>JAEXFI010000035.1 GCA_023400235.1 Bacillota bacterium
TACGTTTTTGAGCGGCGAATTTACCCTTCGGCTACGTTGAAGCCGTTTGTAAGGCACAAAGCCTTCCTTCGCGTCTTCGCCTTGCCGCAAGCCAAATTCTCTCGCTCAAAAATCTCCGACCTCACACCGAGAAATTTTGGCAGTTTTCGAGGCGGATGGACGCAGCCTTGCTGATGCAAGGCAAGGACGACAACAAAGAAAAGTGGCAAAATAGCCGGTGTAAGGCGTGTTATACTTTGTCAATAGAGGGTAACCAGCCTTTGCTGCAGTTTCCGGGTCGATTACATTGAAAACATTGCCATTAGTCGGAGTTTGCCGGCTTTGGTATAATAGACATAGTAGTTTATTCATCGCAGAACTGTTGAACAAATTTTAATGTAGGAACTATGTGATAAAAAATAGTTATGTTAATTTTACATAGTTTATAAAATTAATTTTGGAGATTAGTCAATATATGAAAAAAAATTATCGCGTGGGATTGGATGTTGGATCTACCACTGTAAAAATGGCTGTTCTTGATAATAATAACAAGCTTGTTTTTTCAAAATATCAAAGACATTATTCTGACATAAGAAAAACCATCTTTGAATTAATGGATGAAACCTGTGATAAGTTTTATCAGGAAGAATGTACCGTAATGATAACCGGATCAGGTGGATTACTGGTTTCTCAGTGGCTGGGTCTTGAATTTATTCAAGAGGTTATTGCAGGCTCTGAGTCTGTGCAAACTCTCATCCCACATACTGATGTAGCAATTGAGCTTGGCGGGGAAGATGCCAAAATAACATATTTCAAGGGCGGCCTGGAACAGAGGATGAACGGAACCTGTGCCGGCGGTACGGGCTCCTTTATTGACCAGATGGCTTCCCTGCTGCAGACTGATGCTACAGGCTTGAATGAATATGCCAAAAACAGCAGGATGATATACCCCATAGCTGCACGGTGCGGAGTATTTGCCAAAACCGATATTCAGCCGCTTTTAAATGAGGGCGCTGCAAGGGAGGATATTGCCGCATCGGTATTCCAGTCGGTAGTCAATCAGACCATCAGCGGTCTGGCTTGCGGAAAGCCCATCAAGGGGAATATTGCCTTTCTGGGCGGTCCACTTTATTTTCTTTCTGAATTGAGAAAGAGATTTGAAATAACACTTGGACTGAAGCCGGAGGAGGTAATTTTCCCTGACAATTCACAGCTGTTTGTGGCAATAGGTGCGGCGCTTTCTTCAAGGTCGTGCGAAACGGTGCTGTTCAAGGAGCTGAAGGAAAAGCTGCCAGACCTGAATACTATTGTGGTCCATGAGGTTGAAAGGCTTAAGCCGCTTTTTGACAATCAGGAGCAGCTGGACGAATTCAGGGAAAGACATGCCCGGCATTCTGCGGTCATAAGGCCCCTGTCCCAGTATAAAGGCGACTGCTTCCTTGGAATTGATGCTGGTTCTACAACAACGAAGGCAGTTTTAATTGACTCTGACGGAGAGCTTCTTTACTCGCACTATGGAAGCAATGAGGGAAGTCCCTTAAATTCATCCATAAGAATCTTAAACGACATATATAAAAAAATACCTTCCGAGGCCAGAATAGTAAATTCAACCGTGACCGGTTATGGTGAAGGTTTGATTAAGGCGGCCCTGAAGGTTGATATCGGCGAAATAGAAACAATAGCCCATTATAAGGCAGCAGACTTCTTCCTCCCTGGTGTTGATTTTATATTGGACATCGGCGGACAGGATATGAAATGCCTGAAAATCAAGGATGGAATAGTTGACAGCATTATGCTCAACGAGGCCTGCTCCTCCGGGTGCGGGTCGTTTATAGAGACTTTTGCCAAATCCTTGAATTTTACGGTTGAGGATTTTGCAGTCCAGGCATTGCTGGCGGAGAAGCCCGTTGACCTGGGTTCCAGATGTACGGTATTTATGAACTCAAGAGTTAAGCAGGCACAGAAGGAAGGTGCCCAGGTAGGAGACATTTCTGCAGGGCTGTCCTATTCCGTTATTAAGAATGCGCTGCTGAAGGTTATTAAAATACGTGATCCAAAGGAAATGGGAGAAAAGATTATTGTTCAGGGAGGAACCTTCCTCAATGATGCAGTGCTCAGGAGCTTCGAGCTGATTTCTGAAAGAGAGGCTGTAAGACCTGATATTGCCGGGCTTATGGGGGCTTTCGGTGCTGCCTTGATAGCGAAGGAACGCTATGACGGTGCTCAGAGTACACTCCTTTCCAGAGAAAAGATAGGCGAGTTTGAGTTTAATACAGAGCTGCAGAGGTGCAAGCTTTGCAACAATAATTGTTTGCTGACTATCAATCAATTCAGCGACGGAAGCAGATTTGTATCAGGCAACAGATGTGAGCGGGGAGCGGGGCTTGAAAGCTCAACCAAGGATGTCCCTGATTTGTATGAATATAAGTATAAGAGGATAGTGGGCTACAAGCAGACCGCCGGTATTGAATACACAAGGGGAACTGTGGGAATACCGCGGGTTCTTAATATGTATGAGAATTATCCCTTCTGGTTTACTTTCTTTGATAATTTGAAATTCAGAGTGGAGCTGTCCCCTCGTTCTTCAAAGAAAATATATGAGCTGGGTATTGAAACTATGCCTTCGGAATCGGTTTGTTACCCTGCCAAGCTTGTACACGGACATATCACCAGCCTGGTAAATAAAAACGTGAACTTTATTTTCTACCCCTGTCTTCCCTATGAGATTATTGAGGATGAAGGCGCGGATAATCACTATAATTGTCCTATAGTCACCTCGTATCCTGAGGTTATCAAGAATAACATGGATATTCTTAAGACGAAGGGTATAAAGTTCATGAATCCTTTCCTTCCCTATGATAACAAGGAAAGAATGAAGGTAAGGCTTTTTGAGGTTTTAGGAGCCGAATTCGGCATATCCAGGGCAGAAATAGAAAATGCCGTTGAACTGGCATATGCCGAGGACGAAAAGGTTAAAAGCGACATCAGACGTAAGGGGGAGGAGACTCTCAAATATCTGAGGGACAATAACAAGAGGGGGATTGTGCTTGCGGGAAGGCCCTATCACATTGACCCTGAAATACACCACGGCATACCTCAGATCATAACCTCCCACGGCTTTGCAGTACTGACGGAGGATTCAATAGCCCATCTGGGAAAAGTTGAGCGCCCGCTGAGAGTAGTTGACCAGTGGAAGTACCATTCCAGGTTATATTCAGCGGCAACAGTTGTGAATGAATACCCTGAGCTTGAGATGATACAGCTCAATTCCTTCGGGTGCGGACTGGATGCAGTAACCACGGATCAGGTTCAGGAGATTTTAAATACCAACGAAAACATATACACTGTTCTGAAAATTGACGAGGGCAACAATCTGGGCGCGGCCAGAATCAGAATCAGGTCACTGGTTGCAGCCATAGAAGACAGGGATAAGAAGGAACTGAAGCCTCATAAGCTGCATGAGTCTCATAAGAAGGCCATTTTTACGGAGGAAATGAGGACGAAGCATACTATACTTGCTCCTCAGATGTCCCCCATACACTTTGATTTTGTTGAAGCCGCCTTCAGAAAGTGCGGCTATAAGGTTGAGGTGCTTCCGGAGGTTGACAGTGCTGCAGTTGAGGATGGCCTGAGATATGTCAATAATGACGCCTGCTACCCGTCAATTATAGTGGTGGGACAGATAATTCATGCTCTGAAGTCAGGCAGGTATGACCTTGACAACACCTCTGTCTTAATCACGCAGACAGGTGGAGGCTGCCGTGCCACCAACTATATAGGTTTTTTGAGAAAAGCACTCAAGGAGTCCGATATGAGCCAGGTTCCGGTTATATCTCTGAATGCTCTGGGATTGGATAACCAGCCGGGCTTCAAAATATCTCTGGACCTGCTGGACAGTGCCTTTAAAGGACTTGTTTACGGAGACTTGCTCATGCGTGTGCTCTACAGGGTAAGGCCCTATGAATCCGTACCCGGTTCTGCAAATGAGCTGTACAAAAAATGGTCTCAAATTTGTGTGGATTCCATATATGAGGGTAAGAGGGGAAGCTTCAAGCGGAATATCAAGGGAATAATCAGAGAGTTTGATGCCCTGGGACTGCAGGATATAGTAAAGCCCAAGGTGGGCCTGGTTGGTGAGATACTGGTCAAGTTCCATCCGGATGCCAATAACAATGTAGTTGATGTGGTGGAAAAGGAAGGTGCCGAGGCTGTAATGCCTGACCTTATTGACTTCTTCCTCTACTGTGCCTATGATGCAAATTTCAAATACAAGAATTTATCCGGTTCCTTTAAGAAGCTGGTGGTAAATAATCTGGCCATCCTGGGTATCGAATACTACAGAAGGCATATGAAAAAATATCTTCGTAAAAGCAGAAGATTTGATGCCCCTCATTCCATTTACGAGCTGGCGGACAGTGCGTCTCAGATCCTTTCCATAGGAAACCAGACAGGAGAAGGCTGGTTCCTGACGGCTGAGATGATTGAACTCATAAAGAGCGGAGCAGGAAATATCGTTTGCATGCAGCCGTTTGCATGTCTGCCAAACCATGTAACCGGCAAGGGAATGATAAAGGAACTGAGGAGAAGATATCCTCAATCAAATATTGTGGCGGTGGATTACGACCCCGGAGCCAGTGAGGTTAACCAGCTTAACAGGATAAAGCTCATGATGTCGGTGGCCTTTAAAAATCTCAAAAACCCTCCTGTACAGGCGGATGCTGATACCCGGGAGGCAGGCGAGGGAGAAGCTCCGGTGGAGCAGAAGGTGGTTTTGCAGGAAGAAAAGATAAGCTCATAGGCAAGCAAGGCTGATTTGCCTGTCACATGAGGACGACTTTAAAGAAATGCTTGTACTCAAGAGCAACTGCTGGAATTCATGGTTTATTACCAGGAATTTCAGCAGTTGTTTTTACTTGGGGGCGAAAAAATCATATGTCTTATTTATTGCAGTTTTTAAGTATCTCTCCCACAATCTCTGCATATAGCTTGCCTTCAGTTTTCTCAAGGCGCAGGACTATATCTCTGATGTAAAAGTTGTCTTTTAGCAGCCGGATTCTGAGATTATTTTTTATAGCCTCCAGATTGGCCAGGGCCTGTTCCCGATCCCTGCACAGGGTGACAGCGCAGCTGTCCTTGTAAACAAAGGTGTTGACGGCATGACCGCTGATTTTTATCCATACGCCCTCTTCAGTATTTTCCATAAATCTGGCAGCCTGTATGATGCCATCCCTGGCATCAAGGAAATAAATTTTTTCACCTTCCTTGAACATATGCATAACCTCCTTTTAACTGGTAAAAAAGTTATATATACCAAATAAACCAATTATATATAATATATATAATTAATTACCAAAAATCCAATATATATGATATTATATTTCTAATATTTAAAATCAATGTGCTCGTTAAAGAGGTGCAGGATGTCAAACAACAAACATGAAAATTATCAAGGTTACATTTACCCTGACGGCGAGGACGTCTTTACTATGGCGTTGATTGAAGCCTCTGAACCTTACCCCGGCTATTGGCAGGCCAGTGAGGATGATGTGCTGGACAGGGGAATCAAAATGATTACTAAAAATGGCTTGAAGGGCAGTTTGCTTGATGTGGGCTGTGGCTTCGGGAGGCTGCTGCTTAAGTTTTCACAGTATTTTGATTTGCTGTATGGAGTTGAGCCTGACAGGGAAAGGTTTGAAGTCTGTAAAAAAAATATTACCGAATGGGGTATGGAAGAAAAAGTGAGGCTGTATAATGGAACTGTTGACATGCTGGAGGACAAACTGCGCTTCGACGTTATATTGTGCAGCCATGTAGTCCAGCACATTCCGGAGCAAACTTCCCGCCAATTGCTAAAGGCCTTGAGAAAGCTGCTCAAGGACAACGGGCTTCTCATAGTTTCTACTTCACACTCAGATACGGATAAGGATATTTTTCTGAAAAATTATATTGATGTTGAAGGGAAACGGGTTGAGGAAAAAATTTCGCAGGCAGAGTTCAATTCCTTCGAAAATAGAAATGGAGTCCTGCCCACAAAAAAGTTCTCAGGGGATAATTTGCTGAAGCTGCTTGAAAACAGCGGATTTAAAGCCGTTGACTCAAGAGTGTACCATGATAACAGGGGCAGCAGGTATATACATAAGCTGTTTGGAACAGACCGGCTCATAAATACCCTGGGCAGCCTGAAAAAAACCCGGGGGAGGGATATTTGTGTTATTGCAGGAAAGGATTGACTTCACGGATACGAGCTGTGTCCTTCTTACCAGCGCAAAATTCAGGTTCAGGCCTATTGACTTAAGCAGGCTGTTAAAAAGACTGGAAGCTTACTTCCATTTGCCAAGGTGGAGCAAGGACAGTTATTATGCAAAGGAGTTCCTTGAGTACAAGAATATAGTCTTTAACAAGGAATTTAAAATAGATTCCAAATTAAAAGTCAAGCTTGGAAAATTTAATTTTGATCTTACATATAATTCAAACAGGAAAAAATATTCAGTGGAGGTTTTTGCCTTTATTTATCCGGTCATTGATGTTGTCAACCTGTTTTACAGTATTCCGCTTGAAGATATGACGGTGGATGAGCATATTTATTTCCGCAAGGCCATACAGTTTGACAAATTTAAAAAGGGCAGTCTGAAGCTTAATAATACCGGCTTCCTAAAAACAGCCAATGAATTTGATTATACAGATTTTGACGCCATAACAAAAGAGATATACCGTATATTTGTGGAGTTGTCCGGTTACCCGGGCTACAAGGTGCTGCACACTTTTGCCTCCCTTGGGAAAAAGCTTTTATTAAATGTTAATGAGCGCTTGAGAAAGGCAAAAACAGCAGCAGACCCTGCACAAAATAAAGAAAAAAAAGATGGACAGAGCCTCCATAGGCTGTACATGGAGCACCTGTTTGAAAAAATAAATATTGAAAAGCTGCTGCTGCTGGAAATCAGACGTATCCCTGATTTTAATGGAAATTGTGCCAATGACCGGGATTTTAAGGAGTGCTACGCCAAAAAGCTGTATGGTCTTTTGGTATGTGATGAAGGATATGAATTTGTTCCCCACGACACTGTTGACTTTGCCATAGATGAAAGCTTCGGTTCCAGAGATTTTTTCAGGGTATATGCCTCCAATATCGGAGTGGTGATGTTTAACCTGATTAATTGTGAATGCAGGATAAAATATAATGATTTTCAAAAAGAAATAGGTGAGAGATTTCAGGACAACAGTTCTGGAATACTGACTCAAAACCCGGTAATTGCAGGGTTGGAGCATGGCGCACTGCTGGCTATGGAGGAATCCATAAACCTGTTGACAATAATCAATTCCAACTTAAGAAAGAGTTACTTGTCCCATAACAGAAAAATATCCAAAATCATTGACAATAGAAGGAAACTCATAGAAATTATTAATCTTATATCAAGTATAAATATTAATGAAATAACCAACTTGAAAAATCTCATGCTAAAAAAAATAGGAATACTGGCCTTTGTGTCTAAGGTCAGAGAAAGATTGGATATAGCTGAAAATGATACATTAGTCATATATCAGAGAAGAAATAATTTCCTGGTCATGGTAATCACCGTACTGGGAGTTTTTTTCGCAGCCATGAGTATTTCAGAAATAAAGTCGGGGATTGTTGAATTCCTGAAAAACCTGTTTAAGTAAGATAGTACACGGGTAGGTATAAAAAGGCCTCCCGTTAGGTTTACTTTCACGGGAGGCTCACAAAAACCAAACTATTTTACTGGTTATTCAGTGCTGCCTGGCAATTCAATCATGGCCTTGAACAGGTCTCCGTCTATGCTTATCCTAAAGCTTCCGCCCTGCAGCTCCGTGAGGCTTTTTGCTATGGAAAGCCCAAGACCTGAGCCTTCGCTGTGCCTTGAGGCATCACCTCTTTTGAACCTTTCCATCAATTCATCCTCAGTGACATTGAGCTCATAGGCTGAAATGTTCTTAATCACAATATTTATCCTGTCATTTGCCTGATTGACATCTATATATACCCTTGAACCGGGAAGCGCATATTTGAACACATTTGACAAAAGATTTTCTATTACTCTCCACAGGAGTTTACCATCCGCATTTACATAAACATTTTCTGAGGGAAAGCCGGTTTTAAAGGTCAGGCCAGAGGCCTCGATCTTATCTGAAAGCTCACCCAGCCCCTGAGAGACAAGTGATGCGACATTGAGCCTCTCCAGATTTACAGCTATATTTCCGCTGGTGGCCTTGGCTGCCTCAAATAAGTCTTCTGTAAGACTTTTAAGCCGTTGAGATTTTGAGTCTATTATGCCCAGATACTTTTGAGCGTTCTCAGATTCCAGCCCTTCATTCTTTAAAAGATCAACGTAGGTGATGATTGAAGTAAGCGGTGTCTTCAAATCGTGGGACACATTGGTAATGAGCTCCGCCTTCATTCGCTCCGCCTTAACCTGACTGCCCACGGCACTTTTCAAGCCGTCTGCTATCTGGTTTATGCTTACCGCCAATGCCCGCAGCTCGGGGATACCCTGCTCAGGAATGTTGTAGGTCAGCTCTCCGGCTCTTATTCTTTCAGTGCCCTCCTTTATATTTATAAAGGTCTTAAAATTTTTCAAAAGGAAATATACAGCTAAAACATTGACGCCCACCAGGGCTCCAAAGCTAAACGGCGCACTCATGTCGCCTCTTGACGCTATTAAAATCAGAGAAAAAATACATATTATGAAGGAATATCCTCCAAAAAGCAGAATAAGTCTCAATGCCAGAGGACTTTTTCCAAACACTCCGCCAATGTTTTTCTTTATTTTGCCTGCCAGCTTGCTCAGCCACCCGAAAAACCATTTTAGAAGCCTGTAAATCAGAGTGTGCTTTATGACCTCATGCCTTTTAAGCCTTTTTATAAACATTGTAGTGAACAAGATACCAATTAGTGTTCCGATTGCAATAATTACGCTGAATACTGCATATACCAGGCTTATGTTATAGCGGAGGTTCTCACTGAAAAAGTAGGGAACAAACTCAGCCATAGGGACGATACAGAGTGCTATTGCAGGAACGCTTATGGCCAGGGCCACATCAAGATATACCATGTCTACGGTTATTAAATGTACGCCGTCCATATGGGGACGTCTTCCCGCGGAATATACCAGATAGGAAAGACTTATTAATATGAGCAGCAGACCAAGTGACGAGGTTTTTACCCCTGTAAGCCCTTTGGAAACACTCTTTTCAAAGCTTGAAACCTCGGTTTCATATCTTTCCTGGGACATCCCGAAATAGACAGTGGTGTCAGAAGGTATGAGATAGGGGGAGTAGGAATAGTTCCCGAAAAAAGAGTTCCAGTTTTTCTGGGTAAGCTTGACTGAAAGGGGAAGAGAATTGTAATAGCTTTCCGCAGCCTGGGCAGTTGCATTGGTAAGTGTGATTTTACCGCCCTGAACTACAGTATAATATATTCCTTGATAGTTTTTCAGATTTTCCAGCTCGGCTTTATAGTCTGCCAGCTGCTGGCTGATAGTGTTCTTTTCAACCTCAGTTATAAGCTTGTCGTATTTCTCGGTTATTTCCTTAATGCTGTTATCCTTCTTTTCTTTCAACTGCTTTATCTTTTCCAGTATATCATCATTTTTCAGACCCGATATGATAGTAGAACCATCTGATACGCTTCCGTCAGGATCAATTGAATACTGCTTGCTATTGAGATAGCCCTGGTACGTGTTGAACGCATCATAATAGCTGCTTTCCACCTGCTGCAGCTCATTTTCCTTCTGGTTTCTCAGATATGACTTTTCGTTATCAATTTCTCCTTCATTAAGGGCTGAACCTGCTTTTATGTTTTCTTCGCTTTTGTAATTAAAAGCCAGAACTGATATGTGATTATAAACCTGCTGAAATATATTCTTGCTGGCCATGCTTTCCTTGAATTCCTTATTCTGAATGGCTTCTTCAAAATAAGGTGCCTTCAGCAGCCCATACGCAAGAGTTATCATACCTGTGACGCAAATGATTACGGCCAGTAGCTTGAACCAGGCCGAATATCTATAATTTTTCGATTTTGTATCCAATTCCCCACACCACCTTTAAATATTTTGGTTCTTTAGGATTTATTTCAATTTTTTCACGAATTCTTCTGATGTGTACAGCTACGGTGTTTTCGGGACTAAAGGAGGGTTCGTTCCAAACCTGCTCATATATCTGGTCGATGGAAAAAACTCTTCCCGCATTTTCACATAAAAGTTTTATTATCTTGTATTCCACAGGAGTCAGCCTTACCGGCTCACTGTCTACCCGGACTTCCTTGGCATTATCGTCTACAACCAGACCGCCCGATTGATATACACCAGTCTTGGGAACAAAGCTCCCAAGGGAGACATATCTTCTGAGCAAGGATTTTACTCTTGCAAGCAACTCCAAGGGATTGAAGGGTTTGGTTACGTAATCGTCAGCACCCAGATTAAGACCCAGGATTTTATCCGTATCCTCGGATTTTGCACTTAACATCAATACAGGTATATTATATTTTTCTCTGATTTTCATGGTGGCCCTGATGCCATCCATAACCGGCATCATAATATCCATAATAGCCAGTTGGATGTCGGCTTTGCCAAAAACCTCAATGGCCTCGGCTCCGTTATAGGCCTTAAACACTGTGTAGCCCTCGTTTTTAAGATATATTTCTATTGCATCCACAATTTCCTTTTCATCATCGCAAACCAGAATATTCACTTTAACCTCCGTAATTAATGCACCGGCGTTTCTTTAGTCCGCCCGGAACAGATAGTATAGCTTTTTGACGCGTATATCTATTCATTCCCATTGACAATACATATCATTATATCACATCCCCGTATTTTATTATTTTGCAGCCTCTATCCGGACATCTCAGCTTATCTGTAATAAATATTAACAAGAGTATCTTTCAAACTCATTGTCAAATTTCTTACAATTTTCTTAAAATAAATTAACTTGCAGTTCTGGTTAAAATTGAGTGAAATCTGCTGTGGAAAGGGAGCGGGGTAACATGCTAAAATGGAGTAAATGTAAAGCCGATTGTGAAAGGGTCTTCCAATAAGAAAACCGGAGGATTGGCACCTGGGATAAATTGAATTTGAGCCCATACAGCGAAAGCCACTGGGTGTCTTTTATTACTGTTTGTGTAAGCGCTATGGGCGTAGATGGGAGCCTTAAAATGAAAAAGATACTGCTTATACCTGATTCCTACAAGGGAACCATGTCTTCAATGGAGATTTGCAAAATAATGAAGGAAGCCATTTCCATGCACTTTCCCCAGGCCGAGGTGGTGGCTGTTCCTGTGGCCGACGGCGGTGAGGGCAGTGTAGATGCCTTTCTGGCTGCTGCCGGCGGCAAGAAAGTGCACTTGAAGGTAAAAGGTCCGTACTTTGAAAGCCTTGGCAGCTTTTATGGAATCCTGCCCGACAACACCGCTGTCATCGAGATGGCCGCCGCCGCCGGATTGCCTTTAGTGGGAGAAAACAGACATGCGGAGCTGACTACCACCTATGGTGCCGGACAGCTTATAAAGCATGCTGCTGAAGCAGGCTGCAAAAGGATAATAGTTGGGCTGGGTGGAAGTGCCACAAATGATGGGGGCACAGGCGCCGCAGCCGCCCTGGGCGTGAGGTTCCTGGACTCCGACGGAAATTCCTTTATACCTGTAGGCGGTACTTTGGACCGGATTGCCAGAATAGACCTATCAAGTATAACTCCTGCCCTGGGGAGTGCAGAACTTACAATCATGTGTGATATAGACAATCCCTTCTGCGGGCCCAGAGGGGCGGCGGCAATATTTGCTCCGCAAAAGGGGGCGGATGCCGACCTGGTTGAACTACTGGACAGAAATCTGGGCCACCTGGCAGAGGTTATTAAACGTGATTTGGGAAAGGAAATAAGAGATATGCCTGGCTCAGGAGCGGCGGGAGGTATGGGAGGCGGAATGGCCGCCTTCTTCGGCGGAAGGCTCCGGCCGGGCATAGAGACTGTGCTGGAGGCTGTGGGGTTCGATTCGCTCCTGACAGGCGCAGACCTGGTAATAAGCGGAGAGGGCAGGATAGACAGTCAATCTTTAAGAGGAAAGGTGGTAATTGGCTGTGCAAGACGTGCAAAAGCTGCCGGAATACCTTTGATTGCTGTGGTGGGAGACATTGGTGACTATGTTGAGGAAGCCTATGCAGAAGGGGTCAGTGCTATTTTCAGCATAAACAATGTGGCAGTACCCTTTGAAAAAGCCAGATAACGCTGCAGAAGCGACCTGGCCATGACGGTTGACAATATTATGAGAGCTTTAAAGTTGTATTCGTGATGCGGTGCTCTGATGATTTCAATATATAAAAACTCCCTTTTGGGAGTTTTTATATATTGAAATCATATTTGAAGATATTTTGTAAAGGCTCAGCACTTATAGCCTTGGTTACAACTGTTCCATTGAGGACAAGCCTGTGACCGCAGCTTTCGCATCTGAAGGTAAGGCCGTTCAGTTTTTCAAGTTCTTCCTGTGGAAGATTCAAAAGGACACTGTTGCATATACAACATCTTACAGTACTAAAATTCAAATTTTTCCCTCCAATCCTAAAATAAGTATATTCTTAGCTATATGATTTTGTACCGGTTTTTAGAACAAAAATTGTAAATAGAGCTATAGAATATATTACATTATTTCCCGTATAATTAAACAGCTTGTCTCACGGTAATATCTGGTTTTTGGTACAAGCCAGTCATATTTTATGAATTTTTGAATATAGTTTTAGTAATTTACTGTTTGGCGGTTGGTTGATTGGAGGCAAGGTTGAAAGTAAATTTGAAACATATAAAAATATGGCACCGATTCCATGCCATAACTTTCATGGGGTTTTGTGCAAGATGGGGGGCATTGAAATAAATATGAGAGAAATTGCAAGGTTTGAGGGAAATTCCATATACGATGATACAAATGTGTCAAAGAGCAAAGGCAATTTTTCAAAGCTGCCTATAATACTGTGTGCAATTGCCGGCATTTTAATCGGAGGCCTCGCCTTCAGAGCCGCAAACGGAAAAATAAGCATTGAAGCATTGGTGGGAGGAGGGCCGAAGGTAGGGGAAAGCGGTGATAAAAAGACAGACACCCTTGGGCTGGCAATGGATATAATGTTTAAAGCCTTCGGAATGGACCGGTATAATCCCATTACAATACTAAACAGCAATTCCCCCTTTTTTGAAGAATACTACAAGAAGGATTATCTGAAATTTGTAGCAGAAAAGGAGCAGGAGGAGCTGCAGAAGAAAATAGTTCAAGGTCAGGAACTCCAGCCTGCCAAGACTCAGGATACACAGGCGGAAGGAAATACTGCAGGGGGAGCAGTTGCCATGACACAAGCGGGTGATGGATTTAAAGAGGCGTCAAGCAGTATTACCTTTGAGGGAGATGTGGATAACAGTGACCAGGAAAATAACCCGGTAGTAACAAACGGAAAGATAAAGGTGGTCAATGAAACAAAGTACAACATTGATATAAATAAGCTGTTGAAGGAACCGCTTAAGCTTAACCCTGCAAAGACCGGGCCTCAAATCTTTGTATACCACACCCACACCACTGAAAGCTTTCTTAAAAATATTGGTCAGCTTGGTGACAGCAGTGTTCCGTCAAGAACCACCGACAGCAAATACAATGTTGTGAGAGTAGGAGATGCACTTATTGCAAATCTTCAGAAACTGAACGTAAATGTTTTACACAATAAGGACATTCACGATAAGGATTACAACAGCTCCTACGTTAAGTCTCTGAGCACCCTGACTGATTATGTTGGGAAATATCCCTCCCTGAAAATGACTATTGACCTTCACAGGGATGCGGCAGGCAGTGATAAGCTGAGGGTGGTAAAAAAAATAAATGGCAAGGACTTTGCACAGATAATGTTTGTCATAGGAACAGATTCCAAGCTTTCCAATCCCAAATGGAAGGAAAACCTGAAGCTCGCCTTAAAGATTCAGTCCCGCCTGAACGAAATAGCTCCTGGTATAGCAAAGCCCACGTACATCAGTAAGAACAGATACAATCAGCATCTGACCAACGGTTCCGTAATTATTGAAATAGGCGGTGACGGAAATGTTATTGATGAATGTGTCAGGAGCACAACCTATCTGGCTCAGGCAATAAATGACGTTATATATAAAAACAAATACTAATGATTAAATTTCCTGCTTCAGGTCAAAAATACATAGCAACAGAATGTTTGTCCGGAGGCTGCTTTGGCTAGAAAAATCAGGTATAGAAAGCTTAGAATCTATCATTTAAAAATACTGGCGGTAATACTTATATTTTGCTATGTGATCATAGGAGGACTGATTGCCGTTGATATGACAAAAAGCAATGTTATGAATGGGCGTCCTCAGCTGGAGCTGGTAAGGATAAGTGAGCTGTCTGAGGATATTTACAGGATATCTGTATTTGATGATGCCTTTAATGTGAATCTGAAATATTTAAAAAGAGAATTAGGCAAGGTGAAGAGCCTCTTCAAATAAAAAAATAAGTAAAAACAGTCGGGCAGCTAAGAACAGATAAGCTCAGGTCAATGGCTTTTAATGTAACCCTTTTGTTACCATTGTGCTTGATTATTATGTTAATATTTGCTCATAAAGCATTATTTTTATTTGCAAAAGATAAATATTATTTACGAGGGGATTTGATGTAATGAAAAAAGTAATTTCACTGATGCTGGCAATTCTGTTGTGTTTCACTGGATTTACAACACTGGAGGGAGCGGCCACTGGCAGCTCTGTAAAGGTTGAAGCCAGAAAAATTGAGCGGCAGGAGGACAGCCTGGACATAAGAATAATATATCCATTTCTAGATGGATTTAAAGCGGCATCACAATTGAATGATAGTATTCAGAAAAGAAACATTAGTGCAATTGGAGCCATAAAAGAGGCTCAGACCTTTATTGATGATTTGAAGGCCACCCAAAAGGCTGCCGGAGAACAGGTAACAACTATGAAGGCGGCGGTTGAGTCGTACTTTGACTACAACTTCAGCGGCAGCATACTTTCCATACTTATAAACTCCTATGATTATTATGGCGGTGCCCACGGGTCCTCATACATGGACAGCTACTCTGTAAATACAAAGACCAATGAGATATATTCCTTCAGTTCCCTTTTTAACAGCAGCAGCAATTATAAAAAGGCAATATTGGATAAGCTGAACAGGCTTATTGATAAAAACAAGGATTTATATTTTGAAGATGCAAAGAAAAGTGTCGCTGCTAAAAACAGCAATTATAAATTTTATATTGACGGGAATAAGCTGGTTATTTATTTTGATTTATATGAGTTAAGGCCGTATGCTGGAGGAATACCCGTATTTGAAATGAATGCCGGGGAGTTGAAGGGACTTCTGAAAAGTGATATTTATAATCAGATGGCCACTGCCAAGCCTCTGAAAAAGGTCAGATTTAACGGTACAACCTCAGGTACTCAGCCAAACACATATGAACAGGAATATACACTGATGGTTCCCTTGCAGGATATTGCAAAGCTTTTGGGTTATAAGGTTTCCTGGGATGCAAAAAAAGGCTGGGGAGTGGGTGGAGGTTTTGTAAAGAATAAGGCAAGCAGCTTTTATTCCAGCAAGACAAACGGCAGTGTGAATCTTGGAGTGGCTGCGAAAGCCATCGGGAACACCATGTATGTGCCACAGTCGTACTTCTCAATGGTTCTCAAGGAGGATGTATATTATTACGGGGATGCCTTAAGAATATTCAAAATCAATTCTGCAGTTCAGAACAACTTTGATAAGCAGCTGGTGGAGTTTACATCACCAAAAACTTCTCAGGAAGCTGTAAATATGTATGCTTCAGCAGTTAAGGAAAGAAAGGGCGCAATACAGTACGCATTGTATTCCGATGTGATTAAGGCTGCCAAAAAAGCAGAACTTGAGAGTTTGAACTGGGTTACAGGAGTCTCAAGTCCCTGGGTGTCCGGCTATGAAATAAAAAGTACAGGCAAGGACAGCTATTCAATAACCTTCCACTGGGCTACCTCGGCAGGCAAGGCCGAGGACAGTATTACAATAGTAAAGGCGGGTAAAATCAGCGGTCAGGATTACTGGCAGATAACTGAGGTCAAGGAATAGTCTGAAGGGCTTAATTTGAGAATGAAAAAATCACCTTTCCGTTAAATAGAGTTGTTCAGGCTACTATATTTACGAGAGGAAGTATGATTTTATTGACAAATAAAAAAAGTAGTTTAGAACATATTAAAGTCTAGTTTACAAGGGACTCACATGGGAACGGTCTGACGAATGGTATGCTGTCGTCAGATTTTCCATGTAATGTTCATTTTTTGCCGGTGGCTTCCACCGTCGTAACAAGCAAATCCAGCATCGGCCTCTTATGGTCAAAGCCTACGGTATCCCATACATTCAAGTACCTAAAAATCTGCTGTACCTATTCCGGGGATATGGTTTCCACCGTCAGTTCCGCAATCATTTTGACAAGGTAAAATAGTTGCAGAATAAGCCTTGGTTTAAAAAAATTGAATTTTTTGTTGGAATATACTATAATTTGTTATGTAAAAATTTATATTTAATTATATTTTTACCACATTATATCAAAATTTTAATTAATTATGTTTTTACTACAGCAAGTCACAAAAAATTTATGGAGGAAAACCACTATGAAAAAGCTTGTACTTTTAGTATTTGCGCTTGTTCTTGCGCTCTCATTCACCGCTTGCGGCAATAACAACGCCATGGGAGACGGAAGTAAAAATTCCACCGCTTCACTGAGCAGCGGAGATTCTGACGATAAAGCCAGCACAAAACAGGAAGAAGTAAAGGATAATGTATTAAGTGACGGATACGATAAATTCTGTCAACTAAAAATAGGCATGACAGAAAGCGAAGTTAACGCCATTTTAGGTGACCCGATGAAAGTAGACAAAGCCTATTATTATTACAATATAACAGTAAACGGAAAAGATTTGAAACTGGAAGTATGGATTAGCACGGTAAGCGGAAAGGTTACATACATTAACGGAGATTTTACTGCAAGTGAATACTTGGCGGAATTTGCTGACAGTGCAACTGACCTTTCGCAGGTTAAAGAATTGGAAAACGGTAAAATTAACACTTACGATGCCTGTGTAAAGGCGTTCAAAACTCCCGGTTATTTGATGAACGTAGATGATAATGGCGTAAAGCAATATTTTTGGGTTAATGACCAAGGGGGATATATGCGCGTTACTTTCAAGGCGGATGGAAGTGTAAAAACTTACTCTGGTGTTTGCTGATTTAAATAAAGGTTAAGCAGATTAGCTGTCCAGCCAATCAAAACGGGTAGTATTTTCTACTCGCAAAATCAAGCCTTTTTTCCTTGACAGTCTGGATTCTTGCCGGTGACATTTTTCCGGTGACACTTACAGAGCGTATAACATTACTGATAATTGAACGGGGCCGTGCAACAACTATTTTTCAATAGCTAATGACAGCCCCGTTTTAACATATAAGTATCAATGAATGGGGGGGAGAGTATTAAAATAAATATGTTAGTTCCATTGACTCAGGCAGTGAAAAATCTATCTCCCATGTCATAGGAGGCCGTTCCATGCATATTTTTACGGTAATGTAACCGTTACGGTGTTGTCAGTAGTCTCATGGTAGAATGTCAGGACAAAACCAGCAAGCTGATCCATATCCTGGACCTGTCCAAAACGGGTTATTTGAGTATGGATGTTGTCAGAAAAATGTTCATTTCTGGGCCCTTCCTCCACGGTCGTACCGTCTTTCTTTAGCAGAGTGACAGAGCACAGACTGCCTGCGCTATTCAGATCCGAATTGGCCACAAGCTGCTCCAGCCCGCTTCCGCTGAGTTTAGATGTCATCGATAGGGGAGAGATTTCAACGGACATTACAACAACTTCGTGACCATTAACCATATAAGTCTTATTAATGTCGTAGGTCTGCATCTGGTTCATATAGGAGAGATTCCAGGATAGATTCCATTTACCAGTTACGACAATATTGTCATTGGGCCCTTTGTTCAAGTCACGGAGATCGGAAAATTCCACCGTAATTGCTTTGCCATTCCAGTTTTCTCCTTGAGTATTGTCCAACCACAATTCATAATAACGCTCGTTTGCAATCCCGGACGGAGAAACGGGCTTTTCATTGTCCGGCGCGAACTGGGCGCTCCAGCTCACATGCCTGATTCCCTCAATTTTGACGTCTGTGCTGATGCCGCTCCCGTCTTTGGTCAGCTCAATACCCTCCGGTGCTTTGACGCTAAACAACACATAGATGCCGTTTTTATCTCCAAGTGTTTGGAGGGCAGTAATAGTCACACCATTTTCCGTGACAGTCTGTTGGGCCGCCGCCACAGCGCCGTTTTCGGCCAATTGACTCTGCTGCTGTTCGTTGACGCCAAACCGCCGGGCAAGTTTATCGTTCCATTGTATAACGTACGAGGCTGCGGCGGTAGTCACGCCAAGTGCCGCGATAACGGCTATAAGTATGATGGGAAATTTCTTTTTCATAACTTTTTTCCTTTCGGTTTTATTTAATGTGTCTAGTGTATACTGTACTGTTTCATGAAAGCTTTGAGGAATCTCCGGGAAAACATTGTTCCAATCTTTATTGTTCATGAATCAAAACCTCCTTTTCTCCAAGAATTGATTTTAATTCCGTGCGTGCACGGGACAGTCGGCTTTTTACCGTACCCTCCGGTATTTTCAACATCTCGGCCATTTCTGTTGTCTTAAAACCTTCTATGTAATGCAGGACGATCACCAGCCGAAGGTCTGTTCTTAGTTCCATAATGGCGTCAAAGAGTCCCAGCTCATTCTGCTGCTCCCATGGTTTTTCAGTTTCCATATAGTCTTCAAGCGGCACTATTCTTTTATTAGCACGGCAAATCTGGTAACATTCGTTAATCAGTATTCTGCATAGCCATGTCTTGAAGAAGCGTTCGTCCCTTAAACTGTGAAGCTTGCTGTACGCCGTGATGATGGTTTCCTGAACGGCGTCCGCGCAGTCACAGTCATTCTTCAGAATGGATTTGGATATGTGATACAGCGTAGCTTCCGCTGTCTTCACCCTTTCGGCAAAATCATTTTTATTCACTGTGACTAATCCTTTTTATGTACATAATGAAGTTCCTTCCCTTATCGACCGATAAAATTTTGAGCTCTGTCAATTAGATTATTTAGGACGACGTTTGGTTCACTAAATAGAAAAAATTTCAGAAACTTTATGCTGTTTGATTCAAGAATATCAGTGGATAAGATAATTTTCAACAACAAGGTCAAGAGAACGGCCATATTGGGCTGAGGACGGTGAGCACAGTAAACTTTTATAACGGCTAAGGAAGATAATAGAGCCGCAAATAACCGCAACAAAACCCGTTGCGGTTATTTGCCGGACTATGCTATAATAAGTTGCTAACTATGTTTAAATATTTGTAACAAGCTGTGGAGGATTAGGAATGCCAAGTGAAAGACAAAAATATATTAGAAATTTTTGCATTATTGCTCATATAGACCATGGTAAATCTACTCTTGCAGACCGGCTGCTGGAGAAAACCGGTGTGCTTACGTCCAGGGAGATGCAGGAGCAGGTTCTGGACAATATGGAGCTGGAAAGAGAAAGAGGCATTACAATAAAGGCTCAGGCAGTACGTATGGTATACCAGGCTCCTGACGGGCACGAGTATGTTTATAACCTTATTGACACTCCGGGCCATGTTGACTTTAACTATGAGGTTTCCAGAAGTCTTGCCGCCTGCGAAGGGGCGATTCTAGTAGTTGATGCAGCTCAGGGCATAGAGGCCCAGACTCTGGCAAACGTATATCTTGCGTTGGAGCACAATCTGGAAATAATGCCTGTTATCAACAAAATAGACCTTCCCAGTGCACAGCCTGATGTTGTGAAGAAGGAAATAGAGGATGTCATTGGGCTGGATGCCTCTGAGGCACCAATGGTTTCTGCCAAGAACGGTATAAATATTGAAGAGGTGCTGGAAAAGGTAGTTCACATGATTCCATGCCCCCAGGGGGACGAGGAGGCTCCGCTTAGAGCGTTGATATTCGATTCCTTTTATGACAGCTATAAAGGCGTCATTGTATACATGAGAGTTAAAGAGGGTACTGTTAAGACCGGAGATGTCATCCAAATGATGTATACCAAGAAGGAATTTGTAGTTACCGAGCTGGGTCACCTGAGACCGGGCGGACTGTCTCCGGCCAGTGAGCTTAAAGCAGGTGACGTGGGATATATAGCGGCCAGCATTAAAAATGTCCGGGATACCAGAGTAGGTGATACAATAACCCTGGTGGATAATCCTGCCCAGGAGCCGCTGCCTGGATACAAGAAGGTAAATTCCATGGTGTTCTGCGGCATATATCCAGCAGATGGTTCAAAATACGGTGATTTAAGAGATGCTCTGGAAAAGCTCCAGCTCAACGACGCGGCTCTTACCTTTGAACCTGAATCCTCTGTGGCACTCGGGTTTGGCTTCAGGTGCGGGTTCCTTGGTCTGCTTCATATGGAGATAATCCAGGAAAGACTGGAAAGGGAATACAATTTCGATCTGGTAACTACTGCCCCCAGTGTAATATACAAGGTCACTACCACCAATGGTGATGTGATTACCATTGATAATCCTACAAATCTGCCGCCTGTTACCGAGGTGGACAGTATGGAGGAACCCATAGTAAAGGCCACCATAATGGTTCCAACAGAATATGTGGGCAATATTATGGAACTTTCCCAGGAGAGAAGGGGCGTTTACAAGGACATGTCCTATATTGATGAGGGCAGGGCCATGCTTACCTATGAGATGCCTTTAAATGAGATAATATATGACTTTTTTGATGCCTTGAAATCCAGAACAAAGGGTTACGCTTCTTTTGACTACGAGCTTATAGGCTACAGGGAGTCCGATCTTGTAAAGCTGGATATGATGCTTAACGGTGAGGTTGTTGATGCTCTCTCCTTTATAGTCCACAGGGAAAAGTCCGTATCCAGAGGCAGGCGGATGGCTGAAAAACTTAAGGAATCAATACCCAGGCAGATGTTTGAAATACCAATACAGGCCTGTATCGGAGGAAAGATTATTGCACGTGAAACAGTAAAAGCTTTCCGGAAAGACGTTTTGGCCAAGTGTTACGGCGGAGACATTACCAGAAAGAGAAAACTGCTGGAAAAGCAGAAGGAAGGTAAAAAGCGCATGCGCCAGGTGGGCTCTGTAGAAGTGCCACAGGAAGCCTTTATGAGCGTTTTAAAACTGGATTGATATAAAATATATTATATAAAGAGCATTGGAGCAATCCAGTGCTCTTTGAATATTTGCGGAGGCAGAAATGAAGGAAAAACTTTTATGGCTTCAGAATTATTTGAAGGAAACCTATGACACTCCCATACTTGAGAATTTCTTGGGGCTGGAGGTGTCAGCCCTTGAGGAGGGGAAAATAGTATATACCTCAAAGATAGTGGACAGGCACTGCAATATGTACGGGTTTATCCATGGAGGTACTCTGGCCTCCGTATCCGACATTGCCATGGGTGTGGCATGCATCACTCTTGGAAAAAGGGTTGTAACAATTGATATGAACATAAGCTATATAAAAAATGCGCCTGCAGGAAGCATAATAACAGCTGTCGGCCAGGTTGTAAGCAACGGAAGGACAATAATGCGGGCCACAGGAGAGATTTATTGTGACGGGCAATTGCTTGTCAGGTCCCAGGCCTCGTATTTTGTTACGGGGGAATTTGGAGAGGAAAAGTGATGCTTGTGTGTTTGTGCACAATGAGACTGCCCTTCAAGGGGCAGTCAATCCTCCAGCCTCGACTTAACACTTGAATTACGCCAATTTAAGATTGTGGCAATATATGCCAAATGCTTTGTTTGGTTTCAAAATCAATCACTTCCAAATATTCCAGTAAAGTCATATCGAATAGTTTTTAATGTTAAGGTAAAAATAATAAAATAAATCAGGTTAGGAACAACTTTCAAAAAGTGGTTGTTCCATGGGTTTCATCAAATGCACTTTAATTTCGCCGTAAAATTAAGTCATACAACAAAAATGAAAGGATGGATCTGATGAAAGCTGTGATTATGGCAGGCGGGGAAGGGTCACGTTTGAGACCGTTGACCTGTAATCGGCCCAAGCCTATGGTACCAATTGCTAACAGGCCAGTAATGGAACATATTATAGAACTACTCAAAAAGTATGGTATTAATGATATTGCAGTTACCCTTCAGTATATGCCCGAAATTATAAAAGATTATTTTGGTGATGGAAGTGAATTTGGAGTAAACTTGAAATATTTCACCGAGGAGGTTCCCTTGGGAACAGCCGGAAGTGTAAAGAATGCAGAAAAATTCTTAAATGAACCCTTTATTGTTATAAGCGGGGATGCATTGACGGATATTGACCTGGAAAAGGCGCTTGCCTTTCACAGGAGCAGAGGAGCTGTGGCGACACTTGTTTTAAAAAGAGTTGAATGCCCCATTGAATATGGTGTGGTAGTTACCGACCAGGCCGGAAAAATAACCAGGTTTCTTGAAAAGCCAAGCTGGGGAGAGGTGTTCAGCGACACGGTAAATACGGGTATTTATGTTCTGAACCCTGAAATTTTGGAGTATATTGAGCCCAACCGGATGTTCGATTTCAGCAAGGACGTCTTTCCCGTACTGCTGAAGGAGGGGCAGCCAATGTTCGGATTTGTCACCGAGGATTATTGGTGTGACATAGGAGATTTGGATGCGTATGCAGGAGTTCACAATGATATTTTGGACAGAAAAGTAAAAATAAATATAAACGCAAAAGAAATACGCCAGGGTGTGTGGGTTGGCGAAGGTGCAGTGATTTCCAGGGAGGCAGGTATAAAACCTCCTGTTTTTATCGGAAAAAATGCCGTAATAGCTGGAAACTCCAATGTGGGCAGCTATACTGTTATTGGAGACAACAGCCATTTGCATATGGGCAGCTCGGTAAAAAGAAGCATACTATGGAACGGCTGCATACTCAAGGACAATTCACAGATAAGGGGAAGTCTTTTGGGCAGCAAGGTCCGGATGAATGCAAGAGCCTCAGCCTTTGAGGGGGCTGTAATCGGTGACAGCTGCATTCTGGGTAAGTGTGCAACCGTAAAGCCCGGAGTTAAGCTGTGGCCGGAGAAGCGGGTTGAGGCCGATACTGATGTTTGTTCCAACCTGGTATGGGGCTCCAAATTTACCAAAAACCTTTTTGGTAGCAGAGGGATATTTGGAGAAATCAACGTGGATATTACTCCGGAATTTGTCTCAAGGCTGGGCGCCACATATGGCTCTTTATGCAGCAAGTCCTCCAGAATAGGAGTGAGCTGTGATGATGCAGATGCCTTGAAGATGCTGAAGAATTCCATGATTTCCGGCTTACTGTCCACGGGGGTTGAGGTGTACGACATAGGTACGGCTATTTTACCTGTAATAAGGTCTGCCGTGAAGTTTTACGGACTGAGGGGCGGGGTGCATATATCTGCTTCAGGCCAGGGGCAGGATATGCTTGTTATAGATATTTTAAACAGTTCGGGCAGCAATATTGACAGAGGTGAGGAACGCAAAATTGAGAATATTTTCATACGTGAGGATTTTGTCAGGTGTCCGGTAAATGATATCAAGCCTGAGGTGAAAATACCCGACCATTGTATTTTTTACAGCCAGAGTATTTTAAATGGTGTAAAAGCCAGGGAGCATAATTTCAAGCTGGCTGTTATAGCCAAATCCAAAATGGTAAAAGAAATAGCGGAAAGAACCCTTAAGGGTCTCAGCTGTGATTATGCCTTCATAAATCCCAGGATGGAAAGCAATTACAGGAAGAAGGAAAGTCTTTTCTCAGACATAAAGACCTTGACCACCGCCGTAAGGCAGGGTAAGTTTGATATGGGAGTATACCTTGACAATTCCAGCGAGAAGATGATGCTGGTGGACACCAAGGGACGAGTAATATCTGATGATTTATTTATGGCACTGATCAGTCTGATTCATTTAAAGTCTGAAAAGGGAAATACCGTTGTAGTTCCCTTGAATACCAGCAATGTCATTGAGAAGATTGCCGTTGAGCACGAGGGAAGGGTAATCAGGACAAAGACCTCCACTCAGGAGCTGATGAAGAAAATGGTATGCGCTGAAACCTCTGAAAATATAAATGATTTTTTTACCATGAATTTCGATGCTGTTGCAGGGCTTGTGAAGATAATCGACTTTATGTCACAAAATAGAATCAGGCTGGACGAAATGGTGGACATGATACCTGACATTCACATACTGAAAAAAGAGGTCAAATGTCCCTGGTCATCAAAAGGAAAGGTTATCAGGGCAATTATTGAGGAAAGTGACGGGGACAGTCTTGAAACCACAGAGGGTGTGAAAATACTCGGTGACAAGGGATGGGTACTGATACTGCCAGATGCTGAAAAACCGGTTTGCAAGGTAATAAGTGAGGGGTATACGGAGGAATATGCCAACGAGCTTACGGATATTTATGTGAATAAGGTGAAAACCATCAGCCAGGATAATGTTAGCAGCAGTTGAGTGTCGTTGAGTGTTTATGAAATAAAAGTAAAGGTCCTTTTGGCTCTGAAGTTGGATTAATCCCGCTTCAGGGCCATTTATTTGAATTTTCCCGGCTTAAGGCGTATAATTTAACTTGCAGCAATGCTTATTCCATGCTTTAACGGGAGGAACAATGAAACCCATATACAGATTACTTTCACTTATTATTGTCCTGCTACTGTCAGTAACAGGTTTGTCGCCGGAAGTTTCAGCAGCGGAGGCGCAGACAAAGGCACAGAGCATATATGTGGCCTTGGGAGATTCCATTACATCAGGCTATGGTCTGGAAAGCTTTACTAATAATGATGTGAAAAATAGAAACAGTTCCAATAATTTTGTTACCAAGCTTGGCAAAAGACTGGGAATGAAGACAGTGAACTTTGGTGTTGAGGGGATTACCAGCTCTGCATTACTGAGTTCCCTGAAAAAGCCGTCAACGGCGGAGCAGAAAAATGCGGTGGCGCAAATAAGAGAGGCAGGGCTCATAACCCTTTCCATAGGAGGAAACAATGTATTCATACCTTTGCTCAACGCTGTAAACGATCAGCTGGGCACGGGAAAGAGTATTTTTAATGCCGGTGCCTCAGAGCTTCAAAATGCAATCCTTCAGCTGCTGTTTAATGAAGAGCTGCTGAACAAATTGAAGGGAAATATTTCTGCGGGAGCAGAGGCTTTTGCGGGAAATGACAAATTACATAAATCCGGCGAGCTCTCTGATATCATAAGGACAATAAAGGACCTGAATCCAAAAGCGAAGCTTGTGGTTCAGACAGTATATGACCCCTACGGCTTTATACTGCCTGATACTGTAGGCAAGGCAATTGATACCATGAACACAGCCATTATTAAGCAAGCAGGCGGAGGGAAGAATTTTGCTGTGGCGGATGTGGGCTCTGCTTTTAAAAAGGCGGGCAAGGGGATGCAGCTTTTAAATGCAGACTCCGGCATAACCTTCGACCCCCACCCCACAAAAAAAGGTCACGAAGTAATTTACACTCTCATGGCTTATGCAGCAGACAATAACAGGCTTCCCTATAACTTGAAAGCCAGTGTAGTAAAGGGGGCTGCGGCTGTGTCCATATCCGGGGGCGAATTCAGAATAACAATAACTCCTTCAAAAGGCTTTAAGCTGCCACAGACCATATATATGACCGTAGGGAAAAGCGTAAAGTACAACCTGACTTTGAAAAATGCCACGGCAGCAATACCTGTTGCTAAAATAAACGGAGACATAGCGATAACCGCAGTCTGCACAAGATAAAAAAGATGGCCGCGCTTTGACAATGGTATTTAAAGCATAAAAAACGGGACACTCCGCTCTTGGAATGTCCCGGAATGACCTGTTTTACATTTCACCTACCGGGTCATAAGTTCTGTCAACCACCGGCTCAAAATAAAAGTCAATGAATAAGGGGGTCTTTCCATTCAACTGGTCAGCCTTGACAGGAGTGGTGTAGAAAGCTATCCTGCACTCAAATTCAGGTTCTTTTACACCGTCTCTGGCATTTTTGTCATAAGGCATATCCTGAACTTTATAAATGCCTTGGGTTTCCAGCTTCTTTAAAAACCAGTTCAGTTCATCGTCATCATTTACATCCATACATGGTATATTGCCATTTTTCATTTCATCTATAATTTTTGACATTTCTCCTGTTTGAAATCTTACCTGGTAAAACATTGTCGTTCCTCCTTTGTGATTGAGTGCAATTACTGTGGCTGGCAACTGCATACAAGAATTATATAATTACTATACCACATATCCGGGCCGGTAATCAAAAAAGATATATGCTGCGGGCTGGTAAAAGTCAATTATTATGGACTGTATGCGGCAGCTTGGGCAGTGCGGTTTATTTAAAATCCAAACCGTTGAAACCTTTTGATAAAATGCTTGAAATGCATACTCGTCCGAAGGCGAAGGTTTCAACCGTAATTGACTTTATTACTGCTGTTGGGATAGTATAAAATCTAAGTAATATTATAAATCTGCGCATTGCTATAGTTAATATGGAGGATTGCACATGAGAGTTTTTTTTGCCGTAGAGCTTGAGGATGAGATAAAGGAATACCTGTTTTCGTTGCAGCAAAAGCTGAGGAAAGTTTGTAATGGAGGCAACTTCACCCATAAGGACAATTTCCATCTGACCTTGAGATTTATGGGAGAGCAGAGCGAAGAACAGCTTTTGCTGCTGAAAAACGCATTGTATGCGGCGGCTTCAGAAGCACAGCGCTTTGAATTGAGGCTGGGGGGACTGGGAGCGTTCAACAAGGGCAGCAAAAAAATAATCTGGACAGGCCTGGACAGGAACAGGGAGCTTCTAAGTCTGCATGAATGCCTGGAGAATGTCCTGGAACAGGAAGGCTATATCCGCGAAGAACGAAGCTATAGCCCTCATATAACACTTGTAAGGGAAACCAGACTGGAAAGCGGTTTTCTGGAAGCAGACATAATTCCATTTGAAAAGCTGTCTGTGAAGGTGTCCTCAATTTCACTGATGGAGAGCGCAAGAGTCAATAACAGGCTCTGCTATCAGGCCGTGCACAAAGCGGCCTTCTAATTTAAATTGAACTGCTTTGTGTAAAATGGTAAAATGGTAATCTGGAAGGAAATAAGCATACAAAGGTAATTCCTGATGGAGGAAATGTGAAAGAAAATTTTAAACATATAAAAATGTGGCACAGATTCCATGCCGTAACTTTCATGGGGTTTTGTGCAGGATGGGGGGCATGGAAATAAATATGACAAAGGCAAAGCTTATAAAAGCCCTCTGTATAACGGCAGCGTTGGCTTTCATGACCACAGGCACATACGCGGCGGGAGCTCCCGTGCTGAAAATTGACGGGAAGCAGGTTCCCGAAGCCCTTAAGGAAATCAATGGGAAGCAGTATGTGCTGGTGGACAGTCTTAAAAACAATCTGGAGGGCATAAGCATTACCGGCAGTGGCGGTAATGTTGAAATCAACACGGATACCAATAAAATTTCAAATATAATCAAGCAGGTAAGTCCCTCGGTGGTGGGAATCATCGGGAAATTGAAGGAAAGCAGCTATGATTACAGCGATTATACGGATAATCTGATTTTCGGAACAGGTGTCATATACAGAAGTGACGGTTATATTGTAACCAACGCACATGTTGTAAAGGATATGGATTCCATCGTGGTGGTGCTGTCCGACAGCAAGGCGTATAAAGCCCGTTTAAAGGCCATAGATGAAAGTCTTGACCTGGCAGTGATCAAAATAGACAAGGGCGGACTTAAGCCTGCGGTTTTCGGAAATATGTCCTCGGTTGACGTAGGACAGGAGGTAGTTGCCATAGGAACTCCTCAGTCCTTTAATCTGAGAAACTCTGCAACAAGAGGTATAATCAGCGGAATGAACCGCTCAACGGACGGAGAATACAGGTTTATTCAGTCTGATGCGGCAATAAACGGCGGGAACAGCGGAGGGCCCCTGGTAAATATGAAGGGTCAGGTTATAGGAATAAACTCAGTAAAGCTTGTGGGCTTTGGTGTAGAAGGTCTTAACTTCTCAATCCCCGTGGATACGGTCAGGTATGCAATAGACCATTTTGAAAGGTTCGGAAAGATCAAGAGACCGTATCTGGGAGTAGTGTTTTCCGAAAGCATAGCAGCACAGTACGGACTTCCAAGTGCCGTGGAAGGACTGACGGTAAGGGAGATCAAAGACGGTTCTCCTGCCTTGTCGTATGATATCCAGCCGGATGACAAGCTGGTGACTGTAAACGGGGTGAAGGTCAATTCAATCATTGACTACAATGAGGAGATGAAGAAGTATCTTCCCGGTGATAAAGCCGCCTTGAAACTGGTCCGGGACGGCAGGCAGGTTGTTGTAAATGTTGTTTTCGGCGAAAAATAATGTGAATGATGAGGATATGCTGCTATGAACCTGAAATACTTTGACAAGCTAAAGAATCTGAAAAAAATTCTGGCAGGCTTGCTGCTGGTATCAGCCATACTGGCTGCCTGTCTGGCGAATACTTTTGCCGCAGACTCCGGCAAGCTGGTACTGGAGCTGACGGCCGGAAGTACCTCTGCGAAAATTAACGGAGCCGTCTCCAGGGTTGAAAAGCCATATATCACCAATAAGTCAATTATGCTGCCCCTGGAGTGGTTTACCACAGCATTGGGAGCTGAGGTAAACAAAAAAAGCGGCAGCATGACGGAAATTATCTATGGAGAAATGTCCGCCAGTATTACTGTTGGGAAAACCAATTATATATGCAATCAGGAGACTAAAAAGCTGCCGGTTGCGCCGGTTATTAAAAATAAAGCAACCATGGTTCCTTTGGAGTTTATTTTGCAGAGCTTTCCAGTAACCGGTACGGGTGATCTTAAAACGGGAAAAATAAGACTTGTCCTGGAGGATGACGGGGCACTTAGAGATTTGTCCTTCCTTACAGGAGGCATCAGCACTCCAAAGGTGGGAAACAGCTACTTTGGCTGGAGTCTGAGTGTTCCCGCCGGCTCAAGAATTGTTTCCAACAGCTTTAAGTCCGACAGAACGGGGATTACAAATGAAGGCAGAAGCCTGTATTTTGAGATATACGCTGAGAGCAAAAAGGGCAGGAAGCTTTCTGAACTGTACAGTGACATACTGTACAACAGCACAGTGAGAAGCTCTAAAATGGATGTGAAGGCGGATATCCCATACTTTCAG
The DNA here is from genome assembly GCA_023400235.1 of Bacillota bacterium. Classification (GTDB taxonomy): domain Bacteria; phylum Bacillota; class Clostridia; order Acetivibrionales; family DSM-1351; genus Ruminiclostridium. The sequence continues at coordinate 29,217 of JAEXFI010000035.1, forward strand.
TACACCAGACTGACAGAATACGATGAAGCTCTCAGGGTAAAAGTTTTTGACAAGGGAGACTATTTTTACTATCTGACAATAAACTGTTACGATAATTCTGTAAGTCCTGAAAAACTGCTGACAGACAAATACTATGAAAATATAGTCAATTCCTTTAATCTTGGATATAAGGGAGCGGTTAAGGGTGTTGAGGACCTATCCAGGATAAGGCAGGGGAAGGCCGGCTTCTACAATTATATATCGCTGAGTCTTGATTCAAAATACCTGCCCTGGTCAATGAACGTTCCTGCAAGCTGGGACAGAGTACTGGCAAATGAGGACCCCATGTCCACCTGCCTGGGACTGGACAGCACCCATTACATGAAGGTTACCATGAACACCCTGGGTGAAAGCGAAAGCCTTGATGAATACGTGGACAAAATTGTTGAAAAGTACAAGACCTATTTCAATCCAGCGGTATTTAAATTTATGCAGGACGGTTATGAGAAAGTGGCAGGTGCTGATGCCAGAACCTTGAGATTTGAAATCAGGCAGGGAAACAAGACCTATACTATTGACGAATTTTATTTCCTGCAGGGAGATTTCGTATATGAAATAACAGTGAAGATACCTGAAAATGAACATGACAAGCTTATTGAGCAATTTAACGAAACCATAAATCAAATGAGCTTTTATTCCATTGATGAAGACCGGTTTAAAAGTGATTATGAGAAATTTAATGCAAGAAACCTGGGTATCAGGGTAGCTCAGCAGGATAGCCCTTTTGAATATATTAACAAGACCTTCAAATGGAGCTTTAATATTCCTGGCTACTGGACCAAGTCAGGGTCCGGGGAGGACAGCAGCGTAACCTTTAACAACCCCAACTCAAATGCAAGTGTAATGGTTTATTCCCAGGAGAGTTCAACGCTGTCAAAAAGCCTGCCTGATGAAGAAAGGTTCGGCATTATGAAAACTCTCAGAAAGGTATACACGGCAACTCCGGTTCAGTCCACGGCAAGTGAAAAGGGTCTCCAGATCAGAGTATATACCTATAAGGTTGAAAGTGAAGAAAAGGATTTTTTTGCTGCTGTGACCTGCTACTGTTTTGAGGCCGGAGGCAATTCCTACTGTTATGTTACTGTCTTGCCTGAGCTTACTGCCACCCATGATGCAAGCAGAGAAGCAGGGGAAATATGGAATTCCTTTAAAACCTTAAATTGATATCTATAGCTTGGTATAACTATAATTTAATGCAACTATGATATGATGTAACTAAAATTGACAGTTTAGACAATATTCCTGCACTACTGCAATAACCTTAAGGAGTAATATGAGAGAAAAAATAGAACCTCTGGCATACCGGATGTCCCCACGGACAATTGAAGAATTTGTGGGGCAGGATCACATAGTGGGCAAGGATAAAATGCTGTACCGCATGATTAAAGCCGACAGGATTACATCCATCATACTCTATGGGCCTCCAGGTACGGGAAAGACGTCCCTGGCCAGAATTATTGCCAATACAACCCAAGCCAGCTTCGAGAAACTCAACGCCGTCACCTCGGGAGTTGCAGATATCAAGCGGATAGCCGCGGACACAAGAAATCCCATGCTCAACCCAAAGGGAAGGACGGTTTTGTTCATCGATGAAATACACCGCTTTAACAAATCCCAGCAGGACGCCCTCCTGCCATTTGTGGAGGATGGTTCAATAGTACTCATAGGTGCTACCACCGAAAACCCTTTTTTTGAAGTAAATAAGGCTTTGATATCCAGGTCTACGGTTTTTATGCTGAAGCCCCTTGAAGAAAAGGATATAAGAAAGCTGCTGTCAGCTGCAATAGAAGACAAGGAGAGAGGTCTTGGAAACTTCAGCATCAATATTGAAAAGGCCGCTCTGGATTACCTGAGCCAGGTTTGCTCAGGGGATGCACGTACAGCCCTGAATTCCATTGAACTGGCTGTGCTCACCTCTGATTTGAATGAAAACGGCTCTCTGGATATTACTTTGAATACCATAGAAGAATGTGTCCAAAAGAAGGCCATCCGTTTTGATAAGAATGGAGAGGAGCACTATGATAATATCAGTGCCTTTATAAAGTCCATGAGAGGAAGCAGTCCGGATGCCGCAGTATTTTATCTGGCCAGAGCTTTGTATGCGGGTGAGGATGCGGAGTTTCTCGCCAGAAGAATAATCATATGCGCCTCGGAGGATGTGGGTATGGCCAATCCCACCGCATTGCAGGTGGCTGTTGCTGCAGCTCAGGCCGTAAAGATGATTGGAATGCCGGAGGCCAGGATTATACTGGCACACGCTGCGGTTACAGTGGCGTGCAGTCCCAAATCCAATTCGGCCTATATGGCTGTCAACAAAGCCCTGGCTGATGTTGAGTCTAAAAATACCGGCAGTGTACCCATGCACCTTCGCAATGCCGCTGCCAAGGGCATGGAGCAGTTAGGCTATGGACAGGGCTACAAATACGCCCATGACTATAAAAATAATATAGTAAAGCAGGAGTTTTTCCCGGAGGAAATGAAGGGAACCCTGTATTATCACCCTACGGCAAATGGCTATGAAGCCAAAATAAAAGATTGGTTGGAGAAATGGAGAGATCAGTAATGATGAGAAGAGTATTGGCGTGGATATTGCTTGCAGGTTTTGTGCTTTTGTTGTTAAACATAGTGTTTTTTCATGTATTCCAGATGCAAAGCGCTGCGGTGTACGCAATAATTGCAGTTTGGTTTATATTTACAAACAAGCCTCTGCCCAGCAATAAGATAATTAAGACGGGAGAAAGTATGGGAGGGACAGGCCTTGAAAGCCTCTCAGAGACTCAGGAGGAGACAGGGGAGCTTCAGGAGGAACACAGCGAAACTGTACAAGAGTCATCAGAAAGTAATGATTCAAAATAAGCTCATATTCCATGTTTTTACGAGATTTGTGGAATAATTATTTTACCTCTGCAAATACTATCAGGGAATAACTTCATGTACAGGGAATGTTTGCTGGAAGCATATTACATCAAATGAAAAGCATTCCTTTACAATGCCGGAGGTAAGATATGATAGTAGCAGTTCAGCCCAATATGACCCAGCTCTCAAATGCATTGACCAGCCGGGGATACACAGTGGTGGATTTATATACTTACAGAAATCCTATTGATGCAGTAGTGTATGAGGGCAAGCGTTTTGATTTTTCAGCCATAACAGAAGAAAATACCGGCCTGACAATGAGCACCAGCAGCAAATCCAGCTATGGTGTTTTTATTGTCTGTGCAAACGGAAAGAGTATTGAGGAAATTGACTACATGCTGAAAACAAGGTGCTACAGCTCTTTTTTTGATTCAGCAGATAATTATTAACAATAAAATTTTACCAATTCCTTGTATAAATGTTGCTAATTATACTTGAAATCCTTAAACCAATATGGTAACATCAATTAAAGTCTAGTAAATTAATTGGAATTAAGGTGATTAGCTTGAAAGACACATGTTGTGTGTCAAAGTGACTTTCAAGCAGCGAAAGCCACTGCGTGCCTTTCATTACTATTTGTGTACGCGCCATGCGCGTAGATGGGAGATTAGCGTGAAGGTATCAACAAAAGGAAGATATGGTCTTAGAGCTATCGTTGATCTTGCCGTCCATGACAAGGATGGGCAGGTATCTTTGAAATGTGTTGCGGAAAGACAAGGCCTTTCGGAAAATTATCTGGAACAGCTTTTTTCATCTTTGAAAAAATCAGGTCTGGTTAAAAGCATCAGAGGAGCTCAGGGGGGCTATTTACTTGCAAAGTCGGCTGAAAACATTTCTGTTGGAGATGTGTTAAGATCTCTTGAGGGGACACTTTGCCCGGTAGACTGTATTGATCTTGAGATGCCCGTCAGTTGCGACAAGGCTGATTATTGCGTCACGGCTACAGTTTGGGCCAAGCTGAGGGATAAGATAAACGAGGTTGTTGATTCTATTTCCATTGCTGACCTGGTTCTGGAGTATGAAAGCAAAACAAAAAATGATTATATTTATTACATATAATCCTGTTTTTTAAATATTTGTAAGGGTATATAATTAAGGAATGCTTGAGAACTGCTTCAACTATTCCTGGTGAAGTTATTATAAAAGGGAGTGTTCGACATGGGAAACAGAATTATTTACTTGGATCACGCAGCAACCACATATGTTAAGCCGGAAGTATTCGAGGCAATGAAGCCTTACTTTACTGAACATTTTGGAAATGCTTCTTCTATATATAGCCTTGGACGTGAAAGCAAAAAAGCTGTTGAAGAAGCAAGGGAAAAAGTAGCTAAGGCGTTGAAGGCCGAAGCGAGAGAGATATATTTCACAGGTTCCGGCAGTGAAGCCGACAATTGGGCGGTAAAGGGAGTGGCAGCTGCCAACAGGAAGAAGGGCAATCACATCATTACATCTGCCATAGAGCATCCGGCAATTATGAACGCATGCAAATCCCTGGAGAGCCAGGGATTTGAAGTTACTTATCTCCCGGTGGACAGCGACGGAGCCGTTTCACTTGAGGATTTGAAAAAAGCCATCAAGGATACAACTATTCTCATAAGCATAATGTTTGCAAACAATGAAATCGGAACTATTCAACCAATACAGGAAATAGGAGCCCTTGCCCGCGAAAAAGGCATATTATTTCATACGGATGCTGTACAGGCGGTGGGAAATGTAGATATTGATGTAAACAAGCTGAACATCGACCTTCTTTCTCTTTCAGCCCATAAGTTTTATGGCCCAAAAGGTGTAGGCGCTTTATATGTTAAAAAGGGAGTGAAGATTACTTCCTTTATACATGGAGGAGCGCAGGAGAGAGGTAAGAGAGCCAGTACCGAGAACCTTCCGGGAATAATCGGTCTTGGTAAGGCTATAGAGCTTGCAGCAGAAAATATGGAAGAGTACAATAAAAAGCTTTTGGATTTAAGAGATAAAACAATAGAAGGACTTATGGCAAGAATACCTTATATCAGGCTCAACGGACATAGAAGCAACAGATTGCCCGGAAATGTGAATATTTCATTTCAATATATTGAAGGAGAATCCTTACTGCTGATGCTTGACATGCAGGGTGTATGCGGCTCCAGCGGCTCTGCCTGCTCTTCCGGCTCCCTGGATCCTTCCCATGTGCTTATGGCTATCGGCTTGCCCCATGAAATTGCACATGGCTCCTTGAGATTGACTTTTGGAGATGTAAATACCCAGGAGGATGTTGATTTTATACTGGAGGAAATACCGAAAATAGTCAGCAGATTAAGGGATATGTCTCCATTGTATGAAGCAGTTAAGAACAAGAAATAATACAGGGTTAACCGTTAAACTATTTATATCTGTAACAGGAAAAGAGGTTATGTAAAATGTATAGTGAAAAAGTTATGGACCATTTTTCAAATCCAAGAAATGTTGGAGAAATTGATGATGCAAATGGCGTGGGTCAGGTAGGAAACGCAAAATGCGGTGATATAATGAAGATGTACCTTAAAATTGAGGATAATATTGTTGTAGATGCAAAATTCAAAACCTTTGGCTGCGGAGCAGCGGTAGCTACCAGCAGCATGGCAACCGAACTGGTTAAGGGCAAGACCGTGGAAGAGGCCATGAAGATCACAAACAAGGCTGTTGCCGAGGCTCTGGATGGTTTGCCGCCGGCAAAAATGCACTGCTCAAACCTTGCAGAAGAAGCTATAGCAGCAGCGTTGGAGGACTATAGAAGAAGGAATGGTCTGGCCGCAGATGAAAGTGTGGACTGTACTGGCTGCTGCAGCAGTTGTGGACACAGCCACGGACGTGAAGAGGATTTTGAGGACGAGGACTAATATTTATTTTAATTAATATTGACTTTAATGAATAATTCAAAAGGTTAAATAATAAATGCAGGATGTTATTATTTAGCCTTTTTTTACAGGAGATTGACTGATGGCTTCAAAAAAGGTTATGCTCGGTATGAGCGGCGGCGTAGACAGTTCTGTTGCAGCCGCCATTTTATTGCGGCAGGGTTATGAGGTAATAGGAGTGACATTGCAAATATGGCAGGATATGGACGAGGAGGCCAAAAAGTCGGAAGGCGGCTGCTGTTCCCTTTCTGCTGTGGATGATGCCAGAAGAGTGGCAAATAAGCTTGGAATACCTTATTATGTGCTGAATTTTAAAGATATTTTCAATAAGACGGTCATAGAATACTTTAAGGAGGAGTACTTTAAAGGACGTACTCCAAACCCGTGCATCGCATGCAACAGGCATGTCAAGTGGCAGGCCATGCTGGACAAGGCCGTAGCCATGGGAATTGACTATATTGCCACCGGACATTATGCCAAGGTTGTTAAGGATTCTGCATCAGGAAGATACATTCTTAAGAAATCCGTCACCGACAGGAAGGACCAGACCTATGCCCTGTACAATCTGACACAGGAGCAGCTGAGCAGGACCTTGATGCCTGTGGGTGACTATTCAAAGGAACAGATCAGGGAAATTGCAAAGGAAATAGGCTTATCTGTTGCAACAAAGCCCGACAGTCAGGAAATCTGCTTTATCAGCGACAATGATTATGGAAGGTTTTTAAGCGAAAACAGTCCTAAAAAAATAATTCCCGGAAAATTTGTGAACACCAATGGAAAGGTTTTAGGCAACCACAAAGGCATAGTACACTATACGGTAGGCCAGAGGAAGGGGCTTGGAATAGCCTTTGGAAAGCCAATGTTTGTTGTAGCTCTGGATGCTGAAAATAACAGGGTGATTCTGGGGGAGGACAGTGAGGTTTTTTCGGACACACTTACTGCCTCCGACCTGAATTTTATTTCAATGGAAGGCCCTTATGACGGCATGAGAGTAAATGCAAAAATCCGCTATTCCGCAAAGGAGGCGCCGGCAACTATATGGTTGATGGGCGAAAGGCAAATCAGAGTTGTATTTGATACCCCTCAGAGGGCCATAACACCTGGACAGTCCGTGGTTTTCTATGACGGAGATGTGGTGGTAGGCGGAGGAACTATAGATTAGGAGGGCTGACCGCTATGGTTGAAGTAAAAAAGGAAGAGATGGATAAGCTGGCACCGCTTTTTCAGGGTTGGGACGAAACTCCCATATGGTCCTGCCTTCAGGGATATATGGGTAGGGCCTGGGCCCATGAAAGTTCGGAAAAGCCCCAGGCTGCCCAGATAATAACCGGCGATTTATGCTTTTTTGCCGGGGAGCCTGATGACCAGCTAATTAAAAATATACCTGGAGACTTCCCCTCCCAATACTTACTGATGATACCGGAAAATCACAAGTGGGCTGCCGGGATTGAAAGAATATACCAGAATAGATATGAAAGGTTCATGAGGTATGCCATAAAGAAGGAGCCGGGTATATTTGACCGGAAAAGGCTGGAAGGCTATATTCAAAACCTTTCGCCGGAGTATGCCATTAAAAGTATTGATGAGGAAATATACATAAAAACAGGGCAGGTAAGCTGGTCAAAGGACTTATGCTCACAATTTCCAACCTATGAAGACTATAAAAAATATGGCCTGGGCTTTGTGGCTTTTCACGGTGACGAGTTGGTTTCAGGGGCTTCCTCCTATACCGTTTACAGTGGAGGTATAGAAATAGAGATAGATACCAGGGAGGATTACAGGCGTAAGGGACTGGCTCTTGCATGTGCTGCAAGCTTGATACTGGAATGCCTTGACAGAAAGCTGTATCCTAGTTGGGATGCCGCCAACAGGGAATCTGTGGCCTTGTCAGAAAAGCTGGGGTATAGCTTTGACAGGGAATATGTAACCTATTCGATTGCTGTCAGGTGAAGAAGTGAAAACCGGCATAAAATAAAAAAAGCCTTGGGTCAGGAGGCTGTTTCACTTGTTTTCCGGGGGTTGCCGTGCTTGTCGCTGTCTGGATGTTTTTCAAAGACATCAAAGGCTTCACTCAGGCAATCCTCAATAACGTCGGAATTTAGATACACGTTATTATTATTCAATTTTCTCACCTTCTTTCAACTACAATATTAACTATATACCTATTTACGTATAATATCAATACCAATTTATGTTAAGTTTCCATTACATAGGTAAATAATAATTAACTTAGCTGGGTATTTCAGGGGTACGGGAGTCAGGGAGCGGCAGTCAGGCTGCCTTTTTGTCTGTTTACTTTGTTTAGCGGCACGGCACAGGCACGGTACAGCCCGATTAATGGGCTACAGTGCTTCAAACACCGGCTTTCGTTTTTCAAAATGCATGGTATATTTAAAGCCTATGTCCTTAAGAATTTGGGCAGCCTCCCGGAAGCTGTGCCCCAGGTGCTCCGTAAAATGAGAATCCGAGCCTATTGTAATGATTTCTCCACCCAGCTCAAAATATCTCCTGAACACATCATAACCTGGAAGGGGCTGCTGCAAGTCAGAGCGGAGTCCGGAGGTGTTGAGCTCAATACCTTTTCCTTTGACTATTACAGCCCTTAGTATCAAGTCCAGGAGGTCACTGTAATCGGCGTATCTCAGGGGTTTGTCCTCAAAATCACCATATCGGGCAGCGTAACCTATATGACCTATAATGTCATAGTTGTCGTATGCGTTTACCGACAGCAGGATTTCCTTCAGGTAACGCTCATAGGACTGCTGCTGGGAGCGGCCTCTGAAAAATGCACCGGTATAAGGGTCCATATGGTCTATTATGTGAACGGAATTAATAACAAAATCGAAGGGGTGCCTGGTAATCACCTGGTCTATTCTGTGGGTAACCTGGGGCTGGAAACCCATCTCAACACCTATGAGGACGTCTAGCCTTCCCTTCCATCTATCCTTAAGTCCGCAGAAAACCTGAAAATAATTTTCATAGTCAATCAGGAAGCTTTCATCAAAGTCCGGGTAGTCATAATCCACATGGTCTGTAAATACAATGCCAGTGAGGCCTATTTCCACTGCATGGCTACAGGCTGCTTCCGCATCCATTTTTGAATCTGTGGAAAATTTTGAATGAATATGATTGTCATACATTGTAACTTTCTCCTTTGATAAGTATAATTAAAACTGAATAAATCATTCAATCTGTTTTATTTGTATAATGATTTGGATATCTTAATATATGGAAAGCAATATTGCTTTAATATTATCAACTTTTTAATATTAAGTCAAAAATAATGAGAGCGAGCATGCCGACTATGCATGCGGACGGGAGAGTGTCATGGGTGAAGAAAAGTCACAGGGAGAATTGCTGAAGGAAAAATTGTCCTATGAAACAAAAAATGCCTGGGAGCATGGTGAAAATGAGATACGCAAGGCCTACGACCTTTGTGAAAATTATAAGGCATACCTTGATAAAGGTAAGACAGAAAGAGAATTTGCCTCAGTTGTTGAAAAGGAACTGGTCAAAAATGGTTATGAAAACCTGCAGCTTTTATATAAGCAGGGCAAAAAAATAAAAAAGGGCGCCAAGGTTTATTACATAAATAAACATAAGGCGGTTGCATTTGCTGTTGTGGGCGAAAAGCCGGTTGCAGACGGAATCAACATGGTGGGTGCTCATATTGATTCTCCCAGAATAGATATAAAGCAAAATCCATTGTATGAGGATTCGGGACTTGTTCTGCTTAAAACTCACTATTACGGGGGAATCAAGAAATATCAGTGGGTAGCCATTCCATTTTCTCTTCACGGCGTAGTTGTCAGGGCGGATGGAACTAAAATTGACATTTGTATAGGAGAGGATGAAAACGATCCTGTTTTTACAATAACCGACCTGCTGCCACACCTGGCCCAGGATCAGATGCAGAAGAAGGCCACCGAAGTTGTAACCGGTGAGGGCCTGAATCTTCTGCTGGGGTCCAGACCCTTCAACGACAAAAAGCTTAAGGACAAAATAAAGCTTAATATATTAAAGCTTCTGAACGAAAAATACGGCATTGTGGAGGAGGACTTTCTCTCAGCCGAGCTTGAAGCTGTTCCTGCATTTAAAGCCAGGGATATAGGCCTTGACAGAAGTATGATCGGAGCTTATGGACAGGACGACCGTGTTTGCGCTTTTACCTGTGTTCAGGCCATGCTGGATGCAAAACCTGTTGCACGGACGGCACTGTGCATACTCACTGACAAGGAGGAAATAGGCAGCACCGGAAACACAGGGGCACAATCCAATTTTCTCAAAAGCTTCATATCAAAACTGCTATATCTCACCACCGACAATTATTCGGATGTTCTGCTCAATCAATGCCTTGAAAATTCTCATATGCTTTCGGCAGATGTGAATCCGGGTGTTGATCCCTCATATCAGGAGGTATACGAGAAAAGAAATGCTTCATACCTGGGAAATGGAGTAGTTGTTCAGAAATATACCGGCTCCAGAGGGAAGTATGATGCCAGCGATGCCAGTGCTGAAATGATGGGCCTGATAAGAAGGCTGTTCAACGAAAAGGGCATAATATGGCATACTGCCGAGCTTGGAAAGGTGGACCAGGGAGGTGGAGGTACCATAGCGCAGTATGTTGCGAACCTTGGGGTTGAAGTTCTTGACTGCGGAGTACCGATTTTGTCAATGCACTCTCCTGTGGAGGTTACCAGCAAAATAGACGTTTTAATGTGCTACAAGGCCATGCAGGCTTTTCTTGAAAGCAATCCGGTGTAACGGCGTATATAGAAGAGATTGCCTTAAAGGAGCTTGTATTTTTGTATAATATATATGAGAGAATAAATATGAACCTCACATTTAGTCTGTAGAAAATGGCTTGGCTAGGATCGTATAAAAAAGGGAGAAGCAAATGATTAAATTCGGACCCTCAGGAAATTCCGACAGTTTTTATGAACAAGGCTACAAAGCCTCTTCACAAATGCCGTCATGGTTGGCTGCAATGGGGCTGGAGGCGTATGAATATTCCTGCAGCAAAGGTGTCAAGGTTGGAGAAGCTACCGCCAGGGAAATTGGACTGCAGGCGGCAGAAAATAATATATTTTTGAGCATTCACGCCCCATACTATATTAATATGTCCAGTGAAGAGGCGGAAAAAAGGGAAAACTCCAAAAGGTACATTCTGCAAACCCTGCAGGTTGCAAGATGGATGGGAGCCAGGAGAATTGTGGTGCATACCGGCTCCTGCAGCAAAATAACCAGAGCAGCTGCTCTGAGTCAGGCATTGGTGGTTCTGGCTGAGACTGTTGAGCTATCTGACGCTGCCGGCTTTGGAGATATACACATTTGTCCGGAGGTGCTGGGAAAGCAGAACCAGTTGGGTACTGTGGAGGAGATACTGGAAATGTGCAAGGTTGACGAAAGGATCATTCCTACTATAGATTTCGGACACGTGCATGCCCGGGGACTGGGAAGCCTGAATTCGGAAGAGGACTTTGCTGCGGTTATGGATATGATAGAAAACTACATCGGAAAAGAGAGAGCAAGAAGAATACATTGCCATTTCAGCAGGATTGAGTTTTCAAAGGGAGGAGAAAAACGGCACTGGAATTTCTCCGACAAGCAGTATGGGCCGGAATTTGAGCATTTTGCCCCAATTCTTGTGAAAAGGAGAATGGAGCCGGTAATAATATGCGAGTCAAGGGGGATGATGGCAGAAGATGCCGTTGCCTTGAAAAAGATATATATGGAAGCAAGAGAAAAGTATGAATAGCGAGGAAATACTATTTTTAAAGGGAGGTTAACATGAAAAAAGTATTGGTGATAAACGGGCCAAATCTAAATTTGCTGGGAGTCCGTGAAAAGGGTGTTTATGGAAGCGAAACTTTGCTGGATATAGCCAAGTCGGTAAATATAACTTCTGAACAGTTGGGACTAGAGACGGATTTTATACAGAGCAATCACGAGGGGGAAATCATTGATAAGCTTCATGCTGCCAGGGAAGTATATGACTGCATTGTAATAAACGCAGGTGCCTACACCCATTACAGCATTGCAATCAGAGATGCAATCAAGGCCATAGAGCTCCCAACAATAGAAATCCATCTTTCAAACATACATAGCAGAGAAGAATTCAGAAACACCTCTGTAATTGCCCCGGTGTGTGTGGGCCAAATCTGCGGTTTTGGTAAAATGAGCTACATCCTTGCACTGCATGCTGCGGCAAATCTGTAGTCAGGTTCATGGGCAATAGAGCAGAATAAATATTAAAAATGTAGAATAAAAATAATTTGATTTGATTTATAAATAATGGGGAACTTAGGAGGCAGTTAAATGTTTAATGCAGAAAATCTCAATAACAGATTGGGCGGGTTCAGGACCAGATTGGCGGAATTGCACCTTGAGGCGGCTTTGATTACTAAAAGGGAAAGCTATATGTATCTGTCGGGTTTTACAGGGACCTCAGCAAATCTGCTGATTACCTCTAAAAAAGCCTATCTGCTCACAGATTTCAGATATATGGAGCAAGCCTCCAGCCAGGCACCGCTGTTTGAAATAATTCAGCACAAGCCGGACATAAATGATACTATCAGCGAGCTGGTGAACTCGGAGCAGGTAAGGAACCTGGGCTTTGAGGACCACGCTGTCAGCTTTTCTGCCGGAAGGGTACTCTCTGACAGGTTTAAGGCTGTGGAATTCAAAGGCATGGGCCTTACTGTGGACGAGATGAGGAGCATTAAGGACGAGCAGGAAATTGAAATCATAGCTAAAGCGGTAAAAATTGCTGACGATGCATTAATGCAGGTCCTGCCCTTAATAAAACCGGGAATAACCGAGCTTGATGTGGCAGCGGAGCTTGAGTATAAAATGAAAAAACTTGGAGCAGCGGGGCCGTCCTTTGAAACAATAGTTGCATCGGGTTTGAGATCGTCAATGCCACATGGTGTGGCATCCGATAAAAAGCTGGAACTGGGTGACGCCATCACCATAGATTTCGGGGCATTATACAACCATTATTGTTCAGACATAACAAGGACGGTTTTTCTTGGACAGCCGGACAAAAGGCTCGTAGACATTTACAATATTGTGCTGGAGGCCCAGCTCACTTCCGAAAGAGGAGCCATAAGGGGAAGAACAGGAAGAGAGGTGGACAGGATAGCCCGGGATATCATATACGGCAAGGGCTACGAGGGCAAATTCGGACATGGCCTGGGACATGGTGTGGGACTGGAAATCCATGAAAGTCCGAGACTGTCAATGGGCGGAGACAAGGTGCTGGAAAACAGGATGGCTGTGACTGTTGAACCGGGGATATATGTTGAGGGCATAGGCGGAGTCAGGATTGAAGATACGATTATTATTCGGGATGACAAGCCCCAGATATTGACTCAGGCACCGAAAGAAATAATTATACTGTGAAGACCAGTTACTGCCAGGCTTTACGCCCAACCAAAATTGAAGCATCTGCTATTAAATTGAAAATTTTTCTTGCCTAAACCGGAAAATTAATTTAATATAAACTAGGGTACAATTAAACATAAAGTTTTATGTTATTTATTAAATTTATAAAATGTATATTTATTTATATCATGGAGGTAAGATATGATAGTTGCTGGTGATTTTAGAAACGGCGTAACTTTTGAGTTGGACAATAACATCTTTCAGATTATTGAATTCCAACACGTAAAACCTGGCAAAGGAGCTGCTTTTGTTAGAACAAAGATGAAAAATATAGTGACCGGAGCTACAGTTGAAAGAACCTTTAACCCAACTGACAAAATGCCCAAGGCTCATATTGAAAGAAAAGATATGCAGTATCTTTATAACGATGGCGACTTGTACTACTTTATGGATGTTGAATCCTTTGAGCAGCTTCCTATTAACAAGTCTGCAATTGGGAATTCTCTTGATCTTGTAAAAGAAAACGATGTTGTGAGAATACTCTCACACAAGGGAAATGTTTTCGGTATAGAGCCTCCCACCTTTGTTGAGCTTGAGGTTACTCAGACAGATCCGGGCTTCAAGGGTGATACTGCTACAGGTGCCACAAAGCCAGCGACTGTTGAAACCGGTGCGGTTATAAAAGTGCCTCTTTTTGTTAATACTGGGGATGTAATCAGAATTGATACAAGAACAAATGACTATATGGAAAGAGTAAACAAATAATAAATTTTAGGAAAAACAGAGGAGGTAGGATTATGAGTTATATTAGTGAGCGAGTTGCTTTCATAAAAGGCCTGGCAGAGGGTATGAAAATTGATGACTCTACAAATGAAGGCAAGCTTTTAACTGCTGTCATTGATGTTCTGGATGATATTGCTCTTGCAATAGAAGATGTTGAAGAGATACAGGACGAAATGGGTGAGCAGGTTGATGGTATTGATGAGGATCTTGCCGAACTCGAAAAAATCGTATATGAACAAGAGGATGATATTGAATTCGAAGAGATCCAGTGTCCATACTGCGGTGAGGAAATTGAAGTTGATCTTGAGCTGATTGATGAGGATGCGGAAGCGATTGAGTGCCCTCACTGTCATCAAAAGATAGAACTTGAATGGGATTGTGATTGTGATGATGATGAGTGTGACTGCGGCTGCGGTCATAAGCATGATGAAGAATAGTCTTTAATAGTAAATAAATATGGGCTGAACGCCCGTGCCAATTGATTTGATGAAGCTGCCGACTTTTTGCCGGCAGCTTTTTTATGGTGCGCCGTGTATCCAGCAAAGCTGGAGCACACTTGCCGGTGCTGCTGAAAATTATAGCTAAAATAAATTGTAGAATTGATTGACACCTTAATACAATAAGTGTATTATTGTATTAGGTGATTAATACAACAGTACAGTAATACAATATAAGATGCGAAAGGAGCAGGTGCCAATATGAAAAAAAGGCTTATGCTTTTAATTGTTGCATTGCTTACAATTTCCGTAATCTCAGGGTGTACCTATGGCAGTGGGTCTACAAGAGGCGCAGTGGAGTTCAATACATTTTCAAAAATGTCCATGTCCTATAAGAAATTCAGCGGCTATAAGACAGCCCTGGTCAAGGTTGGAAAAGGAGAAGCTGTTGAGGTCAGTGCAGCTATAGTTACCACAGAGGGGAAACTTGACATGAAAATCCTGAAAAAAGTTGAGCTAGGGGATGGGGAAAAAGCCGAGGGGAAAAAAGGTCAGGACAAAGAAGCCGTTTATCAAGGAACTGACCTGCCCACATCGGAATTCAAGGTAAAGCTGGATAAACCGGGCAGCTATGAGATCACTGTGGAAGGTGATGAGCATGAGGGCAGTTATAAGATAACCTGGGACAAAATAGACCTTGAGAAATAGCCGTATTCAGGAAAGGAGAGACTTATATGGCAAACGATTTTTCGTCAAACGTGCCTATTTACATCCAGATAATGAACGATGTAAAATTAAAAATTGTTTCGGGAGCCTGGGAGCCAGGGCAGCGCCTTCAGTCGGTAAGAGACCTGGCAGTGGAGTTCTCGGTAAATCCAAACACCATGCAGAGGGCACTGTCGGAATTGGAACGGGATGGACTGCTTTACACCGAAAGGACTTCCGGAAGATATGTATCTCAAGATCAGCAGAAAATCATAGAGGCAAGAAGCTCAATGGCCCGGCAATATACCGACAGTTATTACGATGCCATGGAAAAGCTGGGATATAAAAGGGATGAAGTTATTTATATAGTTACAAATAAGACAGACCTTATAAAGGGGGAAGGCAGTAATGAGTAAAATTATTGAAATTAAGTCCTTGGAAAAGAAATATGGTTCCAAAAAAGTTCTGGACAATATATCCTTGACACTTGAAAGCGGAACCATAGTCGGTCTGCTTGGTCCGAACGGCTGTGGAAAAACCTCGTTGATAAAGGTATTGGCAGGACTTATAAAAGACTATAGCGGAAAGGTGCTGATAGACGGCTATGAACCGGGGGAAGCCTCAAAAGCCTTAATATCATACTTGCCTGAGAAAACCTATTTGTCTGAAAATTACAAAGCCAGGGAAGCACTTGATTTTTTTGAGGATTTTTATTCGGATTTTGACCGGAAGAAGGCAGAAGAAATGTTCCAGCAATTCAAGCTGGATCTCAATCAAAAAATTAAAAGCATGTCCAAGGGAATGCAGGAAAAGGTTCAGCTTATTCTTGTAATGTCCAGAAGAGCAAAAATATATCTGCTGGACGAACCTTTGGGGGGATTGGACCCTGCATCAAGAAAGGCCATGCTGGACATTATTTTAAACAATTATTCAGAAGATTCGGCAGTGCTTATATCAACCCACCTGATACATGATGTGGAAAGGATTTTTGACCGGGTGATAATGGTCGGAGACAAAAAGATTCTTATAGACGACACTGTTGACAATATTCGTGAGACCAAAGGCAAATCTGTCGTTGAATTATTTGAGGAGGTATTCAAATGTTAAGTAAATTATTAAAACATGAATTTAAGGATACTGCACGTATAATTCCGATGTTCTATCTGATAAGTCTCATTTTTGCAGGTATGGTGCTTTCGGCCAAAACGCTGAATATTGACTGGTTCAAAATGACAACCTCAGTTGTACTGCTTTTACTTGGTATCGCTGTTCCTATTATAACCTTTGTTGTAATTGCCATGAGATTTTATAAAAATCTTTATTCAAATGAAGGTTACCTGATGTTAACGTTACCTGTAAAGCCGCATTTGCTGCTGGCAGCCAAGGGTATTACTGCTTTTGTCTGGATGCTGCTGAGCTTTGGAGTCACCACGGGCGCATTTTATATAAGCATGTATGGTTTGGGAATAACCGGAGAGCTTTCAATGGTAATGGATCAGCTCAAAGCATTCGAAATGGAGAAGGTAATATATTTCTTGGTGCCAGTGATTATACTTGCAACCATTTACCTGCTGGGTCAGATATATTTTGCAATAACCATGGCAAACAGGCCAGCCTTTCACAGTCTGGGCGGAGCTGCCTCCTTCCTGGTATTCATTGCAACAAATCTTATCCTGCAGATAGCAGAGTCAATATTTACTATATTTGTACCGTTTTCAGTAGAAATAAATCTGATTGGAGATATAGGGATTTCTCTGACCTCCAAAAACATGTTCGGGTATCTGCTGGAAAGCGTGAAGGGTGTGGAACCCACAACAATTGTGGTAGGGTTTGGAGGCTATATATTTGAAATTATCATGATATGCATATTGTTCTATGTAACCTCAAGAATTATGAAAAACAAGGTTTCATTGAGATGATAGCCTGAAAGATACATGTTGTGTGTCAAAGTGACTTTCAAGCAGCGAAAGCCACTGCGTGCCTTTCATTACTATTTGTGTACGCGCCATGCGCGTAGATGGAGATTAATATGAAAATGCAGACAAATCCAGGGGACTTTTCGTCCAAATAATAAAGTATTTACAAACAAAGAGCGTTTCCAACTGCTTTGAGCAGGGGGCGATGCTCTTTTTTTTGTGTATCATCAGGGGCTGAACCTGCTTAATTTGGTTGGATATGGAAAAATGGGCATATACTTGTATGGGGAAAAATGTATAATGGTAATAAGAAGATATTAACTCAAGCTTTTTGAAAAAAGTACAAAATGACTGATATTTAACTCATATGGCACTAAAAATGGTACTTAAGTCCACCATTGATTTTTGAATAGGGAACTGCTGCTGCCCAACAGGAGGCTATGGAAAGTGCAGCAACATTGTAACAAAGTCAATTACTATCGGCTTAAAGCCTCTGAAGCACAGACTCCTTAAAACCCAAACGTTGAAACCCTTATAAAAATGCTTGAAAGCACATATTCGCATGGAAGGCGAAGGTTTCAACCGTAATTGACTTTATTAAGCTTTGCTGAGCTTATAATTGGCAGCTATTGTTTAAGCAGGTGCGAATATGAAGCAAACATGAAAAGTCTGGGACATTCGCACCGGGTTTTTGCATGAATTCTCACTAGTTCTATTTTTTTATTTATAGAATTTAAGTAAAAAATGTTGATATTTACTTAAATAGATGTATAATTTGTACAATAATGTTTTTTGTTTCTGTATAGTTTTGCTGTCGCTCCTTGCGTAGGAGCGTGGATTGAAATCTCTTTCCTCGCCAGCGCCAGCCTAAGTCCAATCTGTCGCTCCTTGCGTAGGAGCGTGGATTGAAATCCCTTGGCTGTCATAAACAGGCTCTATATAAGACGTCGCTCCTTGCGTAGGAGCGTGGATTGAAATCTCTTTCCTCGCCAGCGCCAGCCTAAGTCCAATCGTCGCTCCTTGCGTAGGAGCGTGGATTGAAATAATAAAAACAGGAGTGTTATTGAAACTGTAAACGAGTCGCTCCTTGCGTAGGAGCGTGGATTGAAATTCCAGTTTATCTGTCTCAGACACATCTACAGATTGTCGCTCCTTGCGTAGGAGCGTGGATTGAAATATTAGGGAAGGGAGATACAATGAAGAAGCCCACTAGTCGCTCCTTGCGTAGGAGCGTGGATTGAAATTCGGTGTAAGTCTGTCAAATGCGCAGGGCCTGTTGGTCGCTCCTTGCGTAGGAGCGTGGATTGAAATCGCTCTTATTTTATGATACATATTTTTTATGACTGTCGCTCCTTGCGTAGGAGCGTGGATTGAAATATCCGGCGTAGAGCCATAAATCCACTGCTTATCACGTCGCTCCTTGCGTAGGAGCGTGGATTGAAATTACCCATACCGCTTTTTGTGATCCGTCTAAAACTGTCGCTCCTTGCGTAGGAGCGTGGATTGAAATCGCATATTTCCGGATGCACGTAAACATATCTGACGTCGCTCCTTGCGTAGGAGCGTGGATTGAAATTATCAATTTCAAATTTTCTGCCGTCCGGCCAAAGTCGCTCCTTGCGTAGGAGCGTAGACTAAAATAATTAAAATGATTCAGATTTGGAAAAGATGCGAGAGCAAGAAGGAGACAATGCTAATGAATGTTTCATGGATGCTTGGCGTGCAAAGGAGATGCCTATTCTATGCGGTAGGGATGCTGAAACATTTAAATACTTAGTTTGGATGCCCTTAAAAATATTGATGATGCTAAGGCTGCATTATAAATTAAAAAAACGTAACTTTAATCTTGAGCTTTGGCCGCAGTGTCTGCAACAAATTTAGTATTGCTGGAGTGCTTGATAATTCAGTAATTTTGCGTCAAAATATTAATAGTTATAAATTGGGATGTTTAGAATTTATATATAAATATAAATGTTTAATACTATGGTAAAGGAGCGATGTGACTTGCTTATAAAGCCTTGGAAATTATGGTTGTTTTCAAGTATCTTGTTACTTTTGGCAGGTTTAATGTATCTTATTAACAAGCAATATCTCTTTGGCAGCATGTTTACGCTTTTAGGCTTGTCAGACATAACCATATGCGTAAAGCATTATAAAAAAGACAGAAAATTAATCCAAAGGCGATAATTAAATTCATCCTATTGAAAACATAGGGTTTTTTGATTTATCCATTTTATTTTTCTTTCCTTTGAAGAATTAATTATCAGTCCTGGCTCATTAGTACCAGAGGTGTATATAAGATTACCCTCGTTTTGTTTTTATAACAAATCTCATACAAACTTTATTCATAACTGTTAAATTCCAAGTATTGTAATAAATCACCAATATAGCTTTGCATATTGCCTGTACTATGTCAAACATAATTAAAGTTGCAAAATGGTGAACACTTGACGAGTGCACATTTCAGATATAGTATTATTTTTAACTAATTACTATTAATTGAGATTATTTAATACTACGCACGAGATAGCCAGAAGAATCACTTAAACTAAAGGGAGAAAATCTATGCAGATAAAAAATGAGGAACCAAAAGAATTTATTGATTTCCTAAATTCTTATAATGAGTGCTTTTATACTAAAGATATTGATAAATTAAAAAAGTTTTATGATTCATCAAATAACGTTTTAATTTATTTTGATAATCATAAAAATAATGATACATATAATTTGGAACAACATTTAAAGCTACTCTCAGATTTCTTTAAGAATGGCAAGCTAACAGAATCAAGAGATGTTGAGCCATTAATAACAGAGAACCTGAATATTTTTCATAATCAAAAAACTGCTTGCCTATGTTTTATTTCAAGATATAAAAGTTTTCCTGTTCCTGCAGTGAGGTCCACACTCTATTTGGAATGTCTTGAAAACCAGTGGAAAATAATACATGCACATTATTCATTTCAACCAGATAAATAGAGCTCAAAATAGCCTTTTTAGTTATGACTAAATATATTATCAATCTATTTTATTACCGTACATTCAGCTTGATATGAAGTTTTTTGATGCACATTTTCATTTTCATCCGCATTATAAGGGTGCTAAGTGAAAATCATAAAATAATCTTAATTGGAGAGAGATATGAAAGATACAAATTCTGATAGTTTAAAGGCCTGGGAAACTAATGCTGAGTTTTGGGATCAGAAAATGGGTAATGAATCAAATAGCTTCCATCGTGATATTGTACGTCCGCGGACTGAAGAATTGCTGGAGATTAATTCTGACGATTTAGTCTTAGATATAGCTTGCGGTAACGGGAATTTTTCAAAAAGAATGGCAGAGCAAGGAGCACAAGTTGTTGGATTTGACTATAGCCCCAAAATGATTGAATTTGCAAAAATACGCAGAGCTGATGTTCTTGATAAAGTGATTTTTAGTGTTTGTGATGCTACCGATTATGAACAGCTTATAAATTTACAGCAAGAAAGACCTTTTACCAAAGCTGTTGCTAATATGGCAATTATGGATATCTCTGATATAGCACCGTTGTTTAAAGCTGTCTTTTGTATGCTGGGTGAGAATGGAATATTTGTATTTGCTACACATCACCCTTGTTTCACGTATCCCAATAAAGATTACTTCACTGCTTGTGTCCATAAAGGTATTGCGATCGAGGGGCAGCCGGCTCTTCAAAATTATTACCACAGATCTATACAAGACATACTTAATCATGCTTTTAGAAGTGGATTTATAATCAATGGATTTTATGAAGTACCATTTTGTGGCGAGGATACTCCTATTATTATGATTGTTCGTTTAAAAAAGTGGTCGGTATAATGCCGTATTTTTTAACTAAGCAACTAATCCCTGAGATTAATACCAAGTTTGGCATTACTACGAATACGAATACCAATACCGAGTAGAATATTGAAATATTGTAATAAAATATATTATATGGTAAAATTATACATTATAGGTACGCGAGTATGCCCATAATAGGAAATACGTGGCCTTTAAAAGCTTTTGCTATTTATAGGGAGCTGTATGTCTCTGTCAGGTTGACTTTCCTTGATAAGCATGAGTATAAGAAGGCATTTAAGGTTAAGGCAGTTTCCCAGCTATTTAGGATATACACATTGACAAAGGGAGCCCATTGCATAAGAAACTTTATAGGTTGGCACACAGCCTGCCCAGAAAAGTAACTAAGCTGCATCAACCTCATGGACAGGCAGGACGAAAGAGTTGGGCTACGAGCCAGCGGGACAGCAGAGGTTGTGCAACCTGAGACTATTTTGGAAGAAAGAAGCCGTTAAAGTTTAATGCAGTCTAATAAGAACGCAGCGTTTTAGTTCCCTTTTTAAATGAATTTCAAGGCCGTACAATGTTTTAAATCCCAATAGTGGTCATCCTTGAAAAGATAGAAAGCCTATGAATGAGCTGGAGAACTGAACTAACTAAATTATATTATGACTGAGAGGTTTATATTATGAAGAAACGTATTATGTCTTTAGTTTTACTTATGGCTATATTATGTTCCATGGCTTTGGTTGTGAGTGCTTCTTCTTACCAGGTAAGCATATATTGCCCGACATGCAGCAGAGTTACCACGTGGAATTGTAATGAAGCATATGTGTATGAGAAAGTAATATCATATTGTAATCATTGCGGCGGTGACAAATATTTTGATGAAGAGTATTTGGGACGGTATTATGAGTGTACTTCGTGTGGGAAAACCATGAAGAGTAAAACATTAACAGCGGCTACATGCCGTGCATGCGGTAATCCCCGATAATTGCCTGTCTACAAACCACCTCTGGCCTAGCCCAATAATATTAAGTTAAGAAAATATGTTTAAGCTGAAAAAGGAGCGGTGTGCAAAAATATACCCCGCTCTTTTTTTATTAAATATTACATAAAACCTGATAGGAGAGGCTGATAACCCATGGGATAAATAAACTTAACCCATTGAACGTGTGGATAGCACACCGGAGCAAATGAACCGCTGGATTTGCTGAATACTTATGCTGACATGCTTGTAAAGCTTACAATAGTATGACACGGAAATGTTATGTTTTTCATATTTTTGACTTAGTAATGGCGTTATTGCTATTTATTTTGGGATTACCCTTTTATAAAACTAAAGGAAAGGCAAGTAATTTGGCGGTACATTTATTAAAAAATACTATTGACTCCGGCTAATTCCGAATTTAGTATAGAAGTAATTGGTATTTATTTATGGAAAGTATGTTTAATATACATTCTACTATTATTTGAAATTATTAAAATTGAGGTTAGGTCTTAGTAATATGAGGAGGGTGAAAATGGAAAACAGAAAGCTTGAATTAGCAATAGAATTTATTAAAGCTGTAAGTGAAGGAAAAGCAGGTGAAGAACTTAATATGTTTTATGATGAATGCGCAAAGCAAATTGAGTACCCTAATCTATTATCAAAAAAAGTTATGGAGAGAAACCTTGATGACATAAAAGATGCCTCTCTTAGAGGACTTCAGGTTATCAAAAGCCAGAATTACGAGATAATCAAAGCGCATGCTTGTGGCGATACAGTCATAATTGAAGCTATTTGGTCTGGTAAACTGGCAATTTCATTAGGTAGACTAAAAGCTGGTGATGAAATGAAGGCGTATTTCGCTCAGTTTTTTGAATTCAGAGATAATAAAATTGTAAATCAACGGAATTATGATTGTTTTGAGAACTTCCTATAAGATAATATTATGGTTTGAAAATACTTTGTATTGCTTTTCCGATAACAACCCACAAATACTTGCAAATATTATCGAGTTTTTATTCTTAACCTATATTATACTTGAGGTGGAAGGAGGAGCATATGGATACTCTTGAAAATATGAAAAATGCCATTGATTATATCGAAGACAACCTTAACAGGGAAATTGAATACGCCAGGATTGCAAAAATAGCATTATGTTCTCAATATCACTTTCAGCGCATGTTTGCTTTCCTTATGGGCGTACCTCTGTCTGAATATATCCGACGTCGCCGGCTTACGCTTGCTGCCTTTGATTTGCAGAATAGCCGCCATAAGATAATCGATATTGCCCTGAAATATGGCTATAATTCACCGGATTCCTTTTCTCGCGCATTTATGGCAATGCATGGAATAACGCCCTCAAAAGCAAGAGAAAATGGCAGGGCTCTAAAGGCGTATCCCCGTGTAACATTCTCGTTATCATTAAAAGGAGTGGTTGAGATGAACTACAGAATTGAGCAAAAAGCTTCGTTTACTATTGTAGGTGTTAAGGAAAGGCTTTCACATATTGAAGGTTTAGGTGAAAACATCGGAAGAATGTGGCGTGAGACATCAGCAGAGACAATTGAGCAAATCTCAGGACTGGGGGATACTGAACCATATGGTTTATTAGGCGTATACAGTGGAATGTACGATGACAATACAACTGACTACTATATCGCCACCACAACGAAAAAAAGCTGTCCTGAGACATTGTGCAAGCTTGAAATACCATCTCTTACATGGGCAATATTTGAAATAACCGGTTCTATGCCCACAGCCATGGCAGAAATGTGGGGACGGATTTTTTCCGAGTGGTTTCCTACATCGGCTTATGAGCATGCAGAAGCGCCGGAAGTTGAGTGGTACTCGAAAGGTGATTTGAGTGCAACTGACTATAAAAGCGAAATTTGGATACCTGTTATTAAGAAATGAAGTTCTATGCCTGATAAGCATTTTCCGTGCCAGGATTGATGCATCCGGAAAACAAACGCAACAGGGATGATTGCAAGGTTATGCCGTTTATCATGTAAGTAGGAAAGATTGAAATATAACCCAATGGTATAATTTACCTCTTCATTTGGAAACAATGTATATATCACATTATTTTCGTATGAAGGGGTTTTTTATGTTTAAACGAATCAGATTAATTTTCTTTGTTTTCCTGGCCATATCTGCTGGCCTTATGACAAGACTGTTTTATTTGCAGGTGGTTGGAGGCGGGGAGCTATCCAGAACGGCCTCGGCACAACGGGTAAATAATGTACAGATAGAAAGTGCCAGAGGAGATTTTCTTGACAAAAACGGAATTAAGCTCACCTCCAGAACCCAGAAGATAACTGCGGTACTGAAGCCCGCACAGCTTCGGAGCCAGCCTGAGACTATAAATGAACTGTGCCGGATGCTTGGCTTGGAGCCGGAAAAAACTCAGGAAGAGATACAGCGAAAAAACACTCCGATTTTAATGGAGGTTGATAAAGAGACAAAGGCCCTATTGACTTCCATGAATATTGAAGGCGTATCCTTTGTAAACTCTCTGAGCAGATACAACACAGATACAAAAGCAAAGCATCTGCTGGGGTATCTTAACAAAATCGACCATGT
This sequence comes from Bacillota bacterium, assembly GCA_023400235.1. GTDB lineage: Bacteria > Bacillota > Clostridia > Acetivibrionales > DSM-1351 > Ruminiclostridium. The sequence continues at coordinate 53,638 of JAEXFI010000035.1, forward strand.
GGGCAGCAACGGCCTTGAAAAGCTCTTTGAAAAGACTCTGAATTATGGTGAGGAGGATAGTATAGCTGTAATCACCGACGGGGGTAATGAATTGTTAGAAGGGCTGGGCTACAGGATAATCAAGGATAATGACAGGCGGAACAGAAGGCTGGATATAAGGCTCACCATAGATTATCATATTCAGGAAATAATTGAGAATGCACTGGACAGCAGGAATCTTACCGGCTCGGTGGTGGTTGAAGATGTCAAAACTGGAGATATCGTAGGCATCTGCAGCAAGCCTGACTTTGATCCCAATGATATAGAAAAATATCTTTCAAATAACAAAAGGCCGCTGTTTAACAGGGCTGTGGCTCAATACAACATGGGTTCCGTGTTCAAGCTGGTTGATCTGGCTGCTGTTTTTGAACAGCGCCCGGACTATAACATGGTATTCAGCTGTCCTGGCTATATACAGATTGGTGACACTGAATTCAAGTGCTCCTCCTATGAAGCGGGAGGTCATGGTACGGTGGATATATACAGTGCACTGGCAAAATCCTGCAATGCATATTTCATAAATATGTCTCTGGAAATTGGTGCCCAGCCTATACTGGATATGTGCAAGAGGCTTGGACTGGGTGAAAATACTGCCTTGACCTTACAGGGCATAGATGAGGCAAGGGGAATAGTTCCTGCAAGGGCTGACCTTAAAAATCCCGGAGATATTGCAAATATGTCCATAGGGCAGGGCCAGATAATGGCTACACCTGTTCAGGTGGCAGACCTGGTTGCAACCATAGCCAACGGTGGACTGAAAAACAATGTAAATGTCATAGACAGCGTGGTCAACAGCAGTGGCAATAAGGTGAGAGACCTGCGAGAAAACTCTCAGGTGAGGGTAATGACCAAGACAACTGCAGACCGCATCAGGTCATTAATGGAGGGTGTCATCAGTGAAGGTACGGGTAAAAAGGCAAATATGGATGAATACGGCGGAGCAGGGGGTAAGACGGGCAGTGCCGAAACAGGCCAGTACATCGATGGACAGAAGATTATACAGGCCTGGTTTGCAGGCTATTTTCCAGCAGCAGCCCCCAAGTATTCAGTGGCTGTATTCATTGAAGACGGAAAAAGCGGAGGAGAGGCAGCGGCGCCTATTTTTTCCGAAATCGGCACTGAAATAATGAAATTGGGTTTGTAAATAATATATGCAAATATACAATAGTAGCCTATAATATACTATAGAAGTGATATTGGTGAGCCGTTCATAATCTTGGCTTGCCTATATGAGGTCAGGTTTAGGGGGTATTGTATTTGAGAAGTATAAAGCCCGGCCGGGGGCCGTCAGCAATGGGTGCTTTTGGAAGTATAGTGGCGGCAGTATTCGGTGTAATCTGGACAATATTTGCGGCTTCTATGGGAGCACCTGGAATTTTTCCGCTGTTTGGAGTAATCTTTATAATATCAGCACTGGTGGGAGCAGTGTACAATTATAAAAATGCAGCGGGGTCAAACCGAATGTCAGTATATGATATTACGGACGATAATGAGGAGCCCGACCCTTTGCAGGAACGGTTTCACAGAAAATCCGGAAAAGCTGGCAGTTCAGTTGTCAACACAATAAACAGTACAATAAACAGTGCTGGAGGAATACCTGAAAGCTCACAGACAGACAGGGACGCCGTAAACTTCTGTCCTTTTTGCAGATGTGAACTGAAGGATAACTTCAAATTTTGTCCCAAATGCGGAAGCGATATCAGCAATATATAACAACCTGAAGCTAAAAAGCTGAATTAAAAGACAAACAGGGATTCTAAATTAATAGAATCCCTGCTGTCTAGCTCATGATTTAACTAAAAGTCAAGAAAATACTGAACTGCTTTTAATTTCCCTGCATTTATCCAATTACTGCTCTCGTTAGCTGCGGCCACCCTCTCGGAGCAGATGCAGTACCTTGAGCACTAATCGGATGCAAGAAATTTTCAATTACGGGTATGGCAGAAAAAAAGTTTTCAACTATCAACTCTATCATCTCCCAATGCTCGACATTAAAAACAGCTTGCACGTCCTATAATGCTAAAATACAAAAGTAAGTTAACACTACAAAACACAATACCAGACTACGTCAACTGAGAAATAAAGAAGTCCAAAGGTATCATCTCCCAACTTTTTTAGTCGCTAAACCCTTGCTACTGGATAACCATGTATCCACCGGATACACTTTTTGTATCCAGTAAATATTATTGCTCATATGCCGATTTCTATTCAGGGAAAAATGCTTACTGCTGCCAAATTCTAGTACCTGGGCCGGTTCTCGGGCTTTACATTATTTCTGTTATTAAAATCTGAGCCCTGGTTATCAGGATTGATATTCTTCTCAGATTTATTTGTTGATTTCGTTTTTGAAGATTTTTTATGCTCCTTGCTGCCCTTTTGACTCATAACATTGCTCCTTTCATTTAAATAGGCTGCTTTTAAATATCTATACATTTTATATTTTGATGATTTGCTTATTTTATTCAACTTTAAAAATATATATAATTGAACCTTTATTTTAATAATATGTAAGTTTGTGTAAGGTAAATTGTGAAGTATTTATTTTGGAGATATTAAAGTTAGTTAAGAATTGATATAATTGATAGTTGTTATGTAATTTAATATTTTTTACTGAGGTATTTTTATGGAAGCTAAAAAAGTGGCCGAAATTGCCACGGCAGCAGGTGAAATCCTTCTGAGCAACGGTGCTGAGGCTTACCGTGCAGAGGAGACTATAAAAAAGATTTGCTTATCCTATGGATTTTCAGGAGAGTGTATTTCCACGTCCACTGGTATTTATATATCCATAGCGGATTCTGCGGGGGAGCTGGTTACCACCGTAAAACGTATCAACCAGCGGCGGGTGGATTTGTACAGGGTCGAACTGATAAATTCCTTTTCAAGAGGCCTTGCACAAAATCCACTAACTTACGAGGAGGCTAGAAGGAAGCTTGATGAAATATATAATGCTCCCAATTTTCCACTTGTTATAAGACTTCTGGCTTCCGGATTGACAGCCTTTGTATACACCTTGTTTTTCAACGGGGGAATATACGATGCCTTGGTTTCCCTTGTGATAAGTCTTGGAATATACCTGCTTCTGGAGTATATCTCCAAAATCGGCTCCTTTCAATTTTTGGAGTACTACCTGTCAGGCTTTATTATTGGTGCTGTAAGTCTGCTGGCAGCTTCTCTGCTTCCGGCTATAAACAAGGACAATGTAATCACGGGAGCCATCATAGTGCTGCTGCCGGGAGTGGCACTTACCAACGGAATAAAGGATTTGCTGTATGGAGATTATGTCTCGGGCTTTGCTAAATTCGGAGAAGCCATTTTGATAATAGTTGCGATGGGAGTGGGAATAGTGACCGCACTTTCGCTGATAAGAGTATGAATTTAGAAACTACAGAACAATGGTCGCTTTTTCAGCATAGGGAGGATTCCATGACAAGAACTCAAATGATTCAGGTTGTTATTGCCTTCTTCGGAAGCATATTTCCTGCGATCCTATTCAATATTGACAGGAGAAAGATAGGGTGGGCAGGTCTCAGCGGTGCCCTGGGCTGGCTTGTATATATTCTCGTCTTCAATAATACAGGCAACGCCATTTCAGCGACCTTTATAGGTGCTTTAGCAGTAGGCTGCTACAGTGAGGCTCTTGCCAGAAGGCTTAAAACCCCGGCCTTTGAGTTCCTTATTCCGGGTATATTTCCGCTGGTTCCGGGATTTACCGCATATACCTCACTTAGATATATTGTAGAGAACAATATTTCCCAGGCCTTCAGCAAAGGAATTCTGGCCCTGGCAGTGGGAGGCAGCATTGGTTTTGGAATCATGCTTTCCACAGCCATCTTCAAATTTATCACGAAAGTCAGAAAAAGCAAACTGTCCGGGAACGGTTGATAGCAGGGTATATTTGGACTATAATGTAATGATTGAAGGTTTCTGGAAAATTAACAGGCCGGTTTTTTTAACAAATGAAGGGGGAGAGTAAATGGAGGAGTCTGCAATATCAATTTCTGATCTGTATATGAGCTATGGTTCAAAGCAGGTTATAAACGGAATAAGCATTGAGGTTCCAAAGGGACAAATTATCGGATATATAGGCCCCAATGGTGCAGGAAAGAGCACAACGGTTAAAATACTTCTGGGACTTATTAATAATTATAAGGGAAGTGTAAAGGTGTTGGGAGAGGATATCTCCACCGGCAGTGTAGAGTATAAAAGAAAGATTGGCTATGTTCCCGAAACTGCTGAAATTTTTGATAATCTCACAGCCAGAGAATACATAACCTTTCTGGGACAGATGTACGGTATGGACTATGAGGAGTCGGACAAAAAAGCATTTAAGCTTATGGAGCTTTTCGGCATACAGCAGGTGTACGATTCCAGGATAACTTCCTTTTCAAAGGGTATGAAGCAAAAGGTACTGCTCATCTCCAGCCTGATTCATAACCCTGATGTGCTTTTTTTGGATGAGCCCTTAAGCGGTCTGGATGCAAACAGTGTAATGGTCTTCAAGGAGATAATGAGCCATCTGGCTCAGCAGGGAAAAACCATATTCTATTCCTCTCACATTATGGAGGTTGTTGAAAAAATAAGTCATAGAATCATACTGATAAATAATGGAAGCATTGTTGCAGACGGAACCTTCCAGCAACTGAAGGAGCAGAGCAAGGAAGGCAGTCTTGAGGATATATTCAATCAGCTTACCGGCTTTGACAAGCACAAGCAGCTTGCAGAGGAGTTTGTAGATGTTATTGGCGGCTGAAAACCTGATGCACAAGCGTGAAAGATACATGTGGTAAGTCGAAGTGGATTTCACGCAGTGAAAGCCACTGTGTGTCTTTCCTTACTATTTGTGTACGTGCTATGCACGTAAAGGGGAGGTAAAATGAAAGAGTTTGTTCTGTTAAGGCTGCTGGACAAGGCTGCCGCAGTTTTTAAGAAAAATAACGGAGACTATTCTCAATTGAGAATGATACTCAAGGTAAAACTCACTCTTGATTCCAGAAATGTACCTACGTTATTATCCAACAAAAAGGATATCGAGAGCAGGAACATACCCTTGCTTTCCATGTTAATATATGGTTTTATGGGACTGATGATTTCGATTTTCGTCTGGATACCCTTTCAAACCTTTTATAAAATGAATATTGTGCTGGGTATGATTATTTTTATGATTCTTGCCACCATGATTTCGGATTTTTCAACGGTACTGCTGGATGTGAAGGATAAGAACATACTGCTGCCCAGGCCTATCAAGGAAAAAACCATCAAGCTTGCCAAGACAATCCATATTCTGTATTATCTTATGAGAATAACCCTTACCCTTTCAGGACCCACCCTGATTATGTGCATCTTCCGGTATGGGACGGGCTTCTTCCTGGTATTGTTCCTGGAGATGATACTCATCTGCTGTCTGGTAATGTTCCTGACCTCAATTTTTTACTACATCATACTGAGTCTTTTTGACGGTGAAAAGCTGAAGGATATCATAAACTATTTTCAAATAGCCCTGATGATTTGCATGACAGTGGGTTACCAGTTCATAAGCAGGATGTTCAATATTTCCCAAATCAATATAAGCTTTACTCCAAAGTGGTGGAACTATCTGATTCCCACTACCTGGTTTGCTTCCCCCCTTGCCATGCTGACAGAGAAGGAAACAACAGGTTTTTATGTGAGTTCCTCGGCTCTTGCGGTGGTGGTGCCGGTACTGGCCTTTGCAGCCTATATAAGATACATAATGCCATACTTTGAAAGGAATCTGCAGAAGCTGAACAATAACGAGGGCAAGGGTAACAGGGGGAGAAGAAACACGGGACTGCAGAAGCTGGTTTCAAAGTGGATTTGTCCTGACAGGCAGGAGAGAGCTGTCTATGACTTTACCCGGAATATGATTTCCAGCGAAAGGAAGCTGAAGCTTCAGCTTTACCCAAGTTTGGCCTTTGCCTTTATAATGCCGTTTATATTCGTGTTTGTCAGCTTTTCCCACGGAAGCTTCGCTGAAGCCTACAAAGGGCTGAAAACCAGCAGCAGCTTTTTAAGCATGTATTTTGGGGTGGCAATGGCAAGTATCTCAGTGAGCTTTATTAACAGAAGCGAAAAGTTCAAGGGGGCATGGATCTACAGGGCATTTCCCGTGGAAAAGCCCGCACTTATACTGAAGGGAGCTTTAAAAGCCTTTGTATTTAAATACAATATACCTCTGATGATTTTTTTGAGCATTATATACGTTTTGTTATACGGAATAAGGATAATCCCCGACGTGCTGTTAATGCTCGTAAACATGCTGCTGCTGCTCTTGTGCTTTTTTAAGGCGGCCAACAGGCAGCTGCCCTTTTCACAGGATTTCAGCAATATGCAGCAGGGCACCAATGCCAGTATGAGCTTTCTGCTTATGCTTGTAGCAGGTCTTATGGCTGCCGTGCACTTCGGTGCAGGCTTCATACCCTTTGGTGTCACAGCAAACATGGCAGTTTCTGCCGTGATTACGATGGTAGTGTGGAACCATTCCTTCAGAACTACCTGGAAGGACCTGGAGGCGGGCTCCTGAGGGCAGTCTGAGGGCTGTAACTCCACAGGCCTCCGCATAATTTTCAGACGTTTTCGGACGTTCGACGTTCGGACGATTTTAGCATGTCCAGCTCTGCTGGCTATTGACAGCTCCAACTGGCTGAGGTAAAATTTAAGACAATTAAAAAAGCACAAAATGGGGAACACCACCAAAAGGGTGTTTCTTGTTTTGTGCTTTTTTGTTTAGGCCGTATTCTTGAAAACTGAAAAATAGATTTCAGATTTACGGTTTTATAAGATTTATGGCTTTATCAGATTTATGGCTTTAAATGTTACTGAAAAAATTAACACTCCTGGGAGGGAAAACAATGAAATTAAACGGAAAATACATAAGGCTTGACGAACCCCAGCACCTGGACAGCTTTTTAAAGGCCTCCGGCTACAAGCTTGATACTGTGGCAGTGGAGCTTAATGGAGAGATTATTCCAAAAGCAAGCTATAGCAATACCCTGGTGGAGGATTCAGCCGAGATGGAGATTGTGAGATTTGTGGGTGGAGGCTGACAGATGAAATACATACTTAACGGCAGAGAGGTTCAGGCGGTGGAGACCACCGCTTACAAGGTCCGCCAGCAATACGGGAAGCCCACGGATATCATAATCCTCAATGGTTTTCAATTAGACGAGGACTGCCCCATTGAGCAAGACGATATGCTGAATATAATCACAAAGGGAGAAATGCCTCAAAAGGAAGAACTTGAAAGCATGCTGATGGCAAGGCACACTCCCGGGGTACACGGCAAAATAAAAAGCGGAAAGGTGGCGATAGCAGGCCTGGGCGGACTGGGATCCAATGTGGCGGTAATGCTTGCCAGGATAGGTGTGGGGCAGCTGCTGCTGGTGGATTTTGACATGGTAGAGCCCAGCAACCTGAACAGGCAAAGCTATAATATCTGCCATCTGGGGCAGCTCAAAACCCTGGCCTTGAAAACTCAGCTGGAAGCCATCAATCCTTTTATAACCATAGAGACCAGAAATGTCAGGGTAACCGAGAGCAATGTCAAGGAGCTTTTTGAGGGCTATGACATAATCTGTGAAGCCTTTGACCGGCCTGAAGCCAAGGCTGTTCTTGTAAATACCGTTCTCAGGGAGCTGAATACTGCAAGGCTTGTGGCGGCTTCCGGCATGGCAGGCTATGACAGCTCCAACCTGATAAAAACCGTACAGCCCATGCAGCGCCTGTATGTGTGCGGTGACCTTGAAAACGGAGCAGGTGTGGGAAACGGCTTGATGGCTCCAAGAGTCATGATATGTGCAGGACATCAGGCAAATATGGTGCTGCGCCTGCTGGTGGGTGAGGACCAGGCTTAGGAATTATTCCAGGGCCGCCTCTATCAGAGACGGCCATAGCAAAAAGAAAGGAAATTCAGATAAGATGAATGATAAATTAGTAATAGCAGGTCACCAATTCAACTCAAGATTTATACTTGGCTCGGGTAAATTTTCCCTGGAAATAGTAAAAGCAGTTGTAGAGCAGGGAGAGGCAGAAATACTGACTCTTGCGCTGAGACGGGCAAATACGGGGGGAGAAGAGAATATCCTTGACTACATACCAAAAGGCATTACCCTGCTGCCCAACACCTCGGGAGCCAGAACTGCGGAGGAGGCCCTGAGGATTGCCCGCCTGTCAAGGGAGCTGGGCTGCGGCAGCTTTGTAAAGGTGGAAGTAATCCGGGATTCCAGGTATCTTCTGCCTGATAACTATGAGACCATAAAAGCTACGGAGCTGCTTGCAAAGGAGGGCTTTATCGTACTGCCATACATGTATCCCGACCTGAACGTGGCAAGGGAGCTGCTAAATGCGGGAGCTGCCGCAATTATGCCCCTGGCCTCTCCCATAGGCAGCAACAAGGGTTTGGTTACAAAGGAATTTATCAAAATTCTCATAGACGAAATAGAGCTGCCAATAATTGTGGATGCGGGAATAGGACGTCCGTCACAGGCCTGTGAGGCCATGGAACTGGGGGTTGCAGCTGTTATGTGCAATACTGCGGTAGCCACGGCAGGAAATGTGGCTCTTATGGCAGGAGCCTTCAAGCAGGCAGTCAGAGCGGGGCGAGAGGCTTATCTGGCTGGGCTGGGAAGGGTTCTGGAACACAGTGGGGAGGCCTCCAGTCCGTTGACGGGCTTTCTGGAGGATTGACCCTTAATATGCCAAGGTGTACACATTTGTACAAATGTGTACTAAAAACCACAAGGCTTTGGGAAGAAAGAGAGGGAATATAACATGGAAGCAGGACATATGAAATACGCAGACGGTATGGAGGCTATTGCTTCGGACATTATGAGCAGGGTGCTATCCGGACTTTCAGAATACGATGGTCAGGATTTTTCAGCAGGACAGGTGCAACAGGCCTTGAACAAGGAAAGGCTCACGCCTTTGGACTTTGCAGCAATCCTGTCCCCGGAGGCGGAGCCATTTCTTGAGGCTATGGCTCAAAAAGCCCGGGGGATAACCAGAAGATATTTCGGAAATTCCATAAGTCTGTTTACGCCTTTATATATATCAAATTATTGCGAAAATGAGTGTGTATACTGCGGCTTCAACTGCAGCAACAAAATTCAGCGAGGCAGACTGTCCCTGGACGAAATAGCCGAAGAATTGCAGACTATATCCGCTACCGGTCTCAAGGAGCTTCTCATACTTACAGGAGAATCCCGGACAGCGTCAGGCACGGAATACATCGGAGAAGCGGTGAAGCTGGCAGCCCGTTACTTTTCAACCGTGGGTATAGAAATATATCCCCTGAATTCCCGGGAGTACGCCTATCTCCATGAATGCGGTGCGGATTTTGTTTCTGTTTATCAGGAAACCTACAACACCGGTAAGTATGAACAGGTACATTTGAGGGGGCCAAAAAGAGTGTTTCCTTACCGCTTCAACGCCCAGGAAAGGGCCTTGCTGGGTGGCATGCGGGGTGTGGGAATCGGAGCGCTGCTGGGGCTGGATGATTTCAGAAGGGATGCATATGGGGCTGGACTCCATGCTTATTTATTACAGCAAAAGTACCCCCATGCAGAAATATCCTTTTCAGTGCCTCGCCTGAGGCCCTATATAAACAACGGGGACAACAATCCCAGCCAGGTGCATGAAAGGCAGCTTTTGCAGGTCATGCTGGCCTACCGTATTTTCATGCCCTTTGCAGGCATTACCATATCCACCAGGGAAAAACCAAAATTCAGAGATAATATCATAGGCCTGGCGGCAACAAAAATTTCAGCAGGTGTCAGTGTGGGTGTAGGAGGTCACAAGCAGCCCGAAAAGGGAGACGGGCAGTTTGAAATATCTGATTCCCGAAGTGTGGCACAGGTGCATGAAATGATTGCGGGAAGAGGGCTGCAGCCTGTTTATAAGGACTATGTAAGAGTATAGCAGTCAGATTAAGGTACAACGGAGCCGGGAACAGAGAGGTGAAAGGTTTGAGTACAGGAGCGCGTAGACTGATAATTGTAACCGACAGGAAGCTTTGCAGTGACCATTTCCTGAGCCGTATCAGGCAATTGGCCCGGGAGGCGGGGCCCCGTGCCATACTCCTTCGGGAAAAGGATATGGAAGACCGGGAATATGAAGTGCTGGCAAGACAGGTAAACTCTATCTGCCTTGACTGCAAGGTGGATTTTATTGTGAACCATAAGCTTGAGGTTGCCTTGGGTTTGAAGCTTCCGTATCTGCATTTATCCATGTCTGAGCTAAGACAGCATAGGGACAGGCTTAGCCTTTTCAGGTGCACAGGTGCCTCGGTGCATTCTCTGGAAGAGGCACTGGAGGCCCAGAGTCTGGGAGCAGGCTACCTTATAGCGGGACATGTATTTCCTACCCAATGTAAGAAGGATATGGCTCCAAGAGGTCTGGACTTCCTGAGGGAGGTTTGCGGAGCTGTAAATATACCTGTATATGCTATAGGCGGGATAACCGTGGATAGGGGAAAGCTGGTGCTGGAGGCGGGTGCTGACGGTGTATGTGTTATGAATGAGGCAATGACCTGCTCACAGCCGCGAAACCTTTCAGCCTTCAGCCATATTCCAGGTATCTGATATCACCACTATTAGGTGGAAAGAAAATAAAGGTGGAAAGAAAATAGAAATGTTTTGTTAAGAAAAATTTAAGACTCTTAAACTTGGTGGGCTATCCACAATATGGTATAATAGGGAGGGTCGGACAAGAAAGTACAAAAGACAGAAAGAGAGAGTCAGATGAAAAATTTATTTAAAGTTTTAGTTGCGTCATTTATTATTTTCTCCGCAATTTTTTCAGGTTTTTCGGCAGGGGCCGAAAAGGCCAAGGATGACAACAAACTTGAGGTTCAGCTCAATGTGGGATTTAGCGACAATTATAAGATTGGCTTCTCAACACCTGTAAATATCAGCATCAAAAACAACTATAAGGACATTGACGGTGAAGTGGAAATTCGTGTTCCAAGCTCGTCCGGGAAGTATATGAGCTATGTGAAGCCGGTGAGCCTTCAAAAGGGCGCCGAGAAGCTCATTACCATAAATGTCCCCATAGGAAATGACAACCGTTCCAAGTATTTTGTAAACATTTATGACGGTGATCACAAGGTATATGAGGATTCCATTACAACTGTGGCCTCAAATAATATCACAACATTTATAGGAATTTTAAGTGATGACTTCGACAGTCTTTCCTATATCAATTCTGCTCCTGCATCTACAGGAATGTCCTTGATTACAAAAACCATAAAGCTTGATGAAAAGAATTTTCCAGAGGACATTTTTACACTGAAGGCCTTTAATATTCTGGTAATTAACGATTTTGACACCTCCCGGCTGAGCAAGGGTCAATATGATATTTTAAAGCAATGGGTAAAAAACGGCGGAACATTAATCCTGGGAACAGGGTCTAAGTATGGTAAGACCTTGTCCATATTCAAGGACGATTTTATTCAGGGCTCACAGGGTAGTGTACAGGAGATATCCACCTCCAAAATTTATGAGCTTGCTACAAACGGTGATAACAAAAATGAATCCAGGCTGGATGTGCTTTCATTAACAGTAAAAGACAGCAGGGTTATGCTGCAGGATAAAAACGTAAGCCTGGTGCAGGCCAGTGAAAAGGGTACTGGAGTTGTTGGAGTTCTGGCCTTTGATCTTGGGAAGGCTCCCTTTGTAAACTGGAATAATAACTCTGTTTTTATGGAAAAAATCCTTGCCCTTGTAAATCCCGGTCTGACAAGTACGAATTATGTTAATAATGGTGCCAATTATATGAACAATGACACTTATGGCCTTCAGCAAGCTGTAAATATGTTTTCAGAAATGGCCACTGCGAGAACCTCCAATTTTTACCTGATTTTGCTTGTGTACATACTGGTGGTTGCACCTTTAAGCTATTTCATACTAAAAAGACTGGACAAGCGTGAATGGATGTGGCTGACAGTACCGGCCCTGGCTGTGGCTTTCGCCGGAATAGTGTATATTACCGGCAGTGGCACAAGAACGGGCAAGGTAACTACAAACGTGATTTCATATATAAATATGGATAACAGAGGAAATGTCTCTACAGATACCTTTGCGGGTATTCTGAACACTAACAAGTCAAAGATCAAGCTGACAAGTGAGACCGGTGACCGTTTCATTCCTGTTGCAAATAATAACTACAGTAATGGTGAAGTTAAAACGGAGGTTCAGGAGGCAAAAATCTATTCCGGTGAAAACAGTGCAATTGAGTATAAAAACAGCAGTCTGCTGGAGACCAAGATTATTCAGATACAGGAGGCTTCTCTGGAGCTTGGCAGGCTTGAGACAAATCTTAGCTTAAAGAACGGTAAAATCACAGGTACCATTAAAAATTCCACTGCCATGGATTTGGAGGATTGCCTGCTGCTGCTGCCTGACGGCTATTACATAGTAAAAAGCCTCAAAACGGGTGAAACCCTTGATTTGGACAAGCTCAATGAAAACAGCCACTTTGGCAATATATACGAAATAGTGAATGATGTCTACTTCAATAATAATGCAGCTATGACTGGAAAAGCCGTCATGGATCAAAAGGAAATGATGGATTTAAGACAAAAAGGGAACATACTTCAGAGGTTGTATAACTATGGGGGCTCACAGATTGAGGGAATTAAATTTATTGGCTTCTCAAAGACACAAATTCACAGCCCTTTGCTGGTAAACGGCGTACAGGCCAAGAAGAACGAGCGGAATGTTGTTATAATGCCTATAGATGTCAGGTTTACGGACGGGGATATACTGGATTATCCCATGGGCTTTGTACCGTATGAAGTGATTAACCCCTCCAATCTTCATTTTGACACGAGCTCCAGGAGATTTTTTGGCAACGGTTCTGCTGAAGTGGAGTTCAGGATAGATGAAGCCATGCTGGTAGAGCAGATGGAGGTGAAAACCTCGGCAGCCATGACCAAGGCCGCCAATACCAGCTATATGATATATAATATAGGCAAAGATGAATATGAGCCTGTGGGCGATATCAGCATCAGCGGAAAAGAACTAAAGGCTTATCTGTCTTCCGACAATACAGTCAAGATAAAACTTGAAGTTACCGACGGTGAAATAGGTATACCTCAAATGTCTGCAAAAGGGAGGAAGAAATAATGCTTAGAATAGAGAATCTTTACAAGAATTATGGAAGGTTTCGTGCGGTTGACGGCCTGAATCTCCATATACCCAAGGGGGAGATATTCGGTTTTGTAGGACCCAACGGAGCGGGCAAGACAACCACCATGAGAATAGTTTGCGGTCTTCTGGAGGCAACCTCCGGCAAGGTATATGCAGATGGAATAGATGTAATAAACAAGCCCAGGGAGCTGAAGAGGAAAATAGGCTATATGCCTGATTTCTTCGGAGTTTATGATGATCTGAAGGTAATGGAGTATCTTGAGTTCTACGCTTCCATTTATAATATTACCGGCAGCGAAAGCAAGAAGGTGTGCCAGGACCTGCTGGAGCTGGTGGATTTGTCGGACAAAAGGGATTTCTATGTAGACTCCCTGTCCAGAGGAATGAAGCAGCGTCTCTGCCTGGCCAGAAGCCTGGTGCACAATCCCGACCTGCTGATTCTGGATGAGCCGGCTTCCGGTATGGACCCCAGGGCAAGAATTGAAATGAAGGAAATACTCAGAACCTTGAAGAGTATGGGGAAAACTATTATAGTCAGCTCACATATCCTGCCGGAGCTTGCAGAATTGTGTACGGCCATAGGCATAATAGAAAAAGGAAAAATTGTAATGAGCGGTACGGTTGAGGAGATTACCCGCAAAGTATATCATGCTCAAACCATCAGGATAAAGGTTATAGACAAGCTGGAGGAAGCCTTAAGAATCCTACAGGAGTATCCGGATGTGGATGGCGTGAACCGGGTAAGTGATTATGAAATGGAGGCCTCCTTTAAAGGTGACGAGCATTTTATGAATGCCCTGCTGGTGAGGCTGGTCCAGCAGAACATACCTGTAACTGCTTTTAATCAGTTGGACGGAAACCTTGAAGATATATTCATGAAGGTAACTGCTACCGGGGAGGAAAAACAATGAGCACAAATGTAAAAACACGGCGTTTCAGGATAAATCCCGTACTGCAAAAGGAACTCAAGGTCAAGATGAGAAGCTGGAAGGCGGCTATTTTAATAGGTGTCTACAACCTGGTATTATTACTGTTAACCATTTTTATTTTGAAGATGACTATTTCAAATGGTACCGGAGTTCCCACTCAATCAACCATATTTGGCACATATGCTTTTCTTGTGGCGGCACAGTTCGGACTGATAGCGCTTATAACTCCTGCATTGACTGCGGGAGCAATATCAGGAGAAAGAGAAAAGCAGACACTGGACATACTTTTGTCCACCACTTTGAATCACGGCTCAATAATAACGGGCAAATTGTTTGCATCTCTAAGCCAGGTAATCCTGCTTCTGATATCTTCAGTACCTGTATTTTCAATAATTTTCCTGTACGGGGGTATTGGTTTTGTACAGCTTATACAGGTCTATATGTTTTTTATTGTCGTGGCAATAACGCTGGGAAGCATCGGTATATTCTTTTCAACCTATATAAAGAAAAGTACCGCCGCAAATGTACTGACCTATGCTGTGGTTGTATTTCTCGGCATTGGAACTCTACTTATCTCAATCTTTTACGTACAAATGGTAATAGTTCCAATTAACCCCAATACACCCTACGAGGGTACCTTCTGGCTATTCAACCTGAATCCGGGGCTTGCCCTTGTTTCACTGGTATCAGACCAGTTTCAGGAGGGGGCGGGGCGGATGTTCCCAGGCTTGAATTTGACGGTTCAGGAGGGAAAGCTTCACCTGTGGCATATTAATGTTATATTTAATATTTGTTTATCTGTCCTTCTGCTGTTTTTAAGCGCTATAAAGCTTAATCCGGTAAAAAGGAAGCTGTTCAAAAGGAGTAAAGGATGATATTATCGCAACCTTACAGTATTATTTCCAATAAGCTGAAACAAGTCCGCAAAAGGATTGTGCTCAAGCAGATTCTCCGCAATGGAATGGCGGGTATATGCCTTTCCCTTGCGGCAGGCCTTGCTATGGGCTTGCTTTCACGACTTATACCTATATACAGGGTTTACCACATATGGGCATATGTTTGTGCTGCAATAATGCTGCTTTCTCTTTTAAGTGTTCCTTTTTTTGTTCCGAAGAAAAAGAAGCTGGCGCAATTGCTGGATTCCTTCGGCTTCCATGAAAGGCTCTCAACTTCTTTGGAACTGGAAAAGGAAGAGTCCCAATACAAGGAACTCCTTTTGAAGGATACTGTAAGTAAACTGGATACAATTGATTACAAGGATAAAATAAAGCTTTGGCCCCATAAAAAATTTCTGATAGCACTGCTTGTCCTGTCACTTTTATTCGGAGCATCTGTATTATTGCCTCAGCCTTTGAAGGAGGAAGCAAAACAGGCCCATGAGTTAAGTGCTTATAAAAAGGAGCAGAAAAAGAAGGTTCAGAATACTGAAAAGCAGATAAAAGAGAATCCCAAGCTTACAGAAGCACAGAAAAAAGAATTATTGGATAAGCTAAAGGCTTTGAAACAGGAGCTTAAAAAGGCACAGGACATAAAAGAAGCCGACAAGGCGCTGGAAAAGCTGGCAAAGAAACTGGAGCAAAAAATTGATCCTTCAAAGGAACAGGATTTGAAGAATCTGGCGGAAAAGCTGGCCGGAAATAAGGACTCCAAGGCTTTGGCCGACGCCCTCAAAGCTGAAAAGGCAGAAGATATAAAGAAAGAGCTGGATAAGCTGAAGGATAAAGTAAGCTCAATGAGCGAAGAGGAGAAGAAAAATCTGAAGGATGCCTTGTCAAAGGCGGCGGCTTCTGTGAACAGCAGCGAATTGAAGGACAGTCTGGACGGCTTGAGCAATGCTGTTAGCAGCGGAGATGACAATGCCGTGGGCAAAAGTGTGGATAAACTGGGAGGAGCCGTGGGCAACAGCCTTTCACAGAAAAATATGAATAACGCGTTGGCTCAGGCGCAGAATAACCTGCAGCCCAACCCTCAAAATGCTCAAGGCCAAGGACAAGGCCAAGGACAAGGTCAGGGTCAAGGCCAGGGTCAAGGTCAAGGTCAAGGTCAGGGTCAAGGCCAGGGTCAAGGTCAGGGTCAAGGCCAGGGCCAGGGTCAGGGCCAAGGCCAGGGCCAAGGCCAGGGTCAAGGTCAAGGGGGCAGTGGAGCAGGCAATGGCAGCGGAAACGGAGACGGCGGAGTTACTCCCTACGGACAGGGTGGTATTGCAAACAAAAATCCATCTCCGGGGAAGGAAAAGGAATATGAGAAGATTTTCACACCAGCCAGATTGGGAGGCAGCGGGGAGACTTCCGTAATATCAGGTAAGGGCAACAATAACGGAAAGAGTGAAACTACCATAACCAATGATGCAAATGCCTCCTTAGGCGAGCTCAGGCCCTATAACCAGGTGGTGGGGGAATACAGTGAAAGAGCCATGGAAAGTATGGATAACTGGTCAATACCCGGAGGTATGGAGGACATAATCAAGGACTATTTTTCCTCCCTGCAGGATTAGAATAACAAGCTGTTCACGGCGGTTGTTGGAGATAGAGGTAAAGTTAAATGTGGTAACTCAAAGTGGGATTTACGCAGCTAAAGCCATTGCGTGTGTTTCTTTACTATTAGTATACGTGCTGTGCGCGTAGATGGGAGATAATATGGACGAAAAGGAAATCACAGGTATAGTAGATATTATAAAGACAGTTGAAAATGAGGTAGGTAAGGCCATTATAGGCCAGAAGGATATTATCCGTCAGGTGCTTATAGCTGTATTCACCGGAGGAAACGTGCTCCTGGAAGGCTCACCTGGGCTTGGCAAGACCCAGCTTGTAAAAACTCTCGCAAAGGTTCTGGATTTATCCTTTTCCAGGGTACAGTTTACCCCTGATCTAATGCCGGCGGATGTGGCAGGCACAAACATAATAATGAAGGATGAAAAGGGCAACAGCAAATTCGAATTTCAAAAAGGCCCTGTATTTGCCCACCTGGTACTGGCAGATGAAATAAACAGAGCCACTCCCAAAACCCAGTCTGCACTGCTGGAAGCCATGCAGGAGCACACTGTCACAGTGGGAAACGGAACCTACCATCTGGAGGAGCCTTTTATGGTGCTGGCAACCCAGAATCCCCTTGAAAATGAAGGCACATATCCTTTGCCGGAAGCTCAGCTGGACAGATTCCTGTTTAAGCTTATGGTGCCTTATCCAAATCTGGAGGAGCTTAAGGGCATAATTGGTGTTACGGTAAACAACCAGGCCACGGAGCTGCAGAAGATAATAAACAGGTCGCAGATACTTGAAATAAGAGATATGCTAAAGCAGGTTCCAATGTCCAAGCTGGTGGAGGAATACGCTCTCAAGGTGGTGCTTGCCACCCATTCAGACTATGAAAAAGCTCCTGAACTATCCAAAAGATATATCAGATACGGGGCAAGCCCCAGAGCCGCACAGGCTATTATTTCCACAGCGCGAGTGAGGGCGGTGATGGAAGGCAGATATAACGTATCCTTTGACGATATCAGATATGTAGCTCCTTCTGCCTTGCGCCACAGGTTCTTTATGAATTTTGATGCTGTGGCGGATGGAATTACTGCTGAAAAAATAATTGACGACATACTTGCAAGCCAGTTGGATTCGGTTCAGGTTTAAGGCAGGACCAAATTTGTGCAGGAAGGCTGAAGGATACTTGCTATGATGGAAAAAGTGTTTGACGAGGATTTTTACAGAAAGCTTGAAAGCATATCCATAAAGGCTCGCATGACCTTGACGGACGGTGCCGCAGGCGGAAGAAAGTCAAAGGCCAAGGGCAGTTCTGTGGAATTTTCAGATTTTAGAGAATATACACCTGGAGATGATTTCAGAAGGGTGGACTGGAATGCCTTTGGACGTTTTGACAAATTGTTTTTAAGGCTGTTCATGGAGGAAAGGGAGGCCCTGCTGAACATTTTTTGCGATTGCAGCAAGTCCATGGATTACGGCGAAAAAAGCAAAGCCGCCATGTGCTTGAGGATTGCCGGCATAATGACTTATCTGGCCCTGAACAATCTGGACAGGGTATGTCTTAACAGAGTGACGGAAAGGAGCCTTGTTCCCTCTCCTTCTTTTATGGGCAAAAGCTCTTTCCAAAGAGCCCTTCAGTTTCTTGAGGCAGGCAGCTTTACAGGTAATACGGACCTTGCTGCAAGCGTAAAAAGAAAGGATCTGAAAAGCAGAGGAATTTCTGTGGTCATATCCGACTTTTTTACCTCCGGTTCCATTGATGAAGTGATAAAATACCTGGCTTTTAAAAAGCAGCAGATAGTTTTGATACAGGTACTGAGCGAAGATGAGATAAATCCTCAATTAGGCGGACAGGTCAGGCTGGTGGACAGTGAGACCGCCGAGGAGATGAATCTGACCATAACTCCAAAATTGTTAAACATCTATAGTCAGAAACTGAAGACACTGCAAAGCGGAATAAAAACCTCCGCGAAAAAGTACGGAGGAGTGTTTTTTCAGTTATCAACCTCAGACAGCCTGGAGAAAATCGTATTTGAGGATTTTACCAGGGAGGGCATAGTTTGAAAGGAATATTACCGGTATGAGACTTATATCTCCAAACGGGTTATGGTTTTTAACCCTTATCCCGATTTTTGTTCTAATGTATATATTGAAGCAGAGATACGAAGAAACGCAGATATCAAGCCTGTATCTCTGGCAGCAGGTTGTAATGGATCTGGACGCCACCAGCCCGTTCCAGAGGCTGAAAAGGAATCTGCTGTTTTTTTTGCAGCTGCTGGTATTGCTCTTGTGCATTTTTGCACTTGCCAATCCTTTCATATGGTGGAAAAACGATAATTATCAAAATGTTGTCATGGTGGTTGACTCCTCCGGAAGCATGAGCGCCCTGGGAGAAAAGGATAATAAGCTGGAGGAGGCAAAGCAGAAAGCTGAGGACTTGATAAATTCCTTATCGGCAGGAACTAAGATGACGCTTATCTCTGCGGCTAAAAGCATAAAGGTGGAAGTCAGCGGCAGTACTGACAAAAAGGAGGTTCTGAGCAGGCTGAAGGGAATAGCGCCCACAAACAGTGCAGGCAGTCTGGAAGACACCTTTTCACTGGTGAAAGCTATCAGAGACCAGTACCAGAGCTGCAGAACCGTATATTTTACCGACCAAAGCCCTGACTTGAAGGAATTGGATGGAGAAGTGGCAGAGCTGGGACCTCAAAGGCCCAATGTGAGTCTGGACTATATAGCCGCCTCCAGAGGAGACCAGCAGCTCAAGGTTATGCTGCGGGTGACAAACCACGGAACTGCCGCCACAGATGCGGAATTATGCATTTATGGGGAAGAGAAACTAATTTCAATTAAAAACGAGGCTTTAAAAGCAGGTGAAACAAAAACAGTCTATTTTGATAATGTGCCTGCCGACAGTAAATATATTTACGGAGAATTATCAAAAGAAGACGGTCTTTTGGAGGATAACAGGGTATATACGGTTATCAGGCAAAAGGAGACCAAAAGGGTTTTGCTTTCTACGGGTCAGAATGTTTTCCTGGAAAAGGCGTTAAACACTTTAAAGGACATAGAGCTGTTCAAAACACTTCCTGATGAAAAAATTGAAGAAGGCTTTGATTTATATATTTTTGACGGAGAATACGCAGGTGACCTGCCTTCAAAGGGCAATATACTTTTTCTTGATCCTCAGAAAAGCAATGGCTTTTTTAAGACAGGAGAGCAGCTTATAGGCGGAAAAGCTGTCATAACTCCGCATTCTGTAACAAAATATATGAACAACAGTGATTTTGTAATATCAAAAATCAGCTCCCTGGAAATGCCTTACTGGGCAAGTCCGCTAATTACTGTGGGCGACAGGGAGGCAGCTTTTGCGGGAGAATTCAAGGGGCAAAAAATAGCTGCGTTGGGTTTTGACATTCACAACTCGGATTTCCCCTTAACGCTGGAATTCCCGATTTTTGTAAACAATCTGATTTCATATCTTATTGACAGGGATACTATGGCGGCTGCCCAGTACGTCTGTGGTCAGGAAATAGATATAACCCCTTTGCCGGAAGCTGAAAAAATATATGTTGAAACTCCGGACGGTCAGAGAACGGAATTAAGCTCTGAATATCCGGTTAAGCCCTTTGAACGTACCAGTCTTTCAGGAATATATAATATAAGCCAGAAGGTGGAGGATAAGGAAATTGAGAAACTTATTGCGGTTAATTTTCCCGTGTCCGAAAGCGGCTTATACAATAATGCCGACTATGAAAATTCAGGTGAGGATATCCGGCCGGCTGGCGCCACAGCCCGGGGCAGCGGACAGGAAAGCAATGGGGCCGTCCAGCGGGGAGGCATCAATCTTTTAAACCTGCTGCTGGCGGCTGCACTTATTCTGGCAATTGCCGAATGGGCAGCATACGTAAGGCAATACAGAGTATAGTCAGCTGCGAAAGTTTACAGCCTGAAGGAAGTTTACAGGCGCATTATACAGTAGAAGATATTTAGCAGCCTTATTAGAAAGGATATAGTTATGGGCCTGAGCTTTGAAAGACCGTATTTGCTGGTTTTGATTCCGGTGCTGTTGGGACTGGTCATATTATCAACCAGATGGTTAAAACGAATAAACAGAAATAAAAAGACCTGGATAACAGTCTTAAGGTGTGCAGTGCTGGCATTGCTCATTCTGGCCTTAAGCGGCACCAATCTCACCTGGAAGCTGGATAATGTAGCAACTCTTTTTCTTATAGATGGGTCGGATTCAACACTTTCCGGCAGGAGCCAGATGGAACAGTTCATAAGGGAGGCCTATAAGCTCAAAGGACCAAAGGACCAGCTGGGGGTAATATCCTTCGGCGACAATGCACAGGTTGAGAGCTTTGTCAGCGACGAGGCCGGTTTTTCCAAAATTGAAGGTCGGATCAACGGTAATTACACAAATATTGAAAATGCACTTGCCACCTCCCTTTCACTTTTACCAGGTAACAGCAACAAGAGAGTGGTGCTGCTTTCGGACGGAGAGGAAAATTCAGGGAGTGCTGCCAGAATAGCCCTGTCCTTGCAACAGCAGGACATTGACTTCAAATATTACAAGGTGGAAAAAAGCTCCGGGGAGGAAGCCCTGGTTGAAAAAATAGAAGTACCTGAAAGATTGGCTCTGGACGAGGAGTTTAATCTGGTTGTCACAATAAACAGCACAGCAGTTCAGCAGGCAAAATTAACACTTGTCAGCGACAGAACCAAGTTGTCGGAGCAGACGGTGCAGCTTCAGAAGGGCACCAACAAGTTTGTATTCAGAGACAAAGCGGTATCGGGCGGGTTTAAAAGCTACAATGTGCTAATTGAGCCGGAAAAAGACAGCCTGCCTCAGAATAACGAGGCCTCCGCTTTTACAAACATAGTGGCAAAGCCCAAAATACTCGTGCTTGAGGATCAGAAGGGGGAGGCGGATGAACTGATAAAAATGCTCAAGGCCTCTTCCATGGACTATACTCTTTTGAATGCAAAAGCAGCTCCGGGGAATATTCAGGACATGAACGCCTATAAAACCATCATTACCTGCAATGTTCAGATAGATAACCTGAACATGGGCTTTAAAAATTCCCTGGAGAGCTATGTAAAGGATTTCGGAGGGGGCTTTATTGCCACAGGTGGTGATAATTCCTTTGCACTGGGGGGCTATTCCAAAACTCCCCTGGAAAAGGTTCTGCCGGTATACATGGACATGCGCGGCAAGAAGGAGGCTCCCAAGATGGCGCTGGCGCTCATAATCGACAAATCGGGCAGCATGACCGAAGGGGTAGCCGGCATAAGCAAGGTGGATATGGCAAAAGAAGGTGCTATAAGGAGCCTTGAATCCTTAAGGGTGGGTAAGGATGAAATCGGCGTGCTCTCTCTGGACGGAGCCTATAGCTGGGTTGTAAAAAGACAGGTGATAAATGACCCCAAGGCCATTGAGGAGGATATAGGCTCTATTCGCGCAGACGGAGGCACCAGTATAATACCTTCACTCAAGGCAGCATATGAATCCTTAAAGGAAAGTGACGCAAAGATAAAGCATATTATTTTGCTTACAGACGGTCTGGCTGAAAGGGTGGGTTATGACAGCCTGCTTAAGGATATCAACAAAGAGAGCATTACTGTGTCCACCGTGGCAGTGGGACAAGATTCAGATAAATCTCTGCTGTCCATGATAGCCAACAGCTGCGGCGGAAGGTTTTATGTTACCGATGCTTATACAAACATACCCTCCATATTTACTAAGGAAACCTTCATGGCTGCCAGAACCTATCTGAACAATCGGGAGTTCACTCCTGTTATAAATTATGAGCATTCCGTACTCAAGGGAGTGGCGGAAGGCGGATTGCCGTCACTGCTGGGCTACGTGGGCGCATCTCAGAAGGAAACGGCCAGAGTTGTGCTGAGAAGCGATGAGGAGGATCCTATTCTGACGGTCTGGCAATATGGGCTTGGAAAGGCGGTGGCCTGGAATTCCGATGTTTCAGGCAAATGGAATTCAAATTATGTTCCCTGGGAAAAGAATATGAAGCTGTGGCAGAACATAATTAATTTTACGGTGGAAAACTACAATAATGAGAATGCTTCTCTGGAAATATCCCAGCAGGGCTCCAAGGCAACCGTGACCCTGAAGAACAAGACTGCGGACAATGAATTGAACACGAAAGCAACCGTACTTACTCCCTCTGGAGAGACTGTGGAGGCACTGCTAAATCCTGTGGCTCCGGGAGAATATTCCGGCTCCTTTGATATAAAGGAAAAAGGGGTTTATATGGTAAGCGGGAAGCAGGAGAAAAATGGAGAGCTGATAAATGCGTTGATGCAGGGCCACGCTGTCCAATACTCTCCCGAATATAAAATAAACAGCGGTGACAATATGGAAAAGCTGACGGCTGAGGTGGGCGGAAAACTTATAAAGGAGCCCAGGGAGGTCTTTGATGGGAGCATAAGGCATAAGACAGGACAGAGAGATCTGACTGCATACCTCATATCCATATTCCTGATTTTATTCATGCTGGACATCGCTTTAAGGAGACTAAACCTCAATGCAAACAAGCTGCGCGCTGTTGCGGTAAAGCTGGGCGGCAGGCTCTATCCGGGCAGAGGCCGGAAGTCTGTTCAAAAAGCTCAAAGCAAAACAGCAGGTAGAGCTTATAATAATGAGCCGGATTTAAGGCGGACCAATGGTCAGGAAAATTCAAAACCTCCAAGTCCGTCGGGAAGCTATGAGAATATTGACCGCTATTCGGAAGCGGTGACAGAAGAGGCGCATAAAAAAGCTGAGCCGCCTACGTCCGAACCCGGCAGGACAGGGCCTCGGCAGGCTGATACTTTAGATACCTCACAACTGCTGAAAAGGAAAAAATTTAAATAAATATTTTAATTTCGATGAATTGACATAATGGCGAATTTTGTTGAAACATATCCAAAATAATACTATAATAGGATAATATTCATGCCGTCTGTTGGGGCGGCATATATGTGAATACAGGTTCAATCAATAATATTAGATTATCACATTCCAATGACCGGAGGACATTATGCATTCAAAAAAAACCAAGTATGTCGTACTGCTTATGCTTTTTGCTTTCACAATAATTTTTTCAACCTGCGCAAATGCTGCAGCGCCATCCATAAAGGTGGTATTCAGGGGCGAGCCTCTGACTCTGGGTACTGCCCCGGTTTCAAGCTCAGGAGTTATCATGGCTCCAATGAATTCCATTCTGGACAGCCTGGAGACAGTTTACGACTTTAATACCAAGACCAAAACAATAACGGTGTCAAAGGGAGGAAAGAGTCTGCAGATGACCCAGGGCAGCACAAAAGGGCTTTTGAACGGAAAGGCCGTTAAGCTGCCCAAGGCTCCGGGGTTAATAGGCAAGCAAATGTTTGTACCCTTTGAATTTGTGTGTAATTCCCTGGGTTTTGATTTTAACTGGAACAAGAGTAACAACACTGTAAGCATGTCCTTAAAAAATCCCGAAAAGGGAGGTAACACCTCAGGTAACATATCAAACTCCGGCTATGCGGCTCCGGCAGGAGAATGGTCCTACGTTTCCCTTGATAACAGCGGACTTTATAAAATTAAAAATGATGACAGTCAGAGAATAAAGCTTTTGGAACCTACTGTAAGCTGCTTGAACATATATGGAGATTGGATATATTATGTAAATGATTATTACGCTTCTGAAGAGGAAAAGCAGCGGCTGTATAGGGTAAAAGCTGACGGGAGCTCAAAAACCAAGCTGTTGACAGATAAAATATCTTATCTCAGTTTATGGGGAGAATGGCTGTATTACATAAATGAAAGTGACAACAACAGGCCTTACAAAATGAGAGTGGACGGAAAGGGCAAAAAGAAGCTCAGCAATGACAAAATCTCAGGCATGATTGTTGAGGATGGCTGGATATATTATCAGAAGACCAGCGACAAAAACCTGTATAAAATGCGAACCGGAGGAACTGATGTCAAAATACTGGCAGATGACGCCGCAACCGATTCAATTATGGTTAAAGTTGAAAACAGGATATATTATGAGGCATATTCAGACGGGAAAAACACCATCAATAAGGTTGACCTGGACGGCAGGAACAAAAGCTCAATAATTCAGGCCCGGGTCAATGCCATGAACTATGTGGGAAAAAGCATATATTATTCGGATTTCTCCGGGAATCTGTACAGACTGGATGAAAATCAGCGCATCAGGACAAAAATCGGATACTCCATGGGGGAGTATCTCAACCAGTCCAATGACTGGCTGTATTATACCATCTTTTCAGAGGATTACGAAGGCTTGAATACTGAGTACAGGTTAAGGGCAGACGGACTGATTAAACAGAGGTTCGAATCGGAAGGCAATACTGTTGAAGTACTCAATCTCACAGACTCCGGCAAATTGCCGGAATATGTCCCAGGGAGCCTGGCGGCACCAAATCCTGAAACCGGGCTTTTAACTGCAAAGGAAATCGCCAGGCAGAAATCTGCGGTGGTGCATGTTAAAATATTTGATGACAAGGGTGGTTTGATTGCCTCGGGCAGCGGCTTTAATATTCAGGAGAATGGGGTAATAGCTACTAATTTCCATGTCATAAGCGGTGCAGCCAACATAAAATGTACATTTGACAATAATTCCACTTATGAAGTTGACTATGTGCTTAACTATAACGAGATGAAGGACATAGCCCTGCTGCACCTGAAGGATGGGAAGAACTTGCCTGTCCTCAGGCTTTCAGATTCTGACGGGATCGAACTGGCGGAAGATGTGCTGGCAATCGGCAACCCCATGGAGCTTCAAAATACCGTATCCGACGGTATTGTCAGCGGAAAGAGAAAGTTCTTTGGAATTGATTTCATACAGACCACGGCTTCAATATCTCCCGGCAGCAGCGGAGGACCCCTCTTCAATATGAGCGGTAACGTTATAGGCATTACCTCCATGACTCTTTCAGGAGCACAGAACATTAATTTTGCCATTCCCATAAATTATGTGAAGGAACTGTATAAGTATTCCATTCCCACAACCTTAGGCAGAGTAAACAACTATGACAATACACTGCAGGAATTCGAGAATAATAACAGTATCCTGACGGCTAACGGCTTTTCGCCGGACCATTCCATAAGCGGCAGTATTGGGGATGGGAAGGATACCGACTTTTTCAGGTTTTCGCTGGAAAAGTCCGCCACTGTTTCCTTCTTTGGACTTTTTGTCTCAGAGGACAGCACTTCGGCTGCTAAAGCTTTGAGCCTGACCTTGTTGGACCAGGAGGGCAAGGAACTTTCAAAAAGCACTCTTGCAGTTGAAGAGGGGGATTACAGTGTTCAGAAAATAACTGCAACCCTGTCCGCGGGAACTTATTATATTTCCGTTAAGAAAAATTCTCTTGATAAGGCTGCATTAAATTTAGACAATTATTCAATTCTAACTGTAGCACACTAAAAATGAGGTTTATATGACTGATAATCAGATTAAAATAAAGCTGCCCCGCCTTATCAGCGACGGAATGGTATTGCAAAGAAATTCAAAAATAAAAGTATGGGGTTGGGCTCCGCCGGGGGAAGAACTAATTGTAAGGTTCATTGACCAGGCAGGTAGAACCTCTGCCAATACAAAAGGAGAATGGTGCGTATGGCTGGATACCGGGAAGGAGGCAGGCCCATGTGCATTGGTAATTGAGACCGCCGACGGTTCGGAGACCAAGGTGGTTAAAGATATTCTCATAGGAGATGTATGGCTTTGCTCGGGACAGTCAAATATGCAAATGCAGATGGAATCATTAAGGGATACGTACCCGGAGGAATTTTCCGGTGAGGGGAACCCTTATATACGTCATTTCCTGGTGCCTGAAAAATATTCCTTTGAAGCACTGCTGACCGATTATGATTCGGGAAGCTGGGAAGAGGTAAATGCTGATAAGCTTAAGCAGTTTACTGCTACAGGGTATTTTTTTGCAAAGAGTCTCTATGAAAAGTACAAGGTTCCCGTGGGACTTATCAATGCCAGCCTGGGCGGTTCTCCTGTACAGGCATGGCTCAGCGAGGAAGCCCTCGGTTCCTTTGAAGAGTATTATGCGGTGCTTCAAGGCTACAAGGACAGAGCCTGTGTGGAAGCCATACAGAAAAGGGATATGGCTGCTGTGGAAGCATGGTATGAGAATATAAACCAAAAAGATGCAGGAAAGCCTGAGAATGGAAGACCGTGCTTTTCCGAGGACTATGATGCATCTGCGTGGCCGTGGATTACAGTTCCCTCCTATTGGGAGGACGAAGGCTTGGGACAGTTTAACGGAGTTGTCTGGTTCAGAAAGGAATTTGAGCTGGAGGCCGTTGTATCAGATTTTGGTGCAAAAATTATTATGGGAAATATTGTGGATGAGGATACGGTTTATATTAACGGAATAGAAATCGGTACAACTCCCATGCAGTATATACCCAGAAAATACTCCATTCCCCAAGGGGTGCTGAAAAAGGGCAAGAACACTGTGGTGGTAAGGGTTGTAAACAATTCCGGAAAGGGAGGCTTTTATCCGGCAAAGCAATATAGTCTGTATACAGGGAAAAAGCAAATAGATTTGAGCGGAAGCTGGCAATACATGATAGGTAGCAAGAGCTGTCCAATGTCTGCTCCCACACTGTTCCAGTGGGCTCCCTCCGGTTTGTACAACGCCATGCTTGCTCCGGCTGTCTCCTATGCCATCAAAGGCTTTATATGGTATCAGGGTGAATCAAACACCAATAAACCCCAGGAATATGAAGGATTGTTCAAGGCCTTGATTTCCGACTGGAGAAAGAAATGGGGCAGAGGGGCCTTGCCGTTTTTGTATGTGCAGCTTCCAAACTTCATGGGGGTGTGTGACAAGCCTGCTGACAGCAGTTGGGCACAGTTAAGAGAAGCCCAGCGCAGATGCCTTGAGGTGCCGGGCACTGGCATGGCTGTGGCTATAGACCTGGGAGAATGGAATGATATACACCCCGTAAATAAAAAGGATGTTGGCAAAAGGCTGTCACTTGCAGCTCAAAATACTGCCTATGGCGAGTCCGGGGTTGTGGCCTCCGGGCCTTTGTTTCAGAAGGCGTACAGGGAGGGAGCACGGTTGGTTGTTACCTTCACCAGTACCGGAGGAGGACTGGCAGTTCCCCAGGGGCAGGAACCGGGACATTTTGCAATAGCCGGTGCCGACAGGAATTTCCTTTGGGCTGACGCCTGTATCAAAAAGGATTGTGTCCTCGTATGGAACGACAGGATTTCGGAGCCGCTTTATGTGAGATATGCCTGGGCGGACAATCCTGAGGGTGCCAACCTGTATAATGCGGAAGGGCTGCCTGCTTCGCCCTTCACAAATGAATAGTTCTAAGCGGATATACATGAAATAAAAAATCGTCCGGGAAAGTGCCCGGCGCTTAACAATATTCTACGAGGAGTTGATTCTATGCAGGTGAAAAATCCTCTAATATGGGCTGATTTCCCCGACCCGGATGTTATCAGGGTAAAGGATACCTACTACATGGTAAGCACCACAATGTTTGTCATGCCGGGAGGACCTGTTTTAAGGTCAAAGGATTTGTGTCACTGGGAGCTTGTTTCATATATTTTTGACACAATAGAGGACAACCACATCTACCGTATGGAAAATGGCTGTAATGCTTATGGAAAGGGCCAGTGGGCCACCAGCCTGCTATATCATAAGGGCATGTATTATGCCTGCTTTACCTGCCATGATATGAAAAAAACCTATATATATTATACCGATGATGTGGAAAAAAGCGGCTGGAACAGACATGTGCTTGACGGAAGCTATCATGACATGTCATTTTTGCTGGATGAGGGAAGAGCATATCTTATCTACGGAAACGGAGATATTCGCATTGCCCGGTTGGAAGAGGATCTGTCGGGAATTAAGGCGGGAGAATTTGACCGGCTGCTGTTCAGTACCCCTTCGGAAAGCATCAAGCTGCGCTGTGAGGGCTGCAGAGCATACAAAATCAATGGCTGGTATTACCTGCTTTTTATAGAATGGCCGGAGGACGGCAATGGCCGGAGGAGGGTGGTAGGCTACCGCTCCAAAGAACTGCTGGGTCAATATGAAAGAAGGATATTACTGGATGATGATATGGGCTATCAGAATCAGGGGGTTGCCCAGGGGGCACTTATAGATACTCCGGAGGGAGTATGGTATGCCCTGCTGTTTCAGGATCATGGGGCAGTTGGACGAATACCATGCCTGCTGCCCGTCACTTGGGAGGAGCATTGGCCTGTTATGGGTATTGACCATAAGGTTCCTGAGACCTTTGATACAGCCCTTTTACCCTATGAAGCCGGACCTTTGGTAATCAGTGACAGTTTTATTCACAGTGAAGACAAGCTGGACCTGAGGTGGCAATGGAATCACAATCCTGAAAAGGGCTGCTGGTCCTTCACTCAAAGGCCGGGCTACCTGAGACTGCACACCCGTACCCTGGCGGAGGACCTGTTGAAGGCACGAAATCTTCTGACCCAGAAAACCTTCGGCCCAAAATGCTCCTTTTCTGTTGAACTGGACTCAAGGGGGATGAAGGAGGGGGATTATGCTGGTCTTGCCGCATTTCAGAGCAATTACGGGGCTGTGGGGGTAAAGGTATGCGAAGCCGGAGCTCGAAGACTTGTGGTCTCAAAGCGGGATAAAAGCGGCAGACAGAAGGAAGAAGAGAGTATGCTGCTGGAGAACTGCAAGGTCTTTCTTAAGATAGCCTTTGATTTTACCGAGGACAGGGATATTGCCAAATTCTTTTATTCCTGTGACGGCTCTTCATGGAGCTCCTGCGGTACTGAGCTGAAAATGGAATATACTCTGGATCTGTTTATTGGATACAGAATAGCCCTATTTAATTATTCAGAAAAAGATGCGGGGGGCTATGCAGATTTCAGAAACTTTCAGAAGCTTCAGCCATAAATTGTGGCAATTGTGGCAACGGTAGATTATCAGGAGATTTGTGATAAAATCAATATAAATAAATTATCAAATAAGGAGATTAAAAATGGCTTTTTTACAGGTTAATTATTTTTCAAAGGCCTTAAACAGGCATGTGAGCTTTAATGCACTTATTCCAGTGGACGATTATAGTACTCAAGAGCAAAAAAAGGAAATAAGGCCTTTTAAATCCCTCTATCTTTTACATGGTTATACAGGCAGTTACATGGATTGGGTGTGCGGCTCAAGAATCCAGGAGTATGCCACGAGAAACAACCTGGCGGTTTTCATGCCTTCGGGTGATAATAATTTTTATCTGGACGATACCGACATAGGGGCTCTGTATGGTGAGTTTGTGGGCAGGGAATTTGTTGAGATTACCCGCACAATGTTCAGGCTGTCGGAAAAAAGGGAGGATACCTATATAGGAGGCTACTCCATGGGCGGTTTCGGAGCTATCAGAAACGGACTTAAGTATTCTGAAAACTTCAGCAGGATTATTGCACTTTCTTCCGCACTTATTATTAGGAGCACCGCCGGAATGCCGGTTGACTTTAAAGGTCCGGTGGCTGATTATCCTTATTACAGAAGAGTTTTCGGGGACCTGGATCAGCTTATTGGAAGTGACAAGGACCCGGAAGCCCTCATTGATCAACTTAAGGACAGAAAGGCAGAAATTCCTCAGATATATATGGCCTGCGGCACGGAGGACTTTTTGCTGGAAGAGAACAGAGAATTTCATGATTTCCTGGTTTCCCGCAATATCAGTCATGCCTATGTAGAAGATGCAGGAGTACATGACTGGAATTTCTGGAACACCTACATAGAAAAGGCGATTTCCTGGATTTTTGAAGGATAGTCAAAACCGCCGGCTGCAGAACGTAGGAACAGAATAACCTGTGAGGGGCTGCAGGTTCAGTTGTAAATCTGCAGTCTTTTTTCCGTACCGGTAAAAAATATTTCAACTTAATGGATAAAAAAATAAACTTTTACAATATTTGTATTATAACATGTGCCAACTCAATAAATAATTATATTAAACTCCTAAGATATTCTGTTTAGTTGAGGATATTGCTTTGCTAAAATGTACTTATGTGCTGATTACTTCAGCAACTCATTTTTTTATACGGAGGGGAGTTTTGGTAATGAAAAAGTTTATTGCCTTACT
Source organism: Bacillota bacterium (assembly GCA_023400235.1). Lineage (GTDB taxonomy): Bacteria > Bacillota > Clostridia > Acetivibrionales > DSM-1351 > Ruminiclostridium. Next base: position 84,359 of record JAEXFI010000035.1, read on the forward strand.
GATGTGTATTTTATTATTGGCAGCAGCAGGCTGCGGAGCAGCCGGCAATGATTCATCTGATGCAAAGGATTCGGTGGCATCAGGTTCACCTGCTGACAAATCAGGAGAAGCGCTGATAACCATCGGTTTTTCACAGGTGGGTGCGGAAAGTGACTGGCGTGTAGCCAATACAGGGTCAATGAAGTCCGCCTTGTCCGAAGAAAACGGCTTCAAACTGGTTTTTGCAGATGCTCAGCAGAAGCAGGAAAATCAGATTAAGGCTGTAAGAGATTTTATCGCGCAGGATGTGGACGTGATCGCCATTGCGCCTGTTACCGAAACAGGCTGGGAAACAGTGCTGGGGGAAGCAAAAGATGCAGGTATTCCGGTAATCATTGTGGATAGAATGATCAAGGTTTCGGATGATTCGCTCTTTAGCTGCTGGATTGGCTCTGACTTTCATAAGGAGGGAGTCAATGCTGCACAATGGCTGATTGACTATGTAAAAAACAAAGGTCTTACCGGTACTCAGAATATCGTGGTTCTCCAGGGTACCATTGGTTCCTCTGCTGAAATCGGACGTACAAAAGGTTTCGATGAGACAATCGGAAAAGAGTCCGGCTTTAAGATACTTGCGGAGCAAACCGGTGAGTTTACACAGGCAAAAGGTCAGGAGGTCATGGAATCCCTGCTTAAGCAATATAAGGATATTAATATAGTTGTAGCTCAGAATGATAATATGGCTTTTGGTGCAATAGATGCCTTGAAGGCAGCGGGGAAAACTCCTGGCAAGGATGTTGTAATTGTATCCTTTGATGCTGTTAAGGCCGCCTTCCAAGCAATGATAAAGGGTGACATGAATGTATCTGTGGAGTGCAATCCGCTGCATGGACCCAAGGTTGCCGAGCTGGCTAAAAAGCTTATGAACGATGAGAAGGTTGAAAAGATTCAGTACGTGGAAGAAAAGATATACCCTGCGGAGGGTGCCGCAGCAGAAATTGCCAATCGTAAATATTAAAAGGTGTTAAATTAACATTTTAATAAGTGTTTTAAAAACAGGTGTGAGGAATTGAAAATTATCTGATTCAGATGATTTTCATCCACACCTTTTTTTGAAGCATTGGAGCAAAAATAAGTAAAATATGGGAGAGGACGGGTTGGGCCGGTGGTGGAAGAAAAAAGCAGGGAAATTCTTAAAATGAGAAATATTCATAAGGCTTTTCCGGGAGTAAAGGCAATTTCCGACGTGGATTTTACGTTGAGAGAAGGGGAAATTCATGCTCTGATGGGTGAAAATGGTGCGGGTAAGAGCACTCTTATCAAGCTTATGACCGGAGTTGAAAGTTTTGATGCAGGAGAGATGTGGATTGAGGGCAAAGAGCATCCCATTGTCAACAGGTCTCCTCAGGAAGCCAGGAAGAACGGCATTAGTACGGTGTATCAGGAGATTAACCTATGCCCGAATCTTTCGGTGGCAGAAAATATATTTATGGGAAGGGAGCCTAAAAAGTTTTTATTCATTGACTGGAAGGCAATGAATAATAGAGCGGCAGAAATACTTGCCAATTTTGATATTGACATTGATGTAACACGGCCCCTGGACAACTACCCGCTGGCGGTTCAGCAGATTATTGCCATTGCGGGCGCTGTAGATATGGCATCAAAAGTATTGGTTCTGGATGAGCCAACCTCCAGTCTGGATGATTGGGAGGTGGAAAAGCTGTTTAGTGTAATGAGAAAGCTGAAGGAAAGGGGAACGGCCATCATATTTATAACCCACTTTCTTGAACAGGTCTATGAAATATGTGACAGAATTACGGTTTTGAGAAATGGCGGACTGGTTGGGGAATACCAGGTAGATAAGCTGTCCAGGGTTCAGCTGGTTGCAAAAATGATGGGCAAGGAATTTGACGATCTGGCGGAAATAAAGAAAGCAACCCGTCAAACTGAAAAAAATGACCCTGAAGAAGCCATAGTCAAGGCGGAGGGCTTGGGATTGACAGGCTCCGTAAAACCCTTCCAGCTCCTGATAAAAAAGGGGGAGGTAGTGGGGCTTGCTGGTCTTTTGGGCTCAGGCCGCTCAGAAATGGCCAGGGTTATATATGGTGCTGATAAGCCTGACAGCGGAGAGCTTTGGGTACACGGCAAAAAATGCAGCATAAGGAAGCCAATAGATGCTATGGTGGCGGGAATGGCTTTTTGTCCTGAAAACAGGAAAGAGGAGGGAATAATACCGGATTTGTCGGTCAGGGAAAACATGATTCTGGCACTTCAGGCTAAAAGGGGAATGTTCAGGCTTTTGGGCAAAAAAGAGCAGGAGGAGCTGGCCGACAAATTCATCGGGCTTCTGAATATAAAGACTTCAGGGCAGGAAGTGCCTGTAAGCCAGCTCAGTGGCGGAAACCAGCAAAAGGTTATTCTGGGCAGGTGGCTCATAACCCAGCCGGCCTTTTTAATACTTGACGAACCTACCAGAGGTATTGATGTGGGGACTAAAACCGAAATTCAGAAGCTTATCATAGACTTTGCACGAAAGGGCATGTCAGTAATGTTCATATCTTCTGAAATGGAGGAAATGCTTCGTACTGTAAATAGAATGATAATTCTTCGTGACGGTAAAAAAGTAGGGGAGCTTGAAGAAGAGGAAATGTCACAGGACAGTATAATGAGGCTGATTGCAGGAGGTGAAGCCAATGCAGGTTAAAATTTTTGAAAGACTGGTGAAATACCGGCTGTTCCAGCCGCTGGTATGTCTTGCAGCAGTATTGCTGGTAAATCTCATAAAAACTCCAGGGTTCTTTAGCATATCCATAAACAGCAATGGAGTGCTATATGGCTATCTGGTGGATATAGTCAACCGTTCAGGGGAATTAATCATACTAGCTGTGGGTATGACTGTGTGTGTGGCGGCATCGGCAGGTACGGATATTTCAGTGGGAGCGGTTATGGCTGTGACAGGTGCTGTCACCTGCCAGTTGCTGGGCTCGGGAGATTCATACAGAATGCCCTATATTGCAGCGGTGGCACTGGGAATATTGGCGGCAGGGGTTTGCGGGGTCTGGAATGGGTTGCTTGTTGCAAAGCTTAAAATTCAGCCCATGATAGCCACCCTCATATTGTTTACTGCTGGAAGGGGTATTGCACAGCTTATTACAGGGGGAAACATAATATATGTAAAGCCTCAGAACTTCAAGTATCTGGGCTCAGTTATACCGGGGGTACCCATACCCACCCCTGTTTTTGCAGCGGTTGTGGTGGTATTTCTTTCTTCCGTGCTACTGAAGAAAACGGCCTTGGGCATGTACCTCCAGAGTGTTGGAGGCAATTGGAGAGCAAGCAGATTGCTGGGCCTGAATCCGGCTTTTATTAAGTTTACGGCATACGCATTCTGCGGCTTGTGTGCCGGTGTAGCCGGCTCCATTGCCACTTCCAGGATTTATTCCATAGATGCAAACAATGTGGGCTTAAATATGGAGATGGATGCAATCCTGGCAGTGGCTCTCGGGGGAAACAGTCTCTCTGGCGGAAAGTTTTCACTGGCGGGAAGTGTAATCGGTGCCATTACAATTCAGGCCCTGTCAACATCCCTGTACTCCATGGGTGTGTCCGCCGACCAATTGCCTGTATACAAAGCTGTAGCCGTGCTTCTGATTGTTTCGCTGCAGTCGCCCCAGGTAAAAAAGTATTTGAAGCAAAGGGCAGAGAAGCGTAAATATAGTGATACTGGAAAGCAGGTGGCACAATGAAGGGAAATATAAGAAACAAGCTTACAGGGAATTATTTTTTACTTGTTGTGACAGTTTTGCTGTTTTTTATACTGTACATTGCAGGGATGGCGATTTTTTCTGAAAATGGCTTTGGAAAGCCACAGGTGTTTTTGAACCTGTTCATCAGTAATACAGGACTTATTATTGCTGCTGTGGGAATGACTATTGTGCTGATTGCCGCAGGTATAGACATTTCTATCGGAGCAGTAGTTGCCATGACCTGCATGCTCCTTGCCTGGATGATGGAGAAAAAAGGAATGGATGCGTGGACAAGTATTGCAGTCATACTTATTGTTGGAACCGTCTTTGGGCTTGTGCAGGGGTATCTGATTGCCTATCTGAAGATACAGCCCTTTATTGTAACACTTGCGGGAATGTTTTTTGCCAGAGGGATGACTGCTGTTATTAGCGACGAGATGATAACCATCACAAATAAGAGCTTTTTAGCCATCGCCAATGCAAAAATCTATCTTCCCTTCATATCCACTACTACAAAAAAAGGCAAGATAATCCACCCCTATATTTATCCAAGTGTACTGTTGGCAATCCTTGTGCTTGTAGTTGCATTTATTATTTTGAAATACACCAAATTCGGCCGTTCCATATATGCGGTAGGAGGAAATGAACAGGCAGCGGTTTTGATGGGGCTGAATGTGAGAAAAATCAAGCTGAAGGTATATGCCCTCAATGGCTTTCTTGCGGCATTGGCGGGCTTTGCCTTTGCGCTGGGCTCCTGCGGAGGTTTTGTTGAGCAGGCCAGAGGCTTTGAAATGGATGCCATTGCAGCAGTTGTTATTGGCGGAACGCTGCTCACTGGCGGTGTTGGAAATGTGATTGGCAGCTTGTTTGGAGTTATGATAAAAGGCACAATTGAATCCTTGATCACCTTTCAGGGAAACCTGTCTTCCTGGTGGACAAAAATAGCCATTGCTTTGCTGCTATGCTTGTTCATTGTTTTCCAAAGTCTGTTTTCAGCTTTAAAAACAAAGGGTTCTGCCACTTTGAAGAGGTAGTTTATGTCAAGTGGCAGGTAAAAAATGTATTTATTTTTACATAATAGCTTGAAATTTGCTATATATAGGTTAAAATAAATATGTGATACATAAATAGTAATTATTTACAACAATGTATGCCCCCTCATTTACTTTTCTTTTTAAGAAATACGGATTACTATGCGTGGTCTATGGAAAGGAAAAGAATAATGATAGGAAAAACACATGTTTTGAGCTTTTTAGCAGCTTCAAAAAAGCAGTTGAATATATCCTTAAAAGCCAAGATGAGAGCCTTGATGATTTTAGTCATCCTACCTCTGCTGGTATTTGTTGCATACCTTATATCCCAGTTGGGAACATACTCGGACTACTACGACGCAATATACAAAAACATTTCAATAGCTAATGACTTTTCGCAGAATTTTAAGAATAATTATGACTACAGCATGTACCGGATTGTAATAGGGTCAAGTGATTTCCGCAAAGAAGGCATTTCATCAAAATTGGAGGATGCCTATAAAACTGTAAGAACTTTAAGGATTAAAGCCCTTATGCCCGAAAACAAGAGTACTACAAAATATATGCTGGATTATGTTGACAGCCTTAGGCGAAGCACTGAGATCATAAGGACAAATCTGAATTCTGAAGGTCCTAAATATGATAGAAACCTGATGATTCTGGACAATGATATCAGAACCACCACCACGATGATTACCGATGCAGTACAAAAATATGTGTATTATGAAACTTTTCAGATGAAAAAGGTGCACAGTAAAATTCAGACCGAGACAACAAGAAATGTTACCTTTGCATGCATCATATTTGCCGTACTCCTGGTTGCAACCTTTATACTTGTTGAATTGGTCTCACATAGTATTACAAAACCCATTAAAAACCTGTGTATTTCCACAAAGCTGGTGGGCAACGGAGATTTCACCACCCGGGTGCCCGATTCTGAAAGTGATGAAATTGCAACCTTAACCACCAGCTTTAACAAGATGATTGAAAAAATCGGCAGTCTTGTGGAGGATGTGAAGCTTGAGCAGATGAATCTGAGAAGAACAGAATTAAAGCTGATGCAGGAACAGATCAAGCCACATTTTCTGTATAATACTCTGGACACCATAGTCTGGCTGGCAGAAGGCAATCAGAGCAGGGATGTAGTCAGAATGGTCAGTGCCTTGTCAAGATTCTTCAGGATCACTCTGAGCAAAGGGTACGATTTTATAAGTATTATGGAAGAGGAGATGCTGATACGAAGCTATCTTCAAATCCAGCAATACCGGTATGGGGATATCCTGGAGTATGAGATAGATATTTCACCTCAGCTTCATTCCTGCAAAATCCTGAAGCTTACACTGCAGCCCCTCATTGAAAACGCTCTTTACCATGGGATAAAAAACAAAAGGGGCAAGGGGAAAATAACCATACTGGGGTACTGTGAGGAAACCAAAATTATTCTCAAGGTTAAGGATAACGGCATTGGTATTCAGGCTCAGCAGCTTGAAAAAATCAAAAGAATCTTAAGCCGGGAGAACCTGGATATTAAATCAGAAAAGAACGGCTTTGGAATATTCAACGTAAATGAGCGTATCAAGCTGAATTTTGGAGTTGAATATGGATTGGAGGTAAGCAGTGAATATGGAAAAGGAAGTGAATTTACCGTACTGATTCCGGTTATTACAGAAAGTATATCTGCATTTGCAGATGTAAAAAATAAAGCTTCTTGTATTCAAACTTTACATTAAATGAGGTGGAACAGGTGTATAAGGTTTTTCTGGTGGATGATGAGATTGTTGTTCGTCACGGAATCAGGGATTGTATAAATTGGGAAAGCACAAATTTCATATTCTCGGGAGAAGCTGCAGATGGTGAGCTGGCGCTGTCACTTATTCAAGAGATGAAGCCGGATATTCTTATTACGGATATCAAAATGCCTTTTATGGATGGTTTGCAGTTATGCCAGATTGTCAGAAAAAACATGCCCTGGGTTAAAATCATCATACTCAGCGGCCATGATGAGTTCTGCTATGCCCGGGAGGCTATGCGGATGGGTGTGGCGGAGTACCTTCTCAAGCCTGTGACTTCGGAAGATTTGCTGGAGACGCTGTATAAGGTGGAGCTGCAAATCGAAAAGGAGAAAAAGGAGAGAGAGAATGCAGAAAGAATTAAAAGGCAGTTGGCTCAGAACACCCCTCTTTTAAGGGACAGGTTTTTAAATGAACTGCTGTTAGGGCTTATTCCGCCTGTAGAGGTTATAGAACGCTGTGCCTCACTCAATATTAATATCATATCCAAATTCTATGCAGTTTTGATTATAGAAGCCCAGATATTCGGAGGAAATCCTGCTGAAGAGCAATATTCGGAAATCAAAAAGGCAGAAGCATTAATTGACGGTGTATTGCTAAGAGACCGGAAGGTCATCAAATTCAGAAAAAATCTGGGGGAAGTAATTCTTATAGTCAAGGGAGAATGCGCTGAAGGCCTGGAAACGGAGGCACACTGCCTGGCTCAGACAATCAAGCTGGAAGTTGAGGAAAAGACGACCTGTGTACTTGGAATATGCATAGGAGGTGTCAGCGAAAGAATAAAGGGGATAACTGAATCCTACAGAGAAGCGGAAGAAATAAAAAGTTACCGCTGTATTTTTGGAAAACACAAAATCCTTAGCATGGATCACATAAAAAGTCATACCTCTGAAAAAAAAGAGTTTGTTGATATTTGCAAAAACGATGTGAATGATTTCTTGAAGTGCGGTCTGAAATCGGATGTTGTTTTTTTTGTAAATCAATATATTGACAATTTGATCAGGGTGGAAATGAAGTCCTTGTTATATATATATTACATATATCTGGATATGGTAATGAACGCTGCAAGGTTTGTAAATGAGCTGGGCGGAGAAATAGAGCAAATAATTCCGTGGGTCCTGAATCTGGAAAACCTGGTTGCAGGCATCGATTCAATAGAGAAATTTGCAAGGCTGGCAGAAGATACTCTGATAAGGGTACTTGAATTCAGGGATTCCAGAGTTGAAAAAAAGTATGATGGAATCATTAACAAGGCAAAGGAATATATAAATAATAATTACTTCAATTCCGACATATCCTTAAATACTGTCTCGTCCTTCGTCAATGTAAGCCCCAGCCATTTTAGTACTATTTTCAGTCAGGAGACCGGAGAAAATTTTATTGAATATCTTACAAAGGTAAGGGTAAAAAAGGCCAAGGAGCTTTTAAAAACCACATCCCTCAAATCTACTGAAATAGCCTACAATGTGGGATATAACGACCCTCACTATTTCAGTTATATATTTAAAAAAGCAATTGGCATCACACCAAAGGAATACAGGAATGGGGCGTGAGTAAACATAAACGTACATGACTGAAAATGACTATAAGTATAATCGCAGTCATAAGGTCAATGTGGTTAAACCATCTGCTTTATTGTTCAGGCTAACTGACTTTCTAATAAAATCAAACAATGTTTAAAAGAAAATGAACAAAATGCAATATAAAGTTGCATTTTACGTATTTTCTTAAAATATATAGATAAACAAAAAAAATATATATACCAATGTCATAAGGAAGTATATTGAGCTGGAAACTGTTTACAAATTATAATTATTTTAGACATGCATAATATTAATCATTTCATTTCACTCATATTCTTACACCTGTTTGAATATTGTCAATACCTTATACTTTTATATTTTTGGAGCTATCCGGGGTATTGAGTACAGGTATTGACTTATTTTTTATCATGAAGCTACTCAATTTAAAATATGAAGGGAGGCTAAGAAGAGGCCAGGCCTGGGTAAAAATTGATATTAAATAAGCAGCAGTCTTCATCTCATAATACGATTCTTATGACAACTACCTAACTGCATATGTTCATAAATAATTTTTAAAGCTGATGTAGATATGACACATCAGTAATTTTATCTTTTTGGTATGTATAATTTTATAAACAATGGAGGTTTTTAACATGTTTGAAAAGGAAAGTAAACCAAAAGCCAGAATATCATATATTCTTACTTTGGCGCTTCTGATATTTTGTGTCACAGGAAGTTGTTTTACACCTGTGGCAGATGCCGCCATGGCTACTGGAAAAGCAAAATGGGTGGGAAATATTTGGGCTGATGCCAATGTACCTACCCGCTATGCTGACTACTGGAATCAGATTACCCCTGAAAATTCAACAAAATGGGCGTCATGTGAGTCGCAGCAGGGGAGCTATAATTTCAGCACAGCAAAGACCATGTACAATTACTGCAAAACAAATAAAATACCTTTTAAATTCCATACACTCATATGGGGCTCCCAATATCCAAGCTGGCTGAACAATCTTTCGGGAACAGCCAGGAAAACTGCGGTTGAGAATTGGATAAAAGCCGCTGCTCAGAACTTCCCCGATGCAGAGTATATTGATGTTGTAAACGAAGCCATGCCGGGACATGCACCCTTTCCCTTCAAGAACGATATCGGAGGTGACAACGGACTGTATGGCACAGGCTGGGACTGGATAGTATGGTCGTTTGAAAAGGCCCGCCAGTATTTCCCCAATTCAAAGCTTCTGATTAACGACTACAACATTCTCACGAATTACACCAGCATTGATACCTACATAAAAGTAATCAATATATTGAAGGCCAGAAATCTCATAGACGGTATCGGCTGCCAGTCACACGGCCTGGAAAGCGCAAGTGCCGCAGATGTGAAGGCCAAGCTGGACAGGCTTGCCGCCACAGGTGTTCCAATATATATTTCCGAGCTGGATATAAATATTGCTGATGATACCACTCAGAAGAACAAAATGCAGGAGCTTTTCCCAGTATTGTACGAGCACTCAGCGGTTAAGGGCATAACATTATGGGGCTATATACAGGGACGTACCTGGATTCCAAATTCTCACCTGCTTCTCAGCAACGGAAACGAAAGGCCGGCTCTCACCTGGTTAAAACAGTATATGGCAGGAGTTCCCAATAACCCTGACAATCCTGTTGAGACCAGAAGTGCATTTGTTAAGCTGGAAGCAGAGAGTTATAACGACCAGTCTGGTATTCAGAGCGAAAGCTGCGGTGAAGGCGGTCAGAATATTGGATTTATTGAGAACGGAGACTATGCGGTATATAAGAGCATAGATTTCGGCAGCGGTGCGGCAAGCTTCCAGGCAAGGGTGGCCAGCAATTCCACCGGGGGAAACATAGAGATAAGGCTGGACAGCGTCAGCGGGACTCTCATTGGAACCTGTCCCGTAGCAGCAACAGGAGGCTGGCAGACCTGGACCGATGTGAAATGCAATGTCACCGGAGTGAGCGGAAAGCATGATTTATACCTGAAGTTTACCGGCGGAAGCGGCTACCTGTTAAATCTCAACTGGTTCACCTTCAGTACTGCCGCTATAACCGGGAAGGTAGGGGATATAAACTCCGACGGTGAAATAGATGCCCTTGATTTCCAATTGTTGAAAAAGCATCTTTTAGGTTCGGACAGCATTTCAAATACGAAAGCTGCCGACGTGGATGCCAGCGGCGAAATAGATGCTATTGATTTTGGACTTTTCAAGCAATTCCTCCTGGGACAGATAACAAAGTTCCCGGCAGGGTAGCAGGTGCTTTTTTATGAACTTATGCAGTTTAAGGGCCTCGCGGCCATATGAACATGACTAAAAAGATTGGTTGATAATCAATCATAACTAATATTTTGGAGGTTTATTCATGATAAAAAAATTTATTAATAAAATGCTTGTGACTTCATTAATAACAGGATTACTGACAGCTGTTGCAAATACAGCCTTTGCGGCTCCCCCCTCGGGATTTGACCAGTACAGGAGCAATATTCCCCACGGCAATATTACAACCGTAACCTATCACTCCAACACCACAAAAACTGACCGTAAGGCAATGATATATACGCCACCGGGATACTCCACCAGCAAGAAATACAATGTATTATACCTGCTGCACGGTATAGGCGGAGACCATACTGAATGGTACAATGGGGGAAGGCCGGATATCATATTGGACAACCTGTACTCCGAAAATAAACTGTCCCAGATGATCGTGGTTATGCCTAACGGACGTGCAATGGCTGACGACAGGCCGGTGGGAGATATATACTCTGCCGACAAGGTAGCTGCCTTTGAAAATTTCCAGTACGACCTGATAAATGATCTCATACCTTATATCCAATCAAATTATCCTGTCCTGACAGACCGTACAAACCGTGCTATAGCAGGGTTATCCATGGGTGGAGGACAGTCTTTGAACTTTGGTCTGAAGTATATGGACTATTTTGCATATGCAGGAGGATTCTCTCCAGCGCCAAATACCTATTCACCCAGTCAAATGATTCCAGACCCTGCACAGGTTACTAATAAGATGAAGGTGGTATGGGTTTCCTGCGGGGATCAGGACGGTCTTTTAAATGTGGCACAGGGAGTACATAACTACCTGGCTCAGTACAATGTTCCCCACACCTGGTATCATGCTTCCGGAAATCACGATTTCACATTCTGGAAGGATAGCCTGTACCAATATTCTCAATTAATTTTTAAAGGCATGGACAACCCTGAAGTCAAACTTGGGGATATAAACTCAGACGGACAAATAGATGCCATAGACTTCCAGCTGCTTAAGAAACACCTGTTAGGCCTGGAAACCATTACAAATCTTAAACTGGCAGATCTGGATGCAAATGGGGATGTAAATGCAATCGACTTTTCACTGCTTAAACAATACCTGCTCGGCAGCATAACTGTTTTTCCGGGGCAAAACCCTTAATGCCGGCAGTATAAACCTGCGGATAATTTATTAAGTATTTATGGCGGGTTCAGCAGTAGCAATATTTTAAGAAGGGATGATAATAAATATGAAACTTTTTATTAAAAGGTTTGTTTCAACTGTTTTGGTGCTTATGATGATAGCAGCCGGTGCGGGTACTGCGGTAAATGCAGCAGCAAATGCCAATCCTTCGTGGAATGTGGATGAGAGGGTCATATTCCATGGAGAAGCTAAACCCTATGATTATTATGCGGCCAAGGACCCGACCATAGTTTATTATGGTGGCAAATATCATGTTTTCTATACGGGTGCCAATCAGGGCGGAGGCTGGCAGATGCTGTACACTTCCGCCGCTACAATTTCAGAGCTGAAGAATGCCCCCAGAACTTATCTGAGCAAAATCGGAGAAAGCTACTTCTGTGCGCCTGAAGTATTTTACTTTGAGCCTCAGAAGCTATGGTATCTGGTATACCAGGACGGAACCTACGGTGCTGCTTATGCTACAACCTCGAATATAGCAGACCCCAGCTCCTGGTCGGGACCAAAGTCCTTCGGAATGTCAGGTAATATGGGCTGGGACTACTATGTAATATGCGACGACCAGTATGCTTATATGTACAATACACCTGATGACGGCTCACACAATCTTTATGTAAGAAAAACCACCCTTGCAAATTTTCCTAAAGGGTGGGGCTCGCCTTCAGTTGCAATAAAAGATACCTTCGAAGGCTCGGAGGTTTATAAGTCTCTTGCCGACGGTAAATATTACCTGCTTATTGAGGATATGAAGGACGGCAGGTATTATGAACTGTGGTCCTCGGACAGCGCTGGCGGCCCCTGGACACAGGTAGCCGAAAAGTGGGCATGGAGGGGTAATCTCACAAAATACAATTCAGACAAGTGGACAACCAATGTCTCACATGGGGAATTATTACGTGCCGGTTACAATCAGAAGCTGGAGATAAATGATATTAACAAGGTGGATTTTCTTATTCAGGGCACCACCAACACATCTGGGGAATACCAAAAGATAATATGGGATCTGGGCCTGATAAGAAACTACACCGGAAGTCCTGACACACCCGTTACCCCAAGGTCGGCTTTTGGCAAAATTGAGGCAGAGAGCTACAATGACCAGTCTGGAATTCAGAATGTTACCTGCAATGAAGGAACTGAGGCCATAGGGTATATTGAAAACGGAGATTATGCCGTGTATAAGAGCATTGATTTTGAAAGCGGTGCCACAAGCTTTACTACAAGAGCTTCCAGTGCAACCAGCGGAGGCAGCATTGAAATCAGGCTTGACAGCATAGGAGGCACCTTGCTGGGAACCTGTAAGATACCAGGAACAGGAGACTGGCAAACCTTTGTGGATGTCAAATGCAAGCTTGGCGGTGTGAGCGGAAAGCATGATCTTTATCTGAAATTTACAGGAGCCTCGGGATATTTGTTTAATCTGAACTGGTTAACCTTCAGCAATGAGAGCAGCCAGGAAATTTTAGGAGACATAAATTCCGACGGCCAGATAGATGCAATTGATCTGCAAATAATTAAAAAACAGCTTCTGGGTCTTGGAACGATTGAAAATACAAGGCTGGCTGATGTTGATTCCAGCGGAGAAATCGATGCCATAGATTTTTCTCTTCTGAAGCAATATTTGCTGGGAATAATAACTGCCTTTCCCGGAGGAAAAGCAGCACAATAGTAAAACCCGGGAGCTGCCATTTCCCGAAGTTGGGAATTCTTAGATAAAAGCCTTGCATATTTGAGGTGGGTAAATTATATTATATATAAATGCAAATGCAAACCATTTGCATTTATATATTTTTTTTATGCTCGGGAAATATGTGAAGCGGTTATTTGCACAAACCAAATGCTACTTTTAGAAGAGATACTGTAAATAAAAGCTTCCACATATAAATAAAATATATGAGGGCAATATGTGACTTTGAGGTGTTACACACCACTAATCTAAGGAGGATTTTTCCATGAAAACTAAAGTTGACATCATTTCCGGCTTTCTTGGAGCCGGTAAGACCACATTGATAAAAAAACTGCTGGAAGAGGTGTTATACAAGGAAAAGGTCGTGATTATAGAAAACGAGTTCGGAGAGGTGGGCATTGATGGCAGCATCCTTAAAAATTCAGGAATTCAGGTCAAAGAAATCAATTCCGGCTGCATTTGCTGTACGCTTGTGGGGGACTTTGGAAGGGCGGTTGAAGAGGTTATCCGGCAGTATGCTCCTGACAGGCTTATAATCGAGCCTTCCGGAGTGGGAAAACTCTCAGATGTTTTAAAAGCCTGCAAAGCAGCAAAATTACAGGGCTTAATTGAGCTTAATATGGTAATTGCCGTAGTGGATGTCCTTAAATATCACATATATATATCAAATTTTCATGAATTCTACGAAAATCAGGTCAAGCACGCAAAAACAGTTATCCTTAGCAGGACCCAAAAAGCTGAAGGCAGCATACTTGAGAAGACGACTGAGAATATCAGAAGTCTGAACCCCAATGCCAATATTATTACAACACCTTGGGAGAGCATTTCGGCAGAACTGGTTATAGGAGTGGCAGAACAGGCTGCTGCCCTGTCTCTGGAAAGGCGGTTGACGGAACCCCTGAAAGTTACAATTAAAAGGCATAACCATACTGCAGGCTGTAAATGCGGCGGCGCTCATAATCACACTGCAGATGACTATTTTGAGGTTTGGGGCATAGAGACACCAAGGACATTTAGCGAGGCAGCCCTGAAAACAATATTAACTGCTCTGACAAATGAAAATGACTATGGAGTTATTCTTAGGGCGAAAGGTATCCTGCTGACAGATGAAAACAAATGGATACAATTTGATTATGTTCCCGGAGAGTTTGATTTTAAAAATACAACTGCGGACTATACCGGCAGGCTGTGTGTAATAGGCAGGGGCTTAAAACGCAAGGAGCTTGATAGCCTGTTCAGGATTTCAGCTTAGCTTGGGGAGTGCGGCCCGGAAGGTTTTTAATCGAATGAGAGTACATTGAGTACGTTGAGTACGTTGAGTACGTTGAGGTAAGTATGAAAATGAAAACACAAGTGGATATAATAACGGGTTTTTTGGGGGCTGGAAAGACTTCTGCTATAAACAGCTTACTGGAAAATGAAGAAATGCAATCCCAGAGAATTTATATAATTCAATGCGAGATGGGTGAGGCTGTAATCCAAGGGGATTTACTGCAGGGAAAGGCCATTGACACGGGGTATGCAGCTGAGGATAGCAATATGGATGCAAAATATATCCTTGAAATCATTAAGAGCTTCCGGCCTCAAAGGATTATAATCGAGCACAATGGAACGGGGAGTCTGGAGCAGCTTTTATTAGTTCTTCAGCAACCGGGAGTACATAAGCATTGCTTTGTAAACAAGATAATTCATATGATAGATGCAGTCACTTTTGAGCTCTTTATGAACAACATGGGAGATATACTCACAGAGCAAATTTTCAACAGCGATTATATTGTTATTAATAATTCTCATGGAAAGGAAAAATCCAGGCTCAGGCATATGGAAAAGGAGCTTAAGTCCATAAACAACTCGGCTGTGATATTATTTAACTCCCAGGGGATTGAACTTGCCGACCATGAAGAAATTTTATGGATAAATGCAGGGAAAAAAGCTGCCAGGCCCATAGAGAACCTGGCCAGGATATTTCTTGTATTTGCTGCAGTATACCTGGCATTTATTGCTTTGAGAACTGCAGGCACAGGACCTGTGAATATTGACTTATCACGTCTTCAAATCTTGAATACGGTTTTTTTAAGCATTTTGATTCAGGCCTTCCCTTTTATATTGATTGGTGTTCTGGTTTCCTCTATAATACAGGTCATTATACCAGGGGAAACACTGGTGGGCCTTTTTCCCAGAAAAACCGGAAGGGGTTTTGTTGCCGCCCTTCTCGCAGGCTTTCTGTTTCCGGTTTGTGACTGCGCCATTGTACCAGTAGCAGCAAGACTTGTGAAAAAGGGAGTGCCCCTTCACACCGCAGTAACTTTTATGCTGGCTGCTCCGCTGGTTAACCCTTTGTCAATAGCGTCCACTTTGTATGCTTTTCCGGGGCAGCCCGCCATAGCGGTTTACCGTGTGGTTTTAGGTGCTGCAGTGGCTTTGGCTGTGGGTTTGACCTTTTGGTTCTTCCCCGAAGATAGAAAAATTACAATAGACGGGTATGCAAACTATTCCTGCAGGTGCGGCTACTGCATGGACAAGGAGGCTGTAAGCGGGCTTAAAGGCAAGGTTGAGGCGGTTTTCAGACATGCCGGAGCAGAATTTTTCCAGGTGGGAAGGTTTCTCATAATAGGAGCGCTGCTTTCGGGCATAGTTCAGGTTATGGTTCCTAAAAACACTTTTTCAGACTTGGGCGGAGGCTATGTGGTCTCGCTGCTTATTATGCTGTTAGCGGCGTTTATACTTTCGGTATGCTCTACCTCTGACGCCTTTATAGGCAGAACCTTTATAAATCAGTTTCCCCTGGGTGCTGTTATGGGCTTTATGGTACTGGGGCCAATGCTAGACATAAAGAATTTTCTTGTGCTGCTGGGGAATTTCAACAGGAGATTTGTATTTAAGCTGGTATTTGTATTAGTTATATTGGCGTTTATTATACTTCTTTTTTTGACCACAATAATTACCGTTATTTTATAGGAGGGACGCATGTTTATGGTTAATTCGCCCTGGGTCAGGATAAACCTGGAGGCAGTGTTGAGAATAACCGTTTTGTCAGGCTTTGCACTGTTTTTTTGGAGGAGTATACAAAACGGCAGTATACTTTTGTATGTGAACCCCAGAATAGTGCCCTATGTAAAGTTTGGATGCCTGGTAATGGGGATTACGGCCTTATTTTTTATCAAGGATGTATTCAGGCCCAAAAGAAAGATAAATATAGCTCCATATTTGGTTTTCCTTATACCGCTGGTGTTTGCGTTTTTATTGCCGGCAAAGTCCTTGGACTCATCAGCAATGGCCTTCGGTGATATAGAGCTTGCAAGTGGAAATATAATTACCGGCAATTCCGGCTCAGCTGTATCACAAAACTCTGAAGCGGTTCAAGGGACTGCTGATGCTTATGGAGCTGATGCTTACGGACCCGATGCTTACGGACCCGATTCTTATGGAATTGATGCTTATGCATCTGATCCAGCTTCTGCTGATGGGAGTATAGCCTCTGAACCGGCTTCCACTGCTGCCATAATTGTAAATAATGACGATTTTGTTTACTGGCTTCAGGAGATTAACTATAATATAGAAAAATATGAAGGCAGAGAGATAGAAATTACCGGCTTTGTATTTAAAAGCAAGGAATTCTCAAATAATGAGTTTGTTCCCGCGCGGCTGATGATGGCCTGCTGTACCGCCGACCTTCAGCCGGTAGGACTGCTGTGCAGATATGACGGGGCTGGGGGGCTCGTACAGGATACCTGGCTGAAAGTGACAGGCGTAATCAAGGATGTAGAACATAATGGGCAAAAAACGCCCGCCATCATTGCCTCTAAGGTGGAGGAAGCTAAGAAGCCCGATAACGAGTATGTTTATCCATATTGATAAAAAGGCTGTTTTTTCAAATACGTGGCTCATTACGGCGAACAAAGCTGTGATGAGCCTTTAACATTCCGTGGTTTTTCCTGCCATATTAATATATTGTTTTTTCAGAGCAGGATTCAACCATGACGGCTAAAAAATTCAAAAATACAGAATTATTTACAATTTTTAACTATCAAATATGCTATAATTTTATTAACATCATAATGTAAATTTGTAAATAACTTACATTATGTAAATATTGTTCATTGTTTATTCCTTAATGAGAAAAAATTTTCAAGAAGGAGGGATTCAGTTTAAGGACAGGCAGAGATGTTTATCCGGAAATATTTTCATAAGGAGGTACGGTGAATAAATTTAATAAAAAGAAGGAGATATTTTAAGAGATGGTAAAAGCACAAAGAATGAAAAAGACGGGAGCACTTATTGTAGGAGCAGCAATGCTGCTTACGGCTGTGCTCCCTGCAGGCATTGCTGCTGCAGCAGATACCGGCACAATTAGCATAAGCATTGACACAACCGCAGAAAGAGCTGCAATCAGCCCTTACATCTATGGAGGGAACTGGGAATTCAACAATGCGAAACTCACAGCCAAAAGATTGGGCGGAAACAGGATAACCGGCTACAACTGGGAGACAAACTACTCAAGTGCGGGAAGTGACTGGCAGCATTCCAGCGATACATACCTGTTATCAAACGGAAAAATTCCTGCTGACAGATGGGAGGAACCCGGAGTCGTTGTCTCAGATTTTCATGACAAAAATCTGCAGGCGGGCGAACCTTATTCGCTGGTAACTTTACAGGCAGCGGGCTATGTAGCGGCAGATGCCAACGGCACTGTCACCGAAGCTGACACAGCACCTTCTGCCAGATGGAAGGAAGTAAAATTCAAAAAAGATGCACCTCTGTCACTTACACCTGATACAACTGACGGCTACGTCTATATGGATGAATTTGTAAACTTCCTGGTGAACAAGTATGGGAGCGCGTCTACAGCTACCGGAATAAAAGGCTATGCCATTGATAATGAGCCAGCTCTCTGGCCAAGCACTCATCCCAGGATTCATCCTCAAAAACCAACCTGTGCCGAGCTGGTTGACAAGAACATTAAACTGTCAAAGACCGTTAAGAGTATTGACCCTGCGGCAGAAACCTTTGGACTTGTTGCATATGGCTTTGCTGAGTACAATGACTTCCAGACTGCAACTGACTGGGCTTCACTGAAGGGTAGCTACACCTGGTTTTTGGATTATTACCTGGACAGCATGAAAAAAGCATCTGACACCGAAGGCAAGAGACTGATGGATGTACTGGATCTTCACTGGTATCCTGAAGCCAAGGGCGGCGGAGACAGAATATGCTTTGGGGAGAACTCAGCAAACATTGAGTGCAACAAAGCTCGTCTGCAAGCGCCTAGAACCCTGTGGGATCCAACCTATACCGAAGACAGCTGGATTGCCCAGTACTGCAGCTTTGGTCTGCCCTTGCTGCCTAAGGTAAAGGCGTCCATTAATCAATACAACCCTGGAACAAAGCTGGCGTTTACTGAATACTCATATGGTGCGGACGATCACATAACCGGTGGTATTGCACAGTCTGATGTATTAGGTATATTTGGAAAGTATGGCGTTTATCTTGCTTCAGTTTGGGGCGGAGGAAGCTATACTGCAGCTGGTTTCAATATGTACACAAATTATGACGGAAACGGCTCCAAGTATGGAGACACCAAGGTTAAAGCAGAGACTTCAGATATTGAAAACAGTTCTGTTTATGCATCCATTGACGGAAATGACGATTCAAAATTACATGTTATTCTTATAAACAAAAACTATGACAGCCCGAAGACTGTAAGCTTTGACATAAACAGCACAAAGAATTATACCTCCGGACGGGTATGGTCCTTTGACAGAAGCAGTTCAAATATCACAGAAAAATCACCGATAAACCATATAAGCGGCAACAAGCTGACTTATACCATTCCTGCCTTGACCGTGTGCCACATTGTACTGGACTCTTCTGCCGCTCCTATCCTCTATGGGGATGCCAACAGTGACGGAACTCTGGACAGCCTGGACCTGCCAAGTTATAAGAAATATTTAATGGATCCTGAACACGGCTACAAAAAGGAACTGGATTTAAATCTGGACAACTCCGTTGATGCTGTGGATTTTGCATTATTCAAGCAATACCTGCTGGGAATAATAACTGTTTTGCCACATGAAACTGTAGTTGGCAACAACCCTCCTGTACCGATTATCAATGTATCACCCAAAGAAGCCTTTACCGGTGATGCCATACAATTTGACGCATCTGCCACAACTGATGCCGACGGCAGAGTGACTGTATATGCATGGGATTTTGGTGACGGCACCGAGGGCACAGGGGCAAAGGTTACACATAAGTACAAGTCCCCGGGAACATATACTGTCAAAATGACTGCAATTGATGATAAGGGTCTTCCTGCCTCAATTACAGATACAGTATCAATTACCACTGCTACAGGAGATAATACAAAGGTCAACTTTGAGGATGGAACACTGCAGGGCTTTACTACAAATTCTCCTGCAACCACTTTTACCGTTACCAATGAGAAGGCCTTCCAGGGAACCAAGTCTCTGAAATGGGATGCTGTGGGCAGCACCGACGGCAAGGTGGATGCTGTGGTAAACAGCAGTACACCTGTTCTGACTCCCGGGCAGACTATGACCTTCAGGGTCTGGATACCTGAGGGTGCACCTATTAAGACCATTCAGCCCTTTGTAATGCCTCATGATGCCGCATGGTCACAAATCGAGTGGTATTCAGCATGGAAGAGCTATGATATGGTAAACAAGGGACAATGGAATGAATTCACAGTTACGCTGCCGCTGACTGCCGATACCTCATTGACCCAGACACAGTTCGGTATACAGGTTGAAACATCTACAGAGGGCAATTTCACCCTGTATGTTGATTCAATAGACTGGTAAGCACTAGTGCATTATGAAACTGCGGCTCCCATATATTTGGAGCCGCAGTTTTTGAATTTAAGACATCCCAGTGTATTTCTACATGGTAAAGGCAATAATAAGAGACACTTGGTATAAACGTGACTACCTGTTGTCAAACGCAGGATTGAAGGCATAATAATTCTTGGAATCAAGGTTTTCCTGTACTACCCTTAAAGCCTCGCCGAATCTCTGGAAGTGAACTATCTCTCTTTCTCGCAGAAACTTGATGGGATCTTTTACGTCCGGGTCATCAGCCAACCTTAAAATATTATCATAGGTGGTTCTTGCTTTTTGTTCTGCGGCCAGATCCTCCGTCAAGTCGGTTATGGGATCTCCCTTGGATTGAAAATAAGTAGCGGTAAAGGGGGTGCCCGATGCGGCTACGGGATATAAAGCCAGCGTATGGTCAACAAAATATGTGTCAAAGCCGCTGCTTTTAATTTCATCTATGGTCAAATCCTTTGTGAGCTGGTATATTATTGCAGATATTATTTCCATATGAGCAAGCTCTTCTGTACCTGTATCTGTATCGAAATGACGAATGTGCAGCTTGACATGGAAATCCACCAAGTGTAGTATTGTCTGTAATAAGTTACCTTTAAAAATCTGTTATGTTTACTAAGGAGAACAGATTTTTTTATTTTCTCTGAATCGGAGACATAATCGCCGCATTGTGTGTTGTTTTACCTGTCGTTTAATTATAGAATTCGATTATAAAACACAAAGGAGGTTTCGAGGTGGAAAAGAAATCCATAGGTAATTTTTTAGCAGCTCTGAGGAAATCCAACGGACTGACGCAACAGGATATTGCAGACAGATTGAGCGTATCCAATAAAACAGTAAGTAAATGGGAGCGGGATGAAAGTAGCCCCGATATTACTTTGATTCCTGTTATTGCTGAACTTTTTGGAGTAACCTGTGATGAAATTTTATTGGGAGAACGTTTCAACAGAGACACACATCCACAAAACAGGGCAAATAAAGTTGAAAAACAGCTTAAACATCTTACTAAAAGCACAGTAACAAGATTTAAAAACCTATCATATATTTCAATATTGCTTACCCTTGTTGGGCTGAATGTGATGTTCTCAGCGTCATATGCTCTTTATGCTCCAGTCATAGGCTTTGGGCTGTGTATGATATTTATTGCCGTAAGTATAGCCCTGGCAGCTATTCAGCTTAATACCGCGAAGCAGCATTTAAATGCCGAAGACTTGGACGGTGTCTATGATGAGCAAATCCGTCTGTCAAAAGCAACTATTTACCGGTATTTTTTTGGTACAGTCTGTGCCAATATATTTGTTCTTGTTCTTTCTTTACCTTTCATTTTATTTAGAGATGATACTTTTTTGTATAGCGTGATTACCTTTGAAACATATTTGGGCTATATGCCTGTAATGCTTTTAATTGCCCTTGTTGCCGCTGCCGGTATTTTCTATTTAATGCATAATAGATTAATAGTAACAACAAGAATTGACTGGCTGTTTTACCGTACTGAAAAAATGAGAAGAATGGGAGTACCTCAAAACATACTGTTGGGATGCGCTTTTTTGATTTGTTTAGCCGAATTGATATTATTGATGCTAAAGGGCATAATGCTGAACTTTTTTATAGTGTTTTTTATTTTCTTTATAGGTTTTGTCATAACAACCGTTATATTTTCAGTTAAAGCTGGAGATAAAAAGGAGCGTGCTATAATGATTGTTACAGGGATAAGAAACCTGCTGTTTGTTTTTTCATTTCTGTCTGCCTTAAGCGGAATTTCTACCTGGAAAGCTTATGATGGGAATTTGAATGAAACCAACAGCGGTATTACCTATAATTATTTAAATGCGCGTATTGCATTAGGCATTATGCTTGGAGCAATAATCATTTATTTGGTCGCCAAATATATTTTGTTTAAAAAAACAGCAAGAGTTGAAAACCGTACCGAATAAGAGCATAATCTGCATTAGCCTCTTGCACAGTAATTGTATATCAAAAATAATTAATTTACCGCATATTAAGTTAATCTGAACTGCGGTTTTTTGATGCGCATTTTCATTGGCAAATAAAAAAACAAGGTTTTCACCACAAATACAACTGCGCATAAGTATTTTCAGGATTTTTTATAAATAATGGAAAAAAAAGAAGGTGTTGGATAAAAATGGCAGAATATAAAGATATATGGGGGTTTATAGTTGCAGCTACAGGGGAAGTTGAGTTACCATTGTAGTTTAAAGCTGCATAATCAAAAGGGACAACCCTGTTGGTTTGCCGAAATATCATCAATAAATTGAATTAGAAGGATGAATATAAAGCTTTTTTGGGGGTATTTATTATTTAATTGGCAATTATTGAAAGATATATTGATAATATACCTGGGTAATTATATAATTTTCATAAAAAAGATTTGTGCTTTTTAGCTGCAATTGTTTGTTTTAATAGGATTTAAAGAAATCTCAGTATTGTTGCCATGGTATTATGAAAAAGAGAGTATCAATAAATCAAGTAGTAATATTTTTAACATAAATTTAAAAACACAAATAATTATTTTGGGGGATGCTATGTTCAAAAACTCAATAAGAAGGACCATTTCTATTATTCTGGCATTTTTGATTTTGTTAAATGCTGGTAATTTTAACGTTTTTGCAGCAGAGGATGAGTTAGATACCACACCTCCTCTTTTAAAAACGGTTACAATCAAATCGGATAATCCCAATGAAGCAGCAAAAGCCGGAGATACGGTGACGGTGAGTATTACCGCCGATGAAACTCTAAAGGATAAACCGGTTATTACTATTGGCGGTAATGCTGCCAATGTTTCCGGTTCCGATAAAAATTGGCTGGGCTCCTATAGGATGAAAGACGGTGACCCGGAGGGGCAGCTGAAAATTTCAGTTCAGTACCAGGACATTGCCGGAAACTCAGGAAGCGAGGTTACCACTGTCACGGATGACTCTAAAGTAATTTTTGATAATACAAAGCCTGTTATCAATCTAAATGGAAGTTCTGAGATAACCATACCTGTGAATTCCAGTTATTTGGAAGCAGCCACTGCCCATGATAATATTGACAAGGTGCTGACCTCAAAAATTATAAAATCCGGAACAGTTCAAACTTCAACGGTAGGGACCTACTACATAACATATTCTGTGAAGGATTCTGCAGGAAATGAGGCCGACTCAGTCACCAGGACCGTACATGTACGGCCGATTGCGGATAATTCCGCCGTAAGCGGTATTGTGGGGAATATACCAAAAGCAATACCTGAGGCAAAATTTCTTGGTAATTATAAAGGAGATACGCTTGAGCATATAAAGATAACCGCTTTACCTGCTTCAGGAAAGCTCAGGCTAAACGGTGCAGAGCTATCCGAAGGCCAGGTTATTCCTGCTTTTGACCTGGCTCAGCTCAATTACCTGCCCCTTAACCTTTCAGGCAGTGATTTTTTTCACTGGAAGGGAATCGGGCAGGGAGATGTGTATTCAAATGAGGCGGTTATTTCAATGGAAGTAGCTGAAAATGCAAATCCCGGAGCACCTGGTGTTGTAAAGGGACTGACGGAGGGCCAGAGGGTAAGTGGGGGCACGAAGCTGAATTTATCCTGGACTCCGTCTGTTGACGATGATAACGAAGGCTTTGACATAGCATACATACTGGAGTTTTTTGATGGAAGCCAGTGGAAGGAAATCTACAGAGGTACAAATCCCAGCTATATTTATGATGCTGACTCCGAATTGAATATTGGAAATGCCAGGTTCAGAGTCAGAAGCGTTGATGAAGGCGGCTTATACTCAAGCTATTCCTATTCCGCAGTATTCACCCTTGATAACACTGCGCCTGTTTTATCCAATGTCAAAATCAAGTCAAGCGGGGGAACTATATATGCCAAGGCGGGAGATAAAATAACCGTGACCTTTGTTTCCAGTGAACCGCTGATTGACACACCTGTTGTAAAGATAAGCGGTAAGTCTGCTGAAGTAACCGGCGAAGGAAACAGCTGGACTGCAGTATATACCATGACGGCGGAGGAGGAAGAGGGCACAGTTCTATTTTGGATAGATTTTACAGATTGTGCCGGAATTCCCGGTATCAGGGTTACAACTACCAGCGATGCTTCACAGATTATTTATGATAGAACAAAGCCTGTCATTTCCCTAAACGGGGATGCGGTAATGAATCTTGAAGTACCTGCTGCTTTTACAGACCCGGGAGTTGAAATAACCGACAATATGGACAGCCTGATAGCTGACGGGCTGGTCAAAACAGGTACTGTTGATAATGAAACTGTGGGTACTTACAAAATACGGTACAATGTAACTGATGCGGCAGGAAACAAGGCTGATGAAGTAATGAGAACCGTGAATATAAAAGACTCTGTAAAGCCGGAAATCAAGCTGGACAGGTCTGAGATAACAATAGAAGTACATACCGCATACGCTGACACCGGTGTCACTGTCACAGATAATTATGATACCGGAATAGCAGGAAGACTCATAGTAGATAATCCTGTCAATAAGGACAAGACAGGAAAATATGAAATAACCTATAATGTGACTGACTGCAATGGAAACAAAGCCGATGAGGTCAAGAGGAACGTATATGTGGTGGATACGACGGCACCGGTATTGAAGCTCAACAGCGGTGCTGCAATGACTATAGAGGTGGGCAGCAGTTTTGATGACCCTGGCTATACTGTTACAGATAACTATGACGACGTTTCCGACATTACCCCAAGGGTTGCGGTCTCCGGCAGTGTAAATATCCACGTGGTAGGAGAATATACCATCAACTATAATGTGTCTGACAGAAGCGGGAACAAGGCTGCCCAGGCAACGAGAACAGTATATGTGGTTGACAGTGAGCTTCCAGCGTTGAACCTGACAGGAGACGATGCAGTAATAGAGGTCCATTCCGCCTATGTTGATGCGGGGGCCACGGCTGCCGATAACTATGACGGCAATATTACCTCAAAAATAGTTGTAAATAATCAGGTTAAGGCCAATGTTGTAGGAACCTATTACGTTACCTATGATGTAAAGGATTCAAATGGGAACAGTGCTGTTCAGATAAAAAGAAAAGTTACCGTACAGGATAAAACAAAACCGGTAATTACTTTAAAGGGTGTGTCCTTGGGAGGCAATTCCGATGTAACCCTTCAGGTTCACGGCACTTATACCGATGCAGCAGCAAAAGCCTCCGCCACGGCTACTGACAATTATGACGGCAATCTCAGCGGCAGTATTACTGTTGATAACACTGTAATCACTGATGAAACAGGTACCTACCTTGTAACGTTTTATGTTACCGACTCAAATGGCAATGAAGCCATACCTGTAACAAGAAAGGTTCATGTGGTAGATACCGAAAAGCCTGTAATACACCTCAACGGACAAAGCACAATAGAAATTCCTTTAGGAACAGCTTATACCGATGAAAAGGCATATGTTACAGACAACTATGATTCCAACAGGACAATAACCGGAACAGGTTCTGTAAACACAGCTGTTGTAGGCAACTACACAATAACCTTTACAGCAGCCGATTCCAGCGGAAATGCAGCCGATATGGCATATAGAACAGTCAGAGTCAAGGATGTGACCAGGCCTGTTATAACTTTGACCGGCAGCACTGAGTTAACCATTGAGGTTCACGGCGAATATACAGAACTGGGTTTTTCAGCAGATGATCCGGATGACGGCAATCTTACGGACAGTGTTGTAGTTAACAATCCCGTGATTATAGACAAGGTTGGCGACTACACCATAACATATAATGTAACGGAGCCCCACGGTAATAAGGCTGATCAGGTAACCCGCCTGGTGCATGTGGTTGACAGGACACCACCGGTTATTACGCTGAAGGGAACCAATATCAGCAACGGTAACCCGGATTTTTATATAGAAGTTAAAACGGTATATACAGATCCCGGTTTTACAGCTACAGACAACTACGATGGTGATCTGACACCGAAGGTGTCTGTGGATGCAAGCGGTGTAGACATGGATAAGCTTGGAACTTACCAGGTCAGATACAATGTTGAAGATAATAAAAATAATAAGGCAGCTGAGGCTGCAAGAAATATTCATGTGCAGGATACGATAAAGCCTGTTCTGGCGCTAAAGGGCGATTCTGTCATGACAGTATCCCAAGGGCAGTTTGTAGATCCGGGTGTAACTGCAACGGATAACTATGAGACTGAAGAATACCTGCAGGGCAATTTGGTCAAGACCCAGGTGGACTGGAATGTACCCGGAATGTATGTGATTGTATATAAGGTGTCCGACAGCTCGGGAAATGCAGCCAAGGCTGTAATGCGTACCGTATATGTGGTTGGAGGCGGCGGAGAAGGACCGGAAATAACAGTCAGTCCTTCCGAGGTCACTGTTGAGGTCAAAACAGGCTATGAGCTTATGACCGGAGTATCAGCCCAGCCGGCCAGCGGAGCTTCAATCACAGCTATCAATGTTTCAGGCACGGTTAGCCTGGACACTGTAGGCGACTATGCCGTGCTGTATACTGCGGTTCAGGATAATGGGGCAAGCTACAGCAAATCCAGGATAATACATGTTGTAGATACGACCAGCCCTGTTCTGACGCTTAAGGGCGAGGCCGAGGTAACAATAGATGTACACACCGCCTACAACGATGCCGGTGCTGAAGCAGCAGACAATTATGACAGCTCCTCAGCCTTGCAGATATATTCAAAGAATGGCGTTGTAATAAACAAGGTGGGAACCTATAAAGTTAAGTATAATGTAACCGATGAAAACGGGAACAAGGCAACGGAAATAGAAAGAACAGTACATGTTGTGGATAGGACAAAGCCTGTTATTACCCTGCTTGGAGCTGTCGAGCTCACACTGGAGGCAAAGAGTGCATTCGTTGATCCGGGAGCTGTTGCCACGGATAACTATGACAAATCCTGCCCTGTTTTGGTATCTCCCACACTTGATATGAACACCTGGGGGGACTACACACTTACATATACGGCTACCGATGCCAATGGCAACTCTGCAGATGAAAGAAAAAGAATCATTCATGTAAGGGATACAAAAGGGCCGGTTATAACTCTCAATGAGCCGGGTACGTTAACCTTGGAGGTTCATAAGGAATACGATGATCCGGGGGCATCGGCATTTGACAGCTATGATGGAGCAGCCTGCGAGGTTGCGGTAAATAAATCAGGGTTAAACAAGGCTGTGCTTGGAACTTATACAATATCCTACACCGCAAAGGACGCGCACAATAATACCACCACGGTTTACAGGACAGTTAAGGTGGTGGATACCACAAAACCCGTGATTACCTTAAAGGGTGAGACACCGGTCAGGCTTGAAGTCCACAGCAGGTATACCGATGCCGGTGCCACAGCATCGGACAATTACGACGGCAATATTACCGACGATGTATTTGTGGTAAATCCGGTCATAGTCGATGTGGTTGCTGCTTATACCGTAACTTATTCTGTAAAGGATGGAAGGGGAAACACAGATTATATTGAAAGAATAGTGAATATTGTTGATGAAACCAGACCTGTTATTACGCTCATAGGCAATTCACAGGTCACAATCCCGCTGGACTCCGCTTATAATGATGCAGGAGCAACAGCAACAGACAACTATGACGGAGATATATCAAATTTTGTTGATGTTGAATCAAATGTAGATACTTCAAAGGTTGGAACTTATAATATAACCTATAATGTTACCGACAAAAATCATAATACCGCCCTGCAGGTTACAAGAACCGTACATGTTCAGCCTTTTGCGGGTACCTTGAGCAAAGAGGGGGTTCAGAATGCCCCTATTAAGTTTACTCTTGACGAATTTGCTCAAAGAGTGAATGGAGAAGCAATAACTGAAATAAAAATTTCAACTTTACCCTCTAACGGTACATTGAAAAATGGAAGTGCTTACGTCAAGGCTGGAGATGTATTTAACAGCAGCAATATAGGCAATCTCAGATATATTCCAGATACCGGCCGTATGGGAAAGGATTCCTTCAGCTGGACAGGGGTTGGAGCTTCGGGGATATGGTCCAACAAAACAACGGTTAATTTTGATATCAAAGTCAACTATGCTCCAACTATACCAGGTGATTTTACTGGACTTTTATCAGGACAACTGGTCAGGGGAGGTACTGAAATCACAATAGGCTGGGGCACTGCCTCCGACCCGGATGGGAATCTTGGAGAGCCAATAGACTATATTTTAGAGTTTTATGACGGAGCTGTCTGGACAGAACTTGCAGTACAGCAGGAGAGAGACTATACCGTCACTCTTTCTGAAGTGAATACAACTGCTGCAAAATTCCGGGTAAAATCCCGAGATGCAGGGGGAATGGAATCGGCTTATAAAAATTCAGTTAACTTTGAGATAGATTCCGCCACACCTGTTTTGAACAGTGTAACAATTAAATCGAACAATGCAAGGGCCAATTATGCAAAAACCGGTGATACCGTTACGTTGAGTTTTACGGCCAGCGAGGCACTGAAGAATGCACCCGCAGTGATGATTGCCGGGCAGGCTGCTTCAGTCTCCGGCAGCGGCATAAGCTGGACGGCAAGCTATAAGATGACCGGTACTGATGTTGAAGAGGTTATTAAATTCACAGTTGCTTTTGAGGATGTGGCAGGAAATTCAGGTGTTGAGGTGAACTCAACAACAGACCTGTCCATGGTAACCTTTGACAGGACAGCTCCTGTAATTACCGTTATTGGTTCCGAGGTGACCATAACCTACGGAAGTACGTACACAGATGCCGGTGCCACCGCCGTTGATACCCTGGATGGCGATATATCCTCAAGTATCAGCAGGTCAAGTCCCACTAACTCTGTAGGCACTTACACAATTACCTATAATGTTAAGGACAAAGCAGGTAACAGCGCAGTTCAGAAGACAAGAACCGTTACTGTGAGACCCAAAGTTACAAACGGCAGCAAGTCAGGAACAGAAAATATTACCAAGAAGTTTGCATTGGCGGATTTTACCGCCCTATATGCAAATGATACTTTGTCAAAGGTAACAATTACACAGCTTCCCGGTAATGGAACCTTGTATGCTAAAGGCACTGCAATTGCCCAGGAGGCCGTAATAGCACGCGCTGATCTGGACAGTCTGTCCTATATACCCCAGACAGGCTTTACAGGGATGGATTCCTTTGTGTGGAAGGGTGAAGGCAATAAAGGCATAAGCTCGTTGGAAGCTGTCATGTCAATTGCTATTGTGAAGAACAATCCTCCCACAGTACCTCAAAATGTTTCCGGGGTCTCACAAAATCAGAAGGTTAAGGGCGGAAACAAAGTAACTATCAGCTGGACTGCCTCCACCGACAATGATAATGATGGAGCCGCGCTAAACTATGTTCTTGAGTTTTCGGAAAACGGAACTGAATGGGAGCAGGTGTATACAGGTAGTGCTACGTCTTTTGAAACTGTTCTTCCGGTTGTTGACAAGCTCTCGGCTCAGTTCAGAGTAAAAGCTGTAGATGGGGGAGGCTTTGAATCGGATTATGGCTGCTCAAAGACCTTTATTATTGACAGTACCCCACCTGAACTGACCCATATAAGCATAGCATCCAACAATAAAAACAACCGGCTGGCAAAAGCCCAGGATTCAGTGACGGTCAGCTTTGAGGCGGATGAGGAACTGGCTGCCCTGCCCGCGGTTACTATTGACGGCAGAAGTGCAACAGTAACCGGCAGCGGTATTGAGTGGTCAGCGGTATTGGTAATGTCAAACACTGATTTGGAAGGTGAGCTGCCAATATCCATAACCTTCAAAGATATGGCAGGAAATGAGGGCAGCCCTGTAAATAGTACTACTGACCAGACCAAAGTGATTTTTGACAGAACAAGCCCTGTTATAACCCTTAAGGGCAGTGAAAAAGAATTGATAAAAATGGGTGATACCTACACGGATAAGGGTGCCGGGGCTCAGGATTCAAGAGATATGGATATCTCAGAGAATATTACTGCTGAGGGTGAAGTTGATACCTCCCGAGTAGGACATTACACGGTTACCTACAATGTGGCCGATTCAGCGGGAAATATTGCAGCAGCGGTTATCCGGGATGTTTATGTACAGCCTGCTGCAGAGGATGGAAATGTGGAGGCCCTTGAGAGTATAACTTATTCCTTTAAGCAAAGCGATTTTATATCATGTGTTAAAGGCGATTCTATAAACAGCATCAAGGTTTCGGATTTACCGGTTAACGGTATATTAAGCTATAACGGATCGCCAGTTACGGCAGGTGATGCTATAGCAGAAGCAGATATCAGTAAATTAACTTATATAACTAAAAACCGCTTTCACGGGATGGACGGCTTTAACTGGACTGCAATCGGTCCTAAGGGCATACGGTCTACAACGGCCAGAATGGTTATCCATGTAGAGGAAAACTTTCCGCCGTCCAAGCCCGGAGCTTTTGAAGCTATAGCACCTTTTGTAAAAGGCGGTACACCTGTAACAGCGAAATTTTCCGAAGCTTCGGATTCCGACGGTGACGGGGGAATTCCAATAAGATATATTCTGGAGTTTACAAGGGACGGTGAAAGCTGGAACGAAATATACACCGGAACTAATACGGATTTTGTTCACAATACGGGGACAATCAACACAGAAAAAGCTCAATACAGAGTAAAGGCTGTGGATGGTGCCAACCTGGAATCAGATTACACCTATTCCAATAAATTCACCATTGACAGTGAAAGACCTGTAATTGAACTTAAAGGCCTGGCCTTCAGAACCCTTGAGGTCAACAGGGGCAGCTTTTCTGACGAAGGTGTGGAGCTCAGTGATAATATTGACACGCGCAGCAGCCTGGAAGCGGCTCTTGAGGTTACAGGAACAGTCAGTGTGAACGAACTGGGCGATTATACTATAACCTATAGGGTAACAGACAGAAGCGGAAATGAAGCTATTCCCGTTACCAGAGTGATCCTGGTCAGGGACAGGGAAAAGCCGGTATTGACTCTCAAAGGTGCTGCCGTCATTGTTGTGGAACTGCAGGGTTCTTATGAAGATGAAGGCGCTTCTGCATCAGATAACTATGATGCCCAGCAAGATTTAAGCATTGTAGCTGATAACCGTGTTGATACCGGCATAGTGGGAGATTACATCATTACTTATGATGTTACCGATTCAAACGGCAATAGGGCGGATACAATAACCAGAACGGTCCGCGTGCAGGACAATACTCCGTTGGTAAACAGTGATTATGATGATATAAACATAGGTTATAATGGCAGTGATAATGCCGGGAGTGTAACCCTGAATGTAATATTAAAGAATACAGGTGTCAGCGGCAGTGCCATAACCTGGCAGTCAAATGCCACGGGGACCATATCAAATACAGGTACGGTGACACGCCCCGAATATTCCGAGGGAGATAAGACCGTCAAGCTGACAGCAACCATTTCAAAGGGCGGTATTTCAAGGGTTAAGGAATTTGTGGTCAAGGTAATAAAAAAATCGCCTCCTCCTACGGTAGGTTCGCTGCCTAATATAATCATAGATATACCAAAGGTGCTTGAAATTCTTGAAAAAAATGAAAAGGCCTCAGACCAAACTACTCAGAAGGTGGTAGACCAGATTAAGGAAATTGTAAGTGAGCCGCTGGATGAAATAAAGGCAAGGCCTCTGAACACAGAACTGAATTCCAGAAAAGGAGCGGCTGAAATTGATCTGGGAACCGGAATATTTGAGGTCAGGGATTATATAAAGGCTGCCATATTGGCTGCCATGGGCACTCAGGCTTCAGGTGCGGATATTGATTGCCAGCTTAACATGAGACTTGTTGAAACAGAGACTTCCTCTGTGGTATTTAAAAAGGATAAGGTGACTAACACTGATGCAGTTATTAATGTAAATGAACTAAAGGATTATACCTGGTACACGGTTAAAGTAGACATTGTTGTAAACGGAAAAGTGGTTGGAACCAGAGAGAAGAAAATACTTACACCCGACAGGACACCACCTGAAATAAAAGCTGTAATAATTAAAAAATAGCCTGTTGAAAAGGAGCTCCAAATGAACAAAAAGTATATAAGCATTATATTAATAAGCCTTTTCATTTTTAATAGTTTTGTAAATGTGTTTGCCCGGCAGGAAATATATAGGACAGGAGTGGAAATTGATATATCGGCAATTGATACCATGTCGGGACTTGATAAAATGATGCTGTCCAACTACAGTGATTTCCGGGATGGTGACTGGGTGGAATACAAGGCCCGGACTCAGTGGGAGCTGATGGGGGATAAAGGTGTATCCTCAGTATATATAAAGGTAATGGACAAATACGGAAATACCTCCGACCCGTCAAAGGCTTCAATTGATCTGGGAAATAAATCACCCCTTAAAGAGGTCAAGCTTGTTATGGAGGGCAATAAGGCAAATATTACGCTGCCTAAGGACCCAACCTTTACTGAAATGAGATTTTCGGAGGACGGAGAGAACTGGACCGCCTGGGAGAAGTTCAGCACTAAAAAACTGTTTCAGCTCACGGGCAGCGACAAGGATATATATGTAGCTGTAAAAACCTCAAAAGGGTTGATATACATAAAGGGCTTTGTAAACCCAAAGCCTTATGAGATTATAAAAGTAATTGCCCCGGACGGCTCGGTATTGTCAGGACAGAATATATCAAAAACTGTTGATTACTCCATAACTCAACAGCTTATAGATGTTACAGTCAGTCCCAAGGCAACCTGGAAGCTTTACAGTGACAAGGAATGCAAAAATGAAATCAAAGACAAAATGATGAGCCTGAAGGTAGGGGATAACAAAGCCTATATCAAGGTTACGAGCCAGGACCGCAAGGCTTTTAAGATTTATACAGCGACAGTAAAGAGAAATGATAAAAATGTCTCAGACCTTGTAAAGCCAAATGCCATAATAATTGCAACCAAGAATGATTTTGCAGATGCTTTTGCAGGTGAAGTGCTGGCTAAGAAGCTGGGCGGCAGGATTATCCTGACTGATAAGGATAAAAAAGGTGTTCAGCAAACGGTTGAATACATAGCTAAGAATCTCTACAAAAAAGACAATATATATATCTTCGGAAGAGAAATAGCAGTTAATGTTGAGCTTGAGAAAGCCTTGAAGAACAAAGGCTATACAAATCTTGTCAGAATAGGCGGTGCGGACAAGTACGAAACAGCTAAAAAGATAGCCGAAGCCCTGAAGCCTGAAAAAGGTACAACCGTAGTACTTGTAAATGGAAATAAAGTACCTGCGGATGGGGCCAATATCAAAAAACTGTGTGCAGACAAGGGCTATCCCATACTTTTTGTTCAAAAGGACAGTCTGACCGGTTATACAAAAGAAGCTCTAAAGGCTATCAGCCCCAAGAAAATAATAATAGTTGGAAATACTGCAGAGCTCACTAAAAACATAGACAAAGAGCTTGTCAACCTGCTCAAAATAAGCGGCAAAAGTATTCAAAGAATCACCAAGGCAAGTGAGCTCAAATAAAAAAAATTAGAAGCAGGGCATCAAAACTATAAATATCCAGTCATATTTTTTAATAAACGACTTTTTATCAAATTGACCAGACTAGAGGCAGTAATCCCTTTAGTCTGGTTTTTAATTTGTCACAGGGCGTCAGCATTTTTTTTGTATTTGAATACTATGTACTGGGGGTTGATTTATATGACTTTGAAAAATAATAGAATTGAGCTTAGTGCTGCTGAAAATGAAAAATTCATACGCCAGTTTAAAAGCGGAATAATACGTCAGTTATACCGGGAAAAACTTCTAACATATGAACAGCTTGATCAGGTGCTTAAATCCATAAACAATTAAAGAAACATTTTTGATAGCCTGTAGTAATATTATAAATTGTAGGCTATTTAAGTTATCTGGAGCAGGGGTATGTTATGAGGGTGAAGGTTGGAGCTTATTGCAGGGTATCCACGGAAAAGGACGACCAGATAAATTCCCTGAAGAGTCAGAAAAGCTATTTTAAGCAATACATTGAAAACAATCCGGATTGGGAATTTGTGGATATTTATGCAGATGAGGGCGTAAGCGGAACTCAGGCAGAAAAGAGGGCTGAATTCCAAAGAATGATTTCTGATGCAAAGAATAAAAGACTAGACCTTATATTGACCAAGGAAATTTCAAGATTTGCCAGAAACACGAAAATCAGCATTGATTACACACGTATGCTCAAAGATATAGGGGTAGGGGTTATATTTATAAATGATAATATCAACACCCTGGACGGTGATGGGGAGCTCCGCCTTACCATAATGTCGGCAATTGCACAGGATGAAAGCCGTAAGACCTCCCAGAGGGTGAAGTGGGGCCAGAAGAGAAGGATGGAGCAGGGTGTTGTCTTTGGCCGGGAGCTGCTGGGGTACAATTTAAATAACGGGGTTTTATCCGTTAACCAGGAAGAAGCTGAAATAGTCAGGCTGATCTTTCATAAATACACAGTGGAGGGTAAAGGCACTCATGTTATTGCACGAGAGCTTTATGAGAGTAATATACAGTCAAAAAGGTTCAAAAGCAGGTGGTCAAACACGGTTATATTGAGACTGCTGAAAAATGAAAAGTATGTGGGGGACTTGTCTCAGAAGAAAACTCTCACACCTGACTACTTAAATCACAAAAAGAAATATAACAGAGGTGAAGAAGAGCAGGTATATATAAAAAATCATCATGAACCTGTAATTTCAAGAGACTTATGGGATTTGACCCAGAAACAGCTAAGTTTAAGAGCAGCATCCAAGGAGCAGAAAAGTAAATACAGCAGCCGGTACTGGTGCTCGGGGAAGTTGATTTGCGGACAATGCGGCAGCAAATTTGTGGGGGGAAGCAAAAAGCTTAAAAATGATGCAATTTATAAGGCATGGAGATGCAGCCGGGCCAGGACCCATGGAAAAGAAAAACTGGACATAAACGGTAATACCGTCGGCTGCAATAACGGCTCAATCAATCATGTGGTCCTGGGGCAGATAGTAAAATATGTGCTGGATTCTATAAACCCTGACAAAGCCCTGATTATTTCCGAGCTGGTTTCTGAAATAAAAAAATTAAACAAGCTCAGCGAGATAAAGGGTACTGATTCTTTAAGAAGGAGAATACTTAACCTTCAGGCTAAAAAGCAGGAGGTTATCAATCTTGGAATAGATGCAAGCATATCTAAGGATGATATGATAATGATGAACAAAAAATATGATTATGAAATAGAAAAGATTAAAGATGAAATCAAAAGTCTTGAGGAAATCAATACAATAGGCAGCCAGCATGCCGACAAGCTGCAGGTGTATGTTGACAGGATCAATTCCCTGGTCGACCAGATAGACGGCCGCAATATGGAGGAGGTTTTCAAGCTTACCGTGGATAAAATCATATTGTACAGGGATAACATCCTGGAGCTCTATTTGGCCTGCATGCCCGAGCCCGTCAAGGTGCAATACAAGAGCAGAGGAAAGTCCGGGGACTATACCGTTGAGTACAAGTTTTTAGAGTATTAATAATAAGTGTGCCCTACCGGTACAGATATACCTATATCTGTCAACACACCTTTGGTTTCTTTATAAGGCATGGTGTATCTTTGATTCAGATAGCGGAGGGATGCTGCAAGTTCTCCATCAGGCCCGCCGGTTTTCAGGTTTTTCTAGTTGCTGGCACGATAATAATGACAGGGATTTAAGAACGGGCAATAAAAAATGGGCTTTAAATACTAAGCCCATTTTTTATTGGCTTCCACTAGAATCAGAAGCTATAGTTGGTTGAATGGCGGGGGGCATTATTGTTATACGACTGACAATTGCTCATGTCATGCATACCGCCTATGTTGTGCATACAGTCCATGCTGCGCATGCTGTACATGCCATGCATACCATCCATTCCATCCAGCTGCTCATAGTATATGGTCATGGGATCCTCTTTTTCGCAGCAGAATAAAACCTCTTTTGGAAAAGAACTCAGCATCATAGATACTCCTTTTATATTAATTCATATTATATACTATGTATTGAGGTTAAAGTAGTTACTCATAACAAAAATTATGTAAACTAGCTAAAAATAAATCATATTCCCAATTATAAGCATATTTAATTATTATATCTAGTATTACTTTGGTTATTATAAAGGACCATTTTATCAAGAATAAAAGAAAACATAATAAGTCCATAGTAACAAGTTTAATGATGTATTTTATTTAGAAAAAGTATACAGCCATGTAAAAAATGTCCTATATAATACCGCAATTTGGTAATTTACAAGGTCAAGTCTATGAGTTATCATGTAAACATACAAGTGACTGGTGTATAAATCAATCCGGCTGTGAGGTGACTCCCGGCTTTTGCAATAATTTTTACTCATTTTATATATACTCTCTTTCGATGCAGTAGCATATTCTGTTTCACAACCACCCACATATTTATTGAAAGATTATTTTACCCCGAAACTGAACTGGGGTACAAAAGTTGGACAAGCTGAGGACAAAGTCAAACCAATATTTTGCATTTGTATTTTCTGTCTGACAGGAATGGTATTTCCTGCGGATTTTAGGTGTTTGCCCTTTGGCTGATGTTTTATGTGTTTATGTAAATGTTTATTGTTTTATCAGACTTGCGATATTATGATAGTTTTTTGCATAATCTAAGTTCTGGTTAGCACTTCAATAATTTAACATTAAATCAATAATATTGCAGTTGTAACCTTGATTAATTTAGTTATTAAATTGTAATGACTTTAACAAATAAATTTGCTGATGCGGAGGTGAATACTGTTTGGGCGCAAAATAAAAGTGCGAATAAGTAATAAGGAGGGAGTTAGGAGCGCAATCACTAAATATTCAAGTAGTATGTAGGTAAGAGATTATTAAAATTTAAACATTTTAGGAGGAGTATTATGTTTAAGAAAAAATTATTTGGGTTATTTTTGGCAGTTTCAATGAGTTTAACCAGCTTGTTTGCTTTGCCATCATATGCAGCTACCGATTACTGGCAGAATTGGACTGATGGTGGTGGAACAGTTAGAGCTACCAATGGTTCTGGTGGAAATTTCAGCGTTTCCTGGCAAAACTGTGGAAACTTTGTTGTTGGTAAAGGTTGGGGCACAGGAAATGCATCAAGAGTATGTAACTACAATGCCGGCCAATTTGCACCATCCGGAAATGGATATTTGACTTTCTACGGATGGACTAGAAACGCTCTTATAGAATATTATATTGTTGACAGCTGGGGAACTTACAGACCTACTGGAACATACAAGGGTTCTGTATCCAGCGATGGCGGTACATATGATATATACACAACTCAAAGAGTTAATGCACCTTCTATTGACGGAACAAAGACCTTCACTCAGTACTGGAGTGTAAGACAGTCAAAGAGAGCAACAGGAAGCAACGTAGCAATTACATTCAGCAACCATGTTAATGCATGGAGAAGCAAGGGAATGAATCTGGGCAGCAGTTGGTCATACCAGGCATTGTGTGTCGAAGGTTACCAGAGCAGCGGAAGCGCTAACGTAACTGTTTGGTAATTAACACCTGCAGGCAGCAGCCTGAGGGGTAAGCCCTGTGAGGGAATAATTATTAGTTTTTAATTAATTAAGTATTATAAGATTTGTCGGTTTATAGCAGGCAGTCTTATGTAATTCAAAAACTCTTACCTACATACTACTTGAATATTGAATTCAGATAGGATAGTTGCCATAACTAAGGCACCATCCTATCTGAATAGCAACAGTCTCAATGCGCGGGGCCGTTTCCTTGGGGAAAACGGCCTACTGCAATGCAGAGTATTTAATTACCGGTGGCCTATTACTTCTCTTCTTAATAGTGGAGACTAAGGTTGAAATAAAGCAACTTTCAACCCTTTGAATTTATGTCCGCAAGCGGACAGGGGGATAAAAAATGAAAAAATTTTTGTTTTTAATTATAATAGCAGCTATGCTTACAGTCACTGCCTGTTCACAGAAGGAAAAGGCCGAAGATAACTTTGTATTGGTCAAAGGTGGGGCTTTTGTGAACAACAAGTCCAATCTCTACGGAAAGAAAGTAAAAATATCTGACTTCTTCATGGGCAAATATGAAGTGACGCAGAAAGAGTGGAGCGAGGTTATGGGAAATAACCCCTCGGAATTCAAGGGGGAAAACCTGCCGGTTGAAACGGTAAGCTGGTATGACTGTATAGAATACTGCAATAAGCGCAGTGCTAAGGAGAATCTGGAACCTTATTACATTATAGACAAAGATACTAAGGATCCTAATAATGCTAATGAGAGCGACGAAATAAAATGGACTGTAACCTTTAACCCTAAAGCTGACGGCTATCGCCTGCCTACAGAGGCGGAGTGGGAATATGCCGCCGGAGGAGGACAGAAGAGCAGGAGTTATACATATAGCGGCAGCGATAAAGCTGACGATGTTGCATGGTATTGGAGAAACTCCGGAGATAAGTATTTAACAGGAGATTGGAGTTGGCCAAATATCGAAGGCAACAAAAATAAAACAAAACCCGTGGGTGAAAAAAAGCCTAACGAATTAGCTTTGTTTGATATGTCAGGCAATGTCAGGGAATGGTGCTGGGATTGGTATGGGGATGATTTGAACAGCAGCAGCGGAGCTGTCAGGGTTTGGAGAGGCGGAGGCTGGCTGGGCGACGATCAGGCCTGTGAGGCAACATACCGTGGTAACTATGAAGCTTACAGCAAGGGATACGACCAGGGATTTAGAGTATGCCACAACTAGGACACAGTAAAGAGTTTTATTTAAAACCCAATTCAAAAGAATATGAAAAAACAGGAATCAAATAACAGTAACAAATTTCAGATGCAGTAACAGAAACAAATAACAGGGGTATTGCTTACATTCTTATGTGTAGGCCACATCCCTGTTATTTTACTCACAAATCCGCAATAGTTCTTCCTGAATGCTAATTTTTAACTATTGAAAGGCTGTCGACCTTTGTCATAGTATCTGTTCTGTAAGTATCAACTGAAAGACTGCTGCCATTAATACCTACATATGAAAAAGTTGGAACTTCCAACTGGGAGGTGACAGCAGCATAGCTTGCAGGAGGATTATTTATCTCGTAGTATTTGCTTCCTGATGCAGAGTTCAGTGTAAAGTAGACGGTGCCCGAAGGAGTTATCAGAGCGCCGTTTGCATTATAAGTCTGGGTTTTCTGGGGTACGTTGCCTTTCATAACATATGTCCTTGTGTAGGAATGGTCATGGCCTGTAATTACAATATCTACACCATAATTATCAAATATGGGATATAAAGAGTTTCTGAGATTTATTATTGAAGTCTCCAAGGCGTGGCTCCCCGAACCATATATATCCTGGTGGAACATTGCTATTTTCCATGTCACACCAGGGCTGGCTTCAACTGCTTTTTTAACAAAAGCCTCATGGGTGCTTCCATTGCTGTTGTTTGTATTAAGCACCATGAAGAGTGTGTTACCATAAGTGTAGTAGTAATCTGCAGAGCCAGGGGATGTAATCCCATAACTGCCGGAGAGGTTTGGAAGATTAAAATGGTAACTGTAGTTTGAGGCTCCGTTATCGTGGTTGCCCAGAGCGGGTGCAACTGGGAGGCTGGTTAGCTTTATCGGTGAGAAGAAGCCGTTGTATTGGGCTTCGCTGTTATTGGTATTAACCTCGTCTCCTGCTGTCATGATAAAGGCAGTATTGGGAAATTGGGCTGTTGCTGCTGCTATTGTATTATTCCAGCCGGCAGTATCTTCAGTCAGCTTGCCCGCACCAATCTGAGGGTCTCCGAAGGCAAGAAATCCAAACTGGGTATGGGAGCCAACAGTATAGAAATAATTTGAGGTCCAGTTACCTTTACCGTCTCCAATGCGGTATACATATTCTGAAGACGGATTTAGAGCAGTGGCGGTTGTCTTGTTGCTGTAAAAGCCTGAGGCTGCATTAGTTGATTGGCTGTAGAAGGAAATTGAAGAATTAACCGGAAAATCAGAACCGGACATTGAGGCTTTGGGTGCAACTTGCACGAGGCTTGAAGTTTTGGCAGTGGAGTACCAGGAAAAATTTAGCTCTGATATATTTTTTCCCGGAGTCAATGCAATATTCTGGGCATTATAAGTGGCTGCCCGTGCTGGTAGAAAGGTAAGTAAGATGACTAAAACTACCGTAAGTGATTTAATGCCATATAATCTTCGATTTTTTTTCATAAATCCACCCTCCTGTGTATTAGAATTAAATGTAAAATAAGTAAATATTAGCATAAATATAACAGGAATATATTATGCTCTTATTAATCCCATGTAAATTCAATGTTATTAAGCAAAAACTATAAATCACTTTTTTTTTACATCACTCATATTATTCTATATGGGGTGATGATATGGCTAAAAATGATGTGTTAGATGAGGCTGTTGAAATGCTTATAAGAAAAGTACTGGAGCAATCAGGGCGAAAAAGCACTGGTGCAGGCTTTTCTCTTGAAAATTCTTTGAAAGGGGAAAACAGCAATGGATTATCTTCCGCCGCTGGTACAAGCAAATAATTTTAAAGAATTTGCTGATGTAAGAGAGACTTTGAAGGAAACCGGTCTTAGCGTGGGCGGATATATCAGAATTTCAACAAAAAAGGACAGCCAGCTGACATCTGTTGAAAATCAAAAAAAATATATAGCTGAGTGGGCAAGCATAAATAAATATACAATATCGGATTTTTACATTGATGTTAGAACCGGTGCATACAGCTATCTGAGACATGAAATGTCCAGGCTGAAAGATGATATTTCCCAAGGCAGAATAAAAGGTGTTGTTTGCAAGGAAATTTCAAGAACATCTCGTGATATCATGGATATTATTGAATTAAAAAGAAGCCTGGCAGCACAAGGGGCTTTTTTCATTTCAATTAAAGAGGGTTATGACAGCAGGACGGATGATGATGAGTTCTTACTGGTAATTCATGCTGGGCTTGCACAAAAGGAAAGGAAGACAACCAGTTCCAGAGTCAAAATCACGCAGATGATTAAGGCAAATGAAGGAAAAACCAATGTTTCTAGACCTGCTCTTGGCTATAAACTGTCTGAAGACAGTCAGCATCTGGTTGTTAACATTGAGAAATCAGAGGTTTATGAATTAATTGTAAGCAAGTATCTTGAGGGCTGGGGCAGCATGAAAATATGCAGACTGCTGAATTCCATGGGAGTCAAAACGAGCCGGGGAGGTGATAATTGGACAACCAATGGGGTTATGAATATTCTTACCAACCCCGTATATCTGGGAATAAGCATGTATAATGTTACATTAACCGTAAGGGATGGTTCGGGGAAGGCAAAAAGGATGATAAGGCCCCGTGAACAGTGGATAGTGCGTGAAAATACCCATCCGGCTTTAATATCCGTTGAGAAGTTTGAACGTATTCAACAAATTATACAGGATAGAAGGGAAAAAGAAAAAAAGGAATGGAGCTGTACCAGAAAATATTTGCTGTCCGGGTTACTTTATTGCGCTTCCTGCGGAAGTAAACTGTTTGGAGGTAAAATACCAAAAAATCAGGCGAGAAGCAAAATAAAGGAAGAGAGAACAGCACAGGACTATTACTTTTATTATTTTGACAGAAAAATTGACGGCATGTGCAAAAACAGAATATCTCATTTCAGGATGGAAATGGTGGATGAAATGGTAATGCAAGCTATACAGGGGCTATTTCTGCAGAATAATGTCATAGACGAGATAGTCAGGCGCAAAAGGTATATTTATGATTTAAGTCTGGAAAAGGAAAAGAAAGAATGTGAAGCTTTAAAAGACAGGCTTGAAAACATTAACTCTGCAATAAAAAAGCAGCAGTTGGCTTTTGAAGCAGAGGCAATTACCCTGGAGGAGTATGGAAGCAGGATAGGTGAACTTAGAAGCCAAAGAACCGGAATGAACAGCAGGCTGCATCAGCTTGAGCAGAAGCTTCTGAGAGAGGAGGACACTGAAGAACGGTACATTGAGATAAGG
Organism: Bacillota bacterium; assembly: GCA_023400235.1. Lineage (GTDB taxonomy): Bacteria > Bacillota > Clostridia > Acetivibrionales > DSM-1351 > Ruminiclostridium. Next base: position 126,371 of record JAEXFI010000035.1, read on the forward strand.
GAGAAGGTCAAGAGCCTTATTCATAATATTGATGCTCTGGATTATGAATTTAAGGAGGAGTTGGTGAGAAAATTAATAAAAAAAGTAACAATATATGATGACTATACAATAAAATTACAATATACCTTTGAGGAGTAAATTAAGTTGGGTAATATCAGCTCACTGCAGCTGTTACGTGTTGCGGGACCAGCTTGTAATTATAAAAACATGAAATCCGGTCCACCCAATTGAGATATAATCACTTTTGCCAACTTGGCATTTGGACGTGTTATTTTTACCGGATACTGTAACTTTTTTTCATAAACCCACATTTATCATCCCTCACTTCCTATTTCCCATGGCCAAGGATTATCTATCCACTTCCAAGAAGATAAGTCATTTTCCATATGATCCATTGTAATGGGACCAAATCTTCTGGTGTATTCTGAGACCGCCTGGTGCTTTAATTCTCTGTATTGCTTGAAATAAGCCAGAGCTGTGCGGTCATTCGGATGTGTATCCAGGAACAGTCCCACTTCTACTAGTGCAAATTCATATGCCTGTACAAGCATCAGCATTTTGTCACGGTCAGACAGCTTAAGCATAGCATTTGTATTTGAGCCTGACAAAGCGTTTAAATTATTGGAATTGTCTAAATTGCTGTTCAAATTGCTGTTCAAATTGCTGTTCAAATTGCTGTTTAAATTGCTGTTCAAATTGCTGTTCAAAGTGTTGTTCAAATTGCTTGCCATGTAACTGTTGGAGTTGCCACTCATATTATTATTCACAGCCTTTTACCTCCTCCAATGAAGGGTTTATCCAGGCTGGGGAATAATGTTCCTCTATCCAGGCCTCCGAGGACCTCATAGGGTGTTTCCCATTCCTGCTCAGGAACATATGCCATTGCAACAACCATATTACTGCATTTTGATTTTCGATCGTACGAATCACTGTATTCACTGGATAGATTGTCTATTTCTGTCATATATATCTCCTTTCCTAATCGTTATATGCTTATATAACAAGATATGAGTTTTAAATATGTTGGGTTACATAAAATTTGATATATTTAGGTTATCTATATAAAAATTCTTAATATCTTTTTACTAAAATATTACTTATTACTTTTCATATGTTATGATATAATTATTTTTGAAAGGAGGGGAGTCAATTGGAAGATAAAATATACGAACTTTTAAATCGCATGTATTCAGATTTGTCTGAAAAAATTGGTGATTTGGGTGGCAAGGTAGAAAGTATGGAAGGCAAGCTTGAAAGTATGGAAGGCAAGCTTGGAAGCATGGAAGGCAAGCTTGGAAGCATGGAAGGCAAGCTAGAAAACATGGAAGGCAAGCTTGGAAGCATGGAAGGCAGACTTGATAACATTGAAGCTGAGGTTGCCGATCTGAAAAAAGTAGTGCTCCGGATTGAAACCGATCACGGCAATAAGCTTGATGCTCTGTTTGACGGATATAAGCAGAATTCCGACAGGCTAGACCGTATAGAAGCTCAGGTATCCAGACAGGAAGAGTTTATTATTAAACGTGTAAAGTAGGTTTTTTCTAGCTGTTCTATCAGAGGTACAATATGGTAAAATGAATATATTAATCCTATTTGACATTAGTTAATAATAAAAGCTGGTGGGAGACTATATCATGAACCATATAACTATGGATTGGCATAACTTTTTTATCTAAAATAATTATAAATATATTTATAAAGGACTGGCATCTTTTTGCAGCAGTGCTCATAGATTAGAAAGGTACACTATTTTTGAGTTGTGAAAACTATTGTTTTTATGACTCAAAACCAATAGGGGGTGCCTTGCTTGATAGATACACTATTTTCAGCAATCTCTTACGGTCTCAACAACTTATTCCTCATGCTGGGCTACGTTTCAAATGTTAATTCCTTTCCTCAGCCCTTGAATTCTGAGGAGGAGCAATACTACGTGGAGGCTTACAGAAACGGAAATGAGGAAGCAAGAAATATCTTAATCGAGAGAAACCTGAGACTTGTAGCACATATTGTAAAAAAGTACGGTTCCTGTGGTAGTGACAGTGATGATCTCATATCCATTGGCACTATCGGGCTGATTAAAGCTATATCCACATTCAATATGGACAAAGGAACAAGACTGGCTACTTATGCTGCCAGGTGTATAGAAAATGCTATACTGTTCTGTGTGACACATGCCTCTTGTCCCCTTACCGGAAAATTATCACCTTCGTACTTTCTGAAAAAATCATCACTCTTTTATTTCCATGATAAAATCGTTGCCATATGTGCCCTTTAAAAATATATGGACTATATTGTCCTTAACTACGACACATTCAATTATTCGCCGGAGTAGCTGCTGCTTGCCTTTATAGTCAACCAGCTCGATGAGTCTGGAAAAGTCCATAATCCACTGACTGTTTTTTTTGATATCGGCAATCTGGCTTTCCTGGGAATCTCTACGGGCATGTATTGAATCCATTCGGGTCTGATTCTCAGCCTGCTCCTTGGCGAGCTTCTCAATATCTTTGAAAATAGCTGGCTTAATGCTTTCAGGTGCTGTTCTTAAATTTGAAATCTGGTTTTGTATGTCAGCTTCAATTTGTGATAAGCGTTTTTTGACAGCAGAAAGCTCTTTTTCAGTTTCCTGTGCTTTTAACTGCAGGGTGTTTTTTGTACTGAGCAGCTGATCGTAGAAAGCACTCTTACCAGCATCCATATTGCAAATCTGTTTAATTACAAAACTGTCCAGCTCATACCCTTTTATGTTGGGAGAGCTTTTACAGCCGCCTTTTTTTCGGTATTTTATATCACAGCGATAGCCATAGCGCAAAGTAGCGTCGGCATTGTAACGTCCGCTTTCAGATTTTACAAACATCCGGCCTCCGCATTCAGAACATCTTACAAGACCTGATAACAACGACATGGATTTCTTCTTCGGACGTGCGGCATGGTTTTGGGATATTTCCGAAAGTGCGTTCTGTACAAGAAGCCAGTCAGCCCCGGAGATCATACCCTGGTGCTTGCCCACAGCCACGATCCAATCTCTGATATCACGGCGCAGTGTTTTTTGTATATACTTTGGGTCCAGTGCCCTTGATTCCCAAGCCATCTCCTTAATTTGCTCCGTCTTGTTATAGGCCATAATGCCGCGTACACCGTCAAAGTCCCCGGCATCAGCCCACAGTGTGACGCCAAGGGACGTAAAGTAACTTTGAATATCTGCGTCAGCAATGGCGTAGACGGGATTTTGCAAAATATTTTTTACAGCCGTATTTGTAAATTCTTTAGCCTTTTTCGTCTTATAGCCTTCCTTGTTTAAGGCGGTAGCTGTGCCTGTCAGGGAGTTTGTCTGCAGGAACAGTTCAAAAAGTCTTTTCACAGCCCGTTGTTCTTCTTCAACAGGCTCTAGATGATTGACCTTGCTTTTATGTCCGTTTACAGTTATTTTCTCCTGCCGGGAGCCATAACCAAGAGGGCACTCGCCTCCAAGCCAACGGCCTTCCTTGGCAAGCTCATATAAATTATCCGTTATACGCTCGGCTATAATATCACGCTCAAACTCGGCAATAGCACTCAGCAGTGAAATCATTATCTTGCCTGTCCGGGAGCTGGTATCCAGTTCTCTGTCGCTCACTGAAATAAAGGCAATGCCTTTTTGCTCCATTTGCTGGACAAGATTTAATAAATCTACTGTACGGCGGGAAATACGGTCTATTTTATAACATATTACCGCTCGGATTCTGTTGCTATCTATATCATGCAGCAGCTTTTTATATTGGGGCCTGTCAGCATAAAAACCGCTTTTTCCCTCGTCCTCATAAATCAGAATATCAGATTGTTTAACGTCAAATTGAGCACAGGCAAGGGAAATACATTTTTCCTTCTGTATCTCAATGCTTTTGCCTGATTCCGTTACCTTGGATTTTCTGGCGTATACGGCTATTTTTCTGTCGTCTGTATTACTCCTTATACTTGTTCTTGCCATAACTTATACCCATTCCCTGCATTTTTTGTATTTGGCGCCTCAATTCAAATCAAATAATAATATATTTTGGACATAGAACAATTATGCTAACCTTAGCTTACATGATGCGGTATATATGTTAATTGCCTGGAAAAACAAGGAGTATGCCGGGAGCCAAAATTCCGGGGGTGGCATTTTTAACAGAGTTCACAAGGGTCATAGTACAATAAAAATCAACAAAAAGTAAAATAAAACGTACAAAAATAATTTAAACAGGCTTATTGTATTTTTTTTACAGGATATTGCAATTAGTAAAAAATTTATTGACTATTTGTCAAAAAGTTTTCCATTGAGATGGAAATATTTACATTTTATAATGAAAATACATATGGCATTATGTACAAATCATCTTCTAATATTCACTTTTTTACACCCACCCAAGACCATAATTCACACATTTTTGAAGGGGGGCTCAAGTAATTAAAATCTTAATCCAACATGATTCTGGATTCATATTTTAGAATTATTAAATCCTGATAATAACACCTGATTTTCTGCAATACCTTATAGCATTTTTCAGTCGGACTATACACTTGGCTGTTTCACGCCACTGGGAAAATTTAAAGGAGTGTAATAATGACAAGGATATTTGAAATTGCCTGGTAAGCTGGTGATTTGAATTCTGGTTGCCATTATATTAACACTGTTTATTCAGATTATCTGTTATTTTATCAGCGCAATCCTATATTTCAAAAACAGCCAGAAAAAAGGATGAGGATGTTTACAATTAAGTGTTGTGCCGGTATATGCCTGCGGGTAAATCGTTTGGTGCACTGGCACAAGGAGATGAACAGTTTAAGGAAAGGAGAACAATCTGTATGAACTGAGAATTCAATAGTGCTTGGAGCAAAAGGTAAAATGCAGAATACAAAATTGACTTGGAGGGAAAGCCATGAAAAAAGCATGCAAAACAATAGTACTTATATTTGTTATTTCTTTATTTATCCCGGCAATATGTTATGCGGACAACCCCGTAGTACAGAACATTTATACGTCCGATCCGGCATCGATGGTGTATAACGATACTCTTTACATGTATACCGGACATGATGAGGATACAACTGTAAATAACTTTTATACCATGAATGAGTGGAAATGTTATTCCACTACCGATATGGTGAACTGGGTTGACAGAGGTACTCCGCTGGACTATAAAACCTTCAGCTGGGCAAAGGGCGATGCCTGGGCGGCACAGTGCATCCAAAGGAACGGAAAATTTTATATGTATATAACTGCTACCAACCAGGGCGGCGCCAGAACAGTGGGAGTTGCGGTTTCCGACAGCCCCACGGGCCCTTTCAAGGATGCCCTGGGAAAGCCCCTGATAGCCAACAACGGGGCTCAGGACATTGATCCTACCGTATACATAGACAACGACGGACAGGCTTATTTATATTGGGGAAACGGTAATCTTTACTATGTAAAATTAAATCAGGATATGATTTCATACTCCGGTAAGGTAACCCAGATAGCTTCTAAACCGTCCAGCTATACGGAAGGCCCGTGGTTCTATAAACGGGACAACTTATATTATATGGTATATGCAGGCATGGGAAGCTCGGGAGAAAATATCCAATATGCTACAAGTACCAGTCCCACAGGGCCATGGACTTCAAAAGGAATCATAATGAATTCAAAGAACAGCTATACTATCCATCCGGCTGTTACCGACTATAAGGGGAATTCATATTTTCTCTATCACACCGGTGATTTGCCCGGCGGAGGAAGCTACCACCGTTCTGTATGTGTGGAGCAATTCAGTTATAATTCCGACGGTACTATACCTGTTATTCCTGCCACCAAAACCGGTCCTGCCCAAGTGGGACGTCTGAATCCATATGTGCAGACTGAAGCTGAAACTATTTGCTGGTCTTCAGGCATTGAAACGGAAAAATGCAGTGAAGGCGGCATGAATGTGGGGTTTATCGAAAATGGGGATTACATAAAGGTAAAGGGTGTGGATTTTGGCAGCGGGGCTGCTTCCTTTGAGGCAAGGGTTGCATCCGGTTCAAGCGGCGGAAATATAGAACTTCGTCTGGACAGTCCCACCGGGAAGCTTGTGGGCACATGTGCTGTACAGGGCACGGCAGGCTGGCAGGACTGGACTACAAAAACCTGCACCGTCAGCGGAGCAGAGGGTATACATGACCTGTACCTCAATTTTACTGGAGGCAGCGGATATCTTATGAATTTCAACTGGTGGAAGTTTGCCTCCAAGGCTCCGGGCATAATGTACGGCGATCTGGATGACAGCGGAGACATAAGCTCTCTTGATTTTGCCCTGATGAAGCAATATCTGCTGGGCGCAGTAACAGAATTTCCGGCAGCAGATGGACTGCTTCGGGCAGATCTTGACGGAAGCGGCAGTATAGATGCAATTGACTACGTGCTTATGAAGGAGTATTTGCTGGGGAAAAGGACGAAATTTCCCGTGGAGCTGTAATACTTAAATTTTGAGACAGGGGGTATATCTGTGAAAAAACTATATATAATTGCTGTTCTTGCTTTAGTTTTTACAGTGCTCTTTTCAGCAGTTTGCTATGGGGACAACCCTGTTGTGCAGACTACTTATACCGCTGATCCGGCTCCTTTGGTATATAACGGCACAGTATACCTTTATACCGGCAATGACCTTGATTCGGCTACAACCTCATATAAAATGACTGACTGGAAATGCTACTCTTCAACAGACCTGGTGAACTGGACAGACCATGGTAGTGTGCTGGATGTTACTGCCTTCAAATGGGCAAGGCAGGATCAGGATGCAAATGCGTCCCAGGTAGTATTCCGGAACGGAAAGTTCTATTATTATGTAGCCGTTTCCTGTACTCTGGCCGGAAAGGGCGGAATTGCCCTGGGTGTGGCTGTTTCAGACAGCCCCACGGGCCCGTTTAAGGATGCCATTGGAGCACCGCTGGTAACTAATAATATGACTACCTATGCGAGTCATTCCTGGGATGACCTGGATCCTACCGTATTTATAGATGATGACGGGCAGGCATATCTGTACTGGGGCAATAATGCATGTTATTATGCAAAGCTTAACAGTGATATGACCTCCCTAAAGGGTTCCATAGGGGCTATACCATTGACAACAGCGGCATTTGGGCCGGACTATGAAGAGGCTCCCTGGGCATACAAGCGGCAGGGTTTATATTACTTAATCTATGCTTCGGGGTTCCCTGAGAGCATTGCCTATTCCACCAGCACCAGTCCTGTGGGACCCTGGAACTATAGAGGGATTATTATGCCAAGGCAGGGGAACAGCTCCACCAATCATCCGGGGATAATAGATTTCAAGGGCAATTCCTACTTTTTTTACCACAATGCAGCACTGCCGGGGGGCGGTAGCTACAAACGCTCCGTATGTGCAGAAAAATTCAGCTATAATGCCGACGGTACAATCCCCTCCTTTAGTATGAGTGAGGCAGGTGTTCCAACCGGCGTGGAAAAGCTGAATCCTTACTTGAAAACTGAGGCCGAAACAATTTGCTGGGAATCGGGCATTCTGACCGAAAGATGCAGTGAAGGCGGCATGAATGTAGGGTTTATTGAAAGTGGGGATTGGATAAAGGTTGAGGGTGCGGATTTCGGCAGCGGAGCTGCTTCCTTTGAGGCAAGGGTAGCCTCCGGTTCCAGCGGAGGAAACATTGAACTGCGTCTGGACAGCCCCACAGGAAAGCTTGTGGGCACGTGTGCAGTACCAGGCACGGGAGACTGGCAGGACTGGACTACAAAAACCTGCTCTGTCAGTGGGGCTTCGGGAGTGCATGACCTGTATCTGAAATTTAACGGAGGCAGCGGATACCTGTTTAATTTCAACTGGTGGAAATTTAGTTCCGCAGCAGTCACCTATGGGGATGTTGACAACAGCGGAGATATAAATGCAATTGATTTTTCACTTATGAAGCAATACCTGCTGGGAACAATAACAGAATTTCCGGCAGCAGATGGACTGCTCCGGGCCGATCTCGACGGAAGTGGCGGGATAGATGCAATTGACTATGTACTTATGAAAGAGTACCTGCTGGGAAAAAGGACAAAATTTCCGGCAGAGCTGTAGACAAAGGTGATTTTAAGGCCGGGCACTTTTAAATTGCCGTAAAGCCGTAATAAAGAGGAGTGAAAGTATGATTAGAAGTAACTGCTTTAAGAGGTTTGTTTCATTTATTTTATCCTGTGCAATAATTTCAGGGTGTCTTTTGGTGCTCCCGTTTACCCGGACAGAAGCTTCAGCTGCCACTCAGGCAGCCTATTATGTATCACCCGACGGAAGCGACAGCAACCCAGGTACTTTGGACGCACCCTTTCTGACAATAACAAAAGCACGGGACGTGGTACGTTCAATAAATAAAAATATGACGGGTGATATTTACGTATACCTGAGGGGAGGGGAATACCGCATAACAAATACGGTCACCTTCGAACCACGGGATTCAGGAACAAATGGCTATAGGATATTTTACACGGCATACCAGGGTGAAGTTCCCGTTCTTAACGGCGCCACAAAAGTGACCGGGTGGACTCTGAGCAGCGGCAACATCTATAAGGCCCAACTGAACCGTTCGACCAAATTGAGAAACCTCTATGTAAATGACAGGAGAGCCTTAATGACCAGCAAGACGGTTACGGCCAGAGGCGGCTTCGGAACCTACTCTGTAAATGCAGGCCAGGCGGGCTGGGCATGGACCGGGGGCAGTAAGAGCGACGGAGTCCAGTACAATTTGTCGGATGTGCCTGCTATAGCTGCAAACAGGGATGACCTGGAAATAGTTAACGGCACTACCTGGAATGAAAACATTGTTTGTACCAGGGATGTCACAACCTCAGGCAACTACAGGGTGCTTCTGCTGCAGCAGCCTTACGGAGCCATAGCGCAGACTCCCGGCTGGGGTGCGGCCTTTTCAGCATCCGGCACCCATACCATTTACAATGCCCTGGAGTTTTTAAATTCTCCCGGTCAGTTCTACTTTGACAAGTCCCAAAAAACACTTTACTATTACCCACGGTCCGGCGAAAACATGGCAAATGCCGATGTGGAGGCCCCTGTTGTAGAGAAGCTTTTGGAGATAGCCGGGACGTCCACGTCAAACAGGGTAAAAAATATAACTTTCCAGGGAATAACCTTTGCAAATACCGATTATAACCTTGCCGAGGTTGGGGGTTCACGGGGCAAAACCACCTGCCAGGGTGCAAATGTATTTACAGCCTTCTATAACGACAACTGGCACAATACCAAATATGACCTGCTGGACACCTTGCCGGGAATGATAAATGTCAGTAGCAGCGAAGCAATTGATTTTACAGGCAATATTCTCAAGCACAGCGGCGGTGACGGAATAACCATGGCTAACGATGTCATAAACTGCAACATCACAGGAAATTACATAACCGACATTACCTCCAGCGGAATAACGGTAGGTCATCCCCAGCATGTCTATATCGGAGACGGAGGCAACCATGCAAAATATGCTGCTGGTGTGGAGGGAGTCTGCAGGAATAATACAATCACCAATAATCTGCTTTACAACATAAGCACTGCACCTGGGTTTGGAGGGTGTGCAGCAATAACTGCATATTTTACCGATTCACTGAAAATAATGTACAACCAGATTCAAGCAACTGCATACAACGGTATAAATCTGGGCTGGGGCTGGTGCAACTTTCTGGATTCTACAACCAGCAAGAACAATACTGTAAGCTGCAACCGCCTTATAAACACCTTGAACAGGCTTCATGACAGCGGAGCCATATATACCATAGGCCAGAATCCGGGCACAAATATAAATCAAAATTATGTAAAGGGAATTCCCCCTGCAACCTCTGGGCCCACATATGGCCTGCATAACGATGAAGGGAGTGCTTACATAACTGAAAATGACAACGTCCTGGATATAGACCCGGCAGTGAAGTATACCATAAACTGTGAGGATTTCGGGAAAAAGCATGACCTTACAATTCTGAGAACCTATGCCACAGTGAGTAAAATGGGGGTGAATCCTCCAAGCAGCAAAATTGATGCTCCTGTTGCAGTACCTGATAACGTATGGCCTGAGGCTCAGTATATTACCTGCTTGAACTCTGGAATACAGGAGGAATACAGGAATATCATTCCTCTTGATTTGCTTTCGGTTCAGGATTATGTGTTCCCAGCAAGCTGTTCTGCAAAAGGAGGCGCTGAAATAAGTATAAGAAGCAGCGGTGATGCTTCCAATACCGTATGGTTTGCCCCTGCAGGCACAACAAGCTTTGTACAGGGACCTTCCATGACCAGGGCTACGGGAACCGCAACCTCCATAAAAGCTCCTGAGGCAGCGGGCACATACAGGCTGTTTGTTTTGAATCAGGCTGGCGTAAAGAAAGGGGAATCAACCTCACTTCTGAGAGTAAGCGGGTCAGCTTCACAAATTGAAGCAGAGAGCTACAGCTCCCAGTCGGGAACCCAGTTGGAAAACTGCAGCGAAGGTGGACAAAATGTGGGATACATAGAAAACGGTGATTATCTTATTTTCAATAATTTCAGCTTTGGAAACGGTGTCAGCAGCTTTAAGGCAAGAGTGGCCAGCGGCTCAGTGGGAGGTTTCATCGAACTGAGACTTGACAGAATTGACGGGCCTGTGGTGGGAACCTGCAGTGTCAACGGAACCGGTGGCTGGCAGACTTGGAGCGATACGGTCTGCCAGGTCAGCGGTGCTGACGGGACACATAATTTATATATGAAATTTACCGGTGGAAGCGGGTACTTATTCAATATTAACTGGTTCCAGTTTTCAGGCGGGGGCGGTTCCGGGGTAATGGCGGGAGATGTTAACGGGGATAAGGCAGTGGATGCTACGGATTATGCATTGATGAAAATGTATCTTATGGGTTCCATACAGGAATTCCCGTCAGAAAATGGCCTTGAAGCGGCTGATCTGAATAAGGATGGTGTAATTGACTCCTTGGATTTTGCAGCCTTTAAGAAAATTCTCCTGGGTATATATTAATAATTTTACAAATTAATTAAGGAGGTGCGTAACCATGCCGCTTAATACGCCGGGCATGGGCAGAAATATGATAAAAAAATTAATTGCATGTATTTTTCTGGCTGCAGCTATTATAGCAGCCGGAATTCCTATATCACCGCAGCCGGTAAAGGCTGCAGCCTTGGAATTAGCAGGAACAGACATATACAACGGATTGAGAGGAATGAATTTCGGCGAAGGCTGGAAGTTTAACAAGGGAGATGTGAGCAACGGGCAAAGTACCGCTTATGATGACAGCAGCTGGTCGGGTGTGACTTTACCACATGACTGGAGTATTTATAATACCTTTAACCGGTCTTCGGCCTCAGGTGCCGGAGGCGGTTACCTGGACGGAGGAATCGGGTGGTACAGGAAAACCTTTAAACTTCCTTCTGATTATTCAGGCAAGAAGGTTTTCATCCAATTTGACGGTGCATATATGAACAGTCAGGTATGGGTAAACGGTACCTTGCTGGGAACCCGACCTTACGGTTATATCTCCTTTGAATATGACCTGACGCCTTATCTTAATATGGGGGGGACCAATGTTATTGCCGTCAGACTGAATAACAATCAGCCCACCAGCCGATGGTATTCCGGAAGCGGCATTTACCGTAATGTGTGGCTAACGGCATTGGACGCTGTACATGTTGAGTATTGCGGCATGGCGGTTACCACACCGGCGGTGGGCAGCAGCTCGGCTACAGCCAATGTCACCACGCGTATTATTAATCAGGGGAATTCGGCAAAACAGGTTACATTATCAACCGACATCATAGATGCCGATGGGAACGTAGTGGCCTCAAATGAAGCTGCTGCCGTAAATATAGCAGCCAATGGAAAAAATGCCTTCAGCCAGAACCTCACAGTTGCAAATCCTAATTTGTGGTCTACCACTTCACCATATCTTTATACGGTTCAAACTAAAGTTATATCTGATGGGACTGTGGTAGACTCCTATAAGTCCACCATGGGCTTCCGTTATTTTAACTTCAGTTCCACGACTGGTTTTTCACTGAACGGGACCAATTTGAAACTGAACGGTGTCTGCCTGCACCATGACCTGGGTTCTCTGGGTGCGGCAGTCAATTATCGGGCTATCGAAAGAGAACTCCAAATAATGAAGGATATGGGCTGTAATGCGGTCCGTACTTCACATAACCCTGCTGACCCTCAGTTCCTGGAAATCTGTGACAGGCTTGGTTTGCTTGTTATGGAGGAAGCCTTTGACTGCTGGGAGACAGGAAAGGTTGCCAACGACTACCATCTATATTTCAAAAATTGGGCGCAGACCGATATTCAAGCCATGGTTACCAGGGACCGCAACCATCCTTCAATTATCATGTGGAGCATTGGAAATGAGATACCTTCACCAACGACTTCTACCGCTACTAACCTTAGAAACTGGGTTCGGGCTGTTGATACCACACGACCGGTTACCTGGGGCTGTTTTGCGGCGTCAATGAATGATGCTGCCCCTCAGGCAGTGGCAAGTGTTCTGGATTTAGCAGGCTATAACTATTTTCCATACATGTATGACAGCGGGCATTCAGGTCATCCCGAGTGGAAGATGTATGGCAGTGAAACCAGTTCTGCAGTGAGAAGCAGGGGGATATATAAAACTCCTACCAATAAAAATATCCTGACAGACAGCGACACCCAGTGTTCTTCTTATGACAACAGTGTAGTCAGCTGGGGTAACAGTGCCGAATCGTCCTACAATGAAATCAACAAACGCAGCTATATGGCCGGAGAATTTGTCTGGACAGGCTTTGATTATATTGGTGAGCCCACGCCTTACGAATGGCCGGCCAAGAGTTCATATTTTGGAATAGTCGATACCTGCGGCTTCCCAAAAGATATTTACTATTTTTATCAGAGTAAGTGGACCTCCAAGCCAATGGTTCATATCCTGCCCCATTGGAACTGGTCAAACGGAACCAATGTGGAAGTGTGGGCATACAGCAACTGCGACAAGGTTGAGCTGTTCCTTAACGGAACGTCTCTGGGCTCCAAAAGCATGGGGAGTTCTGGACACCTTACATGGAGTGTTCCCTGGGCGTCAGGGAAATTGCAGGCTAAAGGCACCAAAGGGGGAGTTGTGGTATACGATGAAGTCGTCACTGCAGGAGCCCCTGCAAAAGTTGTTTTAAAGCCGGACAGAACCTCTGTCAAGTCCGATGGTAAGGATTTGGTTTATATTGAAACCAATATAGGGGATGCAAATGGTGTCACAGTTCCAACTGCAACCAATACGGTTAACTTTTCAATAGCAGGACCGGGAGTAATTGTGGGAGTTGACAATGGAAACCCCATAAGCACAGAACCTTACAAGGCCAGTAGCAGGAAGGCCTTCAGCGGAAAGTGCCTGGTTATTGTCCAAACCACCAAAAACAGCGGTGATATTGTAGTGACTGCCAGCTCCAGCGGGCTAGCGTCGGCAAGTGTGACAATTCCATCGTCAGGGGGGGCTGAAGAGCCTGCTGTACCGGCCTTTTCAAGAATAGAAGCCGAGAGCTTCAGCAGTCAGTCGGGAATCCAGAATGTAACCTGTGATGAGGGGACAGAGGCCTTAGGCTACATAGAAAACGGAGACTATACAGTATATAGAAACCTTGACTTTGAAAACGGTGCGGCAGGCTTTCAGGCCAGGGTGTCCAGTGCCACCGAAGGAGGCAGTATAGAGCTAAGACTTGACAGCCTCAGCGGACCTCTGGTGGGCACCTGCAAGGTGGACGGAACAGGAGGCTGGCAGGTATTTGGAGATGCAAAATGCCTGGTGGACGGAGTAAGCGGAAAACATGACCTGTATCTGAAGTTTACGGGAGGAAGCGGTTATCTGTTTAATGTCAACTGGTTCACCTTCAGCAAGAAGGATAGCACCTATAAAATTGGGGATTTGAATTCAGACGGGCAAATAGATGCCATAGATTTTCAGCTGATGAAAAAACACATCTTGGGAATCGAATTACTTCAAGATATAAAACCAGCCGATTTGAACGAGGATGGTTTCGTAGATGCTATTGACTTTGTAATGCTAAAGCAGTATTTACTCGGGATGATATCCCTGGATTAGTAAACAGCTTTATTCATATATGGCCCATGGCCATGTCGGGCAACATATGTCTAGTTGTTATTGGCTGCCAGGTTCCCAACCAAAGCATAAGTATAACCACGGTATGACCGACGGGATTCAAATCTCGCCGGTTACGCCGCTGATTATAAATATATTTATATGAAAGGGGAAAATAGGATGAAACTAAAAAGTTTAATCAAAGGATGGAGGAGAAAAGCAGCTGTAACCTTTTTATGCGGCACTATGCTATTAGGATTGCCTCTCATATGTCAGGCAGCCGACAATCTTCCTGCAACACCGCCGTCAGGGTATGACCAGGTGCAGAACAATATCCCACACGGACAGGTCAGCTATATTACATACCAGTCCAAAGCCACAAACAGTCAGAGAAGAGCCAGGATTTATCTGCCGCCGGGATATTCTGCAGATAAAAAATACAGCGTAATGTATCTATTGCACGGAATTGGAGGAAATGAGGATGAATGGTACAGCAACGGAGCTCCCAATGTGATTTTGGACAACCTCCTTGCTGCAGGAAAAATTCAGCCATTTGTGCTGGTATTGCCGAATGGAAATGCGACAGGAACAGGAGTTTCGGATGGCTGGGAAAATTTCACAAAGGATCTGACCGGTAGTCTTATACCCTATATTGAGTCAAACTATTCAGTTTATACCGACCGTCAGCACAGAGCTTTGGCCGGTTTATCCATGGGGGGAGGACAAACCTTCAACATCGGGTTGACGAATTTGGATCTGTTCCCTTATCTGGGTGCTTTCTCGGCAGCTCCCAACACTTATCAGAACTCTAAATTATTCCCTGATAATGGAGCGGCTGCACAGCAGAAGCTGAAGTTTATGTTTATCTCCTACGGAACTACCGACAGCCTTATTAGTTTCGGAACAGGGGTCCACAATTTCTGTGATTCCCATAGCATACCAAATACTTATTTCCTGATTCAGGGAGCGGGTCATGATTGGAATGTATGGAAGCAAAGCCTGTGGAATTATTCTCAAATGGTAGGCCCTAAAGGATTTACCTCCTCACCCACTCCTGTTACTGTATCCGCCTTTTCAAAAATTGAGGCTGAAAGTTTCGACAGCCAATCCGGAGTGCAGACAGAGACCTGCAGTGAAGGCGGGTTAAATGTAGGATTTATAGAAAACGGGGATTACGCTGTCTACAACAATGTTGATTTCGGCAGCGGTGCTAAGAGCTTCCAGGCCAGAACATCCAGCCAAACCTCAGGCGGCAATATTGAAATAAGATTGGACGGCATAAACGGTACCCTGATAGGAACCTGTCCGGTGAAAGCTACCGGCGGCTGGCAGACCTGGGAAGATGTAACATGCAATGTCAGCGGAGTAAGCGGAAAACATGATTTGTATCTTAAATTTACCGGAGGAAGCGGATACTTATTCAATCTCAATTGGTTAAAATTCAGCGAAGCCGGAACTGCTGTTATAACAGGAGACTTAAACGGAGATAGCAGCGTTGATGCTACGGACTTCGCCCTGCTGAAGATGTATCTGCTGGGGTCAATAAAGGAGTTTCCGGTTGAAAGCGGACTTGAAGCAGCAGATATAAATAAGGATGGCGTTATTGATTCACTCGATTTTGCCTTATTTAAGAAAATGCTTTTGGAAGCTGTAAATTAGTTTACAGCTATTGTGCATCACTAATTTGAACTGCCAGAGATTTGTCTCCGAGGCTCCGGGTAACTTATAAAGCTATCCGGACGGCCTCGGAGATACAGATTCCATGGTTTGCCATATAGTGTCTGAAAAAATTATATATGGGAAAGGAAAAAAATATGGCTTGTAAGTTGAGAAAATTAACTGGTTACCTTTTAAGCGGTATTCTTGTATTTTCAACGGTATTATGCATACAGGTGCCTTCGCAGACTTCTGCCGCAAGTGTTGAGGCTTTAAAGCAATTTGATATGGAACAGGTAAAAATAACGGACCCGTATTATATAAATGCTCTTAACAAAGAGGTGTCATACCTGCGGTCAATTGACCCCAATCGTTTGCTGGTGGGCTTTAAGAAAGCCGCGGGCCTATCTACAAGCTACAGCTACTACGGAGGCTGGGAAAATAACACCCTCATACAAGGTCATACAATGGGGCATTACATGACGGCACTTGCCCAGGCCTATAAGAATACAAAGTCCGATACAACTGCAAATGCGGATTTAAAAAGCCGTATAGATTTGATTATATCGGAATTGCAGGCCTGCCAGAACAAAAATGGAAATGGGTATTTGTTTGCAACCCCCGTAACCCAGTTTGACGTTATTGAGGGAAAAGCATCTGGTTCAAGCTGGGTGCCATGGTATACCATGCACAAGATAATGTCTGGCCTCATTGACGTATACAAGCTGGAAGGAAATCAATCGGCCTTAACAATAGCAGGAAAGCTTGGAACTTGGATATATAACAGGGTAAACGCGTGGGATTCCGCTACCCAGGCAAGGGTACTGGGAGTCGAATATGGAGGAATGAATGATTGCCTGTATGAATTGTATAAACTTACAGGAAACAACAATCATTTAACTGCGGCTCATAAATTTGACGAAACGTCACTTTTCACTACTGTAGCTGCTGGTAACAATGTCTTACCGGGCAAGCATGCCAATACAACAATTCCCAAATTCATAGGTGCCTTAAACAGATACCGTACACTGGGGCCGGCAGAGGCCTCATATCTGGCGGCAGCACAGCAGTTCTGGACGATCGTGCTCAGAGACCATACCTATGTAACCGGCGGAAACAGTGAGGATGAGCGCTTCAGAGCCGCAGGGCAGCTGGATGCATACCGTGACAATGTAAATAATGAAACCTGTAATGTGAATAATATGCTGAAGCTTACCAGGGAATTATTCAAGGTAACAGGTGAGGTGAAGTACGCGGATTATTATGAGAATGCTTTAATCAATGAGATAATGGCCTCACAAAATCCTGAGACAGGAATGGCCACATACTTTAAAGCAATGGGAACAGGTTACTTCAAGGTATTCAGCTCACAATTCGAGCATTTCTGGTGCTGTACCGGAACGGGGATGGAGAATTTCACTAAATTGAATGACAGCCTTTATTTTAATAATGGAACAGATTTGTATGTAAATATGTATCTGAGTTCCACATTAAACTGGAACGAAAAGGGTCTTTCATTAACCCAAACTGCTGATATACCATCGTCGGAGACCGTGTCCTTCACCATAAACAGTGCTCCTTTAGATGCTGTAAATATCAAGTTCAGGTCACCGTCCTGGATTGCTTCAGGCAGAAATGTGACTGTCTCCATTAACGGTACTTCCGTGAATGCTGCTAAAGTAAACGGATATATTGATGTGAGCAGGGTATGGAAGGCAGGAGATGTAATAGAACTGACACTGCCTGCTGAGGTAAGAGTCTCACGGCTCAACGACAATAAAAATACCGTTGCCTTTTCATATGGGCCGGATGTTCTGAGTGCCGGACTGGGAACTTCCAGCATGACGACCCAATCACACGGAGCCGGGGTTTTAAAGGCAACAAAAAATGTAACCATAAAGGAAACTATAAACATAAATACACTGGCCAGCCCAAGTATAGATAATTGGCTCGGAAATATTGGAAGCAATCTGGTCAAAACTCCGGGCAAGCTGGAATTTACCCTGAGAAATACCGATGAGGACAACAATTTGAAGTTTACTCCGCATTATCTGAGATATAAGGACAGGTACGGGATTTACTTCAAGCTGGGCACCTATACTGGTATACCGCCCACCGGCAATTTGGCTGCAAATCCCGACCTGGAAGATGGCAATACCACGGGTTGGTCTGTTAACGGCGCGGGTTCCATAGCTGTCTCAACAGCTCAGAAACATTCGGGAACCTACAGCTTACTGCATACCGGAAGGACAGGAGCATGGAACGGACCCATTCAAAACCTTGCCTCCAAAGTGCAGACGGGTAATACCTATACCTGTTCAGGCTGGGTAAGGCTGGACAATACCGCAAGTGCCCCCGTTATAATGACTATCAGAAAAACCGATGACAGCGGTACTTCCTACGAAAATATTGCTGCTGCCACAGGAAGCAATAGCTCCTGGGTTCAATTGAGCGGAAAATATACTTTGAAGGTTTCAGGAACTTTAACCGACCTTAGTATTTATTTTGAAGGACCGGACAGCGGAACCAACCTGTATTTGGATGATGTGTCTGTACGGACTTACGGCAAGACAGCCTTTTACCAAAATACGGGCTTTGGCGGGACCTGGGCGGAATTGAACCCCGGGAGCTATACGACGGCACAGCTGGCGAGCGCAGGGATTCCGGACAACTGGGTCTCCTCTGTAAAGGTTCCGGAAGGTTTTACGGTTGAGATATATGATTTGGATGATTTCGGAGGATCAAAGTGGTCCTTTACCGCTGACACACCGGACTTTTCAGCGGCAGGCTGCAATGACAGGATGTCCTCCGTGAAAATCTATGAAAATAGCAGCCATGGAAAATACGGGGACATAAATGATGACGGAACTGTTGATACCATCGATTTTGCTCTGCTTAAGCAATATTTGCTGGGGACGGTGACTGAAATAAATACAAATATGGCTGATTTGGACGGTGATAATGCTGTAACTGCCACAGACTTTGCTATTTTAAAAAAGTACTTGCTGGGTCAGATATCAGAATTACCTGTATTTTAACAATGACTCTGTTACTGCTTGAATGTAAAACAGAGAATTTTACTTATATGACTCTAAATAACTTTTCAGGAGGTCAATATGCGTTACTCACAAAAATCAAAAAGTCCTAAGGGATTTAAAAAAGCTATAAGTCTTATATTACTCACCTGCGTCCTGGTTATGCAGACTGCCCTTGCAGGTGCATGGCAGTCGGACAACGGGGACGGAACCTACACCAATCCAGTTTTGAATGCGGATTATCCAGATATTGCCGCAATCAGAGTGGGAAATGACTTTTATATGGTAAGCTCTACCTTCGTATCCTTCCCTTCAATACCTATCCTTCATTCCAAGGATCTGATCAACTGGGAAATTATCGGATATGTAACGGCAGACCTAAACGGCACCGGAAAATCCTATAACCTGTCAAATACATTTGAAGATTACGGACACGGCTGCTGGGCACCTACCATAGCCTACCGCAACGGAACATATTATGTGGGCATATACCAGGCCCAGGGCAAGTTTATAATGTGTACTGCCACAAATCCCGCAGGCCACTACACAAAAACAGTTTACAACCAGGGCTTCCATGACCCGGCACTTTTTATTGACGACGACGGTACGGGATATATAGTCTCAGAGGCAAATGATGTCAAGGTTACAAAGCTGAGTGCGGACTATAAGTCTGTTGTAAGCAGCCAGGTAACCACCCGGATAGAAGGTGCCACAGGCAGCTTCCTGGTGGAGGGCACCCACGTAATAAAGAAAAACGGTTATTATTACATATTCCGTAATTCAACCCCTTCAGAATCATATACATACTGCCTCAGATCAAAAAGCATATACGGACCCTATGAAATGAGGATACTTCTCAACGGACCCAGTATTTCCGGCGGGAGTCAGATTCACCAGGGAGGGCCTATAGATACGCCTACCGGCGAATGGTGGTTTTATGTATTCCAGGATGGCCAGGGCTTAGGCCGCAGGGACATTCTGATACCCATGCAGTGGCAGAATGACTGGCCGGTGCTGGGAGACCCGGCCACAGTAAAAAATGTGACCATAGCAGGTAAAACCTACCCTATGGGCTCCGTTCCCATCAAATATAAAAAGCCTGATGTTGGCGGTACATATCCCATAAAGACCATCCCCAATGCGGATGAATTCAGCTCCACCACTCTGGGAGTCCAGTGGCAGTGGAACCATTATCCCGACAATACCAAATGGTCCTTAACCGAGCGTCCGGGATACCTGAGACTGAGGGCTAAAAGTGCCAACAGCCTTTGGAGGGCAACAAATACACTGACTCAGAGGGTGGAAGGTCCCGATTGTCAGGGTACCATAGAGCTGGATACCACAAACATGCTGGACGGTGACAACGCAGGACTTTGCCTGCTCAATATTCCGTATGGCTCCATTGGAGTAAGCAAATCCGGCGGGGTAAAAAAAATAGTTGCCAATATTAACGCAAAAGAGGACGCAGCAGGCACCATAACCAATGGGCCGGTTCTCAGCGGGAATACTGTCTACTTAAGAGCAAGAGCAGACCTTTTGAGCAATAAGGCAACCTTCTCCTACAGTACCGACAACGTAAGCTTCACACAGTTGGGAGGGTCATTGAACCTGCCCTTTGACCTGGGCTTCTTCCAGGGAGATAAATTCGGTATTTTTAATTACACCACTGCTTCTTCCGGAGGTTACGCGGACGTAAACTGGTTCCGGTATTATACCTCCGTAGGACCTGTCACACCACCTCCTGTTCAATCGGCCTTTACACAGATTGAAGCGGAAAATTTCAATGCCCAATCAGGTATCCAGACTGAAAGCTGCTCAGAGGGCGGAATTAATGTGGGATATATAGAAAATGAAGATTATGCCGTCTACAAAAATGTAGATTTTGAATCAGGTGCGGCAAGCTTCCAAGCCAGAGCAGCAAGCGCTGCAGAAGGCGGTTCAATAGAGTTGAGACTGGATAGTCTGACAGGAACGCTGATAGGGACCTGCAGGGTTTCAGGAACAGGGGGCTGGCAGGAGTGGGCCGATGCAGCCTGCAGTGTTTCAAGTGTCAGCGGAAAACATGATCTGTACCTGAAATTTACAGGGGGAAGCGGATACCTCTTCAACCTCAATTGGTTCAAATTCAGCACAAAGAGTATACCCAAAACCCTTGTGGGAGACCTTAACGGGGATGGAAGCGTGGATGCCACGGATTATGCCCTGATGAAAATGTACCTGCTGGGGGCCATAGAGGTATTTCCGGTAGAAAACAGTCTTGAGGCAGGAGACTTAAATCTTGACAAAGTTATAGATTCACTTGATTTTGCACTGTTCAAAAAATTCCTGCTGGGCACCATCCCGGATTTGCCTGTTGAGGGCTAATAAGCATTTAAGTTATAGAGACAGGAGGCAATTTTATATGAAAAAATTATTGTCATTAATTGTAATCGCTATAGCATGTGCAGTGCTGATTCCCCTTACTGCCATGAAGGTGGGGGCCTGGGATAACGGCCTTGCTCCGACACCTCCCATGGGGTGGAACAGCTGGAATATATTTCATGGAGACATCAATGAAGCAAAAATCAAGCAAATTGCTGATGCAATGGTAAGTACGGGAATGAAAGATGCGGGTTACGTGTACCTGAACCTGGACGACAACTGGATGGCCAACCCTGCAAGGGATTCCAACGGAAACCTGAGGGCCGATTCTTCACGTTTTCCAAACGGAATAAAGTCTCTGGCGGACTATGTGCATTCCAAGGGCCTGAAGCTGGGCATATACGGTGACAGAGGAACAATGACCTGTATGAATGTTCCTCAAAGCGGAAGCAAGGGCTATGAGGATAAGGATGCAAAAACCTTTGCTTCATGGGGGATCGATTATCTTAAATACGATAATTGCAATATACCCGGAGGGAGTGATATGAAAACCGATTACCAGAAGATGCAGACAGCCCTTTCAAATTGCGGAAGACCCATAGTCTTCAGCATTTGTGCCTGGGAATATCAAAACTGGATGCCTGCTACCGGTAATTTGTGGCGTACAACACGTGATATAACGGACAAATGGGATACCGGAACAGCCTTTTTCAGAGGAATAATAAATCTGATTGATGAGAATTCCCAGTATACCTCTTCAGCAAAGCCTGGGGCCTGGAATGATCCTGATATGCTTGAAATCGGAAACGGTGGCTGTACTGCAGAGGAGTACCGAACTCAGATGAGCATGTGGAGCATGATGGCGGCTCCTCTTATAGCGGGCAATGATATCAGAAATATGAACCAGACCACGAAGGATATTTTGCTAAATACTGAAGTAATTGCAATAGATCAGGATCCGGCAGGTATTCAGGGCTCCAGAATCAAGAGTTCCAACGGACTTGAGGTTTGGTGCAAGCCCCTGGGCAACGGGGCGGGAACAGTCAAGGCAGTTGCTTTGCTCAACAGAAACTCATCAGCCGCCAATATAACTGTCAACTGGTCCGACATTGGCTTAAGCGGCAGCGTAAGTGTCAGGGATTTGTGGGCCAAAGCCGACAAAGGAAACTTTACGGGCTCCTACACGGCTTCAGTTCCTTCCCACGGTACTGTTATGCTGAAGGTTTCAAGCATACCCACACAGATATCGGCATTTACAAAAATTGAAGCCGAAAGCTACTACACCCAATCTGGAATTCAGACAGAAACCTGTTCGGAAGGCGGTCAGAATGTTGGATACATAGAAAACGGAGATTATATGGTTTTCCAGAATGTGGATTTCGGCAGCGGGGCGGGGAGTTTTCAGGCCAGAGTGGCCAGTGCCGCCGAGGGAGGAAAGATTGAAATCAGGCTGGACAGCAGCACAGGGACCCTGGCAGGCACCTGTCCCGTTGACGGAACCGGTGGCTGGCAGACCTGGGCTGATGCAAAGTGCAATGTTAGCGGGGTAACCGGCAAACATGACCTGTATTTGAAATTTACCGGGGGAAGCGGTTATTTATTTAATTTGAACTGGTTTACCTTCGGGAAGGAAAGTATACCCACCGTCATTGTGGGAGATTTGAACGGAGATGGCAGTATTGACGCCACAGACTATGCGCTGATGAAAATGTATCTTCTCGGGTCTATAAAGGATTTTCCGGTAGAAAATGATCTGGAGGCGGGAGATTTAAATCTTGACAAAGTGATAGATTCGCTGGATTTTGCTGTATTCAAAATGTATCTGCTGGGGACCATACCGAAATTGCCATATTCAAATTAAATATAAACCAGGGCTTTTATTTCACATTGTTTTGTTTTTAGGAAAAATTAAATCTTGCAGGAGGAAAAAATGTTAAAAAGTATAAGAAAATCAATAAGTATATTGATTTGTCTGGCAATAATCCTGACATTGATATTCACAGTTCCGGTCAATGAAGTCTCGGCGGTGAACGGGGATGCAACGGTGAATCTGGCAGGCACCAGACAGAGTATAAGCGGATTTGGCGCATCAAGTGCATGGTGCGGTGCCATTAACGATTCTGTTATGAACTCTCTCTATGGTGATCTGGGTTATAGTATTTTAAGATTGCGCATTGAAGAGGGAATCGGTGACGCCTGGAAGACCGGTAACTTCAGTAAATGGGCCAATGAGCTTTCAAATGCAAAAAAGGCAAGTGCAAAAGGAGCCAAGGTTTTTGCTTCTCCCTGGAATCCTCCTGCCTCAATGCAGGAAGGCTTCAGCAAAAGCGACGATGCTGATGCCAAGCGGCTCAGATACGACAAGTATACCGAGTATGTCCAGTATCTCAACGCATATGTTAAATATATGAAGGACAACGGTGTTGATCTGTATGCCATTTCAGTACAGAACGAGCCGGATTATGCTAAGGATTGGACCTGGTGGACACCCCAGGAAATGCTGAACTTTATGAAGAACTATGCCGGCTCCATCAATTGCAAAGTAATGGCACCGGAGTCATTTCAATATCTTAAGAATATGTCCGATCCAATTTTAAATGATGCCGTGGCCCTTGCCAACATGGATATTCTGGGCTGTCATTTCTATGGCACCAGCACAGCCAATATGGCTTATCCTCTTTACCAGCAGAAAAGTGAGGGAAAAGAGCTCTGGATGACCGAGAAGTATTTTGACGACGACTCCATAGGCAATATAATGAATTTGTCCAAGGAAATCCATGACTCTATGGTCACAGGTAACATGAACGCCTATATATACTGGTGGATAACCTGGCCCAACGGGCTGGCCACTTCTTCAGGCACTATTTATAAGAGGGCATATGTGCTGGGCCAGTATTCCAAATATATCCGTCCAGGCTATAACAGGGTTGATGCAACAGCAAATCCGAATACCAACGTATATGTATCTGCATACAAGGGCAGCAACAAGATAGTTATAGTTGCAATCAACCAGGGCACCTCTGCGGTAACCCAGAACTTTGTGCTGCAGAATGGAACAACCTCCAAGGTATCTGCTTATGTGACCGATAGCAGCAGGAATATGGCGGCCGGTTCTTCGGTTAATGTCTCCAACGGCTCTTTTTCGGCTCAGCTTTCTCCTCAAAGCATAACTACATTTGTAGGAGATCTGGGAAATGTGGGCCCGGTAGAGCCCAGGGACCCCTTTGTAAAAATGGAGGCTGAAAGCTATGACAGCCAGTCGGGGATACAGAATGTGACCTGTGACGAAGGGACTGAGGCTGTTGGTTATACAGAAAACGGAGATTATATAGTCTTCCAGAACGTGGATTTCGGCAGCGGGGCAGGGAGTTTTCAGGCCAGAGTTTCCAGTGCCACAGAAGGGGGGAATATTGAAATCAGGCTGGACAGTATCACAGGTCCTTTGGCAGGCACCTGCCCGGTCAAGGGGACGGGAGGCTGGCAGGTATTTACCGACGCAAAATGCGGCTTGAACGGTGTCAGCGGGAAGCATGACCTGTATTTAAAATTTACCGGGGGAAGCGGTTATTTATTTAATTTGAACTGGTTTACCTTTGGAAAGGAAAATGCTGTTAAAGCAGGGGATATAAATTCCGACGGACAGGTGGACTCAATTGATTTGCAGCTGCTCAAAGCATATCTTCTGGGCTCGGGAACGATTGAAAACACACAAGCAGCGGATATGGATGCCAGCGGGGAGATTAATGCAATTGATTTTGCGCTGCTTAAGCAATATCTGCTGACACTTTAGTATTTAAAACTTAAAATAAAAACTTTGAACCCAGAACTAAGAATTTAGATTAAGATCTTTGAACTAAGAACCTTCAGGACTAAAAACTATTTTTAAGGAGAATAAATTATGATTTCAAGAGTAAAAAAATCTTTCAGCATAATAATGGCCTTCCTGCTTGTGTTTTCAACACTGCTGGCCATACCTGTATTTGAGGTTTCGGCAGCAAGTGATGTAAATATAAACCTATCGGCAAAAAAACAGGAAATCAAGGGGTTTGGAGGAATGAACCATCCGGGGTGGATTGGAGACCTGACAGCAGCTCAGAGAGAAACAGCCTTTGGGAATGGAGACGGGCAGCTGGGTTTTTCCATTTTAAGAATTCATGTAGATGAGGATAAGAACAATTGGTCCAAGGAACTGGCTACTGCCCAAAAAGCCGTTGAAAAAGGAGCAATAGTCTTTGCTTCACCCTGGAACCCTCCGGCAGATATGACTGAAACCTTCACCCGGAATGGTGTTACAGGGCAGAAACGGCTCAGATATGACAAGTATTCGGCATATGCCCAGTATCTCAATGATTTTGTTACATATATGAAAAATAACGGTGTAAATCTATATGCCATTTCAGTCCAGAATGAGCCTGACTATGCACATACCTGGACCTGGTGGACTCCTCAGGAGATGCTGAACTTTATGAAAAATAATGCAGGAGCCATTAACTGCAGGGTAATGTCTCCTGAGTCCTTCCAGTATCTCAAAAATATGTCCGACCCGATTTTAAACGATACCCAGGCCCTTGCCAACATGGATATACTCGGTGCCCATTTTTACGGCACAAGTGTGGGTAATATGCCTTATCCCTTATTTGAACAGAAGGGAGCGGGAAAAGAGCTCTGGATGACAGAGGTATATGTTCCCAACAGCGATGCAGATTCCGCAGACCGTTTCCCTGAAGCCTTAGATGTTGCATATAATATGCACAACGGAATAGTGGAGGGTAATTTTCAGGCATATGTCTGGTGGTATATCAGAAGGTCCTACGGCCCAATGAAGGAAAACGGAACCATGAGCAAGCGAGGTGCCATGATGGCCCAGTACTCAAAATTTGTCCGTCCGGGGTATGTAAGGGTTGATGCAACTAAGAATCCCAATACAAATGTTTATGTATCCGCTTATACAGGTGATAGCAAGGCGGTAGTTGTCGCAATAAACAAAAGTACATCTTCCGTGAGCCAGAAATTTAACCTGCAGGGTGCGTCATCAGTGTCAAAGATTACTTCATGGATAACAGACAGCAGTAAAAATGTAGCGTCCTCCTCAGCGTACAGCGGAACTTCATTTACGGCACAGCTTCCGGCTCAGAGTGTAACAACCTTTGTATGCCAGTTGGGAACCATAGTTCCGGTGGACAAAGATGCTTTCTCCAGATTGGAGGCAGAGAGCTACGATAGTCAGTCAGGAATACAAAATGTAACCTGTGATGAAGGTACGGAGGCGGTAGGCTATACTGAAAACGGTGATTACGCTGTCTATAATAGCGTTGATTTCGGCAGCGGAGCCACAAGCTTTCTGGCAAGAGCCTCCAGTGCCACTGAGGGCGGAAATATTGAAATCAGGCTGGACAGTATCACTGGTCCCTTGGTGGGAACCTGCCCGGTCAAGGGGACTGGCGGCTGGCAGACCTTTACTGATGCAAAATGCAATGTGAGCGGGGTAACCGGTAAGCATGACCTGTATCTAAAATTTACAGGAGGAAGCGGTTACCTGTTCAACCTTAACTGGTTTACATTCAGTAAAGGCAGTACTCCCAAAGCAGGTGACATAAATTCCGACGGACAGATAGACGCCTTGGACTTCCAATTATTGAAAGCATACCTTCTGGGCCTGGGAAATATTGAAGATACAACATTAGCAGACATGGATTCAAACGGTGAGGTAAATGCAATTGATTTTTCGCTGCTTAAGTTATATCTGCTTGGGAATCAATGATTTGGGGGAGTCGGGCTTGTTTGTTAAGTCTTGCCTAAATTCAGCTTTAGTCGGAAGGAAGTGTCTTTAATGAAATTTGCAAAAGAAATGATAGAAAAGCTTGGTGCCACAGTCCTGGCAAGTTCTGTTCTTTTGAGTGGAAGTATATTGTTTAGCAGCCCCGTGGTATTTGGAGCTTCACCTGACGAGGCAGCTTTGCAGGCGCAGGATATGGCTGTTACACAGGATGCAGCTGCATTTTCTGATAATGATCTGAAATTGTGGTACAACAGTATGGCAGGAACCAATTTTTCCGGGGATGCGTATGATCTGAACGAGTCATTTTATAAGGCGTTGCCCCTCGGAAACGGTCGTATCGGTGCAATGGTCTACGGAAATTATCCGGATGAGAGGATAGATCTGAACGAAAGTACTTTTTGGAGCAGCGGGCCAAGCAACAATAATAAGGCCGGTGCCGCGAACTATCTAAAGACGGCTCAGGACCAGCTGTTTGCAGAACAATACATAACTGGAAGCACCACAATTAAAAATAATATGATCGGCGGGGGCGAAGCCAGGTATCAATCAGTGGGAAACCTGAAGCTGGCTTTTGGTCACAGCTCGGTATCAGGCTACTCAAGGCAGCTGGATATGAATACCGGTGTTGTTTCCAGTGATTATACCTACGGTGGGAAGAAATATCACAGGGAGTCCTTTGTCAGTTACCCCGATCAGGTTTTGGTTACCCGAATCACCTGTAGTTCAGCAGGGTCGGTATCTTTTACCGCCGGCTACGAGTCTTCGCTTTCAGGTCAGTATACCATTTCAACCTCGGGATCGGATACTCTGGTAATGAACGGACATGGAGATTCTGACAACGGTATTTCATATGCTGTTTGGTTTTCGACACGTTCAAAAATCATTAATACAAACGGTTCAGTTACAGCCGGCAACAATCAAATAAATGTCACAAATGCCGACTCGGTAGTTATTCTTACTTCTGTCCGTACAAATTTTATCAATTACAAAACCTGTAACGGAGATGAAAAGGGAAAGGCGACTGCCGATATTACCAACGCTTCAGCCAAGTCTTACAGCACCTTGTACAATAACCATACAGCCGACTATCAGGCATTATTCCAGAGGGTGGATGTTGATCTGGGAGGAAGCGGCAGTGAAAATGGCAAGCCAATGGCACAGAGAATATCAGAATTTGGTTCCACAAACGACCCAAAACTGGCAAAGGTGCTTTTCCAGTACGGCAGATACCTTATGATCAGTGCCTCCCGGGACTCACAGCCCATGAACCTGCAGGGAATATGGAATAAGTTCCGGTATCCGGCCTGGGGCAGCAAGCTGACTACCAATATCAACTATGAAATGAACTACTGGCCTGCTCTGACCACCAATCTGGCCGAGTGCTTCCAGCCTTTTGTTGAAAAGGCCAAAGCACTGCAGAGTCCGGGAAATGAGACGGCCCGGGCACATTACAATATTTCAAACGGCTGGGTAGTACACCATAATACGGACCTGTGGAACAGAACTGCCCCCATTGACGGTGAATGGGGCTTCTGGCCCACTGGAGCAGGTTGGATTTCCAATATGCTGTATGATGCTTATAATTTTAATCAGAACGCAGATTATTTGAAAGATATCTATCCTGTAATCAAAGGCTCAGCCGACTTTTTACAAACTCTGATGCAGTCAAAGAGCATTAATGGACAAAATTATCAGGTAATCTGTCCGGGCACTTCGCCGGAACTCACACCACCCGGTTCCAGCGGTGGACAGGGCGCATACAACAGCTATGGTGTTACCATGGACAACGGAATCAGCCGGGAGCTTTTCAAAGCTGTCATTCAGGCCTCCAGAATACTCAATGTAGATGAAACCTTCCGTTCCAAGCTGCAATCCAAGCTTTCCCAGATCAAGCCCAATACCATAGGAAGCTGGGGACAGCTTCAGGAATGGGCTTATGACTGGGATAGCCAGAATGAAAAAAACCGCCATATATCTTTTGCCTATGACCTGTTTCCCGGTATGGAAATAAGTAAGCGGAATACACCTTCTGTGGCAAATGCGGCAATCAAATCCTTAAATGCAAGAGGAGACGTGGGGACGGGTTGGTCCGAAGCCTGGAAACTGAATTGCTGGGCGAGGCTTGAGGACGGCACCCATGCATACAACCTGGTCAAACTGCTCATTACCCCTGTAAGCAAGAGCGGACGTCTCTATGACAACCTGTGGGATGCACATCCTCCCTTCCAGATCGACGGCAATTTCGGATTCACTTCAGGAATAGCTGAGATGCTGCTGCAGAGCCAGAACAATGAAATCCAGCTTTTACCTGCTTTGCCGGGCCAATGGTCTACCGGACATGCCAACGGCCTCTGTGCCCGCGGTAATTTTACAGTTACCGAAATGAGCTGGTCCAATGGGGCGCTAAGCAGTGCTGCCATAAAATCAAATTCAGGAGGTGTCTGCAATGTGCGCTATGGCAACAGGACCATCAGCTTTCCCACCACTGCGGGAAGCTCCTATCAGCTGAACGGTTCTTTGCAATTGGTAAATACTGCTGCCACCCTGACAAATGTAGCTCTGAATAAAACTGCCACCGCTTCGGGCAGCAAAACGGGTGAAGAGGCAGATAAGGCCATTGACGGTTCAACGGCTACCAAATGGTGCCACGATAACGGTATCAGCGGGGAGTGGCTGAAGGTTGACCTTGGATCAGAGTATGATATCAGCCGCTGGGTGGTAAAGCATGCCGGCACTACAGAGTCAATAAAACTAAATACCAGGGATATGACACTCCAGAAGAGCAGTGATGGAAGTACCTGGACCGATGTGGATGTGGCCTATGGAAACCAGCAGAACATAACCGACAGAAATGTCCCGGCATTCAAGGCCAGATATGTACGTGTGTTTATAAATACCGCCACTCAGGATAACACCGGAGGTGCCAGAATTTGCGAATTTGAGCTGTGGGGAAAATCCGGCATCGAAGTTCCAAAGTCAGCTTATGAAAAAATTGAAGCGGAAGCTTTCGACAGCCAATTGGGAGTTCAGACCGAAACCTGTACGGAAGGCGGACTGGATGTTGCATATATTGAGAACGGGGATTATCTGGTGTTCAAAAATATTGACTTCGGCAGCGGAGTGGGAATTTTTAAAGCCAGAGCAGCCAGTGCCTCCAATGGCGGGAATATAGAAATCAGGTTGGATGGTATTACGGGACCAGTGGCAGGAAACTGTACCATAGGTGGAACAGGTGCATGGCAGACCTGGGCTGATGCAACCGGCAAAGTAAACGGGATAAGCGGAAAACACGACCTGTATCTGCTATTTACGGGGGACAGCGGCTATCTGTTCAATCTTAACTGGTTCACATTTGAGGCAGGCAGTTTATACCAGGCAGGTGACATAAATTCCGACGGACAGATTGACGCTTTGGACTTCCAGCTTTTGAAAGCATATCTTTTGGGCTTGGGGAATATAGAAGATACAAAGTTAGCCGACATGGATGCAAACGGAGAAATAAATGCAATTGATTTTTCACGGCTGAAACAATATTTACTTGGTATAGCTGTCTCGTTGCCGACTGATTAAAAAACAACAAAAGGGGTCAGCTCTGAATAAGAATCGGAGTTGACCTCATGGAGGTTATTATGAAAAAGTATGTAATTCTTATAGTATTTGCTATAGCAACTCTTTTAACAACCACTTCCTGCTCAAACAGGCTTTATGGGTCGGAATTAATGTCCGGAGATGTGATACCGTCATCTCTTAAATTGTTCAATACCTCTGGAAAACCAGAGAAAATAGACAGTGTGGAAAGTAAATACAAAGTGGTTTTTTATCTGGATGACAAAAACAGGGACTGTATTGACAGGCTTAACTGCATATCCAAGTTAATCAGCCTTATAAACCTTGAGGGTGTAAGTTATCACATACTGTGGGAGGACACAATACCCACCCGGGAACTGAAAATGGCGGGAATTGATGAAAAGATCAATTATTCGCTGGGGGGGAAGGTATCCTTAAGTGAGTCCAAACCCAATGCGTTTCTGATGGATGAGAAGAATAAAATTGTAATGGTTGCCGGATACAGTTATATATCACTTATAAGCAAAATCATTGAGCTGGATGAAAAAGAAGATTTAACCACCAGGGCCGGAGAGATGATTTTGAAAAATGCCACAGGTTCGGATACATTTCTACAGGAGCACAAAGGAAAGACCATGCTTATGTTTATTTCATCCAGTTGTAAGAGATGCAAGGAGGGCGAAGAAATAATAAGGGAAAATATGGATCTCATGGGAAAGAAGATGAATGTGATTACCGTTCGTCCCGACTTTGATACCAGACAGGATTTCGACAAGTACCTGGAAATTGATCCTCAGCAAATATATTTTAATACATACTGTCATGCAATGGGGGTGGAGGCAGCAAAGCGCAAATACCCCATGTTTTTTGTAATTGACGGTGATCTTTCAGTGGAAAAAATGTTTACAAACTCCAGTGAAGCAGTTAACTACGTTCTAAGTCAGAAATGATTAATAAAGATGATTTAAAAAAGCTTATAACAAATTTAAAGGAGGTTATTATTATGGCATTCAAATTCAAGTCAATTAAATGTTTATTGCTTGCGGCGGCTGTAATGTTTACAACGGTCATTGCAGGCTGGGGACCTGGTGTTTGGGCCGCAGCTGGACTGACATCGGATTTTGACCAGTTGAATAATTCACAAATAATTTCTGCCATGGGTGCGGGCTGGAATCTTGGCAACCAGCTGGAGGCTGTTGTAAACGGAACTCCGGGAGAAACTGCATGGGGGAACCCGGTTATTACAAAATCACTTATTCAGAAGGTAAAGGCAGCCGGCTTCAAGACAATTCGTATTCCTGTTTCATATTTCAGCAAAATAGGCGGTGCACCCAATTACACTATTGATACTGCCTGGCTTTCCAGAATCAAAGAGGTGGTTGATTACGCATACAGTGAGGGCATGTACATAATCATCAACATACATGGCGACGGGTATAATACCATAGGTGGTTCCTGGCTGTTATGCAATTCCAGTGACCAGACAACTATAAAGGCAAAATATCAAAAGGTCTGGCAACAGATTGCAAACGTGTTTGTCAACTATGACGAGCATTTGATCTTTGAATCCATGAACGAAGAATTTGACGGCAATTACAACACGCCTAACACCACATATTATTCAAATATAAATGCCTACAATCAGATTTTCATTGATACGGTGAGACAGACCGGAGGGAATAACAGTGCCAGATGGCTTCTGATTCCGGGCTGGAATACCAATATTGATTATACGGTGGGGAATTATGGTTTTGTTATGCCCTCGGACAATTACAGGTCGGCTGCTGTTCCAGCCTCTGAAAAGAGGATAATGATATCCGTGCATTACTATTCCCCCTGGGACTTCTGCGGAGAAGAATCCGGTGCCATCACACAGTGGGGGGCGTCGGCAAAGGACATTTATAGAAAATCCACATGGGGTCAGGAAGACTACATGGATTCACAGCTTAAGTCGGTATATAACAAATTTGTGGTAAACGGATACCCGGCTGTAATCGGTGAGTTCGGAGCGGTGGACAAATCAAGTGCCGATTCTTCAAATCTTACCTACCGTGAAATATTTGCAAAAACTCTCTGCAGCCTTTCCAAAAAGTACGGCTCTGTTCCGGTTTATTGGGATAACGGCTATAATGGAGCATACGGCTTTGCATTGTTCAACAGGGCCAGCCTTACTGTAACCCAGCAGACTATTATAAATGCCATAATGAGCGGTATTGGGGCAGGTACTGATTCTATTTACGGAGATGTGAACGGAGACAAAGTGGTAGATTCCATTGATTACGCAGTTCTTAAGCAATATCTTTTAGGGCTGGTCAGTCTGTCTGAGAATTCCTTGAAACTGGCAGATTTAAATAAGGATAGCACAGTGGATGCAATTGACATAGCCATATTAAAGATGTATCTCCTGGGACAGCTTACAAGCCTGCCAAAAGTGTAAAGGAAGGCATGGGAGGAAGTAGTGGGATAAAAAACAGGTCTGCTCTTGGTAGCGGGCCTGTTTTATTTTACCAAACTACGGGGATATTATTACTTGATTCTGCTGCCTCTACGTTTGAGGGAATATAGACAAACATTTCAAGAATATATTTTATAACGGCAACAGTATTTAACATTTTTTCAGGTGAATGGCTGCCAAGGGCAGCCAATGTACAGTTGTGATTTACAGGTGGCAGGCATGAAGGCCATATCAAACCAGGAAAGGGGGCCGCAGGTGTTCAAGGAAGCAATAATCCACTATCCTTCAGATGACAAGGCCTTGGTGCAAATAAGCAAGGAAATAGCAGCCTTCCGCTGTATGGCAACAATAAAGTACATAGAATCCCTAAAGCTGAATGACAGACAAATTGATACGCTCTATGCAGCCCTCGCAGCGGAAATAGCCGCAAGGAGGCAGGAACTGCCTAAGTCTGTATAAGCAGTTTAACTCTCGAGGCTGTGCTTTTAATTTTAGGAAGCTGTACTTTTCCCTGTTAATGGCAATGCCCAGCAGACTGCCGGCTGCTGCAAAATGATATTCCGGCGCTAGTTCACAAAAGTATTTAAGAGCCGTCAGAGCTCTCTCGCAGCTTTGTATTTCATCAAATATTATTAATGTTTTATCAGGAATGATTTCTTCATATACCGTTGTCTCAAGGAAACGTATCAGTCTTTCAGGCGTAATGTCGTCATGGAAGTATCTGGCCACAGAGAGGTTCGTTTCCAGATTGACATATACGGTATTGTCGAAATACTTCCGCCAAACTCCGTGAGAATGAATATTAATACTTTCCCCTTTGCTTCTGCAGAAGCGTATTCGTTCTCCTACGGTGGCATTTTCGTCAAGTGTTCTTATTTCACAGGTTAAGTGATACAATAGTTTTAGCTGGAAATAAACAATCGAAGGTGTGTCACATAGCTGCATATAGCAAATGCTATTGCTTTGTAACGGAAAAGTATCGTATTGTGAAAGTCAGTGTAAAAGCTTTGGTCAAATAATAAAAGTGAATTTGTACCTGCCATATGGGCATATATTTAACCAGCAGGTTGTATTAAGGAGAGCTGTTTTATGAAAGCAGATAATTATCGTTTGAATACCCATTATCCTGATTCCGTTGAAGAGGTCAACAGTCTTAGGGGACTGTTGGGCATGGAATATTTAAAACTGGTTAAAAGCTTTTTGAAGGATCTGGATATAAGCAGCAGTCAGAAAAAAGAGATAGCGACCTTGATTTATTCAAGAATAGCCAGAAAGTAATACAATTCATAAAATGTAATTCTAATATATAAGCAAATAGTACAAATCAGTACTAAAGATTGAAAAATCTGTAATAATAAACGGGCTGCCCCAATATTACTAAAGTATAAGCTTAGTGATATTGGGGTCTTTATGAAAGTAGCCATTTATTCTCGCAAAAGCAGGTACACAGGTCAGGGTGAAAGTGTTGAAAATCAGATTAATATGTGTAAGGAACACGGGATAAATTATTTGGACTGCAAGGAGGAGGATTTCCTGATTTACGAGGACGAGGGCTTCTCGGGCGGGAATACCGACAGGCCCAGATTTCAGCAGATGCTCAGGGATGCCAGGAATAAGAGGTTTGAAACTATTATTTGCTACAGACTGGACAGGGTCAGCAGAAACGTATCGGATTTTTCTCATTTGATTGACAGGCTGGAAAAGCTGGGAGTTAGTTTTGTCTCGGTAAAGGAGCAGTTTGATACCACAAAACCTATGGGCAGAGCTATGATGTATATAGCCTCTGTTTTTTCACAGCTTGAAAGGGAGACAATAGCTGAAAGAATCAGAGATAATATGCTGCAGCTGGCTAAAACCGGAAGGTGGCTGGGTGGTACCACTCCCACCGGTTTTGTTTCTGAAATGGTATCAGGCAGGGAGGCCGACGGCCGTGTGTCGAGAAGCTATAGACTTGTTGTTGTTCCAGAAGAGGCCGGCATAGTTCATCTGATTTTTCGCAAGTATCAGGAATTCAAATCCATTACCAAGGTTGAGAAATATCTGGCACAGAACAGAATCTATACCAGGAATGGAGCGGTATTTGGAAGATTTTCCATCAGGTTCATACTCTCCAATCCGGTATATGCCAGGGCTGATAAAACACTGTATGAGTACCTTAGTGCAAACAATTATGAGATTTATTCCCACGAGGAGGAGTTTAACGGTTTAAGTGGTCTTATGAGTTATAACAAAACCCGGCAAAATGGCAATGCTGCTGAAAGATACAGAAAAAGCAGTGAATGGATTCTTGCGGTGGGGCAGCATGAGGGTATTGTACCCAGCGAAGAGTGGATTGAGGCTCAGGAGCTGCTGCTTAAAAACAGGTCAAAGTCCTACAGGAAGGTCAGGAGCAGCACAGCTCTTCTGTCAGGGGTATTAAGGTGCGCAGACTGCGGCAGCCTCATGAGGCCTAAAGCTGGTAAGAGACTTAGCTCAAATGGCCAGCCGGTATTTTACTATATATGCGAACTCAAGGAGAAAAGCTGTAAGGCCCAGTGCCATATGGCAAATGCCAATGGCAATATGGTGGATGGCCTGGCTATTCGTGAACTGGAACATATAATTGAGAAGTATCCTCCTATTATTGATGAAAAGTGCCTTGCCGAGATGAAAAGCTGGTTTGGCAGCGATAATGAGAAGGATGAGCTGCATATGATGGAAGAAAAGCTTTTCAACACTGACTTTGAAATAAAGAATCTTATAAGGGTTCTGGCGAAAGAAGAAAATCCCGACATTGAAAAGTCCATTCTGGAGCAGTTGGAAAATCTTAATCTGCAAAAACAGACGTACATAGACTCCATAGAAACCCTTCTCCTAAAAAAACTTGAGAGCCAGGCATGTGCCAAAGCTCCCGAAATGTATGTGGGAAGCCTGTTTCCGCCCCAGCACATTATATGGGAGCAAATAGGAGTGGATGCAAAGCGGTCCCTGCTGAAGATTCTCATAAGCCGCCTGGAATGGGATGGCAGAGGGCTTAAGCTGGTTTTAAACACAAAAGGTTAAAAGGCCGGTTGTTTCCGTATTGATGGTATAGCAAATGAGATTCTAATGCAAATCAGAGCGTCTAAAAAAATACAGAATGAAGTTTCACTCCAGGACCCCATCGGTATCGACAAGGAGGGCAACGAAATAACCCTGATTGATCTGATCAGCAATGACTCCGAATCGGTTGTGGATGAAGTAGAACTGAAAATGCAGGTAAAGCGGCTGTACAGTAAAATGAAGGGTACACTTAAAAACAGGGAGAAGGTTGTTCTTGAGTTGAGGTACGGTTTACTGAACGGAACGAGTAAAACCCAGCGTGAGATAGCTAAAATGCTTGGGATTTCGAGATCGTATGTGTCAAGGATTGAGAAAAAGGCAATAAAGAAATTGAGCAAGGAACTTAAACCTGAGGGCTGCCATTAATGGCAGCCTTTTCAGGTGGGATATGAACTTTTAGCGGTTGAAGGTTGTAAAAATTGCTCTCCTTTCACTTAATAATTAGGACAAAAATGCTGTGAATATTAAGTGACGACAGCTTACATCCCCGGTAGCAAATGCGCTTACTCAGGATGAAGTGAGTTTTTTAAGGGGTGGATACTCATGGAGAAAATGCTGGTAAATGAAAAAAACGAAACAACAAAAGGCTCCGGTAAGAGCCGTCAGAACGCTTTGGCCGGACAAAAGCCAGACAGCAATGCCGCACGGGTAAAAAAAATTGTAGACAGGCTTTTAACGGCTCCTGAGACTGTTTCCGGGGAGGAATTTATATTGGTACAGGCCGCCTTGGGATACGGCAGGGCTAAAAGCCTTCTGGAGCAAGGAAAGCAGAGAAAAAAGCAAATGAGGCACAACCAGGGTATGGCCGGTAACAGCACCGGTCTGCCTCAAAAATTGAAGGAAGGCGTTGAAAGTCTGTCCGGTTTTGACTTGAGTGAGGTAAGGGTAACCTATAACTCGGCAAAAGCTATGCAGGTAGGGGCAGCCGCATATACAAAAGGCACGGAAATACATGTGTCTCCCGGACAGGAGCAGTCGTTGCCGCATGAAGCCTGGCATGTGGTGCAGCAGGCACAGGGAAGGGTCAAGCCCACAGGTCAGGCGGAGGGCCTGGATATAAATAATGATTCTGCACTGGAAACCGAAGCAAGCAGTAAAGGGGAGCAGGCGGAAAGGCTGGAAAAAAGCACCGGCGGCAGCAAGCTCATAAAACCCAATATGGGAGCTTCAATGCCTGCACAAATGAACTGGATATGTAAAAGCTGCAGCAGAAAGGTAAAAAATGAAAACCTGGATGTTTGTCCCTATTGTAATGCTGTCCGGCAGCGTAAGATTACAGAGCGGCCTGAATTTGAAAAGAAAACAGTGGAAGGGGTATTGGGAAACCTTCCGGATGACACCAAAATACACCTTACCGTAGCAACTAAACAACAGATTAACGATAGCGGCGGACTTAGAGCGGGCAGCTACTGGTTCCAATACGGTGAGGTTAAAAATTACACCGTCAGGAAACTGCAGGAATCGGGCATTAAGGGCGAAGCAAAAGGCTACACAAAGACAGGTATGGCCAACCTGGCCAAAGGCATTATATATGTCCTGAACAGTGAGCTGGTCATTCCGGCGTGTAATGATGAAACCAACGGCTGCGGCAAGGAATATAGATGCGACAAGGCTATAAGTGATGTCAACAACTATGTCTCACTTCTCTAAAAACTTGACAGCATTAGTTTCAATCTCCGTTGAATTATGGTAACATACTAGATAGTATTAATTTAACCTGTTGTGCTGATTAAAATGTGATAACAGGAAGAGAATGCTATTCACTCCGGACAAGCTCTGGCACAACGGGTTAATCCAGACTAAAAGAAGAGGGGATAAAAAATGAAGCTTGGTGAGGTTTGCATAGAGACAAACGACGTATTAAGGCTGGCTGACTTTTACAGAAGGATTCTGAATATTTCATCTGAATGCAGGGATACTGTCCATCAATTCATAATAGAGGGGGGAGTGTCCTTATCTGTTTACAATAACGGATTGCCCAAAAACAATCTGAATCAGAATATCAGCCTTGCATTTACGGTAGCGGACGTGGACAGGGAATATGAAAGGCTGCTGGAGCTGGGAATACATATAATCGATGCTCCAAGGCTGCAGCCCTGGGGTGCAAAAAACATGCATTTTTGTGATCCTGATGGAAACCATATATACTTCAGAAGTCTTGTAAAATGACAGATTTTGCGTAAAAGACCATAAGTATTCCTTTGTTCAGTGAGTCGGAGATTTATATGGATTTGAAACTGGTAAATGTAAGGCGCTTCAACCAGTTCGTCCAGCTTCAATACGAAAGGAAGCCGCAGGTTTAAAGGAATAATCCCATGTCACCTTTACTATGACCTCCAGCGGTAAAGTTGTTTTGAAACAAGGAAGCCTCCCAAATACTTTGGAATATCTAAGAAATATCAGCATATGGCAGGTTATTCATTTAAAACAGTTGCAGGGCAGGTTTTTATTGTTTGAGGATATTCGATTATAGTTTTAAAATAATGAAATGCATACTTAATAAATACATCATTGCAGATTATTAACAGTATCTTATGCAACTAAAGAATAAAGGCCGTGATACATTTGTTTTCCAAAAAAGAATTAATACGACTTTTCTTTCCTGCATTTATTGAACAATTCCTTTCAGCAGCCATAGGAGTAGTCAATACTATGATGGTAAGCGGGCTGGGGGCTTTTGCCGTCTCAGCGGTGGGCATAGTTGACTCCATAAACTTTGTTGCTATGAATCTATTTCTTTCAGTCGCCACAGGAGCGACAGTTGTAATAGCCCAGCACCTTGGTGCGGGAGACAGAAAAAAAGCATCAAACACTGCGGCACAATCAATCATATCAGTGTTCATTCTGTCTACCTTAACGGGTTTGGGGCTTTTTATTTTTGGAAAGCAGATTATTGGCTTCATGTTCGGCGGGGCTGAGGCTGCGGTCAAGTCGGCTGCCTGGACATATATGATATGTTCCGCAATATCATACCCTTTGTTGGGACTGTTCAACGTTTTCACCGGAATATTCCGCGCAAATAATAATTTTATTGCATCCATGATATCCATAGTAATGTCAAACCTTGTAAATCTGGCCGTAGGAGCAGTTTGCATATTCTGGCTTGAACTGGGGGTTTTAGGTGCAGGTATAGGACTGGTTTCCGCGCGTCTGGTGGGTGCGGCCATATTGCTCTTCCAACTGCTGAGAAACCCGAAAATACACATAAAAACAGCATCCTTCAAAATCTCCCTGGGAATAATGAAGCCTGTTTTGTATATCGGTGTGCCTGCGGGACTGGACAGCCTGGTATTCAATGGAGGAAAGCTTCTGGTACAGTCCATTGTGGCCTCTCTTGGAACAGCAGCTCTGGCGGCAAACAGCATAGCCGGGTCACTTAATTCCATTATTAACATTCCGGGAGGAGCTGTTTCCATAGTTGCAGTATCCATAATCGGCTACTATGCCGGGTCTGGGGATAAAGAGGCGCTCAGGAAGATGATAAACAAGCTTACCCTGTATGCCATGGTACTGCTGGCAGGGGTTTCACTTATATTTCTGCCGTTTGCCTCCCATATACTGAAGCTTTATCAGCCCACAGACCAGGTCCTGACCATGTCACTGCATATAACCTATCTGACTCTGGCCTGTATACCCGTATTCTGGCCTGCAGCCTTTATAATGCCTGCTTGTCTCAGAAGCACCGGAGATGTTGTATATGTAACCACAGTATCCATGCTGAGCATGTGGCTCGTGAGAGTACTTTTGGGATATGTGCTGGTAAGGTATACAGGACTTGGTATTATGGGAATATGGATAGCCTGGTGCTTCGACTGGGTAACCAGAGGAGTTCCGTTCTATATAAGGGTATTTCGCAGGAAATATGAGAAATATTTGCCTGCTGAGGTGGAATCGTCAGCGGCGGGATAGCATCTTTGTCCATGCTCTCTGGTAATAAGGGTAAAAGTAAGGCTGAAAATATAGATAAATTATAAATATTAAAAAGGTAAATAATAAATAATAAAAATTATGAAAAAAAATTAAATCATTGCTAAAAATATTTGTATATGGTATACTAGCAAACGAAAAAATACACACGCATTTGAAGTCAATTACATGCTGGTTTATTAAAAAGCTCAACCCGTGGTAATTGACTTTGTTAAAGTGTCAGCATGGCTGATGTAACCGTCAATGTCAAATTGAACGAAAAGTGGAATGCGGAGGTATTAACTTTAACGGAGGTGTTTTTATATGGCAGTTATTTCAATGAAACAACTTTTGGAGGCAGGTGTTCACTTTGGTCACCAGACTAGAAGATGGAACCCTAAGATGGCTGAATACATTTTTACAGAACGTAATGGTATTTACATCATCGATCTTCAGAAAACAGTAAAGAAGGTAGACGATGCATACTTCTTCATAAGAGAAGTTGCAATGAACGGACAGGACGTTCTTTTCGTTGGTACAAAGAAGCAGGCTCAGGATTCTATAAAAGAAGAAGCCGACAGAAGCGGTCAGTTCTTTGTAAACAACAGATGGTTGGGCGGAATGCTCACCAACTTTAAGACTATTCGCAAGAGAATAGACAGATTGAACCAGTTAAATGCTATGGAAGCTGACGGAACCTTTGAAGTTCTTCCTAAAAAAGAAGTTATCAAGCTTAAAAAGGAAATGGACGATCTTGAAAAGAACCTTGGCGGTATCAAGAATATGAAAAAGATTCCTGGGGCCATGTTTGTAGTTGACCCACGCAAGGAAAGAAATGCTATTCTTGAAGCTAAGAAGCTTGGTATTCCAGTTGTAGCCATAGTTGATACAAACTGTGATCCTGACGAGGTTGATTTTGTAATTCCTGGTAATGATGACGCTATAAGAGCTGTAAAGCTTATTGCAGCTAAAATCGCAGATGCCATAATCGAAGGACGTCAGGGCGAGCAGCTCGCTCCTGAGGTTGCTGAAACAGTTGAAGTTGAAGAAGCGGCAGTGGCTGCTGAATAATAAACCGTAAAGTCATATATTGCCGGATTTTGTTCATAGCTGAATCCGGCAGTTAACTTGATTTTTTAAACTGAATATTTTACCATTACTAAAAAATTAATGACGGCGATAAATAAAAATTTATCCCATTTGCGCATGGGGTAATGATTTATCAATGTCGGAAATGGAGATAAAAATGATTACTGCAGAAATGGTAAGACAGCTCCGTGAAAGAACCGGAGCAGGGATGATGGACTGTAAAAAAGCTCTCACCGAAACTAATGGTGACGAAGAAAAAGCAGTTGAGTACCTGAGAGAA
The DNA here is from genome assembly GCA_023400235.1 of Bacillota bacterium. GTDB lineage: Bacteria > Bacillota > Clostridia > Acetivibrionales > DSM-1351 > Ruminiclostridium. Next base: position 167,660 of record JAEXFI010000035.1, read on the forward strand.
AAGGGAATAGCCAAGGCTGCAAGCAAGGCTGGAAGAGTAGCAGCTGAGGGCTTGGTTGAATCTTATATACATGGCGGTGGAAGAATCGGTGTTCTTGTAGAAGTAAATATTGAAACTGATTTCGCGGCAAAAAATGAAGAATTCAAGCAGTTGGTTAAGGACATTGCAATGCAGATAGCTGCAAGCAAGCCTGAATTCGTTAGGAGAGAAGAAGTTTCTGCTGCTCTTCTGGAAAACGAAAAAGAAATATTGAGAGCCCAGGCCAGAAATGAAGGCAAGCCTGAAAAAATCATTGACAAGATGGTTGAAGGCAGAATTGACAAATTCTATGGCGAAAAGTGCCTGATGGAGCAGCCTTTCATAAAGGATCCTGATATAACTGTAGATCAGCTCGTTAAGGAAAAGATAGCTCACATCGGTGAAAATATAACAGTTAGAAGATTTGTAAGATTTGAAAGAGGCGAAGGAATAGAAAAGAAGGAAGAAAACTTCGCTGATGAAGTATTGAAGCAAATAGGCGGTTGATAATAAAAGGGGGCTGTTGCAAAACGAAATATTTTATTTGTTTTGTAACAGCCCTCTTTAGGAACATATATTGGTGTATGTTCCTTTTATTAGGGGCTTTTTAAATAAATTATACGTAAACAGCATAATTTTGGAGAAGTTGGTTAATGATTCGTTTGAAATACATACTTGTTAAATGATTTAGTTGACGGAGGAAAACCATGTCTGAGTTAAAATATAAGAGAATAATGTTAAAGATCAGTGGAGAAGCTTTATCAGGTGAAAAAGGCAGTGGAATCGATACTGGTACAGTAAATGAAATATGTGACAGAATTCTTGAGGTACACAAACTGGGAGTTGAGATAGCAATCGTGGTAGGCGGTGGCAACTTCTGGAGAGGCAGAAGCGGAAAGGGCATGGATAGGACAACGGCGGACCATATGGGAATGCTGGCCACAGTAATAAACTCCCTGGGGCTTCAGGATGCACTTGAGTCCAGAGGTATTCAGGTTAGGGTGCAAACTGCTATAGAAATGAGGCAGATTGCTGAGCCGTATGTAAGGAGAAAGGCTGTCAGACATCTGGAAAAGAAAAGAATTGTAATATTTGCCTGTGGCATGGGGAATCCTTATTTTTCAACCGATACTGCCGCAGCTCTCAGGGCTGCTGAAATTGACGCCGAAGCAATACTTATGGCAAAAAATGTTGATGGCATTTATGATTCCGACCCTTCAAAAAATCCAGGTGCCATAAAATATGAAAGACTCAGTTATCAGGAGTATTTGAACAAAGGGCTGTGTGCCATTGATCTGACTGCGGCTTCCTTCTGCAAGGACAATGGGATTCCTACACTTGTATTCGGCCTTAGCGATCCTGACAATATTATAAGAGCCGTAAAGGGTGAAGAGATTGGCACCACAATATATTGAAATCCAATGTAATTAATTGTATTATATATAGTGAGCAAATAAATTAAGCTGGTGCGTTGGCTGGATTAATTTGTTCTGTAAGTATTTTTAAATATTAATATTCTAAAGTTGTTGGCAACGAATTTTTTAGGAGGATTTTATGGATAAGGAGCTTTACAGACCTATTGAAGAAAAAATGAAAAAAACCATAAATGTTTTGAAGGATACCCTTTCAGGCATTAGGGCAGGGAGAGCTAATCCTCAGATACTGGATAAGATTTCAATTGATTATTACGGTGCGCCCACTCCCATTCAACAGATTGCCACTGTGTCGGTACCCGAAGCTAGAGTTATACTGATACAGCCTTGGGAAGCCAAGCTCCTCAAGGATATAGAAAAGGAAATTCAGAAATCTGACATCGGAATCAACCCAAACAATGACGGCAAGGTTATTCGTCTTGTGTTTCCTGCCCTCACTGAAGAAAGGCGCAGAGATTTAACGAAAACGGTTAAAAAAGAAGGCGAGGATGCAAAGGTTGCAATAAGATCTATAAGAAGAGATTCCATAGAGCAGATGAAAACCAAAAAAAAGAACAGTGAGATAACTGAGGATGACTTAAAGGATGCTGAAAAGGATATTCAGAATCTTACCGATAAATTTATTGCGGAAATAGATCATATAGTTGAGGTCAAGGACAAGGAAATCATGGAAGTATGAGCCGGTTGATAGGCTATACTCTGGGTGATGCTGTCCGTCAGGCGAAGAAGGATGGGTTTGAAATCGAAAAAATCACTGTCACTGCTCCGCCGAAATTGCAGAGTCAGGAATATGATTATACATTCAGGGTGCTTCGTGTTACAGTCTCGGAAAATAAGCTCAGCATATTAGTATGTAAACCCCTCTAATAGAGGGGTTGTTTTAAAAAATACCCTATTTGAAAAGGGTTTCCAAAACCTTGGGCTTGGATACATAATTAGTACTGCTGGTTTTATGTTTGAGTAGGTGCACAGTGGCGGGCATGTAATAGGATGGAGGTCGATATGGGTCTTTGGACTGGAATTACACGGTTGTTCAGGCGACCGGAGAAGGCAAAAAGGGATTTTTCAACAATTCCCGGGCACATAGCAATTATTCCCGACGGCAATGGAAGATGGGCAAAAAAACGAGGCCTGCCTCGTAGTGTTGGACACAGGGAAGGTTCTATGGCACTTAAAAAGGTAGTTATTTATTGTTCCGACATAGGGGTTAAGTATTTATCGGTATTTGCCTTCTCCACGGAAAATTGGAAAAGGCCCAGGAGTGAAGTGGATGCTCTCATGGATTTGCTGGTTGAATTTTTGAGGAATGCAGAAAAGGAACTGGATGGCAGCAATGTACGGATAAAGGTAATAGGAGATACAAAGGGTCTTCCGGAAGAATTGCAGCAGGAGATATTGAGGGTGGAAAAGCTGACGGGTGTTAATGACGGACTGAATCTTATAATTTGCCTCAACTATGGAGGCAGGATTGAACTTCTGGATGCGGTCAAAAAAATAGCCGCCAAGGTCAAAGAGGGAAAGCTGAAGGTCGAGGATATTGATGAGCGGCAATTGGAGAGCTGTCTTTATACTGTCGGAATACCTGAGCCGGACCTGCTTATAAGAACCAGCGGTGAACAGAGAATCAGCAACTATCTGCTCTGGCAGTGTGCCTATACGGAGTTCTGGTTTACCCCCGAACTCTGGCCTGATATAAATGGAAGCCATATTGCTGAGGCATTAAAGGCTTTTGAACTGAGAAACAGAAGATTTGGCGGGATTAATTAATGAATTCCCATAAAATATTTCGGCCTTTAGAATATTAAAAAGGCGGGTGTGACACGGAGGCATGATGTTAAAAACAAGAGTTATCAGTGCGTTGGTAGGTTTGGCTCTGCTTATAGCCGTATTGTACATGGGGTCTGTGGTATTGGGAGTAATCGTCAGTATCATAGCTGCAATAGGGCTGTATGAGTTTTACAATTCCGCAGCAAAGCTGAAGGCTATACAGCCAATCAAGGTTGTAGGCTATTTGTCCATAGTTCCCCTATTACTCCTTGGACTTGAGGAGCTGGGCTGGTATAAGCTGGATTTAGGTTTGCTGACCGGGATTTCCACCTGTATTATAATTTTTTTATGTATGACTTTTATTGTATTCGAGCATAAGAAGTATAATATTGCAGATGCCTGCATTACAGCCTTTGGTATTGCCTATGTCCCATTTCTCATGAGCTTTTTGATTCTCATAAGAAACATGGAGCACGGTATGCTCCTCATATGGTTGATATTCATCGGCGCATGGGGTACGGATACTATGGCCTACACCTGCGGGAGGCTTTTCGGGAAAAGGAAGATCATCCCTGAGATCAGTCCCAAGAAAACTGTTGCCGGAGCTGTCGGCGGCATTTTCGGGTGTGTATTGCTCATGCTCCTGTTTGGTTTCATAGCTCAGACATATTTTGATTTAAAGCTTTCATATATGGCACTTGCACTGTTGGGTATTTTCTGTGGGGTTATATCACAGATAGGCGACTGGTCGGCGTCTGCGGTAAAAAGATATGTAAATGTGAAGGACTACGGCAGCATTATGCCGGGCCACGGGGGAGTACTGGACAGATTCGACAGCATATTGTTTGTCGCTCCGGTGGTTTACTATTTTCTAGTACTGTTTTTATAAGACTTTTAAATCTATCGGCTCAAGGGTATCGGTAAAAACCGCTGCTTTCAGCAATGACATTGTTTGCCTGAGAGCAGGGGGCTTCCTGATGATGCCAGGGCCTGGAGGTAAAATGGCAGAGGTTATTTCTATTCTGGGATCAACTGGTTCCATAGGCGTTCAAACCTTGGACGTGGCAAGAAATCTTGGAATAAAGGTTGCAGCAATGTCTGCAAATTCAAATATAGATTTACTGGAAGAACAGGTGCAGGAGTTTAAACCCCGGTTGGTTTCAGTGGGGGATGAAAAGCTTGCCGCCGAGCTTAAGAGCAGACTGGCGGGAATGAAGGTTCAGATCTTATGGGGGCTTGAAGGAATGCTCCGCACAGTGGATATTCAGGAAGCGGACACAGTTGTTACCTCAGTGGTTGGTACGGCCGGACTGATACCTACCATGCACGCCATAAAAAGCGGTAAAAACATAGCTCTGGCAAACAAAGAGACCCTTGTAACCGCAGGACGGCTGGTTATGCAGGAGGCAGAGGTTCAAGGCGTTAAAATATTTCCCGTGGACTCTGAGCATTCGGCAATATACCAATGCCTTATGGGCAATAATGAAAAGCAGGTGGAGAAGATAATTTTAACTGCTTCAGGAGGGCCTTTCAGAGGCAGAACCGGGGAAGAGCTTCGGAATATAACTCCCGCCCAGGCTTTGAAACATCCCAACTGGAGTATGGGCAGCAAGATAACCATTGATTCTGCCACACTTATGAATAAGGGCTTGGAAGTAATTGAGGCAAAATGGCTGTTTGACAAAGAACTCGACAGGATTCAAGTGCTGGTGCACCCTCAAAGTATAATTCATTCCATGATAGAATATATTGACGGCTCGGTAATGGCGCAATTAGGTTCTCCTGATATGAGGATACCTATCCAGCTGGCTCTTACCTATCCAGACAGACGGCCTAATAATTTTCCAAAGCTGGATCTGCTGAAAAACTCACAGCTGACTTTTGAAGAACCCGATGTGAAAACCTTCAGATGTCTGCAACTGGCCTTTGATGCCTTGAGGGAAGGCGGAACTATGCCAGCTGCTATGAATGCTGCCAACGAAGTCGCGGTAGCGGCATTTTTAAAAAACAGAATATCATTTACCGGCATCCCGGATATAATAGAAAGGGTAATGCTGGCTCATACAGTGAATATTTGTCCAGGCCTGGACGATATAATAGAAATAGACGGCTGGGCGAGAAGGCAGGCCGAAAAGGAAGTCAAAGGACAGACAGATATCCTTTAAAAGAGAAATGGAGGAATTTATGGGAATATTACTGGCAATATTAGCTCTAAGCTTTTTGATAATTGTTCACGAGCTTGGCCATTTTATGGTGGCAAAGGCATTCAAGGTAAAGGTAAATGAATTTTCGCTGTTCATGGGGCCCAAGCTGTTTTCCTTCAAAAAAGGGGAGACCTTGTATTCTCTCAGGCTGATACCTCTTGGAGGCTATGTAAAAATGGAAGGTGAGGAAGAGGCCTCTGAGGATGACAGGGCATACAACAGAAAGCCCATAGGTGTCAGAGCGGCAATAATTGCTGCAGGCCCTATAATGAACATACTGACTGCACTGGTATTTGCCATTATCATGATATCCTACACGGGCTATTATACAACCGAGATAAAGGACATTCAGCCCGGCTCTGTGGCAGAGGCCCAGCAACTGCAGGTTGGTGACAGGCTTTTAAAATATAACGGCAAAACGATTTACAATGTAAACGACCTGGGGATATTTTCTTATCCTCTGACGGATGAGAGCGTTGTACTGGAATATGAGCGGAACGGTGAAACAAGGACTGTGGAGCTCACGCCTGACAGACAAAGCTATATTCTTGGCTTTACACCCCTGGATGATAAACTCGATGGTGCAAAATCCAATGTGGTTGAGGCGGTATCTCCTAAATCACCGGCTTTGCAGGCTGGTTTGAAGGAGGGGGACAGGATTGTGGGACTCAACGGAAAAGAGGTCAGGACCAGGAAGGACATACGTGATATCCTGCAGCAGAACAAGGATAAGGCTGTCCGAGTAGAGGTTGAGAGGGCCGGGAAGCAACTGGAGCTAAAGCCGGTGGTGCCGATGAAAAGTAAGAATTCTGAATTTTATGCCATAGGCATACTTGACTTTGAGCATACAAAGGGCGGAATAGGCACCACAATAAAAGAAGCTGCAAAATACAATGTATTCATATCCAGGTCCATATACTATTCCCTGGGTTGGCTGTTTACAGGAGTTGTGCCTGCAAGCGACCTTATGGGGCCTGTGGGAATAACCACCACAATAAGCAACGAGGTTGCGGCCAGTGCATCCGCCATGGAAACTATTATACGGCTGCTGTCAATTTCGGCCATGATCAGCATTAACCTGGGGCTTGTAAATCTTATTCCCTTCCCCGCTCTTGACGGAAGCAAGCTGGTGCTCCTGCTGGTAGAGGGTATCAGAAAGAAGCCCCTCAATCCTGAAAAGGAAGCCTTGATAACAATGGTTGGAATGGTTATATTGATTATGCTTATGATTTATGCCACCTTCAATGACATACTTAGATGGGGTAGAGGTTAAACCTCTGCCCGGCATTTTGGGAGGCTGGGGGCCTGAATCCCCATCATGGGGACTGGGGCCACGGCAAGTGACTGTGACGGGAGAAGAACCTGATGGATAATTTTATAGAAAGAATAGAGACAAAGAAAATAAGAGTAGGAGATATCTTTTTGGGAGGAGATTCTCCTATTTCTGTTCAATCAATGACAAATACCGACACCAGGGACGTGAAATCCACTGTTGAGCAGATAAAGAGACTTGAGGAGGAAGGCTGCGGGATAATCCGGGTTGCTGTTCCGGACCTCCAGTCCGCCCAGGCGGTTTGTGAAATTAAGAAAAGCACTAAAATACCCCTGGTTGCAGACATACACTTTGATTACAGACTGGCCCTGGAGTGTATGAAAAACGGTGCTGATAAAATTCGTCTGAATCCAGGTAATATTGGCGGCCAGGACAGGGTCAGACTTGTAGCCCGTATGGCTAAGGAACGTCAGATACCAATTCGTATCGGAGTTAATTCCGGTTCTGTAGAAAAAAGCATAATAGAAAAATATGGAGGCGTAACTCCCCAGGGTATGGTTGAAAGTGCCTTGAATCATGCGGCGCTGCTGGAAGCTGAAGATTTTGAAGATATTGCAATTTCAATCAAGGCTTCAAGTGTCCCCATGACTATAGCTGCGTACAGGCTGCTTTCGAAGAAAACTTCCTATCCTCTCCATGTAGGTGTCACGGAGGCCGGGACCCTATACAAGGGAACCATTAAGTCAGCTGTAGGTATAGGCTGCCTGCTGGCAGAGGGAATCGGAGACACCATAAGAGTATCTCTGACAGGTGATCCTGTGGAGGAGGTACGTGCGGGCAAGCAAATACTTAAGGCCCTTGGCTTGCTGAGGGAGGGTATAGAGGTAGTATCCTGTCCTACCTGCGGCCGGACGAAGGTTGACCTGATAGGAATAGTTAATGAAATAGAGCCTGTTTTGGACAAGCTGGACAAGGACATAAAAGTGGCCATAATGGGCTGTGCAGTCAACGGGCCTGGGGAAGCCAAAGATGCAGACATAGGTATTGCCGGCGGAGTAAATGAAGTTCTCCTTTTTAAGAAGGGCCGGATAATAAAAAAAATACCCCAGGAAAAGGCGGTAGCAGAACTGTTAGAGGAAATAAACAAGCTATAATGTGGCGCTCCAAAAGGGAAGGTGCAGCTTTTTATGTATAAAACCGTATTTAAGTGTCCAAATTGTTCAAAAGCTCTGAATCAAGGCTTGAAGCAGTACTTTTGTCCAAATGGGCATAATTTTGATATTGCCAGGAAGGGATATGTTAACCTTCTGCTTTCAAGCCACATTGGGTCCGGAACTCCCGGTGACAGCAGGGAGATGCTGCAAAGCAGGAGAGATTTCCTTAATGCAGGCTATTATGAAGAGTTTTCTGAGAAATTGAATTCTATTGTTGATATAGCAGATGTAAAACAGTTTAATAATATCCTTTCTGACGGCGTTAACCTGCTGGATGCCGGTTGCGGTGAAGGCTACTACATCAGCAGGCTGAAAAAAGCCCTGGAATGCCGGAAGGAAAACACAGGGTTGAATTTTTACGGCACGGATGTATCCCGGGATGCTATAAACTATGCTGCCGGCAGAGACAGGCATATACGCTTTGCAGTAGCCAGCAGCTATCATCTTCCGTTTACAGGAAATGCGCTGGATTTTATACTTTGCATATTTGCTCCCAGGGATGAAAAGGAATTCAAGCGTATACTAAAGCCAGGGGGAAAACTTCTGGTGGCAGTACCCGGTGCGAGACATCTTTACGGCTTGAAACAGTTAATATATGAGGCCCCCGAGGCCATAGGGCAGAAGGGGACCGTTGGAGACGGCTTTAAACTCCTGGAGGAAATAGATGTCCGGTATGAAATAGAGCTGACGGACAGACAGGATATATTCAACCTGTTTAACATGACTCCGTACAGCAGACATGCGGGGAAGGAGACCGTGAAGAATTTGGACAGGCTTGAAACAGAGCTGGATTTTTCCATACTCTTATACCAAAGGCTGTAGCCAATGATATTAATTTTTATTTGTTCGATTCTTTTAAAGGCAAAGATAGCTTTCATATGTTAAAATAAGATATGTAAAATAAGAATTGATTATATATTTAGCTGATGAGGTAAAAATTTAATAGTTAACAGGCGGAAAAACCTGGACAAGGGTACTTAACAATCACTTTTGAACATAAGAAATAAATCATAAAAAACGGGGTTTTACATATGGATGGTTCAGCAAATACAACTAAGCTTTTTCAAGACTTATTCCCTGGAATAGTAGACTTTAGCGGGGAATTTTCTCTTTTCAGGGAACTTGTGGTCAGCAGGATGAAGGTTTTCATAAAATCCAACAGGCTTGAAATACATACTTCAGGTCCAGCCCTAATCGGCCCCATGCTTGTGTCAAAGCTGGAGAGCCAGCTATCCCGATCCCTTGGGGCGGAAAGCATCGTTATAAAGACAAAGTGTACCGGACAATACTCCATAGAAGACTTTTTCCAGTCCCAGTGGAATGAAATAATACTTATGCTCAGCAGCAGGATTGCAGTATGCAGAGGAATACTTGCCGGCAGCACCTGTGAGTTTGGGGAAGGCAAGGTTTTTATAAGGCTTGCCACAAAAGGAGCTCAGATACTTAAGGCACAAGGCTGCCACCAACTGATACAGCAATATACCGAGGACACCATTTCACAGAGAATAAAGGTGGAATTTCAGGATCTACTGGTTGATTCCTCCATGATGGAAGAATATGTGGCACAGAAGGAAAAAACAGAGGCCAGTGTTGTAAGCTCTGCTATAACTGCGTTTCCGGCTGAGACAAAGGCCAAAAGCACCTCCGAGAGCCGGGGAGGCTATTCAGGAGAGAGTGCGGCTGGAAGTGTTATTACAGGAAAACCGTTCACTGACAGTATTATGAGGATTTCGGAAGTGACTCCGGATTCGGGAAAGGTAGCTATTTCGGGAGAGGTTTTCAGGACGGAATCCAGGGAAATAAGAGGCGGAAAATATATATATATATTTGATGTCACCGATTATACAAGCTCTGTTACAGTTAAGATGTTCGTGGATAAAAAGGATTTCTCAAACATATCCCAGCGCGTTGTTGAGGGGATATGCCTCAGAATAAGAGGGGATGCCCAATACGACAAGTTCTCAAAGGAATTGGCAGTAATGGCCTTTGACATAGTAGAAACCGAAAAGGAAATCAGGCACGATGATGCCGAAAACAAGAGAGTGGAGCTTCATCTGCACACACAGATGAGCTCCATGGATGGTGTGACTCCTGTCAAGGAGCTTGTAAAAAGAGCTGCAAAATGGGGGCATAAGGCCATTGCGGTGACCGACCACGGTGTGGTGCAGGCCTATCCTGATGCCTACGGTACCTCAAAGAAGCTGGGAATAAAGATTATTTACGGACTTGAATGCTATCTGCTGGATGACAACGTGCCTATTGTATATTATCCGGACGCACATACATTGGAGGAGGAATTTGTAGTTTTTGATATAGAAACCACTGGTTTGAATTCTCATGTGGACAAAATTACCGAAATCGGAGCGGTAAAACTGAAGGGCGGTCAGATTATTGACAGGTTCAGTTCCTTTGTCAACCCCGGCATACCTATACCCAGCATGATTGTCAAGCTCACAGGTATTACGGATGAAATGGTAAGAACTGCTCCACACATAGAACAGGTACTTCCTGATTTTATGGAATTTATTAAGGGCTCGGTACTGGTTGCCCACAATGCCAATTTTGATGTGGGCTTTATAAAGCATAATGCAAGGCTGATGGGCGAAAAGCTTAAAACCCCTTACATAGACACCCTGGAGCTGTGCAGGAAAATGTTTCCGGAGCTTGGGAAATACAAGCTTAACTTAGTTGCCAGGCATTTGAAGATTGAGCTGGAAAACCATCACAGAGCAGTGGATGATTCCATGGCTACCGCCAAAATATTCCTGCACTGCATGAGCCTGCTGAAGGAAAAGGGCTGCAGGACCATAAAGGACATTGAAAACTCCTTTGACTACGAGGTGAATGTTAAGGCTGCCTCCAGCCATGCCATTATTCTTGTGAAAAATTCAGTGGGACTTAAAAACCTGTATAAAATTGTATCCCAGTCCCATCTGAAATATTTCTACAAAAAGCCAAGAGTACCCAAAAAGCTGCTGATGGAATACAGGGAGGGGCTTATACTTGGAAGTGCCTGCGAGGCCGGAGAACTGTACAAGGCCCTACTGAACAATAAGGGCGAGGACGAAATATCAAAGATAGTAAGGTTTTATGATTATCTCGAAATACAGCCCCTGGGAAATAACCAGTTCCTTGTAAACAACGGAAAGGTTTCCTCACAGGAGGAATTGAAGAAAATAAACAAAAAGATTGTAAAGCTTGGAGAGCGTCATCAGAAGCCTGTAGTTGCAACCTGCGACGTTCACTTTATGGACCCCAGGGACGAGGTATTCAGACGAATACTTATGTCGGGCAGAGGATTTGCCGATGCAGACAACCAGGCACCGCTATATTTCAGAACCACTGAGGAAATGCTGGAGGAATTTACTTACCTGGGGCCGGAAAAGGCACGGGAGGTTGTAATTGACAATACCAACCTGATTGCCGACCTGATTGAAAATATTGCCCCCGTGCTGGAAGGGACTTTTCCGCCTAAAATAGAGGGCGCAGAGCAGGATATTGAAGAAATGGCCATGACCAGAGCGAAGGAGATATATGGAGAAAACCTGCCGGAAGTAGTTCAGCAGAGGCTTGAAAAGGAGCTGAATTCAATTATAAAGAACGGCTTCGCAGTAATGTATCTCATAGCCCAAAAGCTTGTTTCAAAATCTGTGGGGGATGGTTATCTGGTTGGCTCCAGAGGCTCGGTAGGTTCCTCCTTTGTGGCAAATATGTCTGGAATAACTGAGGTTAACTCCCTCCAGCCACACTATATATGTGAAAACTGCAAGCACTCAGAATTTATACTGGACGGTTCCTATGACTGCGGCTTTGACCTTCCGGACAAGGTGTGCCCGGTGTGCGGAAATAATCTTAAAAAGGATGGCTATGATATTCCCTTTGAAACCTTTTTGGGGTTTGACGGAGACAAGGAGCCTGATATAGACCTTAATTTCTCAGGAGAGTACCAGCCTGTGGCCCATAAGTACACAGAGGAGCTTTTTGGAGAAGGTTATGTTTTCAGAGCGGGTACCATAGCCTCCGTAGCGGAAAAGACAGCCTACGGCTATGTAAAGAACTATCTTGATGAGAAAGGGATAATAGTCACCAATGCGGAAATAAACAGGCTGGTGAAAGGCTGCACTGGCATCAAGAGAACCACTGGCCAGCATCCCGGAGGCATAATGATAGTTCCCAAGGACAAGGAGATATTTGACTTTTCTCCTATTCAAAGGCCTGCGGACGATACCTCCTCTGAGATTGTAACAACGCACTTTGACTATCACTTCCTGCACGGAAGCATATTAAAGCTGGATATCCTTGGACACGACGACCCCACGGTTATCAGGATGCTGGAGGATTTGACCGGTGTGGATGCCACAGCCATACAGATAGGTGAAGCAAGGACCATGAGCCTTTTCAACAGTACTCAGGCTCTTGGGGTGAAGCCGGAGGATATCGGCAGTGAAACAGGAACTTTTGCAATACCGGAATTCGGAACAAAATTTGTAAGGCAGATGCTGGTAGACACCAAGCCAAGCACATTTTCCGAGCTTATCAGGATATCAGGACTGTCTCACGGCACCGACGTATGGCTTAACAATGCCCAGGATTTGATCAGGGACGGAATTACAACCCTGTCCAAAAGTATCTGCTGCCGTGACGATATAATGATATATCTGATGCATGCGGGGCTTCCTCCAAAGACAGCTTTTAAAATCATGGAGGATGTAAGAAAGGGCAAGGGTGTCAAGGAGGAATATGAGGCTGTAATGAAGGAAAACAAGGTCCCGGACTGGTATATAAAGTCCTGTAAGACCATAAAGTACATGTTTCCCAAGGCACATGCCGCGGCTTATGTTATGATGGCCTTCCGGATAGCCTGGTTCAAGGTATATCATCCTGAGGCCTTCTACGCCACTTACTTTACTGTAAGGGCAGATGATTTTGATGCGGAGATGATGGCTCAGGGTCAGGAAAAGGTAAAAAATAAAATCAGGGAATACGAGATGAAGGGAAATAATATTACCACTAAGGAAAAGAATGTATTGACCATCCTGGAGGTTGCAAATGAAATGTATGCCAGAGGGATAAAGTTCCTTCCCATAGATTTATATCTGTCGGAAGCAAAGAAATTCAAAATCGAGGACGGTTCAATCAGACCACCGTTAAACGCATTACAGGGCCTTGGAGGAGCGGCTGCGCTTAACATTGTGGAGGCCAGACAGGACGGGGAATTTCTCTCTATTGACGAGCTGAGGACAAAAGCAAAAATAAGCAAATCTGTTATTGAAATACTAAATAGAAACAATTGTCTGAAGGGATTGCCCGAAAGTAATCAGTTGTGCTTATTTTAATTCTCAGTGGCTCTGGATATTATTTTTTAAAGACTTTGTTCAAAATGGTAATAAATTGTTGATAATTTGAAATAATAATGATATAATACACGAGGATAGAGGTTTAATAGACTTGACTGCCAAGAGTGGGTAATCCCACTCTTTGTTGTTTATCAGACCAGATAGCGGCCGGATAAAATACAGGCCGGTCAGGTACCCGGAGCAGAGCATGTATAAGAGTCAGTTAATTTAACCATATGATTGACTTGGTAAAGGGCACATTTTGTGCCCCCGTTTTTGTTGTGCGGAGCTTTTTTCTGCATGGCTGCCGGTTTAAACCTGGCCTACTGGAGGACGAATATAAAATGAAGAGAAACATACAGCAGGATATTATGGAACTGGCTGCACCTGTAGTTGAAGCGCTGAATTATGAGTTGGTTGATGTAGAGTTTATTAAAGAGGGTGCAAACTGGTATCTGAGGATATACATTGATAAACCCGGAGGCATAAGCATTGATGATTGTCAGGCAGTCAGCGAGCAAATCAGCGAAATGCTTGACAAGAAAGATCCCATTGAACAAAGCTATTATTTGGAAGTTTCCTCTCCCGGTCTTGAAAGGCCTCTTAAAACCGAGAGGGACTTCGTTAAATATAAGGGCGAGCTGGTTGAGGTCAAGGTCTTTCAGCCTATTGACGGCAAAAAAGTCTTTGAAGGCCAACTGGTGGGCTTAATCGAAAACAAGATTGTAATAGACGATGCTGGAAATAATATGGAATTTGACAGGGAAAAGGTTGCAATAGTAAAAAGGGCCATTAAATTTTAAATTTTAATTTAGTAATGGGAGGTTAACGTAATGAGCGCTGAGTTAATACTTGCACTTGAACAGCTTGAAAAGGAAAAGGGTATTAAAAAGGAAATTATAATTGAGGCTATTGAAGCCGCGCTTATTTCTGCATATAAGAAGAACTTTGGTTCTGCCATGAACGTAAAGGTAAATATAGATAGAACAACGGGCGACGTGAGGGTTTTCGGATTGAGAAAGGTTGCTGAAGAGCCTGATATGGACCAAATGGATATTTCCGTTGATGAGGCTGCCAAATTGAATCCTACGCTTGCTGTGGGAGATATAGCTGAAATGGAGGTCACACCCAGATCCTTCGGCAGGATAGCTGCCCAGACTGCAAAGCAGGTAGTGGTTCAGAAGCTCAGAGAAGCCGAAAGAGGGATAATATACGATGAGTTCTACAATAAGGAAAGCGATATAGTAACAGGTATCATACAAAGGATAGAAAAGAGAAATGTCATAGTTGACCTTGGGAAAACAGAAGCAGTTCTTGCGCCTGCGGAACAGACTCCGGGAGAAGAGTACCGCTTCAATGAAAGACTCAAGTCCTACATCGTGGAGGTTAAGAAGACCACCAAGGGTCCTCAGATAATGATTTCCAGAACCCATCCCGGTCTTGTGAAAAGACTTTTTGAGCTTGAGGTTCCGGAAATTCACGAGGGAGTTGTGGAAATAAAGAGTATTTCCCGCGAACCGGGCTCCAGAACAAAAATAGCTGTATATTCCAGGGATGAAAATGTTGATCCCGTGGGAGCTTGCGTCGGACAGAAGGGAACCAGGGTTCAGGCCATAGTTGACGAACTCAGAGGCGAGAAGATAGACATCATAAAGTGGAGCAATGATCCTAAAGACTACATTTCCAGCAGCTTAAGCCCTGCAAAGGTTGTGAGGGTAGACGCCAATGAAGAGGAGAAGGCTGCGCGTGTCATAGTACCTGACTATCAGCTTTCGCTGGCAATTGGTAAGGAAGGTCAGAATGCAAGACTTGCTGCCAAATTGACCGGTTGGAAAATTGACATAAAGAGCGAGTCTCAGTTAAGACAGTCAATAGAGAGACAGCTTTTTGATGACAGCATCAGTACTGGTAACTATTTGGATTTCGATGCTGAAGAGCAAGACAATACTTACGATGGTGACCAGGATGATGACGTTTTCGTAGACTGATAGGTATTGATTTTCCGCTGTTGTCTGCAATGCATTAACTGTCGGTGTATTCGATAGCAATTGACTATAGGAAGGTGTGGATGGATGAAGCAAAAAAAGATTCCATTGCGTATGTGCCTTGGCTGCAAGGAAATGAAGCCGAAAAAGGAATTAATACGTGTGGTAAGAAATAATGAGGGAGAAATCAGTATTGATCTAATTGGTAAAAAGCCTGGCAGAGGTGCTTATATCTGCAGAAGTGCCGGTTGTCTGGAACAGGCCATTAAGGCCAAGAGACTGGATAAGGCTTTTGAAACAACCATAGACAGCGAGGTATATGAAAACTTAAAATGCCAATTGGAGGGAAATGATGGATAGGATTTATTCCTTATTGGGCCTTGCAAAAAAAGCCGGGCAGTTGCTATCCGGGGATGAGACTTGTGAAAGAACCATAAAATCCGGTAAGGCTGTACTTGTAATTGTAGCAGGGGATGCTTCTGAAAACACGAAGGACAAATTTAAGAGTATGTGCATTTTCCGGGATATACCTTATAGGGTATATGGTGAAAAGTTGGAGCTGGGCAGATGCACCGGAAAAGAAATACGCTCTGTTATTTCGATTCAGTCAAAGGATTTTAAAAATGGCCTTCTTAAGCTAATAGATAATCAAATAAACGAATCCGGGGGTGAAGGTATTGGATAAAGCAAGGATATACGAGCTGGCCAAAGAACTTAATACTACAAGTAAGAGGTTAATGGAAAAGCTTGCTGAGATAAATATAAATGTAAAAAATCACATGAGCCTTCTTGAGCCTCATGAATTAGCTGCACTTTATAAGCATATAGGTGTAATAAAACATGATGACAAGAAGGAAGAGGATAAGAGAACCGGTACTCCGGACACTTTTCATTCTGCCGACAAAAAGAAGGACGTTAAAAAGGATATGAAAAGTGCTCCAAGAATCATCAGGACCACAGAGATAGTTATTGACAGCAGAGGTGAAGCCGGTAGCACGGAGCATGGGGGGTACAGCAAGAAGGAACCCAATCAGGGCCATTCAAAACCCAGCTATGTTAAAACAGAGTCCAGTACGTCTGGACTTAGACCAGGTTATGTAAGAGATAATATCCATGACATGAAGAATAAATCTGCAGCCAGGCCAGACAAATCTTCGGAAATTCAAAAGAATCAAATCAAGACACCAGTTGTTCAGCATGATGATTCTTCAGTGTCAAGGCAAAATGTAAAACCTGAAGTCATTAAAAAAGAGGAAAATATTGTGGCCGATAAGACTATTCAAACCGAAGTGAATACACCAAAAATTGTTAATTCAAATGATACTGCAAATAAGGAAAATATATCTGAAAGAGTGGATATGAAACCAAACGCAGTTACTGAACCGAAGGAAGCAGCTGCAGCAAAAGATGCAGCCCCGGTTTCAAGGAATGAAAATATGGAAAATAAGATTGAAGAAGTCAGCCGGCCTGAAGCAAAAGCTTCTGTTGAAGACCTTGGCAAGATCCAGAGTGAGAGGCCGCAGGCAGACAGACCTCAGGGAGACAGACCTCAGGCGGACAGACCTCAAGGTGACAGACCACAGGGCCAGTACAATCGTCCACAGGGTGACAGACCACAGGGCCAGTACAATCGTCCACAGGGCGACAGACCACAGGGCCAGTACAATCGTCCACAGGGTGACAGACCACAGGGCCAGTACAATCGTCCACAGGGCGACAGACCGCAGGGCCAGTATAACAGGCCGCAGGGT
>JAEXFI010000036.1 GCA_023400235.1 Bacillota bacterium
AGGCATCTGAAAACGCCATCCGCTACGCAGGAGAATTCCTGGATTCCGAGACAGGGCTGTATTACCTGCGTGCCAGATTCTATGACCCATATATAGGACGCTTCACCACAGAGGACAGCTACTGGGGAGAGGATGAAAATCCGCTGTCATTGAATCTTTATACATATTGTGCCAATGACCCGGTAAGGTATGTGGACCCCAGTGGGCATGTATGGATGTACAATGCGGGAGGAAGGCTCCAGGACATAGAGCAAAAAGACGTTAGCGGTGCAACACAGGTAGGCTATTCTTTAGCCAAAGATGTGACAATGTATAATTCCGGAGGCTTATCCTCCCAGGTAGCTGTTGGCGATATCAGCAGGGCGGAGCAGGTGGGCTTTGTACTTCCGCAGCTTATATATAATAGCACAGACACGGTAAATGTCAGCTCCGGGGTGGTTATAAACTACTCAAACATTCAGAACATGAACGTAGCTGCTAATGCACAGGTTTTTATAGAAAACAGAGGCTTTATAGATACCCTGTTTTCTGATAAAGGCAGCAGCATGACTCTGGACAACTACGGAAAAATAAGGGCTGTCAATATCGGAGAAGGTGCCAGAGCAAATATATTTAACTATAACCAGGAAAAAGACCCTGAAACCAATGAGTACATAAAGAGCATTGAGGTAATAACGGGAGGCTTGAAAAGTAACATCAACCTGTTTAATTATGGCGGTGTGGGGGAGGTACATACAGGGGATTACAGCGAGAATCTAGTTTATAATGGAAATGAAGAAGCATATGTAAATTGGCTGGAAACAGGGCTAGATAATACAACCGCAGTTGATATGGGTATTAAGAATATAACCGGATTGGGTAAAATAGCATATGCGCCCGCACTGGATTTAGATTCAAAAAATATAGATAAATCAGTTGAGCAAATCAGAAAAATTATAAAGGAATATGGGAAGCTGTCTAAAGCACAGCTTAAGCAGGCTGAGGATTTTCTTAATACAATTAATACCCGGGCTACAGAATATGAGTTTAAGCAGTTTGTAAGTGCATTGAGAGCTCTAAATCTTACCGTCAGACAAACTTCAAATACAGGAAGGTATGTGGTTGAGAATAAGGAGAGCGGGAACAATGAGGGTAACTTTGATGACATAGTCAAAAATATTGAAGCCCTTGAGAAATTATGTGTAGACTACTATGGCTATTACAACATACTGCCAGTAATGTCTATTATAAGAAGAAAATATGATAATAATAAGTGGAAAGTTATGGCGGGTTCTGTACCAAATGATTTTGAAGAGTATATTAAAAAAAGTAACCCAGCATTATTAAAATATTTTAGTGATAAAGGAGAAGGAGCTTGGTTGATTGACCCAGTAACTAATGAAAAGATTGATTTTCAGCATATGATAGTATCCGCTGAAACAATTTACAACGTAAGAGCACCACTATTTGCTGACTTGGCAAGTTGGGCAGGAGACCTACAACAAGTAATTGGTGAGTTGCAAAAATATCAGAAAGATAAAAAAATTGCCGATAACGTAGATGATTTATCAAAAGTTGCAAAGCAAATTATTGGAGATAATACAGGAAAGTTTACCGATTTTACAATGGGAGATATGCTTGCTGATATTGATGCATATAATATTGGGATTTCTCTTAAAAGTTCATCAAAGCTTTCTGAAGTAATAAAAGATTACTATTCAAATGGTGTCAGTTCGCGGTACACAAATTTTGTTAATAATAATCATGGAATTGATAAACTTCAAATAAAAACGAATAATTATACGACTAATGCTTCATGGGGAGGGCCTATTTATACAGATATTTTAAATGACAATAAAATTAAAAATTCAAAAATAACCAATAATCAACTGAAAGCATTAAATATAGCATTTATGGATTTTATAAAAGCAAATATGTCTAAGGAAAAACATTAATAATACTTGATGTTTATATACAAATGAAATTTAACATTTCATAATGAAATTAAGAGGAGTGAACTATAAAATGAAGTTGGTTTTAAATAAAGGAACTTTAATTATTGTGATTGCTGTAGTATTAATTGCCATGGGGGTATATTGGTATATATCATATCACAATAATGATAAAAGACAATACGTTGAAAAATCATATGAAATTACAACATCTCTGAATGATAAATTTTTTATTTCTGAAAAGCTGCTTGGGATATACCCAGAGTATACTTATGATATTGAAGTGTTTTACTATACCAATTCAGAGAAAAAAACAATACTTAATCTTGATAATGTAGAAAAGGATATCGATAACGATGAAATAGATTATCTATTTTCAAGTGATGACGTAAGAGCATATTCTTATTTAAATTACATAATTTATAAAGAAAAATCTAGTGATTATTTCAAATCGTTATGGCTTGGAGATGTTGAAAAACTTGACACTGATGAATATTCATATTTGATTCCTGTAGCAATAGAAATAACGCATAAAAATTGGAAGTTTGCTCATTTAGTCTCTGAATTTATAGTAAGATCAAAAGAATTTAATGCTGTTAGTACTATAAAGAAATATGCTAAAGGTGAATTTTCTAGTGAAGAAATTGAAGACAATAAATATTCAGGGTTTTCAATTCAAGAAATGCAAGAGTACTTTGAGAACTTATTAATAAAATATAACTTGCAAAATTGACCTTTGTGAAAAAAGTTTAGTCACCTCTTTGCACAGAAAGGCTGCTGGACTCAGAGTGCAGGGAGCTGGCACCTATTGTGCCAATGACCCGGTGAGGTATGTGGACCCCAGCGGGCATGTTACAATGTACAATTCAGCAGGAAAACCCTGTGAGGTTGACCCCAGAGAGGTGGGAGGTGCGGAACAGGTTGGCTTTACCTTGACGGCACCAAGCGTAACCATGTACAAGGTGGCAGATGTAAGTGTCTGGAATGCTGTGTCAGCCGTGCCACCTTCACGGTTAACGGCATAACAAAGAGCCTGTACAACGAAAAGGGGACAATATATAACGGTGACGGAAATATAGTGGGAAGCTCGGTTGACGGGCACATGACCATGACAAGCGACTGGTATAACTCCATGTTTGGAAACGGCACCTCAACAGGAAGCACAACTGTAAATATAAACCAGAGCGTGACCTCCGTAAGGACACGAGACGGCTCAAATGTAACCGTCAATGTAAATGCCGGAACTGTTACGGAATTCATAACAGGAGATAACAGCCATACCGTAATAAATAACAGGAGCATCATTGAAACCATAACCACCGGGAAAAACAGCAGCCTGGTATTGAATAATTCAGGAACAGTAAATAAAGTCAGGCTGGGGTAAAATGCAACCGCTGAGATTTATAACGCGGAAGGCGGATATATAGAAAATATTACAGGCGGAGACATTACCGATGGTTCCCGGAAGGGTATGTATATTGAGAATAGGGGTACTATTGTCAATGTGCTTACGGGTAAGAACAGCAGAAATACCATAGATAATTTTGGGGGCCATTTAACCCTTGAAACAGGAGAAGAAAATGAAACCATTG
>JAEXFI010000001.1 GCA_023400235.1 Bacillota bacterium
CTCCCATGGTGTGACGGGCGGTGTGTACAAGGCCCGGGAACGTATTCACCGCGGCATGCTGATCCGCGATTACTAGCAACTCCGACTTCATGTGGGCGGGTTGCAGCCCACAATCCGAACTGGGACTATCTTTCTGAGATCCGCTTCCTCTTACAAGGTCGCTTCCCTTTGTTATAGCCATTGTAGCACGTGTGTAGCCCAAGACATAAGGGGCATGATGATTTGACGTCGTCCCCACCTTCCTCCGATTTATCACCGGCAGTCTCGCTAGAGTGATCAACTAAATGTTATCAACTAACAACAGGGGTTGCGCTCGTTGCGGGACTTAACCCAACATCTCACGACACGAGCTGACGACAACCATGCACCACCTGTACAGCAGCCCCGAAGGGCTATGACATCTCTGCCATATTCCACTGTATGTCAAGCCTTGGTAAGGTTCTTCGCGTTGCTTCGAATTAAACCACATACTCCACTGCTTGTGCGGGCCCCCGTCAATTCCTTTGAGTTTCAACCTTGCGGTCGTACTCCCCAGGTGGGATACTTATTGTGTTAACGCCGGCACAGACACATTCATGCCTACACCTAGTATCCATCGTTTACAGTGTGGACTACCAGGGTATCTAATCCTGTTTGCTCCCCACACTTTCGCTCCTCAACGTCAGTTACAGCCCAGTAAGCCGCCTTCGCCACTGGTGTTCCTCCTAATATCTACGCATTTCACCGCTACACTAGGAATTCCGCTTTCCTCTCCGGCACTCAAGAAACATAGTTTCAGATGCAGCTCCAGGGTTAAGCCCTGGGATTTCACATCTGACTTACATTCCCGCCTACACGCCCTTTACACCCAGTAATTCCGGACAACGCTCGCCACCTACGTATTACCGCGGCTGCTGGCACGTAGTTAGCCGTGGCTTATTCTTCAGGTACCGTCATTTATTCGTCCCTGACTAAAGAAGTTTACAATCCGAAAACCTTCATCCTTCACGCGGCGTTGCTGCATCAGGGTTTCCCCCATTGTGCAATATTCCCCACTGCTGCCTCCCGTAGGAGTCTGGGCCGTGTCTCAGTCCCAATGTGGCCGATCAACCTCTCAGTTCGGCTACCAATCGTCGCCTTGGTGGTCCATTACACCACCAACTAGCTAATTGGACGCGGGCCCATCTATCACCGGATTGCTCCTTTGACAACAAGATTATGCAATCCCGTTGTGTTATGCGGTATTAGCACAAGTTTCCCTGTGTTATCCCCCTGTGATAGGCAGGTTGCCCACGCGTTACTCACCCGTCCGCCGCTAAGCTACCTTCAGCACTCAGTATTCTCTCTCACTCATATGTATCTTGTGTTGCCACTTTGATAAAACGCGTGATGCCAAAACTTCTTGTTTGAAATCATCAATGTTGCTTCTGCATGATGCTCTCTGCATTTGATGTTCCGTTAAGAATACTCAGTGCTAAAGGTAACTCCGCTCGACTTGCATGTGTTAGGCACGCCGCCAGCGTTCGTCCTGAGCCAGGATCAAACTCTCAAATTAATATTTGAAAAATTTGTTAGCTCATTAAAATTGCTGACTTTTGTTCCAGTTCTATTCACCCTCTAAAGAAGGTTTGTAAAACCGGGTTGTAAAGTTCGCAAGTGAATTTGGTTCGTTAAGAACCGAATTCTTAAACTCAATTCGAAATATTTCTATTTCGTGAAAAACAGCTTTGCTGTTTTTCTAAAGAATTTCCATAGCGTTAGCTATTGAAATTCTATGGAATTATAATAGAGTCCTTTACAATGTACACGAATGTACATACATTTGCATGTATTTGTCACTGTTTACTTTTCAAAGTCCATTCCTCAAAAGCATTGTTATCACTGCTTTTCAAGTCTTGCCAGCCGCTTACCGCGACGGCTTTATTATGTTACCATGCTGTCATCTTCATGTCAACACTTTTTTTAAAAACTTTTATAGTCAAAACTACCAAAATTTCCTACCGGTTTTCAGCAGTTAATGCAATTCCTTGAATCGCATTTTGCTTCAGCCATACTGTTTAAAGTGTTGCCGTCGTTGACAGCTTGGTTAGTATAACACCAACACTCTCACGGTATCAACACACATTTTCCTTATTTTTCGCCATTATTCCAAATGAGATGTACTATTCTTCATAATTCACATCAATTCCTCATGTTTTGTCCTGTATGCTCGCTCTGTAGACCACTCTTTTACAAAGCTCGATGCTCACTGTCAGTGAATATACCATTGTGATTATTATCATACCCTTATACCCTTATATTAACAATGATGCAAGCAAGGACGACAACAAAGAAAAGTGGCAAAATAGCCGGTGTGAGGCGTGTCATACATTGTCAATAGAGGGTAGCTTGCTTTCAAATTAAAAAGCCCTGAACCAATAATTAACCCATCTTCCTATATACAGATAAATACATTGAATTAACAATTCTTCAGCTTAGCTATACGCTATTACTTCAGTAGTTCTCCCAGCCTGCTGTTGAAGTGCTCCATGTGCAGTTCAAGATGCCTGTAGTATTGGTGTATGATTTCCCGCAGGGGAATTTCCTCCTCCCCATTTACCCAGACATTGTCAAGCCGGTCGTCTGTTATGTTTTCAATGACATTTATCAGAATGCAATTATAAGTATACCAGTGAGAAACAACCAGCTCCCAAGACATAGTATTATATTTCTGGACACTCAACCACTGTTCGCAATCATAAGCGGGAAATTTCAGCAGCTTTGTATATTGAAGCCTCACCAGCCTCTGGTGATTATTTGCTGCCGAGTCAATCAGGTGTCCCACGATTTCCGTAAGTGACCATTTTTCTTCAGTAACTTTTATACATGTGATTTCCCTGTCTATTGAAAGTAAGAACATATGGAAATTGTTTATAGCTTCTGTGTATGACATTATAAGTCTCCTCCTACGTAACCCTCATGGCTGAACCTATTTCATTCATATTAAATATTATTAACCCCACGGAATCATCAAACTCCGTGGGGTAGGTGTCAATATGAAGCTCTGCCTCACTCCATGAGCTACATTAGTTTTAGAAATTTAAGATTACTTTCTAATCTGTCTTAAGGCTTCGTCAATGACCCTGGCATTATTTAATGAATCCTCGAAGGTAATATATGGCTTTTCTCCTTGCAGTATGCATCTTCCTATTTGCTCTACCTCAAGCATATAGTTATCAGGACAATTCACTGTGATTTCCTCTATGCCCTCATCTTTTTTGACAACTATTTTGGTATCACCCTTTGTATTGAATATAACAGGAACTGAAATAATTCCTTTTTCTCCAACTATGGTATATTCACTTCTCAAGGTACAATTGAAGGAGCAGTAGGATACAGCCTTCACATCTCCGTCAAAATCCATTACAATACAACTGCTCTCATCCACACCGGACTTTTCCCCCACCTTGCCGGTTGCGTATAAAGACACTGGTTCTGCTCCAATAATGTATCTTATTACATTTATGTTGTAACAGCCTATATCATAAGTAGCACCACCTGCAAGACTGCTTAAAAGCCTGACATCCTCCGAGTCCTTAAGCATAAAACTGAAATGGGATTCAATAAACTTTACCTTGCCGATAACACCGTTGTCTACCAGCTCCTTTACCTTAACGGTAAGCGGACTATGCCTGTAAGCAAAGGCCTCCATCAAGAGGACTCCGTTTTTGTCGCACTCCTCCTTCATTTTTTTCACTTGCTCTTCTGATATACCCATAGGCTTCTCACATAGAACATGTTTTTTCTTGGCGGCAGCCTTTAAGGTCCATTCATAATGCAGGCCGTTGGGAAGTGGAATATATACTGCATCAACCTGTGGGTCGTCCAGAAGCTCGTCATAGCTCTCATAAGCTTTGACAGGGTTGAACTTATTCTTGAATTTTTCCAGTTTGTCCGGCCCCCTGCTGGATATTGCGTATAATTCAGCATTTTGAGCACCTAATATTCCAGGAATTACGGAGGATTCTGCAATTCCTGCACAACTGATGATACCCCATTTTACCTTCATCTTATCCATAGTTTATTCCTCTTTCCTTAAAATAGATGGTTATTTATACTATGACTCCTGCAGTGACAGTCTTGTACCCTGGCATGCCGAACTGCCTGATACACTAATTTATACATTGCCGTATGTATTACTGACTGTATATTTTATTTGAAGCGAAAAGCAGTTATACATAATAAAGCATATCATATTTGCATGACCTTTTGCCATAAAAGCATATTAATTTTTTCCAAGTTACGAGTTATCGTCGAGTTATCGAGTTATAAATTTAATGATATATATCCTAGCAGTTATCAATGCTTTTATATTGTCAAGGAATCGCGAAGGACTGTCAAAAATTATATAAATAATTGTATATTACTTGATGTTTCCATAATAAGTATTATATAATTCATAATATCCATTGGTGAAATAATATTCGGAAATACACCTAATACAGAATTATGAAAGTTTGCCGACTGAGCAGGGAGGTGAAACAGCTTAAATAAGAGGAGGATGTATTTAATAATATTTTACATCAATACCAAAAACAAGGAGGATAGTAACTTGAGAATTAAAAAAACGATTTCTTTATCACTGTTAGTCGCAATATTGATCTTTGCAGCAATTCCATCAACAGTAATGGCAGCTGTCTCAACGGACAAATATTCCTATTCTTTGTCCGGCAAGATTAATTCTGAAACTAAAACCCTTCAGTTTGAACCAAGTGCAGAAGAGGAGTATGAGGTAATTTATGTATCAGCAGATGCTGAAATAAAATTCACTCCTAAAGAAACAATGAAAGCAAGCGTGCAGGCATTTGACCCAGATGGTTTCTATTCTGGCAACCTCATGTGGACAATTGACGGTCAGGAAGAGGCCATAACTGAAATTGCCGCCAACAAGACTGCAACCGCAGTTCTTGGAGCTAACTTCTGGGGTACTCCGAATCCTTATTACATACTCAGCTTTAGTGATGCTAATGAAACTACAAAAATCGTGTATAAGGTTACAGATGGTGCCGCACCAGTAAAAGAGCCTGTAAAGGAACCCGTTAAGGAGCCTGTTAAGGAACCCGTTAAGACACCTGTTAAAGAGCCCGTTAAGACACCTGTTAAAGAACCTGCTCCAGTTTCAGCTCCAAAACCAGCAGCAGCACCTCAGGGAACTATCACCTATAAAGTACAGCCAGGAGATAGTTTGGGAACTATTGCATTAAACAATTATGGCAGCTACAAATACCATACAAAAATCTATAATGCTAATAAAGATGCCCTAAAGAAAAATAATAACCGCTTGGTTATTGGCATGAGCCTCGTCTTACCCGGAGATGGAATCTTACCAGCTCTTAAAACTGAAAATGGAACAGTTTACACCGTCAAAGCCGGTGATACATTGGGTAAAATCGCAGCAAAGCAATATGGTGATTCCAGCAAATATATGAAAATATATAATGCTAATTCCGATAGACTCAAAAATCCTAACATGATTTTTGAAGGACAAAAAATTGTTTTGCCAAAATAGGCTGACAGTCTGTTAAACCGCAATAACTAATCAGGCACCCTGTGAATGAACCGACTTCTCAGGGTGCCTTTGTATAATAAGAAAATTGCCTTAAAAATTAAAACTAGTTTACCAATTGCATTTTTTTTGTAAAGTAAGGATTTGATAAGAGCCTGTTTTTTATATAGCTCTTGTATAGTCTGCTCTGCACTTCAATATCAAACTTGTGGAACTCCTTCTTTCCCATTAGTCTCAAGGTATTGGACATGTCCCACAAAGGATCATGCTGAAGCATATACGGCTTATACAGGGTGGTAGCCCTGTATATCAGGCTCTCCAACTTATTCATGTTCTCCTTTTCAACACTGGAATCAAGTACAAAAAAGTCTGCTCCAATGGTTCTGAAAATTGCATCACATATTTCCGCCACAGTTGTTGGCTCAGGGTTTACCAAATTATATGCAAGGTTCAGGTCACCCTTTTCCCGGGCCCTTAAGGATGCCTCAATTACATCATCAACAGAAATCAGGTTTTTCGTGGCAAGGGGATTTGCACATATTCTTAATCCGTTGACCGCATTTTTCGCATGAGCCATCCCTTCCTGCTTCATAATAAGCTGTTTTAACCATAAGTAACACTTTAAAGCTCCATATACCATCTTGTCACTTTCAGCTTCTCCTGTTTGAGAATGTCCCATAACTATTGACGGCCGAAACACCACATAGGGCAGACCTGATTCCACCATAAGCCGTTCTCCCAGCAATTTGCTTTCTTCATAGGGATTGTTCGTGTTTTCCGGGTTGCAGCTATACAGGCAATCTTCCGGCACTTTGACCAAGCCGTTTCCTTTATGTGAAATATACGAGGTACTGTAATGATAAAAGGCATTCAGCTTTTTAAACTGTTTTGCCAGTGCCAGTATATTTGATATGCCATTTACATTGCATCTAAAGGTATTTTCCCTCTTAATCTCTTCAAAATCTGTTGCTCCCGCCAAATGCCATATTTCAGATACCTTTTCCCTCAGGAGCTTCAACTTATGGCTCTCGTCCAGTATCCCACGCTCCTCCAGACCCCCTCCAAGAACTACAAGTCTGCCCTCTGCCACATAGTTTTGAAACATTTGAAGTTCTGATCTTTCCATTGCACGCCTGTTGCCTTTGTTTCTGACGATGGCGAAAACAGTAGTGTTTTTATACCTCTCCAAATATTCTTTTATAAACTGCTGTCCCATAAAGCCAGTAATTCCTGTTATTAAAACATATTCCATTATTCTGCCTCCATTCAAGCCTTTCTTTTGTGCCGGCTATAGTGCGGTGGTGTACATCTAAAGCTGCTCTTTTCAAGGGTTCACACACTGCTTGTACTGCTCCGCCCTGCCATAGTCAGGCTAAAGCTGCCTGTCACAGCAGGATAATAAAACATAATTATATTTTAAGCCAGAAAACCTACCAAAGGTTGTTACTGCAAAAACGCATCCAAAGCATCAGTCGGCTTTCCGTCAGAATTCCAGCAGCCTTTATAATAACTGTTCATTCCAGGATAGGCCTCCGGTTCCCAATAGAATACACCCAGGCCCTTATTATCGGATATTGATCTGGTCTTGTTTATCATGTCCGAAATAAATGCCTTACTCTCTGAAGCATAATCATATTTCATTCCAATTTCGCAAACCATTACTTCCTTGTTATACCTTGATACCATATCCCTCATATTGGACAGGCATACATTTGCAAGATTAGTATAGTTATCCTTTTCCGGGTACAAGGATATGCCTATTACGTCATATCTTGCCCCGTTGGAATTGAGCCCGTCAAACATCCATCTGAACATGGAATTGTTAAACCCATTTGACAAATGTACAATTACCTTGGTTTTTGAATTTACTGCTTTTACTGCATCATAGCCACAATTGACAAGCCATGCGAAATTTTTCATATTTTTTGATGCTCTTCCATCTTCCCAAAGCATTCCATCATTGGTTTCATTTCCAACCTGTACCCACTCAGGTGATATTCCATTATCTTTTAGCTGCAACATTACATCATATGTATAGTCATATGTTTTTTTCATCAGGTCATTAAAACTCAAGTTCATCCATGCCGCCGGTTTGGTTTGTTTTCCCGGATCTGCCCATGAATCGCTGTAATGAAAATCAAGCATAATCCTAAAGCCCATGCCCTTTGCCCGTTTTGCCAGAGCTATAGTTTCACTTGTGCTGCAGTGGCCGTTCCATCTGTCCGTCGACGGGTTAACCCAGGTTCTGATTCTTACCGAGTCAATTCCATGATCCTTCAAAATCTGCAGGCAGTCTTGCGTCTGGCCCTTATCGCTGTAAAATTTATATCCCCCGGCTTCCATTTGAGGCAGCCAACTGATATCGGCCCCCTTGGCAAAGCTGCCTGTTATTATCCTTTCAGCCGGGAATTTAACTATGATTCCCAATATGTAGCTTTTAATCAAAGAAATATCCAATGCATCTATGCTGCCATCACCATTTACATCAGCAGCTGTTTCTCCGTTCTCATGGGGAAAAGAAGCTACAAGTCCCAACACATAGCCCTTTATTAATGCATAGTCCAAGGAATTCACATCTCCGCTTCCGTCAAGGTCCCCATATAAAAATGCTGAGGCTGGCGCTGCTGCTGCAAACACTTTAAGAGGTTGGAATGAGCCTGCGAACATAGCCATTATTGATAAAATTAAAATAACAATAAATTTGCCTTTTTTTAAGCCTTTTTCTGAAAGCATAAAATCTCCCCCACATATAAATTTTCAATATAAAACATAATAAGTCAATTACTAACGGCTGAAAGCCGATAGTTTGGGTTTGAGGCTAAAGCCTCCTGAAGTACAGACTTTTTAAAACCCAAACCGTAGAAACCTTTAAACAAAATGCTTTAAAGCACATATTCGCCTGGAAGGCGTAGGTTTCAACCGTAATTGACTTTATGAACTTGTCCAAACGATTATTTTTAATCCTCTTAGAATATAACTTTATGCAATAATAAGTATATCATAGCATATATTTCCATATTGTGTGAAATAAGAAACACCTGGAGACCAGTGCCTCTATGTTTACTATATTTCTCTTCTGTCTTTACTCATGTATTCAAGGTATAAGCATTATTTGAGACTCATGCGAATTTTAATTCAAATAAAAAAAGCCCAACTTTTGTGGACTTTGTAAATGTACAGTTTGCCGCATACTTAAAAGCGGTTTAATATTTATATCAGAAGGTAAATTAACACCCTTGTATCTCAATCATTTCTTCTGCTGCCGCCCCTGATCATCAATATAATAATTCTCCTTCATAATCAATTCTGAAACAGGAGCAAAATTAAGTCCCTTTGCCTTCAGCTCGGAAATTATCTTGGGCAGGAGTTCCACAGTATATTGAGTGTCGTTGTGAAAAAGAATGATAGCACCCGGCTTTGTTCTCTTAAGAATCCTATCCAGGATTGCCTCTCTGCTCATTTCCTTCTTCCAGTCCAGGCTGTCACTGTTGGATATAAGAGTAAAACCACGTCAAATCCTTGCAATACTTCAGTTTTAAAGTAGAAGCTTGTCCAATTATAGAATAAAAGCCTGTCCATTTATAGAATACAGCTTGTCTATTTATGGAATAAAGCTTGTCCATTCATAGAATAAAGGCATATTCTATCTATAGAATGCAAATTGTTATAAAAGACTTTAAATCTTCCAATTTATTGCAACCTCATCATCCTTAATAAATATTTTATCTATCAGGTATTTTGCAACTGACTTTTTTTGCTCCAAAGAGCTTTCTTCCCAGTTGTCTATGCATTTAAAAATACTGTCCATTTTCTGATCAAGCTGAATACTTTCGGAGGCTTCTTTCATCTGAAGGAGTATCTCTTTTTTTTCAGTATCCAACTCCTCAATTTTGTCATTTATGTATTTTGTAAGAGCATTTTTTGATTTAGCCAGGCTGTTAATAAGATTCTCTATCTGTTGCTCAATTTCATAAAGATTTATCTTTAGCTTATTTACCATAGTATTCTCTTCCGGTTCTGCTTCAATAGAGGTGGTGGTTATATTCCTTACTTTCTCGATTATTTCCTGGAGTACAATGGACTCTATAAGATTCACATACTGAACCTTTTTGTGCCCCTGGCAGCATTTATAATTAGTCTTTCCCCGACACATGAAATATTTATAATTGCCATATTTGTTATTGGTATTCACTACTGTCATTGTGTATTTGCAATACCCACATTTGGTGAGTCCCGACAACCAGGAATATTGCCCCTTGCCCGTATTCTTTATCTGCCTGTTGTTATCAAGCTTGTACTGACATTTCAGAAACTCCTTAGCCCTTACAATTCCCTGATGCAATGCCAGTGATAAGGAATGGTCCTTAACATTGGTGTATTTTCTTTCATTTGTGTCCCTTTTCCCATAGAGAAAGCAAGCGAAATCATTAACAAAATCATTGATTTCATTGGTAATTATACATCCCTTGTTTTTGTAATATATATATACATCTGCATCAGCCATTACATAAACCGGGTTCCTCAATATCCTGCTGATTTTATTTGAATCCCAGAGACCGCCACTGGGGCCTTTCACATTGGCTCTGTTAAAATAGCTGCTGATATCTGACAATGAATCTTCTGTATTTGAATATATTTCATAAAATTTTTTCACAACTTCACTTTGCTCATCATTTGGAACAAAGGTTGATGTTTTTATTCCCTCAACCCTGGTTTCTATCTTGTCAAAACCAAATGGCGGCGGGCCGCCCATAAAGAATCCCTTTTTCCCACGGGTGTAATAATTATCTTTTATTCTCTTTCGTATGGTATCTCTCTCTAGCTCGGCAAATACCATGATAATTCCCAGCATTGCTTTGCCCATGGGAGTGGAAGTATCAAATTTTTCGGTTGTTGAAATAAACTCAACATTGTTTATTTGAAAGATTTCAATGATTTTTGCAAAATCCAGCAGTGATCTGCTGATCCTGTCCAGCTTATATACGATAACCTTGGATATTTTCTTATTCTCAATATCCTTGATTAACCTTTCAAAGTCCGGCCGGTTCATGTTACCGCCGCTGTATCCTCTATCCTTATAAATCTTAAACGGTTCACCATCTCTTATTTCTTTTTTTCCAAAATCAATCTGGCTGCTGATAGATAAGCTGTCCTTCTTATCCAAGGACTGACGGGCATAAATAGCTATCATAAATGAAATGCTCCTAATTTATTCACTTTTGATTTATGGCAACCTTTTCAGTGCTATTCAGGCGGTTATATTCTCTTAATATCTGTTTGACAGCTTCTCTCTCAGCCTCCTTCCGCTCATCCTCGGTCATATCAGGTGTTGAATTTATAACTTTATAACCCTCAACAATTTTTTCTGTAACCATCTCGTACCTCCCAAAATAAAATAATATGCTTATTACTAAATTTATTCTCCATACCAAGATTTTATTTATAAATGTTATTAAAAACACATTCATACACCTGAAAGAGTGTTTCCATGGAGTATTTTCTTGACGTATGTGCATATAAGAGATAATATTACGTTAACAGAAAAATATGAAGTAAAATATGAAGTAAAATATGAAGTATGATATTGGGGGTTAATGTGGTGAGTGAGGCAATTAATGATTTTATTAAAAGGTTAGAATTAGCAATTTCGCAAGACAATATTATTGATGTTGCATATCAAATAACCGAAGACTTACAAGAACGCCCTGATGCGTTTTTAGCTGTAAGCCCTATACTTAAAATATTGGAAGCAAATCCTGACGTTGATTTCGGAACACCAGGACCGCTTGTCCATTTTGTAGAAAAATTCTATAAACAAGGTTATGAAGAGTTGCTTGTAGATTCTATTAAAAGATGTCCGACTGAACTTACTATTTGGATGCTCAACCGTATAATAAATGGATCTAAAGGGGAACAAAAAGCTTACTTTCTACAAATTTTAAAGAATGTCACTACAATTTCAACTGTAAATGAGGGCATAAAGTCACTCTCCTATCAATTTATTTCAATCCATGAGGGAACTTAATGCTTAAAAAGGAAAACACCGTTGCATATAGGTGGTTCAGCAATTTAATGGTGTAATAACAACAATATTGTCTAACAGAGCTTTAAAATAAAATACATATAAGTGAGACTGCTTGCTGCTATTGTTATTTTTATTATATGGGTAAGTAAAATAGTAAAAAAGTAGAAAAATTCAATACCCCATAAAATTCAGAGAGTCCGGAATTAAATTTGAATTCCAGACTCTTTTGACAGCTCATTGTTAATATAACACACCGATTTATATCATATTTCCGTTTATAAACCCCTTTAAAAGTCCACTAGCACTATTCCTGATATCTTTCAGGCAATTTATGTCCCCAAACACAAGAAAATGGTCTTTTGCCCTGGAAACAGCAACATTCATCAGGCTTCTTTTAGCATCAATGAAAAAGCAGCCATCATCACTGCCAT
The DNA here is from genome assembly GCA_023400235.1 of Bacillota bacterium. Taxonomy (GTDB): domain Bacteria; phylum Bacillota; class Clostridia; order Acetivibrionales; family DSM-1351; genus Ruminiclostridium. The sequence goes on from JAEXFI010000001.1 coordinate 11,981, forward strand.
AAACCGTTGACAGAATTATTATTTTTCTTTCAGCTCCTTGGAAGGTATGTACTGTTCCAACACTTATTTGAGAAGCATATGCCGGAATTTGCTTTTTTAGTTCTTTTTTTATGCATTCAACCTGCGCTTTGAACGGCGTGATAATTCCAACAAGATTTTGCCTTTGCTCTTCAGTATATGCACCTTCGATTTTTCCATAATTGTATTTGAGCCATTCAGCTATTTTTGCAGCTTCCGAGTTATTCATTCTGCTGCCACCGCTTTTAGTTGAGTTGTTACTATCAATCTGCTTATATCCCATTTGAGGCCAAGTTCTGATTGCCAGCTTTATATCGTCCGCTCCCCTTCCCCTCAATGGTTCAAGATTTCCTTTATAGACCAGCTCATTACAGTAATCAATAATTTCGTTATAGCAGCGGCGATGCTCACTCAGGAACAGCCCCTTATCTCCAAATTTTTCATATTTGCAGCTCTTGGCTGCAACCTTCATGACACTGGAGTTTGAGCTGTTCAGTCCTGTCTGCTCCAGCTTTTCATATTCCTGCAGTGAGCTTATAACCCCACTTGTAAGCGCCAGGGTTTTATCCAGTGCCTTTATTACACTCCACACCGGCTCTATCTGATACACATCTCCAACCACTACAGACTTTTTGGCCAAGGAGAATGCTCCTGCAGCAATCTCCGGTGATACTTGACCGGCTTCATCCACAATGAGCAAGTCTATATGATTAAACATGTACCTGCTCTCATTTTCACTATACGCCAAAAACTGCCTTGGCAGCATGTAGAAAGTCATAACCATACAAGGAGTTATCATTCCAAGCCTGTTATAAAACTTATCCAGGACATTTGTATAGTTGGTACCCTTCTGATTTTCTGTCAATTGATCTTCGCCGCTGACCCACCTGCATTCAAAGTAATGAACTGACAGCCAGAATGCCATATACCTGTGCTTTTTATCCAGAAGGCTGTTCATAAAACCAATATCCAGCTTGTATTTTTCCTCTTGTTTAGCATGCAAAACAATATTGCGCTGTAGCAGCAAATCAAGCTCTGAATCGTACCTTCTTTTTATTTTTTCTATAATGTCTCTTTTATTTTTGAGGGCGGTAAGTGCTCTGGTATATTCATATTTCATTACACTATACTTTTCCTTGATTTCTTCAAGACTCATGTATTCTGTAAGGAATTCCTGCTCTTCCTCAGACATGAACAGCCGGAATTCTATATGTATTTTTCTCAAAAAGACTTTGAAAAATTTAAATGTTCTATAAATCCACGGTATTTTTTTATAGCGTTCCTCCCACTCGTAAACTCTTTTTAAGATATTATCTATTCCGGTCTTTTTGTTTTCAACTTCCTCGGATATATTGATTAGATACTTGTCAATAGTCTCACTTGCAAAGTCAAATTCAGATACCTCTTGAGCCAGAGATAATAAATTGTTTTTACTTTTTTCTATAAATAACAGTTCCTCGTGCAGCCTGTCCCGGCATGAGGTTATATTCTTAAGGTGGTCTCCGAAATATTCCTTACAGCTTTGAATCATTTTATCCTTGGACTTTTCTATATTTTCAGTATCCTCAATTTCAGAAACAAAAAATTCACCCTTCTGATTAGTGAACTGGTATCCCTTTGCCTGCGCTTCTTTTACTTTTGTAGTGGAAGGAAAATAAGTCGCAAAGCTATCTCCCCCTTCGATCCACCTTTCTTCCAGATTTGCTGTACCCATTCTTTTTATACTACCGAAAGAAGATATAATATTTGTCACGGCCTGATTATTAGTTGAAGACGCTACAATGAGAGGTGCCTTCTCTTTTGCCACAGCTCTTTTTACAAACATATCAGCGACTATTGTTTGAAGCAGGGTTGTTTTTCCTGTGCCGGGCGGGCCATTTACAGCCAGAATCTCCCCATCATTCATACAATTGAAGTGATTAACAGCCTCCCTTTGGGATGGAGATAAAGGGTATTCACCGCCCATTTGCCCGCAATGCTCCTGCATGCTGAAAACATTATTTTCTCTCAGAGGGATTGTATCAGCAGCCCATGTAGATACAAAATTATTATATAATGCTTTGGGCTGATCATCTGTTTGCAGATGGTTGTATAGCTTCAATATATGGAAAGTTGAGTAAACAGTCTTATCCACAAAAATATAAATGTTATCTTCTAATTCAAATGGAGCTTCCTGCTTGTCCAGATTTCCGACTGTATTCTCATCAAATTTTGATGCAGTAACGGCTTCATAAAAGTCTGTATAAAACTCAGCATAATCCGACCAGGACTTTATTTTCTCTACCCTGTCAACATGGCTGCTCATAAAACCATCCACCTCATCAGCTGTGCCCACTGCTAATTTTGGCTCTATCATTGGCATCAGATACTCCCGTGGAAACCAGGGAAGCTTTTTATCGCCATCATCAAATTTCAAATTTCCTTTTGAATCAAGCACGGCAGGTATATAGTATAATCCCGTCAGCTCCTCAATCTCGTCCTGTACCTTTTCATTATCTTCGAATATTGTTTTTACCGTCTTGGCACAAAAAATAATATTTACGGAGTTCCGCTTTTTAGCGTCATTCCCCTCCTCAAAGTTACCTTTTTTAATATCAGAGAATATTTCTTTGCAAATCTCAGTGTTAATTTTGCCGGAAATTAATTCACTGCGACTGAGTATGTAAAATTTATCGTCCTTGAAGTCAATCCCCATATTGGATTGAGCAGCCACAGCACTTCTGAAGTATTTGGTCATTTCTTTTGAATTGTTCATTTTTCACCTTTTGTAACCCTTTGTTTGTCGTATTTACTTTCTAATATGCAATTTTATGTATAATACACTTTTAAAACACTGCTATGGGCTAAGATAAATAAAGCAGCTTTTACTTTATTAAGATTATTCAATAGTTATAGGAACAAGCTTTGTCCATGTAAATTGCTTTCCATATTTATTTTCAATACCTACACATACTAAATAAGGATCTCTTATCTCTGATACATTGTCCAGCCTGTCTAAATAAAGCTTCGCTTTGTATTGCCCAGTAACATTGGGAAACCAAAAACCAGTCAAAGAAGTATCATCGGCTCTATCAATAATACACTTATTTTTTAGCTCATTGATTGCCACAGGCTCTGTAACACCATCACTTCCAATGGAACCGGGTAAATAGTAACCATCCTTTTCTTTTTCATTAAAGGTGATCGTTCCAATACCTTTAAAATATGGGTAAACAATGACTTGGCAATCTTTTTTCTTAATCATAGTAATATTCAGTATGTAATCTTTATAATTGATTTCACCAGTTTTATTGAGCTGCAGGATTCCTTCAACTTCAATATCTTCGGCTGTTGATGAGGGCTTAATGCTATTAATAAAGATAACAGCTGTAATTACTAAAATACATATAGCAGCTATAATTCCAATAGTTTTTCTTTTCAGTATTATCACCTCAATCTGGTATGTATTAATTATTTATCTGAAGGTACTGAAGCTTAATAAACAGTTAAAATATAATGGGAAGCTGGAAAACCGTTAACGATCCCAAAGCAATAAGACAATTGGTTCTTGGCAATCTTTAACTTCCAGATTGTTTTCTTATTTAAGGTAGCTTGGTCCTATTTTGCGTTGTAGTGCAATTGGGCGACCACTTGAATAGTTTTCTTCTTTCTTCATTTCCTCTATATATGCATCAATGCTATAATCCAAAATGGAATATTTACGAAACGCCCAGTTCATTTTTGATGCATCAGCGGTGTTATGTGGACATAATTGTCCTTGCATATCTCGATTTTTTCATCACCCATAATTGTAAGCTGGGCCCTTTCTAATTTCTCTTTCAGCTTACATTTCATGATTTTGAAACAGGTAGCCATTTATTTTTTCATAGGTACTCTCTTTTGTTTTCCCTTTTTTATCTAGTTCCTTTATCATTGCCGCAAAGATTACATTTACACCAAATTCAGTAATGGATTGAAATAACCGCCCAATCATTCCCAGTGTAACAATTCCCACCAAGTATTCCTGCCAAATCTGTTGTTATTGCCGCGGCTCCTGAAATTCCGGTTGCTCCCATTGCAGTTATGAAATTAATCCTGGTACACCTCCTTAGTGCCGCTACCTTTGAAACCACTTTGGCCAAATTATTTACCCCCTCTTTCAACAGTCTTTCTAATACTTTCATGTTTTATCACTATTTTGCGTATGAAGTATGTCACAGCTATCTTTTCAAACTGATAGACATAATCGCTACTTAGCCAGATTTCCCATTATTGCTATGATAGGCTTTCGCTTGGCTGATCGCTCGGTTGTTTTCTAAAGACATTGACTTAACCTCCATTGTCATTGCTAAATGTTACGATATTATTCTCAACTCATTGGTTTAGATATTCTTTTTGCATATTAACAACCTTGCATTTCTTACCACTTTGCTCATACTTTTTCTTCATTAAGAATTGCTTATCATCTTCGTGAGTAGATAAAAGTATCTGAGTATCACCAAAATGTTCTGAAAGCAAATCAATTAACGAAATAGCACTTATATCGTCAATTGTCTGCAATGGGTCATCAATTAGCAATGTATTTAAAGAGTTACTAGTTGTAAAAATCTCTTTTATAGACAATAGTAAAGATATTACCACCCCATTAAGTTGTCCAGTGCTCAAATTGTTGAATATATCAGACTTCATGTTTCCTGTTTTAAAAACTATCGCATTATTCTCTACTTGAATAACAATACCTAACCCAAGTGGATAGTTTTGAATAATTTTCCCACTAAAAACGAACATAGGAACTGCAATATTCTTAGCAATGCTTGATTGATATTGTTTTTTTGCTGAATCGTACTTTTTTATAATAGTAGAAATGTTTTCAAAAACACGATCAAATCGAGATTTTTTATTTTTAATTTTTGTATCTAATAGAATATACTTGTTCTCTACCGCTTTCAATTTAATGTTAAGTGAATTGGAAAACAAGGCTGAAATATAAAACTTCTTTTTTATCAAGACTTGTTCATCATACGATTCAATATGTGAATAATATTCAATCGATATTCTTAATAATTTTGCATATAATTCCTCACTAACTACTTCTGTTACTTCTCCTACATTTGATGATAGCTGATTTATTATATTAACATATTTTTCTTCAAACAAATTAAAATCTACATCATTGGCTACGTTTAAAAAAATAATATCTTCTTTTTTTAGTTTTTCACTTAGTTTTTGTGTATTTATTTGTAAAAACTGAGACAGTAGATTATTCTTTTCAATAATTTTTTGATGCAAATTCAAAAATGCATTTACTTTTTGAATAACAAAAATTTCGAAAAGATCTGTCAATTGCTTTAATACATCAGCTAATTGCGTAGCAATCAAACCTAGATTTGATTTCAATACCAATTCTGTATCAGAAAATAGTTTTAATAGATTTTCAGACTCTCTACCGCATAGAGGACAAATTTTCTCTGGTAGAATGGATTCTATGACCGAGTTATTGTAAGTAATTAAAAAATTAGTTCTCTGTTTTAATATTTTCGTTAATGACGCTTGAGTGGCTGTCATACCTATTTCTATTGTATTTTTCTGTAATAGCAATCCATTAATTTGATTAACATTTTCTTCAGTCAATTCAAGTGTATTAATGATATTTTCATTGATGTAAAAATTTTTCTCTTGACACGAATTTTTCAATTTTAACAATTCATTAGATGTGTCAATTATTATTTTTTGATTTATGCAATCATTAATTTCTTGCTTGAAGAATAAAGCCGTATATATTTTTTTATCAAATGCGATAATTTCATTGATTTCAATATTACGCTTCTTAATCAAAAAGGTTTTTCTATATTTACTGAACTCTATTAGGTCATCAACTGGAGAAATAATTACATCATAAATCTCTTCTTTATCAAAGAATTCTTTATCAAAGTTGTATTCTTTGTGTTCAAAAAGCCTTAAATAAGGAATATCTTCTTGCGAAAGTTGAAGTATTTTAAGTGCATCCCCAATTTTAGCTCGCTCACTATCAAGCTCCGACAACTTAGCCTTATCTTCTTTTTCTTCTTGCTCAAATTTGGTTTTAAGCGATTCTTGGATTATTTTAAAGTCATTGAATCGATTCTCAATATCCGAGCTATCTAGTATTCCTGTAATTGATTCTTTTCGTGTTTTATATTTTTGCTGCAAAAAATTAAGAGAATCAATTTGTGAAATATATGTTCCTAATTCAAATAGGTTTTTGCTAATACCTAATATCGAAAATAATTTTTCATTGTCAATAGGTTCATTGTTCATCATTAACGAAGATTCAAAATTGTTGCTACTTACAAATCTTCGTTCAACTAGCATACTTGCATTATCTGATATAAATTCTGCAGCAACCCAAATGTCACTGTTGCTATCATTAGCTAAAACAGCAATACTCTCTTTCCCTCTATTAGGCAAATCAGAATTGAAGTGACGAATTTTACCAGTTATTAATAGTTCCAATGCATCAAAAACAGTTGTCTTACCATAGCCATTAGGACCACCCATGATTAATGATTCGGAATTAGGCAAATCCAACTTCATCTTTCTTTCTTTAGCCACATATTTAAAATTGCTGAAACTAACCGATTTGATTTTCATCATCGACACCTCCTATGACTTCAGAAAATAGCATTTCTGCAATTTCATCCACAGAACAAGTTTCCAGTTCATTTGTAAGCCTTTTAAAGGTTTTGCGAACTTCTTCTTTATTGTTCTTTATCCCCTCCAATTGGAGATTTAGTAATTCTTCAAAATTCTCCAGTTCCATTTTTTTAAATTCAATATTCAAAAATGGAACTTTAATAATTAATCGAAGCAAAAATTGAATATGTAAGTCTGCTGATTCTGGAGAGCATTCTTCAGTTCTTAAAATATTTGATAAACTTTTTTCTGGTCTTTTGTCAAACCATTCCCTGAAGCTTTTATATTCTTCCGCAGTATAATAAAACACATATTTCTTATAAAAAAACTCATTTTCTTCTAATCTTATTATTTTCTTGGAAACATCCTCATCGAATGAGTTAATTTTATAAAGTAGAATAAGATAAGAATTATTGGGGCGTATATCTCTAATCGCCTTAACAATCTGATCATTTTGTATATTCTTTTCTATAATATCATAATCGTCTTGATATTTTGATAAAAAGTAATGCTTATGGTTTGTGTAATAAAGTTTTAGGCTCGGTTCAGCTAACAAGATTTCGGTATCATTATTATTTAAGCCACTAATGACAGTACCATTATTTAAGCTTGAAATAATAGCTATAAATTCATTTAACATCATTTTATTCCTCCAATTTGCTGAATAAACTCTCGACTATCAACTATTTTGATATAATTATCACTATCTGTTATATAATTTTCATCTTCTTTTTCAAAATAAAGTATTGAATCTTCTCCAGTATTGTATTTTTCACCCTTAGTATCAGCAGTAATTGTACACCCCGTAACAGAAGAAGACCATAAAAAGCTATTTTGCTTTATTCTATTTAATATATCGCTAATAGACTTTTCCACATCATTTAGCCCAAAATCAAAATTTAACAGAGTTGGAATTACTTTGTTTTTTACAGTATCATATATATCGGTTTCACAGTAAATAGTTTCAGCATCAGTATGTAATATATTTTCTCGGATTCTATAAAAAACAGGTAGTAATAGTTTCTTGAAATTTTCTTCCCCTAATCTTTCGACATAGCTAAGTTGTCTGTCCCAGCCTGTAATAATATGTGGATTAAGATATTTACAATATTCCCATATATTTATTTCTAGTATATAATCATAGCTGGTTGTTAATGCACATGAACCATAAATATCCTTTTTACATGTACCCATCTGCTTGTCTTCACATTGATTATTACAAAATCCATCAATGACATTTTTAAAATTTTCAATTATATGATTGTATATATTTTCTTTTTGTACTGCATCTTGTTCAACCACATAATTCGTATACGCATGAAATATGAAATCAGCAATTTCAATAAATAACAAATTATAATTTCTTTTTCCAAATTCTTGATTGTGCATTTCAGCTACTCTATTGTCAAGAAAACTGCATAATCCCAGATAAATATCATCAGTTTTTTGAGTTGTTAATCCCATATATTTTAAAGTCTTTTCTAGTTCAATCTTTATTTGTTTAGCTACTACTGTAACATGAATTGGTTTGGCATCATAAAAGAACAATTTAATTTGATTTTTATATGTATTGCTTGAATCATTCCAGTCAGAAATACATAATGGTGCACATAGGTAGCATTCAGCAGTAAGTGTATTCAATTCACTACGATGATCAATCAACTTCTTCAGTGCTTTAGAAAAAGAAGATGTTTTATCTTGCGAGAGATAAGCTTTTACCTGGTATAATGACTTAACATCTCCTTGTAAAAATAGGACAAAGTCCTCAGTTTTTTCAATTTCTACATAACAATTATCTAGCAAATCTCGTCTGTAACCTTCAGAAATTAATTTATTAATTTCAATTAATGAACATAGTAGTGTGATTTTACCTTGATAATTAAAACCACTCCATGTTGGAATAGCATCATTACCACGTCTAGGCTTGGACATAAAGTATCACCTCGTTCAAAATAAATTTGTGAAACTTGAGCTTGTACATTCGTCCCCTCAATCTATATCAGTGTTGAAAAATTGAGATAATAGACCTGCTGTTCTAATAAGAGTTTCTCTCGTTCTACGATCAAAATAGTATTCGCCTATACAAACCTTATTTATCCTATTATCATAGTCAGTTACAAACAAAGCATCATATAGCTCTTTGAACTTAGAATCCAACAACACTACTGATTTCCCTTGGTCGTTTACTTCAAATGACTCTGTTCTGCTCAGCAGGTGATAAAAATAGTCCGCCCCCAAACTACCACAAACTTCTAGCAATGGGGTGTAATCCTTTCCCTTGATAAAGTCATAATACCTACATGAGTCATATATTTTTAAGCCAATCATAATTGGTACAACATACATAAGCACAAATTGAATGCTAAGACCGTCTGAAAATGAAAAATCATATTTTTTACTTTCATGAGTTGGTTCATAGGCTGCTATTTTCGTCAGACGCAGATACTTTGCTATTTCCCGCAATTCAAAATGATATACTTTAATCACAGCATTACAGACAATATCATATTTATAATTGAGATTATTGAAGTTTAAGCTCTGATAGAAACGATTTAAATCGGCTGGAGGCATTGAAATCCTTAAATCAAAGAATCGATCCAAATACTTTGAAGCATTAAAATCAGCTCCATAATACTGCTTGATAGTGTGCTGCAACTCATTAATGTTAACTGAAAACACGTATGTAATCCGGTCATTTGAAAAATAGTGCTTAATTCGCTCAAGCAGGCGAACAGCATAGCTCGGTTTGCATCGATCCAACTCATCAATAAAAACAACCAGGCGATTTCCTTTTTCGAGAAGCAGCGATTCCAAGAATTCCTTAATCATTTCTTGGATTCCTTTTTGTTTTTTAAGTTCCTGAAGTGGATCCTCACCCTTTAAACTATTTATAAGCTGCGTCCACTTCTTTCCTGAAAAAAATTCCAATATGTTTGCAGCAATTTGCAGGCAGTCGGCTCCTTTTAATAAAGAATAATCGCTATCTACGCTTTGAATAATGCTGTAAACAAGAGAAAGGATAGGTTCCTCATCGTTGTCATTTTCCCATGAATCATAATATACAGAGACTTGAGTTTGAAGTTCCACCGGGTTATTCTTTCGGTGTTGTGTCCAAAGACCTTTTATTTTCCGCTTATCTGTATCGTCGTTCGAGACAATGAAATTGTTATGTGCATCTAAGACCATTTTAGCCTGCTTAACGAAAAATGTCTTTCCACTACCCCATCCTCCATCAAGTGCGACAGAACAACCGTTATCTATGGAATTGAGTATTTCGATAAAGCGAAACACGTCTATATCCCTTGAAATGGTATCATTTAGGTAGGTATTCAGTAAGTTATCATATGTTGGTTGCAGTTCATATGAGTTCATCTTCCCTCCAATTCTTGTATGTCCTTCGTTAGACAAGCTTCCAATTATTGCGATTACCATATTAGGCTAATTGAAAGTCGAAAATTCCTATCAATCTTTCTATAACTTTCCTGATTCGTAGTTTTACTTTTGTCAGGGAACTTTTTCAAATACCTTTCATTAGACATATCAAATTCAGATTCAATTATTTTACAGACACTCTCATTGTCACCTGGAAAATATAAGGCGATACGCACTCCGGCTAAGTCGATTATTTATATATATATATCTTCAACACTTAAAAATTCACTGTTATTATTCTCTTTTACAACTTTATTCATTAATCTATCTGGTCTTTTTGCACGATAGGTTACTATAGCCCTTATTCCGTTCTTTTCCAATAACGATTCGCAGATATTTGCAACCCTTTTTGATAATTCTTGATAGTAATCATACTCTTTAATATATCTAGAAATAAATTGATCAATTATATTCATAATGCAAACCTCACATATATTTAAAAATAAGCTACTTTAATTCAACTTCCCACTACACCAACAACTCCGAATTCCACATTCCTTTATATTCCACCAAAATTACCCAAATCCTTCTTATTTTTTAATTTTTTTGTAAAAAATGTTGAAATATATAGATATATATTAATCTGTATATTTATTCATATATTTCTTTTTCAGTATCCCAGTTAATTAAAAAAGTTCTTGGGGGGTCGTCCTTGACCTCCCCCCAGTTCATTTTCATCAGATTTCTTTGGTTGACAAATATGTAGTTTGAAATTTAGGCCTTTTATGCGGGATATGAGCTTGAATAAAACCTTTGATTTTATAGCTTTTTTATAGCTCTGCTGCAGTTTCTCAGATACATGTATCAGCGTAGGATTGTCACAGACGGTAGTTTCTCTGCTATTACTGTTTAGCAGTGTATATATAATTGAATTCAAATTATCAACTCCAGGTTCTTCAGCTTTTTCATTAGTAGCATCAGTTTCAGTACTTCTGCTTTGTTCCTGTGTGCATGCTGGTGCGCATGTGGGCGCCGGTGGTGCTTCTATGTTACTGGATTCTGAAAAAGAAATATCATTATTCTGCTGTTCTTCTGCGCTCACAGCTTTTTGCTCTGCAATTAATTCCTCTGAAATGGTCACTTCTGTATCGGTTATTTCTGTATATGTCTCTTCTGTATTTATCTCTTCTCTATTGGTTTCCACTTCTTGCCCTATAATCAGTTCATCTGCGCTAGTTTTCTCTTCAGCCTCTGTGATTTCTTCAAAGCTGCATTCAGCTATCTTGTATAGGTTTGATGTTTGTCCTCCGTCCTTTCTATAGCGTGGAGCCCTTTCTATTGCTCCGTATTTGCATAGTTCACGAACAGCTCTTTTTATAGTGGATATTGACCTGCCCACTATTTCAGCTATTCTCTTCAAGGACGGAAAACAGGTCTGATGGGTATTGTCCGCATGTTTGCACAGGCAGAGATAAACAAACCTGGCGCTTTGTGATACAACACTTCCCTTAAAGCACACATTATCAAAAGCAGCATTCATATACATAAACTGATAGCCTCCAATTTTTTCTCTTGTATTTAAAATTAAAATAAGATAGCTCCATGAGGTCTTCATGGAGCACGTGATTATTAAAATAATTCATTTATAATTTATAGCGTAAAAGTGTATCCTAAAAGTGTGGCCTAAAACTGCAGTCTAAAAGTGAGTCTAAAAGATTTTGAGCATTTTATCATCTGCCTGCTCCAGTATGTACTCCTGAAAGATTCTTCCATACATGTCTCCATTGACAGTGCTTTTAAACATATCAGGGGTATAGCCGGTAAAGTATACGCTCACGCTTTTGCTTCCGAACATGTCCAGCAGCTGAGCCTTTTCACTTTCAGGAGTTGATGCCAGGCACAAGTAAATCCTATTGCAATTATTCTCCTCAAGTATCTTTATTTTCTTTCGGATCTCCTCAAGCTCATAGGGCTTGCTTGTTCCACACAACACTACAATATTACCTTTGGCTATAAACTCCAGGATATTTTGCTCGCTGCCATCCTGGATCAAGCCACTCATGTCATTTATGACAAAATCCATACCTTCAGGTATTTCACTCTTCATATATATAACACCGTTACGGTCTAAACGGTTTTCTTTAGCTGCAACAAAACCAGGGTAATTCTTACTGAGCATATCCAGGTGGTTCTTGTCACTATTACACTCCACATAGGCAACAGCAGCGCCAATGGAGTGCAGGTATGCGGCCATATTTATGCTCAAGGTTGTTGCACCGGCTCTTGGGTACACATTTACTACTACTGCCATCACATCCTTGCCAGGGAACACATACTGTTTCCTGGCAGCTTTTGAAGAGATAATATCAGCTCCGTTCTTGTTAAGTACCTCCTGGGGTTGCTCACTTATCTCCTTATTCTCTTCTTTTTCAATATCCTTACTTGCAGGTATGTAGTTTATACTGTCTGCCACCTGGGTTTTGAACAGGTTCATATCCTGTTTTGGATTGGCTGATATTACAGGTATGTCTCCCAGGGTTCCGATAGCCTCCCGGAGAGCCTGTACCTTGTTGCCTATATCAATATACATTATCTTCAGCTTGGGATTGAGCATCTGTATACTTTGCAAGGCAAGCTTGAAGCTTTCACTGTCATTTGTAACCGCACTCAGGTCAATGGACAGATATTTATAGTAGTTTATACTCAAGGCTTCCTTTTTTGCAAATGAGGTCAGATCCAATTGATTTGAAGATATTTTTTTCAGCATGAAGGGCTGTTCCACCAGGCTTGAATCGTTAAGCCAGTCAAAAAGATTTACATTGCTATGGTTGCACAGATATAGCATCATTGGTACTCACCCTGCTTTCTACAGATGTTTTTGCCGGTGGTTCTGTATGCACCGGCTTTTTATTGTAAGGCTTGTTTACAAAGAACAGTATTATAAAAATAACTGACAGAGCTGCATAAAAAAACAGCTCCAGCACTCTATTTCTTTGTCCCATTTTTCTTATCTCCTTCCTTGGTGCTCTTATTCTTTTTATCCTCCGGTTTCTCAGATTTTGAGCTGACGGTAACTGAGGCTATTGAGGATTTGTTGTCAATATAGGATGCATCTCTGGCCATTACCAGATAGTTCCCGGAGCTGAGATTATTTATTGTATATACCTTACTGCTTGCGCTTACCCAACTTGTACCTCCATCCTTGCTGATGTCATAGCCCCTGTCCCTGCCACCGGTTATATTCACAGTAATGCTGCCGTTTGCAGCGGAGCCGGAACTATTTGAAGCCTTGCAGCTTATCTGTACCGGTATGGGGTCTATGTAAAGCTTGGGGTCAACCGGCACCGCACTGCTGTATGAGCTGCCCTCCCTCACTTCAAAATGCAGGTGATGGCCTGAGGATGTGCCCGGATAATAGTCATATGGTGTTTCATCATCTTTTTTCGGTTCCCCTCCTTCTGAGGCTATCACATCGCCCTGCCTTACCTTTCCATCTGGTATGGCATGTACTGCAGACAAATGAATGTACCTGGTAAAGAACTGTTTTCCGTCTATATCATGATATATTGTCACATACATGCCTGCCTCATCATTAATGCCCATGTCATAAACCCTACCGTCAGCTATGGAATAGATATTGGAATGCCATTCCGAATTAAAATCCTGTCCCCAGTGAGGTCTGGATATTCCCAGCACCGGGTGGGGAACCGGCGTTGCAGAAAACCCCCTGCTGCCGGTTGTGCCATCACTTGGGTACGTGAAGAAGCCGCCCCTGTCTATAAGCTTGTTTTCAGGCTTTATATAGTCCGCATATTGCAGCTGGGCATGTTTAAGGGCGGTGCTCTCCTTGTCTGATAGTCCGAATTTCCCTGCCAGGTAATCAAACGGAGCGGACAACACATATACAAACAGGCTGATTAATAGCAGGGTCAGAACCACAGGCCCTAGTATTGAAATCAGTATTAACCTTCGCCCTTCTCTTGAAGAAACCGCTTGTACAGCCACCTTTATAAGTGCCGGATTTATAGCCAAGTTAATCCCCCCATTTGTTTATTTTCCACCGGCTTTTCCAAAGTATTTCATCTTATACTCTGACAGCTCAAAGTCCACCTGGAGACGTTTGGAGCCTATGACTAAAAGCCCGATTTTCCTCCTTTTGGCTGCCAGGATTTCTTCTTCGGCTTCCGTCAGCTTATATAGCTCCTTTGTCTCCTGCAGGTTTTTACCATCAGTACCCATGAGGATTTTTATACAGGGGATATCCAGCAGAGCTTGCCCGTACATTTTTACTGAAGGGTCAAGGAAGTCAACAACCGAGTGAGATATAATAGCTATGGCAGCCTCATATTTCCTGTCTCTTTTAACACAGTTTCTGAGGAATATTAACGATTGCGGAACCCTATGGTCAATCATCAGGTAGGATTCATCGCAAATCAATAATACTCTTTCCTCTCGATCCTTAGTCATCTGGTCCCAGCACCATTGAAGCACCTCAAAATATTGAGTGCTTTTAATATTGTCGGAGGTATCCTGAAGGTCGTGAGTATCCAGGCAAACACACCTGGATTGTGTGCTTATTGTTGTATGTCCATTCCAAAGGAATTGATCAGAACCAAAAAAGAGATCATCCAGCAGCAATAGAATTTCATTATATAGCTTCTTAATATCAGGATCAGTCTCTGTACTTTTCCTATTTTCAATAACCTTTGCCAGATCGGTAAAAATAGGATAGTCCTCATTTTTCAAGCTGCTTACATCTGTATCCCAAAATATATTGAATTGGTTATATAACTCAATAAGGCATTTCTTCAGTATTGCTATATGCATTTCTGATAGCGAGGATTTATACAGCTTAAAAAATATCTCCAGGGATTTCATATGTAATGCCAGAGCGCCCATTCCATTCCCTTCATCTCTAAAAAGCCTTTCACCGTCTTCGTCCTCATCATCCATGGGAACAGGTCTTATCTGCAGAGGATTTAATCTGCCCTTTACTCCACCACCACAATTAAGCCAGTCACCACGCAGGTTTCGGGTTAGTTCCTTATATTCGCGCTCGGGGTCGATTATGATTATCTTTGTCCCACGCATATATTCACAAACTATGATATCTTTTATTTTTGTACTTTTACCAACACCAGCCACACCCATGATAACCATGTTGGAATTTGTCCTGTCTCCGCCCCTCAGCCAGAGGTTAATAACAATCAGGCCTCCGGAGGCATCCTTCCCAAAGTAGTAACCCTGTCCATCATTAAGGCCGGTTGCCGCAAAGGGAAACCCTCCAATAAAGCTTGACATGGGCAGTATTCTCTGTGTGATTTGTTCAATCTTATCCTCTGTGGAATAAAACGGTGATATTTGCTTAAAGGCTTCCTTCTGAAGGCTTGACAGCACCCTGCCCTTGCACTTTGCCACAGCAATGGCACTTTCAACCTTCTGGCATATTCTTTTAAGTGATTTATCATCCCGTGTAAGAGGTGCGATTAACAGGCTCATGGCCCCGATTTTTTCTCCCTGCTGGTCAACCTGAATCATCATCTTTTCCGCATCATCTGCAGCACGCTTTGCCCGGGATGCAACCAGGGCATCCTTGGCACTTTGCTCTTCCCCGCGCTTTTGCCGGATAGTGTTGGATAAGCTCTCCAGAAAGGTTGAATCGTCAACGGGTGTAAATGTGATGCTTGCTACCGTTGAAGGTATGTTGGTCAGCTTTGAAAGCCAGCCATAGTCTGGAGTTTGCGGGTATTTTACTATTCCGTAAACCCTTCCAAGGTTTTCACCAACAATGATAGAATTTTGCTTATACTCCATTCCAATAGGTGTGATACTGTTGAGCAGCGCACCATTTACCGGTATCTCTTCATGCTTTTTGGCCATATGTTATTCATCCTCCTTACCTGCAGCAATCAGGCTTTCAATTATGGGCATTGAGGCCCTGACATTGGTGCTTTCAATATGTACGTAGGCCGGATTTGTTATAAGATTTGATAAGCGGACTATATCGTCCTCCTTTAGTATTTCTCCGTTAATATTAACTGCAGTGAAATATCCCAGGATACTGAAGGCTCTTTTTTGCAGGTCATTTTCTGAACCTTCGGAATACTTCTCCCAAACCTTAATGTAAAATTGCCTTTCCACCACTTCTCTTGACAAGGCATAATTGCTCATGGCCTGCATCTCATTCTTCAGGATCTCTTTTTGCACCGGGTCGTTGGACTCGGACAGCAGCTCACTGTACTCTTTAATTAATGGAGATATGTCCACCGGCCTGCTCAAAGCCATAAAACCGAACTTAAACGGTTCTGCAGATATTTCTGCGGTCAGCTGCCTGGTGAATGTTCTTTTTTCTCTCCTGGAAAGCAAATCAGGAGATATAGGATAAATCCGGAGGTACGAGTAAACCAGCCCATCCCTGGTATAAAGGTATTTGTCTGTAATGTCCTTCACGTTCACAAATTCCTGTGCGGTCATTTCCTGGGGAGTCTTGTTTTTGGCTGCTCCTGACTTTCTGGTTCCCGCTGCCGGCGCCGTAGCTTTTGCACCGCCTTTATTCATAAGGAACAGGGCCAGCAAGCCGCCCGCCACTGCCAGCACCGGAAATATGATGGCTAATATATTCATTTGATTACCTTCCATTCTTATTGATGATAATTTTCTTTTTTTACATATGAAAAATCCAGCACATAGTAGTTGCTGGGTTCTCTTTGAGGTATCCACTCATCCTCAGGATCATCTTCTTCATACTCTGACACTTCTAAAGCCTGCCTTCTGTCCTCAACCTTCTCTTCCTTGGAGCTTTGCTCCATTTCGCCTTCAGGCCCATCACCTGGGACATCTTCAGGTATATCTTCTGTTGCAGCATCTTCAGGTATGTCTTCTGCTGCAGCATCCTCCGGGAGAGCTTCCTGAGAAGCCGAATCCATTTCCAGCTCCTCTATATCATCAGCTTTTTCTTTTTCGGCATCCCCACCTTCCACAGGTATTTCTTCCTCTGATATTTCATTATCTGGTATTTCATCATCCTCCAGCAGCTCAAGGTTTAATACGGCTTCCGCCTCCTCATCGGAACAGTTTATAATCCTGGTTATAAGTGCTGAAAGAATGCCGGTTATGGCCTTGTACACCTTACGGTCTACAATCCTCATGACTGTGAAGGTGCATACTCCATATCTCTTGCTGTCAATATGAATACTGTCAAGCTTCTCCCCGGCAACCAGGTTGATCTGCTCGCCCTTTGAAAAATTATCCGCTATATACGTTGCATTTTTGTCCCAGGCCGTTATATTAACCGGCACACTCTTTTTGTCACCGATATTAACAAATACGCAGTTATGCAGGACATATCTTTTCCTGCCGTCAGCTTTGACCTTTTTAAGCTCCGGCTCTCTGGCCAGAGCACCAGATATTATTATCATGGCATAGCCTCCTTTCTCTATTAACCATTAAAGACGGCAGGATATCCCCGCCGCCTTGTATTGCCATATGCAGTTTATATTTCCTGCTCATTTTCAGCATCCTCAGAGAATTCTGAGTCATCTGCATCTGAGCGGCCAGTGTCTTCCCTGCCATTTTCTCCTGATTGATTCTGAACCTCCTGGGGATGCTCGGAAACGCTGTTGTCTATTCTGGATAATGTATTGCCCAGGAACTTCACCGTGTTTATGTACATATCCCAGTCCAGAACCTTTCTGACTGTGAATATGCACTCAGTAAATGCCTTTTCACCTACCTTTCTTTCGTGAGGTGTTTCCTGGGCAACAAGCTGAATGCTGTCCCCTTTCCTGAAGTTTTCTTTTATGAACCTGGCGTTCTCTCCCCAGGCTGTAATGTTCATAGGTACATCCTGGCCCAGCTCCTTGTTGCTGACAAATACGCAGTTATTCATCACAGCATAAGGCCTTCCCTTGTCCGATACCCCCTCCTTTAATTCACAATCTCTTGCTAACCTTCCTGACATAATCAACATAGTATGCGCTCCCTTCGTTTTTATTTAAATGGCTTTGCCATTTTTACATTTTGAGCTGCCTGGGTTCTAAAAAAATTGAACAAAAAAAGCAGCCAGAAGGCTGCCTATAATTTGTCTGTACTACTTAAATAACCCTTATTGGCATTAAAAGGGAGTGTTGCAAAATGAATATACTTTCATTTTACAACATTCCCTTTAGAAAAACTGCTTGTGGGCCAAACGCTAAGGCCCACATTTTGTATCCATTTTTGAGAAAATGGATACAAAACCGCACT
>JAEXFI010000028.1 GCA_023400235.1 Bacillota bacterium
TTGAAAGATACATGTTGTGTATCAAAGTGACTTTCAAGCAGCGAAAGCCACTGCGTGCCTTTCATTACTATTTGTGTACGCGCCATGCGCGTAGATGCGAGGTTAGCGTGAAAGATATATGTGGTAAATCGCAGTGGATTTCACGCAGCAAAAGCCACTGCGTGCTTTCATTAATATTTGTGTACGCGCTATGCGCTTAAATGGGAGGTAAAATGCAGCAATCATTAGAAGTGAGGACTAAGGATATTCAGGAAGTTAAGAGAAAGCGGGATGTGCAGGGAATAAAACTGTTTATGTACATATTACCTTTTTTGATTTTATCCTTCGCATTTTCCTATTTCCCATTGCACGGTTGGGTATATGCCTTTTTTGACTATAAGCCGCCGCTGAAGTTATCACAGTGCGATTTCGTAGGACTTAACTGGTTTAAATTGCTGTTCAGCAATTCCACACAGATTAAACAACTGTTAAAAGTTATGACAAATACTTTTGCCATAAGTGGTCTGTCACTGGCCACTTCGTTCTTTCCAGTATTTTTTGCTATTTGCTTAAATGAAATAAAAAATAAATGGTTCAAAAATATAGTGCAGACGTTAACGACACTTCCGAACTTTATAAGCTGGGTTATGGTATTTTCAGTAGCCTTCAGCCTTTTTTCCACCACAGGCATGATTAATTCCTTATTAATGAATGTTGGTATTATAACACAGCCCCTAAAATTTTTAGACGGAGATTCTCATACCTGGCTTGCCATGCTGTTATGGAGTACCTGGAAAGGTCTGGGCTGGGGAGCTATCATGTATCTGGCAGCCATTACCGGTATAGATCAGGAATTATATGAGGCAGCAACGG
This sequence comes from Bacillota bacterium, assembly GCA_023400235.1. Taxonomy (GTDB): domain Bacteria; phylum Bacillota; class Clostridia; order Acetivibrionales; family DSM-1351; genus Ruminiclostridium. The sequence continues at coordinate 853 of JAEXFI010000028.1, forward strand.
TTGATGGTGCAGGCCGGTTCAGACTGATGTTTCATATTACATTACCGGCTTTAATGCCTACCTTTTTTGTTTTGGTGCTGCTGTCAATAGCCAATTTTCTAAACAATGGGCTGGATCAATACTATGTATTTCAAAACTCTTTTAATAAGGAACACATTCAGGTTCTTGACTTGTATGTTTACAATATCGGCATGATGGGCCGAAGCCCTTCAATGGCAACAGCGGTGGGCATGTTAAAGAGTATAGTAAGTGTTACGCTGCTGGCAGTATGCAATATGGCCTCCAAGAAAGTACGGGGAGAATACATTGTATAACTGCATTTGTCAATTTCTCATTTTTGACAATTCTCCGTTTTGTTAATTTCTCGCTTTGACAATTTCCCGTTTTGTTGATTTCCCGCAATTACGCAGCGCACAGCAAATACTCACTTTATAAATATCAGAGAGGAAATGTGATGAAAGATATAAATAGTATGAATAGCAAAAATAGCTTAAATAGCAAAAATAGCATAAATAGCATAAATAACATAAATAACATAAATAACATAAATAGCATAAATAACATAAATAACATAAATAACAAAAATAGTAAAAATAGCAGAAATAGCAGAAATAGCAGAAATAGCAAAGCGCCAAGTTTGGACAAAATATTTTTTGTACAAAATTATGCGTTGTTTGCAATATACACATTAATTTGCTTGTACCCATTTTATTACCTGGTTATCAATACTATCAGCGCAAACGATTTAAGCTCCAACGGGGCAATAAATTTCTTTCCAAGGCAAATACACCTGACAAATTACATAGAAGTATTTAAAATAAAAGGCTTGCTGCCTGCTGCCGGTATTTCCCTTGCAAGAACCTTGATCGGAACTGTATTTACAGTATTGGCCTCTGCTTTTTTGGGCTTTATGTTCACTCAGCAGAAGATGTGGGGCAGAAAGTTCTGGTATCGCTTCATTATAATAACAATGTATTTCAATGCCGGATTAATTCCTATGTTTATTACCATGAAAAATTTAAATCTGACAAATAACTTTTTAGTTTACATTATTCCAGCTATTGTGCAGCCCTTTAATATAATACTGGCTAAAACCTATGTGGAATCCATACCTGCCTCCCTGCAGGAAGCTGCAGAGATTGATGGTGCAGGCGTTATAACAGTTTTTACCAAGGTTATTTTGCCGACCTGTAAGCCCATATTAGCCACTATTGCAATTTTCTCAGCGGTTACGCAGTGGAATTCCTTTCAGGATACTCTTATTTATGTAACAGACCAAAAGCTATATTCTTTGCAGTATCTACTATATTGCTATATCAATCAGGCAAACTCCTTGAAGGCTTTGATTATGAACAGTGTGGGCTCCTACAGTAATGTAATGACGCTGGCAACCCAGCAGACGCCGACTTCCGTACGAATGACAGTTACAGTGATTGTCATATTACCTATTTTATTTGTTTATCCGATTTTCCAGAGATACTTTGTTAAAGGTATTATGATTGGGTCGGTTAAGGGCTAAGGGGCAAAACAAAATAGATAAAGCATTATTTATTTATTTTGCTGATTATATGTATCTTAATTTAGTGGGAGGATAAAGAAATGAAAAAGAAGTTATTAAGCGTCTTGTTAAGCGGAATACTGATAACATCCTTGCTTGGCGGCTGTGGCACTCCAGCGGATAATGCCGAAGCAACCAACAGCGCTGCTAATACTGCAGCCACAGACAGTTCAGCCTCAGGAGCAGCAAAGTACCCTAAATTTCTTACTGTTGATGTGTTTGACAATTTAGCGAATTATCAGGGAATTATGTCAGGCTGGTATGCAAAAATAGTAAAAGAAAAATTCAACATGGAGTTGAATATTATTGCACCTAACGTAGCAGGCGGACAGGATACCTTATTCCAGACACGCTCTGCTGCAGGAGAATTGGGAGACCTGATTATTATTGGCGCAGAGGGTGGCAGAATACAGGATACTGTTAAAGCCAATTTGTTATACGATGTAACAAAATTATTTGCCGAGAGAAAAAACATCTCTAAATATCAAGCGGCAATAGATTCCTTGAACAAAATGGTTGAAGGTGACGAAATTTACGGAATTCCTTCTTCAGTTTCTGAACAGCCCGCTACTAATCCTTCAGAGGGCCTTGACCTGACCTTTGGCCCCTATGTCCGCTGGGATGCTTACAAAGCTATTGGATACCCGCAAATCAAAACCCTGGAAGACCTGCTTCCTGTTTTCAAAGATATGCAGAAGGCAGTACCGGCCAGTAAAACCGGAAAGAAGACATATGCTGTCTCCTTATTCAAGGACTGGGACGGCAACATGATGTGTATGGCAAAACAGCCCACCTGCTTCTACGGATATGATGAGCTGGGCTTCGTGTTAGCGAAAGCAGATGGTTCCGATTATCAGAGCATTATTGAACCCGGTTCAATGTACAATAGGGTTTTAAAATTCTATTTTGATGCAAATCAGGCAGGGCTTGTTGATCCTGAGTCAACTACTCAGAACTATGATACCATGTACACTAAATACCAGGACGGACAAATTCTATATTCGCCATGGCCCTGGTTGGGGCAATCAGCCTACAATACACCTGAAAATAAAGCTGCCGGAATAGGCTTCATGGTTGCACCCATTGATGATATGAAAGTATTCTCTTATGGCTGCAGGCCTGTTGGAGATAAAACCTTTATGGCTATCGGAAGCAAGGCTGAAGACCCGGAAAGATTGGCAGATTTTATTGACTGGTTATATTCACCAGAGGGAGTAACAATAGCTGCTGCACAAACCTCCAATTCAAGCGGACCCGAAGGTCTGACCTGGAAAATGGAAAATGGCAAGCCGGTGTTGACGGATTTTGGCAAGAAAGCCTTCTTTGAGGGCGGCAATACTCCTGTACCTGAAGAATGGGGAGGCGGAACCTGGAAGGATGGAGTTTCTGCGCTGAATTACCCAACCGTTTTACCAAGTGATATTAATCCATTAACAAAATATCCATATAACTATACCTTATGGGATTCTGTTATAGAAGAAAATAAGACGCCTCTTGATATTGATTGGCAGACAAAGATGGGTGCTAAAACAACACTGGAATATCTGAAAAATAAAAATCAATTGCTTGTCGCTCCGGGAAGCACATATATTGCTCCGGCTGAAGACTCGGAAATCACAGCGCTGAGAGGACAATGCAGAGCAATTATTATTGAATATTCCTGGAAAATGGTGTTTGCATCCAATGAAGCAGAATTTAGCAAGCTGCAAAAGAAGATGCAGGATACTGTTAAGGGCTTGGGCTATGATAAGGTGCTGGAAATGGATATGAAAAATGCCAAGGACCAGAATACGGCAAGAGAAGCTGCAGCAGCGGCTTCTAAATAAGCAATAAATTAACTGAATAATAAAAACTGAATATTAAAACTGAATATTAAAAACTGAGTAATAAAAAAGCAAACTTCCTGACTTTAATGGATTAACCTCTTAATTCAATTCTGTCAGGAAGTTTTTTTGAAAGGATGGGAAAGCACTTTGATCAACAGCGGAAGCATAAATAAAATTCTTTATGGGGGCGATTATAATCCGGAGCAATGGAGCGAGGATATCTGGAGGGAGGATATGCGACTGTTTGCATTGGCAGGCATTGACACTGTAACGCTTAATGTCTTCAGCTGGACTTCTCTGCAGCCGGAGGAACATACCTATACTTTTAATAAGCTGGATAAAATCATGGACCTGGTAAAGGCACAGGGTTTAAAAGTATGCCTGGCAACCTCCACAGCGGCGCATCCCCCCTGGATGGCCAAAAAATATCCTGATATTTTACGTGTTGAATTTAATGGCATGAAACGCAAATATGGCGGCAGACATAATTCATGTCCAAATAGCATTACCTACAGAAGATTCTCCGTGGCCCTGGCAAAGGAATTAGCTGCCCGCTACCAGCGCCGCACAGGCTATGATAATATTGTCGCCTGGCATGTTTCAAATGAATACGGAGGAGAGTGTTACTGCGAAAACTGTGAAAAGGCCTTCCGAGTATGGCTGAAAGAAAAATATAAAACAATAGCTGAATTAAACAGAGTATGGAATACTGCCTTCTGGAGTCACACCTTTTATGACTGGGAGGAGGTGGTACTCCCTAATATGCTCAGCGAACACTTTGAATATGAGAGAACCATGTTTCAGGGGATTTCTCTGGACTATAGAAGATTCAACTCCCAAAGCCTGCTGGAATGCTATAAGGCGGAATATGCAGTTATAAAAGCCATTACTCCTGATATTCCCATAACTACTAATTTGATGGGGTTTTATAAACCGCTGGATTATCAGAGCTGGGCAAAATACATGGATTTTGTATCCTGGGATAGTTATCCCGCCAATGATGCCTCCGTTGCCGGAATGGCCTTGAATCACGACCTGATTCGCGGCTTAAAAGGCGGTATGCCGTTTGTACTAATGGAGCAGACACCAAGTGTTACAAACTGGCTGGCATATAATGCGCTGAAACGTCCTGGTGTAATGCGGCTATGGAGTTACCAGGCTGTTGCCCATGGTGCCGATGCGGTAATGTTCTTTCAGCTGAGAAGAAGCATTGGAGCCTGTGAAAAGCTGCACGGGGCAGTAATTGATCATTCGGGACATGAAGATACAAGGGTATTCCGGGAGGTTGCAGCGCTAGGAGAAGAATTAAAGCAGTTGGGGGATAAAACCTTAGGTTCCCGTTCAGAATCCAAGGTGGCGTTATTATTTGACTGGGACAACTGGTGGGCGATAGAATACTCTGCGGGACCCAGCTGTGAGCTTAAATACCGGGATGAGGTTTTAAACTACTATACTGCACTACATGAACATAATATATCAGTGGATATAATTGGGGTTGAGGATGAGCTTGACAAGTATGAAATTGTTATTGCTCCAATCCTTTATATGCTAAAGGACAACTATGATGAGAAAATCAGGAGCTTTGTGCAAGGGGGCGGTACTTTTATTTCTACCTTTTTCAGTGGTATTGTCGATCAAAATGATTTGGTTGTAACCGGAGGCTATCCCGGTAAGCTAAGAGATATTAACGGAATTTGGGTTGAGGAAATAGATGCCCTTTCCAAGGGGGCAGAGAATTGCTTTACCTTTAATGCTGTTAAATACCCTGCAAGGCTGGTTTGTGACATAATGCATCTGGAAGGTGCGGAGGCTTTAAGCTTTTATGAAACAGATTTCTATCAGAGCACTCCGTGTATTACAAGAAATAATTTTGGAAACGGTATTGCCTACTACATTGGTACCCGTTCCAACAACGCATTCTATAAGGAGTTTTTAAGGTGGGTATGTGAAGAAAAAAATATAAAGCCATTGTGGAAGACAACGGACGGGGTGGAGGCTGTAAACCGTATAAAGGGCGGTAAAAATTACATATTTTTACTGAATCACGCCCAGGATACCAAAACCGTCACGGCAGAGGACGCCTGTACAGAGCTGTTATCTCGAATTACTTATAAAAAAGGACAGGAAATGGTTTTGAGAGCAAAAGACGTATTTATTCTGGAGGTATGAATTAATACCAATGCCTGCCTTTGAGCATTATAGCGGGGCATTTCCCTGCCCTGCTATAAATCAGGTGTATATATTTCTTTTCCGGAATTCAGCAGGGCTTTCGCCTACGTATTTCTTAAACTTTTTATGGAAGTAGTCAACATTTTTATAGCCTACAAGTTCTGACACCTCATAGACCTTTAGATTCTTTTGCAATAAAAGCTCTTTGGAATGATTGATTCTGACATGGTCGATGAAGGAGTTGAAATTTTCGCCTATTTTTTTATTGAATATCTTTCCAAGGTAGGAACTGTTGTAGCCGAACAAGGGTGCTATAGTATCTAGTTTTATATTCTCTCTATAGTTATGGTTAATGTAGTGAACAACATCATCCAGTACGCTGTCACTTGAGAAGTTGCCAATTGCATTTACTATCATTTTAAATTGTTCCGAAAAGAATAGAAGGATTTCGTATAAGTAATAGCGTCCATCAATAAAATTAATTACGGAGGAGTTAGTTGGAAATGGAATGTTTATTGTGCTATAGATATGATTTATGTTTTCTTTTACAAGCAGGTAAATATCCGTTAAAAATAGTTTAATGTCGGACAAGGCTGCCTTGGTAAAATATATATCCTTTTTAAGGGTATGAAGTGTATCATCAATCATTCTGCGGTTATAGCTTTGTATATAGCTGCATAACAATTTGCTGTACCGGCTTGTTTCGGCTGCACTGATTTCAAAGGAAGCAGCATTAAATTGCGGAAGCTGCTTATAGCCCATTGCATGCTGATTCTGTTCACAGAAGAAGCGACGGTGCATCAGGCTTAGGGCATCCTCGTAGGAGTAATGAATGTCCTCCACTTCGTTAACCTTCCGGCCGTAAGCCATGAATAGAGAATCCAACGGAGAACCTTTTTGAGGACTTTTTTTATAATGATTAAGAAAATTATTAAAATGATTAAGAGTAAACGCCCCTTTTAAAAGTATAATGTTCTTCTCATGAATCTTTATATGGTCAAAGGAGTTATTTCCCTGATTGGTTACTTTTAAGAGGTCTGAAAAGTTGTAAAGCAGGTTATAGGAATCCTGATTGTAATTTTCGTAAATTACCACTTGAAATTCTGAAGCTGACAGATTCATTTCCTGCAGATTAATATTCGAAACATCACCGGAATTGAGCAGGATATCCCGCAGAATGGTGTATTTTGCTTTCTCACGATAATGGTTCATGGTAGTGGCATGCTTACGTTCTGCCAGTATGTTCTCCTTTACTGTATTCACCGCACTGTATAACTCATCTTCATCAATGGGTTTTGTAAGATAAAATTCTACTCCATAACGGATTGCAGTTTGAGCATATTTAAAATCGGAAAAACCGCTTAATATAATGAAATGGCCTTTAAAACCCCTAGCCCTGGAGAGCTCCACAATTTCCGTCCCCTGTAATTTAGGCATACGTATATCTAAGAGAACTAAATCAGGCTTTAGTTCCATTATACTATTTAGAGCATCTTCACCATTATTTGCTTCCCCGCAAATGGTAAAGCCCAGTTCACTCCAATCAATAATATGTTTAAGACCCTCAAGGATAATTGCTTCATCATCAGCTATAAATACTTTTATCATGGACTATTCCTCCTTAACATTACGCAAGGGTAGTGTAAGAGACACAAGAGTGCCTTTTTGCGGACTGCTGTTAATTTTTATTCCATAAGCTTCTCCATAAAATAATTTAATTCTTTGATTAATATTATAAAGTCCGATGCTGGAGGTGGATTTTTTATTTGGTTCATTAATGCTGCTGGTCAGCTCATACAAAGCTTGCTTGTTCATGCCCAGGCCATTGTCCAGGATATCGATCAGCAAAAGTTCATCCCTTGTTTTTACTTCAATAACAATTCGTCCATTGGTTTCAGTGCCTTCAAGACCATGCAGGATGGCATTTTCCACTATTGGCTGCAGGAGGAGGGGAAGAATCTGGTAATCTTCCAGATTCATGTTATCCTCCACATTTAAGGTATAATTAACACGGTCATTAAATCTAAGTTTTTGTATTGTCAAATAGATTGAAATATAATCCAGTTCCTTTTTCAAGGTAGTTGATGAAGTGCCTGTATTTTCCAAAACATAATGCATGGATTTCCCCAAAAGCTTTATAACATTGGCTACATCCCGGTTTCCCTCTGTAAGTGCCTTCATGCGTATAGTCTCCAAGGTATTATATAAGAAATGAGGGTTTATTTGACTGGCTAACATTTTGAATTCCATTTTTTGCTGCTGGTTTTTCAAAACCTGTTCCTGTATTTTTGCTTCATATATTCTGGCGTCCATCTGCTGTATGCTTTGAATCATCACCTTCAGATCAGCATACACCTCGGATATTTCATCTTCTCCTTTAAAATCGCTGATTATAAGGTAATCACCCGTGCTAACCTTATGCATCTCCCTGCGCAGGGTATTAATACGGGCACTGAACTTATTTGTAAACTGGTTGATCAATACTAGTGGCAGAGCAGAGGCAAAAACTATTGTGGCAGTACATATTAAGATTATATGATTTATGTCAGGTAAGGCCTCAAAGTCCAAAGTAGTTATGTATATCCGATCTTTGGAACAGTAGGGCAGGAGAGTGGATATATTTGCAATGCTGTTTTTGTTTTCATAGATTAATTGTCCGGAGTATTGGTACTGACTTTTATCATAGTCAACAGTGATTGGCAGGTAATTACTTGATAAATTCCGCTGGGTACTGAAAAAAACCGGATCTTTATTTACAGATACTGTGTTAAGCAGAGCTTTGTTCTGAATTCTATTTTTCAAGTAATTATTACTGATTTTGATTACCATAACCGCATACTCTTTTGTTGAGATGACAGGTATCCTCCTGATGAGACATAGCTCTTGAGATGCGTGATTCCAGTTGTCAATGGAGTATAAACTTTTCCAGGTAATATCAGCATGACTGATGGCGTGCTGATACCAGTCTTTTTTTTTAATATTTTCAGTAGCCGGTATTATAGAAGCGTATTTATGTATAGTGGGATTTTCAGTATAAAGTTCAATGGTGGATATAAAAGTGTTTTTATTAATATAATTCTTTACCTTGGTATAATTAATACAGCTTTTATCAGACTCCTGCTTGCTTTTATAACGGGTTGCAAGGAGCTCCTGCAAATATGTATCATTAAAAAATTCATCAGAGATATTGTAAACTGAAGTTGTAACATCGAACATAATGGATTTTACGCGGGTGTTATCTGCTTCAACCTGATTCTGATAATGCTCCAATAATAAATTCCTGGCATATAATATCAAAAAAATCCCGATTATCAGGATGGGTATGATGATTGCACTAAAATATATGAAATATAATTGTTTTTTTACCTTTGTGCCCCGGAATACCTTGCTAAAAGAAGTTAATATTTTCATAATAATCCTCATTCACTGCTGTACAGTGATACAAACAGTAATAATAACAATATACTTACCACATTATAGTAATAAAAACAAAAAATAGTCAAACAAAACTTGATTGGATATCTGCTGGTTTATTTACGCCCTGCCTTTGCCGTTCTTTAGTTTATTATTGTTTAAAAACTCTGAAAATTAAAGTGTATTAACTAGAATAATTGATGTATACTTGATTTGTTTTATATATTATAATACGCTTAGGTTTTAACGGAAAGGGGCGAGATTCGGTATGAAATTCAGTAATGGCTGCTGGCTACAAAAAGAAGGAACGGAATGCTTTACACCACAGCAGGTGTATTATTCTAAAGTTGAAAAGGAAAGTGTAACTCTTTGTGCACCTACATATCGGATTAATCATAGGGGTGATACTTTAGGCGGAGTAAATTTAACAATTAAAATTTCAGCTCCTATGCCTGAAGTTATCAGAGTCCAGACTTACCATTACATGGGGGTTGCAGAAAAAAATCCGGAATTCGAATTATATTTTGATAAAAATGTTAGTATGCAGGTTGAAGAAGATGATAATGAAATCAGAATATCCAGCGGAAGCTTAAAATTGGTCATAACGAAACAAAACTGGTCCATGACTTATGAGAGAGACCTCGAATATCTGACCAAGAGCTCATGGAGAGACTTGGCGTATATGAAGACAGACTGGAGAGGTCTGGCTTATGATGGCGGCGGAGATAATGATACCTATATGCGCCAGCAATTAAGCTTATCCGTTGGTGAATTGGTGTATGGTCTAGGAGAGCGTTTTACTCCATTTGTTAAAAACGGACAGTCCGTTGACATATGGAATGCAGATGGTGGTACTTCCACAGAACAGTCCTATAAGAACATTCCCTTCTATATTACTAATAAGGGTTACGGTGTACTTGTCAACCATCCGGAACAAGTTTCATTTGAAATTGGTACCGAGCAGGTAACAAAAGTAGAATTCAGTGTGGCCGGTGAAAGCTTGGATTACTTCTTTATAAATGGACCTACAATGAAAGAGGTATTAACCAGATATACAAATCTGACCGGCAAGCCGTCCTTGCCTGCGCCTTGGACATTCGGCCTATGGCTGTCCACCTCTTTTACGACAAATTACGATGAAGCAACTGTCACCAGCTTCGTAGACGGTATGCTTGAGCGGAAAATCCCTTTACGGGTATTTCACTTTGACTGCTTCTGGATGAAGGAATTCTGCTGGTCTGACTTTACCTGGGACAGCCGTGTATTCCCGGATCCTGTCGGTATGCTGAAACGCCTGAAAGAAAAAGGCTTGAAAATCTGCGTATGGATTAACCCATATATTGCACAGGAAGCCTCTCTGTTTAAAGAGGGTATGGAAGGCGGATACTTAATAAAACGCCCCAACGGAAACGTATGGCAATGGGATATGTGGCAGCCCGGTATGGCTATTGTTGACTTTACAAACCCGGAAGCCTGCAAATGGTTTTGCCGTAAGCTGGAAGCATTATTGGATATGGGTGTTGACTGCTTTAAAACAGACTTCGGTGAGAGAATTCCAACGGATGTAGTTTATCATGACGGCTCTGATCCTGTTAAAATGCATAACTACTATACATACTTGTATAATAAGACGGTTTATGATTTATTGGAGAAAAAACGCGGTAAAGGTGAAGCTGTATTGTTTGCAAGATCAGCAACTGTCGGCGGACAGAAATTCCCTGTTCACTGGGGTGGAGACTGCTGGTCGGATTATGAATCTATGGAAGAGAGTCTGCGGGGAGGTCTTTCGCTGATGATGTCAGGTTTCGGTTATTGGAGCCATGACATTGGCGGCTTTGAACATACTTCAACTCCTGATGTCTATAAACGGTGGGCGGCGTTTGGATTATTATCCTCCCACAGCCGTCTTCATGGAAGTACCTCATACCGGGTGCCGTGGGCTTATGATGAGGAAGCGGTGGATGTAGTATGTTTCTTTACCAGATTAAAAGCCGGCTTGATGCCGTACTTATATAAGACTGCTGTTGAAACCTCTGAAACAGGTATTCCCACAATGAGAAGCATGGTCCTTGAATTTACGGAAGACAAAAATTGTCAGTACCTGGATAAGCAGTACATGCTTGGTGACTCCATATTAGTTGCTCCTGTCTTTAATAAGGACAGCATAGCTGAATACTATTTGCCGGAAGGAACCTGGACAGACTTCTTTACAGGTGAAAAAAAGAACGGCTCTAAATGGATAACGGAGAAACACGGCTATTTAAGTATTCCTCTCATGATCAGAGAAAATTCTATTGTTGCAATTGGTTATTCTGATGATAAGGCTGATTATGATTATGCGGCTGATGTTCAATTAAGAGTATATGAATTAGGAGAGAATGGAGCAGCAGAAACTGTTGTATACGGCATGGACGGTGCAAAAGACCTGGAAATATCCATTTTGAAGAAAGATAAAGATATTAATATAAAAGTTAAAGCAAAGAAAGCTTACAGTATCCGATTTGTAAATCAAATAATTACAGAGGCTGCAAATGCTGATGCGGAGACTGAAGGGAAGGATACTGTTCTTAAGCCTCATATGGGGGTGGCTGAAATTACCTGTAAAATAAATTAGTCAGCAGTTTTTGCCGGGTATCTTGCAGGTTAAATTAACCCGTTGTGCTAGTTAATAAAGCCATTAAGAGGCAAGTTTGCAATTCACGTGAGGACGACTTTAAAGAAATGCGCAGTATGATTTAAAGCTTTTGCTGAAATTGTAGGCTTTGGGCATGCTGCTTTAGCAGTTAAATTGACAGGACGTCAATTTAAGCAGCACCCGAGGCTTGGATGGCCGAGTTGCTGCGACGGCTAAAAAGGCATGACGAAAGGTATTACAATTTCGCAAAAGCGTTATATACAAGCATTTATTTGAAGCTTGTCCGGGAGTGAATAGCATTGTATTCTTGTTATCACATTCTCAATTAGCACAACGGGTTAAATTATTTTGATTTACTTGGAATACATGCCATAAGTTAATGTAGACTTCCTTTAATAATTTTATACGTGGCTTGTATATGGAGGCAGGTATGGTTGAAAAAAACATAGAAAGTTTATTGAAGCAGCTGACCCTCGATGAAAAAATAAGTATGATTCATGGTAATGGATTGTTTAGAACGGAGGGTGTAGAACGCTTGGGTATACCTCCGCTAAAAATGTCGGATGGGCCAATGGGGGTTCGCAATGAATTTGAAAATTCCTCGTGGAGAACCATTGGGCATTCTGATGACTATGTATCTTATCTTCCGTGTTACAGTGCCCTGGCAGCTACCTGGAACAGAGAACTGGCATACAGGCTTGGAATAGTACTGGGAGAGGAAGCAAGAGGCCGTGGGAAGGATGTTATCCTTGCACCGGGCATTAACATTATGAGAAGCCCTGCCTGCGGAAGAAATTTTGAGTATATGAGCGAAGACCCATATCTGACGGGAAAAACAGCAGTTCCATTGATTAAGGGTATTCAAAAATCAGATGTAGCAGCCTGTGTAAAGCATTTTGCTGTAAATAACCAGGAAACCCAACGTTTATGGGTGGATGTTGAAGTAGATGACCGTGCATTATATGAAATCTATCTTCCAGCCTTTAAAGAGGCTGTCACAGAGGGTGACAGTTACTCGCTGATGGGGGCGTATAACCTGCTGCGGGGGGAACACTGCTGTCAGAGTAAGTTTTTGCTGAATAAAATCTTAAAAGAGCAATGGAAATATGCCGGATGTGTCATATCGGACTGGGCAGCGGTACATGACACTAAGGCAGCGGCAGAAAGCGGGCTGGACATAGAAATGTCCGTGACAAATAACTTTGATGAATATTACCTGGCAGAACCCCTTAAATATGCAATTCAAAAGGGTGAGATAGATGAAGGTCACATAGATGAAAAAATCAGAAGAATTCTGCTTCTGATGGCAAAACTTAAAATAAATGAGCCGGAGCGTTGCAAGGGGGCTTATAATACACCTGAACACAGAAAAGAGATACTTGAGGTTGCAAGGGAGTCCATTGTTTTATTAAAGAATGAGGAAAACAGACTTCCATTAAAGCAGAGCAGCTTGAAAAAACTGCTGGTAATCGGGGATAACGCTGAGAAAATTCATTCAAATGGCGGTGGAAGTGCTGAAATAAAAGCCCTCTATGAGATTTCTCCACTGATGGGTTTAAAGATGAAGCTGGGTGGCAATACAGAGGTAACCTTTACAAGAGGCTACTATGTGGAGCCAAAGGAAGAGAAAGGTGATACCAACTGGCAGGAAACCACTCTGGAGAATGTAGTTCAGGCCAAAAGAGAAGAAAAAATTGATCATGATTTAATAGCCAAAAGGCAGAAGCTTTTAGAGGAAGCAGTTGCCCTGGCAGAAGAAAGTGATGAAGTAATCATTATTGGCGGCCTGAACCATGACTATGATTCAGAAGGTCTTGACCGTCAGGATATGAAGCTTCCATACGAGCAGGATACCCTGATAAAGGAAGTTCTGAAGGTGAATCCGGATACTGTTGTAGTCATTATGTCAGGCTCCCCTGTGGAAACGGGTGAATGGATCGAAGCTGCAAAGGCAGTTGTATGGTACTCCTACGGAGGAATGGAAGGAGGCACTGCCTTGGCGGAAGTCCTGCTTGGAGAGGTTAATCCCAGCGGCAAGCTTCCCATGACCTTTCCCAAGAAATTAAGTGATTGTTCTGCTCATTCAATCGGTGAATTTCCCGGCGGGAAAACAGTTTCATATCTTGAGGGTATATTTGTAGGCTACCGTTACTATGACAAGTATAAAGTAGAACCGCAGTTTTGCTTTGGACATGGACTATCCTATTCCACCTTTGCTTATAATGCTATGGACGTTGAAGTTGAAGAAGCGGAGGAGGTCAGGGTTACTGTCAAATGCCAGGTCTCAAATACAGGTGACTGCATAGGAGCAGAAGCAGTACAGCTGTACGTAGCCTGCAGGAATTCATCTGACAAACATTCTCCGGAACGGCCGGTACAGGAATTAAAGCAGTACACCAAAGTTTCAGTGGAGCCTCAACAAACGCAAAAAATTGAGTTCGTACTTGATAAAACTGCCTTTGGCTACTATGACGTGAATATAAAACAATTTAAAGCAGAAGCAGGGCTTTATGATATACGTATCGGAAGCTCTTCAGGAGATATCCGGTTAATCAGCTCAGTAGAGCTAAAGCAGGAATATTACTATTGATATGCTCTAAACTTAATGAAAATACAATTGTGAAATAGAAAGATTTTGGTACTGCCGAACATATGAACAGGCCCTAAACCCGTTCATATAGAGAACTGTCAGCCCCCCGTTCGGATTTTGACAGTTCTCTGATTTATTACTCAGCCCATAAACAATCCCATTTTGTTATTCAGCTTCCCTTAACCGCTCGACAATTGTTGCCTTATGAATAGTGCGGTACACCTTTTCAGGCGTAAGGATACAGACTGCCAAAACCGCCAAACCTGCTATCAGGACAGGAATAAAAGGATAGCTGAAGGTTGCGTAGGTTGCTTCCTGCTGAAACAGCTTAAAAATCCCAAAGGCAGCAGCGCTTCCTAATGTAAGGACGAAAAACAGGGTTATCACAGCGTAGCCAAGCCCTTCACTCACCAGCATTTTTCTGACCTGCTTCCGGCTCATGCCCACGCATTCAAGTGTCGCCAATTCTTGTCTGCGAACCATGATGCCTACCGACATGACATTAATAAAATTGAGAATTCCAATCAAAGCGATAACAAGTGCAATGCCGCCGCCAAGAACTAATAACACCATTTTTGCGTTATTCAATTCTTCCATTGCTTCCAGCTTTGATGTCAGAGATATTTCAAAGTCGCTTCCTATCATTTGTTTCAACGCCATCAGGGCGTTCTGCTCATAATCGCTTGAAACATCTAGGTTGATTTCCCATATATTCGGGTCGTGATACATCTGGGCTAGTAACTTACCAGATACATAAACTGTAGGCGCCAAGCTGCCCCCTTCACTAAAGGAATACGGAATAAAACCACCAAGAGAGATATTTACCTTTTTACTGTCCGGCAGCTCATCAAGACCTGACTTGCTAAATCGCAAGGGTGAGATTGCCAACTGGTGAATATTTGCAAATAAGCCGGGATTATCAGTTGCAATCAGTGCAAACTCGCCGCGTTCAAATGCTCCAACGTTAATGGGCCTATGAATAGTTTCGTTCATTTTTTTGATAACTTCTCCATCAACCCCCACAATGAAGCCTCGGAAATTTCTATTTATATCAGCTTCGGTCAAAGTTTCAAGTTTATTTTGCTTACTGTAATCAGTTACATATTGCCCAAACTCTTTTGAAGAATAATCAAGGCGCATCCATTCCCTTGTCTTGGTATTTAAACGTTCAAAGCCAGGCAGGGCTTTCAGTTTATTTAAAAAGTCATTTTCAAATTTCTTCTTGGGTTCAATAGTGTTAACTGTGTTATTCTTCAATATAAAATCGCTTTTGTACATGGATTCAACATAGCTGTCCATGTCCATACTGAAAACCAAGGCAGTAACCGTCAAAAAGGTCGTCACTCCCAGAAAGAGGCTGAGTAATACCACAACCGCACGCTTTTTGTCCCGGAAAATATTGCGGATGGCCATTTTATACGGCTTGCCATGTGCGGAGGAAGGAGTGGTTTTTGTTTTTACTGCCACGCCCGTATATTTCTGCGCTTCTATGGGGGAGATGCCCGCGGCTTTTTTCGCCGGCTTCCACGCGCCCAATATAGCCGTGAATAAAGGAAAGACCACCGCGCCTAAATAAATAACCGGGGAGAAGGACACAACCGCAGCTGTGGAGACAGCTCCAAGCTCTGAAATAAAGAACGGAACAAACTTCAGCGAAAACAATAAGGCCAGCATTATGCCAATGGGTATCCCAAGCAGGCATAGCCGCAAAATCTGTCCAAATACAATTTGCCGAATCTGTCGGGGCGTTGTTCCAAGGGTTTTAAGCAGCCCGTAAAAACGCACATCCCGGGAAACGGATATATACAGGACATTGTAGATCAACAGATACCCTGTTAAAATCAGAAACGCAGTTATGGCAGACAAGGCAAGCAAGCTGGAGCTGACCGAAGCAGCTCCCGGGTCATAAGGCTGAGACGGCAATACCGGCTGGTTTTCGGACAGTCTCAAAGTCTGTTTGAGCTTTTCACAATATTCCAAAACCTTTGAGTCGTTATGAAACATTACCGTTGCGGAACCGTCTTTTTCAACGGTTTTTCCGTATTTTTGAGATAATTTTTCCGAAACGAGGATGGTATCTGCCGAATTCATTGAGTTCAGCAGTGCATAACTCGAAAACCATCCCGACAAACGGAAGCTTTCGCTAATCAGCGTATCCTTGTTTCCGCTTTCAGTATGGTAGGTAAGAGGTATCTCCATACCAAGGGTTGGGTTATTTATGCCTAATCTCGATAGAGCTCCGCGAGAAACCATAATTTCATTTTCCTGCTGCGGATAACGGCCTGCAATGTCCGTACAGGCGGGAGCGCGCAATTCCTCCCACTCTGCCCTGTCAAAGTAATGTAAGGACAGGGCGATTTTCCCCATTTGCGGCGTATTTTTCACGAAACCGACGTTGTTACCCGTACCAACTGTTTTAACGTAATCCAAAGCATGGAGTTGTTCTATTTGTGAAGCCGTAGGGTGTCCCACGGCGGCGTGTGCCACTGTACCCGCAAAGCGTATTTGCTCCATTTTTACGGATTCCAGGAGGCTCATGCCTATGCTGAAAACAGAAGCAATAAGCAGTGTGGTGAGCGCAATGGCTGTGATAATAAAATAGTTTCGCTTTTTATTGGCTTTAAGGCTTCTATGTGTAAGATGCCTTATAATAGCGCCATTGTTATTTTTCATGTTAGCCACGTCCTTCCCGGAGGATTTTGCCGTCCTCTATGTGGATAACGCGGTGTGCAAGCTGGGCAATCTGCTCGTTATGGGTAATCATAATCATGGTTTGATGAAATTTTTCAGAAGTCATTTTCAGTACGCCCAAGACATCCTGACTGGTTTTCGTGTCCAAATTGCCGGTAGGCTCATCCGCAAGTAAAATGGACGGCTTGGTGGCAAGAGCACGGGCAATGGCTACGCGCTGCTGCTGACCGCCGGAAAGCATGCCGGGCAGATTGTTGCGTTTCCCGGTAAGTCCCAGTGTGTCAATAATCTTGTCTATAAAAGCTCCGTCTATTGCGCTGCCGTCGAGTTCAACAGGCAATACGATGTTTTCATAAACATTTAAAATCGGAACAAGGTTATAGTTCTGGAACACAAAGCCAACATTGCGCCTGCGGAAGATTGTAAGCTGCTCGTCCGACATTTTTGCAAGCTCCTGTCCATCAACAAGCACTTTTCCCTCTGTGGGCTTGTCAAGCCCCCCCAGCAAATGCAGAAGCGTACTTTTTCCGGAGCCGGACATTCCCACAACTGCCACGAATTCTCCGGCTTCCACAGTTAAATCAACGCCATCAAGGGCGCGGACGAGATTTGGTTCCTTTCCATAGTGCTTTTTAAGTCCCTGCGTTAATAAGACCGGCATTTCTTCACTCTCCCTTCGCTTATGCTTTCATCATAGCGCCCGATTCTTACAGGCTCCTAACAGAAGGGGCTTTAGTTCTTACAGTTTTGTAAGAACATTGAGAAGGTTGTATACTGCCCCGGCTTGGAATCTACAAGAATATAGCCGGCCTGTTTCTGAAGGATCAAGGCTGCCAGATAAAGCCCTAAGCCGGCCCCGCCAACATCCTTGGCGTTCCGCCCCCGATAAAACCGCTTAAAGATGGAATTCCATTCATCCAGAGCAATGCCCGTGCCATAGTCGGTAATGCTGATTTTCGTATAGAGGGGCAGAGTTTCTACAGATATATTGATTTCATTGTCAGGTGAGGAATATTTGACGGCGTTTTCCAGAATATTTGTGATGGCCTCGCTTGTCCATTTGCGGTCATGCAGCAAGGGGATATCCTCAAAATACGCAGTATGAATGGTAAGGTTCTTCTTGGCCGCCGCTCCGTATACGGTACTGATGCTGTCAGAAATGGTCTGCTTGATACCTGTTGGAACAGGAGACATTTCGATGGCTCCTATCTCCAGCCTGGACATTTTTATAAGGCTGTCCATCATCCATTGCAGCTTTTCAGTTCCCATTTTAATGCGGGATAAAAATTCCTGCCTCTCCGCATCCGTAAGGCTTCCCTCCAGCAGCAGGTCTGTATACATGGCCACACCGGACAGGGGAGTCTTCATCTGATGGGACATATCCGATATGAAGCCTTGTATAATTTCTTTCTCCTGCCTGGTTTGAGAAATATCCATTGTATTCATCTGAAGGATTTTGACGGCTTTATGTGTCAGCTTGGAAAGCCTGCTGTCTGCGGCGGCTTCAGATGAAAGCTCCGGATTCCTGGCTAATACACTGTCCAAAACTCCTTCAATAGAATCGAAAGTTCTCTTTATATAGCGATAGCTGAAAAGGAGGGTCAAGCCGCACAAAATGACAGCAAGGACAATAGTAAATGTAAGCACCATCCTTAAAGCCCTCCATTCCAAATGTAGCCCATGCCGTGGATAGTCTTAATGATCTTGGGATTTTTCGGGTCGTCCTCCAGTTTTGCACGCAAACGGCTGATATTCACCGGCAGGGTGTTTTCATCCACAAAATTTCCAGTGTTATCCCACAGGGCGGAGAGGATTTGTTCTTTTGACAGCACTTGCCCGGCATTTGTCATAAGGAAAACAAGCAGCTTGAATTCCGTAATGCTTATGGAGATTTCTTCTTCACCCCGATAAAATTTGCAGGTGCCCGTATCCAGCCTGTATTGGCCCGAGCCGATGATATGTCTGCTTTCCGCTTCGGTGCGGCGCAGCAGGGCTTCCACTCTGGCCCTGAGGACGGAGAGTGAAAACGGCTTGGTAATATAGTCGTCCGCACCGGCTAAGAGTCCAGATACCTCGTCTGTTTCCAAATCGCAAACCGTAAGCATGATGATAGGCACATTTGAATATGTCCTGATTTCTTTGCAAAAGTCCATTCCGTTGCCGTCGGGCAGTCCCAAATCCAGTATGATAAGGTCTGCTTTGTGCTGCCCCAGGAGTTGTTTTCCTTCTTTAACCGAGTTTGCCGAAACAGCATGATACCCGTCCTTCTCAAAGGTAAAAGCAATGCCACGGTTTAAGTTTTCATCATCTTCCAATATCAAAATCGTCTTTTTCATTGTATACCTCCGTTGTTCATTGCCTTGCTTCAGGTGCGGGTCCTGAGGCTTTGTTTCCTTTCTATTAAGGCAAAACCTCATATAATCAATTTTTAACGCCTCCAAATCATTATATGCGCTTAAGCGGATAGATACAAGTTTAACGCAAAACAGCAGGCAGGCAACTTTTGTACTGAAATTATGGTTTTTATTTAGTTAGCTATTTATACTACAATATCGATAAAATATGGTAAAATATCAATAATTGGATGAAAGTGTAATTGCGGATGAGGTTGTGAGGGAAGATATGAAAAATTATACTCAAGTTTATGTGAAAAATAGTTTTGAAGCGGCAGAAATGTATTGCAAAGCTTTTGGTGCAGAAATCACATTTGAAATTATGAATGCTGATAAAACTGCTTATGCACACTGTGAATTATCTGTAGACGGTGAAGGGTTTTTAGCGTTAAGTGAAGCGGCAAATCCTTGTGACATAAACATAGTCCACAAAATGAAATGGGAAACTATGACGTTTAATGTTTTTGAGATGGGAAGCGAAGAGGCGGTTTATAATGCTTTTAATATTTTGAGTAACGGCGGTGTTATTATTAATCCCATTCAGGAAGTTCCATGGAGCAAGTGTTGTGCCACAGTTATAGATAAATTTGGAGTGTGCTGGTGGATTGCAATTTGATAAAGCTAATGAGCAATTATCAGAGGTTAATTATACTTCTCAATGCTTATTAATTGCGGGCTTTTTTATGAAATTTGAATATTAGAGGTGTATCAGGGAGGTATCAGCTGTATGCCCACATGCGTAATTAAAGATATTGAGCTTTTTTATGAAGACATTGGTGTTGGTGAACCTATATTGTTTCTGCACAGCCACTTTAATCGTGGCATTCTTGCGTTTGCCTGCCAGATGCAGGCATTTAATAAGCAATACAGGTGTATCCTGCCTGATTTCAGGGGACATGGAAGGACACGCTGTGACAGTCTTGTATGGGATGCAGGGATGATACTTGAGGATATGACAGCATTTTTGGATGCACTTGGTTTACAGCGCGTCCATGTTGTTGGATACAGTGCAGGGGGAGGTATTGGTTTTCACATGGCCGTGCAATACCCGCAATATGTTGCTTCACTTACCAGTATTGGCTGTGATGGTTTTCCTTTTGCTGAAAACGCATATGACTTTTTGCCTGAGAATTTAATAAAAAACCAACAGTATGATGTTATTGAGCAAATGAAAAAAAAGCATTTTGAAGCACACCGTGGCAATTGGCAGGAGTTTATGCGCCAATCGGTATACGATAATGATATTTATCCCAATTTATCAAGAGAAAATCTCAGGAGCATAGCTGCTCCAGTGTTTATCATAGTGGGTGAAAATGATACTCTTATAAATAAAGAGGAACTGAAAGAGGCAAAAACCTTGATACCCCATTGCCAGGTGCTGATTACGCCAAACGGACAACATTCTACCCACATGTTAGGAGAACATACTCTGGAAATTAATCGTAGAATAAGTGATTTTCTGCATGAAAATGCCATATCAAGGAAATGAGAGATACGCATGTAATTATGAATTTAAACAGGCCTTTTCGGTGCTGACAACGGTGTAAAAACTAAAACTAGCCGCATGCCAGAAAAACGGCGATTTTTATATGGGCTTATCAGCCCAATCTATGCCCGGTACAAGTTCAAAGCGTGTGGACCCGGTACAGGTATAACCAATCAAGTCATATATGGCATCAGGTTTTTTTTCTCGTATATGTTGTACCAAGGTTTTAGCCAGCGTCAGTTCGATGAGTTCTTCCTCGGACAAAGGGCTCTGATTGACAGCCTTGTTAAATTCCAGATCAATAATGAAATAAAAGATAGAATCAACATATCCTTCACAGTAAAGATTAACTGCTGCTTCCAGGATCTTTTTGGAACTGCCGAACCTTGTTTTAAAGTTTTCCTCAGAGAAAAAACTGCGTAACATTCCTCGATGGTGAATAATTTTATAAATGGAAACCACTGATGATAATAAATCCTTATACGAATCGTCTTTTGGTATTACCTGATACATATGATAACCTCCCAGTAAATTGATATATGTTGCTCAGCAAAAGTTATCCCATAAGTAATACTTTGCTGTAAATCTCTATCATTAAGTCTTCAACACCTTTATAATCTGGTTCTTCCGGGAGAGAAGTATTTGCAGCAGCAGCTTTAAATTGCTGCTCATACTCATCCAGCATTTCAAAAATCTCTGAATAACTATATTTTCCACTGCGAATATCAAGAAAAAAGGCTCTTTCTTTCTCTCTATAGGTATTTATACCTTTACCTTCAAGGATTTCTGTACCTGTAACAAGAAGGCGGATCAAGTGCATTGCGTGCTTATTTAGATGAAGTTCATCCTTCTTGCTATTTCTGTGATTAAGCTTGGAATAATCTTTAACTATGTTGTTCATATCAGAGTAAATATTTTTAAAGTCCCTTAAGGGATAGTGTTTCAGGTTTATATCAATAAATATTTCTGTGTCCATTTCTTCTCTTGCTGATTTATCAATGGATAAGCTTATCTCCCTGTCAGTAAAGCTTTTATAAGTCCTTTTCAGATGATCCATCTGTCCTAATATACTATTTAAAATATGTTGCTCTTTTTCTGCTTGGGGATAGTTGTCCCTTGCAAGAGCATTTTGAAGCCTTCTAAGTTGGGCTGTGGCATAGTTGCCAAAGCTTTGTACAGCCTTTCTAGATAAAAACAAATCAACATTGTCTCTCAGGAGTTGTCCTTCCTTGCTCAGATAAAGAAGATGGTCTGGTTTCGTGCCAAGTATCTCAAGAACATTTGGGTTGCAGTTTAAACAGAGGGATATAAATTTCTTTAGTCCATATACGACTGTATCGGTTGTCCTGTCCTCAAATTGCTCAAAACCTGACAATCCCATAACATCCTGTTTCGTCTCCACAGAGACACCTCTGACATCAATGTCAATGGTGTCTACATTAGTGCCGTAGGCTATAGAACCTGCAGTTGTGAGGATTAAGACATTTTTGCCCAGGTGGGGGTCTTTCCTTAAAAACTCATATTCTTTTGAATTAAGCTTATCTTTTATAGTTTGAATATTCATACACAATCCTCCTGAACAGCTAAGCCCATATTTCCTTAATAGAATCTCTGAACAATGCGTTCAAAGGCTCATACTCGGATTTTTTATCTTTTCTGACGGTTTTAAGAAATTGCTCATAATGTTCAATTCTGCTTCCAAGAAAATCAATTATTATTTGACTTTTTGGTTCAATATCAATCTCCAAGCCGGAGGTCTTTTTATCAAGCAGCTTATAAATTTCATCTACCAGGATGTCCTCCAACTGCAGCTCAGCCATAAGCTTGCTAAACTCCATCGGGGGCATTGTGTTCTTCTTTTCAATCCACATACATGCCAGAATAGGTCTTAATATATAGAAGTACTTTTTTATCTTAACCTGGTCTGTACTCATAACGTCTTCAAACTTTCTTCTTGCAATATGAAGATAGTGATATATTGCAGGAACTGATGAAAAATAATCAGGTAAAAGCTCTCGCAGCTTTTGAGCTGTACAGTAATTTTCTCTGTATATAATAGGCGAGCTGAGCCATTCCAGTAATGTAGGATTGGACTTTTTATAGTGGAGCAAGGCCTTTCGGATATCCCAACCGTTTATATCTAATAGGCTATTGATCGGAACCTCAATAAAATCCTTTTTGTCTTCAATTGATAAGTACCAGTCAGCAGTGTGAGCATAAATAAATCTTACATCATAATCACTATCCTGTGATGCAAAGCCCCAGCCCCTGCTGCCGGATTCAACAGCATAGAGGATTTTAATATTGTTTTCCTTTTCTATTTCACCAAGCTTGTTCACGATAACATCTCTCATCAGCTTTTCCCCCTATGTCCTTTTGTTCCAAGCATTTATTTTTTAGATTATAACATATATAATTTTGAAAAAGTTAAAAACAGGAAAGGTTGCAAACTTTTTGTCTCCAACTTATATTCTGCCCACGCCAGGATTATGATAAAATCATTGTATATAAATCGGAGGGGCAGATATGTTTAACGAATTTATCAAACATTACAACATCATCAGGGACATACTCAGAGATTGCTTTCTTTACGGCTATTACTCCAGGGATGGGCTTGAAAACAAAAGAAATGTCAGCTCCAGAAAGATAAGTTATGAAATCCGCCGTATCCAGCAATACGTTGAAAATGAATATATAAGGTTTGACAAGGACGGCAGATACAAGCTCTTGAGCCTGTCCTATGATTTTTTGAGACACCCTGATAACTTCCTGGTAAGTACTTATATGACCAAAAGCTTTACTCGCACTGATTTATTGACGTATTTCCTGCTTCTTTTATTTATCCGTTCAGAAAGCAAGCCATGCTCCTTGAAGTATATAGAAGATGGACTCAATGCCAGGGGGTTGGTGTCCTTTGATAAAATAAGCAGTAAAACCATCCAAAGAAAGCTGGCGGAAATGTGTGAAAGCATAGGAGTGCTCTCTTGTGAAGCTGTAAAGAGAACCAGGTATTACAGCGTAGCCGGGGATTTGCTGGAGACCCTCAATACTGATGAACTCAAAGAGCTGATGACCGCTGTCAGTCTATACAAAAACATTGTATTCCCGGTAACTGCAGGCTATTTCTGCCAGCAGACCCTTAAGGATTACTTTTTATATGAGCGCAAAATGAAGTATGAGGATAAAAATATATATAATTACAGGCAGGTACACTTTCATCCTGTCATTGAGGAGCAGGTGCTCTGGGAGCTTATGAAGGCTATCCACCAGAGGAGAAAAATACGGATAACATATCATTCGCCCAAAAGCACAAGTAACAGCAGTAACAGAAAAATACTCAGCCCGTATAAAATCAGATATGATGTACGACATGGGCGCTACTACCTGATATCCTTCAATACCCATAGCAGATGCATTGTTTCAAGACTTGACAGGCTGGAAGCTGTGGAATTGCTGGAGGAACAATTCCATAGAGAGGATTTTGACGAAAGGTACCGTTCTCATATGCATTACAGCTGGTCAAGCGCAGCACTTAACCCAGCCAATAAGCCGGAGACAGTCAAGCTTGAGATTATTATAAATGAACCTGCTGAAAACTATATTCTGGAAAGAATAAAATATGAGGCCACTCTTGGGATGCTGGAGAAAATAGAAGCAGGACGGTATTGCTTCACCCTGCAGATAAATGACAGCTATGAAATTATTCCGTGGCTCAGAAGCTATGCAGGGTATGTCAAAGTGCTTGAAAGCAAGGAGCTTGCGGAAAAGCTGCTAAATGACTGGAAGGAGACACTTTCAAACTATGGAATTGTTCAATGAAGTAAAGAACAGGTATTTTCAACTGGTTTTCAGGATTATCAATGAATGTGCCCAGGGAAGGGCGAAAGCCGATGTAATCAGAATCGTGGATATGGGAGAATTTGAGCAGAAGCTGATTGGTAAAAATCAGCAATCTTTTGCAGACATTATTTTAAATAAGGGGAATAAAGCTGAAGCCCTGAACCTGTTAAGGGAAAGGGAAGGCTTGTTTTATCCCTGCATTGACAGTAACGGGGAAGCTCCCCTTCCCATAAGGCTTACAAATATGGAGAAGGCCTGGCTTAAAGCTCTTTTGCAGCAGCAGGAGGTAAATCTGCTGCTTGGGAAAAATACACTTGATAAACTGAATAAGGAGCTGGAGAACTTCGATTCACCAATAAGGCAGGAATATATTGAGACCACAAATACCGTTAAGTTACCTGAAATAAGCCAAAGGGAGAATTATGAGGAAAATTTCAGATTGATAGTGCAGGCCCTTACAGACGAAAAGCCTATAAGATATACCAATGTAGACAGAAATGGAAATATTCATGCAGACAAGCTGGCCCTGCCGGTGAATCTTGAGTATTCCATGAGAGATTCAAGATTTAGGGTTTCGCTGTATTCCATTGATGAAAGCAGGCCAATAATGGCGAATATTTTCAGTCTTTCCAGTGTGGCTATTGTGGATGAAAATGTTGGGATTGACAGGGAGACAGCAAAAAAGCTGCTTTTTGAGCAGAAATATTCCGATCAGCCTGTAATTTTGGAGGTGACTGACCTGAATACCGCTATGGAAAGGTGCTTCATGTGTTTTTCAGGAATGGAGAGAACAGCAAGAGAGCTTGGAAACAATAAATATGAAATAAGGTTTAATTATTATCTTTTTGAAGAGGAAAGTATTATTCAAAACATCTTATCCCTTGGACCTTATGTGAAAGTTATATCACCTCAAGCAATGGCAAATGAGGTAGTGAAAAGAGTGAAAAAAGCAATTGTCCTGTAGCTTGGGAAATTGTGTGATATGAAATGAATGCTATATTTTGTCGGTAGAAGAAGTTTGCAATGTTAATGTTGCAAGCTTTTTGTCTTTTAAAAGAAAAATTATCCTTGTATACTAAAATTGTTCTTAATTCCCAAGGCAAAGATTTCTGAATGGTCTGGCGGTGCTTCAAGCTTCTATTGCTTGAGGTATACCGGGAAGCAAGAACTCAATTTACCTTAGTGCGGGAGGTTCGATTCCTCCATTGCTGTAAAGCAATTAGCTCATAGGTAGAGCATAAGGCTATGGATAAGGGGTTCGATTCCCCATCAGACTCAGGAGCTGACGCAGGCTGCACTGGACTGTTAAGCCAGAAAAGCACACAGAAGTTTTGGAGGGAATCCTCAGCTATTTGCAGGAATTTTGCAAAAAAGCACTGGAATTAAGCCTTGAAGTGTACGGATACCGGGTGTGGCAAGCCCAAGCTTATACATTGATCATATTTGAAGAGTCAGGATCACCTGATTTTTTTCAGAGATGCTGTGTTATAACCTGGGTAATGAGCTTCTCCTGTAGGAGAGCTTCAGTTGCAATATCCTTAAGCAGCACTCCGCCCAAATACCAGGAGGATTCTGCCCCAAAATTCAAATCAGAGGCTGAGAATGAGATTAATTTAAAATGTATTAAAGAAAGGATGGTCAAAAATGAGGATAACAATTAAGAATGATGAAAGAGGCTTGCTGTTTAAGGACGGAAACTATGCTAAATGCTTGAAGCCCGGGAAATACAGCCTTAATCCATTTGTTAAGTATACAGCTGCCGTAGCAGATGTAAATAAGGTGTTTGAAACCGCAGGCAGGAACCTGAATATTTATCTGGAGGACCAGGAGCTTTTAAAGGAGCTTACGGTTATAGATGTTCAGGATTATGAGCTTGCCCTGCACTTTGAAGACGGCAAGCTCTCAGAGGTTCTGAAATCCGGCAAATATGCGTTTTGGAATATACTTAAAAAGCATGAGTTCCTGGTGATTGATACCAGAAATCCGGAGGTAGGGGATATCGATGCTTCAATATATAAAAGTCCAAAGCTTTCAGGAGTCATTGGCTACTTTGAAGTTGAGAGTCATGAAAAGGGCATTCTGTATTATGATAATATAGTACAGAAAACACTGGAACCGGGCAGATATTTCTTCTGGAAAAGTCCTGTACATACCGCGGTTAAGAAAATCGACCTGAGACAACAGCAGTTGGATATGCTAGGTCAGGAAATCATGACTGAGGATAAAATAACCTTAAGGCTTAACTTTGTGTGCCATTACAAAATTGTAAACCCCTTGAAGGTTGTTGAAATAAAGGCCTTTGAGGAGCAGTTGTACATAGTCCTGCAATTGATATTGAGAGAGTATGTGGGTTGCATGAAGCTTGATGACCTGCTTGCGAAGAAACAGGAACTGGGAAGCTATGTACTTGAAAAACTCAAAGAGAAAAGCAGCAGCTATGGTGTCGATTTCCTGTTTGCGGGTGTGAAGGATGTTGTTTTACCTGGCGAAATAAAAGACATATTAAACACTGTGCTGATTGCTGAAAAAAAGGCACAGGCCAATGTTATTACAAGAAGGGAAGAGGTTGCTTCAACCAGAAGCCTCTTAAATACCGCCAAGCTTATGGAGGAAAATCAGACGCTATACAGGCTGAAGGAGCTTGAATTCCTGGAAAAAATCTGTGAGAAGATAGGAAACGTCTCACTGACCGGGGGCGGCAGTTTACTGGAACAATTGAATACCTTGCTTTCAAACAAGGCTGTAGATAAGCAATGTAAGGTATAAGGGATGTGGAGATATTATGATTGAAATCAAAGGGGAATACAATGCAGCTAAGGTTTTTACCCACAAGCTGGAGGAAAAGGCTGCGGATCAGATACTGGAGCTGTGCAATCAGGAGTTTGTAAAAGAAAGCATGATAAGAATAATGCCGGATACTCATGCAGGTGCGGGCTGTACCATAGGAACGACAATGACCATAAGGGATAAAATAGTTCCAAACCTGGTGGGAGTTGATATCGGCTGCGGAATGTTCGTCAGCATATTGGGGAAAACAGAGATAGATTTTAAGAGACTTGATGAAGTAATTCGCAGCAGTATTCCAAGCGGGTTTGACGTACGTGTGAAGCCCCATGAATATAATGCCTTTGTGGATATCCAGGGCTTAAGGTGTAAAGAGCAGGTTGACTTGAAAAGGGCAGCACTGAGCATCGGCACACTTGGAGGCGGAAATCATTTCATTGAAATGAATGTTGATGCTGCCGGGAATTTATACTTGGTTGTACATTCTGGCAGCCGCCATATGGGTAAGCAGATAGCGGAATACTATCAGAACAGGGCAGTCAGGGAAGTAGTAAAGAGGAGCAATACTGAGATTATTGCAGAACTGAAGCTGCAAGGCAGAGAGCAGGATATTCAGAAGCAGATTGAGAAGGAAAGGGTTAAAATCAGCGACTCCTTAGCCTATGTTCAGGGTCAGGCCTTTGATGATTATATTCATGATATGCGGATTGCCCAGACCTTTGCAGAATTCAACCGAAAAGCAATTGCAGAAGTGCTTGTGCGTAAAATGGGTTTTGAGGTAAAGGATAGTTTCACCACAATTCATAATTATATAGACATGGATGAAATGGTTTTGAGAAAAGGCGCCATATCCGCAAAGGCAGGCGAAAGAGTAATAATACCTGTGAACATGAGGGATGGAAGCATTATCGCTACAGGCAAGGGGAATGCTGACTGGAACCAATCTGCCCCTCACGGTGCAGGACGGTTGATGAGCCGGAAACAGGCAAGGCTGAAATTGTCCCTGGAAGAGTTTAAAAAGTCCATGGATGGGATATATACAACCTCAGTGTCGGCGGATACGCTGGATGAAGCTCCGTCAGCCTACAAGCCCATGGAGGAGATAATTGCCAACATTCAGGACACTGTTGAAATCAACCGGATAATCAAACCGGTTTATAACTTCAAGGCTTCGGAGGGTTAACTGGTATAAGGGCTTATGTCAAGAAGTGAGGTGGATTTGCACTAACATATTTTCACCTAAAATAGTTCAACACAAAGAAATTTATCTCTTCCCTTTTGAAGTTTTTGACCCCTTAATGATAAAAAGCAATGATACAATCAATTCGATGGAAATAATTATCCATAAAATCGGAGATATGTTGGTCAGTGAATTATCAGTATGGAAACCCTTATAAGAGTTCATTAAGTATAGGAATACCAATGAGTGGAATGCAGGGCTTTCAAAATTATTATCAATAAGCATATCATAACTGAGTGCCTGGTGACTTTGAGGAAGAGAAAAAGTCATTTTGGAAGAAGCTTTTACTGAAGATTATAAATTGCTATAATGCAATCTAAGGACTTTAAAATAGTGAATTACTGGTAAACTTTCAATTGCTTCGAGGAGAACTATGCAGTACTAGTGTGACGTTCAAAAGGATGAATTAAGATGAATATTTATGTTGATGTCAGACACCTTGATTTCTGGTGGGGCTTTTATGGATTCTGCAATAATACCTCCTGGGAGGATATGGTGCTTTATCGAAAATGGGGAAGGGGTTACAGAAAGCTTGCCTGGACATGTATTTGTACCAAGCCATACTTTGAGAGTGGTTTGGCAGATTTAAGAGAAGATCCTGATGAAAAGGAATTTGTAGAAGGAATAGTTGAGTTTTTGGAAGGCAATAAAATAAAATACCATTACTATTATGACAAAGTAAATGATACGGACTTTTATGAAGTTCCATATGAGGCACAAAGGAATCAGAATAATATAAAACCTCGCTCAATTGAGACCTGGTATCCAAGTAATGGTGTTGATAAGAATGTTTTGGATATATGCGCAAGAGCATTCTGCAAACAATTCTTAGATATACAGGTTGATGGAGTGGAATTTAAAAAAGTAGTTTTATTTGAGGAAGCCTTTAATACGTATATGGAGCACATGAAAATTTGGGAGCAAAATCCTAAAGTTGTGTTCTCAGATTCACTTATAGAACAGATGACAAAGCAAATGAATATTCAGAAGGAAAAGGTGTTAGGAATTCTTAATAGAAGTATTAAATGAGAAGGGGACCACAAGAGCAGAATAAGTATCTGAGAGAAGCCAGGAGATCAACATGGATAAAATAAATTTTAAGTACCATCCCAATGTATGGGATATGAATATCTTCTCAAAAAATGCAGATGGGACAAAAGCAATCTGTCAATGCTGCGGACAGGAAACGGAATATTATTTGGAAATCATGTATTGCAGGGAAAATATTCAATGTATATGTCCCGAATGTGTTGCATCGGGAAGGGCTGCAGAAAAGTTTAACGGTACCTTCATTCAGGATGCGGAAATTGACAAGGTCAGTGATAAAGAAAAAACAGATGAGCTCTTGAAGAGGACGCCGGGCTACATCAGCTGGCAGGGAGAACATTGGCTGGCCTGCTGCAATGATTTCTGCCAATACATACAAGAGGTTGGAATTGAGGATTTAAAAAGTATGGGAATAGCGGAACAGGTGATTTCAGAATATGAGGCAGATAATCCCGAGGATTATTATGAGGACTGTATGGAATACCTGGGTAACGGAATAATGCAAGGGTATTTATTCAGATGCCTGCACTGCGGCAAATACCGCTTATGGGTGGACGTCGACTAAAGTTTGAATGAAACTAAAGGCAATCCTGCCTGCCATGCCGAGGTTGCTTTTTCCAAAAGAGTATAATGAAAGTATCGGCTGAAATAGTTGCTTTGCTGCACCTATGATGCTTGAAAACTTCGCATGTTGAGCCGGAAGCAAGTGGTTTGCAGCCGGCTTTAAAAGAAAGACTGATTAAACAAGAGGGCAAATGGATTTTCAAAATTACAGACAGGGTTTTTCTTTCCCAAAAGGATATAAGACAGGTTCAGCTTGCAAAAGGTGCAATTAGGGCCGGAATAGAATTTTTACTGGAAAGCAGGGGGGAAAAGCTCAGGCTGTTGACAAAGTGCTAATTGCCGGCTCATTTGGTTATCATCTCAGAGCAAAGAGCCTGATCAATATAGGTCTTCTGCCCAAGGAGTTTGACGGAAAAATAGCAGAAAATGTTGAAGTTCTGGAACTGGCAAATATAACTAGTTTTGACAGGGCTTTTGTCAGTTGCCTGGAATTCTAGCTGTGGAATAAAAAAGCCATACTAAACATATATGAAATATATATAAAATGTATTGACAATTCAAATCTTTAGTATTAGAATAAACACAAGAAATTCAGTTGGAATAGTTTGGTACAAAATAAAATATCTTAACCGACCAGAAATACTGGAGGCCGGATTTGCATTCTGTTGGTTTTAAAATGCAAATCTGGCCTTTTTTTAGAATATAGGAATTTATATATTTTAAAACAGGGATGAGATGCCCATAATACTGAGGTTGAGTGTGTACACCAGAAAATTCCATTCTATATAAATTCCTATA
>JAEXFI010000034.1 GCA_023400235.1 Bacillota bacterium
GCGAAAGCCACTGCGTGCCTTTCATTACTATTTGTGTACGCGCCATGCGCGTAGATGAGAGGTTAGCGTGAAAGATACATGTGGTAAGTCAGAGTGGATTTCACGCAGCGAAAGCCACTGCGTGTCTTTCATTACTATTTGTGTACGCGCTATGCGCGTAGATGGGAGAATAATATGAAGCTGCTATTGCACATGTGCTGCGGGCCATGTTCAACATACCCCCTTCAGGAACTTAAGAAGGAGGACTTTTTTATCCAGGGCCTTTTCTATAACCCCAACATACATCCCATTGAAGAACACAAGAAAAGGAAGGAAAATGTGGAAAAGCTCAGCAGTATTGTAAACCTGCCTGTGATTTACAGCGAGGATTTCCGGCAGCAGGAATGGGAAGGCCTTGAGGATAAAGGGGCCTCCAGGTGCAGAGGGTGCTATGAGCTCAGAATGGAGGAAGCGGCACGCTATGCTGCTGAAAATGGTTTTGAGGCCTTCACTACCTCACTTCTGGTAAGTCCCTACCAAAATCATGAGCTGATAAAGGAGCTTTGTGAGTCTTATGCTCAAAAGTACGGAATAGCTTTTATATACCGGGATTTCAGGCCGGGCTTCAGACAGGGGCAGCAAATGGCAAAGGAAATGGGCCTGTACCGTCAGAAGTACTGCGGCTGTATTTTATCCGTAAATGGTTAATATTACAAAGTTTATACAAAATAGTTACATTTTTTTTAAAACTCCCGAAAAAAATGCCAGGTTTAGCCAAACAATAGTATAATTAATAATAGTAAAAATATTTGTATTACAAAAGATCTGACGGGGTGACAAATGATAAAAAAATCGGGCTTATTCAAATTTATTACTGGTATGATTTTATTCTGTGTTTTTCTTATTTCACAGAACGCAGTATTTGCAGCACAAAGCTTGACCTTGAACTATGACGGCAAGACAGTTAAATATTCTGATACTGCATACAAAATATCCATCAATGGCAAAGAGGTAAAAACCGACCTTCCAGGCATCGTGTTAAATAAATCGGTGATGTTTCCGCTGAGAGCTGTTTTTGAAGGGCTTGGCGGCACGGTAATATGGAATGCAAAAACGCAGATAATGGATATTACATATAAGGGAGTCAAATATCAGTTCCTCAATAACAGCTCCAATGCTAAAATAAACGGCAAGGCTGTAAAAATGTCAGCACCAGCCAAAAAGATAAACGAAAGGCTTATAGTGCCTGTGGATTTTCTTAAAAATATTAAGGGCCTATCGGTAGCTTCTGACACAAAGGCAAGTATCATACGGCTTTCAACAGATTATATCGGTTCTGTGAAGGACATCAGCAGTACAAATGCGGGGGAAAAAACAGTGGTCACCCTGACAATGGATAATCATAAGGGTTACGTGTATTCCCGTCTCACCAATCCTAACAGGATTGTAGTTGATTTTAAAAACATCAAGGCGGTTCCCAGGGAGATACAGGCAGTATCAGACAGAATAAACGGTATAAGTGTATCAGTTGTAACTGAGTCATCCGTAAGAATTACCATAAGCCTTAATGAAATGGCCAATTTTACAGTGAGTGATATTCAGGACGGCTGTAAAATCACTATTGAGAAGCCGGTAAATGTGAACCTCTCATATGAAAACAGCTTTGACAGGGTTTATTTTTCGCTTAAGGGTATCAAGCTGGCAGAAATAAAGGAAGCCAACAATAAAAGCTATATTTCCGAGAAGTATAAGCATGAGTATGACCCGGAGAGTTTAAAATACACCATTACAATTGCTTCGCAGGCAGCGGTCAGTCTAAAGGACGACATATACCACATTAACGACGACAGGGTAAGCACGGTTGAGATATGCAGGGATGAGGCGACACAGGATACAAAGATTATCATCAATGCAAAGCAGGAGTTTGTATATCTCACATCATATAATGACAAGCGGCTGCAGAGTGAAATAAATCTGCTGACACCTGCAAAAGAGGATGAAATGCTTGTTGTTATTGATGCAGGACATGGTGGACAGGATTCCGGTGCAAATAACGGGAAAATATTGGAGAAGGATATAAACCTGGCTATTGCCCTCAAGCTGGAAGCACAGTTGAAGAAAAACAACGTGAAGACTTTCATGCTTCGTCAGGATGATACCTTCGTGGGGCTGTATGACAGGCCCTATATTGCCAATGCCTTGAAGGCTACCTTGTTCGTAAGCATACACAACAATGCTGTGGACAGCAGCAAGGTCAGCGGAACTGAGACGCTCTATTTTCCTGAGGCCAAGGGAGACCCCGCTTTTACCGGAGAGAAATTTGCAAAGCTGGTACAGGATTCCCTTATGAACAAGCTTAAGTCGGTAAACAGAAAAACGGTGGAAAGGCCGGGGCTGGTTGTACTGAAATATACGAAAATGCCTGCGATCCTTGCAGAAGTGGGTTTTGTAACCAATGCGGCAGAGGTGAAAAAGCTGATTGACCCTGAGTACCAGCAAATGACTTCTGATGCTTTGAATGAGGCCATATTAAAAGCACTTGATATTATAAAGGCAGAAAAGAAAGCAGTAAATAAATCTGAAGATGAAAAAAGCCCTGAGCCTGATACAAAGGACGAAGTACCAGAAGGAGAGGCAGAGCAGCTTCAATAGGAACTGCCTCCAGGCATAAGCCTTAAAAAGTTTGCAGGCCATAATTATCAAAGCTTACGGGAAATAATAAAAATATGAAATATAGTCTATAATTATTTTATGGAAATTTTTTCTAAAATAAGGAGGACTATTTTTTATGAAAAGAATTTTGTGCCTGGTCTTGATAATCACGCTTTTGACTACCGGCTGCTCTTTTATAGGACAGAAGAACGCAGACGATGATGAACCTATCATACCTGTAGCAGTTGACTCGGCTGGCGGCGGCAATGTGCTTTCGGATTCCACCTCGGCTGCCATTGACACAAACAGCAACAGTCAGACGGCAGGCAATTCTGCTGTTTCAGGCTCGGCCATCAGTACAGAAGCCGGGGATTTATACGGGAATAACCTGCCGGTGGACAATGGCACCGGAAAGGGAGTATCGTCAAATTCAAGCGACAAGGACAGTGTATTTGTAACCTTATACTATAGAGATAAAACCGGAATTCTTATTCCTGTCACAAGAAAGGTGACAAAACAGGAGGGCATTGCAAAAGCTGCTGTGGGAGGACTGGTTGACGAGGCTGTAACCAGGGAGCAGCTGGATTATTACGGGTTGTATCCAGTGTTGCCCAAGGGTACGAAGATTAAGGGAATGACCATTAAGAACGGCAGTGCGGTAATTGATTTTTCAAGGGAGTTTCAAAACCTTTCGGACAAGGCTGCCGAGCAATTGGCAGTGACCTCGGTGGTATACACTCTCACAGGCTTTAAGAACATAGCTGATGTAAGCATAAGAGTAGAGGGGAAACCCGCTGGTGTACTTGTAAACGGCACAGACCTGTCCGCAGTCAGAAACAGAGGGAATACCTTTATCAATTCAAAAGATACTGAGTTAAAGGAAGGATATATAAAATGTGATCTGTATTATATGACCACAGGCAATGACCAGTACAATTATATTGTGCCGGTTTCAACACAGCTGGAGAATACAGATGAAAGTCAACTGCCCGCAGTAATGTTTGCTGAATTGAGCAAGAAACCAAGTGAAAACAGTTTTTTCACCTCAGTTCCGGAGGGAACCAGGCTGTTGTCCTGTAATATGCAGGAGGATATGGCCGTGCTGGATTTCTCTTCCCAAATCACAAACTATGGCGGAAATGAAAAAGAGGATGGGCTGCTGAATCAGATTTATTATACTATCAACCAGCTAAAGGGTATTGCAAAGGCTAAAATATTGGTTGACGGAAAAGCTGCCACTTTACCGGAGGGCTCTGAAATAGCTTTTGCCAAAAGTCTTCCAAATACCTATAATCAGGTTATGGATAAGTAGTTTGCATTTTAGTTACAATATACAAAACAGATAAGTTTTTAGCTTTTTATTTATCTAAATACGCTGATGATTTTTGCAGAATTTTAAGTTATCATTAAGTCGATTACAATCTTATTCAGGTAGTAATCGACTTTCGGAGTTTATGATGGAGGTATTATGTTGAGGCAGGACGGTAGGACCCATTCGCAGCTAAGGCCTGTTAAGATAACAAGAAACTATATAAAGCATGCAGAAGGTTCGGTGCTTATTGAAGTTGGAGATACAAAGGTAATATGTACTGCATCGGTTGAGGAAAGGACCCCTCCATTTAAAAAGGATTCGGGAGAGGGCTGGATAACCGCAGAATATTCCATGCTTCCGAGAGCCACAGGAGTCAGAAACCAAAGGGATATATCCAAGCTGAAGCTTAACGGCAGGACTCAGGAGATTCAAAGGCTTATAGGCCGTTCATTGAGGACTATGGTAGATTTGAAGCTGCTTGGAGAAAGAACCATAACTATTGATTGTGATGTTATACAGGCGGACGGGGGCACAAGGACCGCATCTATTACAGGAGGCTATGTGGCTCTGGTGGATGCATGCCGGAAGCTGATGAATAGCGGCTGTATATCAAAAATGCCTGTAACAGGTTTTGTTGCCGCAACCAGTGTGGGTGTGTCCCAGGGACAGGAACTTCTGGACCTTTGCTATACAGAGGACAGCTCCGCAGAGGTGGACATGAATGTAGTCATGTCGGACAAGGCTGAATTTATTGAGCTTCAGGCTACTGGCGAAAAAAGCTGCTTTGGCAAAAGTCAGCTTGACCTGTTGCTTATTCTGGCTCAGAAGGGTATAGAGCAGCTTATTCAAATACAAAAAAAGGCACTGGAGTAAAAGATGTTGAAGCTGGTTGTTGCAACTAAAAACAAAGGTAAGATTTCAGAAATAAAAAAGGTTTTACAGGAAATGCCATTTGAAGTATTATCCATGGGTGACATAGGCATTACGGCAGATGTCGTGGAGGACGGAAAGACCTTTGAAGAGAACTCCCTTAAAAAAGCCGTGGAGATATGCAATATATGCAAGTCCATTGTAATTGCAGATGATTCGGGCATTGAGGTTGATTATCTCAATGGTGCGCCAGGTATATATTCAGCAAGATTTGGCGGACCAGAGGCAACAGATCAGGATAGAAACACAAAGCTGCTTCATATGCTTGAAGCGGTTCCTTATGAAAAGCGGACGGCCAGATTTGTTTGTGCAATAGCTGTGGCCTTTCCAGACGGAAGGTCGTTTGTCGTAAAGGATACCTGCGAGGGTTTTGTAGATTTTAAGTGCAAGGGTGAAAACGGCTTTGGCTATGATTCACTTTTTTACGTTGCAGAATATGCAAAGACTATGGCTGAGTTAAGCATGGACATAAAAAATAAAATAAGCCATCGTGCTAAAGCCCTGGAGAAAATGGCAGTTGCTATTAAGGACTACCTGTGATGTTATAGCTTCCTTTATAGCTTTTTTCTGTTTATATATTGCTTCTTTATAGTTTATTTGCAGTTGATTTATTTTTAATTTATACGCAGTTTATATTTTACAAATTTGTAGTTAATTTATTGTATTATTGACTCTATGGGGGAAGGACATAATGAAAGTGTTGGTAATGAGTGATACTCATGGCTACATATTCAACGCCAAGGAGGCCCTGGACAGGCATCCTGAGGTTGAAATGGTTTTGCATCTCGGAGACTATTGCAGAGATGCGGTACAATTGAGCCAGTTGTATCCAAATGTTAAATTTGAATATGTTTATGGTAACTGCGACATTGGAGTAGGTACTATCAGCGCCGAAAGAACTATTGAAATCGAGGGCATTACGGTTTTTATGACCCATGGGCACAAGTACAGTGTCAAGTGGGATTATAACCGCATTGTGTCAAAGGCACACGCAGAAAATGCGTCTGTTGTTCTGTTCGGGCACACCCATGTGGCTGTTATTGACAAGGTTGATAACAAGCTGGTTGTGAATCCCGGAAGCATGAGCGAATCCAGAAGCAATAAATCCGAATCCTATGTGATAATGGAGGTTGCTGGCGGGAAGGTAAATGCAGATAT
This sequence comes from Bacillota bacterium, assembly GCA_023400235.1. Lineage (GTDB taxonomy): Bacteria > Bacillota > Clostridia > Acetivibrionales > DSM-1351 > Ruminiclostridium. The sequence goes on from JAEXFI010000034.1 coordinate 6,032, forward strand.
TTATTATGTATGATTGCTTAACCAATAAAGCTGTATCCAGAATTGCTTGTGCATAAACACCTTGAAAACCGGTTATTACCAGCGGGTGAGGATGTTTATGTTAATTTAAATAAATTCAATAAAAAATATGTTTATTTGTGTTGACAAACTAAAATGTACCCTGTATAATATCAAGAGTCGGCTGGCGATAACACTTGCAAAGGCTGATTTACAGGGTGTATGCGGGTGTAGTTCAATGGTAGAACATCAGCCTTCCAAGCTGATTGCGTGGGTCCGATTCCCATCACCCGCTCCATAAAATTCAAAGGTTTGATTAACAAGTTTCTTTTAGAAATAGAAGCGAAGGAATCGGACCCGAGAGGGCTTGAGCGGCAGACGCAGTCTGTACAAAAGGGTCTGAATGACCGTTTTGTAGCGAAAGTAGGAGTCCGGTACCATGAGCAAAGTGAATGGTGGACGACGTGGCTAGCACGCGCAGCGGGCGTGATTCCTATCACCCGCTCCAAAGAAATTCAAAGGTTTGGTTAACAAGTTTCTATTGGAAGTAGAAGCGAAGGAATCAAGCCACTACAATTTAATATGTGCCCATAGCTCAGCTGGATAGAGCAACGGCCTTCTAAGCCGTAGGTCTTGGGTTCGAATCCCCATGGGCACGCCAGACAAAAGCATTTGCGATAAGCAAGTGCTTTTTTGCTTCTGTTTTGGGATTCGAACCCGGGAGGGCTCGGGGCGGCGTGCTGGGAGCACGCAAAAAAGTGCTAAATGCACTTTTTTAGCATCGAGTAGGAGCCCGGCACCACGTCGCAGCAGATTACGCTGCACTTAAAATCCACTAATTATACAACCCGTGGATTTTAAGTACTGCTACATCGCTCCTCCTTTTCCCCACAAGTAAGGGACTTGCGGGGGCCCCTGATTTATGAGCGGTGGGCGACGTCATTAGCATGCGTATGCATGCGAGAATCCCCATGGGCACGCCATAAGGCGCTTGTGTTTTCTGCGGAAAACACAAGCGTTTTTGTTTTTTAAAAACGCGAAGCGCCTTACGGGCGAGACCAGTCTCCCCGTAAGCCCCACTGGCCTCCCGGCGGGGCTTAGAACCAAAATAAGGTGGATTCGAACCCGGGAGGGCTCGGGGCGAGCGTGCTGGGAGCACGCAAAAAAGTGCTAAATGCACTTTTTTAGCATCGAGTAGGAGCCCGGCACCACGTCGCAGCAGATTACGCTGCACTTAAAATCCATTAATTATACAACTCTGGATTTTAAGTACCGCTACATCGCTCCTCCTTTTCCCCACAAGTAAGTGACTTGCGGGGGCCCCTGATTTATGAGCGGTGGGCGACGTCATTAGCATGCGTAAGCATGCGGGAATCCCCATGGGCACGCCATAAGGCGCCTGTGTTTTCTGCGGAAAACACAGGCGTTTTTGTTTTTCAAAAACGCGAAGCGGAATATCCCAATCTTCATTTCATATAAATATAGTCTTGTGCTGTTCTTTTGAATTGTTGCAACGAATTCTTAAGCTTCTGAATCATAGGAAGGCTTCTCCGGTTTTGCTCCCAAAGCATAAATTTTAAAAACCATTATTCAAAATGAAATATTATCTAAGATAAAATATTTACAGCAAATTAACATAATATTAAAAAAATGCACAAAAACAATATATAATTAAACAGAATTATTCGTTATATGTGCTAAACTTTTGTTAAAGGAGGGAAAAATGAATGAAAAGAAATATAAAATTCAATACAAAAGGCGCTTTTCCATATGTTATGATTTTACCCACAGTGGCTGTTATTTTTATCTTTATGTTATATCCAATAGGCAACACATTTTTTCTTAGCACACAAAACCATGTGCTTACGAACCTGGGTGAAACGGGATTTATTGGACTGGATAATTTTAAAGAATTGATGTCAGATGAGATTTTTTGGAAAGCAGCACGTAACTCTATAGTTTGGACAATATCAAATGTAGGGATACAGGTTGTTTTGGGTTTAATTGTAGCACTGCTGTTAAATATGGAGTTCAAAGGCAGAGGGGTATTCAGGGCGCTAATGTTTACGCCTTGGGCGGTTGGTGGCATTTTGGTTGCGCTGATTTTTGGATTTATGTTTAATGAGAGCGTTGGGGTTATTGGAGATTTGTTAATGAAGACGGGAATTGTGAATCAAAAAATTTCGTGGTTTTCGTCCGGTGCTTCGTCAATGCTGGTAATTATTATTGCTAACACATGGAGAGGTGTCCCGTTTTTCGCTATCAGTATACTGTCCAGCTTGCAGACAATTCCGCTGGAATTATACGAATCCGCGGATGTGGATGGCGCAGGCAGCTGGCTGAAGTTTAAAAAAATTACAATGCCGCTTATTAAGGACACACTGCTGTTGACGACATTGCTTAGAACTATCTGGACACTAAATGTCGTGGACATTATATATGGTATGACAAATGGCGGGCCTAATTTTTCAACATTAACTATTCCCGTGTATATTATGAAGATATTCAATGATACTTTTAATATGGGATATGCTTCGACACTTGCAGTAATTATGGTATTAATTCTGATGGTTTTCTCGGCGCTATACTTAAAATTGGGCAAATATGGAGAGGAGGAATATTATTGATGACAATTAAAAATACGAAAAGCCTGAAAAAAATATTTCTCTGTTATATTCCGATACTTGTTTGCACATTGTTAACATTGTTCCCGTATTATTGGATTTTGTGCACCTCTTTAAAGCCGGAAAGCACGATAATGAAGCTTCCGCTAAAATATTTTCCCAATCCGATTACCGGAGATAACTATGTAAGAATTACAGCGAACTTCGGATTCACTCATTATTTTTTAAATAGCCTGATTGTGGCTGTTACCACGACTGTAATTATCATATTAGTTGCCATAATGGGAGGGTATGCGGTTTCCAGATATAAGTTTAAAGGTAAAAAAGGGTTTATGATGCTGATGTTGCTGACACAAATGTTACCCGGGGTGGTTATATTAATTCCGCTGTTCGGCATATTTAATAAGTTGGGGCTTATTAATAATTTGTGGTCATTAGTGATTACCAACCTTGCGATTAATCTTCCGTTTTGTCTGATTATGATAAGCGGTTTCTTTTCCAGCATACCTCCGACCTTGGAGGAAGCTGCTCAGATTGATGGATGTTCCAGGTGGAGAGCTATTTTTACAATTGTAGTTCCGGCAATTATGCCTGGTATTGTATCAAGCGGAGCGTTTGCTTTCGTAAATGCCTGGAATGAATTTGTGTTCTCGTTAAATTTCTTAAACAGTGCCGCCAAATTTACCTTGCCAATAGGGTTAAGCATGATGAAGGGTGAGTTTTCGGTTAATTATGGAGGGCTTGCGGCAGGAACGGTAATTGCGCTCATTCCGGTATTATTGATTTTCTGCTACATTCAGAAGTATCTGGTGAAGGGGTTGGCCTCAGGAGCAGTTAAGGGTTAGGTACTTATACAGCTTACAAATTGCTGCAGAAATATGCAAGCTGTATGGAACATAAGTTAAAGAAAAGAGGAGAAAAATATGAAAAGAAGAATACTGGCATTATTACTTTCAGTATCGTTAGCCGCAGGACTTTTGGCAGGCTGTGGAACATCCAAGGATAGTGAGAAGACAGACCCTGGAAAGCAGTCGGACAGCGGACAGCAATCAACTACCGTACAGCAGTCTGCTATTGAATTTTGGTATCATGACGGAAATGAAACCTCCAATGCAATATATGCTGAGCTTATTTCAAGATTCGAAAAAAAATATCCGCAATATAAGGTCAATTATGTAGGCCTGCCGGCAGATTCATATCTTCAGAAATATAATACTGCAATTGCAACAAATTCGGTTCCGGATATTATGAGCGTCCGTGACCAGGACATTTCAACAATTGTAAATCAAAAAGCGTTACTGGAAGTAAATGACATATTGGAGGGCTTTGCTGAAAAGGATAGCTTAAATAAATCTGTACTTGAAGCAGTGAGAAAGTGTGCGATTGATGGTAAATTATATGCCCTTCCGGAGTATTTTACATGTGATATTTCATGGGTTAATACAGCCATAATGAAAGAAAAAGGCATAGAGACTCCAAAAACAATAGATGAATTCCTGGAGGCTTGCAAGAAATATGCCGATCCTAAAAACGGAAAGTATTTCTATTCATTGCGAGGCGGCACCGGTTCCATGGAAAATCTCCTGGACTTCATGTTCACATACGCAGATCAGAGCAGCTTATTTGACGAAGATGGAAATTGCGTGTTGAATCAGCCGATATTCACCGAGGCTTTAGATGCATATGCAAGCATTTACTGGAATGGATGGACTTCTAAGGATAGCGTTGCCAATGGATTTAAAGAAATGGTAGCTGAATTTGGTTCGGGAACCAGTATGTATATATCCCACAATTCATCCTCTCTTGCAGAGCACAACAAGAACCTGGGTGAAGGTAATTTTATGAATGTATTTGCACCGGCAAACAAAAATGGAACGGTTGTATCCAAGAATCTTTCATTTTTAGGATTTGCGGTAACGCAAAAAGCTAAGAATCAAGAGGGTGCTATCGAATTTATGAAGTTCCTGGCAACCGCAGAGAACGAGTCTTACCTTTGTGAGAAAGAAGGCAGGGTTCCGGCAAATCAATTGGTTTATAACGAGGAATGGTATCAGAAAGATAAGTATATGCAGGTCTATGCAGAGCTGTTGAAGTCGGACAAGGTAAAGTTTATAACACATCCGGTATGGTTAGCGGGTTGGGGCGGATTTAAAACCAAATATCAGGAACCTGATTTACAGGCTGTTCTTTTGAAGGAAAAAACCTCAAAAGAAGTACTTGCCAAGTGGGCAGAATATTTAACGAAATTACAGAAGGAATATTTGAATTCTAATAAATAATGGAGGCTGTTACTTTGGAGAAATATAAAGAATTCTATAAGGAAAGTATGCGCTTTGAGCATGCAGTACTATATAAATTCAATCCAATAAAAGTGCCAATACCATTTTGGGATTCCACAGGGGGACCTTTTGACAAGGTCCCTCTGGATACCTGGCTGGTATTGTACGATGAGAATGGTATTTGCGGTCAGGCACCTTGTTCGGAATATATGAGGGAGTTAATCCTGCCGTTAATTTTAACGGGTGAAACTAAAACTTACGAGCAGTGGTATCAAAAGGTATATTGGGCTATCAGGAATAATGGGTTTTGCGGTGAATCGGCTGTGGAACTGGGCCGATTAGACCTGGCCTTTCACGATATAATGGCAAAACGTAAAAATCTTCCCTTGCACAAATTTCTGGGTGCAAAGAGGGACTGGACAAATGTATATGCCAGCGGCTGCGGGACTCATCTTACAGAGCAGCAGATGGTCAGCGAAGTTCAGCACTTCATTAATGAAGGCTATACAACAGTAAAAATGAAAATAGCAACTGATTTCGGCACAAATATTGACAGGGACATTGAGCGTGTCAGAATAGTACGCGAACTGATAGGTCCGGATTGCAAGCTGGCATTGGATGCAAATCAGCTTTGGAATGCCGCAGAAGCCTATGACTTTGCAAAACGGGTAGAACAGTATGATATTGCATGGTTTGAGGAACCGGTTCATTCGTATGATTTTGAGGAGCTGGAGAAATTAACGCAAATTTCTCCTATCCCAATAGCAATGGGGGAGTCGCCCAGGTGTGCCAAGGTCATGTATGCATACGTGAAAGCAGGTGTAAGGCAATTGCAGCCCATACCCTCAAATCTTAGCGGAGTGCAGGAATGGCTTCAGGCAAAAGACTTGGCTGAAAAGTATAACCTGGAGCTTACATCAGGAGGATTTTCTCATATCACTGCATCGTATCTGGCTACATCAGCTGAAGAAAATATGGTTGAATATTTAGCTCCTATTATGAGAACATTTTATGATATTATGGAGCTTCGTCCCGAGGAAAGAGACGGGAAATTTTATCTGCCTTCGGAACCTGGAATCAGCGTATCACCGGACTTCCGTATGCTGAAAAGAACTGGCAGCCTTGCGGCAATAGAATATCTCAGGAAGGGGTATAAGTAATGAAAGCAGCAGTGTTAACAAAAGCAAAAAAGATAGAGCTGGTAGAAAAAGAAATACCTCAGATTACAAAAAAAAGTCAAGTTAAGATACGTGTAAAAGCAATTGGAATCTGCGGGACGGATTTGCATATTTTTGAAGGGAAGCGAAGCGACGTGGAATTCCCCAGAACTATGGGACATGAGCTTGCCGGAGAAATTGTTGAGGTTGGTCAGGACGTAAAAAAAGTAAAACTGAACGACTATGTGATTTTTGATCCGGTAATAGCGTGTAATACTTGTAAAATCTGTATAAAGGGGCACAAGAATGTATGCAGTGACGTTAAGTGCTTCGGAGTTCAGATGGATGGAGGTTTTCAAGAGTATATCGTTGTTGAAGAGGAAAATGTATATCCCTATGCAAAGACCGTAGATTTTAAGGTCGCAGCTTTGGGAGAGCCGTTTTCTATTGCAGCCAATATATTAGGACGAGCAAATGCAGAAGCGGGAGACTGCATGGTGATTATTGGCGCGGGGACCATAGGCCTTGCAATTCTGCAAGCGGCAAAAGGACTGGGATTAAAGGTGTTAATTTCCGACATATCAGAAGCGAAACTAAAATATGCTCTGGAATTCGGAGCTGATATGGTGGTTAATACAAAAACCGAGAGTCTGGAGGCCGCAGTGAAAAAATTTTCACCAGGAGGTGCGGATGTGCTGGTTGATGCAGTTGGAATTGCTCCGTTGCTTGAGCAGACTCTCGCACTGGCGGCGCCGTCCGCAAGGGTTGTAGTCATTGGTTTTGATGCTGATACAGCAAAGATTTCGCCTGTGTCCATAACTAAGAGAGAGCTGACGATTCTGGGATCAAGAATGAATTGCAGCCAGTTTGACAAGGTGGTAAATTGGTTGAATGAAGGCATAATTACCAGTAATATGATTACCAGGGAGTATTCTCTGGAAGATATTCAGGAGGCATTTGAGGAAACATTGGTTAACAGCGATACATGGATTAAAACTATGATTGTTTTGGACTGATTTTTTAAATATACTTATATAACAACCTTCTTATTTTGTTCACGATATCAGCAGAGGATTGGAGGAAGGCTCGGCTAATGCACAAAAGAGAAACGCTGTCATCTGATTTTTAGCTACTACGGAAGAGATGGTGAAATTATGAGGAAAATGAAAAAAGGATTTTTAAGCAAGTCTATAAGCTATAAAATTATAGTACCTCTGTGCATATTGGTGCTTGTGATTCAAGTATGCGATAGTTTCATTTTCTCTTACCGTATTGCTGAAAAATATCAGATAGAGCTGTCAGAATCAAACTTGGCAACAACAAATCAAATGAGCCGCAATATGCAATTAGCTCTTAAAAATATTGTGAATGAAATGATACCAATTAAAATGCAGATGATTTCCTTTGAAACCAAGCAAGATATGGAAATAAAAAATACCAGTTATGCTGAAGCGAATGTAATGTATCAAGGGATGTTTTCAAAATTATTATCAAGCGGAGATAATTTTTTATTTATCAGCTCCATAATGGTTTTAGATAACAGGAGTAATGTATACTGCTTATCCCAGAATAGGTATGTCCAGCTGCACAAAGATCTTTTTGAAAAAATCAAAAGGGAGTACGAGCTCAAAGAGTACTGCGAATGGTCCGGTGTGATTTCAGATGGCTACTATTTCAAAAATAAAGCAGAAGACATTATAAGTGTATTTATGCCATATGTGGAATATGAAAATGTAAAAGCTATTTTTGTAGTTAATATAAGCATGAGTTATCTTCAGAATTATATTGATAAAATGTCAAACGAGCAGGGGAATATTATGCTGCAAATTGGTGAACGCTGCATATATTCCAGTAATTTAGATAAAAAAATGCTTGCTGAGGATAGTAAGCTTAAAGATATTATCGCCTTGGAAAAACATGATGCAGAAACGGTAAGTGACAACTTCTTCATCGGAACAAAAAGGCTTGAAATTAATAAGTGGGATATTTCCTCATTACTTCCTAAAAGCAATATAGAAGAAGCTGCCGACGTGATGGGGCAATTTTTTACAGTAATCATTTTTACCACCAGTCTTGTGCTGATATTAGGTGTTTTAATTACAGTATATTTTGTAACAAGGCCAATAAAAAAAATTACAAAGATTATTGAGTCCAACAGGAAAACAAATGAACGTAATCACAGGTTCCGTTCTAAATATGAAGATGAGGTAGGAGTGCTTGCAGATTCTTATGACCAAATGATGGATGAAATAGACCAATATACAAGTGATATAAAAAGAGAGCAGACAGAACGCAGGATAGCTGATATCAAGATGCTGCAACTGCAAATAAAGCCTCATTTTCTGTATAATACACTGGAAGCGGCAAAATTTTTAGTACAAATGAATGACCCGCGCGGTGTTGATATGCTTACGGCCATAGGAAAGTTTTACAAGCTGAGCTTAAGCGGGGTAGCCGACAAAATCGAAATCAGAGAAGAGATAGAGCATCTGTCCTATTATCTCCAAATACTGAAAATGCGATACAGCTCGAAATATGACTATAAAATAGAAATAGAAGAAGAAATCTTGCATCATGAGATTATAAAATTTTCCATGCAGCCTATTATTGAAAATTCAGTTTATCATGGAATCAAACAGAAAAGAAAAAAAGGTCTTATTTTAGTAAGGGGATATATTGAAAATAATGAAATTGTTTTAAGTGTTTGGGACGACGGAGTAGGGATATCGGAAGAGAAGCTGGATAACATCAGGTATCAATTGAAGCATAGCAAGCAAATCAGCAAAGTAGAGCATATTGGAATAATAAATGTACATCAGAGATTAAATATGGAGTATGGAGATCCATACGGCTTGGAAATAGAAAGTATAGAAAACGAATATACATTAGTATCTTTAAGACTTCCTATGAAAAACTTTGTGGAGGGGAAAAATGATCAAAATACTAATTGCGGATGATGATGAAATTATATGTCAGGGCTTAAGCACATGTATTCAATGGGATAAGCATGATATAGAAGTCGTTGGTGCGGTTTATGATGGAGAAGTAGCTTTGGAATATGTTGAAAAGTATCGGCCTGATATTGTAATTGTAGATATTAATATGCCTTTTGTGGATGGTATAGAATTTTCATATATTGTGAAGGAGCGTTATCCTGAGATAAAGATTATAATTCTGACTGCTATTAAAGAATTTGAGTATGCGCAGCAAGCAATAAAGCTACAGGTTTTTTCCTATATAACAAAGCCCTTCAGCAATACTGAGATACTGGAGACAGTTTTAATGGCTTCACACGAACTCAAAAGAGAAAAGCAGTACCGGAATGAAATCATCTCAAATATTTCAGCCATAAGAGAAGAATACTTGGAAGACTTGATTGTAAATGGAACAGTTGATGATGAAAAAATAGAGATGTGTGGTATTTATTCCAGGGATTCGTATTTTCAGACGGCTATACTTTATTCTGAGAATATGAATAAAAATCAATGGCAGTTTCAGGAGCTTGCCGTGGATTCCGTAGTTAAAACACGGAGCTTCAACGATAAAATAAAAACATATCTGAAGCAGTATGAGAATATAAAAATGTTCTCTTTAATAAATCGGGTAGTTATTTTAAGAGAATACAAAATTAAAGAAGAGCAGGGAAAATTTGAAGATGAATTGCAGGAAATAATAGCTTCTGTAAATACTGAAATGGATTTATTGTTATACTGTGGGGTAGGAAGAATATACCAGGGTATTTTTGAAATACAATTTTCATATGAAGAAGCAATCCGGGCTTTGGAGGAAAGCTATAATTTTGGAAGTCAAAGCGTTGTGCTTTACGAAGAATCTCAACAGAATTCAACAGAGTATCAGGTAAAGTTTCAAATATATAAAAGTAAAATTTGTGAGGCTATACAGGCCGGAAATTTTGAAAGCGTAAAAGCAGAGCTTGGGAATATGTTTGAAAAGGTGAAAAAATCCAGGGTGCTGAATATTCCTTTTTTAAGAGTGATGATGATTGAATTGATACTATTTTCTTACAAGGCCGTTGCTGATGACAAGGTATATGATCAATTGGTAGAAGATATGGGGATGCTGGTACGAAAACTAATGCAAGCTAACAATCTGCTGGATATTGAGGAGATTGTAACCGGTTGCTTCAAGAATTTGTGCGACTTTCTTGAAAATAGAAACTCAAATGAATATGGTGAAGTAGTAAAATTGGCATTTGAGTATATGAAAAAAAATTATTATAATTCGGAGCTTATGCTGAAGGAGGTAGCGGAAGAGGTTCATATCAGCGTTAATTATCTGAGCAGCCTGTTTAAGAAATCTCAGGGAAACAGTTACATTAACTGCTTGAATCAGATTCGCCTGGAGCAGGCCAAAAAGCTGCTGGTCAACAGAACTGTAAAAATGTATGAAATTGCATTTAAAACAGGCTTTAATTCTTCGCAGTACTTTAGCAGCTGTTTTAAGAAAAGTACTGGAATGACTCCGGGGGAGTACAGGCAGAAATTTCTTGAATAGATATTTATTTTTATATCCAAATAATTAAACAATCCGGAGTACACGTGCCTAAAGCCTCTTGCCGCTGTGACGGCTGACTCCGGTAAGGTCAGCAGAAGGTTTGTCTGCTGATGATTCATGTTTTTTCTAAAGAGAGAATTGAATATATGCTGTTTAAACTCAAATAATTGATTTTGCAAGGACATCTCTTATTTTATTAAGTGATGCTTTCTGAGACTCAATTATATCGGAAAAAGGGTTCTTGTTTTTTATACCCTAAAACTGCAACTCTTAGAATAATGGCATATTCAATATAAATCAAGTTTAACTTAACCTATATCAACTTTAGAAGCAGGAGGAGAAAGATTATGAGTTTATTAAAGCAGTTTTCATTAGAGGGTAAGGTTGCATTGGTAACAGGTGCATCTTACGGAATTGGTTTTGCCATTGCAGCAGCTTATGCAGAAGCAGGGGCAACTATCGTGTTTAATGATATTAAGCAGGAGCTTGTGGACAAAGGGCTTGCAGCCTATTTGGAAAATGGAATCAAGGCACATGGTTATGTGTGCGATGTAACCGATGAAGAAAAGGTAAATGAAATGGTTGCACAGATTGAAAAAGAAGTGGGAAGTGTAGATATCCTGGTAAACAATGCAGGAATAATTAAGCGTGTTCCAATGTGTGAAATGAGCGCGGAGGAGTTCCGGAAGGTTATAGATGTAGACTTAAACGCACCATTTATAGTATCTAAAGCAGTTATACCGGGTATGATTAAGAAAGGCCACGGAAAAATAATAAACATATGCTCAATGATGAGTGAGCTTGGACGTGAAACTGTAGCTGCCTATGCGGCAGCAAAGGGAGGCCTGAAGATGCTCACGAGGAATATTGCATCTGAATATGGTGAATGTAATATCCAGTGCAACGGCATTGGCCCTGGTTATATTTCAACTCCCCAGACGGCACCTCTCAGAGAGAGACAGTCCGATGGCACCAGGCACCCGTTTGACCAGTTCATTATTGCAAAAACGCCTGCGGCACGTTGGGGAGAAACTGAAGATTTGCAAGGGCCGGCAGTCTTTTTAGCCTCTGATGCTTCAAATTTTGTAAATGGGCATGTGCTTTATGTAGATGGGGGCATATTGGCCTATATTGGGAAACAGCCCAAGTAATCTCAGGACCAAAATTATGTACAGTCTTTATTAGAAGAAGCGGCAGCTGGTAAAAATTGATATTTACCAGTGAGCCGGTTCTTCTTATATTATAAGCCTTTAATAAAAGCCTCTGATTTGTATTCTCTTCAAGTTTCAAATATTGGCAGGCCTTTTGCCAAAAGTCCGGATATTGTTTTAATCCCTATGCCTTTAATACCATAATATAGTCTGTCATATCAATTATTCTTTTTCCTTCCTGGGAATAAGTACTTGCAGCAAAGCGGGTGCCATCCATGTTCCAGTATAGATTCATAACCAGCTTGCCCGGATTCAGCTTGTACAATAAAATGATGTTATCCAAGCCTTCACTGTTCAGATTTGCAGCCCTTATATCTGTGACACCTGCATTCCAGACATAATAAATGATTTTGCTTCCATCAGCTGTTATGTCAAACGTAGATGTGTGATCAAGGATTTTCTTTTCTTTTTTAGTAATAGTATCATAAAGAAAAACCCCTTTACGTGGACTATTATTATTGAAGTCACAGAATAAAATACTGCCTCCGTCACCGGATAGTCTATACAGCAGGCAGTCTTCTGCCAGTAATTCGGCCGCTTTTTTTTCACTGAGCAGGTCTATTCTGTAAAGCTTGCTGTAACCGTTTGTAAGGTCGAAGTGCTCCAAATAGGAGCCCACAAAATACATGTATCTCCCGTCGTTTGATATCTGCGGATTAATAATCTTATTATACCCTTGATTATTCTCCGATAAAGTATACTTCACAGTCTTCATATTATCAAGGTTGTATACGAAAAAGGTAAAGCCTTTCTCATTGGCTTTTTCTGCACAATAAATTATGTTTTTACTGTCTGGGGACCAGCCAGACCCTGAAATAACAATATTATCCTTGACATTAAAGTTAACGATTTCTGCAGATTTACCGGAATTGTAGTCATATACATACACTCTCTTATCAATGCCGCCCTTAAGGAAGGTTTCAACATCGTCGGCATATTCCAGAAATAATATTTTTGATTTATCAGGCGAAACCTCTTTGAATTCCTGCAGCTTCATACTACTCTTCTTTATGGGGGCCAGGCTTTTTTCTGCCGTGTCATAAAGGGTGACAGAGGAGGTCTGATTTTCGACACTCCCCACAGGACCAGAATCGTGTATGCTGTAAACTGGCTTATTTCCCAAATAGCCTGCCATATATCCATTGATTTTGTTTATAACGTCAACAGCTGCCACATGGGGTGTTTCATCGGGTGCAGCATAGCTTGCCTTTTGGGGTAAGGTTAATAGCTTTTCGCCTTTGGGAAGAGACCGGTCGTACAATACCACAGTACCCGCAGTAATAATAGATATAAATATCACTAGCAAAACAGCTGACTTTAAATAATTACCTTTTGGTTTCATGTATTTTACACTCCTTAATTAGATTTTAGCCGGAGGTCAGAAGTATTTGCAGAACTTTTCAGGCCTGTATCAAACACATGTGGCTGGTATTTTCCGACCCCGTCCATAAAGTCAACTATACAGAACAGTTATTTCATTTTTTCTCATAATTGTTTCAAGAATGTTAAAGATTTGCCGGAAGTTGTATTTCTACAGTTGTACCCTGCTGCTCAATACTTTTTATATATATGGTTCCACTGTGGTTATCAATGATTTTTCTGACAATAAACAACCCCAGACCGCTGCTTTCTATTGTCTTTACTCCTGCGGCCATTCCCTTGAAAAACGGTTCGAATATTTTTTTCCGGATATTTTCAGGAATACCAAGCCCATAATCCCTAACAGATATTATTACTTGATCACCTTTAAGAACTAAGGCCACCTCAATACTAGTACTGCTCCCTCCGTACTTTATGGCATTATCCAGTATGTTGGCAAAAGCACTTCTCAGGTCTTCCATATTTCCGGATATATGAATGCCTTCAGGAATATTTGTTTTAAAGGTCATATCACGTCTTACGGCTTTAATCTCCAGGTCCCTGCATACCGCAAAAAGCAGCTCTGAAATATTTACATCCCCGTATGTACCGTAATATGCAACAGAAGTAAGGCGGGAGGCATCCAGCAGCTTTACCACCATCCTGTGCAGCCTTTCGCTTTCCTTTCGGATATGGCTTATTCCGCTGGAGAGCACTGCTTTATCTGAAAAACCTGTTTCTTCAATCATCTGAGCAAATCCTGATATAACAGTGATTGGTGTTTTCAGCTCATGTGTGACATTGTCAAAGAACTGTTTCCTGTAGTCTTCAAGCTGCTTTAGTTTATCATGCTCAGTCTGGAGCTCCAGCATCTGTGTATGGAGCTGCCTTTTCATTATTGACAGCTGCTCTGCCAGATCACCCAGCTCATCTTTGGAATTTATATCAACTTGAGCGTTGAAATCACCATTTGCCAAAAGTATTGAATAGTTCCGAAGTTTAAACAGTGGCTGCAGTATATTGTAAGAAATCAAAAGTGAGACTGCAATAATTCCCAACACCACAGCGACAGCAAGGATACCGATTGTTTTCACAAGTGAATAGCTGCTTTTATATAAATCCGAATAATCCTTGGAGAACTGATATATACCTGAAATTTCATCCTTGTACAGGATTGGTATGCTGAAGGTGGCAATCACGTTTTCATTGTCAAAGGCGAGAGTCACTGTACTCTCTTTCCCCGGCGGGGGTTTTGTACTCCCGGTTTTGTTAAAATAGCTGTTATTATGGTGTTCGCTTATTACTTTGCTTTTACCGTTAGGGGAATATATGACTCCATCTGAGAGCATATTGGTATTCAATTCCGCAAGCAGGCCTGATGCTTGCTGTTGAAACTCTTTTCCGGGCTCCTGGCCCTTGTCCAGCAGGTAGTACTGCTGGACACAGATTATGACATCCTTATTGTACCTGTTTAAATCCCCGAGAACTATATTTTCATTGCTCTTAAATATATTTTTATTAATCAGAAATATCATAATCATAAAAGCCATAACTATAAGCGTGGTATAGCTGAAGAGAAGCTTGCTTCTGATGGATAGCCGCATTATTACCTCCTAATTGCCGGGATCAATTTTATAACCAACACCAAAGACAGTCTGGATAAGCAAAGCATTCGCATCTCCAAGCTTTTTCCTCAGGCGGAGGATGTGAATATCCACAGTACGTGTATCTACAACGCAATCATAGCCCCATACCATATCCAGAAGCTTGTCCCTTGTAAAGACTATTCCGATATTATCTGAAAGTACATGCAGCAGTTCAAATTCCTTGGGTGTTAAATCCACGGATATTCCATTGTTAGTTACCTTACGTGACTTGGCATTGATGGATATATTTTCGTTTAAGACCTTTTGCCCTGAGGTTTTTCTGATTTCGCTAAGTTCATCTATACGCCTGAAGGCTGCCTTGACCCGCACCACCACTTCTCTGATATCAAAAGGCTTCACAATGTAATCATCCGCTCCAAAATTGAAGCCGCATACCTTGTCAACAATATCGGATTTAGCAGTTAAAATTATAACAGGGATGTTTTCTTCGGATTTTACTTTTTTACATATATCCAATCCATTCATATCAGGCAGCATCAGATCAAGAAGAAGAAGGTCGGGTTTTTCCGTGTGTATCCGATTCAACCCTCCCACACCTGTTGTTTCACCGGTAGTATTAAAGCCTTCTCTTCTAAATGCAAAAAACAGTAACTCCATTATTGCGGGTTCATCTTCAATGATAAGAATTTTTTTCCTTATATTTTCCTGGTTCAAAATTCTTCCTCCAATAATATTTGGTAAAATTCAGTTCCTGCAGAAAAATTTTCTTTAATAGTAATTATATATCAAGGATGTTTCAATATTGTTAACATTTGATTTTTTATGCTCCTGTATGGGGAGAAAGTTTTGAGGTGATACACTATTGACATCAAAGAAAGCATAATCTATACTATTAAACATAGTATTAATAGTGTAATACTATGAGATGGTTTATAGGGATATACAGTTACACGGAAAGTTGATTTATTGTACAGCAGGTAAAATATTATTGATAGATGAAAAATTGAATAAGAACTGACTGAAAAACCAGAGGTTTTGCTAGATTGTGACTGTGATATGCAGTTGCAGCATAATAAGCAGAGCCTCTGATTTTTTGTATGCAGGCTGCTGCAACCGAGACAAGATTACCAAAGTCAGTTACTATCGGCTTTCAGCCGACAGCAATTGACCTGGCATGGGGAGTTGAAAGGAGACAATATGATTAACGTGAAAACACCTGAGCTATATGTCAGTGAACCCGGCGCAATCCATTTACTGGGGACGCTTATGGGAAAAGCTGCGGCAAAGGCAGTTGTAGTCTGGTCGGAGACTGCAAAAAAAGTAACACAGAAAGACGTCGGCAAAAGTCTTGAAAATCAGGGGATTACCATGCTTGAATATGAATTTGCTGGATATCCCAACCTTGATACTGCCAATGCTATTGCAATATCAGCACTTAATAACCGAGTGGATTTTATTATAGGCATTGGGGGTGGAAGAGTACTGGATACATCAAAGGCTGCGGGAGATATTGCAAATATTCCGGTTATAGCAGTTCCCACCATAGCTGCTACGTGTGCGGCATGGGCAGCACTATCCGTGATGTATACCAAAGAAGGGAATTTTGAGCATTTCAGAGCGAATAAGCGTTCACCGGTTATTGTTGTGGCAGATACCTCCCTTCTGGCACAGGCGCCGGTGAGATATTTAAAGGCTGGGATTGCTGATACTCTGGCAAAATGGTATGAAACCACTGCGGGCTATGATGTGAATAACAGCAGTCTGTCCTATATGAATTCGGTCAATGCAGCACGTTTGGCGTATGATTTTCTCCTTGAAAAGGCTGGGAAAGTTATTAAAAATTTTGAAGAGGGAATTATTGATGAAAATTCGGTACGTACTATAGACGCGATTATTTTCCTGGCGGGGAATGTTGGGAGCTATGTAGGAGAGAGAGCATATTCCGGATTTGCTCATCCGTTTTATCATTCTTCCAGAATCATTAGCGAAACTCGAAATAAGCTTCATGGAGAGATCGTAGCCTTTGGGCTGATTGTGCAGGCAGTTTTGGAGGATAAAAAAGAAAAAGAACTCCTGGAAATGGTTGAACAGTTCAGCCGGCTGGATGTTGCCTTTACACTTGAAGAAATAGGCTTGACAGAAGCTTTGGAGGTTAAATTAAGTACTATCTTTGAGAGGCTTGATAAAATTTTTCCAGAGCGGAACCTTTTGGGCAATAGGAATAAGGAAGCTGTAATTGAAGCGGTATATCTGGCTGATGAATATGTAAAAAGGTTCAGAGAGGGGCAGAAGGATGATTAAAGAAAGAGCAGGACTAAGCATAATTGCCCCCTATAAGGCAGCAAAAAGTTACGAGGCGGTTAAGCGGGAGACTGGTATTGAGAACATTATCAAGCTTGCAGGAAACGAAAACAGATTAGGCTGTTCGGAAAATGTAATAAAAATTATCCATAAGTATAAAGAACAGTTTTCCTTTTATCCCGATATGAATTGCACTATCTTAAAGAACAGGCTTAGTCTCATACATGGAATAAAAGAAGACAATCTGGTATTCGGCAACGGCTCCTTTGAGCTTATTTCGCTCATTGCTCTGGCATACCTGGAAGCAGCAGATGAGTCAATCCTTTCATACCCCTCCTTCGGCTGGTATAAAAATGTTACCTTGCAGATGAATGCAGCACCGGTAATAGTTCCGCTTAAGGATTTTACGGTTGATACAGCCGCGATTTTAAACAGCATTACAAAGCAGACTAAAATTATATGGATATGTAATCCCAATAATCCCACCGGAACTGTTTTAAGAGAGAGAGAACTCAGAGAATTCATCCGAAAGGTCCCTGATAATATACTGATTGTCTTGGATGAAGCCTATATTGATTTTGTGGAAGCAGACTATTTTGACACAGTCTCCCTGATTAAGGAGAATAAAAATATTATCCTGCTTCGTACATTTTCAAAACTGTATGGCTTGGCGTCCTTTCGAATCGGATATGGCATGGCGGATGAAGATATAGTGGAAAAAATCAATAAAGTCCGATTGCCGATAAATGTCAGTCTTTTGGCACAAAAGGCAGCGGAAGCAAGCCTTGAGGATGATAATTTTAAAAATCTGGTTTTAAAAAACAATAGAGACAGCTTGAATTTATACTATTCAGAGCTGGATAAAGAAGGGATCAAATATATACGCTCCAATGGAAATTTTATTCTGATTTATCTTGGAATAGCTGGTGCTGTTTCTGAAAAAGAGTTTTTACGAAATGGGATCATAATAAGAAATGCTTCGGAATTCGGCCTTGATGGATGGGTTAGAGTATCCATCGGAACTTTTGAGGAGAATGAAAAGGTTATTAAGGTATTAAAAGAAATTATAACTACCAACAGGTAAGGAGGAGTGCAGATGAAAAAAGTTATAAATAAGGTATTAGCAGTTTTTTTGCTGGGAGCACTGATGGCGGCTGGTTTAACCGGGTGTGCATCATCAGATGTCAGTACCTCGGGCAGTAACATAGCAGAGAGCGGTAATGAGGCTGCTGTCAATTCAACTTCTTCAGTAAAATCAGCAGATTCTGAGAAGGTTATATTAAAATACGGGGCAACAGGCTGGAAGTCCTTTGAAATATTATTAAAAGCAGCCGGACTTGATGATTTTAACGGCTATAAAGTTGAATACAGCGTATTTCAGGGAGGAAACCTTTGTCTGGAAGCACTTGCGGCAGATCAAATCGATTTTACCGGAAGCAGTGAGATACCTCCGATTTATGCCTCTCTTTCTGAAAACAAAGGTAATTTCAAAATCATACTGGTTAACAGCAGCAGTCCTCAAAATCAGGAATTAGTAGCTTTAAAGAGCTCTGGGATTAAGACGGTGTCTGATTTGAAAGGAAAAAAGATAGGCTATGTGAAAAGTACCACCGCACAGTATTTTCTTAGTCAGATGTTAAAGGAAGCTCATTTAACCTGGCAGGACATCAAACCGGTTGGAATTACAACGGCAGATGGTGTTACAGCCTTGATAGGGGGAAATATAGATGCATTTGCAAGCTATGGCAACTCCATTAATGCAGCTAAAAATAATGGAGCTATAACGCTTAAGAGCGCAGTAAATATTCTCTCCGGCAACTTTCCGTTTGAGATTTCCAATAAAGCCCTTGCAGATGAGGCAAAAACGGAGGCCATTGCTGATTACCTGGCCAGAGTACAAAAGGCGTATATATGGGCGGAAAAAAATATGGAAGAATGGGCAAGAATTCAGGCTGAGCCAACAGGAAGTACATATGAGGAGTCCTTAAACCTTTTGCAAAAATCATATGAAGACAGAGGTTATTTAAATAAATTCATTGCAGTGGATGAAAAGGTTATTGCATCGGAGCAAAGAGTAGGAGATTCCTTTTACGAATTAGGACTTCTGGAAAAAAAGATAGATGCATCAGCCTTATATGATAATACATTTTATACAAAATATGAAAAGGCATTGTCTGAATATGACTAATTGAACTAAATACAACAATGGAGGATGCTGATGGCTTGGAAAAAAACAGCTAAAATAGTCAGGTTAATAGTCCCGTGGCTTGTTCCCATATTGGTAATCATATTGTGGTACTATGAAACACTTCCGGGTAAAAACACTACATTATTACCGCCTCCTTACAAGGTGCTTCAAAGAACGGGTATGATGATCAGGGACGGAAGCTTGTGGGAATATATCTCCATAAGCACTGTCCGTGCAGGAAAAGGACTTTTTCTGGGAGGCATGATTGGGCTGGCATTAGCATTTGCAACGGGGCTTTTTAAAGTTTTGAACCTGGCGCTTTATACTACGGTACAAATGCTGAGGACCATACCGATACTGGCAATTATTTCGCTGATGATTATCTGGTTTGGTATAGGTGAAGAAGTTAAGGTTTACATGGTTGCATTTGGAGTGTTTTTTCCAATCTATATTAATACCTATCATGGAATTAAATCAATAGATAAGGGGCTTATGGAGATGGGAAGAGTATATGGCCTGAAGCGGACAAAAATATTTGTAGACATTATACTTCCTGGAACCCTTCCTTCCATGCTTGTGGGGTTTAGACTATCTCTCGGTACTATGTGGCTGGTCTTAATAGCAGCGGAACAGATTGCTACTGATGCAGGTATCGGATATATGGCAATGACGGCGAGAGAGCTGTTGCAAATGGATAAGATAGTTCTGGCAATTATTTTATACGCATTATTAGGTAAGCTTTCTGATGTTGCAGCAACATCTTTAGAAAAGCTTTTAATCAGATGGAGGGAAACTTGATAATGGATGACAAAGCAGATGGATACAGTATCAAAATAGAAAAGCTGGTCAAAAAATTCGGAAATCTGATGGTGTTAAATAACATTGATCTTGAAATAAGCCCCGGAGAATTTGTGGCAATTGTAGGCAAAAGCGGCTGCGGGAAAAGTACCTTGCTCAGGCTGATTGAAGGTCTTGATACGTTGACGGAAGGGAGTATTAAAATAAACGGAAGGGAAAAGGCTGGTGTGGATAGTAACATCAGATTTGTATTTCAGGAGCCAAGACTTCTCCCCTGGAAAAGTGTACTAAAAAATGTTCAGCTTGGAGCGCATCAGCAAAATGAGGCATTAGCTGCTGAGGCGCTGGAAAATGTCGGGCTGAAGGATAAGGAGGATATGTGGCCTTATACATTAAGCGGAGGACAAAAGCAAAGAGTATCACTTGCCAGAGCATTAGCGGGCCATCCCAAGGTTCTTTTATTGGATGAACCCTTGGGGGCGTTGGATGCATTAACCAGGCTGGATATGCAGGAATTGATTGAGAACCTTTGGACAAAACTTGGCTTTTCAGCTGTTATTGTTACTCATGATGTAAGTGAAGCTGTAAAACTTGCTGACAGAGTAATCGTAATAGATGAAAATGAAATCAAACTGGACATAAAGATACAACTGACAAGACCCAGAGTAACCGGCAGCGATAGAAGCTATTATGAAAAAATCATTCTATCCAATATTATGAATCAGGAAGAAACAACTAAAGACTATGCAATTTGATTAATACAAAGAATACAAAATGGCTTACATAAACTTATTAAAAATTCTTATTAAAAAATTCTTATTAATAAAACTTGAACAAGAAAGGATTTCAATTATGAAAGCAAAAACAAGCAAATTAATAGCATTGGGATTGATACTGGCACTTGGGGTTACTGCTGCAGGATGTGGGAAAAACAGTTCAGACAGCAAGACAGGTGGCTCCGAAACAAAAGTAACCAAAGTGATCGTAGGTACTGGCAATGCTTATGAGCCATACTGCTACCTGGATGGAAAAGGTAATCTTGCAGGATATGAGTATGAGGTATTAAAAGCAGTTGATGAACTTCTCCCGCAGTATGAATTCACTTACCGGACCTCGGATTTTGCAAATGTACTGCTATCTCTTGACGCAGGAAAAATTGACATTGCTGCCCATCAGTATGAATGGAATAAAGAGCGGGACTCCAAGTATCTTTTCGGAAAAGAAGCTTATACAACATACGTAACCTATGTCACCGTTGCAAGCGACAGAAACGATATAAAATCCTTTGACGATCTTCGGGGTAAGACTGTAAAGAGCTCAACCGGCTCCAATTCAACTTATGTTTTAGAAGGCTATAATAAAGAGCACTCAGACAATCCTATAAAAATAGCTTTTGTAAATAATTCAACTGATGAAGAGGTGGTAACCGGTCTTTTAAATGGAGTATGGGATGCGACTATTTATACAAAAAGAGATGTTGCCAAGCTGAATGCAGGCTATGGGGACAAAAAAGATGCCCTCAAAGTGGTAGGAGCTCCTGTACAGTCATCCTCAACCTACTTTATTTTTGACAAGAAAAACACAGAGCTTAAGGAGGCTGTAGATGGTGCTGTAAAGGAACTTCGTGAGAATGGAAGGCTTTCAAAAATATCCATTGATTTTATTGGCGGAGACTATACAGAAAGCGAGTAAGTTATGGGAGAATTGTTCAAATGGGATAGGTTCTTTGAAAATATACCGAAAATAGTTCCATATTTATCAGTAACATCTGCAATTGTCATTTTTGCAACAGTGCTTGGAGTTGTATTGGGAATTGCTATTGCATTTGTAAATATGAAGAAGCTGCCGGTACTGCATCAGTTCTTTAAGGTATACGTTTCATTTATGAGAGGAACACCCATGCTGGTACAGCTGATGCTTGTGTACTATGGCTTGCCGGTACTGATTGATTCTGCGTTTGGTACTAATATCAACCGTGAATGGGGTGCGATAACCTTTGCATATATTACATTTATATTGAATCAGGGAGCATTTCTTTCAGCTATTTTTTATAGTGCAATCACTTCCATTCCATATGGTCAGACAGAAGCAGGACTTAGTGTTGGTCTGACTGAAATTCAGACATTCAGAAGAATTATTCTTCCACAAATGGTTAGAGTTGCTCTTCCTCCTTTTGGCTCTGATTTGGTAGGCTTATTCCAGAATTCATCCTTAGTATTTCTGATTGGTGTTACGGATATCATGGGAAGAGCCAAGACCATTGGTACAGCAACAAAACATGTGCTGGAGGCATATATTTTTGTCGCGGTCATTTACATAATAATCAGTTTGCTTGTTCGAGGCCTGTTCAGATATCTCAATTATAAATTTGAATTTGGAAAAGCACGCAAAACCATAATACTTGAGGAAATCTAAGAAAAGAAGAGGAATGACAGATGGGCTTTAATTCAGGTTATTTTTGGGAATGCCTCATATCTGGAATCATATATATTCCAAATACAATAAAACTGGTGTTTATTTCATTATTTGCCGGATTTGTATTAGGAACCCTCATAGCACTCATACGAGTATATGAGGTACCGGTTATAAATAAGGTTCTGGCAATATTTGTGACTGTGTATCAGGGTGTTCCGATTGTAGTTGCACTGCTGCTCTATAATCTGCTTTTTATGCTGGAATTTAATAATCTGGCAAAGTTCTTACATCTAAGTAAGACAGTAAAAGATGTGGACAATATCTGGGTTGGAATTTTTGCTTTGACTCTGACTGCCATCTGTTCTATGTCTGAAGTTATAAGAGGGGCACTGCTTTCCATTGATAAGGGACAGGATGAAGCCGGGTACTCTGTGGGATTAACAAAGGTCCAGACTATACGGCGGATCATAGTTCCGCAGATGATACCGGTAGCCATACCCATGATGATTAATAATATTGTGGGACTCATCAAGGCATCCTCTGTGGTAATGGCAATCGGCATTACAGAAATTACAGCAGGGGCTATTATTCCTGGGTCCAGAACCTATTCCTTCTTTGAGGGATATGCGGCGGCAGCTTTGATTTACTGGACATTTACAGTGTTTATTGAATATCTTGCAGGACGATTAAGAAAACATACAGGTAAGTTCAAAAGGAGTTTATATGATTGAAGTAAGTAATGTAAAAAAGTCCTTTGGAAAATCAGAGGTGTTAAAAGGGGTATCGGTGCAGGTTGAGGATGGCGAAGTCGTGGTTATTTTAGGACCCAGTGGCTCCGGCAAGACAACCTTGTTACGCTGTCTCAATTTTCTGGAAACAGCAGATAGCGGAGAACTGTCTATGGGAGACATCAGCGTCAATCTGAAAAAAGCCAATAAAAAGCAGATACTCCATATTCGGCGTAAAATGGCTTTTGTATTTCAGAATTACAATTTGTTTGCCAATAAAACAGCTTTGGAGAATGTTATGGAGGGTCTTGTCACTGCAAGAAAGCTTCCAA
The DNA here is from genome assembly GCA_023400235.1 of Bacillota bacterium. Classification (GTDB taxonomy): domain Bacteria; phylum Bacillota; class Clostridia; order Acetivibrionales; family DSM-1351; genus Ruminiclostridium. Next base: position 29,543 of record JAEXFI010000034.1, read on the forward strand.
GGGACAAGGCAAGGGAACAGGCAAAAGAGGCCTTGGACTGGGTTGGATTATCAGACAAATATGACTATTATCCTTCCAGGCTTTCTGGAGGGCAGCAGCAGCGGGTAGGTATTGCAAGAGCTTTCGTTCTGAATCCGGAGGTTATCCTTTTTGACGAGCCAACTTCAGCTCTTGATCCGGAATTAGTTGGTGAGATTCTTGACCTGATAAAGCGTGTTGCACAAAAGGGAATTACAATGATTGTGGTGACACATGAGATGTCCTTTGCTCAGGATGTGGCCGACAAAGTTATATTCATGGATGAAGGGGTGGTAGTGGAAGAGGGCTCACCGGCTCAGATTTTTTCAAGACCCAGGGAAGAAAGAACCAAGCAGTTTTTATCAAGAATAATTTCATTGGAAGCAAACTATTCAATCTAGGCATTGGATGAGGGATTCATTCCATATTTCATACAAAAATAAGATAAGAAGATAGATAAGAAACAAGGAACCAATTGTAACAGTAAAAATAAAGGAAGGTGGAAGTATGTCAGGTGAACAATATTCAGGTGTCAGAGAAAGCATACCCTGCAGGATAAATGATTTGGGAACGACTGGAAAGGATGCTGAGAATAATTTTAGAAAAGGATGTTTAAAGGCGGCAGATAGAAGCTTCGCACAGGGTTTACAATGTCAGCAGATAAATAGTATGGCGGCATTAATGTCCTTGGAGGATTCGGTTTTCATTTCGCATTCACCCCAGGGGTGTGTAGGCTGCTCTGTCATGGCGGTAGATATGTACCGGGTTGGACAGGCGCATAGAGGTATAAAAAACATAAGGAATCCTAAAATTATCGTTACAAATATAGATCAGAAGTCTGTGGTTTTTGGAGGTGAGCAAAAATTAAGGGATTCTGTGAAAAAAGCAATCGACAGATATAATCCTGAATTGATATTTATTTATGCGTCGTGTGCGTCAGGTATTATTGGAGATGATATAGATGCGATTTCAGCAGATTTACAGAAGGAAACCGACAGTGTAATAGTGCCCATTCATTGTGAGGGCTTCAAGTCAAAAATATGCGCATCCGGATTTGATGCAGCGTTTTTAGCCATAAATAAACACATATTAAAACATGAAAAATTGCCAAAGGAAAAAGGTCTGGTAAATTTATTTGCACCAACCACAATAAGCTATGCAGATCAGACAGAAATAGAGCGAATGCTGTCTCTGATTGAGGTAAAGGTAAATTATATTCCATTTTACAGTTCGTTGGATAAAATCAAAACAATACCACAGGCAGAAGCATCTACTTCAATATGTAAAGTATTTGCAGATGAATTTATGAAAACACTTTGGGAAGATTATGAGATTCCGTATTCACATACTGTGATGCCAATTGGCGTACATAATACAGATAAATGGTACAGGGGTATTGCAAAGGTACTTGGCAAAGAGAAGGAGGTTGAAGAAATTATTGCGAAGGAGCATGAACGAATTGAACCCTTAGTTGCAAAATTAAAAGCTCGTTTACAGGGGAAAAGAGTGTTTATATGCGGCGGAACAGGGCGTTCCTTTGCGGCAGCAGCTTTGATTGATGATTTTGGCATGGAGCTGGTAGGCTTGGAAACACCAACCTATGATGAGGATGCACAAGAAGATATTGAATATTTAATTGAAATACATGAGGACTTTGTATTGGATATTGCAAATATGCAGCCTTTTGAGCAGGTGAATTTATTAAGCAAGTTAAAGCCCGATGCATTTATAGGAGTACCGCTATGGGCAGCAAAACTGGGAATTCCAACTACACATGTGCTGGATGGGAAACGACCGACCATGGGCTATGACGGATTATTATTTTTGGGCAATAAGATAGCCGATCAGCTTAAAAATCCAGGTTTCAATGTAAAACTGTCACAGCACGTAAAACTGCCATATAAAGCCAGCTGGTATGAAGAAGATGCATTCAAGTATATAGAGAGTGGGGAGTAAATATGTCTCAAATATTAGAAAATCCAAGAGGGGGATGTGTACTTGCGGGTATTAATTCTGTATTAGGGGCAATTGACAGGGTTTGCCCGGTGTATCATGCGGGACCAGGATGTTGCATGCAGACAACAGCATCCGATCAGGGACAATCGGGGCATAAGAGCGCCAGCTTTGTAAGCGGTGTTTCATTACCCTCCAGCAACATGCTGGAAAGAGAAGTGGTATTTGGCGGCGTAAATAAACTCAGAACCACAATCCAGGGAGCTGTGGATATTATGGATGCAGATGATTTTTTTGTATTGACAGGCTGTACAGCGGGGATTATTGGAGATGATATTGTAAGCGTTACAGAGGAGTTCAGGGCCAAAGGCCATAATGTGTATCCAATAGAAACGCCGGGCTTTGCAGGAGACAGCAATTTGGGATATGAAGTGGTTTGGAATGCAATGCTGGATCAGATTATAGAAGAAAAGCTGCCAAAGAATGAAAAACTGGTAAATATTTTTGGTGTTGTTCCATATCGTGATCCTTTCTGGAGTGGAAGTCTGGAGGAAATAAAAAGAATCTTGAATCTTTTGGGCTTGACGGTGAATACTTTTTTTACAAACCATCAGGGAATAAATGATATAAGAAAATGTTCTGCGGCTGCTCTGAATATTATTATCAATCCATGGTTATTTAAAGAACCTGCCAGGAAGTTTGAAGAGAAATTCGGAGTGCCTTCCATCAGGATATCAGGAATGCCAATAGGGGCAACTGATACCACAAGCTTTGTCAGAAAAGTGGCAGAAGCTTTAAAACTGGATAAAAGCATGGTTGAAGGGATGGTTGCACAGGAAGAGGATTACGTATACAGCTATCTTGCACAATCCATCGGAGCCCTTGGCTGGAAACGGTTTGCAGTTGTTGCTGACGCTTCAGGTGCCGTGGGTTTTACACGATATCTGGCAAATGATTATAGTTTTACACCTGTGCTGGTTGTTATTTCAGAGCCGATTTTTAGTGAAGAGGATAAGCTTGGCATCATAGAGCAAATAACAGCGCTGGAATATGCAAAACCTCCAAAGATTGTGTTTACGGCTGATCAGTACGAAATCAACCAGGCTATTATTGCCGAGGAGGAAGATCTGACGCTGCTGATAGGAAGCAGTAGTGAAAGAGAAGTTGGCTTACAAAAGAACCTTCAGTTTATTACTGCGTCGTTTCCTATAAATGAACGCCTGATATTCAATCGTACTTATGCAGGATATCGGGGAAGTTTAACATTTACAGAGGATTTATATGATAATTTGTAGGATTTTTTCAAGAGCTATTCTGAAACCATTTATAGAACAGGCATTATTGCAGTTAAGCAATTTTTAGAAAAAGTACCTGCCGATTAGCCACACTCCCCACAGGGGAACATTCGGAAAGCGGTTTATGGCGGGGCGTAGGCGCTTGCACGCCTTCTGGTTTGAGAATAAATCATTTTTGTTTGTCAAGAGACAATTTTAATTTCATATCTGCTTTTTAAGTGTAAAAATGAGTCTTTTAAGTGTAAAGGCTCATTTTTTCTTTGTCTCATGATAACCTCTTGGCGTAGATTGTAGAAAAATCTGCATTTATTCCAGCGTAAAGGAGCGTGATAGTATGGAAAATCGTCGGCGCAGGCAGGAGGATTCGCCCCTTTCTGCCCCCAATGCAGAAGGCAATGTGTGGCCAAAACAAGTTTGTCCGGCTTTCGAGCCGAGAGCCGGTACCCCGGAGGGCTTGCAGCAGTGCTGGTATTGCCGGTGTGCCGATTTTCATTTGGACAAGCCCCGTTCGCTCGATGTGGGCATATGCTGCTGGCCGAAAAAAATATCAAAATAGGAGGATAAAGATAACGTGAGAAAAAGAATTTTAAGTATTTGGCTCTCGGTGTGCATGGTTCTGACCATGTTACCGATTTCGGCTATGGCAGAAGAAACGGGCACTTCAATAGGTATGAGGTCCGAAATCATCGCATTTGCATCGCTTGACGAAACAGAGATATCTGTATCAACAGGTACAAAGATTGAGAATTTGGGGCTGCCTGAAAAACTGATGGCAACGGTGAAAACGGCTGTGCCTGCCGACAGCGGTACAGCGACGGAACCCGTACAGGATTCGTGTAAATCAGAGGGGACTGCTCCGGAATGGGGAGAAAAAAACCTGGAGATTCCTGTTACATGGACATCCGAGCCGGAATATAACGGAAATGAAAGCGGTGATTATGTATTTAAGCCGGTGATTGAAGGTCATACCGTGAGTGTGGATTTACCGAAAATCACTGTGACGGTGGGTATGCAGCCACTTATGATGGCACTGCGGACAGGTACTCCTGCCACCTACGGCGACTTTTCGGTCAGCATAGACGAAGAGGGTGCTGCGCCGACGTATAGCGGTGGCGTACTCACCTTTACGGCGGCGGGAGAATATACCGTTGGCATGGCGGACGAAAAGACTTCCACCTCCAACCGCATCGTGGTTACTGCCACCGGTGAAGTCAAGCTGAACCTCAACGGCGTGACAATCCAAGTACCGGTAGGAACATCTATGGTGCCAGACGGCGCAACTGCCTTGATTGTGACAAGTGGTACAGTCACCTTGAATGTGATTGCGGATAGCTCCCTGACAAGCGGCGAAGGCAACTCCAATTTTGTTCAAGACGGACAAGGAGGCACAGGAATCAGCGGCAATATTACTGTCATGGGTACGGCAACACTCACCGTCACCGGCGGTGCAGGTGGATCGCTCGGGTCAGGCGGTCAAGGCGGAGCTGGTATCAGCGGCAATGTTACGGTAACAGGAGCGGCGACACTTAATGCCACCGGCGGAAAAGGTGGATCGACTGAATGGTCAGCAGGCGGCGCCGGCGGGGCTGGAATCAGCGGCAATGTTACGGCAGCAGGAGCGGCAACACTCACTGCCACCGGCGGAGCTGCCGGAACAGGTAGCCCTTATAATGGCATAGGCGGTGTTGGCATCAGCGGGAACCTCACCGTTACAGACAGTGCTACGATAAGCTTATCCGGCGGTGGCCCTTCGTCTGCTCCCCGCAATGCACTCACCGGCACGCTGACCGCTGGCGGCTTTATCATCAAAGCAGGATTTACCGGGAGTATAGATGTGATAAGCAGCGACGATACCGGTCTTAATCAATACCGCTATATCACGGTTGAGCCTGACTCCCCTCCCCCAGCAGCAGAGCCTCTTTCATATACCGTTGCTGTGGGCACGCCGCTAAAAATCGAGGCTTTACCTATTTACGGAAACCCCCAAGTGGATGAAATGCTACTTCCTTCACACGGATTTACACAACCAACAGACGGAAGTAAAACCGCTGAGTTATATTGGGATTCAGATAAAACTCATCCAATAACATATGGGGATATTAATTATGCAATTTCTTCAACTCTTGCAAACGAAATATATTTTTATGCCACAGAGCCGGGAACTTATACATTTACCGCTACATTTGTTGATGACGATGATATACATAGTAATTATACTATTACTGTTCATGTCACAGAGGGCGGCGCTGTACAAGCCCAATGGGGCGTGGCGGGAAGCGATGGTTCCGTACCGACAGCGTGGACACAAGGTGCACTGGCCGAGGCCATAAGCTTTGCAAACAATTTAACAAGCGGCACGGCATATATTCAGCTTCGGGAGGACGTGAATATCACCGCAGCGCTGGTCTTTGCGTCGGGCAAAACCACCATCCTCGATCTGAATGGCAAGGATATCGACCGGGGTCTATCGGCGGCTACCGCAAACGGCAATGTAATCAATGTGATAGGAACTCTGACCATTAAGGACACCAGTATGGACGAGGTTGAAAATCAGGGGCGCATCACCGGGGGGTATAACTCCAATAGTACCGGCAATACCAGCGGCGGTGTGTATGTGTCCGGTGTAGTCACCCTGCAGGGCGGCAATATCACCGGTAACAAGACCACTGGGTGGGGCGGTGGTGTGTGTACAGCCGGAGGGAGTACTTTTATCATGCAGGGCGGCGGCATTACCGGCAATGAAGCGTTAGGTGACAATTGCGGCGCTGTCTATGCGCAAGACAGCTTTGAAATGACAGGCGGCAGAATTACCGGCAATAAGGTCAACGGTAATGGCAGTGTTTTTGCCAATCCTCTTATAGTAGGCGGGACAGCCGTTATCAGTGGTAATACAGTGACCAATACATCCATTGTACGCAATGTGGTAGTGGACAGCGGTTATCCGATCTGCCTTTCCACCGGGACGAAGCTCACCACCGGGGCCTCGATCGGGGTGACCGCAAACTCCGTGATCACAAGCGACAACCCGTTCAACGTCACCGGCACAAACTCCGACAATTACAGCACCTATTTTTTCAGCGACATAAGCAGCTACATCATCCAAAATGGCGCAAGCAATGTGGTGCAGCTTGCGATATCTAAACCCGTCATCGGCACGCTGTCTATTTCCGGCTCCTTTACGGCGGGGCATAACCTCGCGCTGAGCGAGCTTGACAGCTACAAGCCACTCATAACGAATAACGGGGTTACGATTACAGCGCAAGGCTGGCAGATTCCCGTTTCCACTGGAGGTTGGACAAATTGGCCAGATGGAGGAACCCTTCCGCTTGACACCGCAAGCACCTATAAGCTGCGCTATTACGCAACTTATTCGGGAGGCACAGTTTACTCTAACGAAGTGAATCTTAACGTAGTCGGCAACACAACTGCGCTTACGCTGACGGCAACTCCCGATGGTCAGCAAGTTGGGGGGAACTCCGTAGCTTTGACCGCAACCCTCACAGGTTTTTTTGCAGGCGCCGGTGTAAACGGGCAGACAATTACCTTTAAGAACGGAGGGACGACTCTCGACACTGCTAGCCTGAACTCCGGCGGTGTGGCTGCCTATACTTGGACGCCCGGCACGGGAACCTATTCCCTGACCGCTGAGTACGCCGCTACTCCTTATAATACCGCTGCCACTTCAAGTGCTGTCAACTACACAGTGATTGCTGACCCGGATATTGCAGCAGTTGCCGCAGCAAAAAACGCTCTGGTTGACGGAAGTGTCAATGTGGCTTTCGGTGCATCACAGGCTGATAAAACAGCCGCCGTGCAAGCCTATGTGAACGATTTGCTCACAGGAGATGCCGCAGGGGTAACCGCGATTGTTACCTACGACAGCGCAACCGGGAAGTATGATGTTGCCATCTCTAAGGGCAGCGTGAACGACAGCAAGAGCCTTTCCATGACCGTGAATGTCGCCCCTGACCCGGATATTGCAATCGTTGCTGCGGCGAAAGCCGCTGCGCAGGGTGCAAGCTACGCTGACATGACTCAGACCGCAGCAACTGATGAAAACGCTATTGAAACGGCACTGAAAAATACTGCGGCAACGGCAGTCAATAACGGCGGCGTTACCATCGCCATAAACAAAGTCAGCTACACCGCACCGATTGCGGGGACTTCCGCAAATCCCGGCGGTGCAAATGGCAGCTACAGCTTTACCGTTACGGTATCCAAAGGCAGTCAAAGCGAGACAGCCGGGCCGAAAAGCATTACCATTACGGCAACTCCTTATGCGGGAGGAGCTGGCGGTAATGGGAACACCGGCGGCTCCAATGGCGGCGGTTCTACAACCCCTCCGTCCACCAAACCCACCGAGCCGGTCACCGGCAGTACAGAAAATGAGGCCACGGTGGACAATAAGGGCAATGCCAGTGTCAGTCTGACCGACAAAAATATTACCGATGCTATTGCGGACGCAAAGGCAGAAGCGGCAAAAAAAGGCGTGAACGCAGGCGACATCACGGCGGTGATCCATGTCACCACCGGCGGCAAGAACGCAGACACCGTGACAGTCAATCTGCCCAAGACCACACAGGAGCAGGTAATCGGCAAAAAGATTTCCAGCGTTCAGCTTGTCATTGACCGACCCGACCTTACCATCGGCATTGACCTTGAGGCGGTGACGGAGATCAACCGGCAGGCAAAGGCCGACGTACAGCTTTCCGCTGCTCGCATGGACAATTCAAAGCTGTCCGGCGATGCAAAGGCCGCCATCGGTAACCGTCCTGCATATGACCTCAAAGCACTCTACGGCAGCGGCAAATTCGTGACCGGCTTTGGCAAGGGCAGTGTCAGCGTGGAGATTCCTTATACCCTGCAGAAAGGTGAACTTGCAGGCAACGTCTGGGCCGTCTATGTGGATGCGAAGGGCAAGGTAGCCTACCTTGCAGATTCCGGCTACGATGAGAAACGCGGAACGGTGGTGTTTTCCACCAATCACTTCTCCACTTACGGTGTAGCCTGCAAAGCCAGCTTCAGCTTCACCGACATAGACGGTCATTGGGCAAAGGATAATATTCTCTTTGTCGCAAACCGTGGCCTCATGACCGGCACCAGTGCAACTACCTTCAGTCCCCAAGGCTCCATGACACGGGGAATGTTTGTAACAGCGCTCGGACGCTTGGCAAATGCAGATATCAGCGCCTATAAGCAGTCCAGCTTTACAGATGTGAAGGCTGACGCCTATTACATGGGCTACATAGAATGGGGGGTGAAAAACAATATTCTGGTCGGCATCGGCGGCGGCAGGTTCAACCCGGACGGCCTTGTGACCCGTGAACAGATGGCGGTTATTATGGACAGATATGCTACGGCTATAGGATTCAAACTGCCGGAAGTTCATACACAGAATGTCTTTGCGGACAATTCCAAAATTGGCTCGTGGGCGGCTCCATCCGTGAAGCGCATCCAGACGGCGGGCATCATTCAGGGCAAGAGCAAAAATCTCTATGACCCGCAGGGTACAGCTACAAGAGCCGAGGTGTCCGCTGTTCTTCGCGGCTTTGTGGAACTGGCGATTTTCAGCGACACGGCGCAGGGCTGGACGATGAATGATTCCGGCAACTGGATGTATTACGAAAATGGCAAGCCCGTCATCGGCAAGAAGGACATTGACGGTTCAACCTATACTTTTGACCAGTACGGCGTAACATCGGATGTGCCGAAGAATCTGCGGTACACCACCTACACCGTACAAAAGGGAGACAGCTTCTGGAGCATCGCCCGAAAGCCGGGCTGTACCATGAGCGAGCTGGAACGGCTGAATAACAAAAGCCGGTTCTCCATCCTCTATCCCGGCGATGTGCTCAGAGTACCGGAGAAGTAAAAACAAATCAAAAGAAATAAGCGAGGCGCATCAGCACCTCGCTTATTTCTTTTGTCCGTATTCGATTTACCTTTCCGAATGATCCCTATACATAGACTTCGGAAAGCTGTGACTTGACTTTTTCTCTTTTCAGAGGTTACATACAACTGGCGGGGTTTCCCCGACAATAAAAAATGTCATGGCAGGCTGATGGTGTGCTAACATACCAGTCCTGCGCTAAGATGAGTCGACCACCCAGCACAACCGCAAAAGAGGCGCCACGACAAAATTATTATGCCGCTTTTGTCGCGGCGGCACAAGGAGAAAGCACAGAGCGTGCAGGAGTAAAGGGGGATTTGACAAGCTCACCGCCCATTTCCTTTCACCGTCTTTATGCGAGCAGCTGCTCAGATGTAGACCGATAGGATGATTTCTGTATTCAGGTTTGCGTTTGCCAAATTGTCTTTATTGGACTTCTTCTTTTTATCAGGTACTTTTTTCCTTATATTAATCAAGTAAGATAAAACTTGGCAAAAATACACTTTCCCAGAATTTTTAAATCTCTCAGGTCCTTTTTATTGTATATCAGCTCCTGATACCGAGGATTTTCGGGCCGCAGGATTACAGTGCCTGGATATTTGTAAACCCTTTTCAGTGTCACTTCCCTTTCGTCAATTATTACCGCCGCAATTTCTCCGTTCTCCACTTGGGATTGCTGCCGGATAAAGACAATATCCCCGTCATTGATACGGGCGTTAATCATACTGTCACCTTTTACCTTCAGTGCAAAGTCTATCTTGGAATCACTATTTACAAATTCGTAGGCTTCAATATTTTCCTCGGCCAGTATGGGCTGACCAGCGGCAATTGTGCCAAGGACAGGAATCCTCTTGAATTTGCCGTCACCATTTTCAAGGTATTTTTCAACATCGTTCCCCATAAGCCAGGAGGGATTTACATTATACTTGGAGGCCATGGCCTGGATGGTGGTTATTTTCGGAGATATTTCACCGGTCCTGTATCTGAGAATGGTTGGAGCAGATAAATGCAAATGGTGAGCCAGGGTATAATTGTTGTCACCATTGGCGTCTATCAGTTCATTCAGGCGTTTAATAAACAACTCTTTATCAAAAATACTTTTCATTAGTAGAGACCTCCTTATAGAGACATTATATAGTCGCTTGTTACTAAATGCAATAACTAAATAATAAATTTTAATATTTTTATTGCAAAAAGTATTGACTAGCTATAGCTGTCTGGTGTATTATTAAGTTGCAGAACGTAATGTTCGATTTGAGGTGGAAGAATGATGAAAAACAGACGTGGAAGGGAAAGAGTACATGATGAGCTTTTAGCCCTAAAGGGAAGGATAAGGGAAAAAAAGACATCTTATCGCGGATTGAGCGAAGCCACTGGGATATCAGTTAATGCTCTGAATAATAAAATAAACGGATATACGGCTATGGACACTGATGAGGTTCAGAAGCTTGCAGCAGCCTTGGATATCGATGCTAATGATATTGTAAAATATTTTTTCCCCGGCATATTGCAAAACGTAACATAAAACATTTGATAAGAAATATATCCGTTGTAGGGTGTTCTAGAAAATACTTATTGGACGTGCTTTATATTTGTCCTTGCGCTCATGCTAAAAATTGGACTCTGATTTTTTATACAAGGTGTTGCATATTACCTGCCAGGCACGTCTACATAGCTCGTCATACATATCCTTTCCATGGATGTATATATATGATTAAAACCTTAACTCCTGGAAGTGAAGTCTTTATCATATACATCAGTTTAATTTCTTCTCCCTGATAAAATAACCCTGCCGGTGCCGGCAGGGTTATTTTATCAGTTAAAGAGGCCATCAGAATACAGCTTGCTACAACAGGAAGGTTATAAATTTTATAGAGAAAAAGTCACAGGTCATAACATCATCGCTGGCAATGAGCTTCAGATTGATGTAGTTGGCACCAACACCCACCAGGGTTCCGGTCCGGTCTAAAAGAGTGCCTGTGCCAATAAGAAATTCAATCCTGACTCTTCTTCCGATCTGTGTTCTCAAAAAGCCGTTCAGGTACTCTGTGCTGGTCAAGGTCAGGGGCTCGGGCTGTGTAGTAGGAGTTATTGGAGCAAGCAGGTCCGGAGAACCCTGACCGGGAGTCATAACCTCTGAGGCGGTTCCGTCGGGCCTTTCCTCATAGCAGAGAAAGGGGAGGGTATAATATGGAGTAGGCCGATTTTTCATATAGATTAACTTCCTTTCTTTTTAACGGTTTCATTATTAATTGATTTTATGTTTGCGCATACTTTTGGGTAGGGGTATAAAAGCAATGCTGTGCTATCCTGGTGAATATTACGCCGGTATTTCCAGGCGGGAAAAATGAACCGCAGGTGGGCTTGAAGGGATTATAATACCACAGGCTGTTTGCCACGGCTCCAAGCGTACTTCCGGACAGTGCCCAGTCTGCGATGTCATAATGTATCTGCTGGGGGTTCATATTATAAATGTTTTGTGGGTTATATTGACCGGCCACTACTTCCTTGACACAGGTAAACTGTCCTGCCTGCAATATGGCAGCCCTTACATCGCCATTAATCAATTTGAAGAACTCGCCATACGGTACGGTTACCCTGTTCATAATGACAGAGGCAACACCCCGCATACCATTATCACCTTCGCCCTCGGCTTCACATTGGATTAGTCTCGCAAATAATTCTCTATTTGTGTACGGCATGTTTATCACCTTTATTGCAATATTTAACTCTGGTTAGTGGTCTTGACTCTATAACTGAGACTTATATTGCCGGTGAGATTAACTCCTGGCAAGATATAATTCAGGTGTTTCCAACCACCAGTTTCTAATAGCAGTATATTAATGAGATTTGGATAATGTTACATTATCGAGGAATTATGTAAATGGTACCGGTATAGGCAATTAAGACTAAGAAAATTCGCTGCGCTCAGTTTTTACAGTGCTTATTGGTGTGAAGTGCAGCAAATTTTCTTGTTCGCTAGGGGGAACTACTTCCCCCTTCGACGAACCCCCTCTTGTAACCCGGGAAGGGGAGTCCCCTTTCCAAACCCCGAATATAGGAATTTATATAGAATGGAATTTTATGGTGTACACACTCAAACTCAGTATTATGGGCATTTCATCCCTGTTTTAAAATATATAAATTCCTATATTCTAAAAAAACGTGTTTTCTGAAAACATCTGTGGAGTTCAGGCGCATTAGTCCCTGCCCAGATATTTTCAGTCACACGTATTATTAGGAATATGTAAGGGACGTCTTTTAAAGGTATCCTGCTTCTGATATAAATTGCTGAATTATGCCACGGGTGAAGTGACTGGCAGCTCTTTCAATAAACAGCGGAAAATTAATGCCTGCATGTTCATCAGCCTTGTCTGATATTACCCTGAATATGATAAAGTCCATATTATGCTCGTAGCATACCTGCGCCACAGCCGCTCCCTCCATCTCAATACACTTCAGGTTGGGTATTTCAGCATTGAGACTTCTGACCTTATGGCTGTCGGCGATGAATTGATCCCCGCTGGCAATAGTACCCACCACCACGCTGGGGATGGAAATTCTGAATTCGCTGAGATCCTCCGGGGCTACATCCTGTTTCAGGTGTTCGGCTATGTAGTGCTGCGCCGACTTGACACCAAGGGCGGTAAGCCCGCTGTCTGCTTCGAAGGTATCCACTCCCAGCAAGGGGATTTCAAACTTTTTACATCCGGGGAGAAGGCTGGCATCCATGTCGTGCTGAACCAGTCTGTCTGCAATAACGATATCTCCGATATTCAGTCCGCTGTCGGTGCCTCCGGCTACTCCTGTAAATATGACAAGCTTGACCTTAAAGGTTTCAATCAAAGTAGTCACGGCTGATGCCGCAGCAACCTTGCCGCATTTGGAAAAAACCAGAACGGCGTCCTGACCAAAAAGCTTGCCTGTATAATAATCCCTCATTCCAATAGTCCGTGTCTCAGTTATGATCATACTCTCAGCAAGGAGCTTGATTTCCTGCTCCATTGCTCCAATTATTCCTATTAACATGCTGTCTCTCCATTTCTCCTGTATGTACAGTTTGCGGATTTGCATTTCCCAAGGCTCCTGCGCTTAAAATGTGCGGGCAGGATTGCACTATGCTGATATTCCAGGTTCAGGTCAGGTTAAAGATATAGAAAACAGGTCCGTGGCTAAAAAGCCCACAGACCTATTATAATAGAAAACCTCAAATTTTTAAATAACCTATATGGTACTTTCTAGGAAGTGACAGCAAGCTACAGGAGACTTTTATATTAGCTCTGTCTAATCTCTCCATCAGTTCCAACAACCACGATACTCCAGGGTATCATTTTGCCCGATTGAATCAGTGCAGTTTTTACTGCATTTACAATACCGCCGCAGCAGGGCACTTCCATTCTCAATATCTTGACGCTGTTAATATTGTTGTTGGCAAGTATGGCCGTGAGCTTTTCGGAATAATCGCCTTCATCCAGCTTTGGGCAGCCTATGATTGTAATCCTGTTCTTCATAAAGTCCTTGTGGAAATTTGCGTAGGCAAAGGCTGTGCAATCCGCTGCAATCAACAAATCACAGTTATCAAAATATGGTGCATTCACGGGCACCAGCTTAATCTGGCAGGGCCATTGCATCAGCTCGGATGTAAGCTGAGGTGCTGGGCTGGCAGGTGCGGCCTCTGAAGGAGTCCTTTTGATAGCCATAGCTCTCGAACCAGGGCACCCACCGTGGAAGTGAGGCTGGGGAGGTGTGTGTGCAGGGGCTGACTCTAAGGCCCTCCTTTCCATAATCTCCTTTACCAGTTCCTCATCAAAGGCTTCAGCCTCACGCTCTTCTATGGTTATTGCATTAGTGGGACATTCGGGAAGGCAATTTCCAAGCCCGTCGCAATAGCTGTCTGATATGAGCTTTGCCTTTCCGTTCTCAATAACCAGTGCTCCTTCGTGGCAGGCATTTACACAAAGGCCGCAGCCGTTGCATTTTTCTTCATCGATTTTGATAATATTCCTCTTCATAATATATCCTCCTGATTTAAAGCAAAATTAATTTCTCTACAAATTCATTTTGCTTATGCAAATTATTTTGTTTTATGCTTGTATGTTTCGGTGGTTTGGTATTTGTTAATGTTTATGAGTCAATTATAGGGTATAATTAAAAAGAAATCGGTATCCTCAGATACAAAAAATAGTGGTTGGAGGTATTTCCATGAGAAAATATGAAGCTCTGGCGAAAAAAATACTAAAATGCGAGCTGTTTGAAGGTTTTGAACACAGCCAGCTGGTCAGCATGCTGGAATGCTTCAGTCCAAGAGTGCTTAGCTTCAGCAAGGGCGATTATATAGTTATAGCCGGAGATCCCTATCACGGGCTGGGAATACTAGTTGAAGGGAGCGCCGTCATTACCAAGGAGAATTCGGCAGGCAGCAGGGTGATGCTGGGAGTGGCGGCAGCAGGCGAACTGTTCGGAGAAGTGATTGCATTTTCGGGAAAGGAACAGTGGCCTGCAAATGTACAGGCACAAACAGACTGCTCGGTTTTATTCCTTGAGAATAACGAGATAATAAATCAATGCAGCGAGGCCTGCAGCTTCCATTCCAAACTAATAAGAAATCTGCTCAGAACAGTCTCAGAACGGGCAATTATGCTCAACAGAAGAGTGGAGTACCTGTCCATGAAGAGCATAGGCGCCAAGGTGGCCAGTCTGCTGCTGGAGCATATGGAAAAGTCGGGCAGCCATACCTTCCGGCTGCCTATGAACAGAAATGAAATGGCCGACTTTTTGAATATATCCAGGCCTTCCATGTCCAGGGAGATGGGAGTCATGAGGGACAAGGGAATTATTGAATTCCAGAAGGAGGCAATCCGAATACTTAAGGCAGATAAGTTGAAAGAAATGATAAAAGAGTAAATATGCAATTCTTGACAATGCTATATTAATATGATATCATTTTGATATCATATTAATATAAATAAATGGGAGGGGAAAAAGTATGAAGGAGATAGAAGGTAGAACAAAATCGGGAGGCCCTGTCCTTCTGATATCGTTTGTGGTATTGCTTTTAAGCGTTGTCATATTTGTATATGCCATTGTGAAGGGGCCTGAGTTTCTGGCAGCGTTGGGCGTGATGATATTTGTAGCGTATATTTTTATATTGCCGGGCTTCTTTACAATACAGCCAAATGAGGCAATGGTGCTGATACTCTTCGGAAAGTATGCCGGAACCATAAAAAAAGCCGGCTGGCATTGGGCAAATCCTTTCTATACCAAGAAGAAGATATCCTTGAGGTCCAGAAATATTAACGGCGAAAAAATCAAGGTTAATGATGAAATGGGAAACCCAATAGAAATTGCCGCAGTTATTGTCTGGAGAGTGGAAAATACCGCAGAAGCTGTTTTTGATGTTGACAACTATGTGGACTATGTAAATGTTCAAAGTGAATCCGCACTGAGACATCTTGCGGGAATGTACCCCTATGACAACACTGAGGACACACACACCATTTCCCTGAGGGGGAGTGCCGATGAGGTGGCGGATGCTCTGAAAAACGAGCTGCAGCAGAGGCTGGGGAAGGCAGGAGTAATTGTTGAAGAGGCAAGGCTTTCACATTTGGCCTATGCTCCCGAGATAGCCGCTGCCATGCTCCAAAGACAGCAGGCGGCAGCTATCATAGCAGCTCGTCAGAAGATAGTTGAAGGTGCGGTTGGCATGGTACAGATGGCTCTGAACAAGCTCAGCGAAAACGAAATAGTTGAACTGGATGAAGAAAGAAAAGCCGCAATGGTAAGCAACCTGCTGGTGGTGCTGTGCGGAGAAAGAAATACCCAGCCGGTTATTAATACCGGAACCTTGCACAATTAATTAAAGGTGCTGATATTATGGCAGAAAAGAAAACTATTTTGCTCAGGCTGAGCCCAAAAATGTGGGAAGAAATATCAAAGTGGGCTGATGATGAATTCAGGTCAGTAAACGGACAGATAGAATACCTGATAAGTGATGCGCTGAGAAAGCGCAGCAAATCAGGCAGCAAAAGCAGAGAGGACAGTCAGTCTGCTGAAGCTGCTGCTGAATCTGAAGCTGGATCGGATACCACGGAATAATACCATGAAAACCAATATAGCATTAATATTAAGAAATAACATAAGATTCTGATGACCGTCATTCTCAACATTGGGGATGGCGGTTTTCCGTTATGCGTGCGTCCAGCGAAGCTGGACCACACTTGCCAACAGTAATTGCCTTGCTGATAAAATAAATGGAAAATAATTAAAATAACATGTGAAAAATGTATGAAAAAATTTTAAATATTTTCATATAAAATAACATATGAAAATCATACAAAATAATCATTTTTAGACATTTTACATAATTATTGAGTATATTAATTGACATGGTATTGTAGTAAATATATAATAAAGCCATAAAACATATGTTTAATAAATGAGTACTACATATTGTTTTTACAGATAAAAAAATCATATAAATATTTGCTTGAGATTTCATATTCGAGTAAGATTATGTAAAAAAAGTAAGGTTAATAGGTGAGGGTAGAAAGTATCTTTGAAGCAGATAAAAATGTGGCACCGATTCCATGCCGTGACTTATAGTGGAATTTCGTGCCAAGTGGGGGTATGGAAATAAACATGAAAATTACAATGATGAATGTAGCTCAAAAAGCGAATGTGTCAATAGCCACGGTGGCCAGAGTTGTCAGCGGAAATGGCTATGTGTCCGAAAGTGTAAAAAGCAGCGTTCAGGAAGTAATTGACCAGTTGGGTTATGTTGCATCAAAGAACCTATCCTCCAAAAAAAAATTCAAAGAAGGAGTAATTGGACTTGTAGTACCCCACAGCAGTTCAAACATGTTTTTTCAAATGTTGTCCACCAGCGTTAATGAGGCTGCGCGCAGCAAGGGCTTTCAAGTACTTACAATAAATTCCGGGGAAGATATTTCGGAGATTCCTTATCTGGTAGACAGTCTTATTAAGAAAAATGTTGACGGTATAATATTCAGTTCCTTTATCCAGGATAAAGTTCCTGATGATATCAGAGAGTACATGGACAATCTGAACAAGGCTGTCGTCATGATAGAAAGACCTGCCGAATACTTCGGAGTTGATAAGGTACTTGTGAATAACACTGAGGGAACTTTTGATGCAACGAATTATTTAATAGGTAAAGGACATACGGAAATTACATATATAGGGAAGAAGCAGGTTTTTAATGTTGAAAAGGAACGATATTCAGGATATCTCATGGCTATGGAGAAAAATCAGCTTGAAGGCTATGCAAAAACCCATTCGTATTTTGCACAGGATTACAGTTTTGAATGTGGCTATCAAATTGCGCAAAAATTATTTGAGCAGGAACGCCCGACTGCTTTAATGGTAGCGGCTGATATACTGGCAGTGGGGGTGCTGCAGTATATGTATGAAAAAGGAATACGCATACCCGAGGATGTTTCGGTAGTGGGACATGATGATACTATTTCGCAATATTTGTCTCCTGCGTTGACATCTGTAAGCCTGCCAATTGAAGATATGGCTATGGAAGCTGTAGAAATGCTCATAGGCCGGAAAAACAACATTTATCACAATGCCAGATGCATTTCAATCAGTCCCAGAATCATTGAAAGAAATTCAGTTAAAAGTCTACATAAATAAATTTCATTAAAAAATAATTTAATATTTTACCGGAGGTATTGAAATGAAGCTTTCTCGCCGTTTGGACAGATATACTCCTTTAATTATGCTGCTTCCAGCTTTGATAGGTATTGCATTTGTTCATATTTATCCAAGTTTGGATTCTATCAGAATGTCTTTTTTTGATATTCAGTTGCTGAAACAGGACAGGCCTTTTATATGGTTTGACAATTATTTAAAGGCAATCAGTGATCCATTAACAATAAGAATCATTGTAAACACATTGATTTTTACAATCTTCTCATTGATTTTCGGTGCAATACTGGCAATTATCGTTGCTTTGGAGCTTAACAAGGGGTATAAGGGAAGAACCTTTTTCAGAGCGGTCTTTCTCGCTCCGTGGGTCACCCCTCCTCTTGTAACGGCAACTGTATGGAGACTGCTGCTTAGCGAATCCTTCAGCCCTATAAACAGGTTTCTCATGGATATTAACCTCATTGACAAGCCAATAAATTTTTTAGGTCAGACGGATGTATACTTGGGATTTATTTCACTGCCTATGATTATGGTAATAATAATTAATGTCTGGAGCATTTTCCCCTTTATGATGGTAATGTTTTTATCGGGTTTACAAACAATACCCGTTGAATTATATGAAGCGGCAAATGTTGATGGGGCCAGTAAATGGCAGCAATTTACCAAAATTACTCTTCCATCACTCATGCCTGTTGTTGAAACCTCTATTCTTCTGGAAGGTATATGGCAATTCAACAACTTTAATATAAGCTATCTTGTAACCAAAGGCGGTCCTTTGAATCTTACCGAGGTTCTTGCGGTACGGGTATACAGCGAGGCCTTCACCAACTTCAAATATGGGTATGCTGCGGCCTTTAGCGTCATAATGCTCTTCATAGTATTGATACCCTCCCTGTATTATATAAAAAGATCCTTGAAACTTGATCATGCCGCATAAAGAAAGGGGTAAAACCAATGTCGTCAAAAAAAATAAAACCTGCATTAAAGCATTATTTCGTAATGGCAGTTACCTCAGTTTTTATATTGCTTCCATTTTATTGGATGTTTATCACATCAATAAAACCAGTCAATGAGGTTATGCTGTCTCCGCCCACATATTTTCCTAAAATCCTCAACTTTGAAAACTATATTACCGTTTGGTCCACGCTGCCTTTGATGAAGTATATGGCAAATTCACTGTATGTCTCTACAATGACAACGCTGATATGTGTCGTAGTTGCTACTTTATGCGGGTATAGCATAAGCAGGTTTTCAAATAGAAGCCTTCAGAAATCAACAGTTGTACTTATGCTGTTATCCCAGCTTATCCCGGGTGTGCTGCCTTTCATATCCTTTTATTTTATAATGCACAATGCAGATCTTACTAATACCTATACCGGGCTTATAATTGCATATTCAATATGGGGTATACCGTTTTGTACGTTAATGATAAAAAGCTATTTTACATCTGCCATTCCTGTTTCATTGGAGGAAAGTGCCACTATAGACGGCTGCACCAGATTCGGGATATTCTTCAGAATCGCTCTTCCCATTTCCTTGCCGGGAATTGTTGCAACGGCCATATTCTCCTTCATACTTGCATGGAATGAGTTTATGTGGGCAAGTGTAATATTGTCAAATAATGATTTAAAACCTGCATCAATAGGAATATACGACTATATCGGCCAGTTCGGTGGAAATTCAAATATGGCTCTCACGATGACTACCTCAGTATTGATAACCTTACCGGCAATAATACTTTTTGCTTTCTTACAGAAATACCTGATTAGTGGATTAACCGCTGGTGCGGTTAAGGGATAAGTGCTACATAACGTTGCACATACAAGTGTAAATAAATTTACACTAACAAAAATTTAAGGGGGAAAAAGAAATGAAAAAAGCAATGAGACTCATCGTGGTAATGCTCATAATGGCAATGATGGTGACCGGGTTTGCAGCATGTGGTTCTGCAGAAAAAGCAAAAGATTCTACTGCTCAGTCACAGGGCAGTTCAACAGACGGTGATGCCAAGTCAAAGCAACCAAGAGAAATATCTTTCTGGATGCAGAAATACGGCTCGGATCCTGCTGCTCAAGACAAGCTGCTTAAGGATATGACTGAGGAATTTGAAGGAAAAACAGGTATCAAGGTAAAATACTCAATTGTTGACTGGGGACAGGCGCTGAATAAGTATACTCTGGCGTGTACTGGAGGAGAAGCCCCTGATGTAGCGGATATTTTCTTTACGGCTTCCTTGATTAAAATAGGTGGAGATACCTATGGCCCTATGGAAATTGATGATGTGGCTAAAGAAATGGGAGAGGATTCCTGGTTCCAGGCAGGCAAGGATGAAGCTTATCAAAATGGGCACTGGTACGGTATTCCGTGGCGCTTTGACACAAGAGTACTCCTGTACAACAAGGATTATTTTGCAGAAGCAGGCATTACCGCTCCTCCTGCCACATGGGATGAAATGGTGGAAACCGGCAAGAAGCTTACTAAAACAGATGCAAAAGGTAATATTACAAGAGCCGGCCTTGCATGGTTCAACATGATGGCAAGATTTGACCAGACCTGGTTCGCACTGCTCGGCGGCGCAGGGGGCAGCCTTATGGATGAGGGATACACCAAGCCGGCCTTCAATACTCAGGCAGGTCTGGAATCCCTGGCATTGATGAGGGATGTAAATGTGAAGCATAAGATTGCAGTGCCCAATATGATTGACCCTTCATATGATCCTGTATCAGAATTTATGGCTGGAAAAGTTGCAATGGTATTTGGTGTCACTGCAGAAACAAAAAACAATATTGAAAACCAGGCACCTCAGCTGAAGGGCAAGTTTGCATCGGCAGTAATGCCCAGCAAGACCGGCGAAGGACCGTCCTCAATTGCATTCTCCGCCCCCATAGTTGTATTTAAAACCACTAAGGATGCAGATGCTTCAAAGGAATGGGTAAAGTACTTCTGCAGCACTGAAAACCAGTTGAAGGCGTCCAAGACCTTGTCACTTCTCAACTCAAGCAAGGCTGTAATGAGCGACAGCTACTTCTCACAGGATGAATGGCTGAACTCATTTGTGAAGCAGTCGGATAGAGCGGTACCAGGAGATATACCTGTTGCACCTTGGAGTCAGATAGATGCATGGCCCAATGGCCCGCTGCCCACATTGTGCACCGAGGTCATAGCAGGTAAGGATATTCAGGAATCAATAGATAAAGCTGTGGTTGCATTTGAGAAACTTATGAAATAAAATAAATAACTTTTCGTTCTGCGTGGCCTCCTGTTGCAAAGCTGCTCCAGGAGGCCTGCCGGAACAAGGGCGGTAAGCTCGGTTAAGTAAACCGGCTTAAAGAACGTAAACATATTGTTATAGAAAAGGGGAATTTATATATGAAAATTATGGTTTATAACGGACCCCGGCAATTGACGGTGCAAGAAGCTCCCCAACTGCCAATGGGCAAAAACGAAGTCAGAATAGAGACCATTTGCTCAGGACTCAGCCATGGAACGGAAATGAATGTTTACAGGGGATTGGCACCGTTTTTCAGAAGAAAATATGACCCGGACACCAGGTTGTTTGTGGATGCCGATGCCGCTGAAATTTGGAAGTATCCCATAAAAAGCTGCGATCCCGGAGTATGGTACATGGGATATGCAAATGTGGGAAGGATAACTGAGGTGGGCTCAGAGGTTAAAAATGTAAAAATCGGAGATATAGTTTATTCCTCAGCTCCTCATCAATCAGAATCAATTAAAGCTGAAACAGAGGTAATTGTCATGCCGGAGGGCATAAAGCCGGAATACGGGATATTTCTTACCAACCTTATGACTACCTTCAACGGAATTATGGACAGCAGGATAAAGCTTGGAGACACTGTTGTGGTAATGGGACTTGGAGTATTGGGACAGCTCGTGGCGCAGATGGCGAAATTGAGCGGCGCCTTCAGGGTATACGGAGTAGATATGTATGAAACCAGGCTTGAATCTGCTCTTGAAAACGGGTGCGACAAGGTTTTCAACCCCGCAGAGTGCTCCGATCTGGCTAAAGAAATCCGAAAGCTGACCGACAATAAAGGTGCTGATGTGGTAATAGAGGTTACAGGAAACTCTCTAGCACTGAATGAGGCGGTAAGGATAGCTGCCCCCGAAACCAGTGTTATTGCTCTCAGCTGGTATCAGGGAATGATAAAGGGTCTGGATTTGTCGGAAGAGTTCCATCATAACCGCATTGGAATAAAACAATCCCAGACAAACAATATTGACCCGGCTTTTAAAAATCTTTGGGATGATAAAAGGAGAACGGAAGCCTGCCTGAAAATACTTGAGAATTTAAAGCTGGATAATTTAATTACTCACAAAATACCCTATGACGAAGTGTCCGCTGCATATGAAATAGTAGATAACAATCCCGAAAAGGCAATTCAGATTTTGATAACCTATTAATATAAAAAAGAAAATGATGGGAGCTTAATTATGAAAATATCCATATGTGTTGATGCATTATATTTTAATGAAGATATATATAAAGGCCTGGAAGAAATAAAGCAATGCGGATATGAAAATTTTGAAATCTGGAGCTGGTGGGATAAGGAGCTGGACAGGCTTATTGAGGTGAAAAACCGTCTGGGAATGAAACTTACGGCATGCTGCACAAAGTTTATAAGTCTGGTGGAGCCTTCCCAGAGAGAGGAATATGTAAAGGGACTCAAGGAATCCATTGAAGCGGCCAAAAAACTTGGCTGTAAAGAGCTCATTTCCCAGGTGGGAAATGATACGGGAAAAAGCCGGGAAGAGCAGCATAAATCACTGGTCGAAGGCTTAAAGCTGTGTGTGCCCATGCTTGAAGAGAATGGTATAACGCTTGTTGTGGAACCCCTTAACACAAGAGTTGATCACCAGGGCTATTATTTATGGAGTTCAGATGAAGCTTTTCAGGTGATTGATGAGGTAGACAGTCCTAATGTAAAGATTTTGTATGATATATACCACCAGCAGATAATGGAAGGTGACCTGCTGAGGAGAATCATGCCCAATATAAATAAAATCGGACATTTCCACGCTGCCGGCAATCCCGGAAGAAATGAGCTTTATTACGGTGAGCTGGATTATAAAAGAATATTTGGAGAAATAGAAAAGTCGGGCTTTAACGGATACATAGGATATGAATATTTTGTAAGGGACCCGGCAGCAGAAGGCTTAAAAAGAACCAGGAGTTACATGGAAGCATAATCTGGGAGATGAGCAAAAACAGACCTTCAGAGAACATTATAAGAATCAGATTTATGTAAACATATTTTATTTGCTCTGGAGGCGAAAGGTTGAAAGAAAACTACTTTCAACCCTTTGAATTTATATCCGCAGAGCGGACAGGGGGAGATAAAAATGAAAATAGGAATAATCGGCTGTGGAGCCATTACTCGTTTCCGTCACGCACCTGAGTGTCAAAGCAATCCAAACATAGAAGTTGCAGGGTTTTTCGATCTTGTGGAGGGCAGAGCCGGTGAAATGGTTGAAATATACGGCGGCAAGGTATATGCGGCTTATGAAGATATGCTGGAGGATGCTGAGGTTGACGGAGTAATTGTCTGCACATCCAATGCCACTCATGCCGAGGTAACGGTTAAATCCTTAGAGGCAGGAAAGCATGTTCTGTGTGAAAAACCTTTGTCTACTACTGTGGCTGACGGGATTGCCATGAGTAAAACTGCAGTAAAAGCGGGCCGGCTGCTGATGATAGCACAAAACCAAAGGTATGATATAGCACATGTAAAAGCAAAAGAAATCATCGGCTCAGGAGTATTGGGCAAGGTTATTTCTTTTAAGACTGAGTTTTCTCACAGCGGCCCTGAAAACTGGGGAATTGATAAAACGAAGAGCACGTGGTTCTTCAATAAAAACACAGCAATTCTGGGGGCCATGGGGGATCTTGGCGTTCATAAAATTGACCTCATGAGGTGGATACTTGAAGAAGAATTTATTAATATTTCTGCAATCGTAGGCTCCTTTGACAAAAAGGATGCGGAAGGTGAACCGATTAAAGTTGATGATAATTCACTATGCCTGCTGGAGACGGATGGCGGAATTATAGGTACCGTTAATGCTTCCTGGTCCAATTACGGAGCGGTTGAAAATTCTACTACCATCTATTGTACGGATGGGGTGATAAAAATTTATGCAGCACCTCTGCATGAGATTAAAGTCATAAGAAAAAATGGAGAAAATATATTGTATGAGCTGCCGGAACAAACCCGCTCGGGTGTGGTAGACGCTTTTGAACGTGCAATAGCCAACGGCGGGAAATCACCCATATCCGCAGAAGATGCAGTTAAAACGCTCAAAGTGGTATTTGCGGCAATTGAAGCAGCTGAAAGCGGTAAAAAGGTAACAGTACAATATTAGTGTGTTTGGAGAGACATTATGGAAAAAATAAAAGCTTTAATCTCTGAAATGACTTTTGAGGAAAAGGCAAGTATACTCTCAGGAGAAGATTTTTGGCATACAAAAGCTGTGAAAAGGCTGAATATTCCTGAAATTACCGTATCCGACGGGCCCGCAGGACTTCGGAAGCAAGCTGTTATAGACGGAGTTCTGACCACTGTCCCGTGTACCTGCTTCCCATCTGAATCAATGCTTGCCTGTTCCTGGGATACCGCACTGATGGAGCAACTGGGAAAAGCTATGGGCGAGGAGGCAGTGTATGAAGGTGTAAATGTGATTCTGGGGCCGGGCTGTAATATAAAAAGGTCCCCGGTGTGCGGAAGGAATTTTGAGTACCTGTCAGAGGATCCATACCTGTCGGGAGTCCTTGCCGGGCACTTGATCAAAGGTATACAATCAACTGGTACAGGTACCTCCTTGAAGCATTATATCGCAAATAACCAGGAGCACAGGCGGCTTTGCATCAATGCGGTCATTGATGAACGGGCTCTTAGAGAGATATATTTGAAAAGCTTTGAGCTTGCTGTAAAAATCGGAAAGCCCTGGACAGTAATGTGTTCATATAATAGAGTTAACGGTGGATATGTATGCGAAAGCAAGGAACTGCTTACAGATATTTTAAGAAGTGAATGGGGTTTTGATGGAGTCGTCGTATCAGACTGGGGAGCTGTCAATGACAGGGTAGCTTGTCTTAGGGCGGGACTGGACCTTGAAATGCCATCTTCGGGAATGGTGAATACTCAAAAAATCATCGATGCTTTTCACAAGGAAGAGCTTGATATGGAGACTCTTGACAAGTCGGTAGAAAGGGTACTTGAATTGGTTTTTAAAGCGGTTGAAAAGAAAACCATCAAAATATCCCAGGACATTAAAAGCATAAATCATAAAAAGGCAGGTCAAATAGCAGGAGAATGTGCAGTACTGTTAAAAAATGAGCAAAAGATACTTCCTGTATCACAAAATGAAGAAATAGCTTTTATAGGACTGTTTGCCAGGAATTCAAGATTTGAAGGAGGAGGCAGTTCCCATGTCATTCCCACGCATACTGATTCGGCATATGAGGAAATGTGCAGGCTTTTGGGCCGTAATATTCCTTTTGCTCCGGGGTATAATCTCAATAGTGATATTCCCGATGAAGAATTAATAAGTGAGGCTAAGGAAATAGCTTCAGGCGTACAAAAGGTAGTTATTTTTGCCGGGCTGCCGGAAAGCTATGAATCAGAAGGTTATGACAGAAAACACATGGAAATACCTGCTTCACACAGCAGTTTGATAAAGGAAGTCAGTAAAGTTAACAGAAATGTAATCGTGGTTTTATCCAATGGGGCTCCTGTTACCATGCCGTGGATAGATAATACCAGGGCTGTAATGGAAGGTTATTTATGGGGACAGGCAGGAGCCGGGGCCATTTGTGAGCTTTTGCTGGGTATTTCAAACCCCTGCGGCAAGCTGGCGGAATCTTTTCCGGCAATTTTAGAGCATAATCCGTCATATCTGAATTTCCCGGGAGAAGCTGATGAGGTGCATTACAGGGAATCTTTATTTGTAGGCTACAGATACTACGGCATGAAGAAGCTAAAACCTCAGTTTTGCTTTGGACACGGCTTGTCTTATACAAGTTTCGAGTATAGCTCTTTGATTATGGATTCTCGGGTTTTTGACGAAAGTGAAGAAGTGGCATTAAGCTTCAAGATAAAAAATACAGGAGACAGGCAGGGAAAAGAAATATATCAGGTTTATGTAAAAGCTCTGGAAAGTAATGTAAATAGGCCGGTGAAAGAGCTGAAGCAATTTGGAAAGGTGGAATTGCTCCCCGGTGAAGAGCGGGTAGTATATGTGAAGCTTGACCGCTCCGCATTCTCACACTTCTGTACACACAAAAAGGCCTTCAGAGCCCTGGAAGGGGAGTTTGAGGTACAGGTTGGTGCTTCTTGTGAAGATATAAGGCTCGCTTCCGGAATAAAAATCAATTCACGGGATAAAGTCAAGAAAATTTATCATAGAAATTCCACTATTGGAGACATAAAGGAAACCTCCACGGGGAGAAAACTGTTTGAAGAACTTGAAGAAAAGTATCCGGAGGCATTTGAAATGATATTTAACGGTATGGAGGAGGATGGAAGCGATTTTAAAGACAGGATGATATATTATACCGTTCTCAGATCTCTGGTGTACTTTAGCAAGGGTCTCATAAGCGAGAAAAAAATAGATGAGCTTCTGGAAAAACTAAATAAAGGTTGAATATCTATCTGATTCAGCAGTTGCTGTATTTTTCCGGCTAAAATATTAACTACTTATATTTCAGGTGTTTAATAAATCCATTATGTGGTACATAATATCAATAAAGAATATGGGCGTAATTAAACGCGGGAGGTGCTGAAGTATGCTTGGTGCAGGAGAAAAAGCAATAGATTTTAAGCTCAAAACAGCTGAAAATAAGGAAATAAGCCTTTCAGACTTTAAAGGAAAGAAGATAGTACTGTATTTTTATCCCAAGGATGATACTCCGGGCTGTACGAAAGAAGCCTGCGGTTTCAGAGATGTTTATGATTATATACTTGAGGCCGGAGCGGTTGTCGTTGGAATAAGCCCGGATGGAGAGAAATCCCATGAAAAATTCAGGAATAAATACAATCTTCCCTTTTATCTGCTGAGTGATGAGGACCATAAAGTATCTGAAGCATATGGTGCCTGGGGTGAAAAGAAAATGTACGGAAAAACCTATATGGGGATTATAAGGTCCACCTTCATAATTGATGAAAACCTGACCATCCAGAAGGTATTTCCAAAAGTATCCCCGGACAAGCATGCAGAAGAGGTTTTGGGCTATGTCCAAAAGTCAGTTTAAACGAGAGAGACAGTATTGTTTATTAAAAATCCCCTTCTCCTTTGAGCTGGGGATTTGTTTTTTGCATTGAAAAAGGAGCCGGGAACACCCAGCTCCTTTTTTAATGCATTTAATAATTTACCTGAGCTTATACTTTTTCAGCTTGGTGTCAAGCTGCTTTACAAGCTGGTCAAGACTTTGAGATGCCACCTTCATGTCATCCAGGGTCTTGAGCTGGTTTTCAGTGGTTGCAGCAACTTCCTGGCTGGAGGCTGCCGTCTGCTGCGAAACAGAGGAGATGTTCTCAATGGCGCTGATAACTTCGCTCTTGTCTTCCTGCATCTTTATAACTGCTTTATTTACATCGTTGATTTTTGCAACAATATAATCAATGGCGTTTGCAATATCACTAAAGGAACTGTTTGTCTTATCAACTGCCAGGTTCTGTTCCTGTGAAACCTTTTTCATTATCTCCATGGAGGAAATCGCCAATGCAGATTCTTCCTGAATGCTCTGCATCATATTATTGATTTCTTCAGTAGACTTTCTGCTCTGGTCAGCCAGTTTTCTGACCTCATCTGCAACGACTGCAAAGCCCTTTCCGGCTTCTCCGGCTCTTGCGGCTTCTATTGCGGCATTCAAGGCCAGCAGGTTTGTTTGCTCGGCAATATTTTCAATGGATTCAACGAATAAACCAATATCCTTTGTTGTGTTTGTAAGGTTTTCTACCACGGCAAAGATTTTTTCAGAGGTCTCGTAGGTTTCCTTTGATTTGTCTCTCAAGGTGGTTACGGCCTTAAGTCCAACAGTATTAAGGTCGATTATCTTGTTGGTCTCATTTGTAATACCGCTGTAGCTTTCATAAACAAAATTAATCTGGTCTGAGAGCTTGTCAACCACCTGTACTCCCAACTGTGCTTCTTCAGCCTGTGAAGAGGCTCCCTTGGCTATTTCATCGATGGTTTTGGAGATTTCTTCAATTGCTCCTGTGGCATTGTCAGAAGTGGAGGTTACCTTTCTGGAGGCCTGGGAGATGGACAGTGAGAGATTGAAAAAGCTCTCTATCAACGAACGTACATCACTTATTACATGATTTACCACTGAAGCCACATGACCCAGCAGTCCATAAGCCTTTGGTTCAATCATGTGTGAAAAATCTCCCGACTTGAAGCTGTCTAAATCCTTTGAAAATTGCTTAATAGTTTTTTTGTACTGCAGCCCGGTCAAAATAATAAAAACGATACAAGTTACAAGGCTGGCGAACAAGGTGTAAAAGGCAAAAACTACCTTGCCGCTGATGATACCTCCCACGACGCATAGAACAATACTGATTATGACACCAATAAGATACAAATTACTGGGTTTGCTGCCATTTGTCTCTGAATTTTTCATTATTAATCCCCCCGAAAATGACAAGTGTTTGTAAATGATAATTATCTGTCCAGTCTAATTTCTCAAATAAAAAACACCTTCTTTATGTAACTTCATTAATCTTATTCTACAAAAATAACCAAAATCCTTTTTAATTTTAAAATAAAAAAGTGCCAATCATCAAGTCAATACTCTCAGAAAGCTTTAGCCTCAACCTAAAACCCGAACCTGGGTCTTTTAAACCATAGCTATTAATTTTTAGTAAATACGTACATAATGCCAAATAAAATTGCAGGAAAAATTGGATAGGCTTATGTCCTGCTTAAGATTGACACTGTGTGTATAATTGTATACAATTATACACACATACATAAATACCGATCTAAAGTGAATCTGAAAACAGATTCCATCTTTAATAAATATTCATGTACTATTTGCAGCGCTGCGCAGCAGCAGAATGGAGGTCAAAATGATCGAATTTAACAAAAAGTCCAATACCCTTGAGCAAACGCAATACAAATATGCGCTTCAGGATTTGGCAGAGCCCAATCTTTACAGAGAGATATTCTCCTATGATGAAGTACCCAAGTGTGCCTTCAATCATCGAAGAGTTCCCATGAACCCTGCAGATGAAATATGGATAACCGACACCACCTTCAGGGACGGTCAGCAGTCAAGAGCGCCATATACGGTGGAACAGATTGTCACGCTCTTTGATTATCTCCACAGGTTGGGAGGACCCAACGGCATCATAAGGCAGACAGAATTCTTCCTATATAGTGACAAGGATAAGGAAGCAGTCTACAAATGTATGGAGAGGGGCTATGAGTTCCCTGAGATCACCAGTTGGATTCGAGCCTCAAAAACGGATTTTGAGTTGGCAAAACAGATGGGAATGAAGGAAACAGGCTTTTTGGTAAGCTGTTCCGATTATCATATATTCAACAAGCTGAAGATGACAAGAAAGCAGGCCATGGACAGCTACCTGAGTGTTATTAAGGAAGCCATAAGTGTGGGAATAAAGCCAAGATGCCACCTGGAGGATATTACAAGGGCTGATTTCTATGGTTTTGTAGTTCCTTTTGCCCTTGAACTCAGGAAAATCATGGATGAGAGTGGAGTGCAAATAAAGCTCAGAGCCTGCGATACAATGGGATATGGTGTTTCCTACCCAGGGGCTGCTCTGCCCAGAAGCGTGGGGGGGATAATATACGGTTTGCGTCATCATGCAGGTTTCCCAAGTGAGCTTATCGAATGGCACGGACACAATGATTTTTACAAGGCTGTCTGTAATTCTTCTACGGCCTGGTTATACGGCTGTTCGTCCGTTAACTGTTCACTGCTGGGAATAGGGGAACGAACCGGGAATACACCACTTGAGGCCATGGTGTTTGAATATGCCTCATTGAGAGGAACAACAGATGGAATGGATACTACGGTTATAACTGAAATAGCCGAGTACTATGAGAAGGAGCTTGACTACGAGATACCTCCCAGAACACCATTTGTCGGCAGACACTTCAATGTGACCCAGGCAGGAATACATGCAGACGGTCTTTTAAAGGACGAAGAAATATATAATATATTTAATACCGGAAAGCTGCTGAACAGGCCTATTGGTGTTGCTATAACCCAAACCTCCGGCCTGGCCGGAATTGCCTTGTGGGCCAACAATTACTTCCGCCTTTCAGGGAATGCCCTTGTTGACAAGAAGGATGAGAGAGTAGCCACAATAAAGGAATGGATTGATGCCCAGTATCAGACAGGCAGAAATACCTCCATCAGCGACAAGGAAATGCTGAAGATTATAAAGGAGCTTACACCAAGCCTTATTCCTCAAAAATAAAAAGTTTTGCAGCAAAGGCAAAAGGTGTGGTGTTCGTTCATAAAATTGAGTATCATTATATTGGCAATTAAGCTGATTGCTTAATATTTTTAAGCCGAATTTTATTACTAAACACTTTGTAATAGAAATTATTCTATATTATCTAGGGGGTCGAAGAGGCAAATGGGCTTGAATATAGCACAGAAAATAATAAAAAATCATTTGGTGACCGGAGAAATGACATCCGGCAGTGAAATATCCATAAGAATCGATCAGACGCTGACCCAGGATTCTACGGGTACTATGGCATACCTTCAGTTTGAGGCCGTAGGTATACCAAGGGTCAAAACAAAGAAATCCGTGGCTTACATTGATCATAATACTTTACAGGCAGGGTTTGAAAATGCCGATGATCACAAATATATCCAGACTGTAGCGCAAAAGTATGGAGTATATTTTTCAAAGCCTGGAAACGGGATTTGTCATCAGGTGCATCTGGAACGCTTTGGTGTTCCCGGCATGACTTTACTTGGTTCTGACAGCCATACTCCTACGGGAGGCGGTATCGGCATGCTGGCTATAGGGGCAGGCGGGCTTGACGTTGCTGTGGCTATGGGCGGCGGCCCATATTATCTGACCATGCCCAGGGTCTGTAAGGTTGAACTTAAAGGGAAGCTGAACGCCTGGTCTGCTGCAAAGGATATCATTTTGGAAGTATTAAGGGTTATGTCCGTTAAGGGCGGCATCGGCAAGGTAATAGAATATGCCGGCGAAGGGATAGAAACTCTGACTGTGCCTGAGAGGGCAACTATCACAAACATGGGGGCAGAGCTGGGTGCTACAACCTCGGTGTTTCCCAGTGACCATGTGACACTTCAGTTCCTGAGGGCACAGGGCAGGGAAAATGAGTGGGTTGAATTGCTGCCGGACAGCGATGCAGTCTATGATGAGCATATTGTCATTGATTTATCCACCCTCGAACCTATGGCTGCCATGCCTCATAGTCCGGACAATATTGAAAGGATTTCCGCTATTGGAAGCATTAAGGTTGACCAGGTTGCTATCGGAAGCTGTACCAATTCCTCCTATATGGATATGATGAAGGTTGCTGCCATACTCAAGGGCCGGACTGTGGCTCAGAATGTAAGTCTTGTCATTTCGCCCGGTTCCAAGCAGGTACTTACCATGCTGGCACAAAATGGAGCGTTGGCTGACATGGTGGCGGCAGGAGCCAGAATACTTGAATCTGCCTGCGGACCCTGTATAGGTATGGGTCAGGCGCCATGCACTGATGCAGTTTCATTAAGGACCTTTAACAGAAACTTTGAAGGCAGAAGCGGAACAACTTCCGCCAAGGTTTATCTGGTGAGCCCTGAGGTGGCTGCTGCCAGTGCGTTGACGGGAGTATTGACTGATCCCCGCACGCTGGGTGAAGCTCCTAAAATAGAAATGCCAAAGGAATTTGTCATTAACGATAATCTGGTGGTATCACCTGCTCCTGAGGGAAATACCGTAGAAGTAGTAAGAGGCCCCAATATCAAGCCGTTTCCTGTAAACAGTCCTCTGGGCGAAAAGGTAGCCGGGAAGGCATTAATAAAGGTTGGTGACAATATAACCACTGACCACATAATGCCGTCAAATGCCAAGCTGCTGCCCTTCCGTTCAAATGTACCGTATCTGGCTGAATTCTGCCTCACGCCCTGTGACCAGGATTTCCCTGCCAGAGCCAAGGCAAATGGCGGAGGTTTCATTATAGGAGGCTCAAATTATGGGCAGGGTTCAAGCCGGGAACATGCTGCCCTTGCTCCGCTGCAGCTTGGTATAAAAGGTGTGATTGCCAAATCCTTTGCAAGGATTCACATGGCAAATCTTATTAACTCGGGAATAATTCCGATGACCTTTGAAAATGAAGCAGATTATGATAGTATTGATATGAATGACGAGCTTTTAATAGAAGCTGCAATAGAGCAGGTCAAAGCTGCCGGTACTGTCAGAGTGAAAAACCTCACAAAGCAGACTGAATTCAATGTCAAGCTGTCTTTGTCCGACAGACAGGTGCAGATGATACTCGCCGGAGGTCTTTTGAATTACACAAAGGTCAGCAACTGATAAATTAAGTATAATAATTAAGATGAATAAAAGATAAATAAAAAAGCTAAATAAAAAACCTAAATAAAAGCTTAATAAAAGCTTATATAGGCAAATTGTTTTTAATAACGGCGTGAAGTGCATTGGCACGGAAGGCGGATGGGGAAATCAAAAAATGGCTAGGCTTGAATACGATGAAAATGAAAACCTGGTTAATTCCCTTAGGGGAAAAGTTTTTAATCAGCTTAGAAAGCAAATTTTGACAGGAGTTTACAAGCCCGGTGACAGTCTGATCGAGTTGAGATTGTCAGAGGAGCTTGGAGTTAGCCGGACGCCAATAAGAGAGGCTATCAGGCAGCTTGAGCTGGAGGGGCTTGTTCAGTCCATACCCAATAAGGGGGTTATCGTTAAGGGAGTATCAGAACAGGATGTTGAAGATATTTTTATTATAAGGACGATGATTGAAGGACTTGCAGCCAGATGGGCTGCTGAGAAAATAACTGAAGAGGAGATTAAGGAACTTCAGGAGGCTCTTGAGTTTGAGGAGTTCTACACCATGAAGAACGATGCACAGCATTTGATGACCTATGACTCCAGATTTCATGAAATTATTTTCAGAGCCAGCAAAAGCAGGCCTTTGATGCATATGCTCAGTACCTTTCATTTTTATATTCAAAGTGCCAGAAATGATTCGTTTGAGACCCCGGGAAGGCCTGCCAAGTCCCTTGATGAGCACCGGGCAATTTTTGAGGCCATAAAGAACAAGGATGGGGATACTGCTGAAAAGCTGACAATTCAGCATATAAGCAATGCCAGCAAGAATTTTAATGAGACCCATCACAAATAATTGACTTTATGAACGTATGGGAGAAATGAGATGAGAGAAATGAGATGAGAGAAATGAGTAAAACGCGTGAACCCATAATTGTAGAGTTTCCTTTGCGGGGAGAATGGCTCTCTCCAAACACTCCCGGAGCAAAGATACCCAGCCATGGAACAAACCGGTTTGGAACAAGATATGCATATGATTTTATACAGGTGGATTGGAAAAGAAAGGGTTTGCCGGCCTATGGTGTCAGCTTTCTGCAATATCTTATTCTGGGGGTTTCCTTAAAGGATTACTATTGCTGGGGGCAGGAAGTATATGCGCCCTGTGATGGAATTGTTGTCCAGGCGGAGGATGGTTATAAAGAACGGGAACGAACATATTTGCTTTCAGATTTGTATAAGGCTTATAAAAATGCCCGGTTTTTTGATCCCCAAAAAGACAATGTACAGTCTGTTGCGGGCAATTACATAATTTTGGAATGCGGACACCGGGTATTTGCCGCCCTGGTTCATCTCAAAACCGGTTCCATACAGGTGACTGCCGGCCAGCGTGTAAGAAAAGGTGAAGTTATAGGAAGGGTGGGCCATTCAGGCAATTCCTTTGCGCCACATTTGCATTTTCAGCTTATGGACAGCAGTGACATGGCTACTGCAAACGGACTGCCCTGTGCTTTTAAACAGTATGAAGTATTCCGGGCTGGAGAGTGGCAAAAAGCAGTTAACGGTATTCCCTCAGATAAGGATAGGATAAGGTTTGGTTCCTGATTTGGCTGAGTACTTCTGAGCAGAGGCACAGACAAATAATAAAGCACATAAATAGTGAAGCAAGGGACAGCCTTGACGGATGTACTCCATATATCAGCTCTCCCTGCTTCTTCTGGGTAATCAGCTTCATTCATCGCTATTGCTTAAGGCTATTGCACCAGGTGAATTAAGCTCAGACCAAATCATTAAAAAATCAGATGCAGCACTGGCAGATTTCACTGATGAATTTTGTCTTATACAAAGGCAAGTGAATTTAGTATTGCTTTATAAGTTGATATAATTATTTACCATAAATCCTTACTGAATACTTCGTACCACTACCTCTGTTGTAAGCATCTTCAGAACCAATTACTGATATTTCTATTCTATATGTATGCCCAGCCAGGCCTTGAAATTCTGGACAAATATATGTTCTGATATCATTAGGGATGTATCCCCAGTATTTGCAAGTACCATCAGTTTCATCAAAAAGAGCATAGAAAAAGCTAGTGTCAGCGGAAAGAACCCGTTCATTTGTAAGTTTAGTAGTTATAGTCTTATTAGAAGAACATGTAAACATATACATGTCCCAATCGCCCCAATAGTCTATATAACCCGTAGCAAGACCAAATTCCCCATTGATGAATGGTATAATATTTGAAGAATACTCATCATTATTGTATTCTACCTCAGTATTATTTCCACCTTGGACAGGAACATGCGAAGTTGCAGCTGAAACGCTTAAGTTCACTGAAAGTAAAGTTAGTAATACAATCATTAACGCCAAAAATTTTTTCATATTAATATATCTCCCTTTTAATTTTTTGGTATGGCTATGTGGCTCGAGCACCCAGCACTTGTAAATATTACCATATATATTATAAAAATGTCAAATATTAGAAATGCAAAACGAGTACTTATTATTTATAACCTCAATTGTTGAAGTGAAAAATAATTAGTAATGGTATTTGTGTTGTATCTGGATTTTAATTTGAGACAGCGTAATATGCCTGGTATGTGGAAAGCCCCACAGGATTCCTGGACTTGTATAGCTTATATTATCCTAATTTCAAGTTTTAGGTTATTAAATATCCTATGCGCTCCCAGACCAATCAGGTCAACCCTAAATGTTCGCGCCCTCCCGGGTTCGAATCCCCAACATCAGTTCATAACCCCGCCGGAGGCCAGTGGGACATACGGGGAGACTGGTCTCGCCCATAAGGCGCTTCGCGTTTTTGAAAAGCAAAAACGCCTGTGTTTTCCGCAGAAAACACAGGCGCCGTAATGGTGACCCATAGGGGATTCGAACCCCTGTTACCGCCGTGAGAGGGCGGTGTCTTAGGCCACTTGACCAATGGGCCATATATGCTGTTGTCCAGCTTAATGACAAAAGCTATTATAGCACGGGGGATATTTGGTGTCAAGAAGTGAGTACAGTAAAATTCACCTAAAATTCACCGGTCTTGAATGAAAAAGTAAATTCCACTTATTAGAAGTTAATGTAACCCATATTATTCAAAACTCCCAATGTCATTACTCTTTATTATATTTTCGCCACATTTGCCTTTATATGATTTTTAGATGAGTATTAACTTCTTCGAAAAAATTTACTTTTTCTATATATAAAGGCTGTCATATAAAAATAAATAAAGGTTACAGTCATTAATACAAAGGATATTAATATTTTAAAAGGTAGTGAGTAAAAATCCAAAAATATAAGAGAAAATAAAAACCCGGAGATTGAAAGAACAGAAATTAAGGCTGCTTTTATTTTGAGACTGTATACATGTGCGTACACTATATGAATGAGTAACCATAATAATATAAAATAGCAAGGTAAAAAAATAGTTACAGCAGTAATATCAGTGAGCAGGGGGTATGCCATATCATCATAATGGCAGATTGGTTTAAACCGGACTATTCCTATAGATGATAAAACAAAAGTAAGTATTAGCCAGATGACGTAGAACATAATTCTTTACCTTTCATATTCATATTTATTTCCATGCCCCCCCACCTGGCACAAAACTCCATGAAAGTCACGGCATGGAATCGGTGCCACATTTTTATTTGCTTAAAAATTCTTTCAACCTTAAATCCTAAATGAATAATATGGTTCAATTATACCATGGTATAACCATACCATGGTATAACCCTTTAATGTTACCCGGTGACCGCCTGTCATAATGTCAATTACAGTTGAAGGTATGGTTGGCAGCATTAAACGGGCAGCATTAAAAATATAAATAATGGTGGACGCGTCTTTAAAGTACCATATTTTGTGGTATAATAACTCCTGTATCAGATTGCTGTTAAACGGCATGGATATGAGAATTTATTTTGACGACAGGAGTTTATTTAACATATATGAAGCTACCCGTAGAATTTGTTGACAAAATGCAGGGGTTAATGGGTGATGAATTCAGCAGCTATCTGGAGTCCTATAAAAAGCCTAGATTTTATGGTTTGAGAGTAAATACCCTGAAAATATCCGTTGAAGATTTTCTAAAGATTTCTCCATTTCACATGGAACCTGTTCCCTGGACAACAGACGGTTTTTACTACAGTGAGGGGGACAATCCGGGCAGACATCCATATTATTACGCAGGCCTATATTATATACAGGAGCCCAGTGCCATGCTGCCGGGGGCGGTAATCGGAGTCAGGCCGGGAGACAGGGTGCTGGATTTATGCGCAGCTCCCGGAGGGAAATCTGTTCAGATGGCGGCACAGCTCAAGGGGCAGGGTCTGCTGGTTTCAAATGATATAAATGCGGACCGGGTAAAGGCCCTTGTGAAAAATATTGAGCTTTGCGGTGTAAGAAACGCAATAGTTTTAAATGAGTCCCCGCAAAAGCTGGCAAGAAGCTTTGAAGGCTTTTTTGACAGGATTATGGTGGATGCACCCTGTTCGGGAGAGGGAATGTTCCGGAAGGACGAGGATGCCATAAAAAGCTGGGAAAAATATAAATGTGAGAAATGCAGCGGCATGCAGTGGGATATACTTCAAGAGGTTGACAAGATGCTGAGGCCGGGTGGTGTAATGCTGTATTCCACCTGTACCTTCTCTCCTGAAGAGGACGAGCTGATGATAGAAAGATTCATGGACGCCCACAGGGGAGAGTATGAGCTCTTGGAAATCCCCAAGTCCGGTGGAATAGAAGGCGGACGCAGTGAGTGGGCAGGCGGAGAATATGATTTTTCAAAGGCCGCCCGGTTATGGCCCCACAGACTCAACGGAGAAGGGCATTTTGCAGCTCTGCTTAGAAAGCTGGAGACAAATAAAAAAAGCTTAGAAAATGAAGAGGATACTACTGCTGACAGCAGGCATATAAAGTGGGAAAAAGCTTACCCCATTGACACTGTTGAGGATTTGAGGAACTTTAACATGGAATTGGCACAATTTATTCAAGAGAGCACGGCTCTGGATTTGAATGGGATTGCTTTTCAGAAGGGAAATAATTTCTATCATCTCCCGCAATCCTGCCCCGACCTGTCAGGACTGAAGGTGGCTAAATTCGGCTGGTATCTGGGGGAGAGCGGTCCAAAGGGTTTTGTTCCGTCTCATTCGCTGGCAGTATCTATGAAGAAGGAAGAAATGAAGAGAAAAATAGATTTTACAGCCGGTTCCAGGGAAGCAAACAGTTACCTTAAGGGAGAAACCCTGACTGAGTGTGAGGAGTCTGGGAAAAGAGGCTATACCGGTATCTGTGTTGACGGGCATACGCTGGGCTGGGCAAAGCACACAGGTGACATGCTGAAAAATCTTTACCCCAAGGGGTGGAGAAAAATGGCATGACAATATGCCGGAGCACTCGATTAAGGGAGGTTTGACATTTGAATCAGAAGCAGCGGCTGGACAAGATTTTATCCAATTTTGGCTTTGGTTCCAGAACTGAAATAAAAAGTGCGGTTAAAAAAGGACTGGTGTCAGTAAACGGGCAGGTTGCAAAAGACAGCGGACTTCATGTTGACCCTGCCGCCAGCGTAATAATAATGAATGGAATCAAGCTGGAATACAGGAAATATATATATCTGATGATGAACAAGCCTCAGGGAGTCATTTCTGCAACTACCGATACCAGACAAAGGACGGTATTTGATATTATGCCGGAGGAATACAAGTGTTTTGAGCTGTTTCCCGCCGGCAGGCTGGATATTGACACCGAAGGGCTTGTACTTATGACCAATGACGGGCAGCTTGCACATGAAATATTATCTCCCAGGAAGCATGTTACAAAGAAATACTATGCCCGTGTGGAGGGCCGGGTCCTGCAGGCCGACGCCGTAGCTTTTGAAGGGGGAGTAACCCTGGACGACGGATATAAGACCCTGCCGGCGAAGCTGGAAATCCTCAGCTCGGACCAGGTGTCCGAGATAAGGCTTTCCATTGTGGAAGGTAAGTTCCATCAGGTAAAAAGAATGTTTGAAGCAGTGGGTAAGAAGGTCATTTATCTGAAAAGGCTTAGCATGGGCAGGCTGGAGCTGGACGAAAGCCTTGGGCTGGGGGAGTGCAGAGAGCTGGCCCCTGAGGAGGTTGAGCTTCTAAAGGATTCAGTACAAAAACATTGATAACAGGAAAAGGCATTTTCGGGCGGTTTTCTGCCAGCATTTGCAAAGGAGCTGAAAATGAACAAGCAGAGTATTCAGAAGATAGGTTTGTTTTTATCCGGACTGGAACAAAGAATAGTGGACAATGGTGATTTCTTTAAAAAGATAACTATAAAATTTAAATCCGGTTCAAAGTTTTATGAGGCCATAGTCACATTAAAGGAAGAAAGGCTGTTTCTCCAGTATAACGGAAGAAATGACAAAATGGAGATTTCCTGGCTGGGGGCAAGAATCTGCAAGATAGCAGAACAGTATGAAGCAATGAATCTGATTTACCAGGAGAGGGGAACCACCATTCACATTGATGCCGATGACAGAAGCGTGAGAATGCAGACCAAGGACCAGGAAGCAGCAGAGACCTGCAGCGGCCATAATGAAACCTCCCATATTACCAACAGGGACTATTACATTAAAGTGGGAAAAGCGGATGCGGTGTTAAAGGCTATCGGCATTCTTGGAGAAAACGGCAAAATTAAGAATGACATGATCAGAAAATATAACCAGATTGACCATTATATAGAGCTTGTGGATGACATGCTTAAAAATCTGTGTTTGAAGTATGGGAAGATAAATGTGGTGGATTGTGGCTGCGGAAAGTCGTATCTGTCTTTTGTCCTGAACTATTATATCAAGGAGGTTCTCAAAAAGAACTGTCATTTTACCGGCCTGGATATATCAAAAACTGTAATTGATGCGTCACGGAACATTGCCGACAGTTTGGATTATAAAAATATGGATTTTCGTGTGACTGATATAAGGCATTATACTTCAGACGAGGATATACATCTGGCCATAAGCCTTCATGCCTGTGATACCGCTACTGATGAAGCAATAGCGCTGGCAGTGAAAAACAATGCAAAAGCCATTGTCATGGTTCCCTGCTGCCAGAAGGAAATCCTCAGTCAGTATTCCTTTAAAGAGTTGGAGCGATTAACCGGTCACGGGGTACTGAAGGCAAGACTTGCGGATGTGCTGACCGACGGAATAAG
Organism: Bacillota bacterium; assembly: GCA_023400235.1. Taxonomy (GTDB): domain Bacteria; phylum Bacillota; class Clostridia; order Acetivibrionales; family DSM-1351; genus Ruminiclostridium. The sequence goes on from JAEXFI010000034.1 coordinate 69,071, forward strand.
AGTGATGCTTTTAGAAGCGGTGGGCTACAAGGTGTCAATAGTAGAGTATGTATCTCCGCTGGAGACACCCAAAAACCTCATGATAAGAGCCGAGAAAACGGGAAATGTAAATAAGGCTGCCATAGAGGAATATCTGCAGCTGAAAAAGCTTCTGGGCATTAATCCTACTTTGGAAAAGATTATTGCTCAGTACATGTAAATATATAACATATATGTAAAATTGACGTAACCTTACCAGCGTGTTATAATGTTGAAAATTCTATTATAAAACAGAATAACCTTGATTTTTAATTTAATCATGTACAGGGAGTGGTGGAATGGCAGCTAAAACATATGAAGGCAATGGGGTCGTGTTATCAAGGAAGAGCTTTTACAGCGGAGACGGGCTTAAAATCATCTACAAGGGATTGCTGGCAGGTTCGGGAGCGGAAAGTGTATTCCTGCATTACGGGTTTGGAGACGGCTGGGACTTCAGTTCCTACGTTCAAATGGATAGGCTTTCGGAAGGATTCCAGGCTGAAATACAGGTTCAGGAGGGAAAGAGCCTGGAGTTGTGCTTTAAGGATTCTGCAAACAATTGGGATAATAATTCGGGAAGCAATTATGTATACAAAATATCCGCAAGAAGGCAAAAGAAGACTGCTGAGAAAGAAACGGAGAAGTCTGCTAAACCAGTGAAGACAGCTAATAGACCAGCGAGGACAAATAAACCAGCGAAGACAACTGTTATGGCTGATGAAGCAAAGAGGAAAACTAAAAAAGGTAAAGTAATCAGTTTGTAAAGTTTACAAAATATTATTTCTAGTATGTTCCAAAATGGTTTTTCCAAGTATAATATATATATCACAGTTTTCCAAAAGGATCATACATGCTTAAAAACCTGATACATAAACTCAACATATACGAAAAATACAATAAGCTGGTAACGTATGAAGGTAAGAGGATATTTGTCCGTACAGCATATACCTTGTCAGTATGTACTGTAGCTATTATTTTCATCTGGTATTGCGGAATAGTAAATCTCAGTTCCAAGCACCAGAAAAATGTGCTGCCGGAAATATTCATGCAGGATAGTGTTCAAGCAGCGCAGCAAAATATTACCCTTGCCGCCAAAAAACCAGAGACTATTGGCGGCAGTGTGACCGGCGGCAGTGTGACGAACGGTATTGTGACCGGTGGAGGCGTAATCCGCAGCACAGAGGCAGAAAACAGTAAAACCGGCAGTGATAGTGATAAGGCAGCCAGTGCTGTCAATAGCACCGGTTCCGCCATAATACCTAAAGCGCAGGTGAAGGCGCCGGAAAAAAAGGTTCAGGACACCGGGGCTGCAAAAGCTCAGACTGCGATGGATGTCCAAAAGGTTCAAAAACCCATTTACAAGGGTGCAAATACCACAAAGGTTGCACTTACCTTTGATGACGGCTATAATAAGCAAACCGTTATAAAGGTTCTGGATATACTTAAAAAAAATGATATTAAGTCCACCTTTTTTATTATAGGCAGTGTGTTGGACGACTATCCGGAGGTATGGAAGAGAGCTGTTTCAGAAGGCCATCAAATCTGTAACCACACCTTGAATCACGCGTCCCTTACCAAGCTTTCGGATCAGCAGGTGCGAAACGAAATAATGGGCTGGGAAACCAGCGTAAAAAAGTTTCTGGGTCAGGAATATCTGGACCGGATGAAGAAGGAATTCCCATATCTGAGGCTGCCGGGCGGCGGCGGCAACAAAAGCGACAGGATTCTGTCAATTGCTCAAAGCTGCGGCTATAAGGTCATAGCCTGGAACCTGGAAACCAACAGCAGCGTTATCAATCCTATGAAAAAAAATCACACGGCTGCTGAGATTTCCGTAAAGATTGAACAGCATATTGTTAATAATTGCTCAAAGGGCTCAATCATTCTCCTTCATTTTAATAAATATGATATCCCCAGGCTGGAAGGGATTGTATCCGGCATCAAAAAAAGAGGCTACAGCATGAAAACCGTGACGGAGGTCATTGGTAACTGATACCACAAGAGTGGCAGATTTCATAAATGATGTAATGAAAACATTTTTGATGAATAATATTAATTGGTTGAAACAGTATATAATGTATCATATAATTTTATGGTAAAACGAAAGAGGACGGGGGTTAAAAAATATGAAAAGTGTTATACGTGATATTTCACTGGCTGACAAGGGAAAACAGAAAATTGAATGGGTTAGAAGTAATATGCCTATTCTGAGAAGCCTTGAGGAGGATTTCAGAGCCACAGCACCTTTTAAGGGAGTACGGGTGGTTGTGTCGGTTCACCTTGAAGCAAAAACCGCGTACCTTGCAAAATTATTTGCAATTGGTGGCGGAGAAGTTTCCGTTACAGGTAGCAATCCTCTCTCAACTCAGGATGATGTAGCTGCCGGCCTTGTTGCAGACGGTCTTGATGTATATGCATGGTATAATTCCACCAAGGAGGAATATGAGGAGCATCTGAACCTGGCTCTTGGATATAAGCCAAATATAATAATTGATGATGGAGGAGATCTTGTCAATCTTCTGCACACCACCAGAAAAGAACTGATCCCTCATATTATGGGGGGCTGCGAAGAAACCACAACGGGAGTGCTGCGTCTTAAAGCCATGGAAAAGGAAGGCGTGCTTAAATTTCCCATGATTGCTGTTAATAACGCAAACTGCAAATATCTTTTTGACAACAGATATGGCACAGGACAATCAGTATGGGATGGTATAAACAGAACCACAAATCTTATTGTAGCAGGCAAAAATGTTGTTGTTGCCGGCTATGGCTGGTGTGGCAAGGGGATAGCCATGAGAGCCAAGGGCTTCGGTGCGGATGTGATAGTCACTGAGATTGATCCCATAAAGGCTGCGGAAGCATTAATGGACGGCTACAAGGTTATGAAAATGACCGAGGCTGCAAAGGTGGGAGATATCTTCATCACAGTTACTGGCTGCCGTGATGTTATAACCCAGGAGCATTTCAAGCATATGAAGGATGGCGCTATATTATGTAATGCGGGCCATTTTGATGTTGAGGTTTCGGTTGAACAGCTTGAAAGGCTTGCTGTTGAAAAGCAGGAGCAGAGAAAGAACATAATGGGCTATAAAATGGACAATGGCAGGTGGATAAATCTGCTGGCGGAAGGAAGGCTGGTTAATCTTGCGGCAGGAGACGGACATCCAGCCGAGATAATGGATATGAGCTTTGCATTACAGGCATTGTCTGCAAAATACATGCTTAAAAATTTCCGTAAGCTTGGAAACAAGGTTATCGATGTACCTGCGGAGCTTGACGTGGCTGTGGCAGAGATGAAGCTTAAATCTTGGGGAGTTAAGATTGACAAGCTGTCCAGAGAACAGAAGAAATACCTTAACAGTTGGGCGGAATAAGCGGAGGCACAATGAAGCTGGATTTATTAATAAAAAATGTTGATTTAATAACCATGGATGACCGGAATATGGTCATCCATGGCGGTTTTCTTGGAATTTCAGCCGGAAGAATAAGCTACCTTTCTCAAAAACCACCTGAAAATGCTGTATATAAACAGGAACTTGACGGGCAGGGCATGCTTGCCATGCCTGGGCTTGTTAATACACATACCCACAGTGCAATGACTCTCATGAGAAATTATGCCGATGATATGGCACTGGAATCCTGGCTGTTTAATAATATTTTTCCGGTTGAAGCAAAGCTTACAGACAAGGACGTATACTGGGGTACGATGCTGGGTATTGCTGAAATGCTCAGGTCTGGAGTCACAGCTTTTGCAGACATGTATATGTTTATGGATGAGGTAGCCCGTGCTGTCACAGAGACAGGCATAAAGGCAAATCTCTGCAAAAGCCCTGTTCAGTTTTTTGAAGGCGGAGAGTTAAAGCGTCTGGACAAAAGCCAGGGAACCATTGACTACTACAACCAATATCACAACAGCGCCCAGGGCCGTATAAAGGTTTTCGTGGAAATTCACTCCACCTACATGTTCAATGAAAGGACTCTGACAAATGCAGCCGCCCTGGCAAAGCAGCTAAATACAGGCATTCATATCCACCTCTTGGAAACAACTGCCGAGGTGGAATCCAGCAGGAGGGATTATGGTATGACCTCTGTTGAAATCTGTGAGAAAACAGGAGTACTGGACGTTCCGGTACTGGCGGCCCATTGTGTGCATCTTACGGACAGTGACCTGGAGATACTAAAGAAAAAGGGAGTAAACGTGGCTCACAACCCCACAAGCAATCTGAAGCTGGGGAGTGGTATCGCCAGGATACCGGAAATGCTTGAAAGGGGCATAAATGTGTGTCTTGGTACTGATGGGGCGGCCAGCAACAACAACCTTAACATGTTTGAGGAAATGAACCTGGCGGCACTTGTGCATAAGGGCGCGGCCATGGACCCACAGCTGATGAAGGCAGACACAGTTTTGAAAATGGGAACCATAAACGGTGCAAAAGCCCTTGGCTTTGAAGATACCGGCGTGCTCGCTGAGGGTATGAAGGCTGATGTTATTCTGATTGACACGGATAAGCCTCACTTTTATCCAAGGAACAATCCCTTGTCCACAGCAGTATATTCCGCCCAGGCAGCGGATGTGGATACTGTGCTTGTAGATGGAAACATACTTATGAGAAACAGACAGTTTACCGGAATTGATGAAGAAAAAATAAAGTATGAGGTACATGCTTTGTCCCAAAGGCTTCTTAGCAGGTAATCATTAACGGGTGACATAATAATCAAATAATTATATAATTAAACCCTGGCAGTGTTTGTTGTCAGGGTTTTTGCATTGTCAAAAAATACATAAAGGGTTTTAGGTGTAAACGTCAAATATTATTCAGGGTAGATAAACTAATGAGCATGGGGGAACTACAATGTCGGTAACTTTGAGCATATGGTCAACTAAGCAGGGAGAAATACGGAGGTTTTTGCACAGCTTCTATCAGAAGGATTTGAAAAATGAAGAATTTTCCCGCCGCTGGGTAGGGAATTTTTATAATCCAATGGATTCCATTGATATGATAAGCGCGTTAATGGATAATTTTGAAAAGTATCAGGTAACCTTATACATACATATGGAAAATGGATATTTACATAAAATCACAGAAAGCAATTATGACGACGTTATTAAAGGCCTGATTGGAATATACTATCTGCCGGTGGAATGTGATACGGGACTTGAGGTTTCCTGATTTATCGGACCTGAGCTTCATACTTAAGGCTTAAAAATGAATAAAAAGTCTTATTTCTATTTTGGTGCATTATGATATAATAACACTGATAAATGAGGGCTCATGGAGGATATGCAGATGGAGCAGGAGCAGCACGATACTGTAGTTGACATAAACGCAGAAGGCAGCCAGAGCAATAAAAACAGCAATACTGATACTGTTTCGCCAATATATTACGGGGGACAACAGCGTTTGCCAGGTGAAACCCGGCAGGTGACCGGACTTGAAAGACAGCTTCTGTTGAACAATTACTCTTCCGCCTCAGGTAAAAGTCTGATGAGCAACTGGTCAAAAACCTTTCTTTGTGCATTGTCTGTTATCGTTCCGGGTATCGGGCAGGTAACGGGACTTATAGCCGGACTGGTTTTGGTTGCAAACGACTGTGACTCGGATAGAAGGTCTTTTGGGGCGGCACTGTTGACGGTATCGCTGATAGTTTTTGTAATTCAACTGATATTCTGGTTCTTGCTGGCATTGTCTCTGGGGCCGGACTTGAGCTTTTAGCAGCCTTGGGAATGAAGATGTTATAAGGGTTAGATAGCTGAATATGGATTTCAGCGGACTTACAGTGCTGTATTATGGCAGCTTCATGGCAGTATCAGGGCAGTTTTATAAAAGAAAGGAAGTAGGGCATAATAAAAAGCGAAATGCGAAAGCAATACCTTGGGTTGAGAGACAGCTTGGAGGTCAGTGAGCGGATTAACCGGTCTGAAGGTATATATTGCAGGTTAACGGCTGTGCAGGCTGTTGTTGAAGCCCGGAACATTATGTGCTTTGTCAGCTTTGGAAGTGAGGTTCACACCCATGGACTTATAAAAAGCTGGCTTTCTCAAGGGAAAAAGGTGAGTGTTCCCTGTCTTGAAAAGCATAAGACCGGCAGCGGTCGGATGCATGCCGTTCAAATTAGTGATTTCAGCCAACTGGAGGCCAGAGGCAGCTTTGGCATACTGGAGCCGCTTTTGGCTGAAAGTGATATTGTCAGTCCACAGGAGCATGATGTTATAATAGTCCCAGGAAGTGTCTTTGATGAAAATAGGAACCGGATGGGATATGGGGGTGGCTTCTATGACAGCTATCTCACAGGTATATCTGAAAACTGTGTGAAAATAGGTGTTTGCTTTGATTTTCAGGTCCTAGCTGATATTCCTCACGAAAGCCATGATATACCTTTGGATTTAATTGTTACCGAAAAAAGAACAATATAAATTAGAAAGTAATAAAAATAAATCTAATAATAACTATAATATAAAACATGGCTGGTATATGTGTTTAATATTACTTTTATCTGTGTTTTTTAAGCAAATAGCATATTTGGTAAAGATGGTAAGTATATTTAATATTATTTCAACCTGGCGGGTTCTCATATTTTTTAGATTTTATCGCCGTGCCAATTATAAAAATCAGCATTGCAGTTTTAATTTTCATATTTTTAAATACAAATCGTGTTAAGCAATTTTGCTTTGCTAATAATAAATACTTTGTACGGCAGTTTGTTATTACCATGTTAATTGGTACTTTTCTTGGAGCAGTAAATATTATTAATTACTTTTACTCTATGTTTTTACTCACGTAAAAGACACCCACCTGACCTTCCGGTCAGGTGGGTGTTTTGCATAATACATATTGATTTTCAAACCCTGTTACATCGGACTAAAACTGGAACTGCCCCAGCAGGAAGCCCTTGAGCTTGATTAAATCCAGAGCGTCAACTGAATCGCTGGAGTCTACGTCTGCCGCCTTCAGATTGTCACCGGTCAAAAGCTTGATTTCCAGAAGATGACTCTTTAAGAGCATTAAATCCAGTGCATTTACTTCCTTATCACCGTTTACATCACCCTTCATGATTTGAGAAGGAGTCTCAGGCTTGGTTCCATCGGGTTCAATACCTCCTACCAGGACACCCTTGTCGTAAACGCAGATGTTGTCAGTTCTGGCGGGTACTCCCGTCCAGTTGCTGTCCTGAATCTTCAGTCCCTGATAGCTCCAGTCGTCGGTGGGATTCCAGGAGTTCTGCCAGGCATAGGTACCCAGCGCAAACTGGTACTTCTTGTTGGAATTGGCTATTGCATAGCCATCCCAGGTTACTTCAACGTAGTAGATCTTATTGGTTCCAAGTTTTGTACTGTTATATTTTAGGGGCCCTGAGAATACAGCGTTGAAATCGGTTTCTGCATCAGTCTGGTCGTAGAGTTCCCTCATTTCAATACTGTTTGGTTCCAGGGAGGACATTCCGGTCGCATCGAAATAGTACCTAACTGAAATATTCTTTGAAGTCTTGGCAGCATCCGAATTAACATAGATGGTTACCTCTGTTGCTTTTGGTCCGTCGGACTGCTTGATATCCACACCAAAGGCATCCACCCAGTAGGAATTTCCGCCTTCTTCACCACCGCCCTGTTCTTCAGGCGGGAAATCAGGTGTCACCTGCATGGAGGAATCGCCGAAGTACCTGTACAGACCTGCACATGCGCCCACAAATGCCGCATTGTAGTCAATGGTTACTTCGTTATAAACATAATCGGAGGTGACATCCTTGTGCTCGTCCTTTGAACCGGGTCCTCCCACCAGCGCGCCGTAAAGCACGTGTTTATGAGGTGCGGGATCTTCACATCTGGACAAGCCCGAAGCTGCCCTGTGATGTGGGAATTTGACGGAAATGTCGCTGAAGCCTACTATATAGCAGCGGTTTAAGGGATTGTTGCCCATTAGGTACTGCATCTGAGATTTAGCCCATTGGCTGTACTTTGAGGGAGTATCTCCGTGGTGCTTGTCATATACCAGGGCCAGAAGCTGGGTCGCTGTATTGTATCTTGCAGAACCCCACTGGTTGAGAAAGCCATAGCCGCCAGGTGTAATGGTTACATTCTGACCTGATATCCAGCCGTCAACCGTTTTGGCTATCTGACTCCAGAAATTGATTTCTTCATAGGGACTTTTGTTCGTAGCGGCCTTGTACCTGTCCTCCAGAACCTGTCCGTTTTTATCGATCAAATCATCAATCTCAGCAAGCAGGCAGGCAGTACCCGACCACACATCATTCCAGCAATGTGTCCAGCAGGAAGGTGCATAATAATCAAAGTACTTGAGTACCTCACTTAGATAGTGGTCATCCCTTGTTGCCAGATAAAGCCAGGAACCTGCCCAGCAATAGTCATCCTGCCATTTGGAGGAAGTGTAGTAGCCCTTTGGTCCGTCTGCATTGCAGGATTTTGTAGGGCATCTCTCTGCGAATTCAAACAGTGCCTTTGCATATTTAAGGCATTTTGCAGCGTATTGGGGGTCTTCATCCTTAAAGTTCATATAATTCACCGCCAGAGAAGCAGAGGCGGCAGCTACGCAGTCTGTTGAGGGCATTTCATCTGTGGCAAACCAGCCTCTTCTGAACATGTCATCATTTTCAGGTGAACCCCAGAAAGCGTGATCCACATCGCCGTCCCCTACCTGGTAGCAGAAGGCAATTGCTTTTCCTGTACCGTCAAGGAAGGTACACCTCATAAAATAGTCATTGAAATATCTGAGAAGGGTCTTGGCATGCTCAGCCTGTCCGGTGGTCTCGTATTGCTGTCTGAATTCATAAAAGCCCCAGCCAAGTGTGGAACCGGAGTAGGCTTCCGGCATACCGAATTTTACATGGTCTCCGGCATCGTGAAAGCCGCCCGAAACATCAACAGTACCGTCACCGTCCGGGTCCAGTACGCTTTTATTTTTTGTTATAAAGCTCTGGGTCATATTCGTATTGGTTGGGTCAAGGGGGAGCTTTGCATCATAGGTATGACAATCGTCTCTCCATTTGTATTGCCCGTTTTCCTTGACACCTGTGCCGCACATATTTGCATCATAGAAATACTGTGAGTACTGCAAAGCCTTTGCATAATTATAATCTATTCCTGCTGCGCTGACGTTCAGACTGCCGGCAGGAAGGGCCATAACTGTGAGCATAACCGCACTGAGGACAGTACAGCCGGCCTTTTTTAAATAATTTAACACTTTCATGCTGTTTCTTCCTTTCTTTTATTAAAGTTGTTTTTTTAAACTCTGGAATATAAGGCTTTTGGCCTTGGGGGAGGAAAGAATGGGGGCATATGGTATATGTAAAATATGCTGCTTAGTGTAAATATGCTGCTTACTTAAAATAATCATTTCCCGGCAGGAAATTCAGTTATCTGGCCAAGTAAATATTTTTTTATAAGGGAATAATCAATTGCATCTACTGAGCCGCTTCCATCAAGGTCTGCAGCTTTAATGGACTGATTGTTTTCAAGCACACATTTCTTCATCAGGGCCAGGTCAATTGAATCTATTGACTTATCTCCATTTAAATCGCCATATAAAATTTCAGGTTCAATATTTGTGGGATAGCTTTCGAGGTCGGGGAGCTCATCAAGGGTTATGCAGTACTCGCTCTTGTACATTTCTGCCAGCCAGCTCACAGGATTGTTCTGTTCTCCTGTAAGGTGCCAGCCATACCAGGGACAGAAATACAGCCAGGCGGCTTTTTCGTCAATAAGTCCGGATACCCTGGGTATGGTATCGTTTTCGCTCATTGTAACCAGTTTTTTTCCGTTTGTCAGTTTGACCATATTGTAGAAGGTGGAGGAAATAGCACTTCCGTTGGGCAGCCCGTCCTTGGCGTTGTACTTGTCATAGCCCAGGATATCGACCACGTCGTCACCGGGATACCATTTTGGAGATGTATCATAGGTATAGGAGGTCCAGACCCATATAAGGTTGTTGAGCTTATACTCATTTGTAAATTTGTCATAGAGCAGCCTGTAAAGCTGCACGCAATTTTCAGGACCCTGGGCACCCCACCAGAACCAGCCGCCCTCGGCTTCGTGCAGAGGCCTGAAAAGGACTGGGACTCCCGCATCCTGAAGCTGCTTGAACTTGCCGGCCATAACCCTTATATCATCCAGCAGCGCGGTGTTTTCTGCCGTTCCGGCAGTCAGGGCCTTGGATATGCTGAAGGTTGTGCTGTCGGTATAGAAGCTGTTATCGGCTTTTTTGCCTATATTGCCTGGTGAGAACCAATGCCAGCAGACTGTAGGAATACCGCCCTTGACCTTGTACCAGTCGATGACGCGCTCGGCACAGAGATCATCCCAGAGCAGGCCGTTCCCTCTGTAATTCATGAAGTCAAAGCCTCTGACCGCGGGCAGCTTGCCGGTTTTTTCTTTTATGTAGGTAAATTCAGCCTCCGAGCCTTCATAGTTGTGTGAACCGCACAACTCCTGCTGTCCGGAAAGAATGTGCTTTCCGTAAACATCCACCAGATAGCTCATCAAGGCTTTGGTTTCCTGGGTAGCGTTGGGATTTACCAGCGTTTTTTCTACCTTCAGATTGCTTATGCTTTCATCAGCAGGTTTGACAATCAGGTAATCAAAAAAGGTGTAACCCCAGTAGCTTTCAAACTGGATATTGTTTGTACCCTGATTGAGCTTCACAATGCCTGCCGACATTTCCTTCCAGCTGAGAGTGTAGGGAAAACTCACCTCTCCCTGGTTTGAATTGTTAACATTGAGGTACTGCACTTTTTTGGTCTTGTCAAAGGGCTGTGCATAACGGACAATAAGCTCGTACAGACCTGTCTGGCTTACAGCTACATTTACAGAAGTACTGGTGCCCTTTTGACCTATAAAGCTGCAGGTAGCTCCTGTCAGATCAAAAGTCAGCCCGTCATCGGTTTTTCCCACGTAGTCCGTATGAATTTCAGCATTGTTTTGAACGCCGTTTTCAAATTCATACTTGCTTCCGTCAGGTGGTGAGGTGGCTGCAGCCGCACTCATGAATGACATGGCCGGTATAAATACTGCCAGTGTCAATGCCAAGAAAACCCTCAATGTGGTTTTCTTCCTCATAAAAAATCGCCTCCTATTCTAGTATTTTGAAATATAATGGGCTATTTTATCGTATTTTACATAATTGTAATAAAATAGGCCACATACACATATTATTACATTTTATCCCATCTTACAATTAGTTTATTTTTATACTCAGTATTCAAATTTGTAAGGACAAATTTTAAATTCTCCGCCTTATGAATATAATTTAAATAGAACTCCTCCAGCCCATGTCGGGATGCAGGTATTGAAAAGGGGTCCAGGGTATGCCGAAAGTTAGTCCCAGAAAAGTAGTCAGTATATATAAAGGAAAAGTTGATGTAAAGGAACTGATTTGCAAGATAATAATGCTGTCGGCAAAAGGATAGAAGAGAACACCAAAGTACACGGTACATGTCTTATTTAAACATATGTACAAAAACCAGGCAGGTAGAAGAGAAACTTCTGCCTGCCTGGTTTTTGTACATATATGCTGCCAGAACTGTTGTAAATAAGCCAGCTATGTTAGTTTATAAAGTTTGTGACTATAATATGTAACAGCTTAAAAATCAATAATATATATTAGCATGAAGTAATAAAGGGATCCCATGTAACAACATGGGTTCCGTTTATTATTATTTTAACCTGGTAGGTCTGGCTGCCCTGATTGATTGCTCGGCCCATCCAGTAGGTGTTATCGTCTGACTGGGGCTGCGGAGATCCCTCGCCGCCGAAAACATTGCCGCTGGAAACCTGGAAGCCTGCAATGGAAACAGTATCCTGGGTATCGGGGTCCAATGCCTCTGCCCGCCAGGATATATAGTCTCCTGCAAAGCATTTTGTGGACAGTTCGAGAGTTCCCTCCCCTGTGCTTCCCAGCTCGACTTTGTTGTCTATCATATAAATTTCTCGGGTGTCTCCGCTTAAAACTCTGGCGGTATCCACAGTAATCACTATTTTTGTCTGGGCTCTGACCTGAGCCTGATATTCTTGTATAGTCATTGTTTGAGCCTCCTTCATAAAATTAGCTTATTTAAGCCTGAATTATTCTAGCCGCATATGTTAAGACTTGGGCTGATTTTTAACTGAACGGGATTTCTGCCGCTTTCAGAAATCAATATATTGATGGGAGTGGCGTAATTACCCGCATTTTCTGCTCTTCCAACCCAAACATCCCCAGCGGTGCTGGATTGAGTGGGATTACCTCCGTAGCCCCAGGCCATGGACTGGTCAAAGCTTGTAATAACTGTGGTGTCATGGGTGTCTGGGTCGATGGGCAGAATCCTCCAGGAAACATAGTCATTGGTATTGCAGTATGTATTCAGTGAGGCACTTCCCTCGTTGGTGCTTCGTGGAGCCCTGTTGTCCACCATATAGATGCCCTGTGTAGAACCTGTTCTTGCCTTTGCAGTGTCAACATAAATTACAATTTTAACATTACAGTCTGATGGTGATGGTTTTGTTATTTGTACCATATTTTTACACTCCTTTCGGTTTTTTAAAACATTTTGTCATAAATGATATCATTTTCTGCTGTTATTATATGTCATTAAAAATGACGTGTCAATAATTATTTTCACAATTTTTTCCAGGCAATACAAAGGTCGTATGTCGAATTTTGCGACAGTAATACAATACAAAATACTAAAAGTATGTTAATTATATATGTCAGATATAATGAAAACTAATTGCCTATTGCAAAATTTTGTATTATTATTAATATAAATACAATTAATCAAGTCAATTATCATGGGCTGAAATCCGATAACTTAAACCGTAGTTGACTTTATGAAGCTGTTGTGATTCTAATGGAGGAAGAGTATGGGAGACCAATTCAAGATTATTATTATTGATGATGAACAGGGAATTATTGACTCAATTAAGGCAAACCTGCCGCCTGAGTACGTTGTAAACGGCTTTGTAACTTCCAAAGAAGGTATGGAGGCCATCAGGGAAAACAGCTATGACCTCTTGATACTTGACTTTTTCATTGATGCCATGAATGGAAGACAGATAACCGAAAAAATCAGAAAAACTGATGATGAGATATACATAATGCTGCTTACAGGCAGAGCTGAAGAGGCTCCAGGAATTGAAATATTGAAGACCATGGACATACAGATGTATTTTGAGAAATCGGCCAATTTTGAAGAATTGCTGATTATGATTGAATCCGCCCGGAAGTCCATAGAACATTCCAGAAGAGAGGGCAGCTTCGGAATACGCCTTAAAAGGCTCAGGAAAATACACAATATCAGCCAGGAGGAGCTGGGAAAAATTCTTGGTGTTGGCCGTACTGCCGTTGCAAACTGGGAAACCAACCAGACTGAGCCCACTGGAGAGAATATCAAGAAGCTGGCGGATCTTTTCAGAGTCACAACAGATTATTTACTCTGTTATAATGCCAATTTTGGGGATACTCCAAGTCTGAATAAAAAATAAAGACATTTTTAGTGAAAGCCTGGTCAAGAGCTTTCAAAGCAGAGGTTTTTTATGCTTGAGACAACAATAAAAATATTAATTTACTTTTTTTCCGCGGTAATACACATTACCCTCTTCATCCAAATAAGGAATATCAGGCATTCCAGGCTGCTGCACAGGATGTGTGCCTTGAATGTGCTGATATTATTCATCTGGACCGTACTTCGGCTGCTGAATGTTATTATAAGCTCTGCCACCGGCCATATACTTTATGCCGTATACCTGGCAGGCTCCGTATGTGTGTTTTTTCTTCCAGCTACGCTGGTGACACTGTCAGTGCTGCTGGTAAAAGAAAAAATCAGCAGGATTATGACTTATGTATTGATTTTTGCCCCGCCGGCCATAAGCACTTTTATGCTTTTTACAAACAGCCTTCACCATCTGTTTATAAAGAGCTACTCTCCAAACGGCTATTCCTTTGTATTCGGCAGCTACTACTACGTTCACTGTACCTGGCAGCTGGCTTATGCAACCTTTGCAGTGATATATCTGCTGTTCTTCAGTTTAAAATACACAAATTGTCTTACAAAGCAGATTTTGCTTGTGGTTCTTGGAATTGTTACACCTATTGCAGTTGACTACCTGGTCTATGTTACATATTTCTCAAGTCTTCCTATTGCCATACCCGACAGTATTTATACCATGAGCTACTGTTTTACTGCAATCTGTCTGACCTTTGCCATACGAAGATACAAATTCCTTGACATGCTCCCTATAGCTATACGAAGTGTAGTGGATTTTATCAGTGATTCCTTTGTGGTAATTGACTATAAAAGCAATGTGCTTGAAGTAAACAAAAACTTCAGGGAACGGTTCGGACAACTCATTGACACAGAGGAAAACAACTTTTTCAAGGCGCTCAATGATGCCAAGCTATACCAACTGGCGGGAAAATTAACTGAATATGTATACTTGTCCGAGCACTCCCATGAAAACGCAAAAATTGAATATGAGCTTACTCTTAAAAATGAGCAAAGATATTTTGAGATAGAAATAATACATATCCATGCACATAAGCAGTTTATGGCCATACTGGTGTTTTTCAGAGATATGACTGAACACAGGCAGGTATTAAGGCTTATGGAGGAAAACTCCAAACAGATGATGGAACAGGCCCGGCTTATTTCCCTGCAAAATCTTATCGGCGGAATATCTCACAATATAAAATCCCCCCTAATGTCGGCCTCAGGCGGGGTACTGGCGTTAAAAAACCAGACGGCAAAGATGGAAAGCCTGCTGGGAGGCATCAACCTGGGAGAAAAGCAGCAGGAATGCGGGGATATTATCAGGGATATGAAGAAATGGGAGGACTCCATAAAAAACTATCTTGTCTATATATCAGATATTATTTCAGCGGTTAAGGATCAAACTGCCAGCATGAACGGAAGTCTTAACAAAAGCTTCACTGTTAATGACGTTGTGAGTAAAGTAACCATACTTTTGGATTTTGAACTTAAGAAATCAAACTGTAAATTGAGCTGCAGCTTGGACCTGGACCCTGACACCCAGATAGAAGGTGATATATCAGTGCTTACACAGATTTTGGGTAATGTTATCATCAATGCAACTCATGCCTATACCAACGGAGGAATCATATATATAAAGGCTGCACGAAAGGGAGATTCGGTGCTTTTTACCGTGCAGGACACCGGAAAGGGAATGCCTTCGGAGGTAAAGAGCAAGATTTTCAATGAAATGATTACAACAAAAGGCAAGGATGGTTCAGGACTGGGACTATATTTTGCAGGTATAGCAATAAAAAGCAAATTTATGGGTGCTATTAATTTAGAATCGGAAGAGGGCAGGGGAACTACAGTTTATATAACAATACCTCTAAAAGAAAATAAAAACAAATAATGTAAAACTTTCTGTTAAAACCAATTGATAGTAAATGGCATATTTGTTATAATTAAACAGAAAGCTACATATTTTGTTATAAAATGCAAAGAGGGGTGTTTTTATGTCGTTTATGGGCGCAAGGGTTGCGGTAAAACCCTGTAATGGAGAGTTTTTGTCATTTGAATGCAGTGGGAAATTAACATCGGTAAATTGTTGTGATGACGCGGTACCGGAAATAATATTCAGTGTGCCTTTAGCAATAAATAATGCATACATTCAGACTCACACAAGAGATATGATTACTGTACGGGAAAACGGTCACCTGGGAATAAAATCCCGAACGGAGCAAATAAGCGAATCAGAGTTATTCGATTTCATCTGTCTTGGTTTAAACAGAGTTGCCATAAGGGCACATAACGGTATGTTTGTTAGCTTCAAACCCGACCAGAACAAACTTATGTGTGCAGACGGCAGCTCAATAGGGCCCAATGAAACCTTTGAGGTGATTGTTGTGTTCAAATAAATTCGTATATATCTTATAAGTCCAAGGCTGGACCTAAAGGCTCAAAGCTTTAAATGCAAAAAAAGTTCTGTTCATAATGAACAGGGCTTTTTTTGCTAATCCACCCCATTACACGGCACAAAACAGGCGGATGTGCTGACTGTGTAGATTAATTGCAGAATAATACACTGGCAGTTGCATACAATAATTAAAATATTATGGGAATGGTGATTATATTGACTTTTTGGAATAGAAAAAAGAGTGCCGCAGGAAGTGAAGGGCTGTCCTTTCCGCAACAAGCTGAAAAAGGTAGTATGGGCTCTTCCCTGGAAAAAAACCTAGAGCTTTTTACAAACATTTTATGCGATGAAGACACTTTTGTAATAAGAAACATAGAAAACCAGCACAACAGACATATAAAATGCAGTGTACTTTTTATGGAAGAAATGATTGATAGCACTGTCGTGAACGAAAACATAATACGTCCGGTAATACAGAACTCCAGCCTGAAGGGCTTAAGTGATACTCTGCTGCTGCAGCTGGAGAGCAAGGTAATTACCTCGGGTCAGATTAAAAAGAGCACTGAGATAAACACTCTGGTGCACTCGATTTTGCAGGGAGACACGGTACTTTTGCTGGAGGGAACGTCACAGGCGTTGATAATAAGTACCATGGAGGTTAATGGCAGAGCTGTGGAAGAACCTGAGGGGGAAAAAACCATAAGAGGCCCCAGGGATGGTTTTACAGAAGGCTTGATGATCAATTTATCCCTGCTGAGAAGAAGGGTACAAACCCCTGATATGAAATTCAAGCTGCTGACTTTAGGTGAAAAGACCTGTACAAAGGTTTGCATCTGCTACATGGAAAGCCTTGTCAACAAGGAAATACTCAGGGAACTGGAGAGGAGGATAAAGAAAATCAATATAGACGGTATCCTGGCTTCCGGCTATATCGCGGAATTCATTGATGATGAGGCATACTCCCCCTTCAAGACTGTAGGCAGTACGGAAAGACCTGATGTTGTCACTGGAAAACTGCTGGAAGGGAGAATAGCGGTACTGGTGGACGGAACACCGGTTGTCCTTACAGTACCATTTTTATTTATAGAGTACTTTCAGTCAAGTGAGGACTATTATATAAATTTCTACTTTTCATCTATAAGCAGGATTCTCAGAATAATCGGCTTCATGCTGACAGTAACAGTTCCGGCAATCTATGTTGCGCTGATGACCTTTCACCAGGAAATGATACCTACCCCTTTGCTCATCAGCATATCTGCCGCCAGACAGGGTGTACCCTTTCCAAGTATAGTGGAGACAATGGTGCTTTTGTTTGTTTTTGAAATACTCAGAGAAACAGGTACCCGCATGCCTTCAAATATAGGACAGGCATTGAGCATAGTGGGTGCCATTGTGCTGGGGCAGGCATCCGTAGAAGCAAAGCTTGTCAGTGCACCTATTGTCATCGTTGTGGCTATTTCAGCAGTAACCAGCCTTATGATTCCAAAGATACTTGGGGCCGCAATCATAATGCGGGTTATATTTCTTATGCTGGCATCATTTATGGGGTTTTACGGTCTGATTTTCGGATTGACAGGTGTTTTGCTGCATCTGTGTGAGCTGCGTTCCTTTGGAGTGCCGTACCTGTTGTATTTAACCTCAATTAGCCTGGGGGACTTAAAAGATGTCATAATAAGAGCTCCGCTGTGGTACATGGATTCAAGGCCCAAATTAGTATCATCGGGACATAATAAGCTGCGACAGGCCATGGGGAGAAAGGAAAAATGATAAAGCGACTTATTTATACCGTTTTAATTTGCTCAATACCGGCGGTTACTGCCACAGGCTGCTGGAACTACAGAGAGATAAACCAGATGTCCATTGTTTCCGGAGCTGCCGTTGACAAGACACAGGATGGGAAATACAAGCTTACTGTAGAAATCATTGACTTAAAGAGCGGCGGAAAAGATATGGGTGTTCATTCAAAAAAGCTGGAGAGCTACGGAGAATCTTTTTTTGATGCTATACGAAATACTATTAAGTTCAATTCCCAGAAGCTTTACTGGGGCCATGCCGAAACAATCGTAATAAGCCAGGAGGTTGCCAGGGAAGGGATTTCGAATATATTGGATTTTATGGTCCGGGATGCCGAGCCGAGATTGTCCGTTGATATTCTTATATCAAAAGAGGACAGTGCAGCCCAGATACTTAATTCCCAGAGCATAACCACTGAAATCAGAGCATTTGAAGTAAATGAGATGCTGGATGTGGAAAAATATTTGTCAAAATCTTCCAAAACAGAAGTTTACCAGTTCATTAATGACATGGGAGAGGAGGGGATTTCAGCAGTGGTACCGGTTATAGGCTTGAAGAAGAACGCTGGGAACGAAACCTCTCAAATGTCGGGAACGGCAGTTTTTAGAAAGGATAAGCTGGCATATATGTTCAATGAAGAGGATACAAAATACTATCTTTTCATAATGAATAAGATTCGCGGAGGCTTATTGGTTCTAAAAGACGGGCAAAAAAGTGACAATTCAGACATTACCCTTGAAATAGAGAAAAGCAAAACCAAATTAAAGCCGGTATACTCAAACGGTAAATTGCATTTCGAATTGATTGTCAGGACAAAAACCAGCCTTGGTGAAATTGATAATATTTACAAATATGAAAATGGGCTGGATGCGGAGAAAATCCAGAAAAAGGCTGAAAAAATGCTGAAATCTGAGCTGGAAAGGGTTATAAGAGGGGTACAGGTCCAATATGATATTGACATTTTTGGATTTGGAAAGAGTGTCAAGAAAGATTATCCTGATTTTTGGAGAAAAATTCAACCTCAATGGGCTGAAATTTTTAAAAATGTTCCGGTTATGGTTGATGTTGAAGTGAAAGTCAACCATTCAGGGCTGCTTTCAAAATCGGTTAGGATTGGAGACTAGAAATAAGATGTTCATGTTGTTAATGGCTGTTGTCATAGGTTATTATATCAAAAGGGATCTTATACCCTTAATAAAAGAAAAAAGACCCCTTGTTACAATAGTTTTTATAGCAATGGTCATTTTGGTTCTTGCAGCATCAATATTATTGACGCTGGATGTTAGAATACCAAGTCCCGCCGGGCCCATAAAGAGGCTAGTATCCGCCATCTGGAACATTGAATCGTATGTTTTTTAAAAAGAAAGAGAGGAAAGCATGAACAAGGAGCTGATTACAGAAAAACAGGCCTTGGCCATTATGATTATGTTCACCTTAGGCAGTACTCTTGTGCTTGGGGCAGGAAGCTCCGCAAAGAATGATGTCTGGCTGGCAATATTGCTGGCCATGCTGATGGCCATACCCGTATTGCTGCTTTATGGCAGGCTTCAACGGCTGTATCCGGATAAAAACCTATATGAAATTTTTGATGATGTATTCGGTAATATTGTGGGAAAGCTTATGTCTTTAATTTTTATCTGGTACTTATTTCATCTGGGATCACTGGTGGTCAGGAATTTTACTGAATTCATTGTCAGCGTTTCTCTGCCGGAAACACCCCAGAATATTATAGGCCTGTTTATGATAGTCTTGTGCATATGGGCAGTGAAAGCGGGTGTTGAGGTTATTGGAAGATGGACGTCCATAATGCTTCCCATTACTGCCATAGTTATTTTAGCAGTTACTCTTTTATTTATACCAATATTTGATTATGAAAACATTAAACCCGTACTTTACAATGGCTTTGGCCCGGTTTTTGAAAGTGCTTTTTCAGTTTTTGCATTCCCTTTCTCTGAGACAGTAATTTTTTTAACCTTTTTCAACCAGCTCACTAAAAAAGAAAAGGTATATAAAGTATTCTTCCTGAGTTGGATAATAAGCGGATTATTTATATTGCTGGTTTCAGTCCGTACACTTCTTTCTCTGGGAGTTCCAAACATAGAAATTTTGTTCTTTCCCACTTATGCATCCGTCCGTCTGTTGAATATCATTAACTTTATCGAGAGAATAGAAATAAGTGTAGCAATAGTTTTCCTCTTTGCAGGCTTTATAAAGATAAGCGTGTGCCTGTATGGGGCAGCCATTGGCGCGGCACATCTGCTGGGCTGTTCAAATTACCGGAAAATCGTGGCGCCTCTGGGCCTGGCCATGTTAATACTTTCAATAATAATTTACAAGAACACTGCTGAAATGTTTCAGTGGAACGATATATACAAGTACTATTCCTTTACTTTCGAGGTTTTTATGCCTTTAGCGACTTATATGGCCATTGGAGCCAGAAAGCTGTTTTCAAGGAAAAAGCGACCTGCGTGACTCTAAAAACTCTTTTCCTACATTACATTCCTTCCAGGGCCATATTTTGACATTAAATATTTGACTAAATCAATCCTATAAAAAGCATTATTTACAAATATTGTAAGTAATGTTAATATGTAGTTGGTTAAATATTTTATAGGAGGGTCAAAATGAAAAGACTTCTTTTACTTCTACTGGTATCATGTGTTCTCTTTACAAGCTTGGCGAGTGTTATGGGAATACAGGCTGAGGAGACCAAAAAGTATCCGGAGCCCAAGGACCGCTATTTGTGGTCGGTGGCTGTCAGTGAGGACGGATTGTTTGCGGCTGTGGGGGACTATGGGATTGTAAGGCTGACAACTGACGGCAAGGCTTGGAAGGATATCCAGCTGCCGACTGAGTTTGCTTTAAATTCCATAGTCTGTTCAGGGAAGCAGTTTGTTGCAGTGGGTGCTTTCGGTCAGATATTCACTTCCAAGAGCGGCCAATACTGGGACTGTGTAGCTTCTCCAAAACCGGAATACCATCTTAACTCTGTGGTTTGGAACGGAAAGGTATTTGTTGCGGCTGGAAGCTATGGTACAATTTTATATTCCTATGACGGGTATAACTGGAAGGATGTATCCAAAACCACTGCTTTAAACAGCAAGCTCAAAGGCAATATAGTCAGTATGACCTGGAGCGGAAAAGAGTTTCTTGCGCTGACTGATATTGGTACAAGCCTGAAATCCAAGGATGGCTTAAATTGGGCAGAAGCCAAAATCAATCTGGAGGGTTCCAAAACAATTGTTCCCTTGAAAAGTGTAACCTGGGGCAATAATATGTTTGTTGCTGCCGGAAACTGGGGAACAATCGCCGTTTCTGCCGATGGTGTCAATTGGAAAACAGTTGCCCAGGACAGGAAGGACATGTTTACTTATATAGGCTGGCGGGGCGACGGCTTTATGGCTGTTGGCAGCCATGGAACCATTTCCTGCTCCAAGGATGGTTTTGAATGGGAAAAGTTAGTTAATAAGGGCATATATGCATATACGAATTTTGCTCATTTCAAGGATTGGGAGCTGCTGGTGGGCGAAGCCGGTACCATAGCAGCAGTCATTGACCATGGTGTGGAGATTCTGAATAAGGAGGCCGAGGACCAATTCCAGCTTTATGATGTGGATTACAGCGGCAAGACGCTGGTGGCCGTTGGAACCTCCGGCAGAATAAGGATATCCACAGACGGCGGATGGACCTGGTCTGCCTTTAATTTGGATATGGCTGAAAATTTGGTGGATGTGGCCTATGGTGACGGAGTATTTGTAGCTGTGGGTAACAACGGAGCTATTGTAATATCAACCGATGACGGACATAACTGGGATGCGCCCACAGAGGGACTGGGCTGTGACTTGATCGGCGTAACCTACGCAAATGGTGTTTTCATTGCAACGGGAACAAATGGAGCAGTTTTCATTTCAACTGATGGAGGCAAACACTGGGTGGATTCAGTAATACCTACCATGGCTTCAATTAATAAGATTGAGTACAGCGGAGGGGTATATGTAGCGGTTGGAAACAGCGGAGAAATATATACGTCTACAGACGGAAAACATTGGGAAAAGCAGGTGTCCAACACCGGAAAAGATATAACCGGTGTTATCTGGGACGGTACACAGTTTGTGGCTGTTGGAGCCGAAGGTACAATCCTCACTTCGCCTGATGGTAAAAATTGGACTTCGAGATTGTCGGGCTTCCTGGTCAGCTTCACGGATATAGCAGTGTCAACCAATCCGGACCAGACGGGATATAAATTGGTTGCAGTTGGCTTGGACGGGAAAACCTATGTATCCAAGGACGGCGTTAAATGGAGACCGTATTCCTCCCACGTGGATACTCATATCAACGGCACTGTTTGGGCCAATGGCATATATGTATCAGTGGGGTGCCACGAGTGCATATCCATCTCCAAGGATGGTATGAACTGGGAGAGGACCTTAGGCAAATACTACATATAAGAGTTGCTGAGCCCCTTAGGCGGTGAACAGACCCGGCAGTCATTCAACATGATTACTGCCGGGTTTTTAATGTGGGCTTTCATTTTCCGCTATCCGCCTTGCTTGCAATAAGTCTTGCAAGAAACATCACCTGCAGGTTTTTAGCTTTGACAACTGCTTTTTTTATTGATATACTGCTAAATAATTTCATAAGCAGCATTTATCAGATTCATCAGGGGAATTTATAAGGAGGTGGTTAAGAAAGGCAGGGCTTAATAGAAATAAATAATTTATTTGCTCAGGTGCTTTGGGATGAGAAGTTTATAAGCCCAAAGATAATAGGGAATCCGGTGAAATTCCGGAGCAGCACCCACTACTGTAACTTGGACGAAGCTTTACGAGAGATAAAATCTCGCCACTGATATCTTATCGGGAAGGCAGGAAGCTTAGGAAGAAGAGAAGTCAGGAGACCTGCCTGGTCAAAGGCTGTTTATCGGCAAAAAAATATCTTGGGGAAGGAAGATAGGAGATAATTTATTATTGGCCTGTTTTCTCCTGGAAAAATGGAGGGAATAATTATGTGTAAAAATGCAATTGCGGGCTATCCTAGAGTTGGTAGCCAAAGGGAGTTGAAGTTCTGGACAGAGGACTTTTTTAAAGGAAAGCTCTCTGAAGAAACACTGGAATGCAATTCAAGGAATTTAAGAAAAGAGCAGTGGCAACTGCTGCAGCAAATGGGTATAGATTTTATACCTTCAAATGATTTCTCTTTTTATGATGGGGTACTTGATACCGCATATCTGTTGAACGCAATACCTGAAACTTATCAGAAGCTGGAACTGAACGGTCTGGATACATATTTTGCCATGGCCAGGGGCTATCAGGGAGAAAAGGGTGATGCAAAAGCATTATCCATGCGAAAATGGTTCAATACAAACTATCATTACATGGTTCCCGTTCTTGACAAAAATACCAAAATCAGATTAAACGGAAGAAAGCCTTTTGAGCAATATAATGAGGCATTAGCGCTGGGAATTGAAACAGTCCCTGTTATAATCGGGCCCTTTACCTTTCTGAAGCTGGCCGATATAAGGGGTAATACCTGCAGAGAGGCCTTTATACAGGACATTGCGGAGGCATATGCTCAAATAATCCAGGAGCTGGGCAGCTTGAAGTGCAAATGGCTTCAGTTGGATGAGCCTTCTCTTGTAACCGACCTTGACCAGGAGGATATCCGCCTGTTTACGGCCATATACACCAGACTGCTTGGAACGGGAAGAACTGTTAAAATTAAGCTGCAAACCTACTTCGGTGACATACGGGATATCTACGGTGAGGTAGTCAAGCTTGGGTTTGACGGCATTGGCCTGGATTTTATAGAAGGCAAAAAGAATTTGGAGCTTGTGAGGGTTAACGGGTTTCCTAAAGCTACCCTGCTTTTTGCAGGTTTGGTGAATGGAAAGAACATCTGGAGAAACAATTATGAAAAAACTCTGCTGCTTCTTGGACAACTGGAGGAAAAAGTTGAAAAGGACAGGATTGTTATTTCCACCTCCTGCTCTCTCCTGCATGTCCCATATACCCTTGACAGCGAAAGCTCCATGGACTATAAGTACAAACAGTACCTGGCCTTTGCAAAGGAAAAGCTTGAGGAATTGAGGGAGTTGAGGGAGTTATGCTCCAGCCCGGTATATTCTTCAAATGAAATATATCTTCGCAATAATTTGTTGCATAAATCCAAACAGGAATTTTCAAACGAAAGTATAAAAACAAAAATATCGGAGCTGAAAGAGGAGGATTTTATAAGAAATCCGGCTTTTGAAGTACGTGAGAAGCTTCAAAAGGAAAAACTGAAGCTGCCTGTGCTCCCCACCACCACAATAGGCTCTTTCCCACAGACAGCCCCTGTGAAAGCCTGCAGGGCCGGCTATAGAAAAAAGGAAATATCTGTTGAGGAGTACAAGGAATTTATAAGACAAAAAATATCAGAGTGCATTGCCCTTCAAGAGGAAATAGGGCTGGATGTTCTGGTGCATGGGGAGTTTGAACGAAACGACATGGTGGAACACTTCGGTGAGAATCTGGAGGGCTGCCTGTTTACTCAAAAAGGTTGGGTGCAGTCCTATGGTACCCGCTGTGTAAAGCCTCCCATCATATGGAATGACATAAAGAGAAGAACGCCCATTACCGTAGAATACAGCAAATTTGCCCGGAGTCTGACCTCCAAGCCTGTTAAGGGAATGCTGACCGGTCCTGTGACAATACTTAACTGGTCCTTTCCAAGAGAGGATGTATCAAACAGGGAAATGGCCCTGCAGTTGGCCCTGGCCATCAGGGAAGAAGTAATGGAGCTGGAAGCGGCGGGCATAGGTATAATACAGATAGATGAGGCCGCATTAAAAGAAAAACTGCCCATAAGAAGAGCCGACTGGGAGCAGGAATACCTGGATTGGGCCATTCCGGCCTTCAGACTGACACATTCCGGTGTAAGTGCCCAAACTCAGATTCATACGCATATGTGCTATAGTGAGTTTGAGGACATAGTAGGTTATATTGATGCCATGGATGCGGATGTGATTTCCTTTGAGGCGTCCCGCTCAAACCTTTCAATTATTGACGCCCTGAACAAGGCCGGCTTTAAGACCGAAGTGGGACCGGGTGTATATGACATTCATTCGCCGAGAATACCCCACAGGCATGAAATTGTTCAGGCATTGGGCAGGATGCTTGAGAAGATTAAGGCTGACAAACTTTGGGTAAATCCCGACTGCGGTTTGAAAACCAGAGGGGAGACTGAAACTGTGGAAAGCCTCAAAAACCTGGTGGCAGCCGCAAAGGAGCTGAGAAACTCCCTACGCTGATATATTACTCCACAATATCATAATACACCCAAAATTACACCCAACTACACCCAATATTATACAATCTTACTACAAAGCATATTGACGGGAGATTGAACTTTATGATATACTCCTGACAGAAAAAAGTCAGGAAGACTTTGGAATAAAGGCGTAAAAGCATATAAACCTAAGCTTGGGAAAAAGACAAACAAGGCTGTACAATTTCCTGAACAGGCAAGCGGGTGATTTTAAAGGCAAATAAATACATAGACAAGCAAACCATGAAGGGAAGCTATATGAAATGGCTCTTTTCATGGTTTTTTATTTTGCCCGGAAGGAGAGATAAGAAAAACAGGTTACTCATCGGATTTTTATTCAGAAAATCAATTATTTAAAATTTAAAATTTTCAGGAGGCATTATTTATGTTAAAAAGAACAATTGCACTAATAACGGCGGTATCACTTATGCTGACCCTATTTATGCTATCGGGATGCTCCGGTGACAATTCCTCAAAGCTCAAAGGCTCTGATTCCAACCGTGACGAGCTGGTAATGGCATTGGGCAGTGAGCCGGACGGAGGGTTTGATCCCACCACCGGCTGGGGAAGATATGGTTCTCCCCTGTTTCAAAGTACAATTCTTAAAAGAAACAGTGATATGAAAATAGTAAATGACCTGGCAGAGGACTGTTCTGTCAGTGAGGATGGTCTTTTATGGACAATCAGGCTGCGAAAGGATGTGAAATTTTCAGACGGTAAGCCATTAACTGCACAAGACGTGGTATTTACATACGAGACCGCCGCAAAAAGTGCTTCGGTAGTGGATTTGAACATAATGGAAAGTGTGACGGCACCAGATGCTTACACCGTCAAGTTTGTCCTGAAAAATCCCCGGTCCACCTTCATAAACCTCCTGGCTAATACGGGGATTGTCCCCGAGCATGCCTACAGCAGCGAGTATTCCCAGAAACCTGTGGGGTCAGGTCCTTTTAAATTTGTTCAGTGGGACAAGGGACAGCAGCTGATTGTAGAGGCAAATCCCGAATACTATGGACAGAAGCCCTTCTTCAAGAAAATTACATTTCTTTATTTAAGCGAGGAAGCCGCCTTTGCCGCAGCTAAAGCCGGTGAGGCGGACATTGCAGCCATTGTACCGGCTTATGCAGACCAAAAGGTTCCGGGTATGAGGGTTGATGCAGTTGAAAGTGTTGACAACAGGGGAATTATGTTCCCATATGTGAAATCAGGTGAAAAGACTAAGGACGGCTATGCAGTGGGAAATGATGTTACCTCGGATATAGCCGTCAGAAAGGCTGTTAATTATGCTGTGGACCGCAGAGGCCTGGTGGATGGAATACTGAACGGGTATGGCTCTCCTGCTTTCAGCGTATGCGACAAGCTGCCCTGGTGGAATCCTGAAACAGTAATACAGGATGCTGATGAAGCCGCCGCTGGTCAGATACTCTCAGAGGGAGGCTGGAAGGATACGGATGGAGACGGAGTATTGGAAAAGGGTGGCCTGAAAGCCGAATTTACCCTTATATACCCTTCAGGGGATCAGACGCGCCAATCTTTGGCTATAGCGGTGGCAGACAAGGTCAAGGCAATAGGGATCAAAATAAATGTGGAGGGCAAGAGCTGGGACGAGATAGAAAAGCTTATGTACTCAAATGCCATTTTATTCGGCTGGGGAAGCCAGGATCCCATAGAGATGTACAATCTTTACAGCAGTAAATACAGAGGTGTGGATTATTACAACACGGGTTATTATATGAACCCAGTTGTGGATGAAAATCTCAGCAGGGCCCTGTCAGCAAAAACTGAAGCTGATGCCTTGCAGTACTGGAAAAAGGCCCAGTGGGACGGCAGCACGGGCTTTAGCGCAAAGGGGGACGCACCCTGGGCCTGGCTGGTTAATATCGACCACCTGTATCTGGTCAATGAAAAGCTTAATACAGGCAGACAGAAAATCCATCCTCACGGGCATGGCTGGCCGCTTACCGACAACATAGAGGAATGGCACTGGGAAAAATGACCTGTGATTAGTCGGTATAGTTAAAAAGGAGTATTATCCATGGAAACTAATATAATAAAATATGTTTTTGGAAAGAGCGTCAGGATATTGTCACTGCTGGTTTCATTATGCCTTGTGTCCTTTGTCCTTGTGAGCCATTCGCCCATTGACCCCGTACAGGCATATGTGGGGGCCGACATGGCCAGGGTAAGTCCGGAACAACGGGCAAAAATAGCAGAGCACTGGGGGCTGGACAAGTCCCCGCCGCAGAGGTTCCTGCTCTGGGGTAAATCTCTTATACAGGGAGACATGGGCACTTCGATGATTTACAGAGCTCCGGTTATTGATGTAATAAAAGAACGCTTTATTGCATCGCTGGCCTTAATGGGTATAGCCTGGACGCTGTCCGGCGTGCTTGGATTTCTCATGGGAATTGTGGCAGCCATGTGGAGGGGGAGGTGGCTGGACAGGCTTATAAAATGGTATTGCCTGACACTGGCTTCAACACCTGCCTTCTGGCTGGGTTTACTGCTGCTGATAGTGTTCTCGGTGTGGCTGGGCTGGTTTCCTGTGGGAATGGGAGTTCCCGCCGGAGTGCTGAAGGAGGATGTCACCTTTGCCGGCAGGCTGAATCATATTATTCTCCCTGCCTTGACCTTGAGCATAATCGGAGTGGCAAACATAGCTCTTCATACCCGGCAAAAACTCATTGATGTCCTGGAAAGTGATTACATATTGTTTGCCAGGGCAAAGGGTGAAACGGGCCTTAAGCTTCTGTGGAGGCACGGACTTCGCAATGTGGCCCTGCCCGCCATAACACTACAGTTTGCCTCTGTCAGTGAGCTGTTCGGAGGCTCGGTGCTGGCTGAACAGGTATTTTCCTACCCTGGACTGGGACAGGCTACAATACAGGCCGGGCTGAGGGGCGACCTGCCGCTGCTTCTGGGTCTGGTGCTTTTCAGTGCCCTGTTTGTCTTTGCCGGTAACCTGCTTGCAGACATTATATACAGGCTTGTAGACCCAAGGATTAAGGAGGGCAGTGCCATATGAATGAAATTTCCATAGCTATTGAAAAAAAAGGAAAGACAGGCATAATGCCACGGATTAACAGAAGGCAGAGGACTATCCTGTTAATTGGGGCTTCAGCCCTGGTGCTGGCAGCAATTGTCATTGCCTCCCTCATTCTGGACAATGAAAGGATCGCTACCAACTTTAATGAAAAAAATCTCTCTCCCTCCCTGGAGCATCTGTTCGGGACCGACTGGCTGGGCCGGGATATGTTCACCCGCACGGTGAAAGGGCTGTCCCTGAGTATATATATAGGCTTGATAGCATCCACGGCCAGCGTGGCTGTGGCCCTTATACTTGGCATGAGTGCCGCAACCATGGGAAAGGCCGTTGACAGGGCCATAACCTGGCTGGTAGATCTTTTTCTGGGTATGCCCCATCTGGTAGCCCTGATACTCATAGCCTTCACCATGGGCGGAGGAGCCAAGGGGGTAATAACAGGAGTGGCCTGTACTCACTGGACCAGTCTCACCAGAGTTATACGTGCGGAAGTCATGCAGCTTAAGTCGGCGGAGTATGTGAGGGTTTCCAGGCATATGGGGAAAAGCCGATGGTGGACGGCTTTCCATCATATCCTTCCCCATCTGGTTCCACAGTTTTTTGCAGGCTTTGTACTCCTTTTCCCCCATGCCATACTGCACGAGGCCTCCATAACCTTTCTGGGCTTCGGACTTTCGCCTCATAAGCCGGCAATTGGGGTCATCCTGTCAGAGTCCATGAAATATCTGTCCACAGGCATGTGGTGGCTGGCCTTCTTCCCGGGCTTGTCCCTGCTGATCATTGTCCGGGCCTTTGACGTTATAGGCGAAAACCTGCGCTTGCTTATAGACCCGCACAATGCACACGATTAAAGGGAGGAGACTTATATGCTGGAAGTTAATAATCTTTCGATTTCATTTATTCAATATCAGGCAGGACTCAGGCAGCAAAATTTAAGAGTCATAGCTGACCTGAGCATAGACATAGAAGCGGGAAAAATTCTGGCTGTGGTAGGGTCCAGCGGTTCTGGAAAAAGCCTTTTGGCTCATGCCATATTAGGAATTTTACCCAAAAATGCAGTGGTTTCAGGTTCCATGGTGTATAAGGGGACGGAGCTTACACCAAAGCTTCAAAAGAAATTGCGCGGAAGGGAAATAGCCTTGATACCCCAGTCGGTAAATTTCCTTGACCCTCTGATGAATATTGGGGAGCAGGTCAGATACTCGGTACACGGAGGCAATGCCCGGGAAAAACAAAAAGATATTTTTAAGAGATATTCCCTTGATGAAACAGCAGAAAAAAAATACCCCTTTGCGCTTTCAGGAGGAATGGCCAGACGGGCTCTGGTGGCCACGGCAGTTGTAGGAGGTGCAGGGCTGATAATTGCAGATGAACCTACACCGGGACTACACCCGGATATAGTCAGGGAAACCCTGGGGCATTTGCGGGAGCTGGCGGACAGCGGCTGTGGTGTAATGCTGATTACCCATGACATAAGTACAGCTCTTGAGGTGGCTGACAATATAGCTGTGTTTTATTCAGGTACGACTGTGGAGATAGCTCCGTCGTCAGATTTTGCAGGAGAAGGAAGGGCTTTGAGGCATCCTTATACAAAAGCCTTGTGGAATGCCTTGCCGCAGAATGCCTTCCAGCCTGTTGACGGATTTCAGCCCTCTCACAGCATGGTGCATACGGGGTGTCTTTTTGAAAAGAGATGCGGGAAAAAA
Organism: Bacillota bacterium; assembly: GCA_023400235.1. Lineage (GTDB taxonomy): Bacteria > Bacillota > Clostridia > Acetivibrionales > DSM-1351 > Ruminiclostridium. The sequence goes on from JAEXFI010000034.1 coordinate 98,808, forward strand.
TCAGAGACCTGCAAAATTGATTCTCCCGAATTGAGGGAGCTCCGGTATGGAACAGTGAGGTGTCACAATGCAACTTAAGGCAGATAACATAAGCTTCAGATATGGAAAGGGCCCGTGGATTCTCAGGGATATCAGTATTAAGATCAATACGGGTGAAATTGTCGGTGTGTCAGGCTGCAGCGGGCGAGGAAAATCTACTCTTGCAAAAATTCTGGCAGGCTACGAAAAGCCTCAAAGCGGCAAGGTGGAGCTGGAGGGGAAAGCCCTGCCTGAAAAGGGCTTCAATCCGGTGCAGCTCATATTTCAGCATCCTGAAAAGGCTGTAAATCCCCGCTGGCAGATGCAGAAGGTACTTGAGGAGAGTGGAGTCCGGGATGACCGGCTTTACAAAGCACTGGGAATTGAGGAGTCCTGGATGACCAGGTGGCCCAATGAGCTTTCCGGGGGTGAATTGCAAAGATTTTGCCTTGCCAGGGCGTTAACGCCTGAAACCAGGTTCATTATTGCAGACGAGATAACTACCATGCTCGATGCCATAACTCAGGCCCAGATTTGGCATGTGGTGCTGGAATATGCAAGAAAAAACCATGTGGGGGTGCTGGTCGTAAGTCATGATAAGCGTCTGGCAGACCGGATTTGTGACAGGATTGTGCACTTGGACTAGAAATAGAAGAAAACCTATTGTTGTTGAAGTATTGAATATTATATTTTTGAAAACACTGGAACAGCCTTGTTGCAAACAGGTATTCCAGTGTTTTTGACATTTAAGGGGCATAATATGCATGGAAATACTCTTATATATCGTTTCGAGCAATATATTCAGCATTTACTGCAATAAAGATTGCACTAAAGTGTGATAATATGTATATATAAAAGTAGTAGAAGTAGTAAAAGTATAAAATGGGGGGAGCAGGCTCAATGGATCATAAGAAACGCAGGGCTGACAGCAGCAGGATGGACGTGGCGCAGCTTTCAGACATACGCTATACCGTATATGATAATGAAATTTTTTACATTCGGGGAGAAGGCAATACAAGAAACTGGAATTTTGATGCTCTGTCAGGGAAAATAGTAGTTTCGGTGCTTGTAAAATTGGATAATCCCACAAGGGGAGTAAGCATTGCCGCTTTATACTCTGACACTGGTGAAAAGCTGTTGGAAATAAATACTGAGGGAGCTTTTTTTTATGGCTGCGACGGAAGCAAAAAATGCAAATTGTGTCATTATAACAGTGATGACTGGTATTATGTATATATTACCATAGATATTAACGCAAATACTTACAGTCTTTATATTGACGGAGAGAGGCAGCTCCTCAATGCAAAGCTTATGCATGCAGGTCGTTCGGTGGCCTCATTTTCCATGGGAAGTGCAGGGGGAACAATATGCAGCAGGTTGATCTGCATATACATCAAGCCCATCCAGTCGGTGCTTGCTGCGGCAATGGGACGGAAAATCTGGAGTGCAAAGGACAGAGGGGTAATTGCAGACGGAAATACAAACGTGACAGGAGAATTGCAGACTCTTATAGATGAATGCGGAGAAGCCGGAGGCGGCGTGGTTTATCTGCAGGAGGGCACATATCTGTCCGGCTCTGTTGAATTGAGAGAAAATGTTACTTTGTATATTGAAGGGGATGCGGTATTAAAAGGAGTTTTAGACATGGATGCCTATCCTGTAAGAATCAGCAGAGATAACCCAAACTGGAATATGCTGGTGCAAGGCCCCCAGAAATCCCTTATTTATGCCGATGGAAAGAACAATATAAGGATTATGGGGGGAGGAACCATAGATGGCAGCGGAGATTTCCAAGGGCCTTACGGGTCTGAAAGCAGCAGGCCCTGTGCAATCTTGCTGGTTGGCTGTGATAATGCTGTAATCTGTGATTTATATGTCACAGATGCGGGTATGTGGACAATTCCCGTGGTGGAATGCGACAGCCTGTATATACGTGATATCAATGAATATTCCTGTTGGTATCCAAACCGCGACGGTATAGACATTTGTGATTGTCTGGATGTGCTGATGGAAAACTGCAGTTTGAAATCGGATGATGATACCGTTTGCTTTAAAAGCGGGAACGAAAGCGGCTGCGACAATGTACTGGTTCGCAACTGCATGGTAATCAGCACTATGGCAAATGGAATCAAGTTCGGAACATACAGCTACGGCGGGTTTACAAACTGCACTGTCAAAGACTGCATAGTAAAGGATACCCGTACCTGCGGAATAAGCATACAGAGCGTTGACGGCGGAATAATAGAAAACCTTCTGTTTGAAAGGATTATTATTAATAATGTTGAAAGTGCTTTTTTCATACTGATCGGCGACAAGGGACGAACTCCGCACTGGGGAGAAAAGCGGATTGGTTCCATACAAAATGTATACTTTAAGGATATAGAAGTAAGCCAGGTAAGAAGAAATTACGGAACCTATCTGGGTGGGTATAAAAAGGAGGGCATTGTATACCCTATCAGGAATATCTATTTTCAAAATGTCAATGCGGTATTTCCGGGAGGAGCAGCTGAAATACCTGATTCACCTGCAGAACTGGGCAGCCAGTATCCTGAATCCAGCTGCTTTGGTATTTTGCCGGCTTCAGCATACTATATACGCCATGGAGAAAATATAGTCTTTGAAAATTGTTCAACAAAAATAGCACTGGATGATGCAAGAGAAAAAATAGTATTCGAGGAGGAAGGATAATGGATAAGCTTTTTCACATTGAGGAAGGAAAGGAAGTTGCTTTTCACAATAATGCCACTTATTGTGTAGGAACTGGAAGAATGGGACTGGCGCTGCACAAGGAATATCAGGAGCAGCTTAAGCTGGTGCAGAAGGAAATCGGCTTTTCTCATATAAGGGGCCACGGGCTCTTTTGTGATGACATGGCCATATATCAGCAGCATAAGGATGCACAGGGCAATATTGTAAGTGAATACAATTTTACCTATCTGGACAGGGTTGTAGATGATTATCTTTCCTTGAACATACGCCCCTTTCTGGAACTGGGCTTTATGCCAAAAAAGCTGGCCAGCGGAGACCAGACAGTGTTTTATTGGAAAGGGAACGTAACTCCCCCTGTAAGCTATGAAAAATGGGCCGCCCTTGTGCAGGAGACGCTCAGGCATCTGATTGGGAGATATGGAGAAGAGGAAGTGACAAGCTGGCCTATAGAGGTCTGGAACGAACCAAATCTCAAAGGCTTCTGGAAAGATGCGGACATGAAGGAGTATTTCAAGCTGTATGAATATACTGCAAACGCAATTAAAGCGGTGAATGGGAACTTCAAGGTCGGGGGGCCGGCCATATGCGGAGTCAACGACGAGGTGTGGATGGCAGAATTCCTGGAATTTGTGAAAAGCAGCCAGGTGCCGCTGGATTTTGTTACCCGGCACCACTATACCATCAATCCTCCTGAAAGGGAAGGCCATTACCAGTATGTGCAGCTGGCGGACCCGGATGCGGGACTGAAGGAACTCAATACCACCCGCAGGATAGTAGACAGTTTTCCGGAATTTGCCGGCATGCAAATTCACATAACGGAATTCAATACAGCATATATACCAGACAGCCCCCTCCATGACACCAACCGCAATGCTGCATATATTGCGTACCTGCTGTCAAAGCTGGGAGAAGATAATGAATCCTATTCATACTGGACCTTTGGTGATGTTTTCGAAGAACAGGGAGTGCCGTACACACCTTTTCATGGAGGTTTCGGACTGGTTGCAAACGGCCTGATACCAAAGCCCACCTTCTGGACCTTTAAGTTCTTCAAGGAATTGCAGGGAAAGTGTGTTTGCAGGGAAAGGGAACTGGTGTTGGTAAAAAATCAGGATAAATACTGCGGAGTAGCGTGGAATCTAAATTATGAGAATACTGGGGAGCCTCTTAATATTACCTGTAAATTACCGGCGGATAATAAGGAATACTGTCTTGTGCAAAAAATCGTGGACGAGAACTGTTGCAATCCGCTGAAGGTATGGCATGACCTGGGTGAGCCTGCAAACCCCGATGCCGCACAGCTTGGACTTCTAAAGGAGTCTGCCCGTCCTCTGGTAAAAACACAAAGGTTGAAGGGCTCAGACGGTATTGTGGCTGTATCCCTGGAATTGCAGCAGAATGCAGTAGTATATTTTGAATTGTTTGAAGCTCCTGTATACTCCGACAGAGGTTATGATTACAGCAGGGTCATGAATTCGCTGGACATTGCAGTTGAAGAAAATGGCCTTACGGGGGGCTGAAAAAATGGCTGACCGGAGCGATACAATAATTCATCCCATAATTCATCCCCTGGACAAGGAAATACACGGGACACATATAACCTCGTTATATACACTTGCAGCACCATACCACCGTCATAACGGCTACGAAATCTATCTGTTTTTACAGGGAGATATCCGCTACTATGTTGAGGACCATTGCTATGATTTGAAAAAAGGTGATATGGTGCTGATAAACAAGAAGGAGATGCATAGGGCGGTATGCACGGAACAGCTCCCGTATGAAAGGATTTCAATATATATTTCCGAAGGGTACCTGGGCCAGTTATCCACTGAGAATACCAATCTGGCAGCCTGCTTCAACATGAGAAATCCAGGTGAAAACAATGTTATCCGGCTGTCGGAGGAGGAGTGCTCCAGGTTTGTAAAATTGGCAGACAGGTTGATTCAGGCTGAAAAAAGGAAAAACTTCGGTGATGACATTATGCTGCGGGCATGTGCGGAGCAAATATTGATACTGGCTAATCAGGGGTATATGGATTCAAATCATGCGGTCAACAACATCATGCCCGAACTCATAAGTAACGTAATGAGTTATATAGAAAAAAACATATCAGGTGAAATAACTCTTGATAATATCAGTGAAAGCTTCTATCTGGATGGAACCCATATAAGCAGGCTGTTCAAAAGGCATACCGGGCTTACCATGAGGTCCTATATTGTAGCCCGGAGAGTTGCCTGTGCAAGGGAACTGCTTGGGGCGGGCAAAAGTGTCACTGAGGCAGGGGCCCTTGCGGGATTTAACAATTATGCAAACTTTATACGCACCTTCCACAGAATAGAGGGGATGCCGCCGGGACAGTATGCAAAGGAACACTGGAGGCCGGGAAGAAAGTCAATTACTATGGGCGGAGGCTAAAGCCTCCTGAAGTCAGACTACTTAACCCCCAAACTACTTAACCCCCAACCATTGAAACCCTTGAATAAAATGCTTTAAAGCACATATTCGCCTGAAAGGAGAAGGTTTCAACCGCAATTTACTTTTTGATGTAAGGCCAACTTGTAAAGCGTGTATTCCAATTTGTTTGGACAAATTTTAATATTAACAGGTGGTGAATATAATTAATATAGAAGTTCTCCAGTCTTCACAAATATTCCTGGTACCTAAAGGATAATTTGGAGGCGGTAAGGGGGTAGCCGGATAATGCTAGGATTCAACAAGCCTGATATCAATTATCACATCGGAATATACGTGCGGCAGAGCAGGGATGAAAATGAAGAAAATATTGAAACCATTGAAACTCAAAAAAAGCTCCTGATTGATTTTGTCAGAAGAAACAACCTTGGAACAGTTTATAAGACCTATGTGGATGATAATGTTTCAGGTTCAGGCTTTGAAAGGAATGCACTGGAAGAACTGAAAAAAGACGTGTTGTCCTGCAACGTCAATTTGATATTATTGAAGGATCTTTCCAGGCTGGGAAGAAACAATGCAAAAACCTTGCTTTTTCTTGATTTCCTGGAGGAATACGGAGTTCGGGTCATAACCACCGACGGAAGGTATGACAGCCTGAAGGACAATGAGACTGTGGGCATTGACACCTGGTATAACGAGAGGTATATTAGGGACATTTCAAAAAAAATAAGGGCAAACCTGCGGTTTAAAATAGAACAGGGTGAATACATAGGTAATGCTCCATATGGATATGTGAAGTCCATAAATGAGAAAAACAGGCTGGTGGTGGATACCAGGACGGCGCCGGTGGTCCGTGAGATTTTCGGACTATACAAGCAGGGCTACGGCTATGCCGCCATTGCGGATATTCTGAATAAGAAGGGCTATCCCTCGCCTTCCTCTAAAAATTCAGACATACCGATCACACCCTGGAATCAGGTGGCTGTTCAAAGGATCTTGTGCAATCGGGTATACATTGGCGATACTGTCCAGGGGGTCAGTGAAAAAATCAGCTTTAAAAACAAAAAAACCAGAAGACTGCCCTTTGATAAATGGATTATTACTACTAATACCCATGAGCCTATTGTTAAGAATGAGGATTTTGAAGAAGTCCAGAAAATACGTGCAAAGAAACGCTCCAGCCAGGGCTATAACCGGAATATCTCCCATCTGCTCAGCAACATGCTATACTGCGGGAAGTGCGGTAAGGCCATGTATGTGAGGGTCCGCAGAGACAGACCTGTGGGCTACATATGCAGTACCTATTCAAAGAACGGCAGCGATTGCTGTTCAAGTCACTATGTAACTGAGCAGGCGATTCTGGACGTAATATCTGACGAATTGCTGGAAATGCTGTCAAACAGGGAGCTTATAGACAATTTCAATCTGAATTGCTGCAATGAGGAGGAGGACCGGCAAAAGCGGGCCGAGCAGGCACAAAGGCTGGAGCAGCAGATAGCAGCAAAGCAAAAGCAGCAGGATATATTGTATCTTGACCGCCTTGAGGCGAAAATATCCGAGCAGCTGTTTATCAGAATGAACAAGGGTATTGAGGATAGGATAGTCTTGCTAAAAAAGGAAAAGGCACGGCTGCTGCAGGAGGAAAAGAAAGAGCTGGATAATATTCATTTGGCTGAAAGCCTTATAAACAGGATAAAAACCCAGGGCATAAATAAAAACATTATCGAGCAAATGGTGAACAGGGTATTGGTATATGACGGCGGAGACAACATAGAGCTTCAAGGTATCGGTCTGGACAGGGAAGAGTTGAAAAGCGGGCTTATAGTCATAGAATATAATTATAACAATTGGAAAAGGAACTGAGAAAGTTTTTTACTGATTAATAAAATCCCGAAAAGCACTTACACCTATTGCGTTTCGGGATTTTTTATATGCTAGTAAAAAGTTGGTAATGTCAACCTCGTGTTGGAACTCATAAGTTTTTAAATAATCACCTATTATTTAATTCATTAATGAAATAATAATATGGTTATTTTATTTACATGGAATTTCTACTATCATATTCCATGCATTCTGTGCAGGAACTATTGCTCCTCTTTCGCGATCTTGCCACCACCAATCACTGTTCGAAGTGTTTGTAACTTTATATACTGCGTACCCATTAGATGCAGTTCCAGGAATATAAGCTGTTACTTTACCTATTGTTTTGGCAGGTACTGTTGTTGCTGTTCCATAAGTTGTTTGGGCTGTCCAGGAACGGCTTGCAGTACCACTGACTGATGATGAAATTTTAACTTTAGCAACAATAGCATCCTTCTCAGCAGAAGTCTCAAGACCAGTTGTTCCAGATATACCAAAAGATCCAGAGGCCGATGCTGTAAATGTTAACGTTGTTGGTGAAATGCTTTTTGAATTATCTATTCGCGTGACCCCAACGTATTGTTTTTGCCAATCTAAATTTGAACTTGTTTCGCTATAATGATCAAAGGTATACATATATAAGAGCATTGGAACAATTATACCCTCAGCGTTCTCCTTATGTTGCTTATCAGGATTTACGGTATTAGTTACTTCAGTAGGAAAATTTGCAGGATCATATGTTGTAGAAGTTCCAGTTGATTCATTCCATATGTATCCAGTAATATTACTGGATTTTTGAGAATACTTTTTCTCTGCTGACATTGGTGTTAATGAAAGACACAATACGGAAATTGATAAAACAGTTAAAAGTGCAATTTTTTTTAGTCTCATTGTAGATCTCCTATTTTCTGTTGTTAAAATGTTTATGCGTTACTAAATAACAGGTGACGTTTGACATTTTATTACATATTTGGTATAATGTCAATGATGGCGTAAAATTAAAATCTTGGTGAAATCTTGGAAGTTATGTTTTTATGGAGGTCATATTGAAAAAAATTATCATTGTTCTAATTATATGTTCTATAATGATTTCAATTGTAGCATGCGACTCGGCAAAAAAAGAGGTTAATAATTTAGATGTTGTACAAGATACATCCAATAAAGATGCCCATATTATCAATGAAGATTTTCTAAGAACTTTTGAGAATGCCTTCCCCAAATCTGAAATCATTTGCAAAACTATTACTGATTTAGATAATGACAAGAAAGATGATTTGGTAATAATATTTAATGATTTTAAGCAACAAACAAAAATAACAAAATCTAATATATGTGTTGTAACGGATTATGGTATTAATGCTTTAGATTTATCAGGAAACACCTTAAATTACCAGTTTGCAGATGGTTCGGAATCATTAAAAATATTGCAGAATCCAACAAGAGCGAGTGTAAAACTTATAGAAGTAAAAACTAATAAAATTGTTGACTTTCAGGTAACTATGACGATGGATAAAAAAGAAAAAATTACAAACTTTAAAATTGAGTCCATAGAACAATAAATTAAGTGTTAGTAATCTCTATATAGGCACTCCAGTTCGAGGGAAGCAATATGGTATTGCCTATGCAGACTTATAACTTAAACTTATTATAAATAAAGCCAATGTCAAATAACCATCACTTTACTTGCATGGTTATTTTATTTTGTCAACGTTTTAAGCTTTTTGCGTGTTTATTTGTGACGGCTTTGAGATTTGGTTTTTCATTTATGTTATGTTAATTGAAGTATGCAAGTATTTAACAAATAGTTATCTGTTTTGTTTATTGAAATTACACCATATAAGCCTGCTTTTATGCCGATATAAGGCATTATAGAGCAAAAGTGAATTTAGGAGGCAGGTTTTTGATTGAAAATTAAATATTGAAATTATTTGAATTTGAACTATTTGAATTTTTAAACTATTTGAAATTATTTGAATGCTTTTGAATTTTTTTGAATTTTTATACTTAAAATTGTCGTTATGTGTATTGACATTTATCAAAACATGGTATATTATGTAATATAAGTTAATGCTTATGGGATTTTCAAATTTTATGCTGTTATAAACCTTACAGCAAGTAACCCAGTCTTAAAGAAATATCTTATCTTACGGTACCCGAAATAATGTAAAGCCACATACAGCCAGCAGATAAAGCCGGTTATATTCTGTACCCGTTCAAAGGAATTGAATGTGGGGCCGCTTGCAGCCTTGTAATATTCTATTGTCAATCATATTGCATCAAACAGGACAACTTCTGACCCGAAATCTTGAAATGAATTCTAATAAAACGCATGCCATAAAGTTAAACGTAACGTAGGAAAGCAGGGAGAAACCATGAAAATTTTATCCAAAACTGTTAAAGCAGCAATAATTTCATTGCTTTTAGTCTCAGTGTCAGTGCTCTCAAATTTTCAAATAATCAACGCCCTTTCAGGAACTGGATTTACAGACATTAAAACAACCTCCTGGTATGCAGCATACGTTGGGAAACTTGTGGAGCTGAAAATAACCTCCGGCATTGGGAACAACAAATTCGGACCTGATAAAAATGTAACTCGTGCAGAATTTGTTACTTTTATTTGCAAAGCCACAGGACTTGAACGATTAAAGGGCTATGACTTCAAGGACACAGCCGGGCATTGGGCCGCAGAATGGATAACAGCAGCGGTAACCGCGGACATAATAGATAAAGGGACAGGCTTTGAACCAAACAAGGCGGTGACAAGGCAGCAAGCAGTTGAAATGCTGTGCAGGGCGTTAAAGCTGGAGGCCGACACCACATTGCCAACGCCCTATGCAGATGTGGTGGTCGACCCAGGATACAGCAGTGCGGCTTTTAAGGAATATTTGATGCTGGGTACCTTGTCTGGGCAAAACAGGTACTTTAAGCCTGACAGCAATATTACAAGGGCAGAAACCGCCGCAGTGATAGTAAATGTTTATGACTATAAAACTGATCCCGGGAAGTTTAAGGCGGGCAAGCTGGCTGAAGCCCAGGCCCAAAACGCAGCGCTGGAGGAGACGGCACGTTTTGCAGCCTGGAAGGACAGTGTAAAGAATATACCTCCCTCATTGCTGAATAATACGCAAGGACTGTATAAGAACATGTCACCCTACGAAAGCAATAAATATCTTGTAAATCAGACTGACTACCTGAAGAACTGGGGAGCTAAATACAAAATGACACCTGAAGAATTTGAAAAAGAAATGGTGAGGGTTGGGGGGAGGTTTATGAATACCTGGTATAATGCTAACTACGAAAAGATTGACCAATTAAAAGCAGATTTAAGTTCAGTTATGGAATCAAATGCAATAAGAAATGATTTGCAGAGGAACATAGAATATGTTGCTAAAAACAAGTTTGTTTCTCAAGGTAATTTTATGACAAGCGTAGGAATGCTTGTCTTTGCAGATTGGGGTAATCCTGTTTTAAGGGGTACTATCAGATATAGATACATGAGTCCTACAAGCTTGACTGTTGTTAAATCTGAAAATGTTGGTGAAACAGGAAGACATATTGAACTGGGGGTATGGTATGAACAAGACTATGAAGTTAATTTTCTACCACAAAAAGATGGACTTAAATGTAGCCGTATGAGAGCTATATCTAATATAAGAATATCTGGTTAAGGATTTAAAGATGAAAAAAGCGTTTAATAAAACTATATACTTTATAATAATTATTTCTATTCTTATGAATGCACGTATTTCTGTTAAAGCAGGTTTGGAACAAGGTGCTTTACAAGTAACATATGACGGAGCTTTTCCAAAAGAGCACCAGGCACTGGCTATGAGTGTCAACTCCGTCGCTTCAAGCTCTCCCCTTCAAGCCTTCTGTGTGGGCTGGAACTTTACCTTCAGCAATGAAAGAGGAAGTGTGCAGGTGTACGTGCCACTTTCGCACATTGATACTGACGGTGGCGGCAGAACCTACACCTTTCCCCTGACTACCGGCTGGACAAAAGAGTTTACGGGCATTTCAGGTGGCTTGTCCATTCGTGATCTGGTAAACAATAAATCAAAATATGATGCAATCATAAAAGCAGGCTGCACCGTATATGCAGACGCAAGAATTCAAAAATACAGCTATTCCCCTTATCCTGCCCCAAAGGGAACGTATACTCCTCTAAATACATATGCCAACAGCAATTCAGACATAGACAGCAGCTTTTCAGAATTTTCTCAGGATTTTAAAATTAATACAAGAAGTGATTATTTCAACCTGAGTTACCAGCTTGAAGCGGAACCTGTGCTGCCCACTCCCAATGTGAATATAACCCTGCCTGCAGACGGCACTGTGGTGGTGCAGGGAACGGAGGTAACCTTCAAAGGCTTTGGAACAGGGGTTCATCATATTGAAGGGTATGTAAACGCAAAATTAATTAGTGTACATAACAATCCCAGCAGCGATATAACTGTTCAAATGAAGTATGAAACAACTGTAAAGCTTGACACTGTCGGACAGTATACCTTTCAGATAAAGGGCCGGAATACGGCAACAGCAAGCGAAGAGGGAACGCTTCTGGCCTCGTCGGCCATACATACGGTTCAAGTGATTTCACCGCCCCCTGATTCAGGAAACATTTATGTCAAGTGCATTGATATTGATACCGGCACAGAAATTTCAGATACAGCCCGGACAATACCGGGAGTGTCCTTCGGAACTGCAAAAACCATAGAAATGCCTATTTTGTCAGGCTATACCGGTCAAGGCTCTTACCAGACCTTTTCAGCGGCATTCCCGGAGCAGCTGAAAATAACTGCTGACTCCTCTCAGAAAGTAACACTTACCCAAATTAATAAAAACGCATATGTATATTTCTGGTATAAAGCCAAGCCGGTACAGCTATCCCTGCCGCCGGTGGCGGTAATAAATTTGCCGGCGCAGGAGTATGCAGGAAATGATGTTAATTTTGACGGTTATCTCAGCCATGACCCGGACGGATATATTACAGAGTATAAGTGGGGGCTGCAGGGAGCCGGACAGCAGCTTACCCGCAACACAGATCACGGCTCAACCTGGTATGCCGCACCGGGCATATACAACGTAGACCTTACGGTAACAGACAATGAAAACAATTCAGGATATACCACAAGGCCCATTCATATTTTAGAACCATTTCCCCAGGCGAAAATCATTACTTCGGGAAAAATAAAGGAAAATAGGAAGATTACTCTGGATGCGGCTCAAAGCTTCACACCAAACCACTATCCCATAGACTGGTCAAAAACCACCTGGAGTATAGAACCTGTATGCAATCTGTCAGGAACGGCAATAACCTGGAGTGACCTGGCTGATGACGATACAGGAGTCAGACTTGAAGATGGCACGATTGCAGCCATAGGAGAAAAGACCAATCAGACTGTACTTTTGAGTGGACAAAGGCAATTTGATTTTCAGACCAGAAAAGCCGGAGTGTACAAGGCTACTGTGTATGTGGAGAATACGGCAGGTATCAGGTATAACAGTACTGCGGTGCAATTGATTACCGTTGCAAAAGATTTGCCGCCTGTTGCGGGAGTGACCGTTACCGCAGCAAATATACGCGACAGGGAGACCGGACTTTCACAAAATTATGGAATTTGCCGTTTATACTGTGTCAGTGTATCGCCAGATGGAGACACAATCGGCAAACGCTCCTGGAGTATTGCATACGATGCGGACAATGACGGCGACTTTGACAAAAGCTTTATTGATGTAAATGGAATATATGGCGTAAAAGGCTCAGTGATTCCAGTACCGCAGGAGAGCCCCAGAACTCAGATTTTAAGAGCTGACTTTGATTTGAGGGGGTTTGCCGGTTCCTATAATCCAAAGGATGCCAGTACCTGGATGCAGGTGATTGTTGATAGTGACAATGATCCGGTAGCGGAGGTATATACCTATGAGGTGGGCAATTATGGGACGGAATTATGTGTGGAAGAATATATAGGTCCTGAGGAAGCAATCATAGAGCTGATAAAACGGGAAGATTATAAAACCAATACTATAAGAAGTTGGTGACAAAAAATGAGGCATAAAGCATTTAGATATTTATCCATATTCATAATATTCATATCATTAAACATAATCTTATCCTCTATTTACATAAATGCTGCTTCAGGCAAATTTGATTTCGCCAATGCAGCACCGGATATTCCTCTTGCTCTTGGGGAGGCTGAAAATAATTCCGTTGTACTGGTTATTGCCACCGATTACCAGGGTGCAAAGCTTGACCAGGTCAAGGCAAAGGCTAAACAGCTTGAACAGAGGGCTTCTGAGAAAGGAATTGACCTAAGCACTACATTTTTAACTGCCAAAAAGGAGATTGTAAACCAGACTGTAACCCGTAAAATTCAGAGCCTTGCAAGATACGCCTATGTAAATACTTATGACTTCAAATATGGCAGTACAGTACTTAAAAACAGAATTCCCATTGAATATGACAGTTCGGCTAAATTTGAGCAGGACATATATCATACCCCACAATTCCCAAAGGGGGAAGCTTTTACCTGGACCAGGGGCTATGGCAGCTATGGGTCAGGCAGCGGGCTTTACAGGGATATCTGCTGGCGAAGGTATAACGGCAGCGTGTATGAAAACTGGTTCCAGGGCTATATACCCATACAGATGTATAATCCAAATAATATGAGCGGTACAGTTATTAATTACGAATTTATAACGCAGAACGCCCATACCTACACCCAATCTTATTCAAGCGAGTATCACTATAATTATCCAGACAACTTTGAGCCTCTGAGTTTCTATTCAATGGACGTTACATGTCCGGCCCAGTGGTCGGTGAAGTCGACAAGTGAATTTACATACAACGAAAAAGTTGAAGCCCTGGATTTTTCTCAGCTCAATAACAAAGCCAGGGAGGACAGCAAAAAATATATAATGCTGCTAAGCGACTCCAAAAGGGATATTTCCTTTCAGTACCCCTTTGGACAGTATTATCCCTTTGGCAGCATGCGCGGTGACAACGTGGGGAAGTTCTGCAGGGAGGCAACAGCGTATATAGTAGCCCCTGCAGAAGTTATGAATACAAAAATGCAGGCTGTATATCCTGATTATATAAGCCCTGTTGATAAGCAGGATATGAGCCTTGGAGAATTGCTGTCAGCAAGCCCTGACAATAAGGCTTATTTGCCCGGCGAACTGGAGGCGGCGCTGGAAAATTTGCTTGCTAATGCACTTCCCAAGGGCAAAAGGGTTGACGTGGTAATTGCTGCGAATTATCAGAAGGAAAAGCTTACCGAACTGAATAATCAGCTGAATACAATGCGGGTAAACGCCCTGGAACAGGGGATTGACCTTAGAAACCATGTGTTGGGCAATGAAGTAAGGCTGGGAACGAAAAAGGTTTACGCACCAAGAGAGCTTTACGCCAGGAATATAAATGTAACCTATAAACAGCAGATTACCTATGAAAGATATTCGTCTGCCTCCCAGGTTTCTTCATACCCTGAGAAGACAGTTATCATGACAATTCCGTATGAAACCTGTGATATTAAAAAGGGTGAAGCCTTGCCCGGTTTTAACAAATCCACAAACTACAGCTTTACAATTTCAGAGCAAAAGACAGATATAAGCTACATGAACACCTCCAAGTGGGGGACGGTGGTGAACAAGGTGGAAAGATACTATGACCTGGAAATATTCGATCCGGATAATAAAGCCGCTACCCTTGTCACCTACAGGCTGGACAGCGAACTGACCTTTATAGATTTGGTGGATGGGGGAAGAGACGGCTTTCAGAGCACAATAACCAACATACAAATCAATTCCCTTGATAGGGACTGGGGCTATAAAAACAGCTACGACAAGGAGTATACCAGTGAGGTAAAAGCTGTGGACTTCAGCAGAATTGATTCCCTGGGATTGAGGGATAACAGCCGGAAGTACATAATATACCTGACTTCAGAAAGTGACCTTCCAAATTACGGTGACGATTTTGGGGATTACTACGGTTTTGGTTCACTTACCAAAACCGCTTTCGACAGCTATATGAGCAAATATGATTTTATTTCCTACGTAGCAGCCCCCCAAGCAGCGCTGGACTTCCTGCTTTCCGATTTTTCCGGGGAAGCAGCCTATGCAGCAAAAAAGCAGGATTTTACACTTCAGGATGTACTGGATAACCAGCCCTGTACCAGTATGTATTATGATACAGGCAGCCTGAAAACCGCCCTGGAGGATATAGTGTTTAGTAACGGCAAACATACACAGAACAAGGTGGATATTATTGCTGCTACAGATTATAGCAGTGCTGAGCTGGGTATGCTTGCAAAGGGCTTGAATGAAATAAGGGACGCCCTTTCAGACAGGGGCTATGATGTAACCTGCAGCATTATTGACGGAACCAGCAGCCGTCTTGTAGCAGTGGGTCCATATAGAGGGGTAAATACTGAAAAGGTTCTGGAGGCAGCATGCCTGGCAGACCGATACCGTGCAGACAAAATCTTAATAACAGCTTTGAAGGGCGAGGGAAATACTCCATCTGCCGCCTACGGTACATATTACGGTTTTGGCACTCTGTCCGGGAGCTTCATAAAGGAACTGGTCAATAACAGGTTTACCACATATAACCTGGTATCGGATGCTAACCTGGATTATAAGCTGACAGGCATAAATATCAATTTGCCTGAGCAGAGTGCGACGCTGAGAGATATAACTATAAACTCGGTCAGCGGTGGAGGACAAAATGCAGGTAGTCTGAAACAGCTGGAAAACCGCATTATTAACAGATATAAGCCTTTCAGGGAGGAGAGTGGTAAAGCAATATACATGATAATCCATGAAACCGGTCTTTCCGCAAGTCTGCTGGGAAAGGATTACGAATCCGACCCAATATGTGAACAGCAGTGGAAAATAGCAGCTCATGAGCCCGGCGTATTTGAAAACAGCCAGGGGTTAAGTTCACACCTTGGAGGCTATTTAAGCTCAATTGAAACGGCCCTTGACAAGGTGGGAAAATATGAGATTGTGGGACGGATTCAGGACAATCCAAAAAAGGACCGTGAATGGGGAGACTTGTTCGGAGTATTCAGGAAGTGGAGCGGGGATTCTGCACCTATTACAGTATATGTCCATAGAAGACCTGTAGCGGAATTTCAGGTGAGCGTGGAAAAAAACGGAGGCTCCTGCAAGGTGTCCATTGAGGATAGCTCTTATGATATTGACCATATGAGCCTTTCAAACAGAGGCATTGCTGAATACAGGTGGCAATACAGGCAGCAGGGCTCTCCGGTCTGGCTTGACGGAAGGCTGCCTGACCGATTGCCCCATGGAAGCATTTATGATGTGAGGCTGCAGGTTAAGGATATGGAAGGCGCCTGGAGCCTACCATATCAGGATCAAATCGACACTGTGGATTTACCGCCGTCTATTGATGCAAGCCCTGCTTCGTATACTGGAAACGGCCCCTTAAATATAACAATAACCGCTGAGGACAACGGAGAAGACGACCTGGTGCTTGCAGGGTCGCAAAAGTGGCCCCAAACCAGCTATTCTCTCACAAACAGCCGGGTTAAGCCCACCATGGGCTGGACAAGTCTGGAGTCAAAGGTGTGCGGGCTTTCCCCCATAACAGGAGAAGGCACATATTATCTGCACCTGCAAGCCATTGACACCTCAGGAAAAGCCTTTTACAGGGTGAGGGGACCATATACCGTTGAAGCCGTAAGTGCGGGAGGGTTTTTTATAACCATGCTGCTGGATGCAGGCTGGAGAGATTATTATTTTGACACGTCAAAGGGAGTTGATGTGAATCATGACGGAGAAATCGACTTATATCAAAGAAGACCTGACACTGATATCGGGACTCTGAAATTGCCTGTGAACTATTTAGGACTGGTTGCGTATCCCATAGCATATGTAAAAGCAGGCTACAGGCTAAAGGGGAAAATTGAGCTGAAAGGGAAGCCGGACTGGGCGGAATTTAAGGCAAGCTATGAGGCTAATGGAAAGAAGCAGGTGGACACAGTTTCCCTAAAATGTGAAGGGGGACAGATTTATACCTTTGACTGGGTAATACCACAGGAAGCGGATGACAGCTCCTTTGTGAAGTTTGATATAGTAATAAAAAAAGGTGAGAACTTATACGGAAACGAAAAATGGGAGGATGAGTGGGACGTGAAAAATACCTCCCGGAACGTATTGTATATAAGAGGGAAGGCCGCAGACGATCTGATCTTTGTCCAAAGCCATTAAATGGCTTTGTGTCGGCTATTTTCCCTGCTTGCCCTTGTATTTAATGTTCAGCTGGGGGTTGTCGGGGTTTTGAATTGCCGCCTGTTCCTCTTTGTTCTGAGCGTTGGGCTTTGAGGTGGTCTTGTGTTTTTTTCCTTTAAACATGGTAAAAAAGTCTCCTTTGATTGTAATAAATATTATGGGTCATAAAGTCAGTTACGGTTGAAACCTTCGCCTTTCAGGCGAATATGTGCTTTCAAGCAGTTTATAAGGGTTTCAACGGTTTAGGTTTTATTCTAATATAATTTGTAGAATTGAGTTTTTTATTCAATTTTTCAGGTGTTATTGTTTCGCTGATGTTATTTTTGAACCCTCCCAGCCGAATTTACATATACTGAAAAGTGCAGGGGTTAATTCTGCAAAAGCATGTAAAGGATAATGTCGGAGGTATGAGCCGGATATGCGGAATATGAACACTGTCAAACAGAACGGACAGAACAAAAACTTCAATGGTTATGGCGGCATAGAAGACTTGGAAAAATATATGGCCTTCGAATATGGAACAGGCTGGGAGCTGAAGAAAAGCAAGCTTATAACCGGTGTTCCCAACTTCAAACAGTCCAGTCTGGGCCCTGATGACAATAACTGCACCCTGGCTGCTATCACAAGAATAATGAAATATTATCAGGAACAGGGTCTGAACAAAATACCTGAGAATATTGCCGAAATATATGGCATTGTAAGGGAAATAGGGGTACGGCACGGCTATAATCCTGGTAAGTCAGGCTTGCTGAGAGATTTGTTTGTATATACCCCCTTCGAAATAAAGACCATGGTCAGAGATACCTGGAAAAGCTTTGGATATTCTAAAAGCAGCTCGCAAAACATATATTTGAAAAAAATCAAGTCAATAAGAGATAATGTTGATGATATGAATCCCGTCCTCCTGAATATAGCCCGGGGAGATTATAAAGGACATACCGTATCAGTTGTGGGATACCGCATATTCGGAAGCAGCAGGGAGACTTCAGCGGATAAAATATTCATCATGGTTATAGATGGCTGGAGTGAAACCAGAAGATATATAGATTGGAGTAGATTTGGAAATACTCTGGCTAATGTGACAAAAATAATTTAACTGTTGACAACCTGATAATTATAGTTTAATATTTAAGAAAATGTTAAAGGTAATGACTGGGAATAGTAGATGCCTGAAAACTTTCAGAGAGTCGGCGCTTGGTGTGAGCCGACAGTTCCAGGGTTTTGAACTCATCCATGAACTGCTGCCCGATTTTGTAGGGTAAGCCGGAGTTCCTCCGTTACAGGGATAGATGGTGATAGCCGTTGAAAGAGTGAATTCTTAGGAATTAATTAGAGTGGTACCGCGAGTAAGCCTCGTCTCTAGAACAGAGACAGAGGCTTTTTTTGATTTATTTTTATTTGATTTGCTGCGGAAAGTGCACTTCCGTTCAATAACATAAACACACACAGCTGCCCGGATTCCGGGTCGGGGCAGCTGCAAAATTTTTGACTATGGAGGTTTTGTATGAGCAGAAAAATATTAGTACTTGATACCACCTTACGGGATGGGGAACAGGTTCCAGGAGCGAAGCTGAATATATACGAGAAACTTGAATTGGCCCACCAGTTGAAGGCCTTGAATGTGGATATAATTGAAGCGGGCTTTGCTGCTTCCTCACAGGGAGACTTTAATGCCATTAAGGAAATAGCATCACAGGTGGGAAATGGCAGCACCACCATTACAGCCCTTGCCAGAGCAGTAAAAGGAGATATTGATGCGGTCTATCAAAGCGTAAAATATGCTCAGAACCCGCTTATACACATAGTGCTGGGAACCTCGGCAGTGCATGTGGACAAGAAATTCAACAAAACCAGGGATCAGGTTATGGAAATGGGGGTGGAGGCGGTCAGGTATGCAAAAACCTTGCTGCCCTATGTCCAGTATTCCACAGAGGATGCCTCCCGTTCGGATTTTGAATACTTGTGGAAAACCATTGAAGCGGTAGTAAATGCCGGTGCCACCATGATTAACATTCCTGATACAGTAGGCTATGCGGTACCTGAAGAATTCGGGGAACTGGTAAGGAAAATAAATTACCGGCTTAAGAATATGAGTGAAAACCTGATTTTAAGCGTTCACTGCCATAATGACACGGGCCTTGCCACTGCTAATACTCTGGCTGCAATAAAAAATGGTGCGGACAAGATTGAATGTACTGTCAACGGCCTGGGGGAAAGGGCCGGAAATGCTGCGTTGGAAGAGGTGGTCATGGCAATGCGGCTGCGTTCAGCCTATTATGATGCCCATACGGATATTGTTACAAAAGAGATTTTTAAGACCTCAAGGCTTGTAAGCAACCTCACCGGGCTGGATATACAGGTGAACAAAGCCATTACCGGAGATAATGCCTTTGCACATTCCTCCGGCATTCATCAGGACGGATTGCTAAAGTCCAGAGAGGTTTATGAGGTCATTGCACCGGAAGATGTGGGCGTGGAGAGTATGGACATAATACTTACAGCCAGGTCGGGCCGCCATGCCTTCAGACATGCGGCGGAAAAGCTGGGCTGCAGTTTTTCTGATGAGGCGGAATTTGAGGCATTATTCGCAAGGTTCCTGGAGCTGGCAGATGCGAAAAAGGAAATCTACGACCACGATGTATATTACCTGGTGGAGCAGCACAAGAGCAGCAAGCCCGAAAAGGAAACCGACGGGGACATGAAGGTGGATTTATTTGAGCTGGTGTCCTTCCAGGTGGTCAGCAATGACATTTTTCCTACAGCCACCATCAAACTGAAAAAAGGCGGAGAGATTTTTAAATACAGTGCCGTGGGAGACGGCCCCATTGATGCCCTGTACACTGCCATAAAGGATGTGACCGGACTTGAAGTGGACTTGAAGGAGTACAAGATAAGCAGCATGTCCAGAGGAAAGGAAGCCCTTGGAAGGGTAGCCATACGAATAAACCACAAGGATAAGATATATACTGCCAGAGCCATGGATACGGATGTTATAAAAGCCAGCGCACTTGCCTTCATTAACGGTCTCAATGCAATACTGCTGGACAGATAGGGTTTACGTGAAAAGCTTAAGAGGCTGTTGCAAAACTTATAAATATGCAGAGTTGAAGGGAAAAGTGCGGTTCTGCATTTGTTTTTGGGAAAAATGAATGCAAAATGTGGGCCTTTGCGTTTGGCCCAAAAGCAGTTTTTTATAGGGAGTGTTGTAAAATGAAAGTAATTTTATTTTGCGACACTCCCTATAGTATAAGTAAGTATTATATTTTTCCGGTTATAAATAAATCCATCAGCTTGTGGCCTTCCTCAACAAAAATTCCCGTCTTTTTTGCCTCGGCTTCATCATAGCCTTCTGCCTGTGACTGAAGCTCCTGGGTGCTGTCATAGATTATGAAGGGAACCGGTTCGGAGGTATGTGTCCGCAAGCTCAAGGGCGTGGGGTGGTCGGGAAGCACCAGAACTCTGTAATCCTTGTGTTTTTTCAGGCCCTCCAGAATGGGAGCAACTACTTTTTGGTCAAGGAGTTCAATGGACTTTACCTTGTTTTCAATTTCATACCTGTGTCCGCATTCATCCGGAGCCTCAACATGTACGTAAACAAAGTCCTTTCCCTTGTCAAGCTCGGCGATTGCAGCATTTGCCTTACCCAGGAAGTTGGTGTGAATGTTACCGGTAGCACCTTCCACATCTACCGAGGCAAGTCCTGCACAAAGTCCAATGCCCTTAAGCAGGTCCACAGCAGAAATCATGGTTCCGGCTTTGCCGTATTTCTCGCTGAAGGAGGCCAAAGCCGGTTTTTTTCCTTCACCCCACAGCCATATGGAATTTGCCGGCCTCAGTCCTCTTGCCTTTCTGGACTGGTTAACCGGGTGATCCTTTAAAATGCCATAGCTTTTTTTCATCATTTCCAGGAGAACTCCGGACTCCTCCTTTGGCAGATACTCCGTCACTTTTTTCTCCAGGATGTCGTGGGGGGGAGTGCAGCCAAGCCCTGTCCGGCCATTGCTCCAAACCATGCAGTGGCGGTAGCTTATGCCGGGATAAAAAAGGATATTGTCACTTTTAAGGACTTCGTTAACAGCCTCTATGAGCACTCTTGCCTCTTCGGTGGAAATTTCATCCGAACTGTAGTCAATCATGGTTTTTTGGTCATACTCAGGCTCCTCCTCAGAAAGATACACCAGATTACAGCGAAGGGCCACGTCTGTGGGCAGGAGCTGTATGCCCATACTGACAGCCTCCAGAGGAGAACGGCCGGTATAGTATATTTCAGGGCTGTAGCCCATCACTGAAAGGTTTGCGGCATCACTGCCCGGGGGGATTCCATCTGGAATCGTCTTAACCAGACCAACAGTCCCTTTCTTTGCCAACAGGTCAATATTAGGCTTTTTTGCATACTGCAAAGGTGTTTTGCCGTCCAATTCCTGCATGGGGTAGTCGGCCATACCGTCACCCAATACAACAACATATTTCATAATTATCTCCATTCCGGCATAGGCCTACTGCCCTCCCAGGGAAGGCAACAGTAATGGCCTGTGCCCATTATGACTTTTATTAACCCTTTGAAGATACCTTTGCCCAGGTATCCCTGAGACCTACGGTGCGGTTGAAAACCGGTTTTTCTTCAGTAGACTCACCATCCACACAATAATAGCCCATTCTCAGGAACTGAAATCTCTCGCCGGGTGCAGCCTTGGCAAGGTCAGGCTCTATCATGCAGTTTTCAAGGATTTCCAGGGAGTCTGGGTTTATATTCGACCTGAAGTCGGCCCCTTCCTCAACATCCTCCGGATCCATTTTCATGAACAAATGGTCATACAGACGAACCTGGGCCTTTACGGCATGGGAGGCTGAAACCCAGTGGAGGGTGCCTTTGATTTTTCTGCCGTCTGGAGAATTTCCTCCCTTTGAGGCAGGGTCATAGGTACATCTCAACTCGGTTATTTCTCCTGTGGCTTCGTTCTTTACTACGCTATGGCAGGTTATAAAGTAGGTGTTTTTCAAACGCACCTCCTTACCGGGAGCCAGGCGGAAAAACTTGTTTGGAGGATTCTCCATAAAGTCGTCCTGCTCTATATATATTTCTCTGGAGAAAGGCAGCTTTCTTGTGCCCATCTCGGGGTTTTCAGGGTTGTTTTCAACATCAAACCACTCAACCTGACCCTCCGGATAGTTTTCAATGACAACCTTCAGAGGTCTGAGTACAGCCATAACTCTTGAAGCGCTGAAGTTGAGGTCGTCCCTTATGCAGTGCTCCAGCAGAGCAAAGTCAACCATGCTGTTATTCTTTGCAACTCCTATTTTTTCACAGAAGGTTCTTATGGAGCCGGGTGTATAGCCGCGTCTTCTCAAACCTGATATAGTAGGCATTCTGGGGTCGTCCCAACCGCTGACAAATTTTTCGTTTACCAGTTGCAGCAGTTTTCTTTTGCTCATCTGGGTATAGGCCAGATTCAGTCTTGCAAACTCTATCTGACGCGGCTTGGCAGGCAGGCCCGCATTTTCCTTTACCCAGTCGTACAAAGGCCTGTGATCTTCAAATTCCAGGGAGCACAGGGAATGGGTAATGTTCTCCACAATATCCTCTATAGGGTGCGCGTAATCATACATTGGATAGATGCACCACTGGTCGCCGGTTCTGTGGTGATGTGCTCTCAAAATCCTGTATATTACCGGGTCTCTCATGTTTATATTTGGAGAGGCCATGTCAATTTTTGCCCTCAGAACCTTTGAGCCGTCGGCAAATTCTCCGTTTTTCATCTTCTGGAACAAAGCCAGATTCTCTTCAATGGACCTGTTTCTGTAAGGGCTGTTCCTGCCGGGTTCGGTAAGTGTTCCCCGGTGCTCTCTAATCTGCTCCGGTGTAAGGTCGCACACAAAGGCCTTTCCTTCTTTTATAAGCTTTATGGCGCAGTCGTACATGATGCCGAAATACTCGGAAGCATAATACATATTGTCCCAGTTAAAGCCCAGCCATTTCACGTCCTCCTGTATGGACTCCACATATTCAACATCTTCCTTGCTGGGATTTGTATCATCAAAACGGAGATTGCACTTTCCTCCATATTTTAAGGCAGTTCCAAAATCGATGCATATTGCCTTGGCATGACCTATATGAAGATAGCCGTTGGGTTCCGGGGGGAACCTGGTAATAACAGTATTCCCTGGAACTCTTCCCGCAGCCAGATCCTCGTCTATAAAGTCATAGATGAAGTTTGAGGGCGCATAATTCTCTATTTCATTTGAACTGCTGATATTTTCATCAGGCATGGTAATACCTCCATTAAACTCTATTAAATAATTTATATATTGTAAAACAGTATTTATAGCTTTGGGCTGCTTTTTAATTTATCAATTCCGTTCCTTATTCTTTCAAGAGTCTCTGCTTTTCCCAGAATATCAGCTATCTCAACGGCTCCGCCTGGAGTCACTGCCTTTCCGGAAATTGCCGTTCTTATGGGCCAGAGCAAAAGACTGTTCTTGATGCCAAGGGCTTCTATGTGTGCGAACAGCTTTTCGTGAAGCACAGAGAAGTTCCAATCCTCAATTGCCTCCAGTACCGGCAGTGCAGAGTTAAGACTTTCCAGAGAGTTTTCCAGTGTGGTTTTACTCTTCTTGTGGACATACATCTGAATATCATAGTCCGGAAGTTTGTCTATAAAGTCTATGGTTTCCGGTATGGTTGTCAGCACCTCGGTTCTTAACTGCAAAAGCTTGCTGAGCTTGAGGGTGTCGATATTCTTATTTGTAATTGCCTTTTCATAGTAGGGAAGTGCAAGCTTGTGGAATTCCTCCACCGGCATTTTCCGAATATATTCTCCGTTCATCCAGGTGAGCTTGTTTATATCAAAAATGGCAGGAGATTTGCTGATACCTTTTATATCAAATACCTGCTCCAGCTCATTAAGGGAGTAGATTTCTCTCGTGTCTCCGGGGCTCCAGCCAAGCAGCACAACATAGTTGACTATAGCCTCTACAAGATAGCCCATGGCTACCAGGTCTTCAAAGGAAGGGTCTCCCGCCCTTTTGCTGAGCTTTTGCCCCGAAGCCTTCAATATGAGAGGGACATGCACATATGTGGGAATATCCCAGCCATAAGCCTGGTACAAAAGGTTGTATTTAGGGGTTGAGGCCAGATACTCGTTTCCTCTTACAACATGGGAAATATTCATTTGATGGTCATCAATAACATTAGCAAAATTGTAGGTGGGAAGACCATCGGTTTTAATGAGAATCTGGTCATCCAGCTCGCTGTTGTCAACGGTAATAGTTCCGTAAACAGCATCTTCAAAGCTTGTAGTGCCTGTATCAGGCATTTTCTGCCGGATGATGAAGGGCTCGTTGCCGGCAAGCTTGTGTTGTATTTCTTCCTTTGACAGGTGGAGACAATGACGGTCATATCTGTTGCCTTTGCCTGCAGCCTCATTTTCCTCCTTGAGGGTGGAAAGCCTCTCCTTGGAGCAGAAGCAGTAATATGCTCCTCCTAAATCAACCAGCTTTTTTGCATATTCCAGGTACATGCCCTTTCTTTCGCTCTGGACATAAGGGCCGTAGTCGCCGCCGATGTCCGGGCCCTCATCATGTACAAGGCCTGCCAGCTTCAAGGTGTTGTAAATAATATCAACAGCGCCTTCTACAAAGCGTTCCTGGTCTGTATCTTCTATTCTTAAAATGAATTTTCCATTTTCCTTTTTTGCTATTAAATATTCATACAGTGCAGTCCTTAAGTTTCCGATATGCATGTAGCCTGTCGGACTTGGGGCAAATCTTGTTCTGGTTTGCATATGACCAGCTCCCTTCCAAAATATAGAATAATTTTAAAAAAATAAAAAAACCCTCCGTCCATATGCAGGACGAAAGGTTAACTTCCGCGGTACCACCGTGCTTGGCAAAGCCCACTTTCTCTGTAACGGGAGTTAACCGTCAGGCTTACTTCATTTCAGAAATCCAACATATATTTTGCTTAATAAAATAAAATAATATGTTAATGGATAACGCGAATTGAAATGTTTCTTCGGCCCGAAGCTCGGATACCTGTTTCCATCAGTGTTCATACCGGATTCCCACCATCGCCGGCTCTCTGCAGGTCAATTGCTCTGCAATTGACCTTAAGAACTTAAAGAAGTACTTATTATCGTCATTGCTGATAAATTTCGTTTGTTCTTTATTATATTATTTAGATTTGACATGTGTCAAGGTTTTCAGATATTTATTAATCTCCGGCAAAAGCCGTAGATTCTCATTTCAGCAGATCAAAAACACCTCTGATTCCTTTTTCCTTAAAATTTATCATATCCTTGAAGCCTTCCAGCTCGTCCTTTACAATATCATTGAGCAGGCTTTGTCCAAGAACCTCCACCGGAGCCAGGTCATCGGTGAATACAAGCATTGACCGGGTAATCTCTTTCAGGTTCTTTCCAACATAATTTGAAACTCCCTTCAAGGGCTCGGCTTCTCCCAGCTTTTCAGTGTTTGCATTAAAATTGTTCAGCATATCCGTGTCGTTGGAGGCAAACAGCAATAGATTTGTAGTGCCGTCAATATCACAGGTAAAAACCCGGCTCATTACACTTTTGACGGTCTGGCTCAAATATTGGTTAATGGGATTGTCACCTTTAGACTTCATATTAATATTTAAAACAATCACTCCTCCGGGCTTCAGGTGCTGGGATACCTTGGTAAAGAACTCCCTGGTGGTCATGTGGAAGGGAATGGTAATGTCGTGATAGGCGTCCACCATGATTACGTCATACTGCCTGCAGTTTTCATCCGACAAAAAGGTTCTCCCGTCAGCGGTGTATACAGTTGCCTCGTCCTGGGTGGCTCCGAAATATTTTCTGGAGAGCTCCACTATTTTCGAGTCGATTTCCACTGCGTCGGTTCTTACATTGGAGTAGTATATTTTGGACTGCTTGGCATATGTACCTGTGCCGTTGCCGAGTATCAACAGATCAAGATTTTTGTCGGCACTGAAATCCTTGATGAATTGGGGGGCCATAAGAGCATAGTCGTAATAGAGACCGGACAGCTTATTGTCCTTCCTGTAAACCGACTGAACTCCGAAAGCCACATTTGTTGAGAGATAAACCGCCCTGTCGTCCTCTGAAACCTGCAGGTAATTATATAGGGATTCGTCCTCCACCAGGCAATTTTTCCAGAAGGCATAGGAATTGGAGATGGGGAGAAAAAGCAAAACCAGCAGCAGAAGTGAACTGATAATGAATCTGGCGGGCTTCGCCTTCTTGATTATGAAATAACTTACACATATCAAATTCAGAATCAAAGAAAAGAGCAGAAAGGTTTTATTGGTCCCAATGTAAGGAATTGTTACAAAGGTGGGCAAAAATGTTCCTATGATACTGCCAATTGTATTCATGGCATAAATTTTTCCGGTAGTCTTGCCGGCATTTTCCAGGTCTGTCACTCCCAGCTTGACCAGGTAGGGAGAAACCATGCCAAGTCCGATGAGCGGCACTGAAAAAAGCACCAGGCAGGATATTGCAGTACCTGTGACCAGCAAATCATTGGAGAAGAACAGGGCCAGTAAGCCTGTCACTGCCAGTATGACGTATTTTCCGATAAAGGGAATAATGCCGATCCAAATGGCAGCGCCCCATATTATCATGTAGAGCTTGTTAAGATTGTTGTTTCTGTCAGCCCATCTGCCGCCCAAAATGTTTCCTATGCTTAAGGAAATCATAATAAGCCCGATTATGACTGTCCAGATAATCTGAGAGGTTCCGAAGGTGGGGGCCAGCAATCTTGAAATACTTAGTTCAACTGCCATTACGGACATTCCACAAAAAAACGAGGTGGCATACAAAAGAGGTTTTTTTTCCATTAGTCCTTTTTCCGATCCTTTCACAAAGTGATTAAAAGCCTGCAGCCGGTAACTGCTTCAGCCTCAAACCCAAACTGTGGCTTCCAGCCCATAGGAATTAACTCAGCATATAGCTTGCAGGTTTATATAATATAGTTTATATCATAATGTTGGTTTTGTGAAATGGTTATTGTTTTCAAAACAATAATATCTTTCATAATTTTTTTAAAATGTCCCAGTGTGGCAAATGTGCATATTTGCTTGGGATAAAATAGTGTAAAATTTATTCTTGTATACAATGAACAAGTTGTATATAATAAAAGTGGTGAATATACTTGGTTTCAGGTTATATGACCAGGTAATAAAAATAAATTGCATCAATTATTGAGATACTTTATATAGAGAAAAGTTGAAATAATTATGTAAATATAAGGGCGTTTTTTAGCTGAATTCCAGCTGAATTAAAATCAAGTTATTTTGTTTGATCGGAAAGGGGACCGTTAATATGAATTTTTTAGAGCAGATTGTCAGCAGGGCAAAAAGTGAAATCAAAACCATCGTACTTCCGGAAAGTACTGATATCAGAACCATAAAAGCTGCTGCCATGATTCAGGAGCAGGGAATTGCAAAGGTTATACTCATTGGAAACAGGGAGGAAATAAAGAAGCTGTCCGGAGATCTGGATATATCCAAGGCGCAAATTGTTGATCCGGCAGATTTTGATAAATTCGACGAATATGTAAATACCCTGTATGAACTCAGAAAGTCCAAGGGTATGACTTTGGAGCAGGCAAAAAAGCTGTTGAGTGAAAATGTATTGTATTTCGGCATAATGATGGTAAAAATGGGCGCTGCCGACGGAATGGTAGCCGGCGCAATAAATTCCACAGGAAATACACTCAGACCTGCACTTCAGATATTGAAAACAGCACCTGGAGCAAAGCTTGTATCTGCCTTCTTCATAATGGTGGTTCCTGAGTGCGACTACGGAGAAAAGGGCGTGTTTGTCTATGGAGACAGCGGTCTTGTTGAGAATCCAAACGCTGAAGAGCTGTCTGAAATCGCCATTGCCTCTTCAAAATCCTTCAAGAGCCTGGTTCAGGCCGAGCCTGTTGTGGCTATGCTTTCCTATTCAACCTATGGCAGTGCAAAAAGTGAATTGACCGAAAAGGTTGTAGAAGCTACGAAGCTTGCAAAGCAGAAAGCTCCTGAACTGCAGTTGGACGGAGAACTTCAGGCGGATGCGGCCATAGTTGCTTCAGTTGGACAGTCAAAGGCTCCCGGCAGCTCGGTGGCAGGAAAAGCAAATGTATTGATTTTCCCTGACCTGAACTGCGGAAACATTTCATACAAGCTCACACAGAGACTTGCAAAGGCGGACGCCTACGGACCAATAATCCAGGGACTGGCAAGACCTGTAAACGACCTTTCCAGAGGCTGCAGTGCGGAGGATATTGTGGGCGTTGTGGCAATTACCTGCGTTCAGGCTCAAAATATGTAAATTTTATTATGACTGTAAAGCCATAGCTATTAATATAAAGTCAGCAAATAATTATTGGGGAGATGAAATATAAATGAAAGTTTTAGTTATTAATGCAGGAAGTTCTTCATTAAAATATCAGTTGATAGATATGACAAATGAAGCTGTACTTGCCAAGGGACTATGCGACAGGATAGGTATTGAAAACTCATTTATCAAGCAATCAAAAGGCGACGAGGAAGCAGTGGTAATCAGCAAGGTTCTGAAAAACCACAGGGATGCCATTGAAGCTGTAATCAGTGCTCTTACCGATGAAAAGATAGGTGTTATAAAGAGCATGTCTGAAATATCCGCCGTAGGTCACAGAATAGTGCATGGAGGAGAAAAGTTCAACAGCTCCGCCATAATAAATGAAAAGGTAATGGAGGCTGTAAGGGAATGTATTGACATTGCGCCTCTGCACAACCCTCCGAATATTATCGGTATCGAAGCCTGTCAGCAGATTATGCCCGGAATTCCTATGGTGGGAGTATTTGATACGACCTTTCACAGCTCCATGCCGGACTATGCGTATCTTTACGCAATACCTTACGAACTGTATCAGAAATACGGCATAAGAAAATATGGTTTTCATGGAACTTCACATAAATATGTTTCAGAGAGAGCCGCAGAATTGCTTGGAAAGCCGCTGAATGAGCTGAAGATAATAACCTGCCACCTGGGCAACGGTTCAAGTATTTGTGCTGTGGACAAGGGGAGGTCAATTGATACCTCCATGGGCTTTACGCCGCTGCAGGGACTTGCCATGGGAACAAGAAGCGGTACCATTGACCCTGAGGTTGTGACCTTCCTTATGGAAAAAGAAGATCTTACAGTCAAGGGCGTAAGCAATTTGCTGAACAAGAAATCAGGTGTTCTTGGAGTTTCAGGGGTGAGCAGTGACTTCAGAGACCTTCACGCTGCGGCTGATGAAGGAAACAAGAGAGCGGAGCTGGCTCTTGAAATATTTGCTTATGGTGTAAAGAAGTTTATAGGTGAATATATAGCAGTTATGAATGGTGTGGATGCAGTGGTATTTACCGCTGGTATAGGAGAAAACAACTCCGTAATAAGATCTCAGGTTCTTAAAAACATGGATTTCCTTGGAATCAGTATAGATGCTGCCAAGAACAAAATCAGAGGAGAGGAAATAGATATCAGTACTCCGGATGCAACAGTCAGGACGCTGGTTATTCCTACCAACGAAGAATTGGCCATAGCAAGAGAGACCCTGAGGCTCTTAAAATAATTTCTACAGTAGTATAAACCATTGCCGGGAGCCATATAGAAAATAATTGAGGCTATGTGGCTCCGGTTTTTCCGGAGCATTGATTAATATTTATAGAACCCATATAGTAAAATAAATATCAGGCAATAATAATTACTGTAAACGCTGAAAAAATCGCTGAAAAAATCAATACAAATAACCGAAATTGAATTATTGACAAAAGAGGTATTAGTTAGTATAATATCAGTTGTCGGTTTTTAAGAGGTTACTAATGAGATTAAATGTGTCTGATATTGTTAAAACTGAAGGTGCCGGGATAGACGTGGATTTTTATGGCGATCTGCCCGGGTTACGAGAGTTTGATACTTCTGTAGAATTCAAGCCTTCATTTAAGTTCACGGGGCGCATCGTAAATTTGGGTGGCCTGTTAAAGCTAAGTGGTGGTCTTCATTTTGAATTTAGTGCAAATTGCCTGAGATGCTTGAAGCGGGTTGACACTGTTTCTGATATCCAGGTAGAAGAGAACTTTGTCGAGGTTTCCAAATCCGATGATGTGGATGCATATACATTTGAAGGTAATGTTGTGGACATTGCTAAGCCGCTTATGGACAACATAATTCTTGCTTTGCCCATGAAAACCATATGCAGTGATGACTGTAAAGGCTTGTGCAAGGTATGTGGTATCGATTTGAACTTGAAAAATTGTAATTGTGATGAACGTGAAATAGTAGACCCAAGAATGGAAATACTTAAAGATTATTTCAAGTAGGTTTCTGCTGGAAATAATTAAATAATAAAGTACGGTTTCAAGGGACATGTTTTTTTGTAAGATCATAGCAGGAAGGCGCAGGCGTTTCTGCTGCAGTTGGCAATAAAGTATTAAGCAGCCCTTAAAAATGTAGGGTTTATTATTTGGTTATTTCTTAATGGTTGCATTATAGTAGGGAGGTGTTATAGATGGCAAATCCAAAGCGTAGATGGTCCAAGGCAAGAACAGGTAAGAGAAGATCCCAGTGGAAGCTGGCATCACCAACTCTGGTTAGCTGCCCACAGTGTCATGTTTACAAGCTGCCTCACAGGGTATGTGGCGAATGTGGATATTATGATGGCAAACAGGTTATTAAAGTAGAAGCTAAATAATAATATGTCATTCAGGAACATGCGGAATTAATATTTAATTGTTCCTAAAGAGCAGCAGGAGTATTCTTGCTGCTTTTTGATTTGTCCGTACAACCTCCGGCCGGTGTAAATGCCGACTGTGTTACGGATGGCAAAGCGGAAGACAGCAATGAAATAAGAGGCAAAAAAAGAAGAAGCATATGTATACATATGCATTAATGCATAAAAAATCAACAATGAGTATAAACCGCTTGCTCCGGGAGGAAACTGTTTATACGACAAAACAGGTGGGAAGGTGCTTTACTTGAGCAAGAATAGAATTAAAATTTGTACGGTGCAGCCCGGAAGCATAGCAGAGGAAGCCGGGGTTGAGGCGGGAGACTTCCTGGTATCTATTAATAACGAGACCATAAAGGATGTTTTTGACTACAGGTACTACCAGGCATCGGAGGAGCTGCTTCTGGAGATTGAGAAGTCCTATGGGGAGCTATGGGAGATTGAAATTGATAAGGATGAAAATGAGGAATTGGGCCTTGAATTTGAGGACTCTCTTATTGACGGTGCTAAAAGCTGTACCAACAAGTGTATTTTTTGCTTCATAGACCAGCTTCCCAAGGGCATGCGCGAAACTGTATATTTTAAGGATGACGATTCCCGCCTGTCTTTTCTTACAGGAAATTATGTTACCTTGACAAACATAAAAAAAGAAGAGCTGAAGCGCATCATACATTATAGGATGTCTCCCATAAATGTCTCAGTGCACACTACCAATCCTGACCTGAGAAGGTTCATGCTTGGAAACCGGTTTGCAGGGGATGTGCTGGATAAGATAAAAATGCTGACAAGCAACGGCATTGAAGTGAACTGCCAGATAGTGCTGTGCAGAAACATAAATGACGGAGAAGAGCTGGACAGAACCATTGCAGACCTTTCAGCCCTGGCCCCCGGGATTGGCAGTATCTCTATCGTGCCTGTGGGCATAAGCAGGCACAGGCACAATCTGTTTGAATTGGAACCCTTTGATGAGGCTAGCTGCAAATTGGTCATCGAGCAGGTACATAAGTGGCAGGCCGGGCTGTTGAAGGAAAAGGGCACCAGGCTTGTATACCTCTCGGATGAGTTCTATATCAATGGACAGGTTGAATTACCAAGGTTCAGGGAGTATGAAGGTTTTCCCCAGATTGAGAACGGTGTGGGGATGGTAGCTGTGCTGGAAAAGGAAGTTTTGGACACCCTGAAGCATAAAAAGGGCGGTGCTTTACCGGAAAAAAGACATATAAGTATAGCCACGGGTAGACTTGTGAAAAAAATTATATTACAATTGGTAGAAGAAATAAAATCCAAATATCCTGGTCTGGAGGTTCATGTCTATGATATTGAAAATAATTTTTTCGGGCCGGATGTCACGGTGTCCGGCCTTCTGACCGGGCAAGATATTGCAGCGCAGCTCTCAGGCAGACCGCTGGGGCAGGAGCTCCTTATCAGCAGAAACATGCTCAGAGCCGGTGAGGAAGTGCTGTTGGACGACTATACCGTTTCTCAGCTTGAAGTTGAACTTGATGTAAAGATTCGGATTGTTGACGGCGGCGGAGAGAATTTTGTAAATGCATTGATTGGTAAATGAGGCTAATAATAATAGAAAGCAAGTTAAGTGTTTTTAAGACACGGAGGTGTAATTTTGGGAAAACCCGTAGTAGCAGTAGTTGGCAGGCCAAATGTGGGTAAATCGACATTTTTTAACTATCTGGCAGGAAGCAGGATATCTATTGTAGAAGATACCCCTGGAGTTACCAGAGACAGAATATACACGGAAATTGAGTGGAGAAGCAAGAAATTTACCTTGATAGATACCGGAGGTATAGAACCCTATTCGGAAGACATAATAATGCAGCAAATGAAGCGCCAGGCTGAAATTGCCATAGAGACGGCGGATGTTATAGTTTTTATGGTAGATGCCAAGGATGGCATGACGGCTACCGACAAGGAAGTG
Source organism: Bacillota bacterium (assembly GCA_023400235.1). Lineage (GTDB taxonomy): Bacteria > Bacillota > Clostridia > Acetivibrionales > DSM-1351 > Ruminiclostridium. The sequence goes on from JAEXFI010000034.1 coordinate 131,737, forward strand.
GCCACAATGCTGAGAAAGTCTCAAAAGCCGGTCATACTCACCGTAAACAAGGTGGACAGGGTGGGAGATCCGCCCCCGGAGGTATATGAATTTTATAATCTTGGAATGGGAGATATGGTAGTCATTTCCTCGGTGCATGGATTGGGGATGGGAGACTTGCTGGATGCTGTGTTTGAGCATTTCCCCCAGGAGACTGACAGTGAGTCTGACGAGGAGGTCATAAAGGTTGCCGTTGTGGGAAAGCCAAACGCCGGCAAGTCCTCCTTGATAAATACCATATTGGGTGAGGAACGGGTAATTGTCAGCAATATACCCGGAACCACCAGGGATGCCATTGATACCCATGTGGAAAATAACGGGCAGAAATACACCTTTATAGATACTGCCGGTATCAGGAAGCGGGCAAAGATAAACGAGAGCATTGAAAAGTACAGCACCATCAGATCCTGGACGGCCATAGAAAGAGCTGATGTATGCCTTATAATGATAGATGCGGAGGATGGAGTCACCGAGCAGGATACCAAAATTGCAGGCTATGCCCATCAGCAGGGAAAAGCTTCTATTATTGTGATAAACAAGTGGGATTTGATTGAAAAGCAGACCGGCACTTTGGAGGAATACAGAAAACAGGTCCACGAAAAGCTTGGCTTCATGACCTATGCACCTGTTTTGTTTATATCCGCAAAGACGGGCCAGCGCGTTAACAAGGCATATGAGCTCATAAAGTTTGTAGCCGACCAGGCTGCCTTCAGAATTTCCACCGGAATGCTCAATGATCTGGTAAATGAAGCTATTGCCATGGTTCAGCCTCCGTCTGACAAGGGCAAGAGACTGAAGATATACTATATGACCCAGGCCGGAGTCAAACCGCCCTCCTTTGTAGTATTTGTAAATGACTTGGAGCTGTTCCATTATTCATATGAGAGATACCTTGAAAACCAGCTGAGAAAAAATTTCGGCTTTGAAGGTACGCCTATCAGGTTTATTCACAGGCAGAGGGACAAGGATTAATCCCAATGGCCGGCGTATATTGAGCTTAAGCAAAATTTGGATAGCGGAGGTTTTTGTATGGGCATTTTAATAATCAGGCTGGTTGCTGTTGCTGTTACAGGGTATCTTCTTGGAAGCTTGAATACTTCCATTATAGTAGGAAAGCTCTACGGCACTGATATACGAAAGCACGGAAGCGGCAACGCCGGCATGACCAATACCCTGAGAACCCTGGGGAAGGCTGCTGCGCTGATGGTAATAGCAGGAGATATCTTAAAAGGGGTACTTTCCTACCTTGTAGGACAGCTTGTTGTCATTACGGTGCCCGGTACTGCAAGCCTTGATCTATCCGGAATTGGTGGTATGACTGCAGGCATTGCTGCCATAGCGGGGCATAACTGGCCAGTTTATTTCGGCTTCAGGGGCGGGAAGGGAATACTTACCTCCTTTGCAGTGGTAATGATGATGGATTGGAGGCTGGGGCTTATTCTGCTAGGCATATTTGCAGTCATAGTAGCTGTTACCAGATATGTATCCCTGGGTTCCATAATAGCATCGGCGGCATTTCCGGCAGGTGCGGCTATCAAGGGTAACGGCCCTGTTTTTATTATCTTTTCCGCGGTACTTGCAATTCTTGCGGTGGCAAGGCATAATGCAAATATAAAAAGATTAATTAGCGGTTCGGAAGCTAAATTGGGTCAAAAGAAAAAAGCTAACGGTTAATTTCTATTGGTAACATTCAATTTAATTATAACAGGAGGGGAATATGAATAGAAATGTTGCAGTTGTCGGTGCTGGAAGTATGGGTACAGCGATGGCGGTTTTACTGTCCAAGAACGGCAATAATGTAAGACTTTGGTCTCCCATGAAAGATGAAATAAGTATGTTGAAGGCAAACAAGGAGCATGTGACCAGATTACCGGGTGTTAAAATACCTGATGCTGTGGATTTCACAAATGATATAGAATTTGCTGTTAAGAAGGCTGAGGTTGTGGTACTGGCGGTTCCTTCACAGACAACCAGGCAGAATTGCAAGACCTTGGCAGGTCTTATTTCCAGAGATACTGTAGTGGTTACCTGCTCAAAAGGAATAGAAGACGGCAGTTGCAAGCTGCTTTCCGAAATAATGCAGGAAGAACTGCCGAAAAATAGCATTGCAGTTTTGTCAGGCCCCAGCCATGCTGAAGAGATTGGCAGGGACATACCTACTACCGTGGTGGCAGCATCTGAAAAGGTGGAGGTAGCACGCTTTTTGCAGGATTTGTTTATGACTCCAAACTTCAGAGTTTATACCAATACGGATGTTATAGGAGTTGAGCTGGGAGGAGCCTTGAAAAATATAATAGCCCTGTGTGCAGGCATTTCAGATGGTCTGGGCTATGGTGACAACACCAAGGCTGCTTTGATGACCAGGGGAATTGCTGAAATTTCCAGACTGGGAGTTGCCATGGGTGGAAATTCCGAGACCTTTTCAGGACTTACCGGGGTTGGAGATCTTATAGTGACCTGTACCAGCATGCACAGCAGGAACAGGAGAGCTGGAATACTTATAGGACAGGGAAAGTCTGTACAGGAAGCCCTTGATGAGGTTAATATGGTTGTTGAGGGAGTAGCCACAACCAAGCCGGCCTATGAGCTTGCAAAAAGACTGCGAGTATCCATGCCTATTACCAATGAGGCCTACAGCGTCCTTTTCGAGGGAAAGGACCCTAAATCTGCTGTGGGCGACCTTATGACAAGAGATAAGAAGCACGAAATGTAAAATAGTTTATAGGAAAAGCAGCATGCCGGCTGGGACAGGACGGCATGCTGCCAACAAAATATAAAAATAGGACTGTACCTGGTTTTTAACACCGGCTTGCAGTTCTTTTTTTATGTAAATAAACTGACTGCGTAAGAAAGTATATTTATTAAAATTTTTTTGTAATAATAACTTTTTTCGGACATATATTTAATATTGAAAGTGACAACGTACATAGTCCTATTTGGGCGTGTAGCAATATAGGGGAGGGTTCTAAGCGTGGAAAAATTCAATATATACCAGCAAATTGCTGAAAGAACTCAAGGGGATATTTATATAGGAATAGTGGGACCTGTAAGGACGGGGAAATCAACCTTCATTAAGAGATTTATGGATTTGCTGATTATTCCCAATATAGAGAACACTTACCAGAAGGAAAGGGCAATTGATGAACTTCCACAAAGTGCGTCGGGAAGAACCATAATGACCACCGAACCTAAATTCATCCCCAATGAGGCAGTTGAAGTAGTTATTGATGACAATGTGCAGCTGAGAGTCAGAATGATTGATTGTGTAGGTTATATGGTAAGAGGTGCCATGGGACATCTTGAAAACAATGCGCCCAGAATGGTATCCACACCCTGGTATGAATACCAGATTCCCTTTGAAGAAGCGGCAGAGATAGGAACCAGAAAGGTAATCAATGAGCATTCTACCATAGGTATAGTTGTAACCACCGACGGAAGCATCGCCGATATTCCAAGAGAAGATTACATAGATGCCGAAAGAAGAGTAATAGCGGAGCTTAAAGCCATTAACAGGCCATTTGTAGTAATAATAAACACCATCAGGCCCAGGGATCCCGAAACCCTCAGGCTGCGGGAGGAAATGGAGCAGAAGTACGGTGTGACAGCACTTACCATGGATTGTCTCCAGATGAGAATAGATGATATTGACGCTGTTATGGAAAAGATCCTGCAGGAGTTCCCAATATTTGAAATCGGCGTGAACATACCCAGATGGGTAGAAGCCCTGGACGATTCCCACTGGCTCAAGTCCAATGTGCTTGAGTCCATAAGGGAGACCTTCAGGTCGGCAGGCAGGATAAGGGATATAAAGTCCGCCATGCCCGGCTTTGAAAACTATGATTTCATTAAAAGAGCTGTAATAGACAAGGTAAGTCTTGGTGAAGGCTCGGTGCTGGTGGATATATCTACTACGGACGGCCTGCTGTACAGGATTCTCAGCGAGGAATCAGGAATGGAAATAGAGGGTGAGCATAAGCTTATCCACCTTATAAAGGATCTGGCAAGAGTAAAAAGAGAATATGACAGAGTTGAATATGCTCTGCATGAAGTCAAGGTAAAGGGGTACGGCATGGTGTCGCCGCAGCTTGAGGAGCTTACCCTTGAGGAACCCGAGATTATCAAGCAGGGCAACAAGTTCGGAGTCAGGCTCAGAGCCAGTGCTCCATCCATACATATGATAAGGGCTGATATTGAAACTGAAATTGCTCCGCTGGTGGGAACTGAAAAACAGTCGGAGGAGCTGGTGACATATCTGCTCAGGGAATTTGAAAATGATACTGCAAGACTGTGGGAGTCAAACATATTCGGCAAATCACTGCACGAGCTTGTAAATGAAGGACTGCAGAACAAGCTTTTCAGGATGCCGGAGGATGCCCAGCTCAAGCTTCAGGAAACCTTGCAGAAAATAATAAATGAAGGCAGCGGAGGCTTGATCTGTATCATATTGTAATGCTTCGGAGCTGCTGCTTTAAGACAGTTGCAGAATTCTTATATCATGGAAGCTGGGGACATTTATAATATATGGAATTCAATAAAAAGGGGAGGACGCTCAGGCGGCCTTCCCTTTTTATGTATCAGCCTGCCGTAAACCGGCCTCCTTTTATTATTCTCTTCAAGGGAACGTAGAGCAGACCCAGCAGCAAAAGTGTAAGTATCAGCTCTGGAAGCATGTAGCTTGCATTATACACCAGTGAATACAGATATGCATTCTGACCTTCCGGTGTTGTATAGGCCCAAACTATGACTCCGGACAGATAATGAAAGGCAAAGCGTGCAACCATGGCGCAGAAGGTACTGAGCAAATTCAACACGGCATTTTTTCTGAACAGGCCTGAAAGACCAATGCTGGCAAAAGGCAGAAGGTAGTCAAGCATGATGCTCAGGGGATGATAGGAATACTTGGGCCCAAGCAGAAACTGTAAGATTCCGAAAACCAGGCCTGCCAGCATACCGGGCCGTGTACCCCACCTGACTGCAAATATTACCAGCGGTATCATGCTTCCTGCAGTTACAGACCCTCCGTAGGGAGATTCATAAACCTTAAAATAACTGAGAACCTGTGCCAGAGCAATCATTATTCCGGCCTCCACCATCATTCGGGTAGACATCTTTTTCATGGAAAATCCTCCTTATATAAATAGCAAATATGGCAGTGACACTTTTTAAAATCTTCTTTTTAAGCAGGAATACTGCTTTAAAGACAACAAAAAATGCCATACCCGTTTGAAAAATCCAGCATGACATCATACTTTCCTACGCTGGCATTATCCAGATCAGGTATATGGAAGCAAATAACCCATGGATCTAAATAATCCATGAAATTCGTTCCTTGGAGTTTTAAGTAAACATACTTATCTCAGCCGAATCCATTATCAGCTCCCCCGCAAGATAAAGTTCAATAAAAACAGGAGGGCACAAGCTTGTTCCGGTTAATTATTGCCTATATCTTTCAATATTCAATTAAATTGCCTATAATATCCGTTGCTATTATAACAGATGGCCAGATGAATAGCAACGCAGAAATTAAAAGACAAATTTTAGAAATTATCGAACAAGTGTTTGCATTATTTTGTTTATTTGATATAATATAAATGCACTAAAGATATAAGTGTTTTTATTAAAAACAGTAAAATTTTTTTGTACTTATAGATGCAGAGCCAAAAATACTTTTTTGACTGCACAACGGAAATGGAGCAGATTATGATCAGGGATAATATTTTTATCAAGGGTGCAAGGGAGCACAACCTCAAGAATGTTGACATTGAAATACCAAGGGACAAGTTCGTTGTTATCACAGGCCTCAGCGGCTCAGGCAAATCCTCGCTGGCCTTTGACACCATATATGCGGAAGGGCAGAGACGTTACGTGGAATCCCTGTCTTCATATGCAAGACAGTTCTTAGGGCAGATGGAGAAGCCTGATGTGGACTATATTGACGGACTGTCTCCCGCCATATCCATTGACCAGAAGACAACCAGCAGAAATCCTCGTTCCACAGTGGGAACGGTTACCGAGATACATGATTATCTCAGGCTGCTCTATGCCAGGATAGGTATTCCTCACTGTCCCAAGTGCGGAAAAGAGATAGCGCAGCAGACTGTGGACCAGATGGTGGATCAGATACTTTCCTTTGAAGAGGGCACCAGGATTCAGCTCCTGGCTCCAGTGGTAAGAGGCCGCAAGGGCGAGTATCACAAGCTTATAGAAGACGCAAAAAAGGGTGGCTTCGTAAGAATAAGAGTGGATGGTCAGGTTTACGATATCAATGAAGAAATTACTATGGACAAAAACAAGAAGCACAATATTGAGGTTGTGGTAGACAGGCTTATTATAAGGGAGGACATTCAAAAAAGACTGTCGGATTCCATGGAGACAGTGCTCCAATTAAGCGGAGGCACAGCTATCATAGATGTAGTTGGAAAGGAGGAATTCCTTTTCAGCCAGAATTTTGCCTGCAGTGACTGCGGCATAAGCATAGAAGAGCTGACTCCCAGGATGTTTTCCTTCAACAATCCCTTCGGAGCCTGCCCCACGTGTACAGGTCTGGGAAATCTGCTCAAGGTGGATCCCGACCTTATAATACCCGACAGATCCCTGTCTCTGGAAGAGGGAGCCATAACCGTGGCAGGGTGGAATGTGGAAAGTGAGGATGCATACACCCGTATGATATTCAACGCTCTTGCCAAGCATTACAAGTTCAAGCTGAACACCCCTATCCATAAGCTGCCGGCTGAAATACTGGACCTGATACTGTTTGGAACCAAGGGCGAAAAAATCAAGGTGGAATATGAAAGAGAATATGGCAGCGGCTCATATCTGGCAGCCTTCGAAGGAGTTGTAAATGTCGTTGAGCGACGTTACAAGGAAACCCAGTCGGAGGGTATGAAGCAGTATTATGAGCAGTTTATGAGCAATACACCCTGTCCTGACTGTCAGGGTGCAAGGCTGAAACCCGAAAGCCTTGCAGTTACTGTAGGGGACAAGAACATCCACCAGTTGTCCACCATGTCTGTGGCTGAGACCAAGGACTTCTTTCTCAATGTGGAGCTGACAGACAGACAGAACATGATTGCCAATCAGATTTTAAAGGAGATAAACGCCAGAATAGGCTTCCTGGTGGATGTAGGTCTGGATTACCTGACTCTTTCCAGAGGTGCGGGAACCTTATCAGGGGGTGAGGCTCAGAGAATCAGACTTGCCACGCAGATAGGTTCAGGTCTGATGGGGGTTTTGTATATACTTGACGAACCTAGCATAGGCCTGCATCAAAGAGATAATGCAAGGCTGCTGACTACGTTGAACCGCCTGAGGAATCTGGGGAATACCTTGATTGTGGTAGAGCATGACGAGGATACCATGCATGCGGCGGACCACATAATTGACATGGGACCCGGAGCCGGCATCCACGGGGGAAATGTTGTGGCAGAGGGCCCGCTGGAAAAAATACTCAAGTGCGAGGAGTCACTGACGGGCCAGTACCTCAGCGGCAAAAAGTCCATTGAAATACCTGCCAGGCGCAGAAAACCCAACGGCAAATGGCTTGAAATAGTTGGAGCAAGGGAAAACAACCTTAAAAATATAAATGCAAAAATACCTCTGGGAGTATTGACCTCCATTACAGGAGTATCAGGTTCAGGAAAAAGTTCTCTGATAAACGAGATTTTGTACAACAGCCTGGCTGGCAAGCTCAACAGGGCCAGAACCAAGCCTGGAAGCCATGACACCATAAAAGGAATCGAGAATCTGGACAAGGTAATAAATATAGACCAGTCTCCTATAGGGAGGACACCCAGGTCAAATCCTGCAACATACACAGGTGTATTTGACCTTATTCGTGAGGTTTTTGCCTCCACTACCGAGGCAAAGATGAAGGGCTACAAAAACGGGAGATTCAGCTTCAATATAAAGGGCGGACGTTGTGAGGCCTGCAGCGGGGATGGAATCATTAAAATCGAAATGCATTTCCTGCCGGATATTTATGTTCCGTGTGAGGTATGTAAGGGAAAGAGGTATAACCGTGAGACTCTGGAGGTTAAATACAAGGGCAAAAGCATATCGGATGTGTTAAATATGACTGTAGAAGATGCACTTGAATTTTTTAAAAACATTCCGAAGATTCAAAGAAAGCTTCAGACTCTCTTTGATGTGGGTTTGGGCTATGTGAAGGTGGGACAGCCCTCTACGACACTTTCCGGAGGGGAAGCTCAGAGAGTCAAGCTGGCTACCGAGCTGTCCAAAAAGAGTACGGGAAGTACACTCTATATACTGGACGAGCCTACCACAGGACTTCACATAGCTGATGTCCACAGGCTTATTGATATTCTGCAGAGACTGGTGGATGCGGGAAATTCCATAGTTGTCATAGAGCACAACCTGGATGTGATCAAAACCTCCGATTATGTGTTGGATTTAGGACCTGAGGGAGGAAACAGGGGAGGAACAATTATTGCCCGGGGTACTCCTGAGGAGGTAGCTCAGGTTGAGGGCTCCTATACGGGAAATTATCTCAGAAAGATTCTGGACCAGAGCAAAAGCAGTAAAAAGCAAAAAGTCATATAAATAAAAAATATTCTTTAGAGTTCTTATAAAATCTCATTTTATAGGAACTCTATTTATATGCCTTAAAACATATTGAGAAGGTACAGAAATTCAGCCGCAGTCGTTTGTTAATTCTGTGTTAACTTTATTGTAAATTACTTAACAATGCTATATAATGGAAGCGGTTAAGTGTTATATTTTGTCGAAAGAGGGTACTTCATAATGTTTAGAATTACATCGAAAGAGGAAATGTTTTTTGATTATTTTATTGAGACATGTGAGATCATTTGTAAAGCTGCAAATCTTTTAGATGATTTGACAAACAATTATGTCAATGTAAATGAGAAGATCATGAGCATTGAAGAGGCTGAACATGCATGTGACAACAACGTGCATAAAATACTCAATGAGCTTAACAAGTCCTTCATAACTCCTATTGACAGGGAAGATATTTTTACCATTGCAAAAGAGCTGGACAACATAACTGATGACATTGAGAGTACTGCTCACCGTTTCAGTATGTTCAATGTCAAGGAAGTAAGACCTGAGGCTCTTACGCTTACAAAGCTTGTTGTCAAGGCTACAGATGAGCTGAGAAATGTTATGATTGAAGTAAAAAATATGAAAAAGAGCAAACAGCTTCAGAACAAGATTATTGAAGTAAACAATGTTGAGGACGAGGCGGATACCATATTCAGAGATGCTATGGCCAGCCTGTTCACCTCTGAAACCGATGCAGTTGAAGTAATAAAATGGAAGGCGATATTTGAATTACTGGAAAACACTATTGATGCTTGTGAGGATGTGGCAAATATAATAGAAGGGGTTGTAATGAAAAATGCTTAGTGTTTCATTGGTAGTAGTTGTTTTACTGGCACTGGGATTTGACTTTATAAACGGCTTCCATGATACTGCAAATTCTATCGCTACGTCTGTTTCCACAAGGGTACTGTCTCCAAGACAGGCCATCATGATGTCGGCCATTTTAAATTTTGTTGGTGCCCTTACGAGCAGCAAGGTTGCCAAGACTATTACCACCGGGTTGGTTGACGGACAAATGATAAAGGTGCAATATGTTATAATTGCAACTTTGATTGCTGCAATCATATGGGATTTGATTACCTGGTATTTCGGAATACCAAGCAGTTCCTCCCATGCACTCATAGGAGCGCTGGTGGGCTCCTCCATTGCTTATTCCGGGGGCTTGAGCATAGTTAAGTGGCAGGGAGTTCTGGACAAGGTAATAATTCCACTGATAACTTCACCTGTGATTGGTTTTGGTATAGGTTTTCTCTTTATGACCCTTTTGTACAGATTGCTTCGCAATCTTACACCAACCTTTATTAACAAATGGTTTTCAAAGCTGCAGATTCTCTCTGCTGCATTTATGGCATACTCCCACGGCAATAATGACGCACAGAAATCAATGGGCATCATAACACTTGCGCTGGTGGGAGTCGGATTGAACGGAGGTCATACTGAGGTGCAGCCTTGGGTAATGATAGCGTGTGCCATATCCATGGCTTTGGGAACGTCCATAGGCGGCTGGAAAATCATTAAGACCATGGGAGTCAATATGATAAGGCTTCAACCCATAGGTGGATTTGCAGCTGAAACAGGAGCTGCCATTGTTATTGAAACAATGACACATTTCGGTGCGCCGGTAAGCACAACCCATGTCATATCTACCTCCATAATGGGTGTTGGTGCTTCAAAGAGGCTGTCTGCTGTAAAATGGGCATTGGCAAGAAACATTGTATGGGCATGGATAATTACCATTCCAATAACGGCTCTTATGGGCGCGTTTATTACAACCATATTTAAGTTGTTTGCTTGACAGCCTGTTTACCTCAAATGGCTGCAAGGCCACCAGGAGAACTGAAGGTAAGGCAGACAGCAGAAAATATTTGCTGACATAAGGAATAATCTGGACTTGTGATACTTAATAGAGAAACGGTGAATTAGACAGGGTTTAATTTATCGTTTCTTTTATTTTCAGGATTATTCCGGCGGCTTAAAGATTAACCTATATGAATTGTAGGGTTTGTAACAGATTGTTTACAACTTTAATTGAAAAATAACTGGATAACATGCGTGCAAACACGCTACAATGATTATATGCATGCTTGATAAATTTGCTTTGCCCTTAATAGCGAATATAACAAAATAGTAGCAAAAATGGTTGTAAGGCAGTTAGACCTAAGAATACAGTTATGTTATACTATTTAAAACCATATAGTATGTAAATGTGGCTTAAAATAAAAAAATTATAGACATTTATGGAAATAATATAGTATATATGTATATATAAAGCTACCTGTAAGATAAACTTTAAAATATTGTTTGTATATATGCTAGGTATGGTATATTTAATATACTAAATAGAGATGTTTTCAGATACATGGGGTTGTCTATGACAACAATAATGTGCGGTGGTTCTAATAACAGAATATTGACCGCAGCAGCGACTTGGGTTTGTTTAACTATTAATGGAGGTTTAGCGTGAAAGATACATGTGGTAAGTCAAAGTGGATTTCACGCAGTGAAAGCCACTACGTGTCTTTCATTACTATTTGTGTACGCGCTATGCGCGTAGATGGGAGATAAAATGATAAAATGTTCAATTTGCAATAAAAATATAGCAGTAGTTTTTGTAACAAAAGTTGTTGAGGGAAGGCAGATACAGGAAGGTCTCTGTGTAAGCTGTGCCAGAAAGCAGAATTTACAGCCCATCGACCAGTTGTTGTCTCAGACAGGGATGACTGAGGATGAGCTTGACAATATCAGCAAACAGGTTGGAGATATGCTGGAGGATATGGAAGGAAATGAACTTTTGGAAGCGTTGCAGGCAGACCCTGGGAATGTGAATCAGACAAATCCTTTCTTTGGAATACTGAACAAGGCATTTCCAAAAGCAGCGGAAAACAGCGGCAATGACTCCGAGGTTCCTGCAGTAAGCAGCCAGGATAAGGACAGCGTAGATGACAAGGATGCTAAGAATTTCACAAAGACCAAGGTTCAAGATAAAAAAGCAGTGAAAAAGAAAAAGTATCTTGACATGTATGGTTCAAATCTTATAGACAAGGCAAAAGAAGGCGGAATAGACAGGGTCATAGGAAGAAACAGGGAGATAGAGCGAGTTATTCAGATTCTCAACAGAAGAACCAAGAACAATCCTGTACTCATAGGAGAACCAGGTGTTGGAAAAACTGCCATAGCAGAAGGTCTGGCTGTAAGGATTGCGGAAAAGAACGTACCTCAGAAATTATTTAATAGCGAGGTCTATCTTCTTGACATGACAAGCGTTGTTGCGGGCACACAGTTCAGAGGCCAGTTTGAAAGCAGAATGAAGGGAATAATCGAAGAAGCCAAATCATTTGGAAACATTATTCTTGTAATAGATGAGCTTCATAACATAATGGGTGCCGGTGAGGCTGAGGGTGCCATGAATGCCGCCAATATACTGAAGCCGGCTCTTTCAAGGGGGGAAATCCAGGTAATAGGTGCAACCACCCTGAATGAGTACAGAAAGCATATAGAAAAAGATTCCGCGCTTGAGAGAAGGTTTCAGCCGGTTATAGTCGACGAACCGTCCATAGAGGAATCCATTGAAATTTTATTGGGTATCAAGCATTATTATGAAGAATACCACAGAGTTAAAATAAGCAGCGATATTGTCAAGGCAGCCGTAAACTACTCTGAGCGGTATATTACCGACAGACTGCTGCCTGACAAGGCTATAGATGTAATAGACGAGGCTGGCTCCAGAGCAAATCTGAGAAATGTAAAGCTGGTGGAACTCCAATCCTACAAGGACGAACTCAAAAAGGTGCAGGAGGAAAAAGAGACCGCAGTCTCCGCCGATTCAATCGAGGATTACCAGAAGGCCGCGGATTTGAAGGTCTATGAATGCAAGCTCATAAGCATGATAAAGGACATAGAAGATACCAGCAAAGATGTGGAATTGACAGTGGATGATGTTGCCAGCGTCATAGAGGCCTGGACCAAGATTCCTATTCAAAGGCTCAGCGAAGCTGAATCTGAAAAGCTCGTAAATCTTGAAAGCCGCCTGCACAACCGCGTAATAGGGCAGAGCAAGGCAGTGGAAGGAGTATCAAAGGCTATCCGTCGCAGCAGATCAGGGTTTAAAAAGAAGAAAAAACCTGCTTCATTTATTTTCGTGGGCCCTACCGGTGTAGGTAAGACCGAGCTTGTAAGAGCCTTGGCCATGGAACTGTTTGAGAGTGAAGAGGCACTTATAAGGCTGGATATGTCAGAATATATGGAGAAGCATACCGTTTCCAAGCTGATTGGCTCGCCTCCCGGCTATGTGGGCTATGATGATGCGGGACAGCTTACGGAAAAGGTAAGAAGAAAGCCATATTCCGTAATTCTTATGGATGAAATAGAAAAGGCCCATCCGGATGTATTCAATATGCTGCTGCAGATACTTGAGGACGGAAGGCTGACAGACAGCCACGGACGGACTGTGAGCTTTGAAAACACCATAATCATAATGACCTCCAACGCAGGAACAAACTTCAAATCCAGCGGCATCGGTTTTGCTAACAATGCCTATGCCTCATTGGAAAGCAAGGTAAAGGATGTTATAAAGGAAACCTTCAGACCTGAATTTTTAAACAGAATCGATGAGGTAATCGTATTTACCGAGCTGAATCATGATGAGCTCAAGCAAATAGTGGAATTAATGCTTGAGGAGGTTTATACTGAGGCCAGGGAGAAGGATATAAGAGTCAATGTATCTGAAAGAGTCAAGGAATTTATTCTTGAAAAGGGCTACGATGTAAAATTTGGAGCAAGGCCTTTAAGAAGAGCCATTCAAAACTATATAGAAGACAGGTTGTCGGAGGAATTCCTGAAGGGTACCATTAAGGAAGGCTCCCTTGTAGGAGTGGATTTGAACGACCAGAAAGAAATAACTTTATCCATTATTTAACACAATCATAAAACAGCTGCCGGAAGCAATGTATTCCGGCAGCTGTTTTTATCACTCATTTCCAGTTCTGAAACTATATCCATATTATTCAATTTCCAGTATTTTTATTTTTTTATTGCAAATTGTACTGAATAATAATTATAATAACAGTATGTGAATTTCTTTTTTGTCTTTTCCAAAAATAGAGCTGTATTTAAACAGTGCAGAGTGGGGTGAAAAATAATGAAATACTCAAAAAGGTTTTTGAGTATTGCAATTATATCCGTATTGTGTTATTCCCTGGTCGCGTGTGCAGGGAACAGGCCCAATGATCCAGATGGTCCAAACAGTGCAGATTTACCGCAAAAGAGAACCACCGTTGAGTTAATGACGACCTGGGGTGGGGTTGACGGTATGGCCGGAACCTTGAAGGAGATCATTGCTAAATTTGAAAATGAAAACAGCACAATCAAGGTATCAAACCAATCGATTTTTGGAGATGAATATCTTCCTACATTGAAAACCAGGTTTGCCTCGGGAACAGAGCCGGATGTTTTCGGTCTTTGGCCGGGTTCGGACATTACCTATCTGGTTAAGGCGAACAAGGTGGCAGATCTTACAGAGGTACTCAAACAGGACAGAGCCTGGATGGACAGCTTCAACCAATCCAGCTTCGCCCATACCACCTACGGCAACAAAATATATGGTATACCTTTTGAAATGGTCTTTGAAGGTCTGTTTATAAACAAGGATCTCTTTGAAAAGTACAAGGTCAAAAAGCCGCAGAATTATGAGGAGCTGAAAACAGCCATAACGACCTTCAGGTCTTACGGCATTATTCCCATAGCCTACAACTCGTCGGCAGAGGGCTCATATATTTATCAGAATATGGTTGCCAGTCTGGGAGGCAAAAAGGGCGTTGAGCAAAGTATTAACGACGGCAAGATAAACCAGATTTATATAGATGCCATGAAATATATGAAAGAACTGTATGACATGCATGCTTTTCCAAAGGATGCTCTGGCACTAAACAGCAACGAGAGGAACCAGCTTTTCTTTACGAAGCAGGCAGCAATGATTGTTCAGGGCTCATGGTTCATACCGAATTTTGATAAGTTTGATAAAAGTGTTGAAATCATACCCTTTCCCTCTATGACCGACAGCAGTCCAAAAGTGCCCACGGGTCTTGGCGGGGGGACCTTTTATATCAGCAGGAGCGCCTGGGATGAGTCCCCGGGAGAGGAAACCACCATTCGTTTCCTGAAATATCTGACCTCAATAGAAACAGCAACCTTCTTTAATGAAAAGACTGCTTTGATGAGTAATCTGAAAATCCAACAGGAAAGACCCTATAGTTCATTGGCCCAAAAGAGTCTAGACCTGTATGAGAAGACTCGTGAAGAGGATAAGACGCCCATTCCCGACCATATTATTGACAGAAGTGCCTGGAATGACGTAGTTATTCAGCAGTTCCCGTATTTCCTGGAGGACAAAAAGTCTGCAGAGGAGATTTGGAGCGAGGCGGTAAAAAGAATACAACAAAACTAATTGTGTGTTAGAATACCATTGAGGTTAAAATGTGGAATAAAATTACTTCAGGCATGTTTTCCAAATTAATGAGTGCTCTGCAGTTTTACCGGAATATTTCCATAAAGAAAAAGCTGCTGCTGGTACTATATATTCAAATATTATTACCGCTGATTTTTATTGGCTTTTTCAGCTTTAAAAGTTCAGAGGAAATCATAACAAACAAGTCCATATCCTATTCCAAGGATATATTGAGCTTGATTGAACTGAGGCTTCAGGACACCGTAAGAAACCTGAATATTATTTCACAGGACTTAAGGAGTAATGAAAACATTTATCAGGCGCTTATTAACGATTATAACAACAATATCAACAAGCTGAACAACTATGAGGTGGCAAGCCAGCTGAACAATGTATTTCTGAAGGCTGCCATCACCAGAAACGAGATAGAGTCCATATGCATTGTCTCAAACAGCAAAAGATTTTTTACCTTTGATAATAACAACGACACAGACGCATCAAATATCAGATCGGTGGTCAAGCAGAACTATACCAGCATCAGGGAAGAGGTAGCTGTTTCCAACGGAAAGGCGGTCTGGTTTTTCAATTCCAAGAACGGCATAGTTCAGAACGCATACCTGATAAGGATGATATATCACAAGGACACTTACAAGGAAATAGGCCTGCTGGTGGTCCAGATAAACATGGAGTTTCTGGATTCGGTGCTCCAGGGGCTGGAATCCGAGGTTATGCAAAATACCACCATTCTTTCTCCGGATAATGAAGTCATACTTTATAAGAATAAAGCCGCCATGGATAAATATGAACAGGTAATAAAGAAAATTCCGTATAACAAGGACTCCTTTGTAGACAAGAAAAATAATATTTTTGTGGCATATACCACGCTCTCCGATCCAAACTGGAGGATTGTGACGTATATTCCCCTGAATCAGCTGTACAGTGATGTTGGAGAACTTAGGAACCGGATTATCATGTTGTGCATGGTGTCCATCCTGATATTATCCGCAGTCAGCATAATCATGTCCTTTGATATGATAAAGCCCATAAATCAGTTGGTGAAGGCCATGAAGGGCATGAACATCGACAATATATCCGACAGCTATATAGAGATTGAAAGACGTGACGAACTGGGCTTCCTGCACAAGACCTTCAACAATATGACCAAAGAAATCGATCATCTGGTCACCTGGATATACAGGGAGCAGATAACCCGCAAGGAGGCTGAAATCAAGGCCTTGCAGTCTCAGATAAATCCGCATTTTCTGTTTAATACACTGGAATCTATAAACTGGATGGCACAACTGAACAATGTTCCCGAAATCAGCGAGACGGTTTCAGACCTGTCAACCTTGATGGAGGCCAGCATAGGCCGGGATGACAGGCTGATTACCATAGAAGAGGAATTTATTTATATAGACAAGTATATTGCTCTTTTGAAAAGAAGATTTGAAGACCGTCTGACCCTGATAAAGGAAGTTGACCCCAAGGTGCTTTACTTGAAAATACCAAGGCTGCTTATTCAGCCTCTCATTGAGAATGCGGTGTATCATGGAGTGGAGAGCAGCAGGGGGAAAGGCATCATATCCCTCGCTGCAAGAATAAAAGAAGAGCTGATGGTGATAGAAGTAATAGACAATGGTAACGGTATATCTGCCGACGACCTGATAAAGCTTAACAAGGGGCTTGATATGGACAATGACACATATTTCAAATCCTTAAGCAGCAAAAAGAACAAAAGTATAGGAATAGACAACGTTAACAGAAGAATCAAGCTCTTTTACGGTGAAAAATACGGAATCAAGATTGAAAGCAAATTGAACATATACACAAAGGTATCCGTAACTTTACCTGCACAGATTTATAACAAGGAGGGTTTTTATGTACAAGGTGCTAATAATTGATGATGAATCCATTATACGTAAGGGAATAAAGAACATCGTTAATTGGAAACAACTGGATTGCGAAGTGTGTGCAGATGCTAGTGACGGTATTGAGGGGATTGAGCTGATAAAAAAGTTTCTGCCTGAAATAATCATTACAGATATCCGGATGCCAGGTTTGGATGGCCTGAGCATGATAAAACAGGTCAAGGCCATCGTTCCCTACACGAAAATCATAATACTCACAGGCTACAGGGACTTTGACTATGTCCAGGAGGCCATCAAATTCGGCGCTTTTGATTTTCTGCTGAAGCCGTCCAAGATTGAGGAACTGACCGCAGTGCTTACAAGAGCGGTAAACGAGCTGAACGATCAGCAAATCAGGCATATGGAGAAAGACAGGTTCAAGCTGCTTTTTGAGCAGAGTATTCCCATACTCAGGGAAAAGCTTCTATATGACATCATATATGGACTTAATACCAACGAATATGAGATAACTGAAAAAATGAAGCTTTTTAACATTGATATTCAGAATTTTGTGCTGGTTCTGATGGAAAATGATTACGACGAAAAATCCAACAGCTCCCAGTATGACAAGCACCTGTATCAGTTTGGCATAGTAAATTCCTTTGAAGAAATCTTTGCCGAAAAATATGAGGTTTTAAGTATCATGCTAAACAGCAGCAGGGTGGGCTTTATCATACAGAAGCCGGACAAGATTCCTCTGGATATTGAAGAGGTAAGTGAAAAGTGCGGTTATTTGCAGGAGGTAATAAATAACGGTTTTGGCTTTACGGTCACAATAGCTGTAAGTTCCAGCGGGATTTCAGCCCTGGAGCTTCCGGATAAACTTAAGGAATGCCTGGGCTCCCTGGAGTATAAAAGCTACATGGGCACCAATTCAATCATTCAGTACAGTGATTTAAATTCATTTTTCAGATATGAGGACTATTCCACCCTGGACAAGTATCAGAAGCAGCTCCTGGAAAGTGTAAAGTCAGGGAATGAAGACCTGGTAAGGGTCACCACTCAAAACATAGCAAGATATGTTACTGCCAACAACATAAATATAAATTACATGAAGAACTTTTACTACACCACATTGTCCTCCATTAATAACATCAGGATTTCAGTTTCTGCCATAGAGGTTGATAAAAAGCATGAAGAGGGAAAGGACATTGCCAGCCTGCTGAAGCTCATAGAAAAAAGTGAAAGTGCCGAGGAACTCAATTCACTGCTGGAGGATGTGGCAGTCAGAATAGCTGGAAAGGTAAACTGCTTCAACAACAAGAGCATAAAGCTTATTTTGAGAAAGGCCATAGATTATATACAGGAGCACTACAATGAACAGGTTACCCTCAATGAGGTGGCCGATAATATTTATGTCAGTACCTTTTATATAAGCAGGATGTTTAAGAGGGAGCTGGGTAAAAGCTTTGTGGACTACCTTAATGACGTGAGAATCGAAAAGTCCAAGGAACTGTTAAAGGATGTCAAGTATAAAACCTACGAGGTGGCTGAAATAGTTGGAATACCCGATCCGCATTATTTTTCCAAGCTTTTTAAAAAGCATTCGGGCATGACACCCTCGGAGTATCGAGAGACCCTTGCACTGAGTTAGCCCGTTGTGTTAGTAAATAAAGTCATTAAGAAACAAGTTTGCAATTCATGTGAGGACTTTATAAAAAGGCATGCCGAAAGGTATCCGGGAGTGAACAGTATTCTCTTCCTGTTATCACATTTTCAATTAACACAACAGCTTAAGTTGGAAAAAAGGTTAAATATGTTGTTGTTCAATTTTGATTTTTCATAGACATTATTGCATAAAAGTTGGTAAATAATTGTTTATTCATTAGGCTAAAAAAATGAAAGCGGGTTTATTTTAAAAAAGACACATTTTTCCAGAAGATGTGTCTTTTTTGTGTTCAATTTTGTGGTAAGCACATTGTCAATATATTTAATGATAAAGCAACATTGTCTATTTAGAAACAAGGCGCCATTTTATAGAATAAAGTTGCAGAGGTGGTCGACACCTTAAACAGACACTAAATTAGTGCAATATTGAAAAGGAGGACGTTTAAAATGTTAAAAAGAGCAATGACTACTGTACTTGCAGGCATAATGGTATTAAGCATGGCAGCCTGCGGTAACAAGGACAGTGCAGCCTCAGGAAGTTCAGCCACAGATTCAACGGCTGAAAATACTGAAGCAACAGGAACCTCAACCGCACAGTCAACAACATCTGCTGAACCAGTTAAGCTGACAGATGCAGAAGGAACAGTTGTTATGTGGAACTGGGAAAATCAGGATCAGCTCAAGGAGACACTGGCCAATTTCAACACCAGGTATCCAAAGGTAAAGGTTGAATCAGTACCGGTAGCAAGTGCAGATTATGTTAAGAAGATTAAGACTGCTGTGGCAGCAAAAACTGCTCTGCCTGACGTAATCAGGGGTGAACTTAATTTCAGGGGTACACTGTTTGATATGGGTATACTGGATGACCTTTCACAGGCCCCCTACAACTTTGATAAGACTAAGATTCCCGAACAGGCCTGGCCGCTGGTTTTAAATGACAAACAGCAGGTTTTGGGAGCTCTCACCCAGTTCAATCCTTCAGGAATAGCTTACAGAAGAAGCATGGTTAAACAATTGTTTGGAACTGATGATCCTGCTGCATTGGCTGATAAGTTTAAAACATGGGATGATATAATCAATGCTTTCAAGGATGCCAAGATAGACGGTAAGAAAGTCTATGCCTTCAGATCTGTAAGAGATATATTCCATATAGTTGATGGATATAATCCCACAAATCCTATCCAGGATGGAGTTGTAAAATTCCAGGAAGTCTATCTCCCAACCTTCGAACTTATAGAAAAGATGTTTAAGGCCGGCGTAATAAATAAATATGACTTCTGGACTCCGGCATGGAACGCTTCCTTTGCAAAAAAAGAGGATGTATTTACCGCAGCAGCACCTTGGTTTTTGAAATACGTTGTTGAACCAAATGATCCAAAAGGCTCCGGAGACTGGGGTATAACTACGGCTCCCGGGGGTATGTTCAACTGGGGCGGAACTGCATTGTCCATATGGAAGGATTCAAAGGTAAAAGAAGCCTCCTGGGCATATATCTATGACCAGATTCTCAATGAGACAGGTGTAAAGAATTCCTTTGAAATCGGTATGAACATAACGCCTGTAAAGGAATTCATGGATAAGCCCGGCTTCTACAGCAAACAGGAACCATACTGGGGCAATCAGGATGTAGGTAAGTTCTTCATGGATAATATAGGAGCTGTAAAAGTTAAGCAGCTAGGCAAATATGACAGCTATCTGGAAGCTAACTTTGTTCTTGGCTTACAGGAAATCAAAAAGGGTAAAACCGCTCAGCAGGCCGTGGATGCCATGATTGCCGATATAAAGAAAAATGTTCCTGAACTAAAGTAAATTAGTACCCAATAGCAGGGAGAGAGTGTCAAAGCCTCTCTTCCTTGTTATAGGTCTTTTGTACAAATCATGGGGAGTTAGCGTGCACGAACCAATTTACGGATAACGTGAAACTTCCAGGATAATTTCATTGCTGAGCCCAAAGCTGACATGGAGGTTTTTATGAATAAAAGTTTAAAGAAAGCCACGCCTTACCTTTTCATGGCACCATATTTTCTGTTGTTTACATTATTTTCGCTGCTGCCCATATTGTTCACACTGGTCATGAGTTTTAACGAATGGGACGGCTATTCGGGAATCAAGTTTGTGGGTGTTGACAACTATATTAGAATGTTTACAAATGGAGAGTTCTTATTGGCATTGAAAAATACGTCAATAATTATGCTGCTCTTGATACCCGTTCAGTTAATATTGGCTGTTTTAATTGCTTACATGATTAATTCCAGGCTGGTAGTGCATAAGGAAGTATTCAAGTCGGCAGTATTTGCACCCTACCTGACCATACCTATTGCTGCCGGACTACTGTGGGCATTCTTCTTTGACGGAAGTTCAGGAACCATCAATTACATCCTGCAGAACCTGCATATAATAGAAAATCCCGTTGACTGGCTGGCAGATCCTTTCCTTGCAAAGGTTGTGGTTGCAGCCATTATGTTATGGAGGTATCTTGGCTATTGCGTACTGTTCTTCTTAGCGGGATTTGTTTCAATACCAGAAGAGCTGTTCGAGGCAGCCCGTGTAGATGGTGCAAGAGCATGGCACAATTTCTGGAACATTTCACTTCCAATGATTAAGCCAATTACTGTTTATATGGTGATAACTTCCATGATAGGCGGATTCCAAACCTTTGATGAGCCCAATATCATATATACTCAAGGCAATTACCAGTATGGACCATACTCGGGCGGACCTGACGGAGGTGTCATGACCTTTGTCATGCTCATGAGCAAGGGAGCCTTCCAGAACACCCAATATGGATATGGAAGTGCGGTCGCCTATGGAATGTTTGTTGTAATTGCCATATTCTCACTGTTTTCATTAAAATTTATGAATGGGAGGGAGAAGGATGGAACAATCTAACAGGTTTTACTCCTTTATTCTATATATTATTTTGACTGTTTGTGCCATATTCACCATTGGACCTTTTTATCTTATGGTGATTATGAGTACCTATGACTCCAACGAACTTTTTATGGGTCTGCATCTGCTGCCGGGAAATAACTTCATAATAAACATTAAAGATGTTTTCCTGAACGCCGGCTTCGGAAGATACTATTTTAACAGTATATATATTGCTGTTTTAGCTACCGGCTTATCGGTATTTGTATGTGCCATGTGCGGGTATGCGCTTGCAAAGTTTGATTTTAAGTTTAAGAAGCTGTTATACTATGCTGTTTTAATCACAATGATGCTTCCCACGCAGCTGGGGCTAATAGCATTTGTATGGGAATTGAATAAGATTGGCTGGACGGACTCACACCTGGCTCTTATTATTCCCACTGCTGCGAATGCATTGGCAGTATATTGGATAAGACAGTATACCATTCAGGGAGTTCCCACAGAGATTTTAGAGAGCGGAAGAATGGACGGCTGCAGTGAGGCCGGTATCTTTTTCAAACTGGTTGTACCCTTTATCAAGCCGGCTTTAGGCTCTCAGGCCATGCTTTCCTTTATGGCCTCCTGGAATGCGTATCTGGTTCCCCTCGTATTAATCAGTGATCCGAAGAAATACACGGTTACTCTGGGCTTGTCAACTCTGGATGCATTATACAGAGCCAATTTCGGTGCCAGGATAGCGGCACTGGTTATAGGTACAATACCAATGTTCATATTATATCTTATATTCTCAAAATCACTGATTAAGGGAATAACAGCAGGCTCGGTAAAAGGATGATTTTGTAAACTGACTGCAGAAACTGAGGTTATCATCCATGGATTAAGTTGAAAACTTTATTAATTTTTCAGCGGTAATACAGGCTGACGACATAAATTAATATGACAACGTGCCATGGCGCGTACATGGAGGGAAGCATGTATAAGGTTGTAATAATTGACGACGAACCCCTTGCAAGAAAAGGAATCAAAAACATAGTAAACTGGAAAAGCCTGAATTGTGAGGTGTGTGCAGAAGCCGGAAATGGTGTGGAGGGACTGGAGCAAATAAGGAGGTATCTCCCTGATATAATTCTTACAGATATATACATCCCTGGAATGGAAGGCCTGAACATGTTAAAGCAGGCTAAGAATATTGTTCCTGATACAAAAGTGATAATAGTCACAAGGCATAGGGCCTTTGATTTGGTACATGAGGCATTTAAGTTCGGAGCATATGACTTTCTGTTGAAGCCTGCCAAGCTGGAAGACCTTACTTCAGTCATCGGAAGAGCTGCGGAGGATTTGACCGCCCAGAATATGAGAGAGCTGGAATTTGACAAATTTAAAATACTTTTTAAGCAGAATATTCCCTCCCTTAAGGAGAAACTGCTTTGTGACATAATTTTTAACATAAATAATAACGAAGATGAAATATTGGAAAAAATGGAGCTATTTGAAATGCAGATAAATAACTTCGTTTTTCTGCTGATTGAAAATGACTTTGATGAAAATGCCAATACTCAATACAATAAGCAGCTATATCAATTTGGCATAAAAAATTCCTTTGCAGAATTATTGGCGGATAAGTATGAAATCTACAGCATCGTATTAAATAGCAACAGGATGTGCTTTATAGTCCAAACAAATGCTTCTTGTGACATTGTAATGTCTGAAGTAGTTGACAAAAGCAGTCATTTACAGAATATGATAAACTATGCGTTTGGCTTCTCTGTGACAATAGCAGTAAGCACTATAGGCACATCAGTACTTGATTTGCCGGAAAAGCTCAAGGAATGTGAATATTCCCTCCAGTATAAGAGTTATATGGAAAATAGCTCAATCATCCAGTACAACGATTTCAGGTCCTTCTTCAAATATGAGGACTATTCCTTGCTCAAAATATATAAGCAGGAACTGCTTGAGGGAATCAAGGCTGGAAATGAAGAAGCTGTAAAAGTCTCAGCCGGGAACATAAGTGATTTTATTTCTTTGAACACTATAGACATTAATTATATAAAGGACTTTTTTTACTCCACTCTATCCTCCATCAATAATATCCGAGTCTCGGTTTTAGCAGCAGATGCCGACAAAAGGCATGAGGAGTGTAAAGATATTGCCAATCTGCTGAACCTTATAGACTCAGGTGCCGATACGGAAGCTTTGAGTTCTCTCTTACAGGATACAGCCATAAATGTGTGCTCAAAGGTCAACAGCTACAATAACAAAAGTATAAGGGTAATTCTAAGAAAGGCTGTTGATTACGTGAATGAGCATTTCGCCCAACCCATAACCCTCAATGAGGTGGCATGCCATACCTTTGTAACAACCTTCTATATAAGCAGAATGTTCAAAAAGGAATTGGGTACAAGTTTTGTAGATTATCTGAATAACATGAGAATAGAAAAAGCAAAAGAGCTGTTGAAGGATGTAAAGTATAAATCTTATGAAGTGGCAAGCCTGGTAGGAATTCCTGACCCGCATTATTTCTCAAAGCTTTTCAAAAAGCATTGCGGCATGACACCTTCGGAGTATCGGGAGACCCTCAATATGGAATGATGTTAAAAAAGTATCAGAAACAAGCGTTGTTCCTCTTGTTTCTGATACTTTTTATAAAATATGCCGACAATTATACCTTATAAGTATACTGGAATACTGCTTGGTGATTATTGCACGGTTAAGCCGGAGTTTTTATACTGCTGTGCAGCTTAAAGCCTCTTAAATGTAAGAGCCATAGCAGCGGTTTATGCAAGAAGTTGAGCAAGTGCCTGTACAGCCTCTGCTGCAAGTCACGGAGCAAACTGCAGTACAATCTGAAGAACAGTGTGCGATTACGTCTTTCTGTGCGTTCGTTATTTTTTTTGCTGAAAACAAGTATTTCATGGTATCACCTCCTGTAAAAAACTATTAATTTCTGGTTATAGGTTTATCCGGCTTGAAAAGATCGGTATATGTCGGCATAAAGCTGGCCGGTGATTGGCTATGGAGTATTTTTATCCAGAAATATTTCATTTGTCTGGAAATCAATACGCCAGCTGCAGCCTTCTATATTCTTCCAGTGGTATTTGCAGTACATATCATCCCACCAATTTTGAAGCTTTAACTTTGTAGCCCCTATATCCAAAACAACCCTTTCATAAAGCTCATCCTTCTCTTCCTTAATATTTGCCTTCCTGTCGAAGGAAATCAAAAGCTCCTCCAAACCCAATATCCTTTCATGGAGTCTCATAACCTTGTTTTTTTCCTCAGGGGTAACCATTCCCACTTTCTCATTATCCATTTACCGCACTTCCTTTCCTTAATAATTTGTCCAAGGGATCCATATAATCTACAGCTTGAAGCAGGTTATCAAACCTTACCTGTGAGTTTTTCATCAAAAGCTTTTGCAGCTCCATGGACTTGTTCCTTTCAATATGGCTTACCAGGCACTGGATTTTTGAAGGAGTGTTTATTTCACCGGTGAGCTTCATATTGAGATGCTTGCACCTTCTGCAGCTGTATACGTCACAGGAGGAGCATATGGGCGCATTGCAGAGCTCCAGGAGCTGAGGGTTCCTTATGTGAATGCCCTGTTCCAGCGTGCCTGCATAAGCTTCCTCAGACTCGAAATAAAATCCGGGGCACAAGTAAATCCTTCCATTGGGTGCCAGAGCAAATGAGCCTTGACCTGCATCACAGTCTCTCATTGCATTGAGCTCCCAGATATCTGATAAAACGCTTAATTCCAGAGGCTCACCCTTTTCATAGGTTTCCGCTATGAAGGGGAGGAGCTTGTCCAACTGGCGGCTGTAGCTTTCTGTCTCTCTACCGCTCCAATGCTGTATATCCTCAAGTACAAGATTTACTCTTCTGTATTGAAGCCGGAGGCTTGTAACAAAATCGTACAGGTGTTCCAGCTTCTCCTTATTAACTATCAATATGGATATGGCAGAGGTTCCCGAGGCTACCGTCCCATTGTCGTGAACTGCAATGGAAGTGTTTCCGACCGATCGGGCGTCTTCTATAACAAGATAGCTGTCAGCTGCTTCAATATCCATAAAATGAGGCTTTCCAAGGATTACAGGTATAAAGCCGTTTTTACGGCAGAATTCCAGCCCTTTTTCAAAGGTGGCTTGAGACATGAGATTGTCTGTGCCTCTTATGTTTCTATATGAGCAATGAGGAGTTATATTGTCGAAGGTTATGAATTGCATATATTTTGCATTAGTTTCAGAGTTCTGGAGTTGCCATGACCGGCTGATTATTGTTCTCTCGGATACTAAGCCGGTTTCCTGCTCGAAGCTGTTCCAGAAATATTCACAGCTCCTTACAGTGGCCTTGTGTATTTTACAGAGATAGGTGGCTCTCTGGTAGATAGTTGCAGTTTCAGCCAGGTCATAATTGCAGCCCTGGCACCAGCCGCAACCGCTGGCAACTTCACAGTCCACACATTCAGTCCTGCTTTGAGCCTTCAGGGTCAGACCCAGAAAGGGTCTTATCCTGTCGGAATCAATGCCCCGGTGGATGTCTCCGATAACAGGGCCCTTACGGTTGTTCAGGCTGAAATCATAGAAACGGATACAAGGGAAAAAATTGCCCCTGCAATCAATAGCCAGCATCCTGCCGGCTCCGCAATAATTCCTTTCCTTGTCCTCTTCGGTAAGGGGATGGCCGATACTGGGGTCAAAGAAGCGTACGGAGTAATCCTTCCAGAGTTTGTTTTCAATAACATAATCCGCAAGCTCCTTTAGCTGCTCTTCAAAAATAGTGTCGTCGCCCTCTTCCCAGACATCCTCAAAAACAACATTTGCAGCAACTATTTTTATACCTAGTTCCCAGAGGCTTATAATACTGTCTTTTAAATACGGCAGGTCGTCATGGGAAAAGGTGGCCTTTGTACTGCCGTTGGGGAACTGTTCCAACCAGAGCGGCACATTTTTCACCACGTCGTCATATGAGCCGCTGCCGTCTGGACGTATCCTTTGCAGGTCGTGCTTCAGCTTGTTTCCGTCAACACTCATGCCTATTGACAGGTGGTTTTTATTTTTATGAATGTATTCCTGCACCTTGTGGTCAGCATATAGAAGTCCATTGGTGGAGAAGCTGAATCTGTAGCTGTTGAACCAAGGATGCTCCAGTAGGTACATTTGCTCCTTGATATAGTCGCAGATGCTGTCAATGAGCTCGATTTCCATGAAAGGCTCCCCGCCTATAAAGTCAAATACCACTGATGACTCCGGAAATTCCCCAGGGTTGGTCAATAAGTAGTCCACTGCCTTTCGGGCCGTCTCAAGGGTCATTTTTACCTTATCATTTTTGCCTGTCATGTAGCAGTATTTACAGGCCAGATTGCAGTCTTCCGTCACGCAGAAGGTAATTGATTTTGAAATTCCTTCGTTCCAGGCGGGAGAAAGCTTGCCCATCATTATGGTAGAATCATTATTCAAGTTATCACTCCTCATTTGATTGATTTTCTATAAGTTTGCTTTTCAATTTTTTATTGCTGATAGAACCTGTCTTCAGGCGGACATTGGCCAGATGTCCTGTAATGAAGGCTGCGGAAATGCTTGTACCGGAGGCCTTGCTCAAATCCTCAAGCCCATAGCCGGGAATACCTGCTCCGCTAAACGGTGCGTGGAAGAAGCCGGACCTGTAGCTATAGTGCTGATTCTCCTTGAAGCTTCCGCTCTTTACTCCGAATACCCCATTTATACCAGCTGGATAGGATTCTGAGCCCTGGTTGCTGGCGGCGGCTACTAAGGCTATGTTTCTCCTGTTTGCTTCCCGCAATATTCTTTTAATATGTCTTTTGTACTTCCATCTGGTAGTTCCAAGACTCATATGTATAATGTCAGGCTGATAGTCCAAGGCCCTGCTCATGGTATAGAGCAGTATCCTTCCGTCGGTTGCTGTATTTTCATTGAGGATGTTCAGGCTGATGAGCTCTATATTGCTGCAAATATGGCTGATAATAAGTGATATTATAGTACCGTGCGGATATCTGACCTCCATATCCGGATATTCCGTTATATAGCCCTCCTCATTTAGTCTGAAGCCGGTGGAGAATACCACATATTTGCCCAGGTCCGAAATTCCGGTGTCGATACCGCTGTCTATTACCACGATTCTTACCTTTCTTTTTGAATCTATATGACCACCTCCGCCATCTTTTATTTAAAGAGCAAATATTTATTTTTAAGCGCCTTTTTAATAGACTATTTTATGGAATATAAGTATTATAAAGTAAAAGGCGACAAATTCAGTACAAAACAAATCTAACATAGTCAGTGTTTTCAGAGAAGCTTTAATCACTGACCGCATGTTGACCAGTAATTGCTTATTGATAGACTAAAGAAAATGAAGGGGTGTATGAAATGAAAGAGGACAGGCTCCTGTATGGAGATTTGGTAAGACTTATAGTGGAGTTTCAAAATCTCAGGGGGAGAAATATTCAGTTTAATAGTTTTCTGCTGGAAATGGGCAACTGGAGTTCAAAGCCCGGGTTTAACCCGGAATCAAATGATCAGTTCAGCAAGATTGTAAATAATTGCAAGAAACCTGTAAATGCATACTACAAGTATAATGATCAAATCATTCAGCATTTGTGCAGCATACTGGACAGTGACATATCAGTATTCCCCACGGAAACAGCGCAGCGGAATCAACTGATGAAAGTAATAATTGAAAGGCTTTGCAGGAATGAAAACAAGCAGAGCGCTAAATATGGGATTATTGAAGCTTATTATACGAAACAGGATTTTGAAGGCTTTATGACTGCGGTCTTCGAACTGGCCCATTTTAACAGCGTAATATACTTCAACAATAAGCTCAAACCGGGGAAAAAAAGAGACATAGACATAGACAGCCTTCCGCAAGGGGGACTGGAGGATATACCTGCCAATGAGCTTGCGGAGGCTCCAGAGGATATGCCTGCCAACGAGCTTGCGAAGGCTCCAGAGGATATGCCTGCCAACGAGCTTGCGAAGGCTCCTGAGGATATGCCTGCCAATGAGCTTGCGAAGGCTCCTGAGGATATGACTGCCAACGAGCTTGCGAAGGCTCCTGAGGATATACCTGCCAATGAGCCTGCGAAGGCTCCTGAGGATATGACTGCCAACGAGCTTGCGAAGGCTCCTGAGGATATACCTGCCAATGAGCTTGTGAAGGCTCCTGAGGATATGCTTTCCAATGAGCTTGCGAAGATTTCTGAGGCTATACCTGCCAATGAGACTGTCAACGGGGCTGTGGATACCTGTGGACAGCAGCTTCAAACAAGCCAGGACATGCTTCTGACTTCTTTTATGAATACGAGGCGGACAGCTCTTAGATTGGTCTGTCTGGTGGTGCTTGTGCTGGCAGGAACTTTTCTGTTTTATTTAATAAATTCCTACAAATCCTATGTCCTCCCTGCAAATGATCAGTTTAAGGCTGGGTTTACGGTGAACAAGCCCGGTTTAAAATCACAGGGCAGTGAACATGAAAAAAAGACTGAGCTAACAGCCGGGGCGCTTGCTTCGGCTGGGTCTGCAAAAAATGGACAACAGGAAAAACATAATGATAATAAAAATATGAATCAAAATATGAATCAAAATGTGAATCAAAATGACAACAGTACCGGAAGTGAAAAGAGTATGAATGAGCCTGTAAGGGCCAGCTCTTCTGTCGAGGAAAGCGCCGGGAATAGCAACTCCTCGGAAGTAAGCCGGAAGCCCGCTGGCAAAAAGTCCGTCACAGGCAAAAATGGAGAGAGCTCTAAAGACAGTCCGCCAAGTATCACAATCAACGGAAACGGAGTTTTTACCATAGGTGATAATAACGTCGTAAATGTCCGCTAGTGGTATGACTTTTAGGTATTGTACTTTATTAAAGTAACAGGGAGTAAATCATGTGGCACAGAAAAAACAGCCTGCTTTGCGTTTGTTTTATTTTAGTAAGCTTTTGGCTAATGAGCACAGGTTCAGTGCAAGGGCAGACCAGCAAAATAGAGGTGGAAAAAATTTTAAAAGAAGAAATAACCCCAAAAGTTGTCAACGGTATTGCATATATACCTGTGAAAAAGTTCTATGAGTCTCTTGGCTGGCAAGTCCAGTGGGATATTAGGAGAAGAGCGGTAACTGTTAAAAATGACAAAAGGCAGGTTGAATTTTCAAAAGGCAGCAGTACAGCCATAATCGACTCATACTATGAAGTCCTGCTGGAAAGCCCTGTAGTCATTCTGGAAGACAGGGCATATATATGCAGTTCCTTTGTAATACAGGAATTCGGTCTTAAAATAAAATGGGACAAGGATAAAAACACATTGCTGGTGTCTGGAAATGAAAGCCCAGTAATAAAGATAAGCGGAAGTGGAAATGTAATAGTACTGTCCGACAATCTGATCTTAAACATTTATGAGACATACGGCATGGATACGGCCAGGGATATGCTGCAGCATGCGGACAGCCTGCTTTGCGGGGGGAAGCCGGGTGAGGCTCTGCAAAAATACAGGGAAGTAGCTGACAATATAGAAAAGGAGCAATGTCCCGATACCTATGCCCATGTCCTGTGGGGCATGGGAAATGCCTTAAGTGCAGCTGCGGGGCTTAAGGATTCCCGTGCCGACCTGGAGGCAGCCGTTGATTTATATTCTAGAGCGGCAGACATATACCGGAAGGACGGTAACCCCGACTATCTGCTTGTATTCAACAATATTGGACTTTGCTACAGCCGCTTGTACGACCTTACTTCAGAGAAGCAGTTTCTGGAGCTGGCCAGAAGCATGTTCAGTACCGCAATAGAGAAGCTGGATGCTGAGGGTGAGAAGCCTGCGGCGGCGGCCATTCTTGAAAACCTTGGAAAAACCTTAAGCGCACTGGGAGACAAGGAAGCTGCAATGAAGCAGCTTAAGGAAGCCATAAATACATATGAATACCTCCTTGGGGCCTGCAGCGCTGAGGATGACCCTGAGCAATGGGCCGATATAACGGTAAGGCTGGGAGAGCTGTATATTGAGCTGTCCTTTTTGTATGACGGTGAGAATAATCTGCTCATTTCAAAGGACTATCTTGAAAAGGCCCTGAAAATCAGAAATATCGAAAGCTACCCCCTTGATTATGCAAAAGTTCACGAATTTCTTGGGGATGTGTATACATATCTTTTTGCAAGCCACCAGATTCCGGATTATTTAAATAGTGCCATTGAGGCGTATCAGGAAAGTCTCAGCATATACTCCGCTGATAAAAATTCCCCGAAGGCTGAAACGGTTAATAACAAGCTGGACAGACTATATCACTGGCCGGGGATATCTTCTGAGGGGGCTGAAGCAGGCCATAAGGGAAAAATCCGTGAGGAAAGCCTGTAGTGAGGGCGGGATTTATAAGAAAGGCAAAGACCTTAAGAAGATGTAAAGAATTGAAGGACAGTAAAGAGCAGGACGGTTAATAAAATAATGGACGGGAAGCTGGCAAAATTTAAAAGATACCAGCAACGCGCAGGAGGATAATAGCTTGAAAGATACATGCTGTGTGTCAATGTGACTTTCAAGCAGCGAAAGCCACTGGGTGTCTTTCATTACTATTTGTGTCGCAGCGGTAGCGGCGAAATGGAGATTAGCGTGAAAGCTACATTTGGTAAGTCAAAGTGGATTTCACGCAGAGAAAGCCACTGCGTGCCTTTCATTACTATTTGTGTACGCGCTATGCGCGTAGATTGGAGATTAAAATGTATAATTTCAGGCTGAGAGTTACCATGGGTTTAGTACTTATTTTAATATTGATGTCAGGTATTTGCATTGCAGGAGCAGGGGAAGTGAAGGTGGAACTGAACGGCAGAGGCATAGCTCTGGATGCGGTTCCCGTTATAGTGGGAGACAGGGTGTTTGTTCCTGTAAAAGAAACCTTAAAGCTCTTTGGCTTTGAAGTGAGATGGGATTTAAAAAGCGGAACCGCAACTTGTATAAAGAACAGCAAAAAGATAGTAGTCAGAACACGCAGCAGGACAGCAAGGCTCAACGATGAAAATTTTTCCCTGAGCGGTGAAACATTTATACTCCAGGGTAGAATGTATGCTCCTGTAGATTTGATTGATAACTGCCTGGAAATGCAGACTTATTGGAATACTGGAGAGAAAAAGTTAGAAATATGGACAGAAAATACAGCTGATATCAGACTTCTCACCGATAACAGCATTGTGTTAATCGGAAGTGACAATATAGTGGGAGTCAGTACAATATTGAGCCCCGGCAAGGTAAGAGACCGGATAAATAAGGCTCAGGAGCTTTTAAAGGGAAATAATATCACCGGCTCACTGTATGAGTATGAAGAAATATTGAAGAGTGTTTCCAGTACAAAGAACCCTGTGGAATTCGGAGAAATAAAAATCGGAATGTGCAGGGCCTATATGGCCTTGTCAATGATAGTAAACAAGGAGGAAAATCTGCAGAGGGCTGCAGGTCTTGCACAGGAAGCCTTAAAGGTCTGTTCTCAGTATAAATACGGTGAAATATACGGATCAGCGCAGCTGTGTCTTTCAAGGGCATACCATGAGCTGTCAATGGTAAGAGATGCCGGGAAAAACATTGCCAAGGCACTGGAAGCCTCAAACAATGCATTAAAGGTATGCTCACCCCAAAAAAACACCGGATTGTACATAAATGCCAAGTACACAATAGGGAATGCATATGTGAGAATGAATGGCATAAAGTACAGCGCAGAAGGGCTTACAGCTGCCCGCAGGGCATACGAACAGGCATTGGAACTGGTGGATAAAAAAAGGAATCCCTTGGAATACGCCAAGATAAAAACCGGTAGAGCTGTTGCTTTTTACAACCTGTCCGACAAAAAGGATGCGGATAATCTGCATATGGTCATGGAGGAGCTAAACCAGGCGCTGGAAGCGCTGGATTACGATAAAAGTTCATATTCCTATATCAGGGCCTTAAATAATATGGGCCTGTGCCTTACCCGTCTGGCTGAAATGGAGGAGCCGGAAAAAAATCTGCTTAAGGCAATCGACATATATAACGACATGCTTTCCCGAAGCAAGGAGTATGTATTTGAGCTGGCTCTGGCCAACGCTGAAATAGGGAAAGCCTATGGTGATTTGAGCGATATATCAAATACACGGGATAATCTTTATAAATCCTTAGATGCATTTGACAAATCCCTGGAAGTAATAACAATAACACGATTTCCGCTGTTTTATGCCGATATACAGCGCTGCAGGGCCAATTCCTATAATGGTCTGGCCAACTTAACAGACAAGGAAAAAAATCTGGACCTGTCAATTACAGCACTGAGAGAAGCTCTGAAAATATCCACCGTTGACAGGTATCCCACTGATTATGCCTTCGTCAAGCTGGCATTGGGAACCGCTTATATGAATCTATGGGAGATAAGGGAGCCGGAAAAAAACCTTCTTGAGGCAATTGCAAATTTTAAGGCGGCACTATGGGTAATCACACCGGAGAATTATCCTCATCAGTACGCCGGAACCTATAATAACATAGGGAACGCCTGCTATTACTTATGTATAGTAAAGAATAACGACCAAAATGCTCAGGAGGGTATAGAGGCCTTTGAAAAGGCCCTTGCCATATTCACCCATGACTCGTTTCCAGTCAGATACGGACTTGCTCATAACAACCTTGGCAATATTTATCTGTTTTTGGCAGACTTGAAGAATCCGGAGGAAAATCTGTTAAGGGCTGCAAAGGAATATGAGCTGGCGCTGGACATCTTCACCCCGGAGGAATACCCTCTGGACTTTGCCATGGCAAAATTCAATTTGGGCTCGGTTTATTACAAGTATTCCGAAAAAGATAACGATGAACAATACCTGATAAAAACTATGGCTGCATATAATGAAGTACTCAGGGTATGTACCCTTGAGGGCTATCCCTTATACCATGCCAAGGCACAGGTAGCACAGGCAGGGGCATATTCCAATTATGCAAGGGCAGGTCACGAAGAGTATTACACCCTGGCTTTTGAAGCTTATACTCAAGCATTAAAGGTCATTACAGCAAAAAATGATCCCCTGGATTACGCCCTTATATTAAAGGGACAAGGAGCAAACTACAGGAATATGGGAGCGGGCAGAGGAACGGAAGCTGATTTGAACAAGGCAATAGAGAACTATACCCAGGCACTGGAAATATGTACAGCGCAAGATTATCCCCTCTATTATGGTGAGATACAGACGGAAATGGGACGTGCATATCTGGAGCTTGCAAAAATAAAGAATTCCAGGGTGAATGCTTCAGAGGCAATAAAGTGTTTTGACGAAGCAATAAAGGTTTTTCAGCAGAACCATAATTCCACGGCCTATAACAATGCAGTGAAATACAGGGAAGCAGCAGGGGAAATCCTGCAGAATTAAATTACATCTGCCGAAAAATCAGGCAGGTCAATTGCCGGTCAACCGCAGGACTACCTAAGCAGGTTAAGCTGTCAGTACAAATGTGATAATCTGAAATTAAAATTAAAATTATTCAGTTATACATAAATGACAAGGTGTGAGGTAGAAATGTTGAAGCTTAAGGATTTGAAAAAAAATAAAGATTTTCTGCTCATAAGGAGGGTCTTTAAATACCTTCGTCCGTATAAGGGCAGATTAGGCCTGGCATTTGTACTGATACTGGGCGGTATAGGTACGGGCCTTGCAGGGCCGGTGTTCTGGGGCAGGATACTTGACGGGCTTTTTGAAAATAACCTGGAGGGTGCCCTGCACAATATTTTCTACAGCTTGGTAACAGGCATATTAACCTTTATCCTGTCATATTTCCAGTCATATATTTTCTCTTCTCTGAACCAGAATATAATATTTGACCTTAAGAAAGACATGTATAAGGCCCTGCTGAATCTCCCGGTGCAGGCCTATGACTTAACCGACAGCGGAGAACTGATGTCCAGGCTCCATGGAGACGCAGCAGAGGTTGCCAATACTATCACCGGTACGTTGCTCAATGGGGTTGTGGATATACTGAGACTTGCAGCCACGGGCATGGCGGTTCTTGCCATAAGTGGAAGATTGGCAATGATTATAGCAGTATCGTTCCCACTATCTTACTTTATAGCCTACAAGGCAGGTAAAAAAATCAGAGTCTGCAATAAACACCTTTCAGAGTTGAATGATAAATATTACAGTAATACCGGAGGAGCCATCTGGGGTATCAGGGAGGTAAAAAGCCTGGGGATAAAAGGTGAAATGCTGGCCTCTTTTACCAGGCTTGCTGTAAGTCTGAAGGAAAAGCTGATTTCAATACAGCTTGTAGGCTCTATGGCCCAACTAATGCTGAATTCTGTAAATACACTGGTTCAGGCGGCAATAACAATAGCCGGAGGAGTGTTGGTAGTAAGCGGTGCCTTGCATATCCAGTTCTTTATAGCCTGTTATACATATTCAGGGCAGCTCACCGGCTCGCTGTCCAATATTAGCAGGGTGGGGCTCAGCCTGCAGCAGATTATGAATTCACTTGAAAGAATATTTCTGCTGGTGGACGGACTTGGATATCCTCCTGAGAGCTTTGGCAATAAAGTCAAAGCAGACATTTGCGGAAATATAAGGTTCGAAAATGTCTCATTTGCATATTCAGGAGGACAGAAGGTTCTGGACAAGGTTACGCTGGATATTCCGGAAGGGAGGCGAACGGCTCTTGTGGGCAGCAGCGGAAGCGGAAAAACCACCCTGTTCAATCTGCTGCTCAGGTTCTACCAGCCCTCGTCAGGCCGGGTACTTGTTGACGGTATGGATCTACAGGAAATGAGTGAGGAAGCTTTGCGAGAACATATTTCAGTTGTACGCCAGGAGCCATATCTCTTCACAATGTCAATCAGGGACAACCTGCTGCTGGCAAATCCAGGAGCAACCCGGCAGCAGATTGAAACCGCCTGTAAAAGAGCCTATATACATGATTTTATTGAAAGTCTGCCCTTAAAATATGATTCACTATTGGGCGAAAACGGTATTAACCTCTCAGGTGGACAGAGACAGAGAATTGCCATTGCCAGAGCTTTGATCAAGAAATCCAAGATAATACTTTTCGATGAGGCCACTTCTTCTCTTGACAATGAATCGCAATTTTTTATAAGCAAGGCAATAAATGAAATATCGGGAGCTTGCACTGTGGTCATTATTGCACACAGGCTTTCCACAATAATCCAAGCTGATGTCATATATGTCATGGACAAGGGCGGAATAGCGGGACAGGGCTGCCACAGCTCTCTGATAAATGAGAACTGTGTGTATAGAAAGCTTTACAGGGCTGAGGTTGAGCTCATGGATGACAGCAGCAAGGAAGAGGTTCTAAAGGGGTAAAACAGGTGCGTGACTTTTTGCATCTGGAAGCATTTTCAATTATGTGTAAATATTTTGTTGTATAATTTTGCACTAAGTTGTAGACAAGAATTTGCACATTTAAACAAGTTGTTCTATTTTGTCTGGCTGCCCAATTAATTAAAATGTAAATATACAAGACAGGTTAAAAGGTGATTTTGACTATGAACGCCTGTTATTGACATTTACATACATAATACATTATGAAGGGTGGCATTTTCTCATGGGATCGAGTTTGACTACAAAAAAGGGCAAAGCCCTTTCGCCAGTGTATAAACACGGGTTTTTGTATGAGTTGAAAAAGAATAAAGTACTATTTCTTATGATGCTCCCTGCATTGGCTGTAATATTAGTGAATAACTATTTACCGATGGCAGGAGTGTTGATTGCTTTTAAGAACTTCAAATATTTCGGAAGAAATTTCTTTGAAAACTTCTTTAAAAGTAAATGGGTGGGACTGGAAAATTTTGAATTCTTCACATCCACACCGGACGCTTTTACAATAACAAGAAATACACTTTTATACAATCTTGCATTTATTGTTATCGGTTTGGTAATTTCAGTTTTCTTTGCAATAATTCTCAATGAAATAAAAGGTAAATATACATCGAAGTTTTATCAGGCAAGCATGTTTCTTCCTTATTTTATGTCATGGATAGTAGTCAGCTATCTGGTGTTTGCATTATTAAGTGAAGAACAGGGCTTTGTAAACAAGAGCCTGCTGCCTATGATGGGTGTGAGTCCGGATGCACTTCCTTCCTGGTATGGAGACCCGGGCAAGTGGCCGATTATATTAACTCTTGTAAATACCTGGAAATTTACGGGCTACAACTGTGTTGTTTATGTAGCCGCAATAGCAGGTATCGACCAGGAGTTCTACGAAGCTGCAACTGTTGACGGAGCCTCAAGATTCTACCAGATCAGAAAGATCACAATACCTTTGCTGACACCTTTGATGATAATATTGACCCTGCTTGCAGTGGGACGTGTCTTCTATTCGGATTTCGGTCTGTTCTTCAGTGTTACAAGAAATGTTGGTAGCCTATTCGACACGATAGGAGTTATAGACACTTACGTTTATAATGCCCTGCGTAACCTCAATGACGTGGGAATGGCATCAGCGGCCGGTTTATATCAATCATTGTGCGGGTTTATCCTGGTTTTGTCCTCTAACCTGATTGTCAGGAAGATAGACCCGGATAAAGCACTGTTTTAGGAGGTAGGAAGAGATGAAACATAATGAGAACTCAAATACACTTAATACGGTTTCACCTTTTTGGAACGGACTATTTCATGTAATTTTTGCATTGTATTCACTGGCCTGTATCATACCGCTGCTGCTGGTAATCGGTGTTTCCTTCACCGATGAAAAAACAGTAGTGACCTCAGGTTACAGCTTTATACCCAAGGTGTTCAGCCTCGAGGCATACAAGTGGGTTATAAAAAGCGGAGACGCCATAGTAAGGGCTTACGGCTTATCCATAATGATTACCATAGTGGGTACTATCCTGAGTGTTTCAATAATAGCAATGTTTGCTTACGTAATATCAAGAAAAGACTTTAAATATAGAAATACTTTTTCCTTTATAGTGTTTTTCACCATGATATTTAACGGTGGTCTGGTGCCCTGGTATATGGTATACACAAACTTCCTGCACATCAATGATACCCTGGCGGCATATATTGTTCCTTCGCTGGTGAATGCATGGTATGTAATGATTATGAGGACCTTCTTCCAGACAAATGTACCTGATTCTCTTATAGAATCGGCAAAGATTGACGGAGCAGGAGAATTCAGGATTTTTATTCAGATAGTAATACCACTGGCAAAACCCGGTTTGGCAACAATAGCATTATTTCAGACACTGGGCTTCTGGAATGACTGGTATCTGCCCTTAATGCTTATTGAAAACGCCAAGCTGTATAATCTCCAATATATTTTGTACAAGACACTTACTGCCATACAGTATCTGGCAACAGCTTCCAACATGACGCAGGGCACGGCGGAAATATTGGCAAAACTGCCTTCGGAAACAGCACGTATGGCCATGTGTGTAATGGCCATAGGTCCTATAATACTGGCTTATCCCTTCTTCCAGAAGTACTTTGTAAAAGGTCTTACAGTTGGTGCAGTTAAAGGCTAATACCATATTGGACTTATTTAGTTCCAAATATGGACAAAGCATAAATAATATTTATAATTTTAAGGAGGTTAACACATGCAAAAGGCAAAAAGACTAATTGGTTTGATTTTGGTTCTGTGTTTGGCGGTTAGCTTTGTGGTTGGTTGCGGAAGTGATAGCGGTGCTTCAGATTCAACAGCATCAACTTCACCTTCAACTTCAGTCGATACAGGCTCATCAACTGCTACTGATTCATCCGTAGCTCTTGATCCTGTAGAATTGAAGTGGTATGTTATCGGTAATGGTCAGCCTAAGGACATGGACGCAGTTTTAGCTAAGGTAAATGAATATCTTAAGCCTAAAATTAATGCTACATTGAAAACACTGAATGTATTCTCCTGGGGAGATGATTTTGAACAGAAGATGGGCGCAAAGGTTGCTTCTGGTGAAGAATTTGATATAACCTTTACTTCCAACTGGGCACTTAACTACCTCCAGAATGCTCCAAAGGGCGCATTTGTAGATCTTACTCCTATGTTGGATCAGTACGCTCCCAAGACCAAGGCTCTGTTGGGCGACAAGGTTATCAAGGGTGCTTCTATCGATGGAAAGCTTTATGCAATTCCTACAAACAAGGAAATGGCTCATAACTGGGGCTTCCTTATAAACAAGGATCTTGCTGACAAGCACGGTATTGATATTTCAACTATTAAGAAGCTTGAAGATATTGAACCTGCTCTTAAGGTAATAAAAGAAAAAGAACCTGGCGTAGAACCTTTCCAGACTGTTGTCGGAGAATCTGCTTACAGAATTCTTGATTTTGAAAAGATGGTTGATGATAACGTTCCCGGTGCTATCTATGGCGACGGAAGAGATACCAAGGTTATAAATGACTTTGATACTCCTGAATCAATGGCATTGTTCACAACTTTACACACTTGGTTCAAAGCTGGCTATATCAGAAAAGATGCTGATACAATAACTGACTGGCAGGCAAACAGAAAAGCTGGAAAAGTATTCTCAGCAGTAGCTTCATTGAAGCCTGGTAAAGATGGTGAAGAAAGCGTATCATCAGGAATAAACTGGGTACAGGTTGACATTACTAAGCCAATGGCAACTACTCGTGAAATGACTGGTTCAATGCAGGCAATTTCCAAGTCATCGAAGAATCCTGAAAGAGCTTTGATGTTCCTTGAATTGTTCAATACTGATCCAGAACTTTGTAACCTGGTTAACTATGGTATAGAAGGAACTCACTATACTAAGGTTGCAGATACTAAGATTGAGGTAACTCAGGCAGGTAAAGACGGTTACAACCCAGGTACTCCTTGGATGTTTGGTAACCAGTTCAACACTTACATCTATAGTTCAGAGAAATTTGAATCAGCAACTGCTAAGTGGGACAAATTCAAAGCTTACAATGAATCAGCAACAGCTTCTCCAATACTTGGTTTCACTTTCAACTCTGAGCCTGTAAAGACTAAGGTTGCAGCATTGACAGGTGTTAAGAAGCAGTTTATGCCAGGTCTTGAAACTGGTAAATCTGATCCTGCTGTGGCACTTCCTAAGTTTACTGCTAAACTTAAGGCTGCCGGCATGGACGATGTACTTGCTGAAATGCAGAAGCAGGTTGATACTTTCCTTTCTAAGAAATAATTAAATTTGGTTGTGGTTTAATCTAACTTGACTTTAATTACCAATTAGATGTAAAATAGGGCTAGCGCTTTTAGTATAGCGTTAGCCCTGTTTTAATTAAAATTTGGGAAAATAGTTTTTATAAGGTGAATTGGATATGAAAAGTGAGGAAATAGCAAAAATTGCGGGAGTATCCCGCAGCACGGTATCAAGGGTCATCAACAACTATTCCAACGTACCGGAGGATACCAAGAAAAAGGTACTTGATGTTATAACAAAGTACAACTATCAGCCAAATACCTCGGCACGAGTGCTTGCAGGAAAGAAGAATGATACTATTGGCTTATTTATAGTTAGTATTGCCGACGCTTTTAATCCAAACAGATTATACAATAACAACTATTTTACCCAATTTGTTGATGCGGTTGTGGAGTGTGCAAATGCAAGAGGGTATTATGTACTTGTAAATATTGTCTATTGTGAGAATGACTATAATAAGGTCAGTGAAGTTTTTCTTCAAAAGCGTATAGACGGGGGCATTGTTATTGGTACTGAACGTGATGCGGAGGTTCTGATAAATGTATCTAAAAGAGGTTTCCCTGTGGCTTTAATTGATTATGACGCCGATGAAATCAAAAAAAACAAGTCCGACAATGACAATTTAATAGTAATAGGTTCAAATGACTATGATGGAGCGACTTCAGCAGTTGAGCATCTCATTGGTCTTGGGCATAGGGATATAGGCCTTCTGGCAGGCCGTCTTTCTACCTACTCTGGAAGGCAAAGGTACAATGCCTTTTTTGATACAATGAAGAAACACGGTTTGAGCGTAAATGAAGAACATGTTCTCCACGGAGACTTTATAAAGTCTAAAACCGCAGAGGAAGTAAACAAGCTCATTCAAGGGAGAAACCTGCCAAGTGCAATATTCTCCTCAAATGATGATATGGCAATTACTGCCATGGATTTATTCAGGGAAAACCAAATCAAAATTCCTGAGGATATTTCAATTATAGGTTTTGACAACATACCGCTGTCATCTTTGATAAAGCCGGCGCTGTCCACAGTATCCACTCCTGTTTATGACATTGTGGACAAGGCGGTAACCGAGCTTATATCATATATCAAAAGGAGCAAAAAAGGGTTTACCAGCTATAGCTATGACGCGAAAATGGTTATGCGTGACACTTGTTTAAGGAAATAAGAGTACTTTAAAGAGTACTGTTTTTATATTTTTATTATTTGAGAGGAGCAAAAAATATGAAGTACGGATTTTTTGATGATCAAAACCGGGAATATGTTATTACTACTCCCAAGACACCTTATCCCTGGATTAATTATCTTGGAACTCAAGAATTTTTTTCTTTGATTTCAAACACAGCAGGAGGTTATTGCTTTTATAAGGACGCGCGTTTACGGAGAATAACCAGGTACAGGTATAACAATGTGCCTATTGACATGGGTGGAAGATATTTTTATATCAATGACAATGGAAGCTTATGGTCTCCTGGCTGGTCTCCGGTAAAAGCCGACCTGGACAGCTATGAGTGCAGGCATGGTCTGGGTTATACAAAGATCACCGGAAGCAAGGCTGGAATCAGCACTGAGGTTCTATTCTTCGTACCGTTGAATTTTAATGGCGAAATACATAGAGTAAGAGTTAAGAATACAACCCAGGCAGATAAAACTGTAAAGCTGTTCTCCTGCGTGGAATTCTGTTTGTGGAATGCATATGATGACATGACCAATTACCAGAGAAACTTCAGCACTGGAGAAGTTGAGATTGAAAAGTCGGTAATATACCACAAGACGGAGTATAAGGAAAGAAGAAATCACTACTCCTTTTATTCAGTAAACGCGAGTTTAGCAGGCTTCGACACTGATAGGGATTCCTTTGTAGGCTTGTACAACGGCTTTGAAGCTCCTCAGGTTCCTGTAAGCGGCGAGCCACAGAATACAGTTGCAGACGGCTGGGGACCCATGGCCTCACACTGTATTTCAGTTGAACTCAAACCTGGTGAGGAGAAGGAATACGACTTTATACTGGGCTACGTGGAAAATGAAGAGGATGACAAGTGGGAGAGCAAGGGAGTTATCAATAAGAAAAAGGCCTATGCCATGATTGAGGAAAAGGGCAATCCCTCCGGAGTCGAGGCTGCGTTTCTTGAGATGCAGAACTACTGGAGCCAGTTGTTTACACAGTACAGACTGGAGCACAAGGACGAGAAGCTGAGCAGAATGGTAAATATATGGAACCAGTATCAGTGTATGGTAACATTCAATATGTCCAGAAGTGCTTCATACTTTGAAACAGGTATTGGCAGAGGGATGGGCTTCAGAGACTCAAACCAGGATATTCTTGGTTTTGTACATCAGATACCTGACAGAGCAAGGGAAAGAATACTGGACATAGCGGCCACACAGTTGGAAACCGGCGGCGCATACCATCAGTACCAGCCCTTGACCAAGAAGGGGAATAATGAGATAGGCGGCAATTTCAACGATGACCCGTTATGGCTCATAGCGTCAGTTGCAGCTTACATAAAAGAAACCGGTGATATGGACATACTGAAGGAACTGGTGCCGTATGACAATGATGACTCAAAGGCTGCGTCGTTGTTTGACCATTTGAGACGCGCCTTCTACCATGTTGTCAATAACCTTGGCCCACACGGACTTCCTCTGATTGGAAGAGCTGACTGGAATGACTGCCTCAACCTGAACTGTTTCTCCAACGTACCAGGTGAATCCTTCCAGACAACCACAAGCAAGGACGGAAAGGTGGCAGAATCCGTTTTCATAGCAGGAATGTTTGTATTCTATGGACCTGAATATGTCAAGCTGTGCAAATTAAACGGTTTGGAGGACGAAGCTCAGAAAGCCCAGTCACACATAGACAAAATGACAGAGACCGTGCTTGAGCATGGCTGGGATGGAGAATGGTTCATCCGTGCCTATGATGATTTTGGAGAGAAAATAGGCAGCAAGGAAAATGAGGAAGGCAAGATATTCATTGAATCTCAGGGCTTCTGTACAATGGCGGGTATTGGTCTTAAAACAGGCCATGTGGAGAAGGCTCTGGACTCTGCACAGAAATATCTGGACAGCGATCACGGCATGGTTCTCAACAATCCTGCCTTTACAAAATACTATATAAATATGGGTGAAATCTCAACATATCCTGCGGGCTATAAGGAAAATGCAGGCATATTCTGCCACAACAATCCATGGGTGGCAGCAGGAGAAACTGTTCTGGGAAGAGGAGACAGGGCCTTTGAGATATACTCCAAGATTGCTCCGGCCTACACCGAGGATATAAGTGATATTCATAAAACAGAACCCTATGTATACTCTCAGATGATTGCGGGCAAGGATGCAAAAAGGCCCGGGGAGGCTAAGAATTCCTGGCTGACTGGAACAGCTGCCTGGAATTTCGTAGTGATTTCTCAGAACATTCTTGGAATAAAGCCTGATTATAACGGACTTATGATTGACCCTTGCATACCTAAGGACTGGGAGGGCTACAAGGTGAGCAGGAAATTCAGAAATGCCACCTATGAAGTGACGGTCAGCAATCCTCAGAAGGTCTCAAAGGGTGTAAAGCAGCTTATTGTAGACGGTAAGGAAGTTGAAGGCAACATTGTTCCGGTATTCAGCGACGGAAAGTCTCATGAAGTCAAGGTTGTTCTGGGTTAAGACTGAGGCTGGGGAGCCTTATACCTGATAATATCAATAATGCAGAAAAAATAAAAAATGGCTTCAGAAAATGAAGTCATTTTTTTATTTTTGCGTTGAGCATGCAAATTAAAGAGGAAGTTGTATTAAAAATTCAGTACCCTGGCCCTGCTGACTTACCACCCTGATATCACCGCTGTACAGGTTGACTATATGCTTGACTATGGACAGCCCCAGCCCGGTACCTCCCATATTTCTTGAACGGCCCTTGTCAACTCTGTAAAACCTTTCAAATATTCTGGAATGATGCTTCTCAGAAATTCCTATACCTGTATCTTTTATTGAAATGTAGGTTTTGCCGTTGGAACGGCCGGCTCTGATATACACGACACCGTTTTCAATATTGTATTTTATGGCGTTATCCACCAGGTTTATGAGCATTTGCTTGATCCTGTTTTTGTTGACCAGCAGGTTAATGGTCTGATCCACCTCTACAACCAGTCTTACTCCTTTTTTTTGTGCCGTTGCCTCAAGTATTAATACCACTTCTCCAATTATGGTATTCAGGTTATTCTCCATGATGTTGTCATCTTTTCTCATACCTTCGATTTCGGAAAGCTGAAGTATATCATTTATCAACATGTATAGCCGTTCCGCTTCAATGTCGATAATATCCAGGAACTTTGCAGCTACTGCAGTATCTTCTATAGCCCCGTTCTTTAGAGTCTCAACAAAGCCTCTTATGGAGGTGAGTGGGGTCTTGAGTTCATGGGTTACATTTGAAACAAATTCTGTTCTTATCTGTTCCAGCTTCTTTACCGAGGTTACGTCATGCAAGGTGATTACTCCTCCTGCGTTTACATTTCTGACGGTATCGGTATTCTTAATGGGATTGGTATATACCTTGTAAATCTTGTCGGTGTTGGTGGAGGGGGAGAACATTACTATTTCATCCGTTAAGGGTGTGTTGTTTTTAATGGTATCCACCAGCAAGGAGTTGACCTTTGAGTTTCGTGCAATTTGTATAAGGTTCTTACCCATTATTCCCGGGCCGTGCTTTACTCCGAATATATTGCAGGCAATGGTGTTTATGATGAGAATCTTGTAGTCGGTGTCAACGGCGATTATCCCGTCTCGCATACTGTTTATCACCGTATCCACCCGCACATTCTTGTCCATCATGCCCAAAAGGGTCTCATCCAGCTTATCCGCCATTTCGTTAAAGGTATACGCCAACTGGCCGATTTCGTCTTTGGAAGTAATATTTACTCTCTTTTTATAATTACCTCCGGCTATTTCCTTGGAAGTATTGATCAACTGCCGTATGGGGTCGGTTATTACCTTGGACAGCTGGACTGAAATCATTATG
The DNA here is from genome assembly GCA_023400235.1 of Bacillota bacterium. Classification (GTDB taxonomy): domain Bacteria; phylum Bacillota; class Clostridia; order Acetivibrionales; family DSM-1351; genus Ruminiclostridium. Next base: position 176,308 of record JAEXFI010000034.1, read on the forward strand.
GTCAGCAGCAGGCCGGCAAGGATGCCTATAACAGTATAAAAGAAGAAGGCTTTGTTTATGGAATTTATCTGATAGAGGGGAATAGATACCCTTACGATAATGTCATGGGCCTTAATGGGGAAGGCAACATAAAGGTATGTAACCTTCATGGTTTCGCTGAAGCGCTCGTCCGTCCCCATTTTACCAGAAATGGCTTCCTTTACTTCCTTCCGGTTCAGGTGGTTCTGCATGCCGCTGGCATCAGAATCTGATTCTCCCAGCACCTTGCCCTTAAAGTCAATGATTGTTATTCTGGTAAAAAATGAAAAGCTTTCAATTGCAGAAGGCTTTTCATTGAGAAGTGTTGCGTATTCTTTTGCCAGCTTGTCAAAGTCTGGATGCTTGTTCCGTGATATTTCAGTGCTGATTTGATGTGTTAAAAGAACAGCAGTGTTTTCGATGCTGTTCTGAACCTCATACTTATAAAAATACCGCGCAAGAGCAGATGTAAATATTCCTGTAATGGTTATGGCTATTATAACCAATAAAATAGTATACTTAACTATCTTTGATTTCAACTGTCAACAGCACCTCCTATGGAGAGCATATGTAAATTATTTGGTAACGGCAGGGGCTGGTTTGTCGGTAAACCTGTAGCCAATGCCTCTGATGGTTTCTATAAATGTGGGGTTATCATCATTATCTTCTATCTTTTGCCGCAGATATCTGATATGAACATCAACGGTCCTGGTTTCACCATAGTAGTCAAAGCCCCAGATTTTATCCAGTAAATGCTCCCGGGACAAAACCTTTCCCTTGTTTAAAACCAGCATTTTAAGCAGTTCAAATTCCTTAAGGGGCATTTCAATAAGCCGGTCACCCTTATAGACCTCTCTTCTGGTGCAGTCTATGGAAATGTCGGCGTGGGTGATTACATCAACCTTGGGTTCCACCACAGTGTTAATGCGGCGGAAAAGAGCCTTTATCCTGGCCAGCAGTTCTCTGACGCTGAAGGGTTTGGTTATATAGTCGTCAGCACCCAGCTCAAGTCCCAGCACCTTGTCAAATTCCTCACTTTTGGCAGTGAGCATTATTATTGGAATGTTTTTGGTGACGGTATTCTGCCGCAGCTGCCTGCAAACCTCCAGACCATCAATTCCAGGCAGCATGATGTCCAGAATGAATAGTGAGGGAACGCTCTCCTGGGAATGCTCAATCAGGTCTTCACCGTTATCAAATACAGTAACCTTGAAGCCGTTGGCTTCAAGATTATATTTTATCAGCTGCTGGATATGCATTTCATCTTCAACAACGAAAATTGATTGTTTAGACATTTTTTATCCCCCTGTCCGCTCTGAGGACATATATTCAAAGGGTTGAAAGTGTTTTCCTTTCAACCTTATCCCCCCTGTCCGCTATGCGGACATAAATTCAAAGTTGAAAGCGGTTTCCTTTCAACTTGCACCTCTTACTCCGTTTTTCTGGCAAGATGATCGTGTGAACCGGTAACATTGAATACTACCCATTCGGCAATATTGGTTGCATGATCACCTATTCGCTCCAGGTATTTTACAATAAACATAAAGTCTGTTGCCTGCTCAACCGTTTCAGGGTTGTTCTTCATGATGTTGATAAGCTCAAGCACAATTTTTGAGAAGAGATCGTCAACCTCGTCGTCCGAGTCACAAACCTCCTGGGCAAGGGCTATATCCTGCTTTATATATGAATCAATGGACCTTATGACCATTTTTTTTGCCAGTTCAGCCATGTGGGGAATGTCCACCAGGGGCTTGATATATTTCATGTCTGCCATTCTTATGGTAAGCTCGGCAATGTCGGCGGCATGATCAGCTATGCGCTCCATATCGGTTATTATTTTCAAGGCTGTGCTTATGGTTCTCAGGTCCTTTGCCAGGGGCTGCTGCCTTGCAATAAGGTTTATACATATTTTTTCAATCCTGCCTTCAAGCTCGTCAACCTCGTCATCACTTTCATAAACTTTTCTGGCAAGATCCAAATCCTGCTTTTTTAATGCCATAATGGAATTCTCAATGGATTCTTCAACCAGTCCGGCCATTTTAACCATTAAGTCGTGCAATTGTTCCAATTCTTTGTCAAATGAGTGTCTAACCATATATAGCTCCTATCTACGCTCCAACACGTATGTCTCTGTAATGATAATAACAATTCCGCCTAACCGAATCTTCCAGTAATATAATCCTCGGTTCTCTTATCCTGGGGGTTGCTGAAAAGGTGATTCGTGTTTCCGTATTCAACTATTTCACCGTGCAGGAAAAATGCGGTGCTGTCTGAGATTCTGGCGGCCTGCTGCATATTGTGCGTGACAATAATTATAGTATAGTTCTTCTTCAAATCCTCAATCAGGTCCTCAATTTTAAGTGTGGATATGGGATCAAGTGCAGAGGTGGGTTCATCCATCAACACAACCTCAGGCTCCACTGCCAGTACTCTGGCAATACACAGGCGCTGCTGCTGTCCTCCGGATAAGCCCAGAGCGTTCTGCTTCAGTCTGTCCTTTACTTCATCCCAAAGAGCACTGTTCCTTAAACTCTCTTCAACAATATCATCCAGCTTGGACTTGGATTTTATACCATGAATACGGGGACCGTAAGCAATGTTATCGTATATTGACATAGGAAATGGATTTGGCTTTTGGAATACCATTCCAACATTTTTTCTCAACTCAACTATATCATACTCTTTGTAAACATTCAAACCGTCGAAATATACGTCTCCGGTTATTTTAACATTTGCTATGAGGTCGTTCATTCTGTTAAGGGTTTTTAAAAAGGTGGATTTTCCGCAGCCTGAAGGGCCAATAAATGCAGTGACCTGATTGCTGGATATATTTATGGAGACATTTTTCAGGGCTTGGAGGTCTCCATAAAACAGATTCAAATTATTGGTTGTTATTCTATAATCATTTGTCATATTAGTAATCCTCTATCCCGATTATTTAGTAGGTAACTTTATCATAACAACACTTTTTTAATGCAGGTTTAATTCTGTGTTAACTTGATGTTAATAATATTTTCAGGACAACTGTAAATTACCTTATATTATATACAAAGCGGCAGTTTAAATTCATGTTAAATTAACCTGTAGTGCTAATTGAAAATGTGATAACAGGATGAGCATGCGCATTTCTTTAAAGTCGGCCTCCCGTGAATTGCAAACTTTCCTCTTAATGACTTTATTAATTAGAACAACGGCTTAAGTTAACCTGCAGTGATGTCCCAAATATCCGCAATCAATAAAACAGAACATTTTGGAGAAAAATATCCCTTGTAACGTATTTACTTAACATTTTATTAACATGGGCTTAACAGCAGTTTACTTTTTGCATTTTTATAATAGTGCTATCATGAAGTTGTGAAGGAGGGCTCAACAATGACTCAGAGCGTAAATGCAGCACAGGACAGAAAGGCTGCCGGTAATAGAATCAAGAGGATGAAGCTTTCAAATACCGTGGCAAGAAATATTCTTTTTCTATTTGCAAGTATTACTATACTGACAACCCTGGGAATTATTATTTCATTGCTCAGGGATTCAATAGGCTTTTTTGCCGAGATTTCCATAAAGGATTTCCTGCTGGGAAGGGTCTGGACTCCGCTTTTCAGTGACCCGCAGTTTGGTGTGCTCCCCCTCGTGAGCGGAACAGTACTCATTACGTTTGTTTCTGCTCTGATTTCCATACCCATCGGCCTGTTTACCGCAATTTACCTAAGCGAATATGCAAACAGAAGGGTCAGAAAGGTTATAAAACCTATTCTTGAGGTTCTGGCAGGAATTCCATCCATAGTTTTCGGTTATTTTGCCCTTACAGCAATAACACCTTTTTTGAAAAACATAATACCTCAGACAGAAATCTTCAATGCCTTGAGCGCAAGCATAGCGGTGGGTGTCATGACAATACCCCTGGTTTCCTCCCTGAGTGAGGATGCACTGAGGGCTGTCCCGGACAGCTTGAGACAGGGGGCGCTGGCCCTGGGCTCCACAAAGATGGAAACCTCCCTGAAGGTGGTGGTGCCTGCAGCCATTTCAGGAATATCGGCCTCCTTTGTACTGGCAATATCCAGGGCAATAGGCGAAACCATGATTGTTACCATAGCCGCAGGTGCAAGGCCCAATCTTACCTTTAACCCGCTGCAGAGCGTTCAGACCATGACCTCATTTATAGTACAGGCAAGCCAGGGAGACAACCCCCATGGAACTGTGGGCTACTATTCGCTCTTTGCCGTAGGTCTGCTGCTCTTTCTCATTACATTGGGGCTCAACGTTCTTTCACATCACATGGTGGATAAGTACCGTAAGGAATATTAAGCTGAAAATTTACTCTTTAAATAAAGATAATATAGATATGCATTAAGGCAGCAGTAAATAAACCTGGATAACTCAAATACGAATGAAGGCAACAGACAATAGTTTAGCTTTGGAGGCGTCAAATGAATCATGTCAAGTATAGAAAGCTTAAAAATTCAATATTTCATGGAGTAATATTTTGCGTAACCTTGATTGGAATCGTGATATTGGCCATACTGCTGATTGATATAATCAGAAGGGGCATTCCGTTTTTGACAAAGACCTTCTTTACAAACTTTCCATCAAGGTTTCCCCATAAGGCGGGAATCCTTCCGGGTATGGTGGGAAGCATAAATATTATCCTGCTGACCATTGCCTTTGCAGTGCCTGTGGGACTGGGAACAGCAGTGTACCTGGAGGAATATGCCAAGAATAACCGGCTGACAAAATTTATTAAGATTAATATTTCAAACCTGTCGGGAACTCCATCCATTGTGTATGGTCTGCTTGGTCTGGCAGTATTTGTAAGAATCATGGGTCTTGGAAAGAGCATCCTTTCAGGTGCCCTTACCATGTCTCTGGTGGTACTTCCCATAGTCATAGTTTCTTCCCAGGAGGCAATTAAAGCGGTTCCACAGTACCTGAGGCACGGCTCCTATGCCCTGGGGGCCACGAAGTGGCAAACAATAAGAAAGATTGTAATACCAGCCGCACTTCCAGGAATATTCACAGGTGTCATCCTCTCAGTATCAAGAGCACTGGGAGAAAGTGCACCGCTGCTTATGGTGGGTGCCGCAACCTACGTATCCAAGCTCCCGGACAATGTTTTTTCGGTTTTTACTGCGCTTCCACTTCAAATATACTACTGGATGGGTCTACCAAAGGAGGACTTCAAGGATCTTGCTGCAGCAGGAATAATTGTACTTCTGGCAATATTACTTACTACCAATGCAATTACCATAGTATTGAGGAACAAATATCAAAGGTCCGTAGAGTAGATAAATTATTATTAGCAATATAATCAACTTTTGCAATAGCTTTGAAAAAATCTTTATTTTAATATGACAATGCATTTAGCTGCTATATTCCAATATTTGAAATACTAAAGACAGATTTAGTCCCAGCAGGCCACGAGACATTATTTGCAGCTTGTATAATATTAATTACATGTTAATAATCACTACCAATAGATAAAAAATGCTGAAGTTGACTTATATATAAAGGTGCTGCACAAAGGCTTTAAAAGCCGGTGCAGTGCCTTTGTTTATTTATTGGGGGCGGTGGTCGCAAAGCATTTACCGGACCGGACACTGCCCTTATGGGGTGACGGTTGTTACCTCCTCCTATTGTTAAGCTTTCTTAATATGCAATTAACAATTGTTAACCCAAAATAAATATTCTCTTTAAAAACCACTAATATAATTAAAGTGTGGTAAGCAGAAAATAGTTTTCTACAAAATAATATAAAGCTGTTTACTTAGAGATACTAAAAATTGATTACTAATGGGAGGTTTCAAGATGAGTAAATCCGTAATATTGAAAAGAATAACAGCATTAGCCATGGGCGTGGTCCTGACAGCAACAATTGCAGCGTGTGGGGACAATTCGGGCAGTGCTTCAGACTCTGCAGCTCAAAGCTCCACAGCTGCAAGTTCCTCAGCTTCTGACCAGAAGCTCTCAGGTAAAATAGTAATTGACGGCTCAAGTACTGTATATCCTATAACCATGGCTGTAGCCGAAGAGTTTAAAAATGAGCAGCCCGATGTTGAGGTTTCGGTTGCAATGTCAGGTACCGGCGGTGGAATGAAGAAATTCTCTGCAGGGGAAATTGATATTTGTGATGCATCAAGACCCATAAAGCAGGAAGAAATCGACAAGGCCAAGACTAACGGAATTGATTTTGTTGAACTTGAAATAGCTTATGACGGCATATCGGTAGTTGTAAATAAAGATAACACCTGGGTGGATTCAATTACAACTGCGGAACTCAATAAAATATGGGCCAAGGACAGCACCGTAAAGACCTGGAAGGATGTAAACCCCGCATGGCCTGCCGAGCCTCTGAAGTTGTATGGGCCGGGAACTGATTCAGGTACCTTTGAATTCTTTACTGAAAAAATAAACAAGAAAGCAAAGGAATCCAGAACTGATTACACTCCAAGCGAGGATGACAATGTACTTGTACAGGGTATTGCCGGAGACAAGAATGCAATGGGCTATTTCGGCTTTGCATACTATGAGGAAAATACCGATAAACTGAAGGTATTAAAGATAGACGACGGTAAAGGCCCTGTAGAGCCTACTGCGGATTCCATTAAGGATAAGAGCTACAGTCCGCTGTCAAGGCCTCTGTTTATATATATCAACAAGGCAAAAATGGATCAGCCGCAGGTAAAGGCATTCGTACACTATTACATTGATAATGCGGCAACATTGTCCAAGGAAGTGGGCTATGTTCCTCTGGAAAGCTATGATGCAATAAAGGAAAAAGTAAAGTAATGAACTTCCAGCTGGATCGTGGTACTTACAAGAGCTTTTAGCTGTAAGTGCCACGATTTTTTATAAAATAATTTCGGGGAAAATTATATGGATATTGCCAGAACTATCAAAAAAATAACTGTGAAAAAAAATTCTCTCAGAACCCAGCTAATGCTTGTACTGATTTTAACAGCGCTGGTACCGATAATTGCCATAGGCACCTCTACTTACATAACAACCATAGGGAAATTGACAGATCTTTCGCTGAATACTCTGAAAACCAATTCAATTAACATAAGAAACAACATTGATATAAAGATAAACAGCATTGACAGCATTATAAAAGGGGTTTCTTCCCAGCCTGATTTCCTGGTTGCGCTGGAGATGGTGAATAATGCCAGGGCACTTGATAATGAAGTATACAGCAATGTGCAGCTTTCAATGAAAAATGCAGCGGAAGGTTCAAGCAGGCTGGTAAGCGCCATGTATCTGTGCGACGGCAGCGGCAGGATAATAGCTTCCGGAGCGAGAGATTACAGGCTGTTCAAGGACAAGAGCTTTTATGATGAGAAGCTTTTTGAGGAGTTGAAGAAACTCAATAAGGACGGTGTAGCAGTAGGTGCCCCTGTCTACTCCCAGGAACTGAAAAAGCTGGTGATACCTGTTTCAAAGCCGGTCAGAAGCCTGGCTGCCTTCGCCGGCAGCATAACGGCACTGGTGGATTACAATAGTTTCTTTGATTTTATTTCAAAGGCAGCTGAAAAAAATGAAATAATAATACTTGATATAGATAAAAAGATAGTTTATCACCAGAACCTGAAAAAACTGGACACTGTAATAACCGATGCAGGTCTGAACGGGTATCTATGGGATGAAACTGCGGCCCGGCCCTTCACCTACAAGGATGAAGATGTGAAAAAGGTAATGTATGCCAATGAATCCGAGCTTACTAACTGGATGGTGTGCGCACAGACGGAGTATTCCTCGGTCATGTCCTCCGTAAGGCAGTATATTGCCGTAATTCTTGTGGTAATGGTTGCTACGCTGGTTATTACCCTGCTGGTGGCAATAATTTATTCAAAGCACATTTCAAGGCCTGTAGTGGATTTGACCAGGCAAATGAAGAAGATACAGGAGGGCCGGCTGGACGTGGAGCTTAACATCAGCAAAACCGGTATTGAGGAAATAAACAGTCTCAGAGATAATTTTTACAATATGGCGGAAAACCTGAAGAAGCTCATACAGGATATAGACTCGGCCTCCAGGGAAATCGGAGGTATGTCGGGAGTGATGGTGGAGGCTGCCTCCAGCTCTATAGAACAGTCGGAGAATACGGGGATCGCTGTGTCAGGGATAAATAAAAATATAAAAAAGCAGGCCGACGATACTAATTTTGCAGCCAAAGGCATAGAAAGCCTGGCGGGGCAGATAGCCACCTCCAGGGAGCTGTCCTGGAACATATACAGTTACTTGGGCTTGTTGAACAAATCCACAGAGAAGGGGAAAACTCAGATAGACATACTTGACGAGACTTCTGTAAAGAACCTCAGGAACACGGCTCTGATGGCAGAGGTGATTGTGCAGCTGCAGGGACAGATGAAGCAGATAAATACCATTACGTCTACCATACAGAACATTGCAAAACAAACCCATCTGCTGTCGCTCAACGCAACTATAGAGGCCTCCAGGGCAGGAGAAGCCGGTAAGGGCTTTGCAGTGGTGGCACAGGAAATAAAAGGGCTGTCTGAGCAGACGAATATTCAGGCAGGTTCCATAAAGAATATGCTGGACAGTATTGTGAAGAATACCCTGCTGCTGACAGATTCCTTCAGAGAGGTAAGTGAAGGCACGGATTCCCAGAATAAATCTGTAACCGTTACAAAGCACAGTTTTGCAGAAATTGCCGGATACATAGAAAATATAAACACTCAGATGCGACATATAAACGACTATCTTCAGGAAATGGACTCTCAAAAGGATAATCTTGTACAGTTGGTCAATCACATAAATATGTCGGCAGCAGAAATAGCAGATGGCTCAAAGCAGGTAGGACTATACATGGATGAGCAGATAGCTGCTGTTAACAATCTGTACCGGGATTCCAATCTTTTCAGCAATCTGGCCACTCAGTTGGACAAGTCGGTAAGTATCTTTAAAATATGAATGCAGCCGACTTGAACCACTCATAAGATATTGTTTAAAATAAATGGCTCAAAAAAGGGCGATTTTAAGGCGATTGCCATAAAATGACCCTTTTTGAGCCATAAGTTTCTATAAACCATAGGTGTATTATTTTTCAAACAGCTTGTCCAGATCCAGGATAAGAACAATCTTGCCATCCTTTTCCACCACACCGCTGAAAAACTTTCCCGACAGTCCTGAGATGAGTTCGGGGGCGGGTTTGATACCGGAGTCCTCAGTGCTGAAGATTTCAAATACTTCATCCACCAGCAGGCCTACCATGGATTCATGATTTAATATAATAATACGGGTATTCTCATCAAAATCAATTGGCTCATATCCAAACTTTTTTCTCAGGTTGAAAACAGTGTGAACCTTACCTCTCAAGTTAATCAAACCTTCAATATAAACAGGCGTATCAGGCACTTTGTATATATCGCTAATCTTTTCTATGATATTAACATGGTTGATACTTATGGCAAATACTTCGTTGTTAACCTTAAACAAAACCAATTGTGCTGACATCAGCAATACCCCCAGTCAAATTCTGTTAATTATATATATTATACCAGTATTAGTATTTTTCAGCAAACCTTTTTGTAGGTTTTTGTAGCATAATACAGTTTAAGGTTAACTTCTGTAACTTCCGTTTATTTTTACATAATCATATGAAAGATCGCAGGTCCACATGCGGTCGGAAACCTTGCCCTTCTTCAGGTTTATCTTTATAGTTATTTCCTTTTGCTTCAGCAGCTGCTTGGCAGCGGCTTCGTCAAAATCCACAGCGGCCCCGTTTCTGCACACCAGGATGTTTCCGATGGATATGTCCGTGAGATTTGGGTCGAAAATAGCACCGGAATAACCGGCAGCAGTTATTATCCTGCCCCAGTTTGCATCTTCTCCGAATATGGTTGTTTTCACCAGGGGAGATTTGGCAATGGAACTCACTACCTTGTAGGCATCCTGTTCGTCGTTGGCACCGTCTACAATGATTTCAATCAGCTTTGTAGCCCCTTCGCCGTCTTTGGCTATTAATTTTGCCAGATAGGTACATACAAACATCAGAGCGTCAACAAATTTAGAGTATTCATAATCATCCTTTACAATGGCATCGTTATCCGCAAACCCGTTTGCCAGGACAAATACAGAATCACAGACACTGGTATCGCCGTCCACCGAAATCCTGTTGAAGGTGGATTTTACACAGCTTTTCAGAGCTTTGTCCAGCAGGCTTCTGGATATGTTTGCATCAGTGGTTATAATGCCTATCATGGTGGCCATGTTTGGATGAATCATGCCTGAACCCTTTGCCATTCCGCCTATACGCACCGTCTCGCCCTGTATTTCAATTTCAACGGCAATTTCCTTTTTCAACAGGTCGGTGGTCATTATAGCCTCCTCCGCATCACTACTGCCCTCTCTGCTTAAAACATTGGCAGCTGAACGGATTCCTGACCGTACGGAGGGCATGTTCAGCCTTTTACCGATAACACCGGTTGAGTTGACCAGAATGTCCTCCGGCTCACAGTGCAGCAGCTCGGCGGTAAGTGCGGTCATTTCCCTGGCATCCTTGTAGCCGGTTTCTCCAACACAGGCATTGGCATTGCCGCTGTTTATAACAATTGCCCTGGCTATACCGTTTTTAATGTGTTCCATAGATACCTGCAGGGAGTGTCCTTTGACAACATTGGTGGTAAATACACCCGATGCTACTGCATTATCTTCCGAGCACACTATGGCAAGATCCTTCTTGTTGTTCTTATTTATGCCGCTGGCAACACCAGCGGCTGTAAAGCCTTTTGGAGCCGTAACTCCACCTTCGATCACATTCATATTTATCTCCATTTCCGGCGGCAGATAATTTATTTAAGCCTTGATTTCAAGCCGTCCGGTCCGCACGACAAAGGGACATGCGAACTTAAACTTGGAAATAGGGGCATATCTGCTGCCTGTGATTTAATTAACACTTCCGTTGCAGGGCTCTGACACCCTGGCGGGCAAGAACCCGCCCGCTGCTTTTTGTGTTGTTTCATCTGATTTCCAGTCTGAAAAGGTCAGTCAACTAAAAATCAAAAAATAGCAATTATTTGTAAGTAATTATACATAAATATGACAAATGAATCAATCAAATTTAGCATGTTCATAATGTTGTTTATATATTCTGAAATAATAAACATTCTGGTTTGATTTTGAGATATTATATGAAATCCTGAGTGCAAACTGTTATAATATTTTTGAATTGACAAAGCAGTAGAAATCGTGAAAGAAATTTTAAGCGAAAAAAATGTGGCACCTATTCCATGCGGCGACTTTTGTGGAGTTTTGTGCCAGGTGGGGGCATGGAAATGATTATGAGATTCAAGGCGGTAATTTTTGATCTGGACGGTACGCTCATAGACTCCCTTGAGGATTTGGCGGACAGCGCCAACGCAGCATTGGCAAAGCATGGCTTTGGGAGCCATCCGTTACAGGCATATAAGAAATTCGTGGGCAACGGGGTAAGACAGCTTATAAAAGGTGCCGCACCAGCTGGTACGCGTGAAGAAGAGCTGGAAAGCATTCTGGCCGATTATAAAGAGGTTTATAATAAGAACTATGCAAATAAGACCAGGCCGTATGCCTTTATTCCGGAAATGCTGGCAACACTTGAAAAATGGAATATAAAAATGGCAGTATGTTCAAACAAGCCACATGTTCCCACAGCAGAAATAGTAGAAAAGGTTCTTGGCTCCGGTTGCTTTCAGGTGGTTTTCGGGGAGCGGGAGGGGATACCCAGAAAGCCTGATCCGGCTGCCTTGGTGGAAGCTGCCGGGATTATGGGAGTTGAGCCCTCCGAAGCCATATATCTGGGAGATTCAGGGGGAGATATGGCCGCGGCTGTAAACGCCGGAATGTTTGCTGCCGGTGCACTTTGGGGGTTCCGTGACAGGGAGGAGCTCACGGCAGCCGGTGCTCAGGTGCTTTTTGAAGATCCGCTGAAGCTGGTTGATTTCATTCGGCTGCATAATTTCAGGGAATGAAGGCTACAATTATTCTTGACATGATATTACAGGATTGTATATAATTTTTTAAGGTGAATGGCTTTGAAGGAAAGAAGTAGCCCTTTATTCTGTGCTTCAGAGAGGGAGCGGCTGGTGAAAGCTCCTGTACGGTATTTTGGTGAAGCAGTTCCTGAGCTTCCTGCCGGTTAAAAGGCAGGACGTACTACGGCGTTAACGTATGAACCAAGAGCCCCGGTTTTTTGGGGAATTAGGGTGGTACCGCGTGAGAATATCTCTCGTCCCTTATTTAGGTCTGTTGCTGCAGCGTTAGCTCAATAGCGACGGGACTTTAAGGGCTGGGAGTTTTTTTATGTCTGTATTATTTATGAGCTATACAGGTAGCCATACAGGTATAAACTATGGATAGAAAAGCGTGTGGACATGCGCAGATGGAGGATAGCTTGAAAGATACATGTTGTGTATCAAAGTGACTTTCAAGCAGCGAAAGCCACTGCGTGCCTTTCATTACTATTTGTGTACGCGCCATGCGCGTAGATGGGAGGTTAGCGTGAAAGATACATTGGTAAGTCAAAGTGGATTTTAAGCAGCGAAAGCCACTGCGTGTCGTTCATTACTATTTGTGTACGCGCTATGCGCGTAGATGGGAGATTAAAATGCAAAAATTGGGATTGAATGAGCTAAGAGAGCGTTATCTCAGCTTTTTTGAAGGAAAGGGCCACTTGAGAATGGCAAGTGCCCCGCTGGTGCCAAAGAATGACCCCAGTCTTTTACTTATCAACTCGGGAATGGCTCCGCTAAAGCCATATTTTACCGGACAGGAGGAACCTCCCAGAAAGAGGGTTACAACCTGTCAGAAGTGTATCAGGACTCCTGATATTGAGAACGTAGGAAAAACAGCCCGCCATGGTACCTATTTTGAAATGCTGGGTAATTTCTCCTTTGGAGATTATTTCAAAAAGGAAGCTATTCCGTGGGCCTGGGAATTTTGTACACAGGATCTGAAAATGCCGGTTGACAAGCTGTGGGTGACAATATATGAGGATGACGACGAGGCCTTTGAAATATGGAACAAGGATATAGGTCTGCCTCCTGAGAGAATTGTAAGAATGGGTAAGAAGGACAATTTCTGGGAGCATGGCATAGGTCCCTGCGGCCCCTGCTCTGAGATATATTTTGACAGAGGCCCTGAAAAGGGCTGCGGTAGTCCTGACTGCAAGGTGGGCTGCGAATGCGACCGCTATGTTGAGTTCTGGAATAACGTTTTTACACAGTTTAACAGGGATGAAAGCGGCAATTACACCAGGCTGTCGCATCCAAATATTGACACCGGAATGGGTCTGGAGAGACTTGCATGTATTTGCCAGGGAGTGGATAATCTTTTTGAAGTAGATACTGTCCTGAATATTTTGAATCATATTTGTAAAATAGCAGGGGTACAGTATAGAAAAGCTGAAAAGACCGACATTTCCATCAGGGTTATCACCGACCACATCAGAAGCACCACGATGATGGTCTGCGATGGTGTGCTGCCTTCAAACGAGGGCAGAGGCTATGTATTGAGAAGGCTGCTCAGAAGGGCTGCACGGCACGGCAGGCTGCTGGGTATAAACAAGCCCTTCCTTTATGAAGTTGCAATGGTTGTAATCAATGAGTCGAAGGAGGCTTATCCTGAGCTTTCCGAGAAGGCGGAATATATTAAAAAGGTTATCAGAATAGAGGAGGAGCGTTTTGAGGCAACCGTCGACCAGGGTATAGTGATTCTCAACGAATTCATTGCCCAAGTCAAGGAAAAGCAGCAGACGGTGCTGCCGGGTGAAATGGTGTTCAAGCTTCACGATACCTATGGCTTTCCTCTTGACCTCACAAGAGAAATAGCAGAGGAAAACGGACTGGGAGTAGACGAAGAAGGCTTTAAAAAGGAAATGGATGCTCAAAAGAAAAAGGCAAGGGATGCCCATAACAGTAAGGATACTTCTGCTTGGGCAGACAGCGTGTTTGACAAGCTGGACAAAAGCCTTAAAACCGTATTTACCGGCTATGATGAAACCTCTGCAGATGCAAAAATCCTTTATATAGTCAGAGATGGAGAGATTGTTGAAACTGCTCAGGAGGGGGATGCGGTTACCATCATAACCGACGTGACTCCTTTCTACGCTGAAAGCGGCGGACAGGTGGGAGATACAGGTACCTTGACCACACAGAACTCAAAGGTCGTGATAAATGATTGTACCAGGACTGCCGACGGAAAATACCTGCACACCGGTGCAGTTGAAAGCGGACTTATAGAGACGGGCAATCAGGGCGTTCTTCAGATAGATGTGAAAAGAAGAATGGCCATATGCAGAAACCATACAACCACACATCTTCTGCACAAGGCACTGAGATCCGTGCTTGGGGAGCATGTTCACCAGGCCGGCTCGCTGGTTGAGCCCAACAAGCTGAGATTTGACTTCAGCCATTTTTCAGCTATGACTCCCGAGGAACTGAAAAAAGTAGAGGATATGACCAACGCTGCCATACTTGAAAGTATGGAGGTGGATGTAAGGGAAATGCCCATAGACGAAGCCAAGAAGCTTGGCGCAATGGCCCTTTTCGGAGAAAAGTACGGGAACACCGTAAGAGTTGTAAAGGTTCGGGACTACAGCGTGGAATTCTGCGGAGGTACTCACTTGAGCAATACGGCACAGGCAGGTCTGGTGAAGGTAATGGGAGAGAGCGGCGTAGCGGCCGGTGTAAGGAGGCTGGAAGCACTAACCGGTGAAGCTGCCATAAGATACTATGCCGACAGGGAAAAACTGTTGAACGAGGTTTCACAGGCTCTGAAGGCATCTCCCCAGGACAGCCTGAAAAAAGTTGAAACCTTGGGGCAGGAGCTTAAGAATGCCGAGCGTGAGATTGAACAGTTAAGGAACAAGCTTGTCAGCGGGGAAGCTGACGAGGTTATGTCCAAGGCTGTTGAAATAAAGGGAGTGAAGGTGGTTACAGCCCGTTTTGACACTTTGGACATAGATGGTCTGAGAAACACCGGAGACATGCTTAAAAACAAGCTGGAGTCGGGAGTTGTGGTGCTGGCGTCAAATTACGCAGACAAGGTCAGCTTTGTTGTTACGGCTACAAAGGATGTTCTGGCAAAGGGTGTACACTCCGGTAACATAATCAAGGAAGTTGCCAAGGTGGCGGGAGGAGGAGGCGGAGGACGCCCTGACATGGCACAGGCAGGAGGAAAGGATGCCTCCAGGATAAATGATGCCTTAAAGGCTTCTCTTGCCGTAATAGATACGCAGATAAAGTAAGCCGGCAAACCTTTGGCGGGTTGGGAGCTGTTTTTTTCGTAATATCAGGGTCAGGCTGCTCCTGATCCCGTAATATGTGATATAATTGGAAATGTAAGGCGGAGAGTATTAAGCGCGCTATGTATTGACGGCTCAGTATTGACGGCAAAGGAGTGTCAAGGCAAGGCTTGTATATGCTTGAAACGCGGAAAAGAAGGAGGTTTATTATGAGCGACTGCATTTTTTGCAAGATTATTAACGGAGAAATACCTTCAAAAAAGGTTTATGAGACCGACAAGGTTTACGCTTTCCATGACATCAGCCCTGAGGCACCTGTGCACGTGCTGATAGTACCCAAGGAGCACCTTGCTTCACACAATGCATTGACTGCCGCAAATGTTGGAATAATGATGGATATACATCTTGCGGCCAATGAGATAGCAAGGCAGCTGGGGATTGCAGACAGCGGGTACAGGCTTATTAACAACTGCGGAGCGGATGCGGGACAAACCGTGTTCCACCTGCACTATCATCTGGTGGGCGGAAGATCCATGGGGAGTAAAATACTTTAACTTGTCTTTCTTTTATAAATAAATGTTGACACTTTTTTGAAAATTAATATATAATATACTGTGTGCTGTATTTAGCTTGATTCCCTATAGTATTAAATAAAATAAATACTACGGCTTATTCCCGGCACAATTGTTACCATCGGAGGGAGGGAAGTTGTGTGTCTGAAGTAAGAGTTAAAGAAAATGAGTCTTTGGATAGTGCTCTCAAAAGGTTTAAGAGATCTTGTGCTAAATCAGGTGTTTTAGCTGAGGTAAGAAAGAGAGAACATTACGAAAAGCCAAGTGTTAAGAGAAAAAAGAAATCTGAAGCTGCAAGAAAAAGAAAATTCAAATAATATTGTGACAGTAGTAGCTTATGGCTAATAGGAGATATTTATTATGTCACTAAAGGATTTGCTCCTACAGGATTTAAAAGATGCCATGAAGGATGGCGATGCAGTAAGAAAGACGGCTGTTCAGATGGCCAGGTCGGCAGTGCTTCAGGTTGAAAAGGATACAAAGGTCACCCTTGACGATGATGGTATAGTTGAGATTATTGCTAAGGAAGTTAAGAAAAGAATGGATACCTTGCCTGATTTTGAAAAAAGCGGCAGGGACGATCTTATAGATAATCTAAAGGCTGAAATTGAAGTTTTGAAAAAATATTTACCACAGCAGTTGAGTGAATCTGAGATTGAGATTATTGTAAAGAATGCAATTACTTCAACTGGAGCAGCTTCTGCTAAGGATATCGGAAAGGTAATGCAGGCTGTGATGCCTGAAACCAGAGGCAAAGCCGACGGTAAATTGATTAACCAAATAGTTAAAAATTTATTAGGATAAAGAAAAGTCCGGCATAGACCGGACTTTTCTTTTTTTTGCAGTTTATTTTTTAGTATATTGGAAAACGCGGGACACTGGGATATAATAATAAATAATATTCAAAATAATAGATCATTAAATGGCAGAATGCTTTTTGATGTGCCGGATTTGTTTTACCCCAACCGGCGTGGACATGGAGGAATTTAATGGCAACTGAAATTGAAAGAAAATTTCTGGTGAGCAGTGAGGACTATAAAAAGGATGCCCGTTCATTTCTGTTCAAACAGGGCTACCTTTCCGTTACAACAGGGAGAACGGTGCGTATAAGGACATATGATAATAAAGGAGTTATAACTATAAAGGGTAAAAGGCACTCTTTTACCAGAGATGAGTTCGAATATGAGATTCCTGTGGACGAAGCGGATATAATGCTTGAAAATCTGTGTATAAAGCCTTTGATTGAGAAAATAAGGCATTTCGTTTTCTATGAGGGAAATGAATGGGTAATAGACGAGTTTCTAGGGGTTAATAAAGGTCTGGTAGTGGCTGAAATAGAATTGATAAGCGAGGACCAGACTTTTGAAAAGCCTCATTGGCTGGGTGAGGAGGTCACCTTTGACAAGAGGTACGGCAACTCTCATCTGGTTAGCAAACCCTATTGTGAGTGGTGAGTATATAAACCCAAGGAGGTGGCTCCCCTATGGAATGCAGAGAAGGCTGCGGGGCATGCTGCATTTCACCTTCCATATCCTCGGCAATTCCAGGAATGCCACGAGGTAAGCCGGCAGGTGTGAAATGCATACAGTTGGATGAAAATTACCGATGCAGGTTATTCGGAAAGCCTGAGAGACCCAGGGTGTGCTCAAGCCTTGGACCATCAGGAGAAATGTGCGGCAAGACCAGGGAAGCGGCCCTGAAGTATCTGGAGCTGCTTGAGATAGAGACAAGATAGTTGGATTATGGAACGGAGATGAATATATGAGTAAAATTCTAGTGTTTATGTACGATGACATGGCTGATTTTGAAATAACCTATGCTACCCATTTGCTTGGCCATGAGCTGTCTATGGAAGTTGTCCCCTGTGCATATGATATGAAGCCCGTGAAAAGCAAGGGCGGCTTGCAGTTCCTTCCTGCCATGACCATAGCCCAGGCAAGGGCGGAGGATTTTGCAGGGTTTATAATACCAGGCGGCTGGAATCCAGTTGTAAAAGAAGAGATTTTAACGCTTATAAGAGACTTTTATAACAAGGGAAAGCTGCTGGCAGCCATTTGTGCAGGGCCACGCTATTTTGCCAAGGCAGGAATTCTGGACAAGGTAAAATACACCACTTCAATAGTGGAATGGAACGATATGAGAAGACAGCAGTTCAAGGAAGAAGACCCCTTTCCAAGAGAGAACTTCATTAACACGAGAGTGGTCAGGGATGGCAGTGTCATAACCTCCCAGGGGATATCCTTTGTTGACTTCGGGATTGAGGTTGCAGACTATTTTGGACAGTTTAAGAGTAAAGAGGACAAAACAGCATTTTTGAATATTATTACAGGCAGATAAATGAATGCATAAACTTATGGAGGTAGTATGGGTCCAACTGTTCTGGTTACCGGGGCATCAAGGGGAATCGGGCATGATATTGCCCGGCTTTTTGCACTTAGAGGCTGCAAGGTTGCAATAAATTACAATTCCAGTGAAGAGGCGGCGGCACGGCTTTATAAGGAACTGCAGGAAGCGGGCAGCAGGGTGATGCTGGTGCAGGCTGATGTTTCCCAGGAGGAGCAGGTGCAAAAAATGCTGAAGCTGGTTAATGAGGATTTGGGAGAGATAGACATTTTGGTCAACAATGCAGGTATTGCGAAACAGCAGTTGTTTACGGATATTTCCTCTCAGGAATGGGACAGGTATTTTCAGGTAAATGTTAAGAGCATGTACCTGTGTTCCCGTGGAGTGCTGCCTGCCATGATAAGAAAGCACGCCGGAAAGATAATAAACATATCCTCCATATGGGGAATCACCGGGGCCTCCTGTGAGGTACTGTATTCCTCTACCAAGGCGGCTGTGATAGGTATGACAAAGGCTTTAGCCAAAGAGCTTGGTCCGTCCAATATCCAGGTCAATTGTGTAGCTCCTGGAGTAATAGCTACAGCTATGAACTCGGGCTTGTCCCAGCATGAGTTGGAGGATTTGAAGGATCAAACGCCGCTGGGAGTCATAGGTAATGGTATGGACATAGCGGAAACAGTATATTTTCTTGCCTCCGGCAAGGCAGATTTTATAACGGGACAGGTAATAAGCCCCAATGGTGGCTTCCTTATTTAATTTAACTAAAATTACATATGGTTTTAGGATATTTATATGCTTGAATTTTTATTGCTTTATTGTATACTTAGCTAGTGGTCCGTAACAGCTAAACCCACACATTGCAGAGTCGGTTTTTTGCTTTATGTGGACTTTTTCCATATGAGTATTTCAGGGACAATTTATATATTTTCCGGGAGGAAAACTTTTTATGAATGATACTTCAGGGGTTAAACGATTTTTTGAGTATCTTCCTGCCTGCATCAGATTTCACAAGCTGAAAAGCGAAGGACTTGCACGATTGATTTTTCTGCTTGTGCTGCTTTTCCAGATGGCGGGAAGCTATTTCCAGTATAATATACTTAACCAAATATCTTCAGAGGATTTGGATTTTTTGCAGTCGGCGCTTACCGCGACTTCTGACACCATGCACAATCCCAATTCCGTTGAAAAAATACTTTTTACGCTGCTGCTGGTTTTTGTTGTAAACCTGGCTGTCAGGCTTATATCAAATCTGTTCCTGTCTGTATATATGTATTCGTATATAAAAGAGCTCAGAGGCAAGACCTCGGGGGTTGCTGCAAGCTTTAAGGGTGCGTTCAGACATTTAGGCAAGCTGCTTGTGTATAACATATTGTTCGGCTTGCTGGTGCTTATGGGCTTGATATTCTTTGTCATACCAGGGGTGATTGCGTATATTGTATTTGTATTCGGCTCCTGCTATATTCTTGATTTGAAGCTGAATGTTGCAGATGCCTTTACTGCCAGCAGTGAAATTACAAAGCGCCGCAAAATGCAGCTTGTAAGTGTTTTCATGGGGTTTTACCTCATGTTCGAGCTGCCTATTGTATTGTTGATATCAGGAAGCACCCTTGGTTCGGCATATTTGGCGTCCTTTTTCAGCACTATAGCAAGTATTGTTCTGCAAAGACTTATAACACAGCTTTACATGGATATGGAATATAAAAAGGAACGAGCCGGCAAGTAAGACATTTTATTTTCCCGCAATATTTTTTTTCTTGTTCATAATTTTTTCGCAGTTATATATGATATTAAACGGGGGAAACCAAGTGAGCACCAGAGAGGTTTTTAACAAGCTGGGACTGGCCAGCGGAGCAATTACCGATGAAAACTATGAGCTTAGCAGGCGGAAGTTTGTAATAGAAGGCTGCCTTGCAAATTCAATATTCACTTTGACCAGCGGGGCTTTCCTGGTGGGCTATTCCAGCTATCTGGGGGCAAGCGACCAATTCAATGGTATAATAGTGGCACTTCCGTTGCTGGCAAATATTATACAGATGTTCAGTCCTCTGGTATTTGAGAAGATAGCGGGCAGGCGGAAGCTGATTGTGGCCCTTTGTCTGTTTTATCGAGTACTTTTGGGAATGATGATGTTCGTTCCCTTTATGACCGACAGCAAGCCTGTGCGGCTGCTTATTCTGGGCAGCATGTATTTTGTGGCATACAGTGCGGCAGGCTTTCTGACCCCTGCTGCTGCAAGCTGGATTATCAGTCTTGTACCTGAACGTATGCGGGGACGTTATTTTGGAGTAAGAGACATGTGCATACTGGCCACTGCTGCTGTAGTGTCACTGGTAATGGGCAGAGTCCTGGATTTGTTTAAATCACATAATCAGGATTACCTGGGCTTTGTGGTGGTGTTTTCCGTAGCCTTGTTCATCACAATATTAAACGTGGCTACCCTGAGCAGAATCAAGGAGCCTGAGGTCAAACCCCTGGGCAGGAAGCTGGATATTAAGAGCCTTATATCCATTCCCCTTAAAAACAGGCAGTTCCGAAAGGTTGTCATTTTAAATATTGTTTGGAATCTAAGCGTTCAGTTTGCCCTCCCATTTTTTTCGGTTTATATGGTAAATGGCTTAAAGCTTTCCTATACCTATATAATGATCATAGGTATCGTACTGTCCTGTGTACAGTCTTACTCCGCGAGGGTATGGGGCAGGATATCCGAGAAGAGGAGCTGGGAGTTTACAACTATTGCGTCGATTGCGGTGCTGGGAATAGTCCATGTGTTCTGGGTGTTTATAAATAAGGATACCTATTTTTTCATACTTCCGTTTATTCAGGTTCTTGCGGGAATCGGGTGGGCAGGGGTAAACCTGTCACTTTTCAATATCCAGTTCAAATATGCGCCTCAGGAGGGCCGGACGGTTTTTGTGGGCTTTAATGCGGCGTTGGCCGGAGCGGCAGGGTTTATAAGTGCTGTGGCAGGGTCAGTGGTTGTGGGGTGCTTAAGCAATGTGAGAATAGATATAAAGCTAGCTGTGTTGAATAATATGCAGCTGGTTTTTGGAATATCCGGACTTTTGATGCTTTCCTGCGCGGTATTTTTCCTCCACTGGTTCAAAGACAGAAAAAAATCATGACCAAATGGTCAAAACTGTTGGATTTAGTCTTGACAAACAGGGCGGTCAGCATATATTATATTTCTTGTACGTAAAAAAGACGTAATTTTTTGGTCGTTTAGCTCAGTTGGTCAGAGTACTACCTTGACATGGTAGGGGTCACTAGTTCGAGCCTAGTAACGACCACCAAAAACTGCCTGTGGTTTCACAGGCAGTTTTTTATGTGCGATTTTTCCAAAACAAGACTTAAGCTCATAATCTAAACCAGGCCCAATAGACGAACTGCATTTGCAACCACAAAACACACTATGATTCCCGCAGCCGTGGGAATGGCAAAAGCGGCAAGGGTCCAGCCGAAGCTTTGAGTCTCCTTTTTTATTGTCCACAGTGTTGTCCCGCAGGGGAAGTGCATGAGGGAAAAGAGCATCACGCACAGGCCGGTAAGCCAGGTCCAGCCATGGGCTACAAGGAGCAGTTTCAAATCGGAAAGCCGGTCCAGCTCCATTAGGGAACCGGAGGCCATATAGCTCATAATAAGGATGGGTATAACTATTTCATTGGCAGGCAGGCCAAGCACGAAAGCCATCAGTATATATCCATCCAGGCCCAGCAGCCTGGCAAAGGGGTCAAGAAAGCTTGCCGCATGTGTGAGAAGACTCATATCTCCTACAGTTATGTTAGCCATAGTCCAGATAACCAGGCCGGCAGGGGCTGCAATCAGCACTGCACGGCCCAAAACAAACAGTGTCCTGTCAAGTATGGAGCGTATTATGATGCGTCCCACCTGAGGCTTCCTGTAGGGCGGCAGCTCAAGGGTGAAGGAGGAGGGAAGGCCCTTTAATACGGTTTTGGAGAGAAGCCTTGATACCAACAGTGTCATAAGGATTCCCAGCAGCACTATTCCTGTAAGGGCGAGAGTTGCGGAAATGGAATTAAAGGCACCGCCTGCGGTTCCTCCTATAAAAATGGTGCCGATTGCAATAAGGGTTGGAAACCGCCCGTTGCAGGGTACAAAAACATTTGTAAGGATTGCTATTAACCGTTCTCTGGGAGAGTCGATAATCCTGCAGCCAATAACACCTGCCGCATTGCAGCCGAAGCCCATGCACATGGTTAACGCCTGCTTCCCATGAGCGCATGCTTTCTTAAAAAAGTTATCCAGATTAAACGCAATTCTGGGCAGATACCCCAAGTCCTCCAGCAGAGTAAACAAGGGGAAAAATATAGCCATTGGCGGAAGCATGACTGATATGACCCAGGCAAGTGTGCGGTAAATTCCCAGAACCACTATTCCGTGAAGCCATGGGGGAGCACCTGCCCACAGGAAGAAACCGGTAAGCTTTGCTTCGATAATGGAAAAAAGATTGGAAAGCAGGCCTGAAGGCACATTTGCCCCCGCAATGGTAAGCCAGAATATTACAGCCAGAAGGCCCAGCATGATTGGTATTCCAAAGACTCTGGAGATAAGGATGCTGTCAAGCTTTCTATCTGTGCTGTTATACTGTATATTAGCGCAAGTAACAGTTTTCTTGCTGATTTCCTCAGCGGTACTTACGATGCTGGATACGATTTTGTCTCTTAGCCTGTCGGCCTGGATATCCTCTTGTGCCAGATGCTGTTTTGCCAGTAACAGGAGTTCTCTCAGCTCCAGGTTATCCATAAGGCTAAAGCCCAGATGTTTGTCCAGCAGCGCCAGCAGGACAGCATCCCCCTCCAGAAGCCGGAGAGCAGCCCAGCGGCTGTTTATTTTTCCCTCAGCAAGTTTACATATTATTGGCTGCAGCATGGCCATGGACTCTTCGATTACAGGATCATAGGCAAGCTGCAGGGGGGTAGTGGATAGACATCCGTTTGCCACGTCATATGCAGCATCCATTAATTTTTCAAGGCCTTTATTGCCCCTGGCATTGGTGGGGATGACGGGGACACCCAGGAGACTCGAAAGCTTTTCAAAATCAATATTTATCTTCTTTCTGACCGCTTCATCCATCAGATTAATGCACACCACTGCCCTGTGTGTAATTTCCAGGGTTTGCAGCACCAGATTCAGGTTTCTTTCAAGGCAGGTGGCATCTGCTACTACAACTGTTGCAGCAGGAGAGCCAAAGCATATAAAATCTCTTGCTATTTCCTCTTCATATGAATTTGCCATTAAGGAATATGTACCGGGAAGGTCAACAACTATGAAGCTCTTATCCTTATGCGTGTATTTTCCCTGAGCATTGGCAACAGTTTTCCCCGGCCAGTTGCCTGTGTGCTGGCTAAGACCGGTCAGGCTGTTGAAAACAGTACTCTTGCCTACATTGGGGTTGCCGGCCAGAGCAATCACTATGTCCTCCGAATATAAGCCGTGGACGGAAAAATCATTTGCCAGCACGCCTGTGCCTGTGGAACGGCTTGTTAAACCCATATTAACCTCCTTTATGATATGCTTTGATAAATCAAGGTGATTTTATGCTTGACCCACGGGACAAAGCCCTTGGAATACAACATATGTCTTTTAACAGTTCAGTTGATTTCCACCAGTATTTTGGAAGCTTCCTCAGAGCGGAGAGCTATTACTGCACCGCGGATCTCATAGGCAACGGGATCACCGGAAGGGCTTTTTTGAAGTGCCTCAACCTCCGTGCCGTTTATTAACCCCAAATCCAGCATTCTTCTGCGTATGGCTCCGTTGGATGTGAGCATTTTCACCCTCCCTCTCCTTCCAAGGGGAAGATAATTTAACTGTATGAAATTATTGTCCATAACCCAGACCTCCTGATATATTTATGTTAACTATTTATTTTTCCTGCTTAAGGCGGGAGCAAAACTGTTGCCCTACACTAACATATGTAATATATGTCTTAAATGTTACGCATATAGTTAAAAGATAAGGTCCATCCGGTATTTGATCGTATTTTATGAAGAAAAATTTATGAAGGGCTGTAACAAAACCAGAGCATAAGCCATAACTTATTAATAAATGCAAAAAAGTCATAGTTTGCAATATTAAGCATGCCCGGTTGTGAAAATAAGGCGGAGGAGGAAGGCCTTGTGTGTAGACCGCTTGTTACAGTAGGAATTATTAATTACAACTGTATAAAGTACCTGATAAACTGTGTTGCTTCATACCTTGGGCAGTCCTATGGAAATACTGAGATAATCCTCGTGGATGACTGCTCCACCGATGGTTCTGTGGAAGTGCTAAAGGAACTGGAACGAAACCATGAAAACCTGCGCTGCATTTACCATGAAAAAAACAGCGGAGGCCCCTCGACTGCCATACAGGAGCTGATAGAGCAGGCCCGGGGCAAGTATTTCCAATGGATAGCATCCGACGATTATCCGGAGGAAAATGCCATAGAGAGCTTTGTGGATAATCTTGAAAAAACCAATAATGATTATGTGTACTGTAATTTCAAAATAATAGATGAGTCCGACAAGGTCACCGACTACTGGAGATATACCCTGCCCACTCTTGAGGAAATGGTTATGAGGATATTCTCAAATGCTTCCGGAATCATGCCTATGAATGGTCTGTACAGAATGGATTTTTTCAGAAGCAAGGGTCTAACCTGGAGTGTATACAGGAATAATGACCATTCAAGTGATACCATCAATTCTCTTTACTTTGCCAATAACGGAATGAAATATGGATTTATAAATGAACCTCTGATAAACTACAGACTGCATCAGAGCAACTGCTCCCACAATATAGAAGCCAGGCTCAGGACCTCCTTGATGGTTTATGACTATATTATCAAGAACTTCAGCGAGGAGACCTATTTTCCCTCCATAGACTGGAAGAGCGCTTCCCACAGGGAACAGCTGAAGAGCTATATGCTTGCTTCGTATTTCTACACCAGGATAACAGGATATATAAGCCTGAAGGGCATACCTCAGCATTTAAAATACTCTGTCACCCAGGAGGGACTCAAGGAATGTGTCCGCTGCTTTGCTGAGGAGGGGAAGCTGTATATCCGCCAGGGACTTGAGCAGGTGGGCCCGTACAGTAAGGAGCTGCAGTCTCTGGAAGACAAATATAATAAGCTTTTGATATAAATGTATGAAGGGATATTTGAATATGATGAAACAGGTTTGCGGCATCAGCCTTGAAGAAAAAGATATAAACCGCACGGAATTCGTTTCTTCCCTGAAAGGCGGCAAAATTGCCTTGTATGGTGCAGGCGGCATTGGCTGTGTTACATGTGGTATTTTAAAGGGAAATGGGTTGGAGGTTCACTGCTTTATTGACGACGACAGGGCAAAGCAGGGTAATATGGTGGATGGGATAAAGATAGAGCAGCCCGACAGCCTCCGTCCTGAGGATGGTTTTATTATCCTCATATGCCTGCCGAATCCCATGGAGGTTTATCATAGGCTTATAAACCAGGGCTACGGGAATGTTCATTTTTATCCGGTGATGATGATGGAAAGGGATTTTTATAATACAGCACTTCTGGAAAAGAACCGCAAAGAGATTGAAGAGGTATACGGCCTTCTGGCAGACGAAGTTTCAAGAACCGTGTTCACTAACATATTGAGGCACAGGGCTACTATGGATTTTTCGCGCTTTGATGGCATTATAAGCCCCAAGCAGTATTTTCCTTCGGATTTATTTACACTGGGAGAAAGTGAGTGCTTTGTAGACGGAGGAGTATACAACGGTGAGACTATAGCTGATTTTATAGGTATTACCAAAAACTGCTTCTGCCATATATACGGTTTTGAGCCTGACAGGCA
Source organism: Bacillota bacterium (assembly GCA_023400235.1). Lineage (GTDB taxonomy): Bacteria > Bacillota > Clostridia > Acetivibrionales > DSM-1351 > Ruminiclostridium. Next base: position 202,302 of record JAEXFI010000034.1, read on the forward strand.
GAATTACGAGAGGTTTGCCTCAGGAGTCGTACGCCTTTCTCCGGACCGCATCACCCTGTTCAACACGGGGCTGTACTCAAAAAACGGTGAAATCGGCTTTAACGGCAACGGAGGCAGTGCCTCTTCCATATGCGCTGACGGCAGCGCAAGGATTAAGCTTTCAAAGCTTGACGATGTGGTGGGAGAGCATATACCCACATATATAAAGCTTGATATTGAAGGTGCGGAAATGGAGGCTCTCTATGGCATGAAAAGCACTATAGAAAAGCACCGTCCCAAGCTGGCCATATCTATTTATCACAAGGCAGCCGACCTGTGGGAACTGCCGCTGCTGATGCATTCGCTGGATTCTTCCTACAGGCTTTATATAAGACATTATTCAAATGGCCTGCATGAAACGGTTTGCTATGCCCTGTAAGCCTTGTCAGGTCCATTTGTAACGCTGTGTGGCAGCGGGATGGGAGATCTTATGTTTACTGGCAAAACATTGCTTATAACAGGCGGAACAGGGTCCTTTGGCAATGCCGTCCTTAACAGATTTATAAGCACCGATATAAAGGAAATCAGAATATATAGCCGTGATGAAAAGAAACAGGATGATATGCGCCGGGAACTCAATAATGATAAGGTGAAATTTTACATCGGGGATGTGAGGGATTACCGCTCATTATACGGCGCACTTAAGGGTGTGGACTTTGTTTTTCACGCTGCAGCACTGAAGCAGGTGCCCTCCTGTGAGTTTTACCCCATGGAGGCTGTCAGGACAAATATCATGGGTACTGAAAATCTTCTGAAGGCTGCTGTGGAAAACAAGGTAAAAAGGGCCATTGTGCTGAGTACCGATAAAGCCGTATATCCCATTAATGCCATGGGGATGTCAAAGGCACTGCTGGAAAAGGTCATGGTGGCAGCCTCCAGAAACACAGGGGCGGAGGAGACGGTTTTTTGCGGTACCAGGTACGGAAATGTCATGGCTTCCAGGGGTTCGGTAATTCCGCTGTTTATCCAGCAGATAACCGAAGGCCTTCCTATAACCGTAACCGATCCTGATATGACAAGGTTTATGATGTCACTTGAAAATGCCATTGATTTGGTACTATATGCCTTCAACAATGGAAAGCCCGGGGACATATTCGTACAAAAGGCTCCGGCAGCGACAATATTTGAGCTGGCATCAGCACTGAAGGAAATTTTTGGAGCAACCAATGAAATCAAGGTTATAGGCACAAGGCACGGTGAAAAACTGTACGAAACCCTTCTTACTCGTGAAGAAATGGCCATAGCGGAAGATCTTGAGGATTACTACAGGATACCAGCGGACAACAGGGACTTGAATTACGACAAGTATATCAGCTGCGGCAAAAGGGTCATATCCGCTCTGAGCGACTACAATTCCCACAATACCAGAAGGCTGACCGGCGAGGAATTGAAGAAGCTGCTCCTGAGCCTGGACTATGTGCAGAGAGAACTTAAAAAGGTAAAAGGAGTTTAGCCATGTTGAAGGTAATGACCATAGTGGGTACCAGACCTGAAATTATTAAGCTTAGCAGGGTGCTTCACAAGCTTGACCTGTATACCGAGCATGTGCTGGTTCACACAGGCCAGAATTTTGACTTTGAGCTCAACGAAATATTCTTCCGGGACATGAGGATAAAAAAGCCCGGGTATTACCTGAACTGTGCCGCCAAAACACCCGTAGATACAATTGCAAACATACTCAAAAAGACTGATGAGGTCATGGAGCTTGAAAAGCCGGATGCCCTTCTGATTTATGGGGATACAAACAGTTGCCTGTGTGTGATTTCCGCCAAACGAAGAAAGATACCAATATTTCATATGGAGGCAGGAAATCGCTGTTTTGACCAGAGAGTGCCTGAGGAAATAAACCGGAAGGTGGTTGACCATTTAAGTGACATAAACATGCCTATCTCTGAGCATGCCAGGAGATACTTGCTGCAGGAAGGCATAAGAGGAGAGTCCATTATAAAAACCGGCTCCTCCATGAAGGAGGTTTTCGATTTTTACAGGGAGGATATCAGTAAGTCCCAGGTGCTGGAAAGGCTGAAGCTGGAGCCGGGTGAATATTTTGTTGTCAGCTCCCACCGGGAAGAAAATATTGATTCACTAAGGAATTTCGGGGACTTCATAGAAACCCTGAATGCCGTTGCAGTAAAATACGGTAAGAGGATCATAGTCTCAACCCATCCCAGAACCATGAAAAAAGTGGCGCTGATGGATAAGTCGGCTTTTGACTTCCGTATAGAATGGATGAAGCCCATGGGCTTTTTTGATTACATCAAGCTGCAGACACATGCATTCTGCGTCATATCCGACAGCGGCACCATTATGGAAGAGGCTGCGCTTTTGGGCTTTCCGGCCATTACCATAAGAAATGCCCATGAAAGGCCTGAGGGTATGGAGGAAGGAGTACTTATCATGTCGGGGCTGAAAAAGGACAGGGTGGTACAGTCCGTCGAAATGGTGACGGGTATGAGAAAGGCCGTGGAGAAAGCGGGTATAAAGGCTGGCAGGGAAAATACATCCCCTGTTCAGGACTATAATGTATCCAATGTTTCCGACAAGGTTGCAGAAGTAATCCTGAGCTATACAGATTATATCAGACGCACAGTATGGAGGGAGATGGAATAGCATTGGGCAGGGAAAAGATATTGGTGCTGGGTTCGGGAGGAATGGCTGGGCATGTTATGACAACCTACCTGGAAGAGACAGGAGCCTACGAGGTATTTAATCTTGCACACAGGAAGAAACTCAATGTAAGAACCATATTGATGGATGTGACGGATTTTCCCCGCTTTGAAGCACTGCTGGACCGGGAGGACTTTGACGTTATTATTAACTGTATTGGTGTTTTAAATCATTATGCCTCTGAAAACATAGCAAGGGCAATTCTCCTGAACTCCTACCTGCCGCATTTTCTGGAGGGCAGGCTCAAGGGGACGGCTGCAAAAATCCTGCACCTGAGCACGGATTGTGTTTTCTCCGGGAAAACAGGCCCTTATACAGAGACTTCCTTTAAAGACGGAGATACATATTACGACCGCACAAAGGCTGTGGGAGAAATTTCACAGGGCCGCAGCCTGACAATCAGAACCTCCATAATCGGCCCGGATATAAATTATGACGGTATAGGACTGTTTAACTGGTTTATGAAGGCCGGCGGGAAAATAAACGGCTATACAAATGCCATATGGACCGGCATTACCACAACTGAACTGGCAAAAGCCGCAGAAAAGGCAATTCTGGCAGACTTATCAGGAATTTATCATCTTGTCTCAGACCAAAGCATAAATAAATACGAACTTCTGCTGCTTTTCAAGGATAGCTTCAACAGGCAGGATATCCAGGTGGAAAGGTATTTCAATGAAACTGTGGATAAAAGTCTTATCAATACCCGCAGGGATTTTGAATACAGAGTGCCTGAGTACAGAGCCATGCTAGAGGAGATGAAGAGGTGGATTCAGGAGCATCCTGCTTTTTACCCTCATTATGCCGCATTTATATAGTGGTTAAAATTTACAAATATCAGAGTATATGTTAAAATTTCTCAATTTAATACTACCAATTGTTCTTAAATTAAATATATAAAAATGTATTGTTTTAATGACGTGAATAATATATAATGGCATTGTAAAAAAATTACTGAATTGCTGTTTATTATAAAAAATATCTGTATAATTAAGGGTAAATTTGTAGAAACAGCCATTCGGACATTTGATGAAAGTTGATGTATTCCACTGAAAAGAGTCGGTTTGAGGACTCATATTTGTGAATCGAAAAGGAGGACAAGCAATATGGAACATAGGGCAAAAATAATTGAAACCAGTACTGCCAGCGGAGGTATAATCGGAAATATGCCGGCTGTTGTATTCCAAATGTCACCAGTAGTGACGTTTCAAGCATTTGTGAGCGGGACTACAGTGCTGGTGCAGATGAATAACACACTGTATGAAACCAATGTGCAGCAAAATCTTACACCAAGTCAGCCCACGGCAAGTGTACCCTTCCGACTGTATGTAGGCAATGGCTGGATGCAGCTGAATGACGGCGTTATCGACCTGGAACTGAGGCTTGAAAACAGCCAACCCAAGGAGGTCTGGGTTACTGCTTGCTTCGACACCTGCAACAGCTCGACAGGGTATACCTTCGGTACGCTGGGCGGCACTTTCCTGTTGCCCTTGTAAATGCCACGAGACAGGCGGCAGGGTTGTTTGCATGGAAGCAGTTTTTCTAAATGGAGTGTTTTAAAATGAAAGTAATTTCATTTTTTGGCACTCCATTTTTTATTGTATTAAATCGTATATTAATCTCATATGTATAAATTATGCAAGTTGTCTATGAAAAATATACATGAAGAGAGAGATACAGATGTTTCAAAATGTGGTTATTTTATTGTTAAGTCTTGGAATAATTCTTATGGGCTGTGAGCTGTTTACCAATGGAATAGAATGGCTGGGTAAAAGACTGAAGCTGGGTGACGGCGTGGTTGGCAGTATTCTTTCAGCTGTTGGAACCTGTCTGCCTGAAACCTTGATTCCCATAATAGCGCTGCTGTTTTCAAAAGGTAAGTCGGAATCCACGGATATTGGAATAGGTGCCATAGTCGGAGCTCCGTTTATGCTCTCAACACTGGCCTTCTTTATCACGGGACTAAGTGTTGTGATATTTGCCGGGAAGCGCAAGACCGGCTTGATCTTAAATGTGAATCTGGATATTCTGAGCAGGGACATCTCTTTTTTTGTAGTAGTTTATACAAGTATGGTTTTGGTGTCAACGTTAAATCTGGGCCCGGCCAAAAATATTCTGGCAGTGGTGCTGTTAGGCTGTTATGGATATTACGTCTTCAAGACTGTGGACAGTGATAAAACCAGTGATGGAGAGCTTGACGACCTGACCTTTTCCAGAGCCTTTAACACAAAGACAACCCTGTTTGTCATACTGCTTCAGGTTTTAACTGCATTGGCGGTCATAATAATTGGAGCCGAACTATTTGTGGCCAATATTGAAGTGGTATCAAAGGGACTTGGAATTTCAACTCTGGCGCTGTCAATAATTATCACTCCTATTGCCACCGAGCTGCCTGAAAAATTCAACAGCGTAATATGGATCAGCAAGAGCAAGGATACCCTGTCTCTGGGAAATATAACAGGAGCGATGGTATTTCAGAGCTGCATACCGGTATCTATCGGAATACTGGCAACAGGCTGGAGACTGGACGTCATAACTATTGTAAGTGCCCTGCTTGCCCTGGGCTCTGCTTTGGTTACCTACATATGGATAAAGCTTAAAAGGCAGCTTAACCCGCTGCCTCTCCTTACCGGAGGGGTGTTTTACATAGTTTTTATCATCTTCCTGATTGAGAGAGGCTTCAAGTAGTTGTGGCTACAGTATGTTTTCAAAGGTAAAGCTCTCTTTTTCGGGTATATGGCGGATATAGTGCCTGAGTGTTTCCAGCTCTGCCAGTGATGAGGAGTAATCTTCACTTTCAACATACATTTTGGTCTTATTATAGGAATCCTCTATGTTGTCAATCTCAAAGTGATCTACAAGCATAGCCCAGAAATATTTGGTGCTTTTCCAGTTCCTGCTGAACTCTTCCAATTGCTTTTCGGCTGAGTTCCACTGTTTGTCCGTAACGGATTTGGCTGCCGATAATATGGACAGCTCCAGCACTCCGGCCGACTTATCGAGATAATACAGAGTTAATATACCCGAAAGTATAACAGCTATCAAAATAATGGATACGAGAATTAATACTTTGGTATTTGTGTTCATTTGACAGGGCGCTCCTTTAGGTACTGTATTTTTCTTTGGACTGGCAGAAAAGCTTGCCATCCGAATCAATACTTGCAAAGAATACTTCCTTAATGCTCCTGATTCCGATTTTTTTCAGCTCAATTTCCAGGGCATCCTTACTGAGCCCCGATTTTTTCAGGTTGGAGTAAACCAGCTCTCCGTCAATTATCAGGTCGGTTGCAGGGGCCTCATACTTCACAGTCAGGTTCATATCCTCAGGAGTAACATTCCTTTTGGCTGCTTTTGGCACTACGCTCAGCTGTCCGTTGGTCTCCAGAATGGCAAATTCCACATCTGCAATGTCATAAATATCTTTGCTTCGGAGTTGCTCCAGAAAATCAGTCAGTGTATATAGCTCTTTCCTGAAAACCTGCTCGTTGATTTTACCTGAGGAAATGAGGATGCTGGGTCTTCCGCAGATTATATTCCTGGCCTTGTAGCTTTTTAAGGATATGAAGGAAATAAGAATCTGAGCCGTCAGCATGGTAAGTATGGGAATGATGCCGTTCACCAGCGGTATGCCGGTATTTTGCATGGGCACCGAGGCCAGCTCTGAAATCATTATGGCAACTGCCAGCTCAAAGGGCTGTAATTGCCCTATCTGCCTTTTACCCATTATTCTCATTGCAATAATAACAACGATGTAAAGAATTAATGTTCTTATAAAAACAACCAGCAATGTCCATAACCTCTTTCTGTTTTGATGATATATATATTATTTTAAGAATGACAGAAAAAATACATTTTCCCGGTGCACAGGAGGAACATGAACACCGGTTTGAATTTTTTTGGTTTTTGCCCATAACAAGCGGATTCCCAATTGCTTTTACTATGAAATATACTTTGGTGCGAAGAAATGGAAATATTTGTTTTGTGTGTAATACACAGCTATTTGGAGAGAATTAAAGATATTCCTGCAATTAGTCATGCAATTCGGCCACCGGGGGTTTATTCAGGTGATTATGCTCATAATTTCAGGTTTTATGATGTTAACACTATAGTGATATAATAAACTGGTATTCTTTACTATGGGGCATTGTATATGGCGTATGCTTGTTATAATGCTCATTATTTTTACTCTTTTTTATGGAGGCTTCAATGCAGGTAGTAATAATCGGGTGCGGCAAGGTCGGGGCCAAGTTTGCCCAGGTGCTTGCGGAAGAGGGAAATGAAATAGTTATCATATCAAATGACAGCAAGGCTTTCAGAAATCTTCCCGGGGATTTTGACGGTGTCACAATAACAGGTGTCCCCATAGATCAGGATGTATTGAAGACTGCCGGTATTGAGACGGCGGATGCCCTTGTTGCAGTTACGGAAGATGATAATGTAAATATTATGGTTTGCCAGGTGGCCAAGGAGATATTCAAAGTACCAAAGGTAATAGCCAGAATATATAACCCTGCCAGAGAGCATGTATTCCATGAGTTTGGACTGGAAACCTTCTGCCCCACGGATATAACGGTCAATGTAATACGAGCCCTGGTGGATTCCGAGGAGGATGTCAGTACACATACTATTGGCAATACATCGGTGATTTTCAAGCACAAGAAGGTCAGTGAAGGCTTGATGGGTAAGAAGGCAGAGCAGGTCAGGCTGAAGGAGGGCATGCTCTTTGGTATTATCAGATCAGGAGACTTCACTTTTACAAACAGGGCAGGAAGACTCATGAAGGATGACGTTCTTGTCATAGCAGACACCGCGCACAAGCTGTAACCGGCTGTTTAGGGAAGCAGTGTGAAAACCTGGGACTTGGAGGAAAGAAAATGTATATAGTCATTGCAGGAGGAGGAAAGCTGGGATTTTATCTTGTAAAGACCCTTCTGACCTACAAGCACAAAATAACCGTTATTGAACCTCAGATAGAACTGTGTGAAAAGATTGCAAACCAGTTGAATATTTCTGTTGTCAATGGGGATGGAACAAGTATAGAGCATCTGACAGAATCCAATGTCAGCAAGGCGGACATATTCATTGCCCTTACGGGCAGGGATGAGGAAAATCTCATAGCCTGCCAGTTGGCTAAACGGAAATTCGGAGTAAAAAGAACAATAGCCAGAGTTAATAATCCTAAAAACATCACGGTTTTTGAGAAGCTGGGTGTGGATATTGCAGTAAGCAGCACTTCAATAATTGCGGATCTTATTGAGCAGGAGGTGGACTATTCCGGCATAAGGACCCTGACCAAGCTCAAGGGCGGAAAGATAACTTTGAGTGAGCTTCAGATAGCAGGCGATTCTCCGGTGAAGAACAAGGCTCTGAAGGATATAAGCATTCCAAAGGATTGTCTTTTGATTTCAGTAATAAGAGATGCTTCGGTAATAATTCCCAAGGGAGATACAATACTGCTGGAGGGGGATTTCATAATTGCCGCTTCCTCACTTAAGGAACAGCAGGAGCTGAAGGATTTCTTTTTGGGATAATGTTATTGCATTAATTTATTATTGTGGTAGAATTATGTGTAAATGAAATTATAAAGTAAGTTGAGAGTCATAAAACAGTAAGTATTAAGACAGAATAAAAATAAATACAATAAGGCAGGGATTAATCAGGGACGTTTTAAGCGTTCCGCAGTAGCAGTTCATGTTGATTTCAGAGAGCAATCTGGCTGGTGTGAAGGTTGAGAACATGGACAGGCGAATTACGGATTAGGAGCCGCTTATGCCGGGTGTGCCCGTTACAGCTTCAAAGGTGTTTATAATTTGGGACGGCGAGACATATGAATATGTGGGCTGTTGTCCTATTGATTGACTGAGTTAAAATTATAAATACGAATTAAGGTGGTACCACGAACTCTTCGTCCTTATACAGACGGGAGTTTTTTTATTGCTCCGGAGGTTATGATATTATTTCCGGAATATATGAAAGAATATCTGAAACGCGGGCAATTTCATAAATACAGCTACAAGGAGAGTGGAAGGCAATGAGTAATGTATATGATTTGTTGCAGGAAAGAGGTTTTATAGCGCAGGTAACACATGAGGAAGAGGTTAAAAAGCTTCTCGCTGAGAAAAGTGTGACCTTTTATATAGGGTTCGACCCCACTGCGGACAGTCTGCATGTGGGACATTTTCTTCAGCTGATGGTAATGGCACATATGCAGCAGGCAGGACACAGGCCTATTGTCCTGATCGGCGGCGGAACCGCCATGGTAGGAGACCCCAGCGGCAAAAACGATATGAGAAAAATGATGACCAGGGAAATAGTAAGCCACAATGTGGAAAGCTTTAAAACTCAGATTTCCAAGTTTATTGATTTTTCAAATGACAGGGCAATCATGGTTGATAACGGGGACTGGCTGCTGGGCTTGAACTACGTTGAATTCTTAAGAGATGTGGGAGTTCATTTTTCAGTTAACAGAATGCTGACTGCGGAATGCTTCAAAAGCAGGATGGAAAAGGGCCTGACCTTCCTGGAGTTTAATTACATGCTCATGCAGAGCTATGACTTCCTGGTGTTGAACAGAAAATACGACTGCCAGATGGAACTGGGCGGAGATGACCAGTGGTCCAATATTTTAGGCGGCCTTGAACTGTGCAGAAAATCCGATGGGAAAAGTGTGTATGGCATGACCTTCACACTTTTGACCACAAGTGAGGGCAAGAAAATGGGCAAGACGGAAAGTGGGGCCGTATGGCTTGACCCTGCGAAGACAACTCCCTACGAGTTTTACCAGTACTGGAGAAATATCAGTGACAATGATGTGGAAAAATGTCTTGCACTTTTGACCTTCCTTCCCATGGAGGAGGTCAGAAGACTGGGTTCTCTTACAGATGCGGGAATAAATCAGGCAAAGGCAATACTGGCCTTTGAGGTTACCAAAATAGTTCATGGGGAAGAGGAGGCCAATAAGGCAAAGGAGGCAGCCGAAGCCTTATTTGGAGGTAAAGGCAGCTCAGACAATATACCGTTTATTGAAGTAAAGGCAGCGGAGCTGGAGGCAGGAATCAAGATTACCGATCTGCTGGTGCTCTCCGAGCTTACTCCCTCAAAGAGTGAGGCTCGACGAGCTGTTCAGCAGGGTGGTGTGGCCATTAATGAAAACAAGGTGACAAGCTTTGATTACACTGTGGGAAAGTCTGACCTGGTTGAGGGTGAAATGCTGCTGCAAAAGGGCAAAAAGAGCTTTGTAAAAATAAAGGTTGTATAAAAAGGCTTGATAAAAAGGTTGTAAAATAACAGTATAAGTTTTAAGAGGAGCGCGCGCAATCCACTGTACTCGTGTGCACGTGGAGCGGCGGCTTCTTTTTTTATTGTCCTAAAAAAGAAGAATTACAGGCTCAATTGCACCTGATACATATATGGATTTTGTATCGGGTGCAATTTTTTGTGGCGAGAACCTTTGTGCCGGCAATACGTTTTAGATGTTACAGACCACCAGGCATATTTTAGTATGAAATCCGTTACTAACGTGCGGATTTTCTTCTGCCCGAATTTGTCCCGGAGGATTTTGCAGAGGAGTAGCCGGGAAGCTCCGAGCCTGATTGGGGCTTGTCCTTTTCCGGGTATACATCGATTTCAAATTTGTTCACGTCGCCCCTGTAGCGGGAAAAGGCGTAGTCAATGATGTTTCCACTCTCAGTTCGGGTTATGGTATTAAAACTAAGAATGGGAACGCCCAGTTTGATTCCCAGCAAGGACACATCCTCCGCCGTTGATTTGGAGGCAGATACAATTGTCTTGGTTACATAGGTTCTTGATTCGGCCTGCTGGGAAAGTACTTCGTAGAGGGATTCCTTCTCAAAGTCATGGCTTAAGATAAAGCTGCACAGGGAATAAGGCAAAAAATTCTGCATTGTCACCATTGGCATATCGTTTGAAAATCTTCTCCTGAACATTGAGATAACCTTGTTCTTTGGATCCAAATCCAGATATGAGGAGATAACCTCTCCGGCCTCAATGACCTTCAAGTCCACCAACTCTGTGCGCGCTTCCATTCCAGTCCGGGCTACCTGCTGGTAGAAGGGCTCAAAGGATCTTATATGTGCGGCGTTTTCCTTGGGGTGGGTAACAAAGGTACCCTTGCTTGTCTGGCGGGATAGCCAGCCTTCCTGGACAAGTTCGGAAATTGCCTGTCTTACTGTGGAACGACTGATTTTAAACAACTGCTGAATCTCATATTCAGTAGGAATTGGTGCTCCTATTTTATAATTACCGCTCTTGATTTCTTCCAGCAAAAAGCTTTTTAGCTGATAGTAAAGGGGAATTGGAACCTCCCGGTTTAATTCATGCTTGTCTAAAGGCATGAATGGCACCACCTTTCTTTTACTGTGTCGCTTGATATTATTGTACGTACTAACGTATCTTTATTATACATTAAAAAAAAGATAATACAAGCCAGGGGGAATAATATTTATGCTAAATCAACAATATATACTATTGATATAACCCGTAATTATACAAATTGCATAAAATTAATGGTTGACAAGCTTATCTGTCAGTGGTATAACTAATATCGTAATGTAGTTATGTACGTACAAACCAACAAAGAAAAGGTGGCCTGAATGAAGATATTATGTGTAGGAATGCTGGTGTGTGATATTCCCCTATATCCTGTTCCGGACAATATCCTTAAGCTGGACAGCTGGAAAATCAGTAATGTTGTTCCCACAACAGGAGGAGATGCCCTGAATGTTTCGGTTGGCTTGGCTAAGCTTGGCATCGAGGTGTCTTTATGCGGCCGGGTTGGGAAGGATTCCAACGGAGCATTTGTGAAGGAGTGTGTAAAAAAGGAAGGTGTGGATATATCCGCGGTTATTGAAGATCTGGAGTATCCCACAGCAGCCAGCTATATCCTTATTGACACCTTGAACGAGCGACATTTTTTAGCTTCCAACAAAATATTTGACAGCTTATCAGCTGAAGACGTGCCTGAGCAAAAAATAAAAGATGCTGATTTGGTCTATTTCGGCAGTGCCATGATAATGGAGAGAATGGACCGGGGAGGTATTGAAAAACTGTTCTGCAAGTCGCGCTCCCTGGGGAAAACAACTGCAATGGACACTGCAATGAATACTTCCATAAACAGCGGGGAGCAAATGAATTATTATGAGCAAATGAAGAGTGCCCTGTATCAAACCGATTACTTTCTCCCCAGCTATGATGAGGCAAAAATTCTCACAGGAGAGGAATTGCCGCAAAAGATAGCAGAAAGGCTGAAAGCGTTTAATATGAAGGCATTGGTCATTAAGCTTGGAAAAAAAGGCTGCTATGTAACTGATTTTGTAAAAGGAAAGTACATCTCCACGGTTGAAGGGATGCCGGTTAAGGATACAACGGGAGCAGGAGATTCCTTTGTGGCAGGCTTTCTATGCGGCATATCCCAGGGCTGGGATATATTTAAGAGTGCTGCTTTCGGAAATACGGTGGCTTCTCACAATGTGGGAGCTGTAGGGGCTACCGCAGGAATACCAGATTTTAAAAGTGCCTTGGCCTTTTTTGAAAGACAGGATTTTCAATATTAAGGAAGGTGCAGATAACTGAACTGTTCAAAACATCTGAGGTTATCAGACCGCGCTTCCAAAGGTTAAGTCATTTTAAAATATACTTTAAAAAGAAAGAGGGATAATAACTATGAAATTCGTTCCAATGAAAGAAATTCTTGAGCTTGGCAGAAAAAAAGGAATTGCATACGGAGCTTTCGAATTTTGGTCGGTTGAGACTGCCAGAGCTGCAATATTGGCGGGCTCTAAGCTTGGTATGCCGGTGATTTTGCAGTGCGGACAGACAGAAATAGATATGATGGGGGGCTTTGAAGATGTTGTGTCCACCGTAGAAATAGCATCCAGAAATGCTACCGTGCCCATTGCACTGCATCTTGACCACGCTGTTACCTATGAAGCTTGTAATGCGGCTATTCAGGCAGGCTTTTCTTCAGTAATGATCGATCTCTCCGCAAAACCTCTGGAAGAGAACATAGCCGGAACGCTCCAGGTGGTAGAGCGTGCACATCCAGCAAATGTGACGGTTGAAGCAGAACTTGGCCGGCTGGTGGGAGAAGAGGGCGCCATAGCCGTAAAGGGGCATGAGGCTGCTCAGACTGATCCGGAGGAGGCCAAGAAATTTGTGAAAGCAACGGGCATCGACTGTCTGGCAGTGTGTATAGGTACCCAGCATGGACAGTACAAGTTTGAGCCAAAGCTGAATATAGAACGTCTCAAAAAAATATATGAGTTTACAAAGATTCCTCTTGTGCTCCACGGCGGCTCAGGGACACCTATGTGGCAGGTGCAGGAGTCAATCAGAAATGGAATCAACAAGGTAAATATATGCACTGATATAGTGCTGGCCATGGGACATCAATATGTTGAAACTCAGAAGGGAGATTTAAAGTATACTACTGCAAATCTTTTCAATCCTGCCAATGAGGCTGCGCAAAAAATAATTGAAGAAAAAATGCGGGCCTTTGCACTGCTGGATTTGTATAAGCCATAGATTGGGCGAAGAACTATAGAACATCCGTTGAGAAAGACATGTACTTAATAAATTTTAACATCTTAAGGCTGCTTACTACTTGTTGCGTTTAAAAAAATAATTTAATTGGATAACTTCTTATTTTTCTATTGTTGAAAGGAGAATTCTATTATGAAAAGCGTAAAAAAATGTCTTGCTGTAGTTTCACTTGTTGCATTAATAACTTCTGTAGCTGCAGGCTGTTCTTCCTCAAACGGCGGGGGTGCTGTTTCCTCCAATAGTTCCACAGCCTCGGTAAGCTCAAAGGAGGAAACCCTGAAGGCCACGGTCATATGGAGAAGATTTGATGACGCGTTCCAGTCCGGCTTCAGAATAATCATGCAAAGCGAGGCCGACAAATTAGGAGGCTTCAAGCTGGATATGCAGGATGGAGAGGACGATCCCTCAAAGGCGAACAATAAGCTGGAAACTGCCTTGACTAAGGGCGCAAAGAGCATTGCAATATGTGCACCTGACAGAAAAAGCACCGATGAGATGATGAAGAAGTGCAAGGCTGAGGATGTGCCGGTAATCTTTTTCAACATGGAGCCCATGCCTGAAACAATGAAGGCTTATGACAAGGTGTGGTATGTAGGAGCCAATGCTAAGGAATCGGGTCAAATGTGCGCACAGGCTCTGATAAACTACTGGAACAGCAATAAGGAGATTGCCGACAAAAACGGTGACGGAAAGCTGCAGCTTGTTATACTTCAGGGAGAATTGGGCCAGCAGGATGTTGTGCTCAGAACTGCGGCATATGAAGAAACCTTAAAAGCCCAGGGCATTGAATATGAAATTCTTGCTAAAGATACTGCCAACTGGGATAAGGCCCAGGCGCTTGACAAAATGAACACCTGGATTACCGCTTTCGGTGTGGATAAAATAGAAGGGGTTTTGTGCAACAGCGACGGTATGGCAATGGGAGCTGTGCAGGCAGCGCTGGACAACGGATACAACAAGGGCGATGCCAAGAAGTTCATTCCGATTGTGGGTATAGATGCAACGGTGGAAGCTCTCCAGAGCATGAAAAACAATGCTTTGCTGGGAACAGTGCTAAATGACCGTATGTCCCAGTCCAAGGCGGTTCTGAATGTACTCAGGACGGTAAACGGCGGTGGCGTGGTTACCAAGGATACTGTTGGCGTGGAGTGTACAGTGGAAGACAACTATATCTGGGTTCCCTATAAAATTGTAGATAAGACCAATCTTGAGGATACACTTAAAATGATGACCGAGCTTGAGGGTAAATAAGTTTGATTATTGCACTGTGCCGGTTTAAGCCCGCAAGCATGCTACAACGGAGCACAGGCTGCAGCATGGCGGATACCGTTGGTTTGACCTGGAATCCGCCATGAGGCAGTTCATATGCTTGGCTCCGGTCACAGGTAATTTGAAAAAAGAAAGCAGAGGAGGACCCAGCCACGCCAGGCTTTCATAATGTTAAAGCTGTTGCATGAGCATGGGTATAAATATGGAGGTGAGCCATTTGCAGGAATATCGTCTGAAAATGGACAATATAACAAAGACTTTTCCAGGGGTAAAAGCTTTGGATGATGTGAAGCTGCACATAAGGCCGGGAAGTGTCCATGCCCTCATAGGAGAAAACGGGGCGGGAAAGTCCACCCTGATGAAGTGTTTGTTCGGCATGTATAAGCCTGATGGCGGAACCATTAATATTGACGGCAGGGAAACCTTGATAACAGACACTCAAAGTGCACTTAAAAATGGAATTTCCATGATACATCAGGAGCTTAATCCAATTCCCAACAGAACTGTAACCGACAATATATGGGTGGGGCGTTATATAAAAAAAGGATTTATTGTAAACGAGAGGTTAATGGAGCAAAAAACCCAGGAGCTTTTGAAGGAGCTTGAGTTTGACATTAATCCCAGGGCGATGGCCAGGGAGCTTTCGGTTTCACAGCTGCAGGCAATTGACATAGCAAAGGCAATATCATACAATGCAAAAATTATTATTATGGACGAACCGACTTCCTCCCTTACCATTGCAGAAACAAAGCACCTTTTCAGGCTTATAAGGCAGTTGAGGAATGAGGGCAGGTCTATCATATACATTTCTCATAAGCTGGAGGAGATGTTTGAAATTGCAGATGAAGTAACAGTTATGAGAGACGGCAGATATATCGGCAGCTGGGAAATAAGCAAAATAACCATTGAGCATGTCATAGAGCAAATGGTAGGGAGAAGCATGGAGGAGCGCTTTCCCGCCAGTGAGCAGCCTCCGTCTCCGGAGGTCAAATTGAAGGTGGAGAATATTTCAAGTACCGACCCTAAGTCCTTTCGAAATGTCAGCTTTGAGCTTAAGAAAGGGGAAATATTGGGTATTGGAGGCTTGGTAGGGGCGCAGAGGACAGAAATGGTTGAAAGCCTTTTTGGACTAAGGCCTATTGCATCAGGCGTTATATATAAGGAAGGCAGTCCTATAGACAACAAGTCACCCCTTGAGGCTATTGAAAACGGATTTGCCCTGCTGACGGAGGAACGCCGTACAACAGGTATTGTGCCTATGCTGTCGGTGAATGACAACACGCTAATTGCGTCTTATAAGAAGTTTACCGGATTGCTTCCAGGAGTAATCAATAAGAAGAAAAGTACGGAAAGTGCTGTTTCGGTATGTAAAAGCATGAATGTAAAAACCCCCCGTATGTCCACTGAGATTCAGAATCTTTCAGGAGGAAACCAGCAGAAGGTGCTGGTGGGAAGATGGCTTCTCACCGATTCAAACATACTTATTCTTGATGAACCTACAAGAGGGGTGGATGTAGGCGCCAAATACGAGATATATAAAATCATGAGAGAGCTAGTAAAAAAAGGAAACAGCATTATAATGGTATCCTCAGAAATGCCGGAGCTGCTGGGAATGTCAGACAGGATACTGGTTATGTGCAATGGGCGTATAACAGGAATCCTGGATAGTGAGCAGGCTTCCCAAGTGGAGATTATGCGCCTTGCTACAAGGTTTACCTTAGATAATACAGCAATGGAGGCGGGCAAATGAATATAAAAGTTGGAGAGTTTAAAACAGTTGAGGTTAAGAAGTTTTTAATGGACAAAGCTCTGATATTGGCACTGCTTGCCATGATAATAGGTATTGTTATCATGGAGCCGGCATTTTTACAATGGCGTGTTGCAAAGGATATAATGACACAGTCTTCGGTAAAGCTTATTGTGGCGCTTGGACTTTTGTTTCCCCTTCTGCTTGGAGGAACAGACCTTTCAGGAGGACGTCAGGTGGGTTTGGCAGCAGTTATTGTGGCATCAATGAGTCAGGCTGCTGACTACGCCAGTAAGTTTTATCCCGGGCTGCCCAATATCCCCATTATCATCCCTATTCTTATCGCTATTTGTGTTGTGGCAATAATCGGTGCGGTAAACGGCTTTATGATTTCAAAGTTTAAAATGGCTCCTTTTATTGCAACCTTTGGTATGTCTACGATAGTATACGGCATTAACTGTCTTTATTACGCTAAAGAGCCCAATAATGCGCAGCCCATAGGCGGCATCAGGGGAGAGCTGACTATTCTGAGCAGTTACAAGCTGTTTGGTCAGATAAGCCTACTCATTGTCATAGCGGCTGTAATAACGGTTATCTCGTGGTTTGTCCTTAACAAAACGGTATTTGGCAAGCATATATATGCTGTGGGCGGGAATGAAAATGCCGCTAAGGTTTCAGGCGTAAAGGTGCATAAAATCATAATTGCAGTATTTATTATTGAAAGCATCCTGGTTGGTATGGCAGGCATATTGGAAGTAGCACGAACAGGCGGAGCCAACAGCGCCTACGGCTTTTCCTATGAATTTGACGCTATTTCAGCCTGTGTGGTGGGCGGAGTGTCTCTCAGCGGCGGAGTCGGCAAGGTATCAGGGGTTGTGCTGGGTGTGATTATTTTTACCATAATAAGCTATGGGCTTGCGTTTATAGGTATAAACCCAAATTGGCAGCTCATTGTAAAGGGAGTAATAATATGTACTGCCGTTGCTCTTGATATGAAGAAAAATTCAAAATAGCAGATTGTGGAGGTACTGAAATGGAAACTATTAAGGTTGGAAACACACTGGAATTTTCAAGACTGGTACAGGGCTTTTGGAGGCTTACCGACTGGAATTTCAGTTTAAATGAACTGATTGCGTTTATGGAGGCTTGCATTGACAGAGGAGTAACCACCTTTGACACGGCAGAGATATATAGTGATACGGAATGCGAGCGCCAGATGGGACTTGCCTTTAAAACCGAACCTGAGCTTCGCGGAAAAATACAGTTGGTTACTAAAACCGGTATTTTCAAGCAAAAAGAAGGCTATGGCGAATTCGGATATTACAACACCACCTACAACAGGATTGTCGAATCCTGCAAAAGCAGTATACAACGCCTGCAATGCGGGTATATTGACTTATATCTTATTCACAGGGAGGACCCCTGTTTTGATGCCTGGGAAACTGCAAGAGCCTTGAAGGACTTAAAAAAGCAGGGCCTGATAAGAGAGGCCGGGGTATCGAATTTTGATCCCTTCAAGTTTGATGCTCTGAACACTGCAATGGACGGAACGCTGGTAACAAATCAATTGGAGTGGAATCCTGTCTGCTTTGAGCATTTCAATTCCGGGATGATGGATGTCATGGTGAAGCATAAGCTGCATCCCATGGTGTGGTCACCTCTTGCGGGAGGAAAGCTGTTTTCCTCCGAGGCTCCGGAATGTGTAAAAGCCCTGAAGGTATTTTCGGATATTGCAAAGCAGCATGGGGAGTCGGTGGAAACCATAGTATATGCATGGCTGCTGTATCATCCTGCAAAGGTTCTGCCCATAACCGGCAGCGGCAAGCTGGAGCGTCTGGATATGGCTATCCGTGCACTTGAAGAGGTCAGGCTCCAGCATTGGGAATGGTATAAGCTGTATGCGGCCAGCGGTCAGCAGGTACTGAGGTAAATGAACTTCTCTTCACCACCGGCAGGGTACAACTAAAGGTATGCTACAGGCGGCTGATAATAATAAATGCTCCTCCTGCAAGGGACAGTAAGACAATAAGTCCTGTTTATTGCGGAAGGAGCATTTTATATGCGCAAAAGTTGCAGTTTCTGGATACATTCTAGCCAACCAGTATTTTAGCCTCAGGATAAACCATGTCGGTATTTCTCCTGGAGGATTTTAATGTCAGTGCAACTGCAAAGGACAGAGGCCCTACCCTTCCCAGAAACATTGTGAGCACCAGCAGGATTTTGCTGGCGGTGCTTAAATCGGGAGTCACCCCCAGGGACAATCCCACAGTGCCGAATGCAGAAGTGGTTTCATACAAAATGTCCAGAACTTTGAAATCTGGCTGAATAGAAACAATAACTGTAGTTATGGCCAGAACGAGAATACCGCTCAAGCCGGCAATGGACAGTGCCTTGTTTACCGTGTACTGATGTATCCTTTTCCTGAAAAGCACAATATCCCCGGAGCCCCTTATTTGAGAAAGTATGGCAATAATCAGCACCCCTATGGTTGTTACTTTGATGCCTCCGCCGGTGGAACCGGGGGCTGCTCCTATAAACATGAGAAATACCGTAAACACCTTTGAGATTTCACGCATGTCAGCCAGGTTTACCGAGTTAAAGCCCGCCGTCCTGGAGGAGGTGGAGTGAAAAAATGAAGCATTGAGCTTTTCCAGAAAGCTCATAGGGCCAAGAGTTTTGGGATTGTTGAACTCCGCGGCAAAGAAGAAGACGGTGCCTGACAGCAGCAGGGCAATGGTAATGGTAAGCACCAGCTTGGTATGAAATATCAGCTGCTTGTTCTTCCTGAATTCCCACAGGTCTCTCCATACGGAAAAACCCAAGCCACCCAGAATTATAAGACCTGATATTGTATATATGACAATTGGGTCGCTGTTAAAGGGTACGATACTCAAGAACTTTCCGTCAACAGCACCGCTGGTAATGTCAAACCCCGCATTGCAAAAAGCAGACACTGCATTGAATATACCCATATACAGACCAAATAAGCCGAATTTTGGTATAAAGCTCACACAAAGCAGCAGGGCGCCGGATAATTCAACTATAAGAGTGGCAGTGACGATTTTTCGTATGAGCCTTATTACCTCGGGAAAGCTGAAGGTATTTATAGATTCCTGGGCCAGCAGCATTCCCTTGAGTCCGATCTTTTTCCTCAAAAGAATTGAAAAAAAGGTTGCCAGTGTTACAATACCCAGCGCACCCACCTGTATTAACATAAGGATTATGACCTGCCCTATGGGGGACCAGTAGGAAAAGGTATCGTAAATTATCAGGCCCGTTATGCATGAGGCTGAGGTTGCCGTAAACAGTGCGTTTATAAAAGGAGTCCACTCTCCAGACCTTGATGAGAACGGCATGGAAAGCAGGAGGGCTCCTGTAAGTATCAACACCGCAAAGCTCAGGACCAAAAGCTTGGAGGGGGCAATTCTCAAAAGATGATATCTACTTTTTTTAGTATTTTCGTTACTCATTTTTAACCACCTTTATTAAACGTCATAATTATAAGTCGTATATGCAATATTTTCCTGTAATTTTTTTAGATTATCATAAAACCCTTTACATTTCAAACAGCCGTCCGGCTATTTTACAACCGCCCTGTTATTTTTGCAGCTTAATAAATCAATGCTGCTTCACATATTGTAGTTTTTCTAATAATTTATAGGAATATGAAAGTAAAAAATGTGGAAAATAAATATAGTTCAAAAGATTTTTGAACCAAATATCTTTAAAGGAGGACTAATATGCCACTCACAAGTAAGGAAATAATGTTAATCCAGGACAATATCAGCATGTGTGAAAACAACATAAAGTATTTGCAGGGCTGCGCACAGCTGGCAACCGACAGTCAGGTGAAAAACCTGTGCACAAAGCTGGCAGGTGATGAAAAGAACAGTTTGCAACTGCTGATTAAGCACATTGATACCGCTGCACAATAAGTCTAATAAACAGGAGGATAAACATGGCTAATTTAACAGATAAGGAAATTATGTCTTCGGTTTTGGGAGAGCATAAACTTGCAGCATCATCATTGACCAACCTTATTTTGGAAAGTGTGTGTCCAATGCTGAGAAATGATGCTGAAAGCATTCTAACAAAAACCTTTGACGGTCAAAAGCAGGTTTTTGATATAATGGCTCAGAAGGGCTGGTATATGGTTCAAAATGCAAACCAGCAGGAAATATCCTCAGCCCAGCAAAAAGTGAAAAACGTGCAATCCCAGATATCTCAATAATTTGAAGCTGAAATAAATTGAAAGGGCAGCCTGATTGCGGCAAGGTCATTTAGAAAATGACTTGCTGAATACGGGCTGCTTTTTTTATTAATTTACAGTTGAGAACAGGGTATACGTATAAGCATTTGAATAAATGGTAATACAAAGCTTATTTTACAAAATAATTAAAAAAAGTAAATTTTAATGTCTAGCTTTGAAAAAATAAGTAAATTATGGTTATATTCATTAAATTAAACAATTCTAAATTTTACAATATTATGCTTAATATGATAAAATTTTTAAGCAGTTCTAATATTTACATTTCAAAAAGCAAATCTATTTAATAAAAATTAAAAAAAGATGCATTTATTTTTTGATAAGCGGTTAAAGCTGGAATCGGGTTTGTGGAGAGTACTTCCTGTTAGTTTTTTACTTTAGTGCTTTATAAGTTTAGCATGGACATATAACATGAGCTCAGAGGAATAAAAGAATTTAAATACTGATAAAGTGCCATTACCTGGAAACACCTGAAAAAATCTCAGAGGAACTATTAGGGGTTGGATTTTTATCAATGTATGTGAGTATATCAAAAAAAGAGATAATAAGGAGAAGATTATGAGCAAAAGCCTGGCAAAAAAAATATTGATATTTATTCTGCTGTTTGCATTAAACCTTATGGGGTTCGGCATAGTATTTGACTCCGGCAATTTGAAGCTTTCCTTTGGAGAGGCTGCCTATTGCCGGACCAACTACTATGATATCAGCAAGGTAAGGGCGGGGTATTTAAACAATGCAATCTTTTACGATGATCAGTATTTTGCAAATGTAAGCCTTTCAGCCGACAGCATAATATTGAATGTGCCAAGAACCGGAGCCATATCCTCAGCGGCCTCAGATTTTATTCCGGTTGCACCTGGAAAAGAATATACAATGACATATTCTCAGCAGTGCGAAAAAGATGTATCAACCAGATCCATACACATTTTTTACAATGCTAACAAAGAGAGGGTATCTGACGAAATTACCATTTATGGAACTACCACAATCACAATTAAGCCACCCGCAGGTGCAGCATATATACGGTGGTTTTTCGCCCCGACAGGCGGAAGTATGATATGCTCCGTAAGATATTCAAATATTGAGTTTTATGAGAACCTTATAAATTTCAGACTTGACCCGTCCATGGACAATATGACCTGCCAGCTGTCCCTGCCGGTGAAGGGAATTGTAGAAAACAGCAGCAGCGCCAGTGTTTTTAATATGGTGTATTCCATGGACAACGGTTCGGAGCAGATATTGTATCCTGGCATGGAAAGCAAGGGTGTTGCTCAGCCCGTGGATGCAAAAATTGATACCAGGTCCCTTTCAGAAGGTGTACATAATTTGAGTATATGGATAAGGGATAATAAGGGGAGAGTTTCTGAACCTGTTAAGCTTACCTTTAATAAGGCCCGCAAAATCAGTATGTCTGTAACGGATGTCACAAAAAACAGTGCGCTTATAAACATAAATGATGAAAATGTTGAAAGTAAGGTGTATGTAGTAAAAATAAACAACAAGTATCTTTCAGAAGAGGGTGGGATAGCTGTAAACCCGGAATGGATAAGAAGGAGTACCACAAATACGGCCATAAATATTGGGAAGCTGTCTGCCGAAGTGAAATATACCCTGTCGGTAGCAGCCTATGATATTAACTCCTTGGAGCTGGACGAAAGCAAAAGTGTCCAATTTACAACTCCCGTGGAAGATTTGTCTGTACCGGTAATTTCAAAAACAGACAGCGGCGCAGACAGCATAACTATTGCCTGGAAGCCGGTAAAGGGAGCGGAAAAATATGAGGTTGAGGCAGACGGTATAATTACAGCGTCCTCAAGTGATTTAGTATTCACCCACTCAAAGCTTGCGAAAAACACGAGTCATACATACAGAGTGCGGTCCAGGGACGGAGAAAATATCAGTGAATGGAGCCTGCCCATAAAGGTTTCAACTAAAAAGGCGTTGCCTGAAATACCGGGAAATATCACCGCTGCTGCTATTGGAACCTCCATAGCTGTTTCCTGGGATAAGGTGAGCAATGCTTTTAATTATGAAATTGAGGCAGACGGTGCAATAAAGACTGTAAATGGAACCTCATATACTATATCAGGACTTAAACCGGCAACCCTTCACACCTTCAGGGTAAGAACCGTGGGCTTCTCGGGGACAAGCAGCTGGAGTCCCATTGAGAGAATATATACAACTGATGGCTTGATAACAGCTATGCCCCAAAACCTTACTGCCTTGGCTTCTAAAAGTACTATCACCCTTAACTGGGAGGCTGTCAATGATGCGGAGGGCTATGAAATTCTGCCTGTATTGGAAGGCGGAGCAATGGGCACGGCAGTAGACAGCGGAAGTCTTACCACCTGTGAGTTCAGGGGTTTGAAACCTGCTACTGAATACAGATATGTGGTGAGAGCGAGAAACAGTGCCGGTGAAGGCCCATACAGCAGACAAATACAGGTGACCACATACCTGTTGGACACTCCTTTAAATGTAAGAAGTGAAAAAAATGATACCTGTATAACATTTTCCTGGGATAAGGTGGAGGGCGCCGACAGCTACCAACTGATATATGCCGGAGCAACAGGTGGAGAGACCGGCGGTACGGTAACTGCCGGAGAGCTTGAAAGCTCCGGCATTCGCGTGGACATACCAACTGGAACCAGTGTAACCATAAACAGTCTTATACCCTGCACAGAATACAAATACAGCATAAGAGCAAAAAGCTCAAATGGCTACAGCGGTTGGCGGGAGGTAAAGAGCTGCTTCACCTTGCCCAATAGGCCGCAAGTGCCTGGCAATGTCAGCGCTTCCGTGTCCGATACCAAAATCATTATCAGTTGGACAGGCATTGATGACCCTGCAGTAACAGGCTATGATATAGAGCTTGACGGAATAGTGCTTGAAAATGATATTAAAGCGTCATACATACATGAGGGGCTTACACCTTACAGCCTGCATACTTACAGAGTCAGGGCAAGAAATGAGCTGGTGGAGGGGGAGTGGAGCCCTGAAAATACCATCAGAACACTTCCTTCAGCACCACAGTCTCCAAAGGATATTATTATAAAGTCAACGCAGACAGGTGCCACGCTGACCTGGAAAGAGGAGCAGGGAGCTGAGGGGTATGACGTTTACGTATACAGACTGGATGAGAGCAACAATGAAGTCAAGGTGGAAGAGATTAATAATATAGGGGAATGCACCTATACCCACAGAAGGCAGATTAAGGGCGAGGAGTACAGGTACAGGCTGAGAACCCGGAACATACGGGGAATCAGCCCCTGGAGCGGAGACATCATCAACAACGCCATTAAAGCCCAGTGCAGGAAAGGCAACACCCTGGACCTGGGACTGACTGCCACCGATGTGGTGGACTTTGGCAGCTACGAAATGGTGGTCACATATAACCCGGGTGTAGTTGAGGTGGCAGATCTGAGCACCCTGACAGGAGCTGCGGAGCTCACAGTCGGAAAAATTGAGGGCACGGGCATCACCATAAAGGAATTCTCACCGGGCAGAATCGTGTTTGTGGTGGACAAGGCCGTTACCCCCGGAGAGGCCTGGACAGGTGTCATTAACGGCATAAAGTTCAAGGCCAGGGAAACCGGCGGGACTACCATTACCTACACGGTGTTCACCAGGCAGGAATAGCAGTAACTAATCCCAACCGCAAGTAAAATACCACTAACTTTTTGGAGGTCAACTATGAAGAATATTAAGAACAGGCTTTCGGCGCTTCTGGTTTTCA
>JAEXFI010000051.1 GCA_023400235.1 Bacillota bacterium
ATGGGTCATAGAATCTGGCACGCAGGTAATACAGCCCTGTCTCGGAATCCAGGAATTCTCCTGCGTAGCGGATGGCGTTTTCAGATGCCTCTATAGTCAGCACAGGATTTCCCCATATGTCATATTCATACTGGTTCTGGGTGCTTCCTGCTGCATCCACTGTCTGCACCACGTCTCCGTGGCCGTTGAACAGGTAGTAGCTGTCCTTGCCTGTTCCATCTGTTTTGGATATGTAGTTTATTCCCTTTACATAGCTGGCTCTTGTGTTGCCATCTGCATCTGTTTCCAGTATTACATTCTGCCTGTCATAGAGGTAGTTTGTTACTTCTGCCTTGTAGCCGCTTCCGGATTTCCTTACTGTCTTGCTTACTCTCAGGTCGTCCCCGTCATAGGTGTACTCCGCTGTGGTTCTCTCTCCGGCCTTTATGGTTTCGGTTTTTGTCAGCCTGTTGAAGCCATCATAGGTATAGCTGGTCTTTTCTATAAGGCTGTCTATTTCACCTTCCAGCTCGTCACCGTAGGCCGTGCCCTTGGTGGAGGGGCGCAGCTTTGTACTGTCGGGCAGTATATGGCTCACGCTTTGCCTGAGCTGGTTTCCGTTGTCGTCATATGCATACTTGGTCAGCTTTCGTGCCAGCTCCCTGCCCTCTGAGTCCAGCAGCCTTTCAGTCAGTCTCAGGAGAAGGTTTGCTGAGGAATAGGCATAGTCGCTTTTCTTTAATATATATTGTATGTCTTTTCCCGTTCCCCCGTCAACATAGCTGCTTGGCTGGAGAGAGGTATAGGTTTCGTTCTGGGACACCCTGTTTCCGGCACTGTCGTAGGCATATACCGTCAGCTTTCCGGGGGCTGCTGCTCTGAGCACTCTTCCCGCCTTGTCATAGGTGTATTCCGTGGTGCCGAAGCTGTCAGTTTTGGCGGTCTGTCTGCCTGCCAAATCATATGTATAGCTGTACTCCGACAGCACTGCCCCGCCGGGCTTTTTGTTCACCAGCCTTACCAGCTGGTTGTCCCTGTCATAGGTGTAGGTCTCTGAAACTCCGCCCTCATATTCTACGGCTGTCCTTCTGCCGTTTTCATCATAGGTGTAGGAGGTGGTTTTTCCTCCCGAAGCCACGGCAGACATTCTGTTGGACCTGTCATAGGTGTAGCTGACTGCTCTGCCCTTTAAGTCCGTCACCCTGGATATATTTCCTGCCCGGTCGTACTCATAGCTCAGCTGTACAGCCGATCCCTTCCTTATCTCAAGGAGCCTGCCGTTCTTGTCATAGCTGTAGGTGCTCCTGCCGCTCTCATCCGTCATGGAGGTGCGGTTTCCAGCTTCGTCGTAGGTATAGCCTATGGTGTCCCCGGTTTCCTTTACCCTTCTTTCCAGCAGGTTTCCTGTGCTGTCATAGGTATATACCGTATTGTTTCCGTTTTTGTCGGTTATCAAGGCCAGGTTTCCTTCCAGGTCATACCTGTAGGTCTGAGCCTTATTCTCTGCATTTGTAACACTCTTCAAGGCTCCGAGGGCCGTATAGGCATAGCGGGTAAGCTTTCCCCTTCCGTCGGTCATGGACAGCTTGTTTCCCAGCTTGTCATAGCTGTATTTTACCGCTGCTCCCAGAGCATCCGTAACCTTTGCCAGATACCCTCCCGCACTGTATTCATATGTGATGGAGCTTCCAAGGGCATCTGTCTGCCTTGTCATTTCTCCGTATTGGTTGTATTCATATTTTGCACTTATTTTTCCCTGGGCTGCTGCCTCCGGTGTGGTCCTTGAGGTCAGCCGTCCTGCCAGGTCATAGGTATATACGGTGCCGTACCTTGCCCTGTCGTCACTGCCTGAGCTGTACCCTCCGGCATCTGTTTCCTTTGTCACATTGCCGTTTGCATCGTATACCCTGCCGCTTACCACCCGGTCATAGGCGTCGGTGACGGTTTTCAGCCTGTTCAGCCTGTCATAGGCATAGGACACGGTATCGCCATTTGCATTTTTCTCCGAAAGCTTGTTCCCTGCCAGGTCATAGGTATAGGTCAGGGTGTTCCCCTCGGGGTCCGTCAGGGTTTCCAGCCTGTTCAGGGCATCATAGGCACTCTTTGCCGTAAAACCCCGACCGTCCGTCTCGGACAGCTTGTTTCCTGCCCCGTCATAGCTGTAGCGGGCGGACACCTCTCTGCCCTCCTGCTGCCAGGACACTCTTTCCAGCCTGCTTAAGGCATCATAGACATATGCAGTGGTATAGGC
Source organism: Bacillota bacterium (assembly GCA_023400235.1). GTDB lineage: Bacteria > Bacillota > Clostridia > Acetivibrionales > DSM-1351 > Ruminiclostridium. The sequence continues at coordinate 2,231 of JAEXFI010000051.1, forward strand.
GGCCCTGCCGGCAATATCGCCTTCATCGTAAGCAAAGGCCTGTGGGCTGTATACCTTGATTTTATTCCCCAGCATATCGTATTCATACTGTGTGACAAGCCTGAGCTTATCTGCATATTCCGGATCCTTTAAAACCTCAATATTCGGCAGACTTGATGCCTCATATATATCCTCTGTGTCAACCAGCCGGATGTCCTTTACCAGCCTGTTCAGGGAGTCATACTCAAACTTCCGTATGTCATATACACCTTCCGCCCTTAGGCTTTCGGTCTTTATAACATTTCCGTTCCTGTCGTAATGACTTCTGACAAAATCGCCTCCCGTACTTGATACGGTATTTGTGAGGCCATTGTCATAATATGTATAGCTTTCGGTTCTTGAGGACAGCTTGTCCTTTGTGCCGGTATAGGTTTTAGTCAATAAATTTCCCAGCTGGTCATAGGTATAGCTTTCAACGGCATACTGTATATTTCCGCTGCCGTCCTTTTCCAGGGGTATTCTCTTCCTTACAGGCCTGTCCAGCACATCATAGGTTACATAGGTAATGCTCCCCGCCTTATCCTTTGCTGTAACCACATTTCCCTTCAGGTCGGTCCTGTATTCCAGTGAATAGCCATAGGCATCCGTTTCGGACTTCTTACCTCCAAAGCTGTTATAGTCGTATTTTGTAAGGTTTCCAAGCTGATTCCTCTGGGACAGCATTCTCCCCAGAAGGTCATAGGTATATGCAATTTCTCCGCCATCGGCATAGTGCATGCCTGAGAGAGTCCCATCGGCATTGTAGGTATAGGCCGTGGAGTTATTCCTCTGGTCGGTTGCCCTTGTGAGATTGCCAAGGATATCATACTCATAGCTTTTGCTGCTGCCCAGCGCATCAGTGGTTTTTATGAGCCTCCCCGAGGCATTGTACAGGTATTCCGTTCCCGCGGAGGCTTCAATACTGCCGCTGAACCTGAGCCCGTCTACCCTCTTTACTACATTTCCAAGGGCGTCATATTTCAGGTATTCAACCACCCTGCCATCTGGCAGCAGTGTGGTAAGCAGCCTGTTCATACTGTCATAGGTGTATGCCCTGCCGGACATGGTTTGGGCCAGCTCCTGAGTGTCCTTGGCAGCCTCATAGCTGTTGGGCTCTATCTGCTTTATGAGATTTCCCATGACATCATAGATGTATCTTGTGGTTGCAGTGCCCTCTCCCGCAGCCGGAGACCTCCTTCTTACGAGCCTGTTCATTGTGTCATAGTTATAAAAGGTAGCTATGCCCTTGGCGTTTCTTTCCTCCAAAAGGCTGCCCCTCAGGTCATAAATATAGGTGACAGTGTTGCCCAGGGCATCTGTTTTCCTTACGGGCTGCCTGTCAAGATTGTATTCTATCATACTGGAATTTCCGTTTGCATCCTGCCTGGCTTTCAGCTGCCCGTTCTTGTAGTAGGTATAGCCGGTCTTGGCCTTTACCCTGGAGGAATACTCGCTGTCAAACTCCACATTCCTCATGGAGTTGGGCTCCAAATCGGAGGTGTCCACCAGCAGTGCCTCCTCTGTCAGCCGTGACTGAATATCATATTTATACCTGGTTATCTCATAAGCCTCTTCATTGTAGGCCTCTTCCTTTATTTTTTGCCTTTTAACCAGCAAATTCCCTGCTTTGTCATATTCATTAACGGTTTCACGCCCGCCAAGGCCCTCTGTCCGAATTAATTTTCCGTTCTTGTCATAGACATAAGATACCCTGTCCCCGGTGGACTTGTCCTGTCCCTGGCTCAGAGTGTTCTTTGCCGTCTTATATAAAAAGGTCTCGGTACTTGTGGTCCTGCCTGTCTCATCATAAGCCGTCACCAGATGCCTGTAATAGTCAAAGGAAGCATCGGAATAGGCATATTCCCTGGTGTCTGTAAGATTTCCTCCGGGATTATACGTATAATAATGGGCATTTCCAGCCTTGTCGACGCTTTTTACCAGCTCTCCCTTGGGGGAATACTCCAAGGTTTCAGCTGTAGCATCCGGATATTCCACTCTGTAGGGCTTACCAAACAGGTTTGAATACGAAGCTGTCTTATTGCCTGCCTTATCTGTCTTGACAGAAAGCTGCTTTCCCGTCAGGTCGTACTCATAGCTCTCGGAAGCTCCATCGGGGTAGGCTGTCTGCTTCTGCAGTCCGCTTAAATAATACACGTATGCAGTGGTATTTCCATAGGCATCCGTCTCGGTAAGCATTCTGCCCGAACCATCATAGGTATATTTTTTTGTATAATTGTTTTTTCCCTGCTTTTCATTGTCATATGCCGTCTGGGCGGAGGTATGCAATATGACATTATTATTGTAGTCATATTGGGACAGCTCTCCAAAGGAGGCCGAAGGGTTCTCCCGGTTATAGCCCTCTCCGTCAGCGGTCTTTATGACATTTCCCCGCCCGTCGTATTCCTTATAGCCTGTTACCGTCCGGGTGCCTCCGTCATATACGGACGTCCTTACCTGCCTGTTCAGGGCATCATATTCATACTCAATGCCGATTGCAGTGTCCAAGGCCTGTGAGGAATACCTGGGATCTACTTCCTTTACAAGATTCCCGTTCTGGTCATAGGCATATTTGCTTATATACCCCATAGGATCTATCTTTACAATCAGCTTTCCAATACCGTCATACCTGTACTGGCTGGTGCTCTCTCCGCCTGATACCGAAAGGGTTTCAGAAGCCAGATTCCCTCTTTTGTCGTAGGAATATATTGTGGTCCTGTATTTGCCGGTCTCAAAGGGCTCCTTTTTCTCCACCGGCCTGTTCCTATAGTCGTATTTTATGGTTGTAGTGTCATAGCCTGTGCCGTTGAATATTTCCTCAAGAGTTTTGTTTCCTGCCATATCATAGCCGTAGCTCCTGATGCAGTGCCCCTTTTCCTCGGGGCCCACCTGCATTACAGACTCATCTCTTATAATCCTGTCACCGAAGTCATAGTCGAATAGCTGCAGGATTTTACTGCTTCCGGCTTCATCAATGTATTCCGTCACACTCTTTTTATTGCCCCTGGCATCATAGGTATAGCTGATACGGGCCTTCCTGGCTTCATCTATTTTGCTCCGCTGCTCCAAAGGCCTGTCCATGGAATCGTAGACATATTCAACAAAGGCCGAGACCTCCGCCTTTCCCCCCTGGCTCCTGCCCTGTTCTATTGACAGCATATTGCTGTTATTGTCATAGGTATAGCTTTTATAGGTATAATCCTCTGGAGCAGCCTTGTCATATACCCTTTCATCCACCGTCCTGCCCGCAGTGTCATATTTGTAGGAAACCCGCCTGCCGCCCGGCTCTTCCTTTGCTTCTATTTTGTCCAGGCTGTTGTAAAAATAAAGGGTTTCATTATTCAAGGCATCCTTTTTCCCTGTCAGTCTGCCAAGATCATCATAAGCATAGCTTGTGGCGTTCCCCCTGGCATCCGTTTCACTTTCCAGACTGCCCGCAAGGTTATATGCATAGGCATAGACGTGATAATTTTCCTTGTCGGGAGTCACCTCAGACCTGACAAGCCTGTTTAAGGCATCATAATACAGCCGCCGGTCATAGCCTTCCTCGTCTGTAATAACCGCCAGCATGTAAGTCCCGGCATCCGGGCCATATGTATATTCCAGTGTAACAGCTTCCTTTTTGGAAGTATCCTGCTCATAGTATTCCTTTTTGACCAGCAGGTTCTGGCTGTCGTACTCAAATCTGACACTGTTGCCGTTGGCGTCCAGCTCCTTCTGCTTGTTGCCCCGGAAATCATATTCATCCTTTAGGAGCAGCTTCCATTCACCTTGCCTGAACACGCAGTACCCCACCTGAAGCCCGGCTGTGTCGTATTCATACCTGAACCTGGTTCCCGAGGGATCAACATATTCAATCTCACTGTTCTTATTGCTGTAATCGTTGTAGGTGTACTGCTTTAAGGTTTTGTCGGGATAGGTTATCTTTTTTATACGGCTCAGGGCATCGTATTCGTAGTCTGTCCTGTTGGAATTTCCGTCCAGCTCCGCCTTCAGGTTTCCTGTATTAAAATCGTATGCGAAGCTTTTGGAAACCTCTGCCCCCTCCACAACGCTGTATTGCCGGGTAAGGTATGCCCCTTTGTGGTCAGCACCGTCCGCATCCGCCCCATACTCATAATTGGTAATAAAGTCCTTGCCATCCGAGTGTACCGTTTTCCGAGTCATGTTTCCATAGCTGTCATATTCAAAATCAGTTACAAGCCAGCGGGCTTTGTCATTGGAATGTACCCTCTGCTCCTTTATTACATTTCCTCTGTCATCAACCGTATATATTATCTGAGATTTTACACCCTTGCTCTGGCTCCAGGTCTTGGAGCTCAGAACATGATACCTGTCATAGTCATAGGTGTAATTGACCGTATTATCATCGTTAAGGGGATAGCCCTTTTCGTCACGCTGAGCAACAGGCCCGGTATAGCTGGTCATATTTCCGTACATGTCATATCTGAAATTTTCAAGCCTTTTCACGGGCTGTCCCTTAATCTGCCCCTTTTCCAGGCCGGTGACGGTTTTCTCCACCTTCATGGGGAATTTCATTTCATCATATTCCGTTACCGATACACTCCTGTGGTCAGCTCCCAGCTCCTCAGTATTGACCTGCTCATGGATTCCGTTGTAGGTATATTTGGTTACGGTATTTTTAAAATCCGTCTTTTCGGTATAGTACCGGTAGGTATTCTCAAGATACTGAGCATCGTCGGAGGTATAGCCGCCGTAGCCAAAGCCGTCGGCTTCGTTTGTATATTTATAGGTATCCCTGTCCTTTACAGTGCAGATAAAGGCCTCCAGAAAGCCGGTCCTTGAGGAATCAAACCCGGTTTTCTCCAGCTCCTTTTTCTCAAATACCTTACGGTACTGCATGCTGCCCTTTTCAGACAGCTGCCGGGCATAGGAGCTGTAGCTGAAGCGCTCCAGCCTGTTGGTCTTGCAGTAATCTATCTGGGTGAGGTTTTCATACCTGTTATATGCGCTATAGCTTGTGCCGTTTGTATAGGTAAAGCCCAGTTCAGGCTGGTCGTACCAGAAATGATATTTGGGCTTTCCGTCTATGTCAAAGACCCTTTGAAGCCTGGTTCTGACAACATGCTTTGAGCTGCTCACCAGCACAGCGGATTTGTCATATATTATTTTCTGTCCATTGGGAAGGCTTATTACCACCTGGAATTTTTCCTTCAAATCTCCGGAATCGGTGGTATTTGGGTTCTGTGAGGCCTTATAGCTGTCGTTTGCGGTATAGGTATTATTTTGTACAGGTCCAACTGTAAAGCTCTGATCCTGTTTGTACTCTATTGAAACCTCTCGTCCCATGGTATCGGTTATTTTGGAAAGCAATTTCTGTGTTTTGGAGTTTCCGTCAACGGTATAGGTGGTTGCAAGGTATTCAAAGGTTATTTTGCTGCCGTACCTGTCCACTATGCCCAGAACTCTGCCATCCTCAGAAAAATACGTCTTTTTGCCGGTTTTGTTGGACATGACATAAAAGGAGGTGCCGTCCTCCTGTCCGTTGCTGAATTCACCTGTCTCACTTATGACCACGTCCTTGATCGTCTGATTGTCCGGCATATATGCCAAAGCACCGTCGTCTTTTACAGTCTCATACAGCCTGTAAACGTCTCCCGCCTCCGTATGCAGGAACTTATAGCTGGTGCCGTCCTGGTTCTTCCTTATTTCCATGGCGGGAAAAGAAAATCTCATGCCTATTCCCAGATTGTACCTGTCCTCGTAAAAAGAGCTGGTGTTGTTGTCGGAATAAACCTGGTCAACCCATACTCCGTTTATGTATTCGGCCTTCATTTCCCTTACATTTGCCGAGCCGCTTTTATATATTCTCTTTATTTCCAAATCCAGCCCATTGACGCCCGGAAGGACATAATCCGTCTGAGCCAGGGATATATCACCGCTTTGCGGGCTTATGGCTTCCTCTGAGGTGTTATTTCTCAAATACGCGGGAGAAAGCATTGTATTGTACTGCTGCGTTGGCCCTGTGAGATTGTTCAGCTGTTCTTCAAGGGTTGCGGCTGATATTTCCTGGGAGGATAATATTAAAATTGCTGCCATTATGGCCGGTACGGTTAATGCTCTATATAAAATCTTTGCTTTCAAATTCAAGCCCCCTCATTAATAGACTGTGCTGTTTTCAAAGTCAATTACTATCGCCTGGAAGGCGAAGGTTTCAACCGCAATTGGCTTTATGAAAAAAGTCCGCATTTTTATTAATAATACTTTTCCTGGTATGCCAAGGAGTAAATTTCTTCTTTTGTCTGCCCCTTTTGAACAAGACCAAGAATATAGTCCTGGGATTTCCCTAGCTTGCTTGCCAGGGTCATACCTTCAATGACCTGCTTTTCCGCCAACTTCCATTTGTTTGCATATTTGGTCAACTGGTCGCTTGTAACAGATAGATGAGGGGAGCTTTCCTGCCCGTTTACAATTCCGTATTGTGCATTTATGTATCGCCAGGTGTAGCCCTCAAGCTTTTTATTTATGACCTCTGCGAATTTAACCTTTGCTTTTTGACTGATTCTGTCCGCCAGCATTATGGCATCCTGATCCAGGCCGGGGTTTTGGAGCAATTTTTCCAGGTAGTCCGAATCAAAATTGCTGGGTACGAATTCCGGGTTTTTTACGTTGTATGCTTTAAAAATATCAGGCCATTTCCCGCCTTCCGACCTGGCCTTAACCATGGGCTCAATATCTGCCATACTGCCATAGCAGTCATTGAGATAGGAGTAGGCTATGAGTATGTCGGGAAGCTTATATCCGCTTTTCACAAGTCTCTCCAGCTCATTTTTAAAAATCACATGAACGTTCAACTGTTTTAAAAGTGTTTTATAATTTTCTATATTTTTTGAATAATTTTCAGGATCGGCTTTTTTTATTAATGCCAGTATGTCGGGAGATATCTCTATAGTTGTTTCATCCTTCAAGTAGCTGTAACCGCCCGAAGCCTTGTCGTTTACCGAGGCCCGTGCTTCATCCGATATCTGGTTTCTTGCGGCCGGAGCAGTATTCTCTGCTATGGGGGTTTTGCCGCCGAACAGGCTCTCTCCCAGCATGGAATAGCCAATATATCCGGCTTGCAGCAATATGGCGGCTATAATGATAAACACCAGTATTTTTGAATTTCGCAATTTTTTCATATGAGCTCTCCTTGTATTTACTTGCCAACCGGATTTATTTTGTTTATTTCATCCATTACTTCATCAGTGGGATTTTTGGGTTTTACTGTCCCGGCATCCACCCGCGGTGCCTCCGGCAAGGGATTGGGGCTGTCCTCTGCTGCCTGTGCTATCTGTGCTGCCTGCCCGCCGGCCCTCTTATCCATGGACGGGAATGTCTCACTCTGGGCTTTCATATTATCCCATTGAAGGATTTCTATATTTTTTTCTTCGATTTTCTGGAGAGTTATTATTTTTTTTCCATTTAACATAAGGCTCTTATCCTCTTTCTTATCCAGGTAAGCCTTTCTGTCCTTTATGTATTCCCCTATATCCAGCTCAAGCTGCAGGGAGCAAAGATATTCGTCAAATGCGCCCTCATAGCTTCCAAAGTCACTTTTCAGCTTTAGCATGAAATATATGGCATCTTTAGAATCAATTTTTTTTGACAATTCTGAATAAGCCTTGCTGCTATCCTCCTTGTCCTCCTCAAGCACCTTTTGGTCTGCCTGGCCTGCGCCTGGAGCTTCCACCGGCTTTGCCTGTGACCGGGCATGATAGGCGGCAATATCCTGAAGCTGCAGGATTACTCTCTCTGCCAGCATTTTTGCGTCTATTATCTGCTGTTGGGAAAAGCCCTCCTTTTTCAGCTTGGATATAAAGTCCTCGTCCAAGCCGTTACTCAGCAATACGCTGTTCTTGTCACTTTTCCCTCCTGCATCCGCAATATGGGAGGTTGTCCTCAATATGTCCAGCACCTGGCTCCAGGAGCGGCCGGCAATCTTGTAGTTGAAAACCTCTTCCAAGCTGAAGCCGGTCTCGTTGGATATTTCAGTGGCAATCCTTCTATCCTCCTGGCTGGCAGAATTCACCGCATTTGCAGCTTGTCTCCCAAAGCCGTGGAATACAAGAGGTACAGAGGTTATTAATACAACTGCTGCCAATATTAAGGCTGTAAATCTGAATTTGTGCTGCTTTGTATTTGATTTCATTGAAAATGGCCTCCCTCAGTTGCTGTATTTGGTGTAAGTATTTGGTGCAGTTGTATTCAGCTTAGCTGCATTTGGCATAACTGCATTTGGTATGGCTGTGCCTTTCCACTATTCCAGGTTGTAGTCCAGGTAAGCCTTTCCAGTTGCTTTTGACCTGAATACCACCGTAGATATTTCACCCGACCAGGTGCTTCCGGCGGGGATACTCTCATTTAACGTAAACTCTATTCTTCCCGGGGTTATGGTCACAGTGAGGTTTGTGCCTGTGATTCGTCCCGAAACGGTTTCCTTCACAGCGGTAATATCGCACAAGTCCTGTATTTCAAGCTCATCCGGGTTATATTCCACTACAAATTTTAAACCTGAGAAGTCCTTTACATTTGCTGCCAGCAGTGCAAAGTCAAAGCTCTGCCCTTTGGTACACGAAATAACATAGGACGGACTTGAGGTGCTCTTAGTTATGGAGTCACTCCAGGCTGTCACCCCTGTGAGGTTTCTTCCTCTTATCCTGTAGGTGTGTGAGGTTCCGGGAGACAGGTTTTCGTCTATATATACTGCTGCTGCGCCTGCGTCCACAATTTTTCCGTCCGCCTCCACGTCATAGCTGGTGCCCTCTTCCCTGTCCCAGCGGAGCTCAATCTGAGTATTGGTGGTGGCGGCATTTATGTTTTTGGGTGCATCCGGCGGATTTGGCAGGGTTGAAAGGGACAGTATCGCACACCATTGCCCCTTCCCGTTTTTATCAACGGTTCTCACCCGGTAGGTGTGAAAGGTGGAGGGTTTAAGCCCCAGGTGGTTATATGCGGTTTCCTTTCCGTTGTCATATACGGTTCCGTCAACCTCTATTTCATATTGAGCGTCAGTTTCCACTGCCTGCCAGGCTATCTGTATGGTCTTGTTTGTAACTACCGCAACTATGTCCGAGAGCACGGCGGTATCCTGGGCTGAAGGGCTGTCGTCCTCAGGGGGCAGGGTGGACAGCTCTATGGCTTTGCTCCAGGGACTGCTGCCGCCGATATTTATTGCCCGGAGCTTATATACATGCTTTGAACCGGGTGTAAGATTTTTTTCAGTATAGGTATTTCCTTTAACAGCTTCAACTGTCTTACCGTCAAGCTGCACCTCATAGCTATCCGCCCATTCCACATTGTACCAGGTGAGGGTTATGGCATCCTTTTCCGCTGTGGCTATTATATTTTCAGGTGCAGCCGGCAGGTCAGGCCAGGTGGTTACAGTCAGAGGCTCGCTCCACTCTCCGCTGCCGCCCCTGTTCCAGGCCCTTAGCCTGTACGTATGCGTGCTGTTTGCCTCAAGCGGCCTGTGGAGGTATTCCGTAACGTCCTCAAGCCTGATTCTGGTTCCGTCAGCCTCTATTTCATACCCCTCGGCTCCCGCAGTCTTATTCCAGGTGAGGGTTATATCTGTTCTTGCGGGGGTTCCTGCCAAGCCCTCAGGTATTTCCGGCGGCTCAGGCAGTGTTCTTGCCTCTGTGATATTACTCCATTCACTGCTTCCCCCTGCATTTACAGCCCTTATCCTGTATGTATGCACCGTATCGGGCTGCAAAGCCTCCTGGGTGTACTCTGTGACTGCTCCAACTGCTATTATTTTACCGTCTGCCTCTATTTCATAGCCCTCTGCCTTGTCTGCCGCAGCCCAGGCTATTGTAACGGCAGTCCGGTCGGTGACGGTCTCTGTTATCTCCGGTGTTTCAGGAGGATTTGGAAAAGTTGTACAGCTTGCATAGGCGCTCCACTCACTGCTGCCTCCCGCATTTATAGTCCTTACCCTGTATAGGTGGGTGGTTTCAGCCTCAAGATTCTCGTGGAGATAATAGGCTTCTTTTCCCGTACTTATCAGCCTTCCGTCTGCTTCCAGCTCATAGCCTGTAGCTCCTGGGGTTTCCTCCCAGGACAGCTTGATAAAATTTATCCCCTTTTCCAAACTGATAGTCCCAGGTGCCCGGGCTGTGGTTGTTACGGCCTGTGGGGCAGATAGCTCCGTTTCAAGGCCCTCACTGTTCCTGGCTTTTGCCTTGAAGCTGTACCCGGTGTTTGGCTCCAGCCCCCTTACAACTATCTTTTTGTCCGCTGCCGTCAGCCAAACCGGAGATGAAGTAAGCTCCCCGTGCTCATTTACATAGCGGGAGCCCTCCATAAGCTGGTATTTTACAGTTTCCGGATTCCTGTCAACAAAAAGCAGCTCTGTGGAGTCCTTGTTTACGCTGCCTGTATTTATTAAAGGGGTTTGGGCTTTGGTTCTCACCTTCTGCTCCTTAGACGCCACATGGCCTGCCTGGTCTTTTACCTCAAGCTTGCAGGAATACTCAGTATCCGGGGATAAGGCTTCTATTTTATATGACGAGCTGCTTATCCAGCCTGAGACAAGGCTCCCTGCGCTATATCTGTATTGCAGGGCTTCTGCAGCAGTGGCGCTGTCGGTGGCGCTGCCGGAAATGGTTATGTCGGAGTCATTTGCAGTAAAGCTCACGTTCCCAAGCACCGGCGGGGTTTTATCCACCAGGATGCCCACTGTCTTTGTTACCGGGTCGGACATACCGTCACTCACCTCAAAGGTTACGGTATGGGTTCCGTCAGACAACCCCTCTGTGTCTATGGCACTAAAATTCACTGTTTGGGGAGTCGCTGTGTTGGATATCTGCTTTGACTCCTTCTCAACCGAGTCTATGTAGTATTTGCAGGTCAAGGTGTCTCCGAACTTGTCCGATACAGTCATGTAAGGAATAATACCTGTAGCCTCATTGCTTAACGTCTGATTTTGGATTGGGTAGTATGACAATAGCTCCGGAATTTCGTTTGTACCCTTTTTAACATACCAATACCCATCCGAAGCTTTTCCGTTCTCAGGATATGTCCCCTCCACCGCTATTATATTGGCGTCGACAAGACTTCCTTTTCTTTCACTTCTTGTCCTTGAATATTCATGCATATCCCACATCATCATGTTATTGTAGTTGCCTGTATAAATCACCTTTATTCTGTAGGCATGCAGCGGAGAGTTATATTGGTCGTAATACTCTGTAACATTGTATTTCTTAGGTGAGTTGTTTACATACTGGTTTCCATCCCAGACTGCCCATCCCGTATAAACTGTAAACTCCCAATTGTTATTCAATGACGTAATCACCCAATGCTTGTATGTATAAACCTCCTCGCTCCAAGGTGAATATTCAACCGTATATTTATCGTAATAGCATTTATTTGACTGAGCACTTACGTTTTCTCCATATTGAATGCTATTTAAAACAGATTTCTCATTAAAGGAAATATATATATTGGACATTAGTGCCAATACAAGAAAAAAAGTAATGGCTTTATAGATTTTTCTCATTACAGGCTGCCTCCCTTTTAGAAAATTTAAAATAATATTTTGAATCTCCCCTACTCAACCGTATATGACAACCTGCTCTCTCCATTGGTTTTTGAAATAAACTTGATTATGGCAACAACCGATTTATCAGCCTTCTCAATACTGTATACTATCCGTCCCTCTGCCGCTTCCCTTATGGTTATGTTGGTTCCGGCTATAACGCCTGTTTCCAGCTCAAGCTTGGGTGTGGCCGCATACAGGTCGACTATCTCCACATCCTCGGGAACATAGCTGACTGTGATCTCATAGCTGTCCACACCTGCCTTTTTTGGCACAGCAATCACAAAATTGAAGCAGTTATCCTTCTCAACATCGATAACCAATTCATTGAGAGTATTTACTTCCAGCAGCTCACTCCAATCCCCGGGAACACCGTCCTCGTTTTTCGCTCTGATGCGGTACTCATGCCTTGTATTGGGCTCCAGCTCCTTATGTATAAACTCTAAGGTCTCTATGTCCCCAACAATTTCCCCGTCAACTTCCACCTCATAGGCTGTGGCTCCCTCGGGCTGTTCCCAGCTCAGGGAAATCCGGTTTATTTCGGGCAGGGCCTTTATGTTTTCAGGAACACCAGGTCCCGTCAGCACTGACACCTCACTGCTCCAGGCACTCTCTCCGTTCTTGTTCCCGGCCCTTACAGAATACTTATGTACAGTATTGGGAAGTAATTTTTTATGTGTGTAAACCGTATCGGCACCATTAGCTATTACCTTGCCATCTGCCATTATGTCATAGGACTCTGCTCCGTCTACTTCCTCCCAGGTTATTGATATCTCAGTGCTTTTTGCAAAAGCCTCAAGGTTTCCTGGCACTCCCACCGTTGTAAACGCAGAAGTCATGTCGCTCCATTCACCTGAAGATTGGCTGCTAACCGCTCTCACCCTGTAAGTATGCATGGAATTTGGCTCCAGGCTGTCATGGGTGTAGGAGGTACCCCCTATATTTTCCACAAGCTTTCCGTCAGCCATTACATCATATGTAGCCGCTCCGGCCACACTGCTCCAACTGAGAATAATAGTATCGCTTTTTGTTATGGCCGTAAGATTTGACGGCTTCCCCAGCCGGGTGGTCTGGGTAACAAGAGTGCTCCAGTCCCCCCTGCCGTTTTCGTTCCTGGCCCTGACACGGTATACATGGGACAGTCCGGGATTCAGCCCCGACTGGACATATTCCGTGTTCAAACCTATGTCTGCCGTTGTGCCGTCTATTTCTATTTCGTAGCCGGCTGCGCCCAACACCATATCCCAGGTAAGTCTTATCTCATTCCCCTGGGAGATTGCCTTCAGATTTTCCGGAGCCGGAAGCAGGGTAGTGCCTTTTACATAGCTGCTCCACGCTCCCGCCACACTGCCGGCACGGGCTCTGACCCTGTAATTGTGCTCCGTATTGGGAATCAAAGCCCTATGGGTAAAGCCGGTGCTTCCACCATTGTCTATAAGCCTGCCGTCCGCCTCAACGTCGTAGCCTGTGACTCCTGAAACACTATCCCATTTCAAGGTAATCTCATTGCTTTCAGCTGTTGTTATGAGAAGGTTACCAGGTACCTCCGGCAGGGTAAAGACCTTGGCTAACTGGCTCCAGCCGGTGACTCCGTCACTGTTTCCTGCTCTTACCCTGTAGGTGTGTTCTGTATAAGGCTCCAGATATATATGCTCGAAAAAGCTTTCTTCAACTTTTGTTATCTCAATACCGTCAATTTCTATTTCATAATAAGCCGCCCCGGGCTGTTTTTCCCAGAAAACAGTTATAGAATGCGCTTTTGGCTCCGCATTTACATTGAAGGCGGCACCTGGCAACGTACTGGCGGCTATTACAGGGCTCCAGGCACCTGCACCGTCGGGATTCTTTGCCCTTATTCTGAATATACGCTGGGAGTTGGGCTCCAGCCCGGTCAGGGTATAGTGTGTACTGCTGCCGTTATCCTCAATATTTCCGTACACCTCCACCTCATAGCCTGAGGCTCCCGTCACACTGCTCCATTCCAGGGTTATGGAATTACTGGTTTGAGTGGTCCTTATACCTTGCGGAACCTGTGGCAGCGTCCAGATTTGCATTAGCCGGGTCCATTCTCCGGAAGCATCCCTGCCCACGGCTCTGAGCCTTATGGTGTGAAGTGTTCCCGCTTCCAGCTGTTCCAAGGTATAAGTAGTTTTAGAGCCATTGGCAAGCTGAACTCCGTCAACCTCCAAATCGTAGCTTACAGCTCCTTCCACCGGTTCCCAGGAAACAGCCAGACTGTTTTCCGAGACCTCCCTTACTACGCCCGAGGGCATATCCAGCACGGTTATCCCTGTGAGGTATTCGCTCCAAGGCCCGTACATAAGCTGGTTTTTAGCCCTGAGCCTGTATTTATGAATTGTCCCCGGCAATAAGTCCGTATGAATATATGACGTACCTGTTATAGTTATTATTTTTTCTCCGTCTGTCTCAAGTTCATATTCTGCCGCCGACGGAACCTTCTCCCAGGATAGAGCTATTTCCCTTGAAGCCGCCGTTATTTTAAAGTTTGATATTGGTGCGATGGGCTCCTGCCCCCATACCAGCCTGCCGTTTATATACCCGGTCACCTTGCTCCAGTCGGTATATCCGGCAGTATTTCCGTTAAAGGAATAGTCATCCCTTTGACTGTAGTTGGACCAATCCTCTTTTGCAATCCTGCACTGCACCTCAACACTCATTCCCGGCTGCAGCACTCCCGCCCCGCTCTTAAAGCCAAGCTCCAGACAGTAGTCCGCTCCGTCCACTCCGGAGGGCATTTTTATAAAGGTACCTGTAATATTGCTGGTGCCGGCACTTGACCAGTCACACCAAAAATTTTGCTTTTTCTCCCCGTTTACGGTGTAATAGTACCGAAGCTTGATGGTTTCCAGGTTAACAGGCACATTTCCTGTGTTTACAACGTTGTACCAGGGAAAGATGGTATTGCTGCTGCCTGACTTATTGGCGTTATTAAGCTGAAGCTTAAGGGCTTCTCTGATATTCTCTCCGGCTTTTGCCATAACAGCAGGGCTTCTGCCGGAAAAATTGGCAGTATAGTCATAAGCGGCAACCTCATAGGAATAGGTTATACCCGGCTGGATGCCCGTATCCTTAAAGCCTGTTCCTTCAACCCTTGCAGTTTCCATACCGTCTCTATAGACAACATATCCGGAAACTCCCTGGTCATCAACAGACGGTGACCAGAGAAGTGATATTTCATTTTCAGAGATGCTGCAGCTTGAAAGGTTCTCCGGCACTGACGGCGGTGCGGTATCGGCAGGTCCCTCCGTGCCCGGCTCCAGTCCCCAGACCAGCTCTCCCTCCAGGTAGGCGGTTGTCCTGTTCCAGTCTGAATATTCTGTCGCCGTATTGTTAAAGGAATAGTCATCCGACTGCTCATAATTTGACCAGTCAACCTTGGCAATTCTGCATTTAATTTCAATATTGGCGCCCGGCTCCAGACTGCCAGCCCCGCCTTTCAAGGAGATTTCCAGATAGGTGTCGGCATCCTTCTTCTTTTCAGGCATTGTGACAAAGGCCCCTTCAACATTGGCACTGCCTATGTTGGACCAATCACACCAGAAGTTTTGCTGTATGTTTCCGCTTGCGGTGTAATAATATCTGATTCTCAGTGTGTTTAAGGCGACAGGAGCATCCCCCGTATTGTAAATTTTGTAACAGGGATAAATAGTATTGCTGGATGAAGCTTTATTGGAATTATACATCTGAATTTTAAGTGAAGCAGCAGCTGAAGCTGAGGAGAATTCACCGGCAGCACTTACAAGGAGATTTCTCCTGCTCACGGTGCTATTTGTCTGACTTGCAGTTTTTATGTCCTTGATTTTATTGACTGCTGCCGCATCAGCAGTACCTACCTCTGAAAATATAAGCTCAATCAGCATGAGCAAACATAGCAGGAATGTAAAAACCCTTTTTGCAGTTCCCATAAATACCTCCGAATGAATATTTTGTATATCAATGAAGATTTTGCTACAAATAGTTATAAGTAGTAATATTTTATCATTTAATGGATATTTATGTCAATAAATTGAAATTTAAATTATCTTTACCTTATTTAGGCGTTATCTAGGCTAATTTAGGCTCACCGCTTTTGTGAACTTCCATTTCAGGCAACAAAAAACAGCTTATATGAGCAAGCATATAAGCTGTAGCATGCGGTACTGTTATATTAATATATATTTTCCTCAATCCTTGACTGTAATAACGTCGGTTACCTGCTCCACCTCGTCCTGACGGAGAATTTCATTTAAATCTATTATGGAGAACAATTTATCCTCCTTCTTACCTACTCCGGTAATATATTTCTTATTGTTGACCTTGATTATGGCATCAGACCTGTCAATGGACGCTTCGTTTAAATTAATTATTTCAAGGACATTGTTTACCATAAATCCAAACAGCTGTCCGTCTTTTTCAGAAATAATGATTTTTGTTTTCTTGGTTATTTCAGAGTCGCCCATGTTGAATTTCTTATTCAAATCCACTACGGGAACCACCCTTCCTCTCAGGTCATAAAGTCCCTTTATGTAATCAGGCATTTCTGGAATATGAGATACCTCGCCGTATTTTTCGATTTTAAATACCATAGATGCTTCAACACTGCACAATTCGTTATTTAAGGTAAATACAACAACCTGTATGTCAGCCATTCCCTCCACCTCCCAAATATATGTATCTTTATTTTTTAATAATATCACACAATACACGCTTTTTAAAGGACATAATTTTTGATATAATACAAGCGGTGCTATTCAGGAAGCATAACTTGTATATTTTATGTAAAATATAGTTAGCACCGTATATTCATATTACCTGATATAATTTTAATATCATATAAAGACAGGATGGTTGTTATGGAAAACAGCAGAATTGAAAGATTGAATGAACTGGCCAAAAAAGCAAAAACCTCTTCTCTTTCCGAAGCTGAGCTGGCTGAAAGGGATTTGTTGAGAAAAGAATATATAGCCTCCTTCAGGGCTAATCTCAAGGCTACACTGGACAACACTGTTATTGTTGACAAAAACGGAAACAGAAGAAGTCTGAGAAAGGATAACTAAGGTTGAAAGAAAAATTGAAACACATAAAATGTGGCACCGATTCCATGCGACAACTTTCATGGGGTTTTGTGCGAAATGGGAGGCATGGAAATAGACATGGCAAAGGCCTACATTGTTAAGGGCAAGGAAAGCAGAGTGGAATACGGTCATCCCTGGATTTTCAGAAGTGACATATCACATACTGAGGGCGACATAACTCCAGGTGAGGTTGTTGATGTATACAGCAGCAAAAACAAGTTTCTCGGCAGAGGCTTCTATAACCCTCAGTCTCAGATAACTATAAGAATGCTCACCTACGAGCATGAAGAAGTAAATTATGACTTTTTGTACAAGCGCATTAACGACGCCTGGAACTATAGAAAACAGGTTGCCGACGTTGAAAGCTGCCGGGTGGTATTTGCCGAATCGGACTTTCTGCCGGCACTGGTGGTAGACAAGTTTTCCGACATTCTGGTGGTTCAGACTCTTGCACTGGGAATTGACAGGTTTAAGGCAGATATCGTAAGTATTCTGGAGGATATTATCAAACCCCGGGGCATTTATGAAAGAAATGATGTGCCTGTAAGACAGCTGGAGGGACTTGAAATGCAGAAGGGCTTTCTGAAAGGGCCCTTTGATACGCTGGTGGAAATGACTGAAAATGGCGTTAAATTTCTTGTGGATGTGGAAAACGGACAGAAAACCGGATTTTTTCTAGACCAGAAGGAAAACCGGGCCGCCATCGCTCCCTTTGTGAAAGGAGTAAAGGTTTTGGACTGCTTCACACACACGGGCTCTTTTGCACTGCATGCCGGGCTTTTTGGTGCCTCCAGCGTTTTAGGCATCGATATATCGGAGCACGCAGTAAGCTGCGCCACAAAAAATGCTGAAATCAACGGTCTGGCCTCAACAGTAAAATTCCAGGCGGCCAACACCTTTGATATATTGAGGGAATTCTATGACAGGGGTGAAACCTTTGACACCATAGTTCTTGACCCGCCTGCCTTCACCAAAACCAAAAATGCCGTTCAGGGAGCAATCAGAGGCTACAAGGAAATCAATCTAAGGGCTATGAAAATAATAAAAAAAGGCGGCTATCTCATTACCTGCTCCTGTTCACAGCATGTTGACTCCGAACTGTTCATGGACATTTTGTATGACGCCGCCGCCGATTCCAGACGACGTGTCAGGGTTGTGGAATACAGGTCCCAGGCCAAGGATCATCCGGTTCTGCTGGCTTCTCCCGAAACGGAATATTTGAAATGCGCCATACTGCAGGTGGTATAACAAGCAGGTACAGCCAGTATATAAAATTGAATTGATAGTTATAGAAACCTGCGGACAAGACTTCTCCAAGCGCCGCAGGTTTTTTATATTGGTTGGATCAACCTGTTGAGCCGTTTAAACTACTATGCGTACCGCAGAGTGCAAAACATTGTAAAAGAGTTTATTATAAGCCAAAAATTACGAAAACAGCCTATAAGGTCTTTGTGAAATAGTAACGCTGCCCGGTAACGGGGTATTCTTTCAACGAAAGCACCTGTTCATATCCATGCTTTATATAAAATGCCGGTGCTTGAAAATTAAACGTGTCCAAGAACACATATTTACATCCGCGCCCTTTTGCCATATTTTCCGCCCGTTCTAAAAGTTCACTACCTATATGCTGCCCTCTCATTGCTTCCTTCACCCATAGATATTTGACTGTCAGCCAATTACCGTGTGTTTCGCCAATAAGGCCTGCAAGTTTTTGCCCCAAATCATTCTCTAAATAAATACCTAACTCTCTAGGATTCTTATCTTCAATTCTAGCAAGATTATATTCCAGCAGACCTTGAAAAACTTCAGCCCTATCCCGTTCGTTTATTTTGTCTGTTATTCTAAAATCCATAGTTAGCCTCCGTGCTCCGGGAGTGAATTGTATATAAGCAGCTTTTGCATGTATATTACATTTTCAAGCTAGTGCAACCAGTTAATTTAAGTATAAAATAGGCAAAGAGGCTAAAAAGGCTGCAATATTGCAGCCTTTTTAGCCTGATATCCTTGGCTCCTCAAGTAGGACTTGAACCTACGACCCTGCGGTTAACAGCCGCATGCTCTACCGACTGAGCTATTGAGGAATATAAATCCGGCAGAGACTTACTTTCCCGGGCCGTTTCCAGCCAAGTATCATCAGCACGGAGATGCTTAACTGCCGTGTTCGGTATGGGAACGGGTGTATCCATCTCGTTATTTCCACCAGAAAATTAAACTTGTGTAAAATGCTTCGCCTTCGCTTACCGCGTCAGCTTGATTATATTAACATGCCTCTGCATGGCTGTCAACAGTTTATTTGCAGTTTTTGTATTTTCATTTCACCTTTCATTTAAATATATAAGTCTTGACATATACAGTCAGACTGTATATACTCTAACTATACAGTTGAACTGTATAAAGTTTATCTGTATATAGTTACCCTTTACAGCATAGCTGTTGGCAACATTGACCCTGCACAAAATAGCTTTGTACAACATTAATTCTATACAACATCAGCCTGTACTGAAGGCTTCACAGTTATATGTACCATATATTTTTCGGCACAGGGTTCTGAACGCTTTTAGTTCTGCTGGTCTATAAGCTGATATATGCATGGAACATAGATGGAACATGATCGAAAAGGAGATGTTTTTGATGAACTATAACAAGTTCCTGCCCCTTACCGAAACCACCTTCTATATAATGCTTTCGCTGACAGAACCCTCCCACGGTTATGCGGTAATGCAGAAGGTAGAGCAGTTAAGCGACAACAAGGTTAAAATTGCTGCCGGTACCTTATACGGAGCTTTTGAAAATCTTGTGCGGCAAAAGCTCATAAGAGCCGTAGCTACCGAGGATACCAGGCGGAAGGTATATGTGCTCACGGAGGAGGGCATGGAGGTTCTGAAGCTGGAAATCCAACGTCTTAAGCACCTTGTAAGCATTTCGGGGAATGTTGCGGACGGTGAAAAGTCAATTACTATCGGCTGAAAGCCTCCTGAAGTACAGACTGCTTAAAATCCCAAACCGTTAAAACTTTAAACAAAGTGTTTGAAAGCATATATTCGCCTGGAAGGCGAAGGTTTCAACCGTAATTGACTTTATAATCCGGCAGGATAATCACGCAATATTAACCATAATATTATGAAAGGTTGTTGATTATATGATTAAATTAAAAATTTGTGTAGATATGGATAAGGAAGAAGACTATCTGAACTCCATGGCAAAAGCGGGTTATATGCTCAGGTCCTATAATTCCCTTGGCTTTTATACCTTCGAGCCGGGAAAACCCCAGGAACTTCATTACAAAATAGACTACAGGGTATTTAAAAACAAACGTGATTTTCAGCAATACAGGCAGTTGTTTCAGGATTCAGGCTGGGTACATGTTTGTGGAAGTTCTTGTTCCGGCGGACAGTATTTCCTGCCCGCGAACAACAACAAGTATTCCGCTGAAATCTTCTCAGACCTGGAATCAAAGGCGGCTCGATTTAAGAGATTGTCAAACCAGAGCATGTTTGCTTTCATTATCACCATATGCTATCTTGCCGCATTCATTTTAACCAATGACTTTAATTTTATCAAGCTTGGGTATCTGACACCGGGCCTTTGGGAAAAGAGCGGCTCTGCTTTCTGGTTCTCCTTCCTTTTTGAAACACCCTTTGTGATTTTCAGATTCCTGCCTTTAATACTTATATTTTCCCTGACCATAATATATGCCTATTGGGCCTATAAAGCCAGAGAACTGTACAACCAAAAGAAACCGGCAGGCTAAAAATAGTCCGTCGGCTGCGCCTTAAGGTATTCCTGACGCCTGCAGGAATACCTTAGTTGAGCAAGTCGCTTGTAGGCGGCAGTTTCTCCAGTATTTGCTTTTCCAGCTTATCCAGCAGCTCTCGGGCCGCCTTTATGTCTTTTGATATGTCCTTCTTAAATCTCTCCAAGGCTTCCTCATCCTCCAGCAGCTTGGCTTCATTAAAAGGAAACTGTTTTTTAAGATTCTCTATATCAGATAAAACGGTTTTTGCCTTGTATCTCATTTTCCTCACAACCTTTTTCATATCCTGTTGAGCTTCCTCCTGAAGTTCGGGAACATCCTGATATTCCAATAGAACCCTTTTTTGAAGTTTCTCCAATTTCTTTACATCCTTGCTTTCATATGCTGCCTTAGCCGCGTTCCATATCCTAGCAGACTTTTTGTCGGAAATGGCACTGAGCTCCGGATGAATCTTTTCTGCAATGGAAATATATAAAGCCTTCAAGTGCATTGCCGCTTTTTCCAGCTCCCAATTTGACACATTCATATTATGTACACTTTCAATTTCCTTTTTCATAACCCTCAACATGTGGAAATGCTTTTCAAAATCCTTTTCAAGAGTTCTGTCAATGTGTTCGTTGTCTATGGGAATCTGAAATTGTATGCAGGTCTGCATCATCTCCAGCTTCAGCTTCGTTCTGGCAATTTTAAGCTCAAGCTTGTGAAGCTCATATCTGGGCTCACCCAGCTTGAGAATGAAATCGTTTTTCAGTATACCGGACTGGTAGATTTCCATATAATCCTTTTGCACAAGTGCCTCCATAAGTATCTTCTTTTGATTTCTATAATTTTCAAGCATATTTTCCATATTATCTCCCATCTACACCTATTGCGTGTACACAAATAGTAATGAAAGACACGTAGTGGCTTTCACTGCATGAAAAACACTCTGTCTTACCGCATATATCTTTCAAGTCAATCCCCCCAGCCCTGCAGGCTAATCTGCGGTTTCATACTGGCTGTAATAAAGCTTGCTGTAAAAGCCGCCCTTTGCCATCAATTGCTCGTGGTTTCCCTGTTCCACCACCTGCCCGTTATTCATGACCAGAATAACATCTGCTTCTCTGATGGTCGATAACCTATGAGCAATAATAAAGCTTGTTCTGCCTTCCATTAACCTGCTGAAGGCCTTCTGAATATTTGTTTCTGTTCTTGTATCCACGCTGCTGGTGGCTTCATCCAGTATCAGCATAGGCGGGATTATAAGCATTACACGGGCTATTGTCAAAAGCTGTCTCTGTCCCTGTGAAAGATTCCCCCCGCCTTCGGTCACCAGCGCATCATAGCCCAAGGGCAGCTTTCTTATAAAGCTGTGTGCATTGGCGGATTTTGCAGCATTTTCAATTTCTACTTCGGTGGCATCAGGCTTACCGTATGCAATATTATCCCTGATGGTGCCCGAAAACAGCCAGGTATCCTGCAGCACCATTCCAAAGGACTTTCGCAGGCTGTCCTTGGTCATAGCGAGGATATTGGTGTCATCAATATATATATTCCCACTATTTGCATCGTAAAAACGCATGAGTAGATTCACCAGAGTTGTTTTTCCTGCACCGGTAGGCCCTACCACCGCAATTCTGGTGCCCTTTTTTACACTAAGGCTGAAATTGCTTATAAGGGTGGTATCAGGGGTATATGAAAAATTCACTTTCTCAAAGCTTACCTCTCCCCGGGAGCATTTGAATTCCATGAGGCCTTCATCCGTCTGCTCGGCTTGACTGTCAAGTACAGCAAATACTCTTTGTGCGGATGCAACCGCTGTTTGCAATTGGGTCGTTACGCTGGTTATGTTGTTTATTGGCTGTGAAAAATATGTGGAATAGGTCAGGAAGCTTGATATATAACCAACGCTCAACCTTCCCGCCACAGCCGCCAGTCCCCCGGTCAAGCCCAACAGTACATATGTTATATTGTTTACCAGTCGTGTTGAGGGGTTGACCAGAGAAGAATAGAACTGTGCCCATCTGCCTGTTTTGTAAAGCCTTCCGTTTATTTCCTCAAACCTTTCCTGGGCCCGGGTCTCATAATTGAAGGCCTTTATCACCTTCTGACTGCCTATCATCTCCTCAACAAAACCGTTCAGTTCTCCATTCAGCCTGGACTGCTCCTTGAAAAGCTTCGAAGAACGTCTCGTTATAAAAGACGCTATCAGGAAGGTTACCGGAGTCATAACAAGCACTATGAGGGTTATGGCAGGATTAAGTATGAACATGAACACAAGAGAGCCTATTATTGATATTACACCTGTAACCATTTGTGTCACAGCCTGGTATATTCCTTCCGAGATATATTCCATATCAACCGTAAGTCTTGACATAATATCTCCATGAGGATTCCTGTCATAATACTCCAGAGGCATTTTGCTTACGTGCTCAAAAACATCATTCCTCAATTCCTCCACCGTTCTGTTTGCAAGTTTGCCGGTAAGCACCTGAAGAATCCACTGGAAGGCTGCGCTCACAACATAAAGTCCCAGAATCACAAGAACAATATAAAAAATATTATTAAAATTTACATGGCCCTTCCCGGCAATATTGTCAACTCCAATACCTATTATATAGGGTCCCGCAATCATAAGTATATTGCTGAAAAGCGCACACAGAAGTGCGCCGGCCACAAAGCTCCTGTGCCTGAGAATATATGTGAGAAGTCTCTTTAACATACTGCTCTTCATTGGCTCCCACCTCCCTTGCCTGCACTCCTGTCACCCGGCTCCAGGCCGTTATTGTTCAGGCCCTGGCTGCTGTAGAGTTCCCTGTAGACGGGACAGTTTTCAAGCAGTTCTTCATTTGAGCCCATGCCCACTATTTCTCCCTCTTCCATTACTATTATAATATCTGCATTTCGAATGGCGGCTACACGCTGAGTCACTACAACCGCAGTCATCCCTGAAAGCTTCTCCTTCATCTCCCGCCGTAAGGCGGCGTCAGTGGCATAGTCAAGTGCACTGGAGCTGTCGTCCAGTATTAGTATTTCGGGACTTTTAATCAAGGCCCTGGCAATGGCAAGCCTTTGCTTCTGCCCCCCGGACAGGTTTCTTCCTCCCTGGGTGATTTCAGCACTAAAGCCGTCCTGCTTTTTCATTATAAATTCATAGGCCTGGGCGATTTTCGCCGCCTCCGCCATTTGGTCAAGGGTTGCGTCAGGCTTTCCCCATCTGAGGTTATCCTCTATGGTCCCAGTGAACAGTACGGATTTCTGGGGCACCATCCCTATTTTATTTCTCAGCTCTGTCTGTTTGACAGCTTTAACATCTTGTCCTCCAATGAAAACACTTCCTTCAGTGGCATCATAAAAGCGGGCAATCAAATTTACAAGGGTTGTCTTGCCCGAACCGGTGGAACCGATGATTCCTGCCACCTGTCCCTTTAAAACCTTGAACGAAACGTTCTGAAGTACATTTTCTGCAGAGTCGTCATAGGAAAAACTTACATTTTTAAATTCTATGGCTGAGGCGGGCTCCGGTCTCTCTACCTGAGGCAGCTCTTCATAATTGTCAGGGTCTTCAATGGAAGAGCGTATATCCAGAAGCTCATTTACCCTCACAGCAGAGGCAGCGGCCTTGGTAAAGGTAATCACAAGGTTTGCCAGAACTATCAAGGCCGATAATATCATATTGACATAGTTGATATATGCGATAATTTCACCCTGGGTCATATCACCTTCATATACCTGAAAGCCTCCGAACCAGAGAATGGCGGCAATACCTAAATTGATAACCACCGTCGTCACAGGGTTCAGCAGTGCAGATATCCTGACCACCCTGACAGAGTTGTCGGCGTATTCCTTATTGCTCTTTTTAAATCTTTCCCTTTCCTTGTCCAGTCTTGCGAAGGCCCGGACTACCCTGGCCCCGGACAGGTTCTCCCTGATGACTGTGGAGAGGGTGTCCAGCTTCTTCTGCACAGTCTTAAACATGGGTATGCTCCTGGACATGACCAGATAGAGAAATACTGCAAATACCGGCATTATGACCAGTAATATCAAGGACAGCCGCGGACTTATTATCACAGCCATTACAAGCCCTCCAATACAGAGGAAAGGAACTCTTATAACCAGTCTTATAAGCATGGCCACTGCAAACTGCAATTGGTTTACATCGCTGGTAATCCGGTTTATAAGCGAGGGCGTTCCGATTTTGTCAATTTCACTGTAGGAGAAGCCCTGAATCTTTTTAAACAAAAGATTTCTCATGGTAGTGCCGAACCCTTGTGAAGCAACTGACGCATAATACTGGCAGACAAATGCCGAGCCCGCCCCTACTATAGCTGTTAAAAGCATTAACCCTCCCATCTGCAAGATGAAGGTGGAATTATTTGCCTTAACTCCGTTATCAATGAGCTTAGCCATCATCAGTGGTATTAGCAGTTCAAGAATCGCTTCCAGAAGCTTGAAGGCAGGCCCTAGCGTAACCTGTTTAATATATGGTTTTAAGTATTTTACAAGTCTGAACAAAGAAAAAACTCCTTTAATTGCTACAATTATTTATGGACACGCAATATACTGCCTATTGTCATGGTGCCTGAAGATACATGCACTCAATAAATTCAGTGCCCGCCTGGGTCTTAAAATACTTTTTCCTTATGGTTGCCGCTGAAGACCTTTCCAGTCCGTCTTCAAATATGTTAACTATAAAATCGGCTTCTACAAGAATCTGAAAATCAATTCCGTCTATTTTACCGTAGCTGTGATGGTTCCCAACTATATGGCACACTCTGTCCATCATTCCCGCTTCAATCCCATGCTTTCCCATTATTTCTCTGGCAATAGCCGGGCCTTCCTTTTCCTGATAAGGGCCGGCGGAAGAGTTGTACTTTCTTTCTGCCTCCTTAATGCCTATATCATGGAGTATTCCCGAAAGCTCAACTATGTTACGGGTTTTTTCATCCAGTCCCTCAACTCCTGCTATTGCAGCGCAGAAATCATGCACCTTCAGGGCATGGTTAATTCTCTTTACATCTTTATTAAAATATATAATCATCTCTCTGACTATTTTATTCATATTTTATCCCCCTGTCTGCTCTTCGGAAAGATTGTTTATTTTCTATCAATTATATTGTATTAGGCGTTTTAAGACAATAACTATGGGAAGAAATATAAAATTTTCTTTTTATCCGACAAATTCTATAGTATAATATGTAAGGTTTATTTTGTTTTGACATAAATTCTATTTATTAGCTGAATTGACGAGGTGAGGCAATGAAAATATTCAAAAAACTTTTTCTTTTCCTGGCTGTTTTTTATTTGCTGACTCAGCTGTCACTTGTTTTTTTTCTTCCCAAAAGTGCAGTTTATAATAAAAGGCTGAATTATGAGGTGTTTAAGGATAATGTACATACCATCGAGCCAACGGTAAAGGCAATAAAGGACATTATTAATAAGCAGGACCTAAAGGAATATATAATTTTCGTGGGAGATTCGGTAGGCTACGGCACCCCCTGTCCTCCCGACAAAACCATGAGTTCCTACATGAATGTGCTTGCCGTCAAAGAGAACAGCGGGCTCAGGGTTTTCAACCTGGGAATACCTTCTTCCATGTTCGGCGATTTTTATGCGGTGCTGCTACTGCTTGACAAATATGGCATTTCTACAGATAACCTTATCTTAAACTTCAGCTATTGGGAAATTAATGCTAAAACACCCGCCTACTGGCTGAAGCATTATCTGAAGGATTTGGACAGGGAAAGCTACAAGGCCATGGTCAGCCGGGGACATATCAAGGAGGAAAGCTCCTGGAGTGCTGCTAAAGCCGAGCTTCACCACGGACTTAACAGTTATTTTGCCGCCATAGGCTACAGTGGGTTCATCAGCAATAAGATCAGGTTAAATGCAAATGTCCTGCTGAACCAGCCAAAAGCAGAAATCATGGTTTGGAACAAAAAGCCCAAGCTGCCAAGAACCCTTAATCTGCCTGAGAACAGGTGGTATTATTCCGACAAGACCTTCAACCTCAGTGAAAGCAGTCCGCAGATATACTTTCTGAATAAAATTGCAAAGCATCAGAAGGAGAAAAATACACTGTATTTTATGAACGCAATGAATGACAGGCTTTTAAACGGAGCTACGGAAAGGCCCGGATTTCAGGATAACCTGTCACGCATAGCACAATGTTTCATTGACAGAGGTTTAAATTATATTGATTATAACAAAAAAGTAAACTACGAATACTTTTCAGACCATGTGCACCTGCTTCCGGAGGGCTATGAATTCATGGCACAGGATTTATGGAAAAAAATACTGATGGACAAGGAGAATTCAAATGCTGTTTAACTCTGTAGAATTTATGATATTTTTTCCGGTGGTAACTATTCTTTACTTTGTCCTGCCACATAAGATCAGATGGTTTTTGCTGCTGGCAAGCAGCTGCCTTTTCTACATGGCCTTTGTTCCTAAATACATACTAATACTGGGCTTTACCATTGTCATAGACTATATTGCAGGTATACTTATAGATAAAATGGCTGGCAGCAGAAAGCGGATATTTCTTATTATAAGCATATTGACCAATGTGGGAATACTTTTTGTCTTCAAATACTTCAACTTTTTTAATGAAAATGCCGAAAGACTTGCGCAAATGCTGGGCTGGAACTATCCCATCAGCAGCCTGACCATTATTTTGCCTATAGGTCTGTCCTTCCACACCTTCCAGAGCATGAGCTACATAATAGAGGTATACCGGGGCAAGCACAGGCCAGAAACACATTTCGGCATATACGCCCTATATGTCATGTATTATCCCCAGCTGGTCGCCGGGCCCATAGAGCGTCCGCAGAATATGCTGTGGCAGTTCCACACCAAACACAGTTTTGATGCAAAGCGCACGATGGACGGGTTTAAGCTGATGGCCTGGGGTTTTTTCAAAAAGCTGGTCATAGCTGATAATCTTGCCCTTGCAGTCAATGCTGCCTACAAGTCTCCCGAGGCGGTAAGCGGGCTGACGCTGGTAATAGCCACTTATTTCTTCGCCTTTCAGATATACTGCGACTTCTCCGGCTATACGGATATTGCACGGGGTGCGTCAAGAGTCATGGGCATTGAGCTAATGCAAAACTTTCGTCTTCCCTATTTTTCAAAAAGTATTTCAGAGTTTTGGAGACGCTGGCATATCTCCCTGTCCAGTTGGTTTTCCGACTATGTGTATATTTCACTTGGAGGCAGCAGATGTGCAAAATGGAAATGGTACAGAAACCTGATGATTGTATTCCTGCTTAGCGGGCTCTGGCACGGTGCGGCTTGGACCTATGTCATCTGGGGTGCTCTTAACGGGTTCTATCTGGTCTTTGCACTTGTGACCAGGAGCCTGAGAGAAAAGCTTGCACACGCAGTTCGTCTAGACAGGGCACCTGCTCTTCAGAAGTTTGCAAAGGTATTTATAAGCTTTAATCTTATATGCTTTTCGTGGATATTTTTCAGAGCCACCTCTTTTTCAAATGCACGCTTTATCATAAAAAAGATTTTTACGGATTTCAGCCTGGACATCAATTTCGGCAGCGTAGGAATTACAAGATATCAGGTGGCACTTTGCTGCTGTGTTGTGGCTTTTCTGACAGCAGTACAGCTTATGCAGCGAACGAGAACTTTAAGTGAAGAGATAGAAAAAAGGCCTTTGGTGGTGAGATGGGGCTTATATTACGCGGGTCTGATTTTACTTATTTTGTTTGGGGTCTTTAACACCAGTTCGTTTATTTATTTTCAGTTTTAGCCAAACGGTTATTGGGGTTGGGATATTCCAGCCCCCACTTTTTTATAGAATTGGTGAAAACAGTCTTAAAACATTCTCGGCCACCCTGGAAAAAATGTTTCTTCGGTTAAATTCATCTCTGGTCAGTCTTGTGCAGATCTTTAAATCCGTATCAAAGATATTTGTGCACCTTCCTGCTATTTCCTCTCCATACATAAAGGCATCTATCTCAAAATTCAGTGAAAAACTTCTCATGTCAATGTTTGCCGTTCCCACAACCCCGCAGAAATCATCCACCACCAGCATTTTTGCATGGAGAAAGCCTGGATATAGATATATCTTTATGCCATAATCCAGCACATCAGCAACATAAGACATGGTAGCCTTATATACGTATTGCTTATCAGGTACTCCAGGCAGCTGGATACACACCTCCACCCCCGATAAGGCAGCATTCTGGAGAGCCTCCAGAAATGCCGCATCAGGCACGAAATAGGGGGTTTGAATCAGTATCTTCTGTTTTGCGGAATTGATCAACTTCAGCAATCCCCGCTTAATCTCCTCCCCGTTGGTATCGGGGCCGCTGGACACTATCTGGATTCCGGTCGTGCTGCCGGTACCTGCTGCGATTGTCGTGCCCTTCCTGTCTTCTATTTCCGGAAAATATCTGCGGTTGTCAAATTTTTCGGAAGCCTGCTTTGATGCATAAAGCCAATCCTCAATAAACCTGAGCTGAAGGTCCAATACACTGCTGCCGGTTATTTTCAGGTGGGTATCCCTCCAGGGTTTTACTTTCTTGTGGAGACCGAGATACTCATCCCCAATGTTTATTCCCCCCGTGTAGCCTGTTTTTCCGTCTATTACCACTATCTTGCGGTGGTTTCTGAAGTTTATCTTGAGATAATTATTTATTGTATTGGAGAAATAGCTGAAAACTTCCCCTCCATTTTTGATTATCGGGGAATATGCTCTGAACGGCATAAAAAGGTTTGAGCCATGATCTATTAAAACCCTTACCTCCACCCCTTCACCGGCCTTTTTTGCCAGCAGGTCAATGAGCTTTTTGCCTATGTTGTCGTTCTGAAGGATGAAGTAAAGCAGGTGTATGGAATCCCTGGCTTCTTCCAGATCCTTGAACAGCTCGGCATATTTATCCCTGGCACTGGTATATATTGTAACATCATTATTGTCTGTATAAGGACTTCTGGAGGTTGCAGCGTTGAGCCTCATCAACTGCTTCATCTCCTCGCCGGTATATTCCGGAACCCGTATCTCTTTCCCATAGGGAATCTTGGCTGAGCTTTTAAACACCTTATGGCTGTATTGCCTGTATGACCTTCTTCCGAAGAGCAAATAAAGGAAAAAACCTATAAGAGGCAATAAGGACAGGGTAATGACCCAGCTCAGTGCCTGAACAGGTTTCTTGCGCTCAAAGAAAACAGCCGTGATAATGAATGCAACATTTATAACAATGATTATGATGGAAATAGTTGAAACTAAACTGTTCATATATCACTCCAGAGTATTTTGATTAATCACATCAACTGTTTAAGATAATCCAGCTTGTTATATTCCTTTCCCAAATGCTCTTTTATATATTTTTTTGCAATAACCCCCAGTTCCTTAACCGACTCCTGGGACAGGTTAAAGCTGAAGAGCTTCTGCGGACTGATTTTCATAATATATTTCAAAGCCTTGACGGTTCCCGGTAAAAGGGGAATAACTCTCCCATTAGCATTTACACATTCCTTACATACAATACCCGAATTGTCCAAATCAAAGTACATATTTTCATCCTGGCCGGAATTGCATCCGATACAACCAGCAACCTGCGGCTCATAACCCAGCAAGGCCATCAGCCTGAGCTCGAAAACCCTGGTTACCAGTTCCAGAGGGCGCTCTGTTTTTGCAATGACATAAAGAGTATTCAGCAAAAGCTTCAGAATATCTTCAGATGGTTCTCCCTCCTGAACATTGTCAGAAATCAGATCAAGGATATGGGAACTGTAGGTGAGCTTGTATATATCGTTCCGGATTTCATAATTTGGCTCAATTACCTCGCAGCAGGACATATTATACAGCTCCTTGCCCTTGAAGAGCATGTAATCACTGAAGCACAGCAGCTGTGTTCCTCCGCTTAAGGAGTTTTTAGGACGCCGTGCATTCTTTGCAGCAACAGAAATCTTACCCTCTTCTGCAGTTAAAACCGTAACTATCTTGTCTGCCTCTCCCGTATTCACTTCTCTTATAACAATGCCTTTGTAATGTACATTTCTCATTTGCTACGCAGCCCCCGCACTACTGTCTCTTGCTTTTCTGATAACCGAGATTTTTCAGCATGCCGTCGTTGTTTCTCCAGTCCGGCTTGACCTTGACCCATAATTCCAGAAACACCTTAGTGTCCAGTAATCTCTCAATTTCATACCGGGATGCGCTCCCTATCTTTTTGAGCATTTGTCCCTGTTTTCCAATAATGATTCCCTTATGGGAGCTTTTTTCACAGTATATTGTGGCCTGAATGCTGATAAGCCCATCCTCACGCTCTTTAAAGG
Organism: Bacillota bacterium; assembly: GCA_023400235.1. GTDB lineage: Bacteria > Bacillota > Clostridia > Acetivibrionales > DSM-1351 > Ruminiclostridium. The sequence goes on from JAEXFI010000051.1 coordinate 32,889, forward strand.
ACATCACCTCCACACCCACACCATGGGGAACCTCATCATCAAGATTCAGCAGCACCTTTTCTCTTATCATTTCGGCAGCTATGACCTTCTCCGGCTGGTCTGTCAGGGTATCCTCCGAGAAAAACCTGGGACCTTCGGGAATATACTGCAAGGCCTCCTTGAGAATTATAGCCGTTCCGTCCTTTTTAAGCGCTGATACGGGTATTACAGCCTTGAAATCCATCAGGGCGCTGTAGTTTTCTATTACGGATAAAAGCTTGTCCTTACTTACAATGTCAACCTTGTTAAGAATCAGGAATACCGGCGTTTCAGCCTGTTTCAGCTGTTCGATTATGCCTGTGTCAAGAGCTCCGGCAGACTCGGTGGCATCAGCAATAAAAAGTATCAAATCCACCTCTTTCATTGTTTCGGAGGCCACATTTACCATATATTGCCCTAACTTGGTCTTTGGCTTGTGAATACCAGGCGTATCAATGAGCACCAGTTGATAATCCTCCTCTGTTACTACGCCTCGTATGGTATTCCTGGTGGTCTGAGGCTTATCGGACATTATAGCTATCTTCTGCCCTGTCAGGGCATTTAAAAGCGTTGATTTTCCTACATTTGGTCTTCCTATTACTGAAACAAAACCTGACTTAAACGACATTATATCCTCCAAAATGGTTATTTATTTTTAAAAGCTGCGGAACGCGTTGGGAAGAATGTCTCCAAACCGCACAACCCTGTATTCACCGCTTTTATTTGTAGCTATTATTTGCATCTCATCATCGGCAAATTCCGCAAGCACCTGCCTGCATATACCGCAGGGGTATATATAGCCGGGATCATCACTCACTATGGCAATCCTTTCAATCTCCAGCCTGCCTTCCTCTGATACCGCCTTCCATACCGCCGTCCGTTCGGCGCAATTAGTTGCTCCAAAGGAGGCGATTTCCACATTGCAGCCGGTATATACCCTTCCTGTCTTTGTGAGCAGGGCAGCCCCCACATGAAATTTGGAATAAGGTACATATGCATTTGCCATGGCCTGTCTGGCCTGCTCAATCAGTGCTTCATTTGTAATCATATCAGGTCCTTTCCATATCCATATTTCCAGCATGACCTGCAGCCGGTATGTAAATCGCCAAATGCACAAAACACTATTTCAGCATCAGGTCATACAAGCTTTGGAGCCTTATGAGGAGCTTATCTCCCAGAATTATTACTCCCACTGCAATGCTGAACAATGCCGACACAAAAACCGCACCTGCTGATACATCCTTGATTATTTTGGCCTTTGGATGGTATACATCAACTATTATGTTAACCATAACCTCCATGGCAGTATTTATAAGCTCAAAACAGATAACCATTGCTATAGTGACACACAATACAGTCATTTCTATTTTGCTTACTCCCAGCCAGGCAGCCATTATAATCACCATAGCAGCGGCAGCCAGATGGATCTTCATATTCTTTTCATTAGCCAAGGTATGCCAAACGCCCTGAAAAGCGTTTTTAAAGCTCTCCAACAGATTTCTATTTTTCATACAGTTCTCCATATCTGCGGTTCATTCCCACGCAGCTAAATCAGACACCCCTCGTCAAGCCCATCTGCTCAAGTACACCTTCCTGCTTTTCCATCATGATTTTTTCCTCAGCCTCATCCATGTGGTCATAGCCCAACAGATGGAAGCAGGAGTGTGCCGTCAAAAAGGCAAGCTCTCTCTCAAAGCTGTGCCCGTACTCCTGTGACTGCCTTTTTGCAGTTTCAGCAGATATTATTATATCACCCAGCATCAGTTCATCAAACTCCGGATCATAATCGCCTTCGTCCGAGACAAGTTCGCCCTTGACAAATTCCGCCATGGGGAAGGAAAGCACATCAGTGGCCTTGTCTATGGCCCTGTGTTCCTTGTTGATAGCCCTTATTTCCCGGTCATCCACTATTAAAACACTTACTTCATAGGCGGTATCGAGGTTTTCAGCCTTCATACAACCCTCAACGGTAGCTTCAATCAATTTATTAATAGCTTGTGTAATATCAACCTTATCCTGCTCATTTTCAATTATTATCAAACCTGCTTCTCCTTATCAAGTATACTTTTCAAATATTCCTTTGTTTTACCTGTGTCTCCGCTTCCCTCAATGCGGCGGATTCCGTTTCCTCCCGGGAGGGCGCAGAGGCTGACGCTTCAACAGAGGCAATTTGCTCCGGAACTCCGTCCCTATGCCTGTTATTCTCTCCTGCCAAAGCTTCCTTTATTTCAGGGTATTGTTCCCTTGCATGAAAATATCCGCTTAATACCCGCATAAAGGAACCTGCCACCATATCCAGGTCGTTAAGGGTCAGCCGGCAGTTATCCAACTGCCCGTCATCCAGCTTATCCTTTATTATTTTCCTTATGAGTGCTTCCATCTTAGCTTCTGTCTTGTCAGTCATGGACCTTACCGCTGCTTCCACAGAATCGGCCAGCATTACTACGGCGGCCTCCCTGGATTGCGGCTTGGGGCCGTCATATCTGAAATCCTCCTGCTTTATCTCCGCCTCCCCCTCTGCGGCTTTAAGGGCCTTATGATAAAAATAGGCCACCAGGGTAGTACCGTGATGCTGCTTGATAATATCCAGTATGACCTGTGGCAGCTTGTATTTGGCCGCTATATCCAGACCATCCTTTGTATGTGAGGTAATGACAAGGGTGCTGAGACTGGGAGTCATCCTGTCATGGGGGTTTTCAGTAAGTTGGTTCTCCTTGAAAAAATCAGGCCTTTTCAGCTTTCCCACATCATGAAAATATGCCCCTGTTCTTGCCAGCAAGGCATTGCCTCCCAAATCCTCCGTGGCTATTTCCGCCAGGTTACCCACCATAAGACTGTGATGATAGGTTCCCGGAGCCTCTATTAAAAGCTTTTTCAGCAAGGGGTGGTTGGGATCCGACAACTCCAGCAGCTTCAAGGGCGTCACTATATTAAATGCGCTTTCCAGAAACGGCAGGAAGCCAATGGTGAGAATCATTGAGACAAACCCGTTCAGAAAAACTACAATGCTGTCGGTAAGTATGGATCTAGTATCGCTTCTGTTTATAAAATCCAGGCATACAATGAAGGCTACATTTATAAAGCCCAGCAGCACCCCGTTCATTGACATCTTGCTGCGCTGATTTGCCTTTGATACCATGAAGGCCGAAATAACTCCGCAGATAAGGCCCATGTACAGGAATTTATAATCCCCCTTGGACATTATTGAAATTCCCACGGCCAATACGCAGTTTATGACAACCGCTGTTTCAACATTCACCAGAGTAGCAACCAGCATGGTTCCCACAAATATAGGTATTACCAGGCCATCATAAAAACCCACCAGATACCGGGCCAATACCAGAATGATGGTAATAATCAGGCAGATCAAAAGAATATCCTTCCGGCTGTTGTAGCTGTCCCTGTTATACTTTTTCAAAAACAGTGCCGTCAGTACTGTCAGGAACAATATAACAGACATGATGCCGGTTGAAAACAGGTAATCATACTTCCCGTTTGTTTCAAGCAGATTGAGTTCCTCCAGCAGCTTTAGCTTGTCAGCCGTAACAATGTCTCCAAAACTCAATATCCTGGATTCCTTTTTTATTTTAACAATATTGGCGTTGTCATTATAGGCTTCTTCTCTCTTCCTTGCCGTAGCCTCGTCATCAACCACCCTGTTTGGCTTCAGAATGCTTCTGACAAGCAGCTCCCCAATGTTCTTCAATTCCTGGCTTATACCCTGCATACTCTGATAGCTGTTCTGCAATCTATGTAGATGCAATGCAAGATTGCTTTGGGTAACCTCTTCGGCCATGGATTCTGAAATAAGCTGACGGGTCAGCTCCTCAAAGGTTTCCAGGTCGCTGTCGGTCGCCTTGTTTATGAGATAGCTCATCTGATCCTGGGACAGGTTGATGCCCTGGCCTTTTATCTGTGTCGAAAAGGATGAAAGGGCACTGGACTGTGCATCCTTCAGGTATTGAGAAAAATTCTCGTCCTTTGACGACACTCCCATATCCTTTAAGTACTTTTCAACAGCGGTCCTGGAACTGCCAATTGCCTTGAAAAAGTCATCCTTTTGATAGAATACTTCTCCAAAGGCCTTTGTGTCCTCCCTTGTAACAGGCTGGACGTTTTCCATGGCAGCCACTCTGTTCTGCTCTGTAAGTACCTCGTTTACAATATCCCTCGGAGCAGAAATATCATAGCGGGAAACTTCTCCCACGCTCAATTTGTATTTTGTGGGCTGTGCACCTGATTCAATTATCAGAAATGCTATTATGACCGTAACCATTACCAGAAATATTTTTTGAACATTAATATTCCGGGTAATCCTTTTAAGCTTACTGCTGTTCTTCTTATTTTTCTTCATTTGCTCATCCCCCAGAAAAATCCACTACCACTTGTTTTCGTGCTCTTTTCGTTCAGCGGGACAAAACAGTCCTGCTAGGGCTTCGTGCTGCCTTTACTGTCATGCTTGTCATATGCAACAATTATTTTTTGTACAAGCTCATGTCTTACAACGTCCTTTTCGGTGAGGTAAACAAATTCTATGCCGTCTATATCCTTCAATATACCGGTAACCTCCCTCAGACCGGACTTTTTGTCCCCGGGCAAATCTACCTGGGTTATGTCACCGGTTATGACTGCTTTTGAATTGAAGCCAATTCTGGTGAGGAACATCTTCATCTGTTCAGGAGTCGTATTCTGCGCCTCGTCAAGGATAATGAAGGAATTGTCCAGGGTTCTTCCCCGCATATACGCCAGAGGTGCTATTTCAATCATGCCTCTTTCCAGGTATTTCATATAGAGGTCCGCACCCATTATTTCATACAGACCGTCATATAGCGGTCTTAAATACGGATCTACCTTGTTCTGAAGGTCCCCGGGGAGAAAGCCCAGCTTTTCACCTGCTTCCACTGCAGGTCTTGTGAGGATAATCCTGTCAACCTCCTTGTTTCTGAAGGCGGTGACAGCCATTGCGACCGCCAGGAAGGTCTTGCCGGTTCCCGCAGGCCCAATGCCGAACACTATGTCATTTTTCTTTATGGCATTAAAATAAAGCTTTTGTCCATGGGTCTTATACTTGATTTGTTTCCCTTTTGCAGTCAGACAAACATAGTCCTGAATAATTTCATCAGCCTTTTCTATCTTATTTTCATTTGTAAGGCCAACCAGGTATAAAACATTTTGCCTTGTTATGGATTCTCCCTGCTTTGCAATGTTTAAAAGCTTTGTCACTATTATTTCTGCCTTCTCAACATTCCCGGTCTCTCCGCTTATTGCAATGGAGGTTCCTCGGGTAAGCACCTTCACCTGGAAGGCGTCTTCTATAATTTTGATATTTTCATCGTAATTTCCGAAAATATTCATTGCGTACTCAATACTGTAAAAATCTATGCTCTTCTCTGTAATGTCAGCCAAGTATCACATTCCTCCAATCTCCTGTGTAACTCCTATATCCTCTATACATTCTATTATTGCTCTGACGGCCTTTCCATTTTCGTCCTCGTATTCCACTATATTTTTCTTAAGCACCTCAGCATGCATGGGCATCTGTTTCTGCGCCAGTTCAACAGCCTTTTCCGAGGCCAGCTTTTTTGCGGTGGCCTCGTCTATCTTGTTGTTCTCAAGCTCATATTCATAATACTCGTCTACCAGCATTTCAAAAGGAAGAGCGAAATTTGCTCCAAGGGTCAGCCTTTTTTTCACTTCCACATGTTCATAATTATTATATGGAATCTTTCCATGAAATAATTTGAATTTTTTTGAAAATAAAATCAGGGAATACTGAGCTTTTTTCATTCCTGTCCTCTTTGCCGTCACCAGGTTCTGCTCCACCTTTGCAGTAGCTTCATACCAGGTTCTGGCCTTCACGCTGCCGATTGAATGCACAATCAAAGGAGGCAGTTCCGGATTTTTTACATTGTCTATTTTTCCTGTAATCAGCAGCTGTCCCTTCGTAACAGTATCACCAATTTTTACGGTTTCAAGTCCTTCCTTGGCAACTATGGAATAAATGACTCCATCCCTGGCGGCAACAATGTTACAGGGAATACGCCTGTCAATCAATACGGGAGGCTTTGTTCTCTCAGTGACGTCCACATAAACCCTGGTTCCCTTAAGTGACACACTTATCCTGGCCAGGTCATTTATTTGCAGCATCATGTTCTCCGCAATCTCATCAGTATTGACCTTAAATTTCAAGACACCGTTACTTACACCATTTTCCTTTAATCTTTCAAGTATGAACTCCGTTGTTACGTTTGTGTTTCCATAAACCGATATATCCCACACAAAGGAGGATATGAGGAAAAAGGCGATTATGCAAACTGCCGAACCAATAACAAAAGCCTTCCGGTTTTTATACCTGTTTAAAATGAAGGGAACTCCCTTTCGTTTTGTTATATGTACCTTGCAGCGGGTCTTTCTGGTAACAGGCCTTAACTGCTTGTAATGGGCAATACTGAGCTTCATTGATACCCTGCTGTTCTTCTGCCACTTTACATTCCATAGACGTATGTTTCTATGGGTACATATGTTAATAAATTTTTCCAGAAAGTATCCCTCAACAATAATAATAACATATCCGTTTATATAATTCCATAATCTCCAAATTAACATGTATTCTCCTATCTGCGCACCAACCGGCTTCAAATTGTCCGCACGCAAGCAAATAGTGGTAAATCCGTTTATTTCATAAATTCCAGTGCTTGAATATTCCCGAAAATCATAATGCTTTCCATTGTTATTTCTTTTATGTAAATGTCCGCTCCGGTCACCCTTATGATTCCGGAGGTTGTGTTCAGCCTTATGACTCCTTCGTCATACTCCAGAATACCCTTATAGTTTTCCACGATCAAATCGCCGTTACCCAGCATGGTCAGCTTGGGCATGTTTAAAACTATTTCCTTGGGGAGCTCCAACACCTCGGTTACTCTTTCCTTAAGGTTTGGTTTTTTTACCGGCTTGGGTTTTTTATCCTTTTTCCCGGCCCCAGCCGTATTCTTTTCCTTCTGCAAAGCTTTACCTTTCATGGGATTCCGCCTCTCTTCACAGTAGAGCCTAAAAATTCATAGCCACGTACTCTGCTCTCAATCTGCCAGTTCTTCCACATTTCCAAATTCAAAACCGCTTGACCGACAGCCTTTTATTATCATGTCCAGTGCATCCGCATTGTCCTTCGAAACAGCATGCAATAGAATTATTTCTCCATTGTGCAGATTGCTTATAACCTTTTTATATGCATATTCGGGCCCGCGTATTTTGTCCCTGTGCCAGTCGTCATAGGCAAAGCTCCAGAAGAGATTGCAATAGCCCAGCTTGCTGGTTATGCTCAGGCTGCGTTCACTGTACTCCCCCTTGGGTGGCCGCAGGAATTTCATCTTGGCACCGAATTTTTCAGAGAAGGCCCTCTCCAGCCCAAGGACCTCTTCCTCTATCTGTGAATCATCCTTTTCAGGCAGGCTGGGATGATGAATGGTATGGTTTCCTACAGTATGACCCTCCTCTACCATTCTTCTGACCAGATCCTGTTGCTCGTTCAGGTACGGGCCTGTAATAAAGAATGCTGCTTTTACGTTATTTTCCCTGAGTGTATCCAGGATTTTAGAGGTATAGCCGTTTTCATACCCTTCATCAAAGGTCAGATAAATGATGTTTCTGGTTACATCTCCCACGTATTTTCCTCCATATTTTTTCAGAACCTCATCCGCACCGGGATCGGCTCTGGGAGTCTTGCCGTCGGGCTGGCGTGAAATCCCCCAGCATCTTTTCTGCTCGTAGGAAAATACTGTTTTTCTGGAGGAGTCCTCTTCCATTGCGGAACTCACCTCGTCTATAATCCTGCCTGTCAGCTCCGTGGAATAGTCAACATTCCTGCTGCTGGCACTGTATACTCCGCCCAGGTCGGAAAGTCCGTAATTTATGCCCGTATTGTTTCTGCGTATGACAAAATAATCAAACAGCAGAGCACATATAATCAGTACTGCAAATATGGCTATTACCTTTTTTATCCTCAATTTAATTACCCCCATTGACGTAATCAGTGCATTATAAAAAAATATTCATATTTATTTATATAAGCTTTATGCATATTTGAGAACAAAAAAAGAACCCTGGAGCATGATGTTTTATCATACTCCGGGGCCCTCCTGCTTTATGTCCGTCAATCCTTTTCCACCGGCTTCAATTTGTCCGTCCTTATGAGTTCCTCGCTTATTTTGGGAATTTCCAGATTGTTGGACTTTTCAACCTTTACATCAATAAACAGCCTTATTTTTTCAAGGGAACCCCCTATCATATTCAGCGCATTTACTGCATTGTCCGGATCAACAATGGCCTTTATGACGTAGGGCGGAGTCACATGCCTGCCATTAACCATAATGTAGCCTCCCGCAACTCTTACCTCAGTAGTGTCAATTATTCGCTGGTCATTGATGGCCAGTGCCTGTGCATCTGTGGCTCTGAGCTCATTGAGCACGAACAGGAGGTCATCATCCTCCACATTCAAGGCGTCCTCCTTCGCAAAGGATACCATGACACCCCTGCCTTTGACATCAGTCAAACCTGCAACAGTCCTGAGCTTCTGAATTTCATCCGTCAGCAGCTTCAGGTTCTCATCGGAATTTCCCCGTGCATTTTCAAATTTGTCAAGCTGGGTCTGGAGCTCGGTAAGCTTTGCCCGAAGGTTTTCATTGTTCTTTTGCTCGTTCAGTATTTTGACCACAAGGTCATCCTTTTTCTGGCTTTCCAGATTCATTACTTTGGCATTGTTCCTGATGCTCTGAAACTGCCAGGACAACGCCAGACCCAAGATGACACATATTAATGCTATTGATATATTTCTACTTACCCTTTTTGCTTTCATTATCTACAACCTCCAATTTTGAAATCAACCTGCTGATGTCGTTGGAAAACTTGGGGATTTCAATGTCTTTTTCCCTGGTTATGCTCACTCTCTTGCCAAGGGTGGTCATTTCATCAAGAATTCCGCTGTCCTTAAGGGTATTGTATAATTCATCAGAATCACCGATTGCTTTTATCTCATATGGAACCGCGTAGCGATTGCTGTTGACTTTTATGGTGGGGCCGGCACATACCTGCTCGCTGGTGGAAATGATACGCTCATTATTTATGGCTATAGCCTGTGCTCCGCCCATTCTCAGGTGATTTACCACATGCAGTATATCCAGGTCATGGATAATGTAATCCATAACAGAATCATCCCCTGATTTTGCAGCATCCGCTTCATTAGCATCGTTCAGGGTTACCACTACTCCATCTCCCCTTACATCCGTAAGGCCGCTGATCAGTCTGAGTCTATCCAGCTCCTGCTTGGATTCTGCATTGACAATGTTATTGGAAGAGGCTTTTATAAAAGCCTCCATATCATTTTCCAGTTTGGCTATATCCGCCTTATAGACCTCGCCCTGTTTTATTCTGGAATCAAGCTGCCCCATTAATTTGTTCATATCCAGGGTTTCAGCATTCTGCCGCTGCATTCCCATGGTGCTTCTGATTTGAATGGTGGCCAGAGTGCCCAGCAGTAAAAATATCATAAATAGAATAAATAAATTGTCCTTAAATTTCATAGCTGCCTCATTTAATGTTTCTTGATTTTTGCCAAACCACTTATTCTGCCGTTTTATTTCTTAAAATATTCTACTTTTAATAATACCTTTTTTCAAGTAAAGGAGCAATATTTTTATAAATACTGGAAATAACAGAGTCGAAAATTGGTAATTAGCTTCCTCATTCTCGTCAAACCAGGTTCTCAGTTTAATTCAGCCTATTTCTCAGTTTAGCCATTGACAAGTGTACAAGCTGTATTGTATACTAATATTCGTCTTAGGGGAGTAGCGCAATTGGTAGAGTAGCGGTCTCCAAAACCGTCGGCTGCGGGTTCAAGTCCTGTCTCCCCTGCCATTAAGGCGCTTGTGTTTTCTGCGGAAAACACAGGCGTCTTTTTTATGTTAAAAAAAGACGCTAAGCGCCTTACGGGTGGGACTAAGTCCCCCCGTAATCCCCCCTAGCCTCCCGGCGGGGTTTAGGCGCTCGCGTTTTCTGCGGAAAACACAGGCGTCTTTTTTATGTTGAAAAAAGACGCTAAGCGCCTTACGGGCGGGACTGGTCCCCCCGTAATCCCCCCTAGCCTCCCGGCGGGGCTAGAACCCTTAAAGGACTTGCCAATAAAACAAAAGCTTAGATGCTAAACGCTTTTTATTTATGTCTTAAAATAATAGATTTTAGTATGTTGGGGAAAATTGGGGAAAACATAAACTAATTATACATTATCTGTCCAGCTCTCTACTTACCAAGTGTCCAAATCAGCTCCATTTCCTAGTAACAGAGTTATTCCTATATGCCCCAACCCATTGCAATCCTGTCGCCAGCAAACTTCTTAAACCACTTTGTAGGCGTGTAGGCGTGTAGGCGTGCATCAGTTCACTATTCCAAGCTGTAAATGATACTTTATGGTATATTATTAAACCACTTGAAAAAGACATTTATCTGCTTGGAGACAACCATCGTGAAGAATTCTGCACTAAAAATAAAATTGATTAACAAAGAGATGTTATTGAACAAGGAAATCCATCTCAAAGAAGGTTGTATTCAAATTTTACCTAAAGATCCGCATTGCATTAAAACTTAATCGTTAATAGGGAGCTAATATATTTATTTACATTTCTGAGTCACCTTGACAAGCTCTTATAATTCTAAGCAGTATTTATGGCTTTAACTCTGATGCTCCAAGTATAATTCATATGTTGTTCAACATTATTTGATACATAATAAAAAGTATGACAGCTTATTTTTCTATAATTCTTCTTGCTGTCATAAATCTTGGCTGCCAATACGCAGTGTTCATACTGTCTATAACAACCTTTCCGTTGCCTGCACCTGTAACAGAATTTATAAATTCACCTGCACCTATGTATATGCCAACATGCGAAATATCACTAATTCCTCCATTTGTATCAAAAAACACAAGATCGCCCGGCAACAATTCATCTATGGCTACTTCAATACCTTGTTTAGCCTGATCCGCAGATACTCTGTTAAGCTTAATATCAAAATTGTCAAATACATATTTTACGAAGCCCGAGCAATCAAAACCCGTCTCAGGACTAGTTCCCCCGTATGTATATTTTACTCCCAGAAGGGTTTTAGCAAAATCGATTATCGCAGTTATGTCAGCATTAACCCTACCCTCTGTTTCAGTTTCAGTTTTAGCTTTTATACCAGGTTCGGTCGTGATGCCGGAGCCTGTTGTTGTATTATTTTCATCAGCTTTAATGGTTTTGCCGGATTCACCGGTTTTCTCTGTCTGGCTTTCAGACGCTGTCTTGGCAGTTTTGTCGGATTTGCTTGTTTCACTTTTATTTTGTATCTCAGTATTAGTTCCTGCTTTAGACTTATCATTGCCTTCAAGGTAAATGGATACATAGGTACCGCTTACCCATCCGGTCATATCTTTGAATTTGACTTTGAACCATTCTCCGGATTTATCAAGAATAGTACCTTTCTGGCCTTTGTTCACCTGTTTGATAACACTATTATTGGTTCCAGGCCCCTTTCTGACGTTAACATTATTTCCGGTTATGATAGCTTCTTGAATTGAATTATTAGTAATGTCAGAAGAATTGACTACATGACTATTATTTCCATCACTGTTTTTCGCACTGTTTTTCTCATTATCCAAATTGTTCACCTTTTTATTTACAGAGCTTTTTTCAGAGACATAATTTTCTGATACCCAGCCGGTCTTTCCGCTTATGGTAACCTTATACCAACCAGCCGAACTGCTGATAACCTTCAGTTCACTGCCTTTGGTCAGCTGGCTGATTATTTTGGAGGAAGTATTTGGGGCTGCTCTCAGATTCAGTACATTTGCATTAACAGTTAAGGTTGCTGCTTCTTTTGCATAAGTAAATCCTGCTCCAATCCCTATAAATACCATAATGAAAAAAACTGAAATAACGACTTTGTAATTTGTCTTTAGTCGCATAAAAACAACCCCCTGACCACCTGATTATATAAATAAGGTAAATTTATGTAATCATATAATAACATAAAGGTCATTTTTTTGTCGAAGTTAACATGAAAAGTAATAAAATCTTAATCTTCTTTATGGGCTTGCAAATTATCATTAAACGCCAGTAACTATTTGTACTAAATAATGATTATCGGGAGAAATTCAAATGTGTAATTCCGCCGGAGTCATCACCACTTCTTCTTTCTAAGATAGATAACATATGGTATCAATCCGAAAAGAAATATGAACTCCTTCGCCATGTATGATTTTGTTCCATTTATATGAAATGATCTGGGAATCTGGTCCGGTAGAATAGGATAAAGGATTGCACAAACAGCCAGTGGAAAAATGAGTATAAATAAATCTTTCGATATTTTTTTCATGTTAAAGTACCATACCTTTTATAAATATTTGCAAGCAAATAAATTTGTATTATATATCTGCACTTTTTACAGCCTTTTACTCTTAATTACTTCAACAGCTGATGGTATAATTATCGCTCCCGCCACTATAGCTGCCATACCTATAAAGCCGGTGGTTAATCTGCCATTTTCAGAAATATCCACAATTGCAAGCGCTAATATAGCAAATGTACTAATACCAAGCATTATTAAATTGCGTGTTTTGCTTTTCATATAAATATCTCCTAGAAATAATAGACAATACAAATTATACACTATATTGACCATAAATTGCATATTAAACAATTCTACCAGAATCAAGGGCGTTAGTCACCAGGGCCTTACTTTCTGCCCCGGCACTGTTAAAGCTATAAATCAAAAGAAAAGGAGCCCTGAGGCTCCGGCTCCACCTAACACTTAACTCAATAATTTTGCCGTATGGGAAACATTGCTATAAAGAACAAGGCCAAAAATGACCCAAAAAAGCCGGCAAAAAACGCCGGAGTTGTTCTCAGCCCTCTTTTGCTTGCCATACTTACCGCAATCGCTCCTATTCCACCGTTTATACCAAAAACAAAAATAAGGGGAAGAAAAAATCCTATAACTACTTGACCCATAAATCAAACCTCCCATAAATGTAAATATTCTCCTTAAGATTACCCTAAACATACAATTTCCGCAACCAACAAATAGCCTCAGAATGGTCAGATAATGGAGAGGAACATGAAAAAGCTCCGATATCACATAGATAATCTGGAGGCACAAAAACAATGGAGTTTTTGATTTTGAAGAGGTAGCATTTGCAGTTCTTGAGCCTCATGGCCAGTTAAGCGTTTTGAAAAAGTCACAATAATTGCCCTTGATGCCCAAAGACATGAATATCCCTACCCGCTATAAGGGCATGTCCACTGAAATCATTAAGGACGGTTTGGTGCTGGAACAGAATCCATACCAGAATAAGCCTACCCGGGACTGGCTGTCAAAGCTCACCAAGGTTCAGAAGGTTGTGGATTGACAAATGCTGATAATCCGAAACCTGCCAGCTTCAACACTCCGAATGCCGGAGGGCCCAACTAGACATACGCCAAACCGGCATTTATGTTAAACTGGCATTTAAGCAAAATATTGCTCTTATGGAATTTAACAGGCTATTGTTAGAAGAGCACCCGGACTTAAATTGTCCGAATGCTCTTTTTCTTTTTCGATCATCCATAGCGTATTTACCCTAGCATATCCGTCCAGAACCTAAACAGACCAAAGCCTTTCAACTGCTACTCATACTCCTACTCCTGCGTTAATTCAAAATACTCCTGCAGTACTCCCTTGGTCTTATCCCAAAAGATTTTAAGAATCTGCTCTATCTGAGTACCCAGGAATATGGCACTTTCGGCCTCTTTTTCCGGCACAGAGTTTCTGATTGACTGCCTTATCATTTCACGTCGCAAAACTGAAGGCGGATGTGAATCCGATGGAATGATTTTTTCCTCTCCTGTCAGTATGAGAGAAAAACCGTTTTCAACAATGTCCATGATGCTGAAGAAAAAATCAACTCCCATATAGCTTAAAGAAAAATCGTATCCCTCTTTCATCATGACGTGGAGCATCAGGCTGGTTCCAATATTATCAGCTTCTATCTCCTGCCCCCAGTCATCAAACCGGATTTCATCATACTCTATCTCTCCAAGCAGGTTCCTTACTCTTTTACTGCCGTTACCAAGGTGTCCGCAAACTATATGCCCATACTCATGGCCCATGACAAACACTTCAAAGGAATGCCTGAGAATACTTGCAATACTGTGATAATTTCCTTCAAGGAAATATTGAGGAGCATGTCCCGTGTAGCCTTCAATGAAGTAAGCGATTACCAGTTCACGAAATCTGCCCGAAATCTCCGGGTTTTGATCCAGGTTCTTTTTGATGTCATTAATATCAACAGAAAACTGCAGCTGTTCAGAGGTATCACTCTTAATACAAAAGGCTTTTGCCAAAACCTTGCTTGCCAGGTTGGCAAAATTAAAAATCTGGGATTCAAAGGCAATTATAAGTTCCTCACAATCAGGTACAGGTATTACTGCGGCGTTGACTCTGGGTGTAGGCAGTGTACCTATGACAGGTCTTTTATCCGGAATTTTTATATCCAGTTCACCTGCCGCCTCAATTATTTCCTGTTCAATATCTTTCATTATTTTATAGTAAATGGGATCTTCATAATCAGTAGGTACGTTATCCATATCCTTCATAATCTCCTGAAGATACTGGAGTTTTAACTCTTCTGCCTCCTCAGGGCTAACACCCATGGCTTTTAACTGACCTTCCACCACATACTGGGCAGACATCAGCAAATTATCTCTGTTATCCCGGATATCATTCAGGACTTTACCTCTTTGACTGTTCAGGCTGTATTGTTCCTGCAAAAAACTCAGATATCCGGCAGCTTTCCTTACACTGTCATCCATAACCCACCCCAAATCTGTTCAGCCTCCTGGTTATACGGCTTTACTATAATTGTTCTCCGCCAATCTTACGGCTGTTTTCTGGTTATTTTAAAGGACAAACCGGCCTGCCCGCTGAGGTTTCCTTTAACAACCGAGGCAATGGATACCTCGCCTGATGAATTTATGGAAAGATTGAAACCAATCTCATTTATTTCATGGGTTTCAGACTCAAGCTGTGAATTTTCAAGAATTGAAAACACCTGTTTCAAGGTACTGTCTATATTTTTCTGCAGTATTTCCGTACTGATGTCAACAGCCTTATGTACCACATTGCCGAAATCCGGCAATGCAGATTTATACTTTATGTTGTCATTGCCGTCTACAAGTACACTTACGGTTTTCTCTCCACCTGTCATATTATAACTTAACCTCCATTTTTAATATATTATTACATATTATAGCACTATATTCTTAACTGTCTATAATTTTTGCAAATCTGCACAGGCTCTACTCTTCAAAGCAAGCATAAGAACTAGACATCCCTTCTCATGAGACTGAAGCTCTGGGCAGTGGGCCCCATATCAGGCTGTGCAGCCAGAAATAAGGCCAGGGGTATTACGTCTTCAGGCTGCTTGTGCCACTCACTTTCAATGGCCTTGACCACACTTTTGTGAGTCCCGGCATTGTCGTCTATGGAAGTATTAACCGGCCCCGGTATCAACTCGTTTACTGAGATATTGTATTGCAGCAGTTCTTGGGCCAAAACGCGTGTAAGCATCCAAAGGCCGGACTTTGAACAGGAATACGCTGAACTGCCTGGAGCGCCATGGTGCCCCAGCCCCGAGCCTACCGTTATGATTTTTCCGGCACCTCTCTGTTTTAAGTATGGGATTGCCGCATGCATACAGTAATAGGCACCGAACAGATTCACTTGTACAGTTGCTATCCAGCCGGCACTAAGGCTGTTTTCAACAGTTGCACGCTCATAGTTGGCCCCTGCGTTTACCAGCAGGAGGTCAATGCCTCCGAAATGGCCGGCAGCCTTTTCAAACAGGCGGTTTACCGCCTGCTCATCCGTCACGTCGGTTTTTACCGCAAGAGCCCGCCCTCCCGCCTGGGTTATGGCTCTGACTGTTTCAGCAAGCTCCACCTGACTGCGGGCGGCACACACGACCGCAGCTCCGGCCCCGGCATAGGCAAGAGCTACCGCCTTGCCTATGCCGCGCCCTGCTCCCGTTATAACTGCTACCTTACCCTCCAGCGTCTTTTGATTTGAAATATTCAAAAAAATCACCTCTGTTCTTATTTTTAAGAAAATAAATTTTTTACTGCAATCTGCCATATCCCAGGTACAGGTCCACCGCAGCGTCAGGCCGTTTCCTCAGTCAGCAGGCATTCAAGCGTGTGGGCTGCAATATCCCTCACCGCATAGCCGTAGTCAAACCTGTCCTGGCTGTACAGGTAGGGCACAACCGCCCTGACTATGCTTTCCTGAATGTCCTGGGAGAGCTGCTGTGGATGGGATAAAAGCAGAATTAACAAGCAGATGCTGTTTATATCCTCTCTTTGCTCCAGAATTTCCAGGCATAGCCTGGCGGCCGCACTATCCAGACCTCTGATTTTTTGAAGCTGCATAAATACATAATGGGTGATTTCAGGCTCTTTGGAGCTGCTGCAATCCAGCAGGAACAGTACATAATCCGAATCGGCCTCTTTTTCCTCAGTACAGGAAAGCCTGTGTATTACCCTTCGCATTAAAGTCTTTGCTATCAAGGCCAGACCCACAGCGTCAAGGGGTTCATACCCGAAGCCGCCCTCCTGCCCGGGCTTGTCACTGAAATTCACATAGTCTCTCAAGAAGGACCTGTATATCTTGTAAATGATGTACCTGTTTTCACTGTCTGGTTGAACCTCATTTAGGCGCAATACCAGAAGTACTATAAAACACTTTTGGGCAAAGGCTCTATACTTAGTATAAAAGCTTTCTATTGTGCCCATTTGCTCCGGGTTCCAGCCTAGCCAGCCCCTGATGCTCCCAAATGCCTCAAGGGCACTCTTAAAGTTATTATCTTTAACTGAATTTAAATATGCACTGAAATCAAATTTATTAAAATCTGACGCAATCGTGGTTTTTATCCTTCCATCTTCAAAAGACCTATTTTCAAACAGGCTGAGAAAAATTCCCGCCTTCCAGGTTTTTGAGTCCCCTTCTTCCAGGTATGCCGGGTCAGGCCTTATAAGTCCCTGCAATTCCCTTTGAATATCTCCGGATAAAATATTTGACCATTTACCGTGCTTACAGGCCGAAGCAAACATACTTTCACTATTCAGTCTGGTGCTACACTCATTTACGATTTTTCTCAAATTAAGGCTCTCATTTATTTTAAAGAACGCATCTGAAAGCAGCGCTTGCTTTAAACCAAACCTGTCTGTAAGAAAAGCAACCATCTTAAAATCCAAAGTGGTGACAGTAGCTTTTTTATCCAGCTCGGTAATATAGTCCAAAGCTGCAGCCCTGTCTTCCTCAGCATTCCAAATCCCTCTTCTATTGTTTAAAAGCATATTGATGACATTTAGCTGTCCTTCGTTCAACCTTTTTAAAAAGGTAACCAGATAATTGAGGTATCCGCTGAATTCATCCTTCGCCAGTAAGCCGTCCTTTTGTATAAAATGCTTCTTTGTGCAGGAACAAGCATAAACAAGATCATCTGCAACCCTTGTAAACAATGGTTCAGCCTGGGTCTGCCCAAGCTCAACCATACAATCCCCCAGAAAAACCGTTCTCTCGGTAATACCAGTTTTATCCTGCAGGTTATAAATCTTGTCCATAAGGGAAAAGGCATCCTTGCTCTCCAGCATGGTTATATGAAAAAGCGCAGCCTCCCTCCACCAGGAATCATTGCTTTTATTAATGAAAAAGGAGCTGCTGCTCCCACTTGAGCTCAAATTTAGTGCCGCAAGGTACTCTTGGAACGACAGGTGGGTAAAGGCCATAAGCTTTTCACCGGTGTCGGTGATACCCCTTGATATAATCAAGCCGCTTCTCTCCTCAAGGCTGTCAATAAGCCTGTCACTTGATAGGGACAGAGATATTTTCATGCTCTCGGTTTTTTCATCTATCAGGGCTTGAAGTTGGGAGCGTTTGATTTCACGGAGCTTGCTGTTGTGCATCCAGCAGGCTACATGCATTATTATTGAAAGTTTCTGCGCTATTGTCACCTGGGTATTGAACTCATTAACAATACATCTTGATATATCCCACTTTTCCAGCAGCAATTCAACACAGTCCTTATAAATAAGAGCCCTGTTTTTTGGGAGCTTGAGCTTCATGGAGTGAAGCATGGTTATCAGGGATAAGAGCATGGGCTTTGTAGATAATGGAGAGAAGGCCCGGTTTGTCTTTAAGAAACCCACAAGCTGCAGGGCCCTGTTTGTAGACTGCTCCTGATTTTTCTCCTCCGAAGGCCTTGTATTATCCCTGTCAAAGTTGGAATACCATTTTATCACAAAGCTCTTTATCTGCTCCGGGCTCAGCTCTCCCACAAAGGCAGTTTCAAAATTGTGCTGGTGCATATTTCCCTTGTAACCCACAGGTCTGCTGGTGACAACCCATGTGACCTCCCGGCTTACCGAATTGGAAAATGTACTTATAAGATTTGACATGCTTCTACGCAGTATAGAATCGGAAATTTCATCAAGACCATCTAAAAAAACAATACATTTGCCGCTCTCCAGCAGTTTCTCAAAAAAGCCTTCAGGATATATTTTCTGCAAAAGGGCCGGGAGCTGCTCATACATTTCCTTAAGAAGGGAATCCTGAACTACTTCGCTATTTTTTATGGAATAATTGAATTTACTTAAATTCACCAGTACGGGTACAACCACATTATTAATTTTGTATTTATCAATAATCCTCTGCTTTCGTCTGAATAAAAAATCAGGTGTGGCATTTATTCTAGCATAAACCAGGCACATATACCTTAAGAATGTGGTTTTCCCCACTCCCGCCTCACCCAGTATAACGGTTTTTTGCCCCTTGTCCAGCACCTTGCTTACCGGCATTTCAACTGCATTGCTGTCAGCCCCCTTAAGAAGCAGGTTTATGTATATATCCTCAAGCTCAGGTGATTTTCCGGGATTTGCCGAGCTCACATAATATGACGGTACCATGGTCACATGCCTGTATTCGTTGATAAGCCATTCAAAGTATTTTTCCTTGAAATTTCTCTCGCTGGTTCGATGCCTAAAAATATTTCGGACTATAAGCTTAAAAAGTGCAGACAGGGGCCTAATCAGCAATATGGTTAGAACTGCCGGTATAATTGCACTCAGAATAACAAATATCAAATCCTTCTTATTGCTCAGAATCATATTAATAATCTCTGTTAAGCTCATCAGTCCACCTGCCCGGAATTATACAAAGCTATTGTCATGGCTCTATTTCGGCAGTCAGCTATTGCCGAATAAACCGCAGCCTTGTTTATTGTCTTGCTTTCTCTGTCTGCCGCCACTAATGCCGCTCTGTTAAGAATATTTTCAACTATTGCCCCGGTACATTCCTTACCGAAATCCTTATGTATTCGTTCAGCTATTTCTTCAGGCATGACGTCCTCAGCAAGCGGTTTTCCCACAGAGTAAAGCCTGACAAGCTGTAATACTTCCTCCAGTGACGGCGGTGAAAGCTCTATTATGCTGTCAAACCTGCCCGGCCTTAAAATGGCATCGTCCAGCAAATCCGGCCTGTCAGTGGCCCCGAGAACAATAACCCCTTCAGCTGTGCTAAAGCCGTCCATCTCGTCCAGAAGCTGGCTTAGCACACATTCCTGCTCTATTTGGTTTGGCTCCACCCATGAGTTTCTTTTTCTTGCCAAAAAGTCAATCTGGTCAATAAACATAAAGCAGGGGGCATTTTTTTTAGCCCGTTCAAAGGAATCCATGATACGTGTAACACACAAGCCCGGAGCCCATTCCACCGCCTCGCTTCCGTTAATATAGAAAAAAGGGACCCCCGCCTCACTGGCTATCACCTTTGCCAATTTTGTCTTTCCAATACCGGTGGGGCCAATAACCAGAATACCTTTTTCCATTTTTGCACCCAATTTAACAAATTTCTGAGGTCTTTTTAAAAACTCTATAATCCTTTCAATCTCCCGCCTTTCATCCGGCCTTAGCACAATATCCGAAAAGCTGTATTTGATTCTTTGCCCGGCCATCCTTGCGCTTCCTGCATACTTGTATTTTGTATTATTAGAATTTTTCCTGTATGCCTTTTTGGTATACCAGAAGGACAAAAGCACTGATAAAAGTATAATAGCCGCAAGTACGGGCATGGAAATATATAAAGTTCTTATCTCTAAGGTTGTGCCGGTGAGTATTGCAACATTATTCTCAATGAGAACGGGAAGGATGTTTTTCGTCTGCTCCGGGGGAATTTCAGTCAGATAGGAGCTTCCATCCTTCTTAAATATGTACAGCCTGTTTCCTTCCAGCCTGACTTGCAGGATTTCCTGCCTTGTCAGCATCTGTCCGAATATATCATATGAAAGAGACTGGGGTTTCTGAGGAAAAAACAGATTTTTGGAGAGCAGGAATACAACTGCCAGCAATATAAAAAAGACTAACACCGCCTTGACAAAGGTTTTTACATGCTTGGAGGTCATGGCGGCCAGTATCTTTATAATATCAATCACAGATTCATGCCAATAAGCACCTCTGTACTGTTCTGTAATGCCGTATTTATATGATTTTGTCTTTAATTTCGGAATAATAACCCCTCCAATTCGGTCACAAGATTATAAAATCAACTATCTTATATTCCATAATTTTCATAATCCGTAATATGTTATTATTTTATCACCCGAAATAATAAATGCAAATACAAACAAGAAAATTCGCTGCGCTCAGTTTTTACAGTACTTATTGGTGTGAAGTGCAGCATATTTTCTTGTTCGCTAGGGGGAACTACTTCCCCCTTCGATGAACCCCCTCCAACCCGGGAAGGGGAGTCCCCTTTCCAAACCCCGAATATAGGAATTTATATAGAATGGAATTTTCTGGTGTACACACTCAAACTCAGTATTATGGGCATCTCATCCCTGTTTTAAAATATATAAATT
>JAEXFI010000056.1 GCA_023400235.1 Bacillota bacterium
CTGATGCAGAGTTCGACAAGATGGCCGCCGCCGTCTCCCGCGACGGGGCGAAGCCGTCCCCGGAGCGGTCGCCCGGCCGGCCCGCCACGCCGCCGCCATACTATGAGGACCTGATGACGCTCGATGCGGACGAGATGCTCGACGTGGTGCTGGTTTTCAACAGTTCGCCGCTGGTGGATACGCTGCCGGCGTTCGCAGACATCCTCGGCTTCAACTTCACCGCTGACAGCGATCTCAAGAGCACCGTGACGCTGAATTTGAATTCGCGCATGACCCGCCGCGAACTGTGGGAAGCCTTCGACCAGACGCTGCAGCTTGCCGGAGCGGGCGCGATCCGCAACGGCCAGCTGCTCGAAATCATGCCCGCCGCCAAGCTCCCCGGGCGTTCCGCGCTGCGTAACCGGAACCGGCTGACCAGCGGGGCGGAGGTGATCTCGTATTCTTTGTTCAATGTGACCGCCAAGGACGCGGTCGCGCAGTTGAAGCCTTTCCTGAGTCCCGCCGGAGTGGCGGTCGAGGCGGCCCGCTCCAATGTGATCGTGCTATGCGACCGGCTGGAAAATATTCCGAAGCTCAAGGAGGTGCTCGAGCTGCTGGACCAGCCGGGAAGGCAGAATTGGCCGCGTGCGGTGATCCACTGCCGCAATGTGAAGCCGTCGGCGATCGCGCAGGAGCTTTCGGAGGTGCTGCCGGTGCTGGGGTTCCCGGTGGTGCTGGCGACCGATAAGACCGAAGTCCCCGGAGCGGTGCAGTTGACCGGCGTGGACCGGATTCAGATTCTCGCGGTCACCGCCGCGACGGAGGAGGCGATCAAAGAGGTGCGCAACTGGATCAGTATCCTCGATAACGCCGACTCCTCCACGCAGGAACGGATGTACGTGTACAAGGTCACCCACGACAAGGCGGAGTATCTGGCGCAGGCGCTGTCGGTGATCTTCTCCACGCAGGGAACTTCGCTGACGGTGGACACGAGCTTCAACCGCAGCAACAGCACCTCCGAGCAGACCCGGACTTCGCAGATCACCACGCAGCAGACCCGGAATCAGAACACCAATACCAACAGCCAGAACCGGTATTCGACCAACAATCAATCCAATACGGAACTGGATCTGGTTTCCAACGTGTTCAATACTCCGGTGCGGCTTTTCGCTGACGGTGTTCAGAACCGGCTGGTGATCCGCACCACGCCGCGCACCTATGCGATGATCAAGGCGCTGCTCGACCGGCTGGATGTGGTGCCGGCGCAGGTGCTGTTCCAGATTCTGATCGTGGAAATCACCCTGACCGACAGCAACGAATTCGGGCTTCAGTTCAACAACGTCAGTTACGGCGGCGGCACCGGCGTCTCCACCGGAACCAATTTCAACGACATCGGGATGAACGATTCCTCCTCCGAAGGGTTCAAGCTCGGTATCTTCGACAAGGACAACCCCGAAGAAAACTTCGGCTATCTGCGGGCATTGGCCGGGCGCGACAACATCAAGGTGATCTCCAGCCCGCAGCTGCTGGTCACCAGCAATACCACCGCGAAGATTCAGGTGGGGCAGGATGTGCCGATCCTGACTCAGGACCTGACGACTTCGGATTCCGCCACCGGCAATGTGACGCGCAGTTACACTTATGAGGAAACCGGCATCATCCTGAGCCTGATTCCGCAGGTGACCAGTACCGACCTGATTTCGATGCAGATCGAACAGAAGGTTTCCGAGGCGATAAAAAACACCATTACCAGTGCGACGGATACACCGGTCATCAGCACGCGCGTATTGAATACCGCTATGACCATCGCCAACGGAAAAACCATGGTGATCGGCGGCATGATTCAGGAAAAGAATAATGACAGGCTCCAGTCGGTGCCGATCATTGCGGATATCCCGTTTTTGAGGCGTTTCTTCGGCAATACCAACCAGTCGGTCGAGCGGACCGAGCTGCTGGTGCTGGTGACCGGCTATATCGTAAACGGGAAAAGTCCGGTCGAGGAGATGATCCGGCGCTATAACAGCTCGGTCAAGGCGCTGAGTCTCTTTGAAAGTGATATGGAAAAGAAGGATAAAGAGGACGCGGAGCGCCTCAAGGTGAAGGTCGAAGCCGTGCCGAAGCAGCCCGGCGTCACCGACCCCCAAACGGAGTTGAACTGAAATGGCGGATGCGGCAACTCACACTGATTTGGTGAAAACGCTCGCGGCGAAGTTGACGGAGCGTTTCCCGGACTACGCCGGTTTTCTCGCGGAATCCGGCAGCCGTGTCGCTGACCGGCGGCTGCTGGAAGCCGGGGCGGTTTCTGAGCCGGAACTGCTGGCGCTCTACGGCGAGGTGTTCCACCTGCCGCTGGCGGACGAAGAAGAGTTGACCGAACCCGAAGTCTACCCCGGCCTCTCCGCCGAGTGTCTGAATGCGAATCTCTGTCTGCCCTTCGCCTGGGATGAAAATTCGATGCGCCTGCTGATCTGCGATCCCTACGATCTGGATAAACAGGTCTATTTGTTCAGCCGCGCGGTCGGGCTGCGCTGCGAGTTTGAACTGGTTCGCCGCCCCTTCCTGGAACGGCTGCTCGGCCGTCTCAGCCAGAATGAGCCGGAGGAGGACGAGCTTTCCGTGACCGGCGCCGAGGATGAAAACACTCTGCGCACGATGGCCGGCGAAGCGCGGATCGTGCGGTTGGTCAACGATGTGTTCAACCGCGCGATCGAGCTGGGAGCGTCGGACATCCACGTGGAACCGGGCGAGGATTCGGTGTCGATCCGCTGCCGGGTGGATGGCGTGCTGGCCGAAATCATGAATGTCCCGCGTTCCCAGTTCCCGGCGATCGCGTCGCGCATCAAGCTGATCGCAGGCCTGAACATCGCTGAAAGCCGCCTGCCGCAGGACGGCCGCACCAACTTTCAGGTCGGGCGGGTCAAGCTCGATATGCGCGTGAGCACCATCCCGATCCTGACCGGCGAGAGCATCGTGCTGCGTCTGCTGAACAACGACGCGGTCACTTTCGATCTGCGTACCCTCGGCATGTCCGACCGGGATCTGGAGCAGTTCAACGAACTGATTCAGATTCCGCACGGGATGATTCTGGTGGTCGGGCCGACCGGTTCCGGTAAAACCACCACTTTGTATAGCGTGATCGCGCAGCTGAACGACCACAAAAAGAAGATCATCACCGTCGAGGACCCGGTCGAATACAAGATGGCCGGCCTCTGCCAGATGCAGGTGAATTCCAAGATCGGCGTGACGTTCGCTTCGGGACTGCGCTCGATCGTGCGCCAGGACCCCGACATCATTCTGGTCGGCGAGATCCGCGACCGCGAAACCGCCGACATCGCGATCAATGCGGCGCTGACCGGACACCTTGTGCTCTCGACGCTTCACACCAACGACGCGGTCGGCGCGGTGACCCGCCTGATCGATATGGGCATGGAAAGCTTTCTGGTCGCGTCGGCGCTCTACGGCGTGCTGTCGCAGCGGCTGGTGCGCAAGACCTGTACCGCCTGCCGCGGAACGGGCTCCGATGCCTCCGGCGGCAAATGCCGCCGCTGCAACGGCACCGGCTACAAGGGGCGGTGCGGCATTTTCGAGCTGCTGCGCATGAACGATGACATCCGGCAGGCGGTCAACAAAAACGTCCCCAGCTCCGAACTGGAACGGCTGGCGATTGCGAACGGCATGGTCACGCTGCGCGAGGACGGCATTGCGAAGGTCAGGGCCGGCGTCACGACCGCCGAGGAACTGGCCCGTTCGGCGCAGGAAGGATAAGGGAGGGACCCGCTTATGCCCCGTTATAAATATATCGCCGCAGCTCCCGGCAGGTCCGGCACGGAAATCGACATCGAAGCCGATTCCATGCAGGAGGCCGCCGCCAAGCTGCGCAGCCGGGGAATGACCCCGATCCGCTGCTGCGGCGAAGCCGACGGCGAGGAGGCGGGGCCGCGCCGCTGGCTGCCGTACCGCAAGGTGGACAGCTATGAATTCACCAGTCAGCTCGCTCCGCTGCTTTCGGCGAACATCCCGCTGGAGCGGTCGCTGGCGATCATCAGCGAAAGCGCGTCGGACGACGAACTGCGCGATCTGGCCAATACGCTGCGGCAGGGGTTGCACGAGGGCAAGAAGTTCTCGGATCTGGTGCGCTCCTACGG
>JAEXFI010000023.1 GCA_023400235.1 Bacillota bacterium
GGGCAGGCTGCACCGGCGGTGCCATCTGCTTTGGCTAAGCCGAAGCGTTTAATAGAATCATGCAGTTGACGATTCTGGGATATCAGTTTTCAAATATATAAAAATATAACTTAAGAAAGGAGGAATACGGATATGGAAAATTTCAAATTGCAGGAAGTAAACCTGGAGGAAATCAATACTCTGGAGGATACAGCAACACCAAGCTGGGGAGTAATATGCGGAGCAGGCTGCACCGGCGGGCTTATCTGCGTAGGCTAATCTGAGGCCTGTCAGTCAATAGGGTGCATACATAAGTATCTATTCTATAATGTCAAATTTTAAATAATATAGCTTAGGAAAGGAGGGGAATAAAAATGGAAAATATCAAAATGCAGGAAGTAAACCTGGAGGAAATCAATACCCTGGAGGATACAGCAACACCAAGCTGGGGAGTAATATGCGGAGCAGGCTGCACCGGCGGGCTTATCTGCTTCGGTTAATCTGAGGCCTGTAAATAGGGGCGCACAAGCGCGGATTATGAATATCAAATTAAACTATAATCAATTCAAAATTAAAAAAGGAGGAAAATAAAAATGGAAAATTTTAATATGCAGGAAGTAAATCTTGAGGAAATCAACACCCTGGAGGACACAGCAACACCAAGCTGGGGAGTAGTATGCGGAGCGGGCTGTACCGGCGGATTAATCTGCTTCGGTTAAGCTGAGACCTGTAAATAGGGGCGCACAAGCGCGGATGATGAATATCAAATTAAACTATAATCAATTCAAAATTAATAAAGGAGGAAAATAAAAATGGAAAATTTCAAAATGCAGGAAGTAAATCTTGAGGAAATCAACACCCTGGAGGACACAGCGACACCAAGCTGGGGAGTAGTATGCGGAGCGGGCTGTACCGGCGGATTAATCTGCTTCGGTTAATCTGAGCCTGTAAATAGGGGCGCACAAGCGCGGATTATGAATATCAAATCAAACTATAATAATTCAAAATTAAAAAAGGAGGAAAATAAAAATGGAAAATTTCAAAATGCAGGAAGTAAATCTTGAGGAAATCAACACCCTGGAGGACACAGCAACACCAAGCTGGGGAGTAGTATGCGGAGCGGGCTGCACCGGCGGATTAATCTGCTTCGGTTAATCTGAGGCCTGTAAATAGGGGCGCACAAGCGCGGTTTATGAATATCAAATCAAACTATAAAAATTCAAAATTAATAAAGGAGGAAAATAAAAATGGAAAATTTCAAAATGCAGGAAGTAAATCTTGAGGAAATCAACACCCTGGAGGACACAGCGACACCAAGCTGGGGAGTAATATGCGGAGCAGGCTGCACCGGCGGACTTATCTGCGTAGGTTAATCAGAAGCTGATTAACAGTGGTATTATAACCGAATAATTACATATGAAGACTATAGGAAGTTATACCAGGAGAACGATAACTTCTTATAGTTTTTGTACGGTATCTTTTATTTAAGCAGGATTTAACAGCCTTAACCACAGTTCAACATTGAAAATATCATCGTTTATTTCCAAGCTTAATGTACAGTTCTCGTATTTTTTGAGGATTTCTTTAATATTGTACAGCCCTAACCCTCTATTGTTTCCTTTGGTAGAGGACCCCTTTTCCAGAAGTTTAAATACAGGGGGAATGTCGCTTTTACAACTATTTTGAATAATAAAAACGAGGCTGTTTCCTTTATATATTGCACCAAAGGATAACGTCTTTGCTTTTGTTTCTGTGGCACCCTCGATGGCATTATCCAGAAGGTTGCCAAAAACTCTTAAAATGTCTATATTGTTATCAATAGGAATATCCGCTATTTCGTCAGGAATATCGATAAAAACATTGATTTTATTATTTGATGCTTTAATTAGCTTTGAGGCTAGCAAGGCCTTGAGGGAAATAATTTTTATGTTTTTCAGTTTAATTGTATAATCTTCCTGGATAACAAAGCTTTCTGTTGCAAGTATATTCTGTTTATAATATTTTTCCAGTTCGTCGTAACGTTTTTCTTTAATGTAATAGTCCAGGGACAAAAGAATATTTTTGTAATCGTGCTTGAACTTTCTTATATTCTCATAAAGGTCTTCTATGGATTTGGAATATTCCTCTATCCTTTTTATTTCTACATCTTTTATTAATATCTCTGTTTCTTTTAAAGAATACATGTTAAAAATATATACTAAAAAAACTGAGGATAAAATGCAGACCAAAAATAAAATCAAATTTACTATATAGATTCTAGCATCAGTAATATTTAAAATCCTGTTAAGAATGCAGCTTATGGATACTATTACAAAAGAGAACAGAACGTTGCCCAGTATAAAATATTCCTTATAGTTCTTACTCTTTTCACCTTGGGTATTGCTTTTAATAGCCTGGCCTATAATCCGGGATAAAATAATAGTAAAGAAGGAACTAAATGCTACATACGTGATTTGAGAATAAGTGTTATGCAGATTGTTATCTTTGAAAACTACTACACATATGATTCTTATTATGGAATCCACTATAAAGTAGTTCAGGAGAACCAAAAATGCGTAAAACAGGCTTTTTCCATTTTTATTTTTGTTTTTTATTTTATTGACAAAAAACAATGTAATAAGTAACCCCGGAGTAAGTAAAAAATCCAAGGTGAAATGCCAGAAAAGGATTTCCAGAATAAGCGAGACTCCCAATATAATCCGTTCTTTAAAGGCAAATTTACTCTTGGTTATATTTTCAAAGGATACCCCGAGAACTATTCCCAGGTTTATGGCAAGAATTATTAATGAATTGTACTGACTCATTTTGTAAGACCTCCGATATATCTGAATGAGGCCATACACTGTTCTCCGTTTGTCATTATGATCATTCTATTTTTTTTATCAATTTCCTTGATCTTTTTTCTGTTAACCAGGTAAGACCTGTGGCATCTGTAAAAATCCTTTGAAAGGCTGCTTTCTATATCACTTAGGCTATTATATATTTCAATTTGCCTGTTTTCCTCATGAATGATAATTTTATGAGAATTAGTTGAAGTTTCAATAAAAAATATATCATTCAGAGCAATATTAATTATTCTGTCATCCTGCTTGAAAGTAATGTAGTTTTCCTTTGAAGCTTTTGAGGAATGTATTTCGTCTATGTACTTCAGGCATTCCGACAACCTCTCTTTTACAATGGCGCCGTTGTCTTTAATAATATAGTCTATAGCACCAACTTTATATTTGAAGGTAAGAAAGGTCATTTCCGAATGAGTGGTTATAAAAATTATGTATCCTGAGATATCTTTCTTTCTGATTATTTCAGCAAGCTTAATACCATTTATTTTGTTTTGTAAATCCACATCAAGAATATATATGCAAGGGAAATTACTCTCACAATTTAAAAAGTCAATTACCTCCTGCACCTTCCCGGTGCATAGGGCCAAGCTATAATCATATTGTTCTTTAGCGGTGATTTCCTTAATATAAGCTTTGATTTTCTCCCTTTGAATGCTATTGTCTTCACAAATAATTATAGGCAGCATAAATTTTGATTCCCTTCATTGAAGTGTCGATAATTATTATAGTAAAATTTAATTACTATACATTAGTAATTAAGTAAAATATTACTATAAATTATAATATACAATAATATATGTAATTTCAAGTTAATTTTGTTATATGGAGAGTATTAACAGTTCTTTAAACTATTTTTTTTCATGGCGTAAGCCTTGAAAGTCTTTTTTTAGCCCCTGAGCGTAAGCCGATTTGCATATGGGTAATGGCTCTTGACAATTAGGGGGGAAATCACTTTGGCGGAGCGTAAAAGATTATCATATAAATAAGACAAGTAAATAAGACGTCAATTGTTCAGATGAGGTGTATAAAAATATTAAAGGAGTGTCGAAAATGAGAGTTCACTTTATTAAGGGTAATAATACAATAGCTTTTTTCCCCGATTCTTTGCGTTTTTTTGTAATCAATGAGAAAACAGAGGATATTCTGAAGGCACACATAAACTGTGAAGATACTGAAGCAATTACCGGTAAATTTGGCATATCAGCCAATGATTACATGGATTTCATCAGTAAGATCAATAAATTGGCCCAAACAGTACAAGCGGATAATGTAAAGACACCTGCGGCCCGGATGGATAAAAAAGTACTTGATAAGCTGGCAATAATTGTAAGCAACAGCTGCAATTTAAAATGCAAATATTGCTATGCAAATGGCGGAAATTATTGCTCTGAGGAGTATTTAGTCAGTACTGAAATGATTGACAAAATTCTTTCCTCACTCTACCGGCATTTTGATGAAATCAATATAATACAGATTTTTGGCGGAGAGCCCATGTTAAATCCAACGGCGATAGAACACATTGCCGTAAGTATTGAAAACATGTACGAGGCTGGAAAAATATCTAAAAAACCCATGATTGGTATGGTCTCCAATGGAACATTGGTAGATGACAGGATAATAAAAATCATTAAAAAGTATAAAATGAGTGTAACTGTTAGTCTTGACGGACCTCCCGATGCCAACAATGCAATGAGAGTATTTACGGATGGAACAGGAACCTCAGATGTTGTAGTAAATAACATAAAGCGCCTGAAAGAGGCTATTGGCGACTCGGTTTCCATTGAAGCTACATATAACAGGCATCATGTGAAAAACGGCATATCCGTGGCAGACACAATAAGATATGTTAATGAAACATTTGGGGTGACAGGTATCCATATAACTCCTGTCAGTGGTTTGGAGGGCTCAGACTTCGTGCTGGAGGACAAGGGACCCTTTATAGAGTCTGTTGCAAACGTTTTTGACAGTCTCAATAATAAAAATCCTATTAATTATACTCTAGTACAAAGATTTGTAAATAGCCTCCAGAAAAAGTCTTGCTCAAGCCACTTGTGCGGTGCTGGAATATCTACAATATCCGTATCTGCAAATGGTGATATTTATCCGTGCTTTATGTTTACCGATGTAGATCAATACAAGCTTGGAAATGTTTCAGACGAGAATGTTTTCAAATCTGATGCCTTGCTTAAGACCACCGGGGAATTTAAATCCTTTAATAAACTTGAGAGCGGCAAGTGCAAGGATTGCTTTATTAATAACATATGTTACGGATGTGTAGGCATAAATTATTTTGAAAGCGGGTCGCCTTTTGAAACTCCGGAAAGCTATTGCCATATGTACAAAGCCATGGTTGAAAAAATACTTATAAATCTGTCCAATATGCATGAACAAGAAGCCGTAGCATAGTTCGGGAGGACAAAGAATATGAATAAAGATTTTGATGAAAAAATCAGACCTGTCGCAGTGGCGGACATATCGTCGTGGCTGCTGTTTGAAAAATCAGAAAAAAAAACCTACTGTATTGGCAGTATAGAGCGAGATAAATATATTGAGGCTCCAGAACACCTGAAAGATGCCATAATGTGCTGTATCAAGCATTTTGATGGCAGCAGCTCCATTGAAGAGATAAAAACAATTGTCCAGGAACAATATAATTATAAAATAGAAGTTGACGAATTGTATAATATTTTATGTAAAGCAAACCTGATAGTAAATGCTGATGCAAGTATGGTAGAAAAACAGGAGTTTGACATTCTGTCCTCTGCGATATTCAAAATGAATTTACAGAAGCTGTATCCGTTTTTTAACATGGTTAAAAAAATAGTATTTCCTTATGGACTCTATTTTACGGGGATAATAATATTTTTAAGTATCATTAATGTTGCGCGTTATGCAAACATATTCCTTTCACCCAGTACTTATAAAGTACAGAACTCATACCTGCTAAGCGGGGTTATAGCTATATTTTTTACGGTAGTAAGCCTTATAATACATGAATTGTCACATGCCGTTACAGCTTATAAATATGGGCTGAAACCTTCAAAGCTATTTTTCTCAACATATATGGGTTTTTCATTAATGGTATATTTAAAAATACCGGGGATATATACACTAAAGCCAAAACAACGCGTTTATGTCTGGCTTGCCGGTATTTATGCAAATCTATTTCTTTTCTCCAGTTGCATATTGTTATATAGCCTGGTGAATTGGGATATTAAAAATATCTTTATTATTGCAGCTATACCGAACATATCTTTTGTACTATCCAACTTATCCCCTTTATTGCCGTTAGACGGATACTTTGTGCTGTCAACTCTTCTGAAAAGGCCAAACCTGAGAAAGGGAAGCTTTCAGGAGTTTAAGAAATGGATATTCGGAGAAAAGAACAAATTTAATGGACTGGTAACATTGTATTTTATACTGAGTACCTTGATGATGGGCACATTAGTAGGAACTCAAGCGTATTGGATCATAGTACAAATAATGGAGTACTATAACAGCAGCCAAACATTGCTGCAATTCTTCTTAAATTTAAAATTTATTATTGCAATCATTATGGTAATATTAATAAAAATAATTGTAAGTAAGCTTTTGGAGATAAGAAATAGAAATGCGGCTATAGCTGAAGCTAAATGTTAACTGTATATAAGCCCTGCTCCCTGAATATTTATGTTCAAAGTCGTCAGACCGTGAGTTCTGGCGATTTTTTGTGCTGGGGAGGATAAGCCCGCCTCCCGGGCTGACCGCAAGCAAAAATATCTGATTTATGGGTAAATACAGCGGCTATCCCACTATAAGCCTCTGTCCGGCTTACGTAACACCCTTTTTTGTAGCATATTATTTTTTGCGGCATATTTTATTACTATAATGTATGTGGGCCCAGAGGCATAATAATGAGAAAAAAGAGATATCGCCGCAAATCGGCTGATTATAAGTCAAAAGCAGCAAAAACTCAACCTGCTGAAATAAATCAAATAGAACCTGAGAGCAATGGGGGTGCTGATAAGGACAGCCTTGTGGATTATCCGCCGGTGGAGGAGAGAGTCTATGATTGTGAAGATTGCAGTCAGAGGAAAAATTGCAGTAAATGCAGTAAATGCAGTAAATGCAAACCTGGCTGTACAGAAATATGCAGCAAACTGGAGGAAGAGGATTGCAATCTGGCCTGTGCAAGTGACAAGGAATTATTAATCAGAATTTATTGTCTGCTGTTAAATAGGGAACATGGTCTTAAGGCAATTGAGAAAAAACTAAAGAAATCGGAGCTCAATGATGACCTTAAAAACATAAAATCAATATCCGATCTCCTGGAGAGGGCAATAGTGGGCCTGGGAGAAACTGCCCTGGGAGCTGTTAAAAAGGCGGTGGATGCTGCAGGAACCATGTCGGATATAACCTCCGGACTGGCCAAAATTGCAGCCGGTTCTGCACAAACAGCAGGATCATTAGCATTAACCTCCAGCGGATTGGCTACCGTGGCATCGGGTACCGCCGGAACGGCAGGAGCTGTGGCACTCACGACGGCTGGGCTGGCAAATACGGCAGCAGCAGGGGCATCCACCGCCGGAGCTGCGGCAAATATTGCAGCAGAAACAGCGGGGATAGCTGCTGCAGGAGCAGTTACTACCGGAGCTTTAGTGGACGTGGCGGCAGAAACAGCCGGGTTGGCAGCGGCAGGAGCTGCAACTGCAGGAGTTGCAGGAGATATAGCGGTAGAAGCAGCCGGCCTGGCAGCGGCGGGAGTCGCAACCGCCGGAGCTGCAGGAGATATTGCCGCCGGTGCAGCAGGAACAGCGGCCTCCATATCAGACACAATAGCCGGAATAGCCGGAACAGCGGCGGGTGCGGCAGCCACATCGGCAGCAATCTCCGGAACGGTTGCAGGCACGGCGGAAACGGTGGCAGGAGCAGCAGCTACCTCAGCAGCAGTATCAAGTACTGTATCCAGTGTGGCAACTACCACAGCAAATGCGGCAGCTACATCGGCAGCAGTCTCCGGAACAGTTGCAGGCACGGCGGAAACGGTGGCAGGAGCAGCAGCTACCTCCGCAGCAGTATCAAGTACTGTATCCAGTGTGGCAACTACCACAGCAAATGCGGCAGCCACATCGGCAGCAATCTCCGGAACGGTTGCAGGCACGGCGGAAACGGTGGCAGGAGCAGCAGCTACCTCAGCAGCAATATCAAGTACTGTATCCAGTTTGGCAACTGCCACAGCGGATACGGCAGCCACAGCGGCAGCAATCACCGGCACAGACATTGAGGCCGTCACAAGCGGACCAGTAGAAGCCCGTTCTAAAGGCGATATTGTGCAGGTATGGCTTTTTAACAATAGCAATGTGGCTGTCAGGCTTACTGAGGTACTTATGTATGATCTTACGGCAACACCAAAAGTGGGGTTTTATATGCAGAGCTCACCTGTACCTGCCAATAGTTCGGTTAATTTCACCATCACTTTGGTGCCTGCCCTGTATGAAGTTCAAATAAAGGGACTTGCAGGTAGTTTGCAGGCATATGCTGTAGCTTACACTGAAGGGGCGGCGGAAAAGCCGGAGTCTGTGACATCACGAGAAGCCGGAATATTATGTGCTTATCCCTGAATACAATATTAATACTATTTTTCAGGTTTTAGATATATAATAATTAAGAATAACCGCCAGCTTTAAGAATAATAACCAGCGTTATGAATATTCAGGAGGTGACCTATGGAACTGGCTACAAGGCGCGTGAACTATAGACTGTTTGAGAAAGCAGATTTTGACCTGTTTTATTCTATTTTCTCAGACAAGGAGATAATGAGATATGCCTGGATTGATGAGATAATCAGCAAAGAGCAAATGCTGCCTTTCTTTGAAGACTTCCTGAGTGTTGAGGATATGCCCAACAAGAACAACTCATACGCCTTTGCGGCTTTTACGAGAGATGAAGGCCATTTCGCCGGTTTTGCAGATATTCAGCTGCATTCTCACAATGAAAACGGTGGCTGCGGAGAGATAGGGTACTTTCTCCTGCAGGAATTCTGGGGAAAAGGATATGCCACAGAACTTGCAGGAGCAATGACGGATTTTGGCTTTGAAGGACTGAAGCTTCACAAGGTGTGCGCCAGGTGTAATTCCAACAACCTGAAATCCGAGAATATTATGAAAAAAATTGGAATGGCAAAAGAAGGAGAGCTGAGAAAAGTCAGGTATAAAAACGGCGGCTGGGATGACGAAAAGCAATATGGAATTCTCAGGGAGGAATGGCTGACACGCAGGCTTCAGGCTCAGCAGCAGGATACTCCTTTATTAGCTCAGAAGCCTACTCTTTAATATCTCCTGTACATTTAGGACATATACCCAAAAATTCCAGGCTGTGTCCGGTTATAACAAAGCCGGTCTGTCGAATCAAGGCCTCTTCCATACAGGTCAGAGGACAATCCTCAATGGATATGGTCTCATTGCATATGGTACATACAAGCTGATGCTTGTGCTGGTGATTGTTAAACTGGTAATAAGTCTTTCCGTCCTGGCTCAGATTTTTTAAAAGTATTCCCTTGTCAGACAGAGTGCCCAGCGTACGGTAGGCAGTTGACAGACTCATTTGAACCTCCTTTGCCACGATGGAGTAAACCTCTTCTGCGGTCATGGGGCCGGATGAGGCATCCAAAATCTTCAGTATGGCAAGGCGGTTCTTTGTTGTTTTCAGTTCTGAAGCCTTCAAGATATCTTCTCTCATGGAGACATTCCTTTCAAAATGTAAATTGCTCAATTAATGCAGCTTTAATATGTTTATATATATCACTTGAATTTTTATATGTCAATCAACAATTTAAGGCGGCAGATGCAAAATTTAATAAGCATGTGTGACAGTTGTAAATGTATATAGAGGTGGGAACGCTGGCTGCACTTTGACTATGTTTCCGTAAGAGACGGAAATGAAGCCAATGGTACCTGGAATATAAGAAAAATAAGTGTTGTGGGACAAAGGCTTGACAAGTCCCGATTATCCAGGCTTATCAATGTCCAATGAAACCTTTCCGGTTCTAAGGAGTTCAAGGTTTCTTGAAATAAGTTCCATCCTTTGCTGTACGCAGGCGTAGCTTCTGAGGGGATCCTCAGGAGTATTCAGCACATAATCCAGCATTCTGTCCACTGTGGTGGCAGCTACATGGCAGCGGGTGTCGGAGGAGGCATAATAAATCAGTATTTCTCCGCTTTGTCTGGCAATTGCACCGTTGCAGAATATTACGTTTGATACGTCTCCAAGGCGTTCTTCCCCCACGGGTGCTATTAAATAGCCTCCCGGGCGCTTTATGACCTTTTCCGGCCTTCTCAGCTCTGATAAAAAGGCATAGACCACATAACGCAAGCCGGCGGCAGTACTGCGCACTCCATGGGCAATGTGCAGCCAGCCTTCAGCTGTCTTTATGGGAGCGGGGCCCTGACCGTTTTTGACTTCTTTTATTGTATGATATTCCTTGCATTCCATAAGAATTTCTTCCGAAATATATGCATTTTCCATGGAACCGGTATAGCCAAACCCAATTCCTCCGCCCTTTCCAGTTTCAATAAAACCATCCTGGGGCCTGGTATATAAGGCATATTTTCCGTTTATGAATTCGGGATGAAGTACCACATTACGCTGCTGGGCGGAGGCGGTTTTCAAATCGGGCAGGCGCTGCCAGCTTTTCAGGTCCTTTGTTCTTGCAATCCCGCACGCCGCAACAGCACTGGAGGTATCCCCGAAAGGGGCGTCAGGGTCTTTTCTTTCAGTGCAGAAAAGACCGTATATCCAGCCATCTTCATGCTTAACCAGTCTGATGTCATATATATTTATGTCAGGAATTTCAGTTTCCGGCATGACTAGGGGATAGTCCCAGAACTTAAAGCCCTCTACTCCGTTTTCACTTTCTGCAACCGCAAAAAATGACTTCCTGTCATTTCCCTCCACACGAACTACCAGGTAAATTCTGCCTTCCAGCTCAATAGCTCCGGGGTTGAAGGCACAGTTTATTCCCATGCGCTCCATAAGATAGGGATTTGTTTTTTTGTCCAGGTCATACCGCCAGAGCAGGGGTGTGTGTTCATTAGTGATAACAGGATATTCATACCTGTCAAAGATGCCGTTGCCACCTTCCAGCCTGTTATTTCTTCTTTCAACCAGACAATTGTGCTGTCCAACCAAATATTTCAATCTCTCCTCGAAGAGCATGATAATTCCTCCTATGCGAATAAAGCTTCATTATCTGCTGCAATTTTTGATAATCTATCCAACATTTCAAAACACATACGGCTATTGTGATAAGGACATTTCCAGGGGCCCACCTTCTCAGTATGGATTACCCTGGAACCATCGGCGGTTGTTCCCCAGAACCATTCACCGTGCTTGTGGTCTATCAGGTGGGAACTGATAAAGCTCCATGTGTTAAGGGCTTCCCGCAGAAAGGTAACCAAACCTGAAAGTTGATAGGCATTTGTAAAGCCCACTACCGCTTCAGCCTGTGCCCACCATTCCTTGAAATCCTTTAGAATTCCATTCTTCTTTTCATAAAAAAGGCCTCCATGTATTTTATCAATGCCGTCTGAAAAGACTTTTTTAGCCATAAGAACAGACGTTACCCTCACTCTTACCAGAAGTGCCTGGTTTCCCAGCACCTCGGCGGCTTCATACAAAAGCCAGCTGCCTTCTATGTCGTGACCGTAGGACACAGCTTTTGAAAGAGGAGTCCAGTAGTTGTCAAAATAAAGTCTGAATTGAAAGGTAAGCGGGTCAATTATATGGTCAAGGGTGATATTTATCAGCTCATGGAGACTGTGGGCAAGCTTATCGTTCTTCCACACCCTGTACAGATTTGTGTATGCCTCCAGGACATGGAGATGTGTATTCATTGATTTTGTCATATTTATATCCGAATAGCTGGACCGGGTATTTCCTAGTGTTGTCCAATCTCTTGAAAAGACCTCCACATAGCCCTTGCTGACAGGGTCGCGACTGTGTAGTTCCAGTGTGTTGTACAGCTCGATGGCATGGGAGAGGCTTTCCTTTTTCCCGGTGGCACGGTAAAATTCAGACAGAGCATATATTGCAAAGGCTATAGAATAGGTTTTCTTTCTTGTATCTGCTGGATCACCCCTGAAATCAAGCATCCAGTAAATTCCGGAGTATTCTTGATCCATAAAGTTTCTCACAGCATAGTCATAGGCTCTTTGCGCTGTCATGAGATATTTCTCATCACCGTAGTGCCTGTAAGCGGCAGCAAATGTCCAAAGTATTCTGAAGTTAAGGACAGAGGTCTTGCTGTGGCCTGTATCGATAATCATATCATTTGAAATGTATCCATAGAAGCCTCCGTTGTCAAAATCCAAAGAATGCTCCAGCCAGAACTTGAGAATATTGTTTGTCAGCTCTGAGCGGAAAGAATTTAACAGGTTTTTAATTTCCAGAGCCATAGCACGCATCAGCCCCCAGTCTAAAAGAATATAAGCCAAAATAATCAGGTCAAACTATCTATATTCTTCAGCATCTCCTGCCAATAGCTCCGAATTGGCTT
Source organism: Bacillota bacterium (assembly GCA_023400235.1). GTDB lineage: Bacteria > Bacillota > Clostridia > Acetivibrionales > DSM-1351 > Ruminiclostridium. The sequence goes on from JAEXFI010000023.1 coordinate 12,352, forward strand.
TGATATAGCTGATTAAATCCTCTGCGTATGTATATGCCAGTGCTGAACAGGTGTCGGCGGCACCATAGTAAATTGCAATTCTTCCCGAATCTGCGTCTGACAAGGCCCCGCAAGGAAAGACCACGTTTGGAACAAAGCCTGAGGTTTCATAGGGTTCTTCAGGAGTCAGCAGGTAATCACGAGTACGGCACAGGACCCGTGAGGGATTGTCTATGTCAAGCAGTGCTGCTCCGAAGCTGTAAACAAACCCGTTGCAGGTGCAGGAAACACCATGATAAAACAGCAGCCAGCCCTCGGAGGTTTCTATGGGGACTGCACCGGCTCCGATTTTTACACTTTGCCACCAGCCGGAGCCGCCCTTCTGCATAACTCTTCTGTGCCTGCCCCAGTGCACCAGGTCGGGACTTTCACTGAGGAATATGTCTCCAAAAGGGGTATGCCCGCTGTCGCTTGGTCTGCTGAGCAGGAGAAACTTTCCGCTTACTCTTCTGGGAAACAGCACTCCATTTCTGTTAAAGGGGATAAACGGATTTTCCAGTCGGGTAAAGGTTTTAAAATCCCGCGTCGTTCCCAGGCCCAGCGCGGCTCCCCCGAAATCCGTGCACCATATTATGTAGTATATCCCCTCCACCTCAACAAGTCGCGGGTCGTACCCATAGTCTGGCTCGTAGGGGTTACCAGCCTGGTCAAGCCAGTGTATGGGGGTGTCTTCTATTTTCCAATTGATGGCATCCTGGCTGAAGCCAAGGTGAATCCGGGCTTTGCCATCCTTGTGATCAGCTCTGAAAACTCCTGCAAAACCGTCACCCCAGGGAACTACCGAACTGTTATATACTCTTGCGGTGCGGGGAGTCGGATTCCAGCCGATAATAGGATTCCCGGAATGTCTCCAAATAATACCGCTGAAACCACGTGGCTTATCCTCCCAGGGAATGTTTTTAAGCGCCTTTCCCACAATTCTCATTAATTTCCGTCTCCCTGCCGCTGTAATATTACAAATAATCATGAAAACATACATGCGTACATACCATTATATGGTATGTGTGTAATATTATTTTACTGTAATATTTAGTTGATGTAAAGCAAAAAGTAATGTGATTTGTAATATTACTTTTTGCTTTGAATAACGTCTTTTTTATGCTATAATTCAATAGATTATTAAAGACGCGGAGGAAGTATGCCAAAAAAAGTTACAATGGATTCCATTGCTCTAAAGCTGGGCGTATCTAAGAACACAGTTTCCCTTGCCCTGCGTGGTATGCCGGGAATAAGTGAAGCTACCAGGAAAAATATCCTGACAGAAGCCGAAAGCATGGGATATAACTATAAAAGCAGCGCCAGGCAGCAGCCCACCCGGAATCTCTGTCTGGTAATAGCAAAGAGCACCAGGGATTCCATAGGATTTTTCAGCTTTATCCAGGTGGGCATTGAGGATGAAGCCAAGAAAAATAATTTTAATACCATAATCCATTACTATGATGAAAGCGATGAAGTGTTTGAAATGCCCAATTGCGTCAGGAATGGCATGGTTTCCGGCATAATTACTCTGGGGAGGATAACCCGTAAGACTATAAATGAGATAATTACTTATAAGCTTCCGGTTGTAATGGTTGATAATTATTTTGATGGTCTGGAAATGGATTGCATACTCACGGACAATCAGTGCGGAGGGTACCTGTCGGCAGAATATCTTATAAAAGCGGGGCATGGAAAGATTGGTTTTCTGGGTGACATACATGCTTCGGTAAGCTTCTATGACAGGTACCAGGGGTATCTGAAGGCACTGGCAGATTACGGCCTGAAACAGGGACAGGAGTATTCCTTGACAGCTTTCGCCCTTGAGAGAAAGAAAGATGAGGATATGGCACTGACAATTGGAAAAATGCTAAAAGCCCAGGGCCTTCCCACAGCTTTTTTTTGCTGTAATGATGCTGAGGCGCTTATACTGATGAAGGTTTTAAAAAAAATGGGTATCTCCATACCGGAAGAGGTCTCTGTTGTGGGGTTTGACGATATAGAAACCTCCCGCAGCGTGACACCGGCACTAACTACAATGAGAGTCCGGAAGGAATTGATGGGAAGGAAAGCCGTATGCAAGTTATTGAAGAAAATAGACAGCCCTGAAGAAACAGCGGAAAAGCTACTACTTTCCGCAAGCATTGTGGAAAGACAATCTGTAAAAGTCCTGAGGAGGTGATTTTATTCAGATTCTTGTAGATGCAGATGCATGTCCTGTTAAGGACATAATACTCAAACATGCAAGGAACCGCGGTATTCCGGTTACCATGGTCATAGATACCAGCCATGAATTATATGACGGGTACAGCACAATTGTCACTGTGGACAAGGCCAGAGACAGCGCGGACATAAAGCTTATCAACCTGTTGAAAAAAGGGGATATTGTGGTGACCCAGGACTATGGGGTCGCTGCAATGGGGTTGGGGAAAGGGGCCAGGGTACTTAACCAGAACGGGCTCATATATTCTGACAGCAATATTGACAGGCTGCTGTTTGAAAGGCATTTGGGACAAAAGGTGCGCAGGTCGGGTGGACGGACAGGTACTTTTAAAAAACGGACTAAGGAAAATGACGAGGCATTTGAGAAGGCATTGATGAGTATGCTCGAAGGCGGGGAGCATATCAGGGGAGGCGGCTTTGGAACAGATTAAAACAGGCAGGTACAGGCATTTTAAAGGTAATGAGTACAGAGTGCTTCACATTGCAAGACACAGTGAAACTCTTGAGGATATGGTGGTTTACGCGGCTCTGTATGGAGAGCAGGGGGTATGGGTTAGACCTGCCTCCATGTGGAATGAGGTTGTAAAAAGGGATGGTCAGACCATCAGGCGTTTTGAATATATAGGAATATGAAAGAAGAAAAAATGGAGGCAGCTTATGGATCAGAATACACTGGCAATACTTGAAAAAAGAATAGCCAAGACCTTGAAGAACCTGGAGAAAAACAACATGCAGGCCCATTATGCGGAGACGAAAGCCGCCGCTGTTGAAAAGGTAAAGGAGCTTTTACGGGAGGGAGATAAGGTAGGAGTAGGTGGTGCCCAGACTCTGTTTGAATGCGGAATAATTGATGTCCTCCGCACAGGGAATTACAAATTTCTGGACAGGTATGCCAAGGGCCTTACAGGAGAGCAGCTTAACCAGGTTTTTATAGAATCCTTTTCTGCGGACTCCTATATATGCAGTGCGAATGCAATAACGGAAAACGGGGAATTATATAATGTTGATGGCAATTCCAACCGTGTTGCCGCAATTTGCTTCGGACCAAAATCAGTAATAATAGTAGCAGGCTGCAACAAATTGGTAAAGAATTTGGAGGCTGCTGTTTCAAGGGTAAAAACCTTTGCGGCTCCGTCCAATGCAGCTCGTCTTTCCTGCGGCACCTATTGCAATGAAAAGGGCGAGTGCGTTGCCTTAGACCGAAAACACGAAGAAATGTCAAGCGGCTGTTCGAGTCCGGACAGGATCTGCTGCAATTATGTTGTTTCGGCATATCAGCGGCATAAGCACAGAATAAAGGTGATTCTGGTGGGAGAAGAACTGGGGTATTAATGGAGGTCTTATGGTAGTATCAGCACTGACAATTAAACTCTATGCACCGGGCTGTCATTCACTCAAGGACAAGAGAATGCTGGTAAAAAGTCTCATACAAAAAACCAGAAACAGATTCAATGTTTCAATAGCTGAGACAGATGAACAAGATTTCTGCCAGACCATTGTAATAAGTGCAGCCTGTATTTCCGGCAGCCGTACACAGGCCAATGCGGTCCTGGATGAAGTAATGCGCTTTATAGAAGGTAATACTGAGGCTGAGACAGTGGATTACCTTTATGAGGAACGCTGATTCCCAAAGTTCAAGGCCCTAATGGCTGCTTAATTTCTTTTTTACTTTTAGGGCCAGACCGGGATGATTTGTAATAATTGCGTTTACCTCCTCCTGGTACATCCAGGCCATATGCTCGGCAGTATTAACTGTCCAGGGATGCACCATTATGCCGTTTTCCCTGCATTTTTTGACAGTTCCCGGTACGGCCAGGGTATAGTAAAAGGGATGCACGGCTTCTGCCTTAAGCCTGAGGGCATACAACTGGGGATCAACAAGGGCCTCGGTGTATAATAGCCCTATGGGAAATGCAGGGTCTGTTTTTTTAATCAGCATCAGGCTGTGATGATTGAAGGAGGAGAATAAGACCCTTTTTTTCATTCCAATGTCTGAAACAAGCCTGACTGCTTTTTCTTCAATGCCTTCATAGTTTACCATTCCAGATTTCAGCTCAATATTTATAGTCATACGGGTGTTTTTGACAAAGCGGAGAACCTCCTCAAGGGTGGGAATCCTTATATTTCTGTAGCCGTCCATATGATTTGAAAAGTCATAGGCCATCAGTTCCCTCAGCGTCATGTCAATAATCCTGCCGCTTCCGTTTGAACACCTGTCTATAGTTTCATCGTGTGCAACTACCAGTTGTCCATCCTTGGTCATGTGTATATCCAGCTCAATTCCGTCAGCCTGCTGGCGGTTTGCAAGGCGGAAGGCCTCCATGGAATTTTCGGGAGCCAGAGCCGAGGCCCCTCTGTGGGCCCAAATCATTGTATTCATTAAATTTCGCCTCCTACGGATATAAATCTTATTTTGGCAAATAAATAAATCAGTACGCAAAAAGCTATTTAAATACGCTTAAACAACACCTGATTGGTTTCAAGGGTATTGCAGCTGGGTAAATTTATGTTATAAGTAATTATGCTATAAGTAATATAGTAAAAAGGATGTGAATTTATGATAATAAATCCAAATAAAGCTTTTTCGGAAATATGGCTGGCCGGAGGCTGTTTTTGGGGAGTTGAGGCCTATATAAAAAATGTCCCCGGAGTAATTCATACAGAAGTGGGCTATGCTAACGGACAAACGGAAAATCCCACCTACGAAGAGGTTTGCCGGCAGGATACAGGACATGCAGAGACAGTATATATAAGATACAATCCACACAGAATATCTCTGACCACTTTGCTGGATTACTTTTTCAGAATAATTGACCCCACAGCTCTTAACAGACAGGGCCATGATGTGGGAAACCAGTATAGAACGGGGATATACTATAAAAACCCCGCAGACCGGAATACAATAGAAGCATTTATAAATGATAAGCAGGAGCAATACTCAAAAAAGATTGTTACCCAGGTGCTGCCCCTGGAAAACTTTTTTAAGGCGGAGGATTACCATCAGGCGTATCTTGATAAGAATCCCAACGGCTATTGCCATATCAACCTCTCATTGATTAACAGCCTTAAGCTGGAAGCGGGCAGAAAAGTAGACAAGACCAGGTATTCCAGGCCGGAGGATGAAATACTTAAGAAAGTGCTGAGCAGGGAACAATATGAGGTTATCCGCAATAAGGCTACGGAAGCACCCTACGAAAATGAGTTCTGGGACAGCAGAAAGAAAGGTATATATGTGGATGTGGCAACGGGAGAGCCATTGTTTGTATCAACCGACAAATTTGATTCGGGCTGTGGCTGGCCCAGCTTCACAAGACCTGTTCATGATGAGGTGATAGAATATCAGGAAGACACAAGTCATGGTATGTATAGAACCGAGGTCGTAAGCAGGGTGGGCAGGAGCCACCTGGGACATGTCTTCGAGGATGGCCCTGCTGATGCAGGAGGCTTGAGGTATTGCATCAACAGTGCAGCCTTAAGATTTATACCTGTGGAGAAAATGGAAATGGAAGGTTATGTGGAATTTATACCTATGGTAAAATAGTATTTTCTCAGTAAGTCAGTTACCATCGGCTTAAGAGCTGATGGTTGCGGTTTCAACCATAATTGACTTTATGAGCGGAAGGAAAGACTTACGTGAATTGGCAGCTCCTCTATGGATATTCTTGCTTATCCAGGTTAAAGGGCAAGAATCGGGTGAGTTACCAATTGACGCCAGTTGACAGGCTTTTTAAAGCTTGGCCTTAACTTCCGCTCATTCTTTTTACGATATTGATTATAAAACTGTCAAAATATTTGATTTCCTTCAGCTTTTCGAGCCAAAGCTGGGGGTCCTTCTGGGTAGCCGCAATTACCTCCTGGGGGCTTTTAAAATCGTTGCCCAGAATCTTTTGGCATACCAGCAGCACTTCCCTGGCTTTTTTCTGAGTTTTTGGCCCCGGTATTCCATCTACGGCTAAAGCAGTTAAGGCCTGAAATTCACTTATAGTCATGTCAGCACTCTCTCCTTTCAAAATACTGTCTCGAATGGTGATTTTCTGATTTTCGCTTAACCCGGTAAGCTCTGTGAGCTGTACATGCCAGGGCTCATAATCAAGAGGTTTGATTAAACCGTAGCCGGACAGCACTTTATTGTCCAAAGCCTCAAACCAGCCATCCATGTCCATGGCAAGGCCAAAGCAGTGATTTGATTTTCCATAGGCGGCAGAAAGGCATTTTCTGCTGCTTCCGCTGCCTATGTACACCGAACCGTCACTTAACTGATAGCTGCCCTTGTTTTTCTCAAGAACAATTCTGGCTGTGGCTTTCTGACATTCCAGACTCCGGTAGCCTCCGGTACAAAACGCATCTTTTCCGTAATCCCTGCATACCTGATTTATGGCGGATAACAGCTTTGGATGGACACAGGACTGTTCCGCATATTTAAATTTTACATGACACATCCTTTCCCAGCTCCTCTCTCAATTCGTTTATTCTGAGATGGGCTTGTTTGGTACTTTCCTCTACCCTTGCCAGCCTGTCCGCATGATTATTTACTGTTTTGTTCAGGCATCTCAGTTCCAGTAATGTTGTGTCGCCGCTTCTTTTTATATATTCTATATCAGCTTTTAGCTGGCCCACTTCAATTCCGCTCTGTTTTGATTCTCCCTTAACTCTTGCCTGCAAGGCTAAATATCCGAAAACAATTCCACTGACCGCTGCTACACAAGTTATTAAGATATTTGTTTCCACCTGCACCCCTTCTTTCTGATAGATATAAAAGGACTACCTATACCTATAAGTAATCCTCGGTGGTCGAAATACAATCTTATTATTAAATTAAATACACGTCATATTATTGTCATTGACAATATTAATCAGTTCAACCTTTAAAGATTGAATAGCATCTTCTCTGGGCAGCATTATGTATCTGGATAAATATTCAATATCATCGTTAAACAGATTTATAATTTCGTTCATTGACATTTTATCGCCTTGCTGTGCTTTCTTCACTATTTGTATGAATCTATCAGGGTTTGTCGCAATAACTCCAATCCTTTCCTTTTCCATTTGTTCACCCCCTGCTGAGTAATGTTAAGTTCGCGGGCGACCTCATGCTCAGTCATGCCGTCCAGTATGGTTCTCTGGATGACGAATCTGCACTTTTCCCACGGGATAGTATCCAATAACTCTTTAATATAGACTTTTGATAAAATTTCTGCCTCAAACCCGCTGTCGTGAACCTGACTTTCAAAAAGAAGATAGCATTCCTTTAACTGCTGAGTACGAGCTTTATACTGCAATCTCCATGCTGCTCTCCTCAGCAGTTTCCTGTAATTTTCTACCGAGATGCCGTCGTTAGTTTGCATAAGAAACCTCCGTCCTGATGAATTTTATGGACTTAATATTAAGTTGTAGGATTGAATTGACTTCACCCTGGTAATTAAAGATATTCTGTCAATAAAGTCATTTTACTAATATAGTAATATTTTACATCTATATAACAACCATATTTTTTAATATTATACAAATTCTGCATAATGAAAGTATGAATATGAGCAGTTGTAATTTTATTTGTAAAATTTCCTGTATTTAAGAAGGAGGTTTTATGTATTGTCACTTCGCTGATAACGGGATAAGTGACACTTTCAAGAGCAAGCCATCAAAAAACAATGGATTTATGGAGGAATGCAAATGAAACATTTAAAAAATCCGTTTACAGCTTTGGCTAAGTATACGGGAAAACAAGTTAAATGGTTGTACTGTACGCTATTGATACTTTTGATATCACTGGCGGCAGTCCCAAATGCAAATCATGCATATTCTGCAGGAGAAACAGGGTTAAGCCTGCAGGCAATTTCTCCGCTGCGCCAGCAGATTAAGCTGACGCAGCCATCTGCAGCCATACCGGGAGGACGCGGATATATGCTGCCTCAGAAGGTTGTGGTTAAAGACAGCTCCGGTATGCCGGTTGCAGGTGTCTCAGTGACTTTTGAAGTTTCTGCAAATGATACGGTAACTTCAGTAATGAGAGGCTCCAACAGCAGGTTTTTAACGGTTACAACAGATGCCAACGGTACGGCATCGGCAGCAAATACCCACCCCAGTTACCTTGGAGAGGGCTATCAGGCATATTCCAAGAATTCGGGAGTAGTACAGACTTTGCAGGTCAAGGCAGGAATCCCAGGCGGGAATACTGTCTCCTTTGATGTTGAGGTAGGTACATATAATTCAAACATTGTAGATAATACTCCCCCCTTTATTTCGGTTCAGGCAAAGGACGACACGGGAGCGGATTATGTGGCAGGAACCTGGACCAAGCGCACTGTCACTGTTTCCTACAGTGCAGTTGATTCCATTTCCACCATCAGATCCTGCACACCCAGCCAGGTGTTCAGTGAAGAGGGAGCAAATCATACCTCCACAGGAATAGCTATTGATAGCTGCAATAATTCCTCAAGTGTCACGTTTGGCCCCATATGCATAGACAAGACAGCGCCGGTAACAACAACAGCATTCTCAAAGCCAAAATCAGGAACCTGGTATGATGACAAGGTAACGGTGGCATTTGATGCAATAGACAATGTGTCTGGAGTGAAGGCGATTTTTTATAAAATCGGAGAGGGTTCACCAGTCAGACTGGAGGGTTCCAGTGCAGTTGCAAATATAGAGGTTGAAGGCATAAGCACAATAAGCTACTGGTCGGAGGACAAGGCTGGCAATGTGGAACAGGCCAGAAGCTTCAGTGTAAAGATTGACAAGACTGCGCCAACTGTTGAAAGCAGATTGACCCCGGAAAAAAATGAAAAAGGCTGGAACAAAAACAATGTAACCTTGATTTTGACGGGTATGGATTCCAGTTCAGGCGTAAAGGAAATTCATTATAAAATCGGAGAGTCGGGACAGGAAAAGATTGTGGCAGCGGATAATGCCTCGATTCTTTTTGATACTGAAGGAATTTCAAAGGTATTCTACTGGGCAGTTGACAATGTGGGCAAAGTGAGTTCCACGGGCAATATGGAAATAAAGCTTGATAAAAGTATTCCTGTGATTACTGTCCCGGCCGACATTAGTGCTGAAGCCGATGCGGTTTATACAAAACTTAATATAGGCACTGCAAGGGTTGACGACCTGGGAGAGGTAACCCTTGAGAATGATGCCCCGGAACAGGGCTTTTCAGTGGGTACTACAAAGGTAACCTGGACTGCTACCGACTCCGTAGGGTTCGTCTCCTCTGCGGTTCAAAACGTAACAGTAAAGGATACAACAAACCCCGTTCTTACAGTACAGGGAGATGTTGTTATAGAAGCTGCGGCTGTGGACACTCCGTATACCTTGAAACAGCCCACAGCTTACGACATTTTCAGTGTAACCATTACCCATGACGCACCGGAAAAGTTCCCGGTGGGAAAAACTCCTGTAACCTGGAAAGCAAAAGATGCAAACGGCAATGAAGTAACCGCTGTCCAGAATGTCATAGTAATTGATTCCAAAAAGCCTGTACTCACACTTCCCAAAAGCATTAAGGCAGAGGCAAAAGGCAGAAGGACGGTTGTGGACATAGGACAGGCAACGGCAACCGACATTTTTCATGTGGATGTTTCCAGCAATGCTCCAAAAGATTTTCCTTTGGGAGTAACCACGGTTACCTGGAAGGCCGTTGATGCAAACAATAATGTAGCAACAGGCGATCAGGAAGTCCTGGTTGAGGATACGACAGAACCTGAACTCACCATACCTGAGGATAAAACCATGGAGGCCGATGCCAGACGAGTCAGGCTGGATATAGGAAAAGCGGAGGCCACAGACATATTTGAGGTTGAGGTGAAAAGCAATGCACCCAAGGATTATCCTGTAGGAACAACCGAGGTTACCTGGGAGGCCCGTGACGAAAATGGCAATGTTACAAAAAAGATACAGAAGATAACCATAACAGATAAAACCCAGCCCACCTTCACAATACCTGAGGACATCAAGGTAGAAGCAGAAGGAGAAAAAACCTATGTGCCCATAGAGCTTCCTGAGGTTAATGACATTTTTGAGATGGTTCATTCCCGAACCGGCCCTCAGGATAACATGTTCACTGTGGGACATACGGTTATAACCTGGACCTTCACTGATGCCAACGGTAATTCTGTAGCCTTCAGTCAAAACATAACGGTAGAGGATACAATCAGTCCGCTGCTTACTCTTCCTGATGATATAAGGGTGGAGGCTACTGCCGTAAAGAGCAGGGTTGACATCAAGAAACCTGTGGTAAGTGACATATTCCCGGTTACGGTAACCGACGATGCTCCAAAGGACGGCTTTGACGTGGGCACTACAGAGGTAACATGGACAGCTACCGATGCAAACGGAAATGCGACAAAGGGTGTACAGCATGTGACAGTGGAGGATAAAACCAAGCCTGTTCTTACAATCCCATCAGATAAGACAGAGGAAGCAAAAGCCTTGAGAACTGTTGTAGAAATAGGACAGGCAACGGCAACAGATATATTCCCGGTGGATGTAAAAAGCGATGCGCCTTTGGATTATTCCCTTGGAGAGACCTTCGTAACCTGGACAGCTGTGGATATACACAATAATACAGATTCAAAAAAACAGAAAATCACAATAGTAGACACTACCAGGCCCAGCCTGACTGTGCCCAAGGATAAGACGGTAGAGGCGGATGCCGAGAAAACAATAGTGAATCTGGGTGAAGCCGAAGCAAGAGACATATTTGCAGTTACAGTAACCAACGATGCTCCCAAGGATGGCTTTTCCGTGGGAATAACAAAAGTTACCTGGAAGGCTACCGACGCAAACGGCAACTTCACAACGGGAACCCAAAACATAACGGTTACCGACAAAATACCTCCGGATTTAAAGGTGCCTGACAATAAATTATCCGAAGCAACTGCCATATTGACACCCGTTGATATCGGTCAGGCAACGGCAACTGATATATTTAAGGTTAATATTTCAAATAACGGCATAAAGAATTATCCCCTTGGAAGAACCATTGTAACCTGGACTGCAACAGATGCAAATAAAAATGTTACTACAGGCACCCAGGAAATCAAGGTGGTTGATACAACACCCCCCAAGATGATTCCACCCGAGGACATGACTTTTGAAGCCACTGGAATTAAAACAAGGGTTGGAACCATTATAACTCCTGAGGTGACTGACATTTTCCAGTTTACTCTTTCAAAGGATGCTCCGGAGGAATATCCGTACGGCCCAACGCTTGTAACCTGGACTGCTACGGATGTAAACGGCAATAAAAGCACCTGTACACAAACAATTAATATAGTAGATACAACTCCACCAAAGCTGACAGCACCTGCGGACATCACCAATTGGGAGGCCACAGCGGCAGAGGGTAGTCCTGTAGAGCTGGGAACGCCGGAATACAGCGATATCTTCTTAGTTGAGTGGGAAAATGATGCACCGGATTTATTTCCGGTGGGCACTACAGCAGTGAAGTGGACAGCCACAGATGAGCATGGAAACAAGACAGAAAAGACCCAGAATGTCACAGTGGTAGATACAACCCCACCAGAGCTGACAGCACCTGCTGACATCACCCATTGGGAGGCCACAGCGGCAGAGGGCAGTCCTGTAGAGCTGGGAACACCGGAATACAGCGATATCTTCTTAGTTGAGTGGAAAAATGATGCACCCGCTTTATTCCCGGTGGGCACTACAGCAGTAAAGTGGACAGCCACAGATGAGCATGGAAACAAGACGGAAAAGACCCAGCAGGTGACCGTTGTGGATACAACTCCACCTGAGCTTACTATTCCTGCTGATATAACCGGCAAGGAGGCAACCTCCGCCAACGGTACACCTGTAGAAACAGGAACGGCACAGGCAAGGGACATCTTCAAGGTTACCGTGACCAGTGATAAGCCTGCAGTATTCCCGTTGGGAACTACCCCGGTTAAGTGGACGGCTGTAGATGAGCACGGGAACAAGACAGAAAAGACCCAGCAGGTGACAGTGGTGGATACAACCCCACCAGAGCTGACTATACCTGCTGATATAACCGGCAAGGAGGCAACCTCGGCGGAGGGTACACCTGTAGACACAGGAAGTGCACAGGCAAGGGACATCTTCAAGGTGACAGTGACCAGCGATAAGCCTTCCGTATTCCCTGTGGGAACAACTACAGTTAAGTGGACTGCTGTGGATGAACACGGCAATAAAACGGAAAAGACCCAGCAGGTGACTGTAGTGGATACGACCCCACCAGAGCTGACCATACCTGCAGATATAACCGGCAAGGAAGCATCCTCGGCCAGCGGTACACCTGTTGACACAGGAATAGCACTGGCAAAGGATCTCTTCAAGGTGACAGTGACCAGCAATAAGCCTTCCGTATTCCCTGTAGGGACAACCGAAGTAAAATGGACTGCTGTGGATGAGCACGGCAATAAGACTGAAAAGATCCAGAAGGTGACCGTAGTGGATACAATCCCGCCTGAGCTTACTATTCCTGCTGATATAACCGGCAAGGAGGCAACCTCTGCGAACGGTACACCTGTAGAAACAGGAACGGCACAGGCAAGGGACATCTTCAAGGTTACAGTGACCAGTGATAAGCCTGCAGTATTCCCGTTGGGAACTACCCCGGTTAAGTGGACGGCTGTAGATGAGCACGGGAACAAGACAGAAAAGACTCAGAAAGTTATCGTAGTGGACACTACAAAGCCTGTTATAAAGGTACCGGCGGACATTACCGTTCCTGCTACCGGAACCAGAACCAAGGTGACAATAGGAACTGCCACAGCAGAAGATATTTTCAGTACAACCGTATCCAGCGATGCTCCGGCAGACTTTCCTGTGGGAACTACCATTGTAACCTGGAAGGCAACAGATGCAAACGGAAATACTGCCACAGCAACTCAGAAAATCACTGTGGTTCAAAAGCTGAAGGTCTTGTCCTTTAATGCAACTAGAAGCAATTCCACCAATACCATTGACCCGAGATTTATGCTGGAGAACACAGGAAGCACGGATATCAACCTCTCCGACATAAAACTGAGATATTACTATACTGTAGACGGTGATTTTTCTCAGCTTTATGCATGCGACTATGCGCAGGTTGCAGGCTCCGGAAATCAACGTGCTATTACTGCAAGTGTTTCCGGCAGGCTTGTCAATGTGACTGGAAAAGCCAGCTACGACTATTACCTTGAGGTAAGCTTCTCCAGCAGTGCCGGAACTTTGAAGCCGGGAGAAAAGGTTATGGTTCAGAACAGGTTTGCAAAAAACAATTGGACCAATTATACGCAGAATAATGACTATTCATTCAACTCTACAGCAACTGATTATGCAGAGACATCAAAAGTAACCGTATATTCCTCCGGAATTCTCATTGGAGGCACCGAGCCTTAAAAACCTCATATATCCTTACAGGCAGCAATCTGATTTTACGGATTGCTGCCTGTAATAAATCTTAAGTACCAACTCAGGAAGGAGAACGGGCAATGAATCCAGTTATGACTGCAAACAAGCAAAAGGAAAAAGCCCCGGCCGGACAAAACAAGCACCTCCAGAACTCGTCAGCCGCACATAAGCAGACAGTCAGGCAGCCTAATTACATTGAAATAATTCAGCGTCTGAAATCGCAGCCCAATTCACTAAAGCAGGAAGATATTAATATACTTCAAAAAACAATAGGAAACCAGGCAGTTATCAAGCTGCTTTCTGATATAAAGCAAGGACCTCTGAAAAAAGAGGGAAAAGATGATACGGCCGATATTGCGGGAGCTGCCGGAAAAGCAGGCAGAAAGGCTGAAGCGCTATCTGTCCAGGTACATAATACTGCTGCCTCAGAAAAGCAGGTGGAAGAGAGCCCACAGGAAAATCAGAAGGACAGCAGCTCAAATGTAAATGAAACTTGGGCAGAAAAGAGTTCGGGGCAAAGCAACTCAAAGGAAAACAACTCAAAGGAAAACAACTCAAATGAAAGCAGTTTAAAGCAAAGCAGTTCACAGGACAATGGTCAGAATAAGAATATTACAAAGGCTGTTAATACCACAGGCGATGATGAGCGGCATACGGCGGCGGATAAGGACAAGCCTGCTGCCAAACCAGTACAAAATGCTGTCAATGCGGATAAAGCCCTAACGGAGAAAGAAAGTACGCAGATAAATAAAAATCCAGAAAAGGAATCTGAACAGAATAAAAAGGAAAAACCCCAGGAACCTGCCGCTGCAATAGCCGCCAAAACGGAAGCAGGACAGGAAACAACCGGGTCTGCCGTAAGCAATTCGCAAAATCCTGCAGGAGCTTCAGGGGCATTGGAAGCTGAGAAACCTGATAAACAGGCTGTAAAAGCACCTGCAGTTAAAATATCGGGAGAGGACCCGTCAAAAATACTGAACCAACTGGGAACTGTTCCTCCAACTGAAGTAGTAAATGCCTTTTCCCAGGCAGCAACGGTCTCGGAGGGTGCTTTTGAAAAGCAGCGTGCTAAGACACAGGCGGCTATGCCTGAAATAGCAACCCCAACCGGTTTACCGGCCAAAAAGGGTGTGCTTGCAAATGCTGCTCAGAAGGTAAAGGAAATAAAGCATAACCAGCCTGCAGCCTTCAAGAGTGAGAAAAGCGGGGGCAAGGTCCATGAAGGAATGCCTGCGGACATCAAACTCAGCACCGATCCCGAAGCTGACGCGGACGATGTAATGAATGAGGCAAGACAATTTTCAAAAAACTCACCCTCCATTGGAATGACCGGAGAGGCAGATCCCAGCCAAATCCAGGGTTTTGAGCAGGAGGCTGCTCAAAATATACAATCTGCTAGGCAGGCTGAGTTGAACCAGACAAACCAGGACTTTGGAGAAAATAGCATAGCTCCGAAGGCGGACTTGACAAAATTGAAAGCAGATAAGCCAATAAGCGGTGTTGTACCGCTGGGTATTGATATAGACAGAGCGGCTCCCATACCGCCGGAGGTGGCCTCCAGAGTAAATCCGCAACTGAGCTCTGAGCTAAAGGGCTTTATGCAGGGCAGGGCAAATGATTTTGCTCAGGGTAAGGCACAGTTTGATTCTGGAGTTTCGGATGCAAGACAAAATGCAAATACCCAGATAGAAAACGAAAAGGCCCAGGCCAGAGAAAATCAGCTTAAAGAACAGGCAGGTGCAAGGGCTGAAGTGGGCGGCCTGAGAAGTCAGTGGAGAACCGAGGTTAATTCGGCAACTGCGGAATACGACAAAGAAGCCGGTGCTGAGGCTCAAAAGAAGAAAAACGAGGTCGGAAAAATCAAGGATGAAAAGGAAGCTGATGTAAAGAGAACCTTGACTCAGGCTGAAACCGATGCAAACAAGGAATGCAAATCGGCCAAAAAGGAAGCCGAGGAAAAGAAAAAAGAGGGAGAGAAGGAGCACAAGAACATCTTCCAAAAGGCCTGGGATTGGGCCAAGGACAAGGTTGAAAAGGCAGTAGAGGCAGTTAAGAAGGCAGTGAGCTTTGTATTTGACAAGCTGCGCCAGGCAGTAAAGACAATATTTGAAAAAGCAAAGCAGGCAGCACTAGGGCTGATAGAGGCAGGCAGAAGGCTTATAGTCAGTGCCATAAAAGGTCTTGGCACAGTACTTAAAGGCCTGGTTAAAGCGGTATTTGCCAAATTCCCCGGAATAGCCAAAAAAATATGCGGGCTTATAGATAAAGCGGTGGACAAGGCTGTCAAGGCTGTAAACGCTGCTGCAAACTTACTTAAAAAGGGAGTCACTGCGGCACTGAACCTTTTGGCCAAGGCTGTGGACGGCTTGTTTGCCGGAATACAGAAGCTGTATAAATCAATAATGGCAGGAATAAAGAAGTTCCTGACACTGGACTTTAAGAAGGTATTCAGTGTATTGCTGGAGGCGGCGCAGATAGCTGCTGAAATAGCTCTGGCCTTTGCAACAGGAGGAGGCAGTGTGCTGCTCCAGATCATAAAGTGGCTGGCCACCACACTTCCCCAGCTTTTAAGAAAAGTGGGAGCGGTAATGGGTTTTGTAAACACCATAAGGAGCATAAAATTTCAGGATATCAAGCAGTTCCTGGGAGCTGCCGGAATTGCGGGCTTCCTTGTGAAGGGGCTGTTCGGTGAGCTGAGAGGCTTGCCTGCAGAGCCCAAGGGCAAGGAGGAAAAGGAGCCCGGTTCAGGCGGCGCCGAAAGGGGTCTGATGAAGGTCCTCTACGTACTTACAGGCGTATTCGGTGTCTTAAAGAGTGTCTTTGGCAGTATCGCAGGAGGGCTCAGCAGGATAGTCGGAATAATAAATATTAGCAATAAGCCCTGGTTTGCACCCTTCACTGCCATATATGCGGGAGTGGTGAAGGCTATGGAGCTGGTGCCAAATCCTGCGGAGGCATTGAATGACGGAGTGGACAAGCTGAAGGAGGCGGCAGGAGAATTCTTCGGCAGCATAAAAACCAAGGTGAAGGATATAGCGGGAAGCATAAAGGAGAAGGTAATGCTGCTGGGAAACCCTGCACAGCTTATGAAGCTTCTGGCTAACAAGGCCATAGACATGGTCCTGAATTTCATCATAACAAATCCGCCGTCAGCCCTCTTAAAAGCCGTATTTAAAGGAATAGAGGCCATAGCGGGAAAATCTCTGGTAGAGCTCATACGGCAGTATATACCCTTTGCGGACAAGCTGTTTGACAAGATAGCAGCCTCAGGCCCGGTACAGAGCATAATGAAGCCCTTGGAGGGCCCGGTCAATTCAGTGGGAGGAATGATAGAGC
>JAEXFI010000038.1 GCA_023400235.1 Bacillota bacterium
TACCTTTGAGCTGCTTTCTTTTACTCAGTACAAGCGTTATGGATATGAGTGCAACAGCAAAGCCCAGTTCAATCAGCATATACGACACAATAGGCCCTACATTTTCCATGCTGTAGTTTGTCAAGGCTCCAATGGCCTTATTTGCTCTGATATACCAGTAGGTAGGTAAAAACTTCGCTATGGCAAGCACATTTTCACTCAGTATCTCCTGGGGGACGAACACCCCCGTCAGAAAACACATGCCCAGAGACACTACATTTGAAATTCCGGACTGGGCATTTCTGCTTTTTATCAGTATTCCAATCAAGAAGCTTATGCTCAGAATGGTTATAGTCAGCACCAGCGAATTTATGAAGAAATATATGGAATTTATATTAAACATATCCTGCCGGTAAAGAAGCAAGCTCAATATTACCAGCATCGCCCAGCAGGATAACGCAAAAACGATATTCCCCAGGAGAATCTGCAAATTTACCGAAATATTGCTTACGGGAGAGCAAAGGTTCCTTCTTTTCAGTCTGATATCATTAAACACAAGCATAACGGAACTTACTCCCAATATTAATATATTGATGATTATATATGGCATATAGTTGTAAAAATATATTATGGAGCTGGTGCGGGGGGGTTTCTGTCCTGTCGACTTAAGTATGACCTCTGTCTCCAGCTCAAGGTCCTTTTTTATCTGGCCTACCAGTTCCTCCTGGGATAGCCCTTTGCTGTTGCTTACATACAACCTGGCAGTCTTAAAGTATTTATTTATAAGTATATCCGTATATATGCCGCTTACACTGCCTGAAACAACAGTTTTGTCCACAGTTACAGACTTTCCTGCCATAAAGTTCTTTGTAAAATCCTCTGGAATCTTAAGAATATACTCCGCATCTCTGAAGAACAGGGCATCCTGCAGCTTGTCGGTTTTGTTCTCGATATCCACGTAAGTGGAATGCCCCCTCAGATAGTCCTTCAGCCCCTGTATCAATACAGAGGATTCTCCCTCATTAATAAATGCAACCCTGGTTTTTGACTGGGTGAAGGTATCTGCATTGTTGCTGTTTCCAATGTAGGTGAATGCTATTGACAGGGACAGAAATACCACAATGTATATGGAAAGGGACAAGCTCAGCTTTTTGATGATTTTGAAATAAGTCTTAAATATTGTCATATTTCTGCCTCCTTATTATCAGATAGGTTACAAGACAAAATACCACGGTATATATGCCCAGAAGGCCTGTATTAATATAAAACCTCGTATGCGTATCATAGCAATATAATGCGTAGAACGCATCTGTTATCAGCGCTACAGGGTTGATGTACGACAGTACCGGCACATACTGCTGGACGATGTATTTCATCCTGTCAAACATCATACCTGCCAGGAAGGCCGCTGCCATAGTAGAAACAATGAGAATTGCAGTCTTAACCCCTTCACTCTTTTTATTGGCTGCCCCCACCAGTGCTCCAAAGCTGATTCCCGCCGCACATCCCAAGAGACAGTTCAGCAGTATGAACCCTATCTGATTTCCAAAGTCTATTTTCAGAAGGAAGACCAGATACCCCATAAGAAGCATGATCTCTGCAAGGGATACCATTAGTCCCGCTACCAACCCTGCAGTCAGCACCTTTAATTTGTGAACAGGTGCGACATTAAGCCTTGCAGCTCTTTTTGACAGGTTTGCCTGAATATCCGTAACCTCTTTCAGTCCAAAAAATGCTCCATAGAAGCAAGACATTGCAATCAGAGTATAGAAGTAATTTACCGTTATATCCGGCTTGTCTTTAGTCCCAATCTGCACCTCTCTGGTAAATGCCGCATTATTGCCCAAGTCCTCCTCCAAACCATTTTGAAGAGCGGCTGGCTCTCTCTTTACAATGCTCATTGCCGTACTGAAGGTCTGTGAGTATTGATCAAATATCTCCTTGACTATTGTCTGGCTGAAACCGGAACTCTTGACTGTCAGCCTGACAGGCTCGCCATAGGTTACATAGCCTGCGATTTTATTATTGTCAAGCAGCCTGTCGGCTTCCTCCTGAGATACCACCCTGGCATTGAACAGCTGGATATCCCTATCACTGCCGGGAATATCCCTGGAATGCTGCTCCACAAATGCCTGAAAAGCTTTATCCTGCTGATATTTAGCATTGTCCACTATAGCGATGTCAACGACCTTCAGGGTCTCTGATTTTGACAGGTTTGAAAAGGCCATATTGAAGAAGGTGGCCAGTATCAAAGGGAATACCAATGTCCAGAATATCAGCGACTTATGCCTTACTGTACATTTAAGCCGATTATAGAATATATATAAAAACATATTTTCTTCCCCTTTCCTCAATCCCTGAGTTCCTTCCCGGTAATTTCAAGAAACACATCGTTAAGTGTGGGTAATTCAGAGTATATTCTTCCGAAAGAGATATCATGCTCCCTGAAGAAGTCCAGGAGGGTGGTAAGATTGTTTTTCCCATTGTTGTAATTGATTGAAAGCGTTCTATCAATGTACTCCACACTGCTGATATTGGGCAGGTTCTTTATTTGATCCACGTAAAGGCTGCTTAGTCCGAATATTTCCACAGATATTTTCTCGCCCAGCTTTATCATACCCTTTAGTTCTTCCTTGGTGCCCGAGGCAATTACCCTGCCCTTGTCCATTATCACAATCCTGCTGCAAAGCTGTTCAACCTCCTCCATATAATGGGAAGTATATATTATGGTTGCGCCCTCCTCGTTCAGTCTTTTTATACCATCCAGAATATTATTCCGGCTCTGTGGATCAACTGCTACAGTGGGCTCATCAAGTATTATCAGTCTGGGCTTATGCGCTATGCCGCAGGCGATGTTTAACCGGCGCAGCAGGCCCCCGCTCAGCTTCTTGGGATAAAACTTCCGGAAGTCCTTAAGTCCGACAAAATCCAGTGCCTCTTCCACAAGCCCTTTCCGTTTTTCTCTGTCCTTGACATACAGACTGCAAAAATATTCTATATTCTCATTAACCGTCAGTTCTTCAAACACTGCAACATCCTGCATGATGACTCCAATATCACGTTTAATATCATAGGCATCAGGTGCCATTGGTTTGTCAAAAAGCTCTATTTCACCTTTATCATAATTTAAAAGAGAGAGAATGCAGTTTATTGCCGTGGTCTTGCCCGAACCATTGGGGCCAAGAAGTCCGAAGATTTCCCCCTCCTTCACATTGAAGGATAGGTGGTCCAGGGCAACAAGATCTCCATATCTTTTTACTAGATTTTTTACTCCAACTATCATATAAATCTCCCATCTACGCGCATAGCGCCTACATAAATAGTAATAATAATATTTTAGCCCATTTTCAGTCAGCACTTAAGTGTCAGAAGTCAGAAATTAATATGACAAATGTCACTTCAAAAAAAGAACCGCTATATGGGTCTCCCCTATGGCGGTTCCAGGCATAATCCTGTGTTTGAATAAATTAAGTTTAATTGTAGTGGTGATTGAGACTTGATTTTTTATAAAATAATTTGTAATTGATTCGTTTACTTATCTATAAATATGAATCCGTATTTTTCAAATACAGGCTTAGCTTCATTACTGTATAAAAATTCAGTAAAGGCCTTGGCTGCCTCGGCATTCTTGCTGCTTTTAATAACCGCCGCAGGATATAGGACAGCCTTGTGTGAATCCTTTGGCGCTGAAGCCGCAACTTTTACCTTGTCAGACACTTTTGCATCAGTGGAATATACTATACCTGCGTCAGCATTACCTGTCTCAACCCAGGTCAATACTTCCTTTACATCATTTCCATATACCACCTTATCCTTTATCTTATCCAGCAGCTGGAGTTTTGTGAGCACCTCCTCTGCATATTGTCCAACAGGAACACCTTTAGGCTCACCCAGTCCAATATGCTTTATCTTATCAGAGGTCAAATCCTTAAAATCCGTCACTGCTGTTGAGTCCTTGGGCACAATAAGCACTACCTCGTTCTGTAAAAATTCCCTTCTGGTTTCATCCAGCAAAAGCCCCTTATCCTTAAGCGCATCCATTTGCTTAGTGGCTGCCGATATGAATACATCCACTTGCGCACCATTTTCTATCTGCTGCTGCAAAGCCCCGGAGGCTCCAAAAGTAAAGGTCAGTTTTACATTGTTATTCTTTCCTTCATAGGCGGTTTTTATTTCGGCCAGAGAATCCTTCAGGCTGGCCGCCGCCGATACCAGCAGTTCAACAGGCTTGGCGTCTTTAACCCCATTTCCGGGAGTCTTTACCGCAGTTTGAGAAGCCAAGCCGGCGGTGCTGTCAGAGCTGCTGGAATCTGAGGCTACATCGGAAGACTGGCCGCACGCGGTAGCAAAAACCATCAGTAGAATCAGTAATACTGAAAAAGCCCTTTTCATACTCTTTAAGTGTCTCATAATATTCTCCTATCTACGCACTGTCTTTATTATCTCTCTTATACAAAAAATGATGAAACTATAACTTTGAAGTAATAATCTCATCATTGAGATATAAAATATTTCTATGTTGTAAGCTTTGAATGCAATATGTTACGTTTCATTGTTTTCGTCGTGCGTTTATGTAATGTTTTGTTACGTTTAATTATACCAGGATTAATCAAATAATCAAGAGTGAATTTCAGATGCTTTGAAATAATGTGCTCAGGCCGGATATTTTCCACCTGTATTGACCTTCCGGGTTAACTGTCTGCTTCAAAATACAAATTGCTTTTATCAAATTGAAAATATATAATATAATAAAATGTTTTACACGCTTTTATAATGTTTTATTACTTTACTAAGAAGGATGAAACCTATGGATAACAATACCGCCTTAACTCCTCAAGAAGTGGCCGATATATTGAAAATTGCAAAAAACACAGTTTATGAATTGATAAAACGCGGGGAACTGAACTCCTACAGGGTCGGAAAAAAAGTCAGAGTTGATATAAATGATGTCAACGAATACAAGAACAGGACCAAAAGCATGAAGCCCAATCTTTCAGCCGGTCCTGACAACATGAATGCCAATCCTGCCTATGTTCAGTTCTACAAGGAGCCTGCACAAAATAACGGCTTTGTCATCTGCGGCCAGGACATAATGCTTGATATTCTCTCCCGCCACCTTCAAATGCATCCCTATGGAGTTCCGGCGCTCAGGTCATATGTGGGCAGCTATAACGGACTGTATGAGCTCTATCACGGAAATGTCCATATGGCAACTGCACATTTGTGGGATGGCGACACGGGACAATACAATATTCCCTACGTGAAACGCATGCTGCCGGGAGTTCCCGCTGTAATAATCCATCTGGCAAGCCGCTTTCAAGGCTTGTACGTGGCACACGGAAATCCCAAGGGTATAGCAGGCTGGGAAGATTTCAGGCGAAAAGACCTTGTGATGATAAACCGTGAAAAAGGAAGCGGTACCAGGGTTCTTCTGGATGAACACCTGAGAATACTTGGCATACCTGCTTCAAACGTTAGCGGCTATAGCAGGGAAAGCACCTCACACCTTGCAATTGCAAGCACGATAGCCCGAGGAGGTGCGGACATCGGCTTAGGCAATGAAAAATCAGGCCAGCAGGTTAAGGGGATAGACTTCATTCCTTTGCAGACTGAACGCTATGAGCTTGTTATAAAAAAGGAAGATATGAACAAGGCTCCGTATATTACCGTGCTTGAAATTCTCAATTCCCAGGAGTTCCGGCTGGAGCTTGAAGGCATAGGCGGCTACGACCTGTCCGAGCTGGGTAAAATCATCGCTGAAACCTGACCTTGATGTGTGTAAAAGCCATCTTTGAGAACCCGAAAGACTTCTCAAAGATGGCTTTTATTTTCCTGCTTTCAGTCATCTTTTACCTTATTTTTAGTCTCAAGTTTTAAACCTTCTATCTGTTCCATAATTTACAACCCATACATATTATGTTACTAGACGGATTCTTAAGGCGTAAGCTTTCAGGTTCTTCCATACCGAAAACTCATGCCCTAAAATTTTATGAGGAGTAATATACATGAAGAAAGCTTTAATTACAGGTATAACCGGTCAAGACGGCTCATACCTAACTGAGTTTTTGCTGGATAAGGGATATCAGGTGCACGGAATAATACGCAGGAGCAGCACGGTCAATACCGGCAGGATAGAGAATTTGCTGCAGGGCCCGGACGCAAACCCCAACCTGCTTGTTCATTACGGTGACTTGACCGATTCCGGGAGTCTGTGTAAATTATTATATAAAATTCAGCCTGACGAAGTATATAACCTCGGTGCACAAAGCCATGTCAAGGTATCCTTTGATGTACCTGAGTACACCTCCGATGCAAATGGTCTTGGTACCCTGAGATTTTTGGACAGTATCAGGGAGGTAAAACCCGATACCAGATTCTATCAGGCCTCCTCCAGTGAATTGTTTGGAAAGGTAAGGGAAATTCCTCAAAATGAAAATACTCCTTTTTACCCCAGAAGCCCATATGCGGCAGCAAAGCTCTATGCCTACTGGATAACGGTAAATTACCGGGAGGCTTATGATCTTTTTGCCTGTAATGGCATCCTCTTCAACCATGAGTCCCCCAGAAGGGGTGAGACCTTTGTTACAAGAAAGATAACCCTTGGAATCTCCAATATTTTAAAAGGCAAGCAGGATAAGCTTGTACTTGGAAATCTTGATTCCAAAAGAGACTGGGGCTATGCAAAAGACTATGTTGAGGCAATGTGGCTGATACTGCAGCAGCCCGCTCCGGAGGACTATGTCATTGCCACCGGTGAAACTCATACTGTAAGGGAATTCTGCGAGCTGGCCTTTAAGCATGTTGGAATAACCTTAAAATGGGAGGGGCAGGGTGTTTCTGAAAAAGCTGTAGACAGCTCTACTGGAAAAGAGCTGATTGTCATAAGCAGTGAATATTTCCGCCCTACCGAGGTGGATTTGCTGCTGGGAGACCCCTCCAAGGCAAAAAGCAAGCTCAATTGGACTCAAAAGGTGTCCTTTGAGGAATTGGTAAGATTAATGGTTGAGAGTGACCTGAAAAACTAATAGATAAAGAATTCTGGTGAACAGGTATATTTTAACAGGGGAGATTGAATATGAAGAAGGACAGTAAAATTTATGTTGCGGGGCATACTGGCATGGTGGGATCAGCCTTGGTACGCTGTCTTAAGCGCAACGGCTACGATAATCTCATTTATAAATCCCACAGGGAACTTGATCTGACCGACCAGTCAGCTGCAGACGGATTTTTCCAGGCAGAGCAGCCGGACTATGTCATCATCGCAGCGGCAAAGGTAGGGGGAATTCACGCTAATAGCACTTACCCAGCGGATTTTATCATGGAGAACATGCTTATTGAATGTAATATTATAAGAAGCTCCTATAAACATGGTGTGAAAAAACTTTTACTTCTCGGCAGTTCCTGTATCTATCCAAAGACCTGCCCCCAGCCCATAAAAGAAGAATATCTTCTTTCCGGACCGCTGGAACCCACAAACGAAGCATACGCTCTGGCAAAAATATCAGGCATCAAGATGTGCCAGGCCTACAACAGGCAGTTCGGCACAGACTATATATGCGCAATGCCGGCAAGTCTGTATGGAATTAACGATCGTTTTGATTTATATAATGCCCATGTCATTCCGTCAATGCTGATAAAACTGCATAGGGCAAAAGTTGAAAACAGTCCCTTCGTGGAGCTGTGGGGAACAGGTACCCCCTTAAGGGAATTCCTGTATGTGGATGACATGGCGGAGGCTTGCCTCAGCATGCTTCTGAACTATTCAGGAAGCGAATTTGTAAATATCGGCTCAGGATGTGAAATAAGCATCGGAGAACTGGCAGAAACCATAAAGAAGGTTGTGGACTATAAAGGCCGTATTATTTTTGACACCACAAAGCCAGACGGCACTCCCAGAAGAGTACTGGACAACTCAAGGATAAACGGAATGGGCTGGAAACCTGAAATCGGTATGGAAGAAGGCCTTCGAAGAGAATATGCCTATTATCTGGAAAACATCCTGTAAATGCAAGAGGCAGGTCCCGTGGGATACTGCCTCTATTTCAAATAGTCCTGTATTTAACCCCTTATTCCGTACTTTACATAAAAGCTCCTGCGGATGACCCCTTTACACCGGCTAGTCTATGGTTATCTGCTTTAAAACATCCATTTGAGCCTGCAGCAGAGCCTCAGTCTTGGATTTAAGGGCGAAAATTTCAGCCTTTATTTCCTCAAGCTTGCTTTTGGCCCTGATTATTTCATTATTGGCAGATTCAATGAGCTTTGTTGCATTTGCTTCTGCCTCGCTGGTAATCAGCCTTGCCTTTTCACATGCATTAACCTTTATTTGTTCACTTGTATGTTGTGCCACCAGAATCGAATGCTGAAGTGACTCTTCCAGCATTTTATAATGCTGGATTGACTCGCTCAGACTGCTTATTTTTGTTTTTAAATCCTCATTTTCTTTCATTACTCTGGAGTAATCTTCATCAATCAGCGCCAGTAAATTATTAACCTGTTTTCTGCTATAACCATCCAGGAACGATCTTTTAAGGCAAATACTTCTCAATTCCTCAGGGGTATAATTCATATGTCCCACTCCTAATATTCTTTCATACTACATATATATTCCGAATTGCTGAATATATTCTGGTACTACTTTGTCCCGATGGGCATAATATCTCTGTCTTTTGCCTGGAACCTGAAGTTGGTGAAATCCCTGGTAGAAATCATGTCGGCTACAGCCTTTGCCCACATAAGATTGCTTGTATACGCGTAAAATCTTGCCCGGTCCATAAAGACCTCAATATTTTTATAATACCTGCTCATTCTTTTTACAAAGTCTTCCCCATAGTTGTCCAGAAGTATTCCGATGTCATAGGCCGGGTCCCCGGTTCCCGCCAGCCCGAAGTCAATAATGCCGCTGATGCGGTTGGAATTTTTGTTGAAAAGTATGTGATACGGCATCAAATCCCCGTGTATGAGTGCAGGCCTGAAATCCAAGAATTTTTCATCCGTAAGCAGCGGCCTGAAAATCTGCCTGTAGTATTCCTTTGAATAGCTGTCGCAATAAGGAAATACCTTTCTTTCGATTTCTTGGTATTTTTCCAGCCAGTTTTCCTGAGATATGCATACCTGGCTTTCGGATAAATTTTTGAACCGCTCTCCCTTCAGCGGAGCTGAATGCAATTGCTTCAAAAATACGGCAAGCTGCTCGGCCACCATATCCTGCATGCGGTTTACCAATTGCAGCAAAGTATTCCTGTAAAGGGGTTCCCCCTTTATGTAGGTCAGCCTTGCAATACCTTTTTCAACCAACTCCGCCTTAGGTATGTAAATGCTCATATCTCTTCCCAGGCAATTAATAACGGTAGCTTCATTTTCAATATATCCGATGCTCCAGTCATATCTTGAAAATTTAAAAACATCATTTTCGTTGATAATAAGAATGTCAGCATGCTTTCCGTCTGTAAAATTGCACCTTTCTCTTATGATTTCATAGTCAGGATATTTATTTTTTATGTAGTCGGTATACTTTGTTTCCCTGGTAGCCATCTCATCTCCTCCAAAGCCACTTTTTTCTGTACTATATACTACGAAAAAATATTGAAAAAGGGAACGCAGTGGTTGTAACCTCTAAAACAAATATTGCCGATCAGCAATTCTTGACTTTCAGATGTTACGCTCCACTGCGACAGCATTCCCACATATATAACCAGCTTTTAGTACAATAGTTTTATATTTGTTTCAGGCCAATCCCTGAGCCTCATTACAGTGTTCGACAGGTTTGAATAACCGTTGCCGATAAAGAAGTCACACTTTGCAATCAGATAAGTGTCTTTTATGATTTCGATGGTATCTTTTACTATCTCAACCCCCTTATGGCGTTTATTGGGATAGTCCAGCAGGCAGGTGGCAATCCTTTCCTTCATGGGCACCTTCTTGCTGTCGGTGTATATCAGCATGTCATTTTTCCCGTAAAGCTTCTTATACTGTGAGAATAATTTATTTGAATCAGTGATTACAAACAGATGCCGCGCACTGTATCTTACAATGTATTGCCATATGTTTGGCTTGTAGAATTCATTGAGGTCATAGAGCTGAGCCACCTCATTAACAATAGCATTACCCTTGACATGAACACCTATTATGGGCTTTTCGTCCCTGAAGTTGGGATTGGTGTTTATGAACTTTTTTATCTCCTTTGATATCTCCGGCTTCAGCTTAAGATAAGTGTCAAAGAGAGTTCGGTATATCTGGTGAGGAGTCTTTCCATAAGCCCAGTGGTCACTTTTTATAAAGGGCAGAAAAGCCCTCAGAGGATAGTAAATATCACTGACCAGCACATTTGCGTCACTTTTCATCAAGCCCTTTATATCCCGCTCTTCCATCCTCATACGTTCTGTATCCTCGGCAAGTATATTTTCAAACTTCCACACAGAAGGATAGTAGGTATACTCTTTACGGACAACATCGTGGAAAGTATACTGAGATACCGGCTCGAAGAAGAATTCATACGCGTTTGAATTCAATGACACGCTATAAAGGCTCTCCATACCCCAGTACACCACCGGAACCCTGTTTGTCAGCTCGGCTGCCAGAAGCTGGCACATAACATGGTCAACCTCTCCCCATATGCTGTTGCCCAGCGCTTTTATCAGAAGAAATCTATTAGTCGACATAAGTGTTAACACCTCCATAAAACTCAGGATATCCTACTCTATGGTTCTCCGCTTCCTTAAACCGCTTATTCCCTTCCGCCTTTACCCGCTTTTTAGCCAGTTTCCTTTCATCCTTCAAATTGCGGTAAAAAAGCACCACATTTTCAGGCGGCCAATCCTTAAGCCGTTTTACCGTATACGATACGTTTGAATATCCGTTGCCTATAAAGAAATCACATTTTGCGGCCAGATAGGTATCCTTGATAATTTCAATGCCCTTTCTTCTTTTTACAGTGTAATCCTGTAAATGGGGGGCATCTCCCGTAGCATTTATAAGCCCTCTTCTGCATTCTGTATAAACCACCATGGAACCGTAGCGATTTATGAAATCATCCACCATTTCCTTGCAGTCTGTTAGTAAAAGCAGCTTTTCTACCCTGTATTCACCAATGAACTTCTGTATGTTTTTATGATATTGCTTATTCAGATGAGAGAGGTTTTCCACTTCCCTTACCTTGTCTCCTCCTCTGATGTGTACCCCCAGCAGAGGACTGAAGCCCTGCATCTCGTTCATATAAAACTCGTCAATTTCCTGTTCAATATCTGGCTTCAATCTTATATACCTGTCAAACAACTCTCTATATATATCATGTGCTGTCATTCCATACGCCCAGTGTTCCTTGGGTATGAAGTTTATAATGGGCCTTATGAAATAGTGTATGTCACTGACCACAACATTTGCGTTGCTGCTGATTATTTCTCCTAAATTCCTGTAAACCCAGGTTATCTTGTCAAGGTCCTCAACTATAATATTCTCGTAGGTCCATACCGGAGGATAATAGGTATATTGCGTATTCACAAGGTCATTTATTGAATACTCCGATACAGGTTCAAAGTATAGCTCAAATGCGTTAGTCTTAAAGGATTCCCCATACAGGCTGTTTGTTCCCCAGTAAATAACAGGAATACGATTTGAGATTTCTGCCACCAGCAGTTGCCCCATAACATGGTCCACATCCGACCAAAAACCGCAGCCCCAGGACTTAATCAGTAAATATCTATCATTTGTCACCGGCAGCGCCCCCTTTTTGAGGTACTAATTTACCAAACACTTTTTTGAAAAAGTTGACAATCCTGTTGCCCTGCCTGACAATAAGCTTTGCATTAACCGGATACTTACGCTTTTTATAAACCCAGTAGAGCAACTTTACATTTTTTACAGGCCAATCCTTAAGGCGGGTTACCCCGTGAGACAGGTGTGAAAAATCATTTCCGATAAAGAAATCGCATTTTGCAGCAATATACGCATCCTTTATGACCTCAATACCCCTTCTTCTCTTAATCATGGGATTTTCCATATATGTGGGCTCCTGCTCGCTGCCCAGCCGTTTGCAGTCGGTGTAGACAACCTTTGAACCATATAACCTTACATATTCCTTAACGGTTTCCTTGCAATCGGTAAGCAGGAATATCTTTCTGACATTATATTTCTCCATGATTTTTCGGATATCCCTGTGATATACCTTGTTGGGCTCCTTATATTTACCCTTTTTCAGATATTTGTACAACTTGGAAGCAGGTTTGTCTGAGTCCTTTTCCTTCCTGTAGACCTTGTTCCAGTATTGATTGTCAAATTTGTCCGCATCCCTGGTGTCAAAAACCAGCTCTTCGTCAACTCTGCGCACATGCACCGCGAGAGAAGGCTGACTGTCCTTAAGCCATGAATTGTAAAACCCCTGTATTTCGGTTTCAATATCAGGCTTTATTCTGATATATTTTTCCATCAGGTAGTGATATATCTGCTCAACAGACATGCCGTAAGCAACATGAGTTTTGTTCAGAAAAGGAATGAGTTCATAGACATTGTAATAGACGTCCCCCACCACCACATTGGCCTTAGTTCCCATGATATCTCCTATGTTGCGATAGACCCAGGTGTCCTTTGTGTGATCATCCACCAATAGACTGGCGCTGTCCCACATGGGGGGATAATATGTGTATTCCGGGTTTGTAATATCAAATATCGTATAATTGTTTATTGGTTCAAAGTATAGTTCATATCCATTTGTATGCACAAATCCATTGTGGATGCAATGGGTGGGCCAATATATCACCGGAATCCTATCCGTCATTTCTGCTATGAGCAATTGCCCCAGCATGTGATCCACATCAGCCCAAAGTATATAGCTCCAAGCCTTAATAAGCAGGAATCTATCGGTTGCCATGTTTCTTTTCACCTCAATTTATGGTATTCATGATATTTTATGTAATCCATAATTGATTTGTGAACATTTTTTATAAGGAAAGCAGGGTATTCTAAATAATTTACATATTATATATGAGGTCCATGAGCTTATATATCTGATAGCCCGCTATTCCCAAAATGGCCAGGAGTATGATCAGTGCATAGGCTCCCCATGCCGTATGAGTGTTGAAGGGATTTATCTTCTTCTTTTCCTCTGAAAACATCCTCTTGCTTTTCTCCCTCAGGTCCCACCAATTATATATGCAAAAGCACATAAATAAAAGCATGACAAATAAGCCGCCTATCAATTTACCCATAATAACCCCCCTGTGATTTCTGTAATATAATTTCATTGCCGTTTACTGATATTTTACAATATATCTCAATAGCAGTATACGCAACAGCAGAAATTATTACTGATAGTCATTAGAAATTATTATAATTATTACAGCTGCGGCTTATATTAAGTACCCGGCCTTATATATTTGAGACTACAGCACAGTGTTGTTCCACTCAATAGTGCGCCGGAGCCCTTCACTGATAGGTTTGAAGTCACGCAGTCCAAACTCGGCACACACCTTTGTTATATCCAGTTGAACATGCTGCGGAGATACCTTCACTTTCTCAGCATTGGCCTGGGGGCAGCTCTCCACCGACAGCCTGCTTCCTGTGATGTCACATATCTCCTCCGCCAGCTGCCGGATAGATATGCTCTCTTTCCCGCCCACGTTATAAACCAGCTCGGTTCCGTACAGCAGTATGTTCAGCAGCATTAATGTGCAGTCCGCTATATAGCAGAAGGTTCGAATCTTACTTCCACTGTCCAGCATTGTTATTTTCCCTTTTGCAAGTGCCTGCCTAATAAACTGCGCCAGTACACGTTCATCTCTGGCAGTGACTCCCGGGCCATAGGTCATGGATATTCTTGCAATCTTTGCATCCACCCCCTCGTAGTCTCTGTATGCATAGCAAAGAGTTTCTCCCATTCTCTTGGCCTCGGAGTAAATGGCCCGGATATTGACTGTTGAACACAGCCCCGGGAATTCCTCCGATGTGGGTATGTTCGCCGCATCCGGCTCACCATATATTTCCGAGGAGCTCATGAATATAAACGACGCATTATCCGCCTGGGCTTTTTTCAACAACTGCTCAGTGACTATGGTATTCAAGTGCAAGGTATCCAGATAGTTTCTCAAAAATTTTCCGGGCTGGGCATAGGTTGCTCCGTGAAATATATAATCTGCTTTTTGAAAAAGCCCCAGCACACCCGGCGTGTTCAAATCCACTGAATGAAAGGTGTACCTTTTCTCAAAAATCTCACTTAACGCCGTGTTTGGAAGCCCTCTGCTGACTGCCTCAATATTAATGCCTGCATTTGCTTCCGTATTTGCAAGGTGCAGCATATAGATCAGATAAGTTCCAATAAGACCATTTGCTCCTGTTATCAGAACATTCTTTCCATTCAGAGGGGATAAATCTATTCGGGATATATACTCCCTGCAGTCCTGTTCAATATATTCGTCCAAAATATGTACCTCCTTTACTGTCCTAGTTCATTCCGCCCATACCTGACATGTACCGGCAGAACCGCAGCATCCCGGAGCAGGGCATCCCCTGCCCCGGAAACAAGATTTTTCATGTCTGCCGGTCAGTCTGTTTGCCTCTGGCCGGTCTTGCGCCGCTTATATCATATTATTAGGTGCTCTTTACTTTAAAAGCTCCCTTACCGCATTGCATATTGTCTCTGAGTCAGGATAATACGCCTTTTCCAACACATCGCTGGTAGGTGTGGGCGTATCCGGACAGCATACTCTTGAAATGGGCTTCTTCAGGAGGCCCAGGGCCTTTTCCGCTGCAATTGCCGCTATCTCCGAGGCCGCTCCTCCCGTCTTTGCACCTGTATCACTTATTATGAGTCTGCCGGTTTTAGCAAGAGACTCAATAATAATGTCCTCATCTATAGGCTTTATTGTCCTTAAATCTATGACTTCCACGGATATATTTTCGGCTTCGAGCTTTTGAGCCGCCTTCAGGGCTTCGATAACCATATATGAAATAGCAACTATTGTTACATCACTGCCTTTTCGTCTTACCACTCCTTTCCCAAACGGAATAGAATACAGCGTATCCGGAACCTTGCCCATTGTCTTATATAACCATCTGTGCTCTACAAAAAGCACGGGATTATTATCAATTATGCTGGAAACCAATAATCCCTTTGCATCATAGGGTGTGGCCGGTACAGCAATCTTAAGTCCGGGAACATTCATCAGCATTCCATGAATACATTGGGAATGCTGAGCACCGGACCCCCAGCCCCTTGCGCTTATGGTCCGAACCACCAAGGGCACACTTACTTCTCCTCCAGTCATATAACTCCACTTTGATGCATGATTCACCAATTGGTCAAAGGATAGCAGTAAAAAATCCATTCGGGCATGCACAAGAACAGGCCTCAAACCTGCCATGGCTGCACCAGCGGCTATACCTGTAAGTGAATTTTCTGCAATGGGTGTGTCAAAAACCCGATGTCCTCCATACTTTTCATTAAGGCCTCTGGTGGTCCCAAATACCCCGGCTATGTCATCTATACCCTCACCCATGACAAATACGCGGGAATCTCTTTCAAGTGACTGATCCAATGCCTCATAAAGGGCGTCCTTATATGATATTATCCGTCCTGACTGTTCATCATCCTCAATTATGAATTTATCCTGTTTTTCAACCTCAACTGTAGTCCAGGGCATTTTAAGCTCCATTTCTGCTCCGTGCAAAATGAATTTGCCCAAAATAGTACCAAACATTTCAATGAAATCTTTTATGGGCTTAAATTCAATTTATCGCACGTGCCATTTATTTTTAAGTTACCTGTGGTCACTTGTGCATTAGCTTCCAGAAGCTTTCAGTTTCTTTCAAACTATATGCCTCCTGCTTCCGACTTAAACTTCCAGTTACGTGGCATATACAAAATCCATCAGCTCCCCTGCCTCAGGCTTTGGAGATTTCACTGCAAAATCAAACGCCTCGTTTACCATACTGTCAATCTCGCTGTTTATGGTATTTTCTTCTGCTTTGTTAATAAGTCCTATATCATACAGGTAATTTGTAAACCATCTGATAGGACATTTAGACAGCCAGTAGTCATATTCCGCTTGCGTCCTCTGCCCCTCTCCCACATCATTTACAGTTCCGATATGCCCCTTCCATCTGTATGTCACACACTCCAGAAAGGTGGGACCTGCTCCTGCCCTGCACCGGTCTATAGCATTGCCGGAATATTCCGTTACCTTTACCACATCATTTCCGTCTATCTGAAAGCTCGGCATGCCATAGCCTTCTGCCCACCTGTAAATATTGTCCTTGGGATGTCTTGCAGTATGATGAGAATTTATTGCATATGCATTATTCTCACAAATATAGACCACCGGCAGCTTCTTTAACACTGCGAAATTCAGACTCTCGTGAAAGGTACCCTCATCCACCGCCCCATCTCCGAAAAATACTGCTGACACCTTCCCGTCTCCGGAAATCTGTGAAGCCAGGGCTGCTCCCGTCCCAATAGGAATACTCCCCCCCACAATAGCCGTAGAGCCCAGAATTCCCACCTCAGGCGCCATAAGATGCATGGAGCCTCCTCTTCCAAAGGAACAGCCGGTTTTTCTAAGATATAATTCGGCAATCATCTTCTTAATGTCTCCGCCCTTTGCTATATATTGGGCATGACTTCTATGGGTTCCGAAAACATAATCCTCCCTGTCCAGGTTTATACACACTCCTGCAGAAACAGCCTCCTGTCCGATGGATAAATGTATGGGCGTTTTCATTTCATCATTTTTGTATTCGCTCTCTATTTTTAATTCCACTTTTCTTATGGTCAGCATAACTCTATATAAATCCAGCAATTTATCTCTATCCAGCTCCAAAATATCACATCCGTTTCAAATAAAATTCAAATCAATCATACTTTTATCAAATCAAACTACCAGAATCTTTAATACAAAAGCTTGAGCCTGTCTGTATCCCAATCCGCCAATTCACTTACTGCCATGGATACGTTGGAGTATCCGTTGCCTATGAAGTAGTCGCTTCTGGCAGCAAGCCAGGTATCCTTTATTATCTCAAGGCCTTTTCTGGCCCTGTCCTCATACTGCTGGAAATGGGCTCCCGGCCCATCCGTCAGCACTCTGCCGCATTCGGTACTTATGACAATCCCAGGATAAAGCTCTCTGTACCGGCTTAGGATATCCCTGCAGTCTGTCATAAGAAACAGCCTTGCGTCGGGCTGCTGCTCCAGCAGCCTATCTATCTCCTGGGGATATCTTTTGTTGATACCTGGCAGTCCGGCAACCTCCACTATCTTATCACTTCCCCTGATATGGGCCGCAATAACCTTTCTGCCTCTCATGTATGAATTATAGAACTCATTTACCTCGTCATGCACAGGAGGTTGGAGTCGTATATACTTTTTGAGCATGGAACTGTACAGATATCTTGTTATATATCCATAAAACGGATACTTGTCTATACAGAACATCATGTCCCCGGCTTCCATAAAGGTGTCCTGCACTACCACCCTTGCCTTGCTTTTTACCATGGCCTCAAGGCTCACATCCATATTGCGGCACAAGTTTTCCTCCCGCAGGGTATCATGTCTCCATACAGAAGGAAAGTAGGTAAAATCAGGATTTGAGACATCCTCAATGGTATAGTCCGATACCGGTTGAAAAAATTGTTCAAAAGTATCCCTGTTTTCGTCAATACTGTACATACAGTTTTTACCCCAGTATATTACGGGTATCCTTTTTGTCATTTCAGCAAAGTACAACTGCGTCAATACGTGGTGCATATCGTACCAAAACCCGTTTCCTGTGGATTTAATCAATAAAAATCTGTCGGTCTCCATGCTGCTCCTCCCCCTGCTACAACAGATCCTGATATCCCCTTTCCTTAAGCAGTTCTACAAGGCCCTTCACTTCCTGGGCTCTGTCACGGGGACATACGATGATTGCGTCCTTTGTACTTACCACAATCAGATTATCAATTCCTATAGTCGTGACCAGAGCATCCTCACTGAATATTATTGAATTACTTGTATCCATGCCCAGGTGCCTTCCGCTGACCATATTTCCTGTGGCATCTGCCTTACAGGTTTTTGCCAGAGAGTCTATGCTACCTATGTCATCCCAGTCGAAATCGCCTTTAATCACATAGATACAGTCCGTTTTTTCCAGCACCCCATTATCAAAGGATATATTTTGTAGTTTATTATATGCATCATTCAAATATCTGTTACCTGTGAGGAATTTTGAATTTTTAACAGCATGGCTGATGTTCTTGTCATGCTCCGGCAGGTATTTTTTTACGCTGCTTATGATTGCCTCCATGCTTCCCACCAAAATTCCGCCGTTCCAAAGAAATTCCCCCGATTCAAAAAACCTCTTGGCTGTGTCCAGGTCCGGCTTCTCTATAAATCTTTGAACTATCATTATCCGCTCGTCGTCACCCTTTTCACTGTCTACCTGTATATAACCGTATCCTGTTGCCGGGTAGGAAGGAGTAATCCCCACTATTACAAGTGACCTGGTTTTCTCTGCTGCATCATAGGCCTGTTCCAGGGCCTCCTTATACTTTTCCCTGTCATTCACATATCCGTCTGCGGGAACAAAACAAATCAGACCCTCTCCGAATCTTTTCTTCAAAGTCATGGTTGCAAACTCTATACATGCTGCTGTATTTTTTTTTAAAGGCTCAAGAATGATGTTCTCACTGGGAATCAAGCTTTTTACTGCATTGCGGGTGATACTTTTAAGGCGTCTATCGGTAATAATAAAGCAATGGTCAGCAGGGACAGTCTGGAGTAGGCGTTCAATAGTTTTTACCAGCATGCAACTGCCGTTATCAACATTGACAAACTGTTTTGGCCTGGCCTCTCGAGATATTGGCCATAACCTGGTACCTGAACCTCCTGCCATTATAACTGCGAATCTTTCCATTTCCATCAATCTCCAACTAATATAGTTTTTATTCTATTTTATGTGAATCAGCAGACCAAGGTTCATGTAATTTTATTTTTATGTAAACTTCTCCTTCTGCAAATAGCATTGTGAAAAGCAATAATGACTGATAAAATATTCGTATGACTATTACAGACAGCTTTTGGACAGGGGATGCAGAACAATATGATTGAACTTGTTGATAAAATAGTTATATTCTTGTCTTGTTTTATATTGTTGATTATTGATGCAGGTTACGGCTTGAGTGTTGTTCCTGTTATAATAAGTCTGACCCTTTCAGCTCTTAACAGCTACTTTGACACCAAGGCTTTGAGAATTCTCTCTACGCTGGGTTATGTTGCACTTTGCCAGTTCTTTCCCCCATTTCTGGTTTTTCTGCCTCTGGTTTGCTATGATGTCTTTGTTACGGTCCAGCAGCCCTTGGCAATTATTGCACTTGTTCCTGTCATCACTGATTTTTCCAGGGACTCTGACACCGTCCTTCTCGTGCTGGCAATACTGACAGCCTTTTCATACCTGCTCAGACTGCGTACCCACAACCTGAAAGAGATAAGGCAGCAATACATGCTTTTGCGGGATACCTCCAAGGAAAAATCACTGCTTTTGGAAAAGAAGAACATTGAACTTATGGATAAGCAGGATTATGAAATAAATATGGCTACCCTCAATGAAAGAAACAGGATTTCCATGGAGATTCATGACAATGTAGGGCACCTGTTATCCCGATGTCTGCTACAGTTAGGGGCACTCATGACCATAAACAGGGACCTGAGTCTCAGCGAAAGCCTGTCATCTATAAAAACCACCCTGTCCCAGGCAATGGACAGTATCCGGACAAGCGTGCACAATCTCCATGATGAGTCAGTGGATCTGTATGCCACCATAAAAGGTCTGACAGACAATTTTGATTTTTGCCGGCTTTATTTGGATTATGACATAAGCAGTGCAGTGGACAAAAAGTTAAAATACTGCTTTATAACTATTGTCAAAGAAGCTCTTTCCAATATTCTAAGGCACTCAAAGGCTACAGAGGCAACCGTCTCCCTTATGGAGCATCCGGCCTTATACCAGCTTATCATACAGGATAATGGAAAAGTCAAGGGCTACAGCATGGAAAATGGTATTGGCCTCAGCAACATTTCTGAGAGGGTACGGAATTTTAACGGAATTATGCATATAAATATAGAGAACGGATTTAAGATATTTATTTCCATACCAAAAAAGAAATAAACTAAAAAAATCAAAAATGGGAGATAGCTTGAAAGATACATGTTGTGTATCAAAGTGACTTTCAAGCAGCGAAAGCCACTGGGTGCCTTTCATTACTATTTGTGTACGCGCTAGGCGCGTAGATGCGAGGTTAGCTTGAAAGATACATGCTGTGTGTCAAAGTGACTTTCACGCAGCAAAAGCCACGACGTGTCTTTCATTTCTATTTGTATACGCGCTATGCGCGTAGATGGGAGATTACTATGAATATTATAATTGTTGATGATGACAGGCTTGTCTGTGTTTCATTGAAAACAATATTGGAAGCGGATACTGAAATATCGGTTATAGACACAGGAACTAACGGTCGGCAGGCAATTGAGCTGTACCGCCGGCACAAGCCCGACATCCTGCTTATGGACATACGGATGGATACTATGACCGGTCTGGATGCAGGAGAACTGCTTTTAAGGGAATACCCTGATGCCCGAATCCTTTATCTGACAACATTTTCTGATGATGCTTATATAATAAGAGCCCTCAAGATTGGAGCCAAGGGCTACCTGCTGAAGCAGAATTTTGAAAGCATAATCCCTGCCTTAAAAGCAGTGTATACCGGACAGCGGGTTTTCGGTGATGAAATAGTTACAAGACTGCCCGCCCTTATTCAAGGCAGCGCAACCCCAGGCTTTTCCAACTTTGACCTTACAGAAAAGGAAATCGAGCTCCTGGTACACATAGCCCAGGGACTTAGCAACAGGGAGATATCCGAGGCGCTGTATCTAAGTGAAGGCACAGTGAGAAACTACATCAGCCTTTTGTTGGAAAAGCTCAACTTAAGAGATAGAACCCAACTGGCAATTTTCTATTACAAGAACAAATAACATAACCTTATTACAGTTCTGCACAGGCATCCCCCTGAATAGCCGGAGGGTTCTCATGGGCATACTATCCTTGAAAATTAAAGCCTCTTCCGTTTATATCTCATATAAGCTGACGGGCATATAAACTCTAAACAAAGTCAATTACCATAGTTGACTTTGTGACTAATTAAAGGATTCGGACATGCCTGTAAAATATTTAGCACTTGCAATATTAAACTCTGCCATAACCATTTCCGGTCAGGTGCTTTGGAAGCTGGCAGTAATGAAAACCGCAGGATACAACTACAAACTTTTAATTAACCCCCTCATCATATCCGGTATTTTGGCTTATGGCCTGTCAACCTTGCTCTGGCTTTTTATTCTGTCAAAGGTACCGTTTTCAGTTGCATATGCCATGACAAGCACAACCTACCTCTTCAGCCTTTTTGCAGGATACTATATATTTAGTGAAGCAATAACGCCGACCAAAGTAGCGGGCGTGGTATTCATACTGGCAGGAGTTGTTTTCTTTACCCGGGCATAGGCAGCACCATATATGTAATTGCAGTTGAAAATATTTGTCATATATGATAATCTAGTATAGATTTTTAAAATACACAGGTAATGAAGCGGAATAGTAAAAGAAAGTGCTCCTTCAGAGAGTTGTACAGCGCATTTGCGGTGGTGGAAGTACAGCAGACAGCACACTTTGAACTCGCCGTGGAGCTGCTGCTAAAAACAGCCGTATATCTACGTTACAGATATCAAGTGGGCTTTGTCCTCAAGGACCAGGCCAACGAGAGTGGTACCGCGGATTAACCCGTCTCTTTTATTTCAGAGGCGGGTTTTATAAATTTTACCTAAAAAGGCTATAATTATTTTCAAAGGAGTTGATTAAATGCCATACTCAGCAGACATAGATAGGAAGTGGCAAAAGAAGTGGGCAGATACAGATATTTACAGATTTAACCCCGATAACATCGACAAAAAGCTTTACTGCCTTGAAATGTTTTCATACCCCTCCGGGGCAAACTTGCACGTTGGGCATTGGTATAACTACGGACTCACAGATTCCTGGGCCAGAATGAAAAGAATGCAGGGCTACGAGGTGTTTCATCCCATGGGCTTTGATGCCTTTGGACTTCCCGCTGAAAACTATGCCATAAAAACAGGCATACATCCCCAGGATTCTACTCTTAAAAACATTGAAACCATGGAAGGTCAGCTCAAGGAAATGGGAGCAACCTTTGACTGGAATTATGAAATAAAAACCTGTATGCCTGACTACTACAAATGGACGCAGTGGCTATTCCTGCAGCTGTATAAATCCGGTCTGGCGTACAGAAAAAAAGCTCCTGTTAACTGGTGCCCCAAGTGCAACACGGTGCTGGCCAACGAGCAGGTTGTAGACGGTGCTTGTGAACGCTGTGAAACCGAAGTTACAAAAAGAGACCTGACCCAGTGGTTTTTCAAAATTACCGCGTATGCCCAGGAGCTGTTGGATAAGCTTGATACCATAGATTGGCCTGAAAAGACAAAAAAAATACAGACAAACTGGATAGGCCGTTCAGAGGGTGCCGAGATTACCTTCAAGGTGGCAGGACAGGATTTGGAATTCCAGGTTTTTACTACAAGGGCGGACACCCTCTACGGCGTTACCTATGTTGTTCTGGCGCCCGAAAACCCCATCGTGAACCAAATTACCTCTGCCGATAACAAAGCTGCAGTTGAAAACTACATCCGGGAAACAAAGAAGCAGACAGAAATTGAGAGACTTTCAACTGTTAAGGAAAAAACCGGTGTATTTACCGGCGCCTACGCCCTTCACCCAATAACAGGTGAGCAGGTACCCATATGGATTGCAGATTATGTCCTTGCAAGCTACGGTACGGGATGTGTAATGGCAGTTCCTTCACATGACGAGCGTGACTATGAGTTTGCCAAAAAATACAGCCTCCACATAAAGCGGGTTATCAGCAGCGCAGACGGCTCCGAGGATGAACTGCCTTATTGTGAATACGGAGTTCTGGTAAATAGTGCGGAGTTTGACGGTATGTCATCAGCAGACGGGAAGATGGCCATTGTAAATAAACTGGAAGCGGATGGCAAAGGCAGCCTGAAAATCAACTATAGGCTCAGAGACTGGCTTGTTTCAAGGCAGAGATACTGGGGTTCCCCCATCCCCGTGGTTTATTGCCAGCACTGCGGCGAGGTAGCGATCCCAGAGGAGAACCTTCCCGTTCTGCTGCCCTACAATGTTGAGTTTGCTCCTGACGGAGAATCCCCTCTTAAGAAAAGTGCGGAATTCATGAATACTACCTGTCCCAAGTGCGGAGGCCCGGCTCAGAGAGATCCCGACACCCTGGATACCTTTGTTTGCTCTTCCTTCTATTACTTGAGATATGCGGATAATAAAAACGATGACAAATGCTTTGACACCGACTGGATTAATAAGCTCCTGCCCGTTGACAAATACGTGGGCGGGGCTGAGCATGCGGCAATGCACCTGCTCTACGCCAGATTTATTACCAAAGCCCTGCGGGATTTAGGGCACCTGAACTTTGACGAGCCTTTTCTCTCTCTGGTGCACCAGGGGACCATACTGGGCCCTGACGGCAACAGGATGAGCAAATCAAAGGGAAATACCATATCTCCCGATGAGTACGTAAGAAAGTATGGTTCTGATATATTCAGAATGTACCTTGGCTTCGGCTTCAACTATGTGGACGGCGGCCCCTGGAGCGATGACGGCATAAAGGCCATTTCAAGATTCACCTCCAGAATTGAACGTCTGGTGGAAAGCCTGCAGGAACAAAAGTCAAACCAGGCTAGAATTGATATGGACAAGGATGACAAGGAACTTAACTTCGTAAGGCATACGGCAATAAAGGGTGCTTCCCAGGACACTGACCGCTTCCAGTTCAACACAGCCATATCCCGCTGTATGGAACTTGTAAATGCTTTATACAAGTATGATGCAGAGGTTAAAACCAAGAACTACAAACTGTTTGAGGAAACCATTGTGGATTTGGTGAAGCTTATAGCTCCTTTTGCGCCTCACTTTGCAGAAGAAATGTGGGAGCAGTTGGGATATTCGTATTCCGTATTCAATCAGAATTGGCCTGAGTTTGACGAAAAAGCTCTTGTCCGCGATACCATAGAGGTGGCTGTTCAGATTAACGGAACGGTAAGGGGCAAGATTGAGATATCCGCCACTGCTGATAACAGCGAAGCTGAAAATGCTGCGCTGTCCGATGAAAAAATCCGTCAGTTCTTAGAGGGAAAGGAAGTTAAGAAGGTAATTGTAGTCAAAGGCAGACTTGTAAATATAGTGGCAAAATAATTGCTTAAAAAATAAATACCATATAAAATAGCCGGATATGTAACATACGGCTATTTTTTTACGTTATATTTATATAAGAAGAATTTTCAGGAGGTAAATATGTGGACAGGCCAGAAATTTTGGATTTTATAACAAAATCTTTAGAATATTTCACTTATTGTACATAATGTGGTAATATTTTTATATGACCATTGTAAAAAGGAGGCCTTCATGGAAATAACCTTTTACAGAAAACTGGCTGACAGAGTTGCCGAAGCAGTTATAAGCAATCACCATTACTCCGAGCCTGAGGCTAAAAGAATCAGGTATGGCCTTGTATGCATATTTTCAGACCTTTATAAATTTATTCTGATGTTTATTATATTTTCTCTGTTTTCCGCCACCATAGAATTTTTACTGGCTTTTGTTGCCGTTCTTTTGCTTCGCCCTGTATTGGGAGGCTATCATGCAAAAAGTGAAATTATATGTATCATCGTTTCCTTTGGGACAATGCTTGCAAGTATTGTTGCAGGAAAAAGCAACCTGCTTCCCCACTTTGTGCAAATGGTGCTGCTCTTCATACTGCCCCTGGCAGGAATCCTGCTTGCTCCTGTCAGGACCAGGAAGGTTATAGAAAAGAAGCGGACCTATAAAATACTGGGAGCATTACTCACCGCCGTCTTGTTGCTGCTTGACTATTTTTTCATACAGGATCAGATTCTTATGGTTTCTGTAATTATTATATATTTTCTGTCAATTTATCAGCTAATAAAAAATAAGAAACACCAAAGAATATAAGTTATTTTAATAAATTATAAATTTTTATTGACTTTTTTGTAAAAAAGAGGGATTATTTAATTACAATGTATTGATGAAAGGAGTGATTCAATTGAAAAGAAAACTGCTTAGGTCAATCGGGTTATGTTCCTTACTTATTACTGGCTTAGTTTCTGGCGCAGCTAAATTCTGGTTCTACTTTGAGCCTAACGAGTAGTAAGAAAAATTTGCTTCAAAAACAGAAAACCCTTTAATACTTTAATATATGTACTTTAGCATATGGTATTTCAGGGTTTTTTGCTATATCCCGGGAGGTGGC
The DNA here is from genome assembly GCA_023400235.1 of Bacillota bacterium. Taxonomy (GTDB): domain Bacteria; phylum Bacillota; class Clostridia; order Acetivibrionales; family DSM-1351; genus Ruminiclostridium. The sequence continues at coordinate 25,369 of JAEXFI010000038.1, forward strand.
TGTTCTGTATAATGCAAGTGAAATTATTTTTACGGCAATTGAAGGCTTGATATTAATTATTACCTTCTCATTGATATCCAATCATACAGACTATCTGGTAAAGAATTTTTTCAAGACTCTTTTATTTACAGTTGTATATACCTCATATTCTTACCTGCTTCCGCTGTTCATTCCACTTGGAGTGCACAGTGTTGTGATATTTTTCATAACCGTCCCCATTATTAACTATCTGTTTAAAGAGAGGCTGCTGCTGAGCTTTATCCGTATCCTGCCTGTCTTTATCGCAATGTCTATAATAGAAGTGCTCATATCTCTTGGTGGTATGCTTATTTACAATATCCCCATTGAGACCTTGCTGCAAAATGACCTTTATGTATTTATTTGCAGTATAATCGCCAAAACTGTTGAAATAACCATATTATTCCTCTTGAAAAAATCTCCCATCAACAGTACCTGGCTGAACGACGACAGCGTATTTCATTCCCGCTATAAGCAAATACTAATAGGTATAGCTACTATTCTGTTTTTTCTGACCTGCGCCAATGTGTTTTTCACAAATAATCCTCAGCTGATGTATAACTTTAACATATTTTCTTACGTTATTTATATCGTTCTGATGCTGGCAATGATTTCGGCTTTCCGTGAAGGTGCAAAGCTGGAGCTTCTGCAGTACGCCAACGAAATGCAGAAGGAAAATATACAGCAGCTTATTGACTTTAACGAAATGATTGCCAAGGAACGTCACGAATATAAAAACCACCTTAACACCATTTACGGCTTATGCACTCTTAACAAGCTGGATACAAACGATAGAATCAAGCAATATATAAACAATTATGCAAACAACAGCTCTACAAAAAATATTTTTATCGACTCGGGAAATGACTTTGTAGACGCTATTATCAATGTTAAATACAATAATGCCCTCAGAAAGGGCATCGAGCTGAGAGTTGATTTCGGTGAGCCTTTGGTGGCAGCGGATATTCAGGAGGATGTGGCTGTAACCATAATCTCCAACATCATAGATAACGCTTTTGAAGCCATGAGCAACTGTGAACGCGAAAATAAATATGTTCTCCTGAAAACTTATATTCACGAAGCTAAGTACTTTCTTTCTATCTCAAATAACGGCCCTGCCATACTTGAACCAGAAAAAACGAGAATATTCAATGCAGGGTTCTCAACAAAGGATAATCCTTCAAAGACAAGGGGCTTTGGACTCAGCATTGTTAAGAATGAAATTGCCCGCTGTAACGGAGATATAAGAATCACCAGTATTGAAGATTTGACAGAATTTCTGATATCCTTTGAAGCAAAACCTCTGCAAGCAGAGGTCGTTTAATTCCACACTTGCATTCCCAGGGTATCCGCACCTCTGCCCAACATATCTTATTTTATACCCTTGCTGTAAAATGCTGCTTTTCATAGTTCTTTACTTTGTCCATATCAATTTATGGTAATTGATATGGAAATTGGTTATAATAAAGTCAATTGCTATTGACATGAGGCGACTGCCTGGAGGAGAAGTGTGCATTCATATTTCACCCTGGCAGGCTATAATAAATGACCATGGAGTAAATGAATGTTTCATATATCAAACGACAGTATATACTATCTAACTACACCTATAAAGTTTAAAAAGGGCATGGAATACTTCAATTCCAACAGAGTAAAATCCGTTTCTTTCAACGAGGAACATATGCTTTTTGATGCAACAGTAGTAGGAACACGTCCTTACAATGTACAAGTTCAGTTTGACAGAGACGGTAGGATTAAGGACTATGACTGCACCTGTCCGGATAATTTCAAGACTGAGGCCTGCTGCAAGCATATAGCAGCAGTTTTATTTCTTATAAAAGCAAAGGATGAGAAGGGCTTCTTTAATTCCACCTCTCAGAAAAAAGCTGCAAAAGAAATCTTCGAATACTTTAATAACAGATCAGGAAATATGAAAACAGCCATAAAGGTTGAATATACTCTTGAGCTGCTTAAAACAAAGGCAGCTTACATAAAAAGGGGACCGGCTGCGGTACTCACCCTCCGGATTGGTACCGAAAGACTTTATATTGTCAGAAATACCGCCGAGTTTTTAGATTGTCTTAAAAACAATAGAGAATTGTTATATGGAAAAGGCTTCTCCTTTGACCCGGCAATTCATAGTTTTTGTGACAGGGATGCCGCCGTAGTAGCGTACCTCTCTGAAATGTGGCAAAACGAGAATTTGATTGATTACCTTACTGGAGATATAAAAAAGCAGAGCGTCTTTAAGGAAAAGGAAATATTTCTTTCCGATGCTGCACTTAAAAGGCTTTTGAAGCTTTTGGCCAATCTTCCCTTCAACGTTATCGTTGACGGCCATACAATTGAAAACGTATCTATAATTACCGGCGATATTCCCATAGACTTTACCCTGACAGGAAACGCCGGTTCCGTTGAGCTGGACATAGACCTGCACCACCCTCTTCACATGGTCAGCATGGATTGCGAATATTTCCTGTATGCCGGGAACATATATCAGGTATCAGCTTACCAGAAAGAATATTTGAAGCCCTTCGTACAATATGTACAGAACGAGAAAAGCAATAGAATCAGCTTTCTGGACAACGATAAGGAGCGTCTGTTTACTGAGGTTCTGCCCTTCATTGAAAAGACCGGAAGAGTTTTCATAGATGACAACTTGAAGGCTATGGTTGAACGTCCTGAGTTTGAACCGGAGATTTACCTTGACAGATTTTCAGACATAATTACTGCTGACATTAAGTTCAAGTATGGTGATAGATTGATAAACCCCTTTTCTGCCGAAAGATCAAGACCCTCCCTGGAGAAAATACTTATCAGGAACCTGGAAGCCGAAGGTGAGATCCTTGATATCCTGGCGGAAACCGATTGTAAGGTAAGCAGCAATAAAATATACCTTGATGAGGAAGAAAAAATATTTGATTTTGTCAATTATGTCATACCTAAGCTTCAGGAACGTGCTCAAGTGTATTACTCCGAAAGCTTTAAGGCCATGAGCTTTAAAAAGCTGCCCTCCTTTTCAGGGTATCTCAGGTTGAACAGTATCAGCGGATTTCTGGAGTTCAGTTTTAATATTGAAGGAGTTGAGCGGGATGAGCTGGCTAGTATATTTGACAGTATCCGGCAGAAGAAAAAGTATTACCGCCTGAGGGATGGGGCCTTTCTTCCCCTTGAAGCTGAAGGCCTTATGAACATGTCAGAGATAATAGAACAGCTGGACCTGAATTCAAAAGACATAGAGGCAGAGTTTGTCCAACTGCCCAAATACAGGGCCCTGTATATAGATAACATGCTCAAGGAAAGCGGAATGAAGTTTTTTGAGCGCAATACGGGCCTCAAGGATTTAATACACGATATCCAGGACCCGGCAGAAACGGAATACAAAATACCCAAAAGCATCAAGGGCACTCTCAGAGATTATCAAAAGCTGGGGTTCAAATGGATGAGAACCCTTTCCCATTATGGCCTGGGAGGAATTTTGGCGGACGACATGGGGCTTGGTAAAACCCTGCAGGTTATTACTCTTTTGCAATATGACAAACAGATAGCGGGAAATCACCCTTCTCTTGTGGTAGTGCCTACGTCCCTGATTTACAACTGGTGCTCGGAGGTTCAGAAATTTGCACCTGATATGACAGTTACAGCCGTGGTAGGCAGCAAGTCAGAGCGTCAGCTGCTTATACGCCGCGGCATTGATACCGATCTCATAATTACCTCCTACGCCTTGATCAGGAGAGATATTGAGGATTATAAGGAATGCAGCTTCAGATATTGCATCCTGGATGAGGCACAGCACATTAAAAATCCTGTGTCCCTGGCCTCCAGAGCTGTCAAGCAGATAGTCTCGCAACACAGGCTTGCCCTCACAGGCACTCCTATGGAAAATAATCTGACGGAGCTTTGGTCGGTGTTTGATTTTATACTTCCAGGCTATCTTGGCTCCCATTCCAAATTTGCCGAAAGATATGAAGGCCCCATTTCCAAAGGGGACAATTCCTCCCTGTGGAGCCTGGGCAGGCAAATCCGGCCTTTTGTATTAAGAAGATTGAAACAGGATGTCTTAAAGGAGCTGCCGGAAAAAATAGAGCATGTTATAGAGGCTGAACTTACCTCGGAGCAGAAGAAACTTTACGTGGCATACCTGGAACAGGCCAAAGGTGAATTATTCAGTGAAATACACGAAAAAGGCTTTGAAAGAAGCCAGATAAAAATTCTCTCGGTATTAACCAGGCTCAGGCAGCTGTGCTGCCACCCCTCCCTGTTTATGGAGGATTATGAGGGTGGCAGCGGCAAGCTTCAACTGCTAAAGGAAGTTGTTGAGGATTCCATGACTGCCGGGCACAGGATACTGCTCTTTTCCCAGTTCACTTCCATGCTGGGCATTATAAGGCAATGGCTTGAGGAGGCGGGCATATCCTATCTTTACCTGGACGGCGCCACTCCCGCTGATGAAAGAATGCGGCTTGTCCGAAGCTTCAACAGCGGTGAAGGAGCTGTCTTCCTGCTCTCTCTCAAGTCAGGGGGCACAGGCCTTAACCTTACAGGGGCCGATACGGTTATACATTATGACCCCTGGTGGAATCCCGCCGTGGAGGACCAGGCTACAGACCGCGCATACAGAATAGGTCAGACAAAGACGGTGCATGTTATGAAGCTGGTTACACATGGTACCATTGAAGATAAGATTCTGAATATGAAGGAACGAAAAAAGCAGTTGGTGGATGCAGTAATACATCCAGGAGAGACCCTGCTTACTAAGCTCACTCACCAGGAGCTCACAGAACTGTTTGAGTTGTAACTCCATGAAGCACCGCCCCTGCATACGGGGGCTATGGCCGGGAGCTTTGCAGCCTTTTTTGGGCAGCACTCCAGTACATCCATATTGAAGTACAGGAGCACTGCCCATATGACTCTATTTCAAATTCTCGGGGTTTAAACCCTGAAGCTCTGCCGGCACAAACAGCCCGTCTTTTCTTATGAGCTTGTCGTCAAACCAGATTTCTCCTCCTCCATACTCCGGTCTTTGTATAAATACCAAATCCCAGTGGATTGAGGACTTGTTTCCGTTGGGAGCTTCGTCGTAGCAGCTACCGGGTGTAAAGTGCAGACTCCCCTTGATTTTTTCATCAAAGAGAGTATCCTTCATGGGTGTTTCAATATATGGATTTACTCCTATTGCAAACTCTCCCACATACCTTGCCGCTTCATCCGTATCAAAAATTTCATTTATTCTTTCAGTGTCGTTGGCTGTGGCTTTGATTATCTTTCCGTCTTTAAATTCAAGACAGATATTTTCAAAGGTGACACCCTGGTATACGGCAGGGCAATTGTAGCTTATAACCCCGTTTACAGATTCCCTGACAGGCGCTGTAAATACCTCTCCGTCAGGAATATTCATTTTTCCGTCACATTTTATAGCAGGTATTCCCTTTATGGAGAAGGACAGGTCTGTACCCTTTCCTGTAAGCCTCACCTTGTCGGCAGCCTCCATCATTTTTACCAGTGGGTCCATTGCATTTGACATTTTCTTATAATCGAGATTGCATACATTGAAGTAAAAATCCTCAAAGTACTCTGTAGGAGTATTGGCCAACTGGGCCATGGATGGGCTGGGGTATCTCATGACACACCATTTTGTATGGTTGACCCGCTGCTCTGAATGTACAGGCTTTGAGAACAGGGACATGTATAGTTTCATTTTGTCCGAGGGAACCGAGCCCTTTTCACTCACATTGTCCCCGGAACGTATTCCGATATAGGCGTCCATATCCTTCATTCTCGCCAGCTCGTACCTGGCCATATCCTTCATCTGCTCCTCGGTGCATTGCTCAAGCAATACTCTTTCAAGCTCAGGGTTCTTAACGGTAAGATAGGGTATGGCACCCACTTTGTAAGCCTCACGGATTAAAGCCCTGGTAAGCGGCACTTCGTTTCCTATATTTTCAATGAGAAGTTTTTCTCCTGTCTTTAACTCACAGGAGTAGTTTATAAGGTTCTCAGCAAGCTTTTCTATACGTGGGTCCTTCATTTTAATCTCCATTTCTGCTTTGTGCTAAATGAATTTGCCCAAAACAGATACAAAAATTTCAATGAAATCTTTTATGGGCTTAAATTCAATTTATCGCACGTGCCATTTATTTTTAAGTGACCTGTGGTGCCGCAGAAGCTATTTCTATTTAAGCAGCTCCTCCAGTTCGTCCAGCGTCTTTTCAAATACCATCAGGGCATCCTGCACCGGCTGCGGGGAGGACAAGTCAACTCCGGCTGTTTTGAGAAGCTCCAAGGGATAATTTGAACCGCCGCTCTTCAGGAACTGAATATATTTATCCACTGCGGGTTTTCCCTCGGTAAGAATTTTTTCAGCTATGGCTGTGGCGGCGGAGAAGCCCGTGGCATACTTGTAGACATAGAAGCTGCTGTAGAAATGAGGGATTCTGGACCACTCCATTGCTATATCCTCATCAACCGTCACCGCCTCACCGAAGTATTTCCTGTTGAGAGCCAGGTACATGTCGCTCAGTTCCTGAGCATTCAGAGCTTCTCCCTGCTCCACCTTTTCATGGATTGCCTTTTCAAACTCTGCAAACATTACCTGTCTGAAGACCGTCCCTCTGAACTCCTCAAGATAGTGGTTCAAAAGATAGGCCTTTTCCTGCTTGCTGGAGGCTCTCGGCAATAGATACCTCATGAGCAGGGACTCATTGACCGTTGATGCCACCTCAGCTACAAAAATCTTGTATTCCGAATACACATAGGGCTGTGTCATATTGGTGTAGTATGAATGCAGCGCGTGGCCCATTTCATGTGCAAGTGTGAAAACATCATTTATCATGCCCTGATAGTTCAGCAGCACGTAGGGATGCGTTTTATAGGAACCCCATGCATATGCTCCGCTGGTCTTCCCTTCATTTTCATAAACATCTATCCAGGAGTCCTCCATACCCTTTTTCAAAAAGCTGACATATTCCTCTCCCAGTGGCTTCAATGCCTCAGCTACAAGAGTTTTGGCCTCTTCATAGGGTATCTTCTTGTCAAACTCCTCCACCATGGGAACATACAGGTCGTACATGTGAAGCTCCTCAAGCTTTAAGACCTTCTTCCTCAGCTTTAAATACCTGTCCAGCAGCGGAAGGTTTTTGTTAACCGTCTCTATAAGGGTTGTATAAACGTCCACGGATATATTGTCATTGTCCAGTGATGCGGCCAGTGCCGACGGGTACTTTCTGACCATGGAGTAAAACCTGTTTTTCTTCACATTGCCGGTCAGTGATGCCGCCAGAGTATTCCTCATCTTTTTATAGGAACTGTATACCGCCTCAAAGGCATCCTTTCTAACCCTTCTGTCCTTGCTCTCAAGAAATGCCACATATCTGCCCTTGGTAACCTCAACCTCTTCTCCCTCCTCATTCCTTATGTAGGGAAATTTAATATCGGCATTGTTGAACATTGTGAAAACATCTCCGGCGGTATCTGCTATTTCAGCCGACATGGCCAGTATCTGTTCTTCCCTTTCGGACAAAATATGCTCCTTTTGTCTCAGGCTTTCCTTAATGCTGAAAAGGTAGACCGACAAGTCCTTGTTGGTTTGTGCATATGACAGCAGAGTCTCCTCCGGGATGCCGAGCATTTCAGGTACTATAAAGGATACAGAAGCATAAACCTCTGTCACCAGTGATGAGGCTCTGTCTGTAAGCGCCTGATAAGTGTGGTTTCCATTGTCCTCATCCCTTGTCATCCTGGCATAGACGAAAACCTTGTCATTCAAGGACAGCAGTTCGTCACTTTTTTGAAAGCATTCCAGCAGCTTTTCCGCACTCTCTCCCAGCTTGCCCTGACAGCCTTTTATCTGCTCCGCCAGTTCCTTCACCTTTTTAAAATCCTGCTCCCATAAAGAAATATCACTATAAATGTCCTCAAGTTTCCACTTGAACCTGGACTCAATATCCGCTCTCTTTGGTAATGCTTTGTTAGCTGACATGCTAATACCTCCCTTATCTGATTTGGATGGCAGTACCTGAATTAAATCCGGAACTGCATTCCTGCTCTACATTTCTAAACTCAATTATTAGTTTATCTATTTTTTATTAAAAACTTGCATGTATTAATATTTTTATTGAAGCAACACATGCAGTTACAATAAATTATAAAGCAAGCCCGGAAGATTTTCCACGCATTTCCTTTGATTTTACAGGGATTTTTATCTCAGGGCTGTTACAATAAGCATGTTTTTATGATAAAGTATAGATAGTCAATTACTATCGTCTGGAAGCCGATAGTTTGGGTTTGAGGCTAAAGCCCCCAAAAGTAAAAAATCTTTTAACCCAAACTACTTTGAAAGTCAGCTTAAAAGCAATATTCAACTAAAGGTAATATTCACTTAAAAGTGAAGGCCTTGAACTTGAAATTGACTTTGGTAAGTGTCTTATTAAAAGACTTAGTACTATTCTAAATGGGTATTTTAACTTATATCTGATAAATAAATTTCCGGGAGGTTTATATGGGATTATTTGATTTTATTAAATCGCAGTTCATAGAGGTTATTGAGTGGACCGACGACAGCTCGAATGTCATGGTTTACCGTTTCCCTGTACAAAACAAGGAAATCAAGATGGGCGCTCAACTGACGGTGAGAGAAGCTCAGATGGCAATTTTTGTTGACGAGGGACAGCTAACGGATATATTCACTCCGGGCAAATACACCCTGGATACTCAGAACCTTCCCTTGCTGACCAAGCTAAAGTCCTGGAAATATGGTTTTAATTCGCCCTTCAAGTCGGAGGTCTACTTTGTTAATACAAAGCAATTTACAAACTGCAAGTGGGGAACCACCAACCCGGTGATGATGAGGGATGCGGAGTTTGGAATGCTCCGTCTGAGAATGTTTGGAACCTATACCTTCAAGGTGGCGGACCCTGTGGTTTTCCTCAGAGAGGTTTTTGGAACCGCCGCCCTGTTTACTGTTGATGGAATTACAGGACAGTTGAAAAGCAAGATAGTTTCGGGTGTCTCGGACCTTTTGGCAGAGGCCGCTATTCCGGCACTGGACCTGGCCTCAAGGTACGACGAAATTGCAGAGCTGACAAAAGGCAAGCTGGATGCGGCCTTTGCACAGCTGGGGCTTACATTGTCCTCACTTGTACTGGAAAACATATCCCTTCCCGAGGAAGTGGAAAAGGTTCTTGATAAACGTACCTCCATGGGAATCATCGGGGATAACCTCAACCAGTATACAAGGTATCAGGCTGCTGAAGCCCTGGGAGATGCAGCACGGAATCCCGGCGGCGCCGCAGGTGCAGGTGTGGGCCTGGGTGCGGGAATGGGCATAGGCAACCTTTTTGCCGAAGCCTTTTCTGCAGACGGCGCACGGCAAAAGCCTTCCCAGGCAGGTGCCCCCGTACAGCAGCAGCCGGCGCAAAGTCAGCCGGTACACACTCAACAGCCTGAACAGCGTCAGGAGCCCGGCAGGATAAAATGCGGTGCCTGCGGTGTGCTGCTTGCACCACAGGCCAAATTCTGTGCCGAATGCGGAGCGAAGGCAGAGCCCGTGCCAGTCAAGTGCGCAGGCTGCGGGAATGAGCTGCCGGGCGGAAGCAAGTTCTGCCCTGAGTGCGGTCAAAAGCAATAGGCAGGACAGTACCTACGGGCTGTTGAGACAGCATGGCTGTTGGACCTCATGTCCCGGATGGGCGCCCCACTGTGGTACAGAAAGAGCCTTCAGTCCGGTTAAAGCGGGCCGGTTAGGTCTCTATAAAAATATCAAATGCATAAGCAGGTCAAACAAAAACTGCTGACGGCTTAAACTACTGTCTTACCAGCAAGCTATATAAAATTATGAGGCTATACAAGAGGTTAATTTTATGAGTGAAATAGAATCAGGCAATACCGGCACAAAAACAAATCCGGAGGGTGTGCCCCAGACATCAGCCACCTCCTTCAAATGCCCCTCCTGCGGTGGTGTCATGGTCTTCGACCCCCAGGCTCAGAGCCTGATATGCGAGTATTGCAAGCAACAAATAGATATGGAGGACACCAGACAGCATCCCACCGCCTATGGCTTTGACAGGGACAGTGAGCTGGAGCAACAGGTATGGGGTGAAAAAAGCCATGCTGTGAAATGTAAGAACTGCGGGGCAGAGACAGTATTTGACGCCTATGTTGTTGCCGACCGCTGCCCCTTTTGCGGGAACAGCAATATTCAGGAGGAGGTTATTACCTCGGGTATCACCCCTGAGAGTGTGCTACCTTTTAAAGTAACCTCCCAGGCTGCCGCCGCACTCTACAAAAAATGGCTGGGGAGAAAATGGTTTGCCCCCTCAAAGCTCAGAAAAGGTGCCAATAACCAGCAGGTAAATCTGACAGGCATGTATGTACCCTGCTGGTGCTTTGATGCAGATACGAGCTCTTTTTACACTGCTATGGCAGGAGAATACTATTATGTGACTGTCTACAGGACAGAAACCCGCAACGGAAAGACCGAGCAGGTAGCCCATCAGGAAAGGCGTACCCGCTGGTATCCAGTGTCAGGCCAGTATGTGGAGGATTTCAGAAACTATGTGGTGGACTCCTCCGTTCATATTGAAGACAACATGTATGCGCGCATTCAGCCCTACAACCTGGAAGAACTCACTCCCTTCAAGCCGGAATACCTCTCCGGGTTTAAGGCAGAGCGCTACTCCGTGGATTTAAAAACCGGCTGGGAGACCGCCAAGGAAAGGCTGTCAGGCTTTATTGCAAGAGGTATAGAGCAGCAGATACATGCCGATGAAATAAGCAACCTGAGATTTAAAACCGCCTACAGCAACAAGAAATATGCCCATATACTGCTTCCCTTGTGGTTTTCCTCTTTCAAGTACAAGGATAAGCATTACGGCTACATGATTAACGGTCAGACCGGCAGAGTTGACGGCAATTGCCCCATCTCTCCCTGGAAGGTTACTCTGTTGATTGTGGGTATTCTGGCTCTCCTGGGACTGGGCTATTTCTTTTTGAATTCCTACACAGGCCGATAGACAGCTATAGACAGCTATCTATACTATAGATAGTTATATATAGTTATAGGTAGTTATAGAGCTTATAGAGCGGTTTGTCAGAAAGGCAGGATTGAAGCATGCGCTTGAATAAAAAGACCATTACGGCAGGTGTCCTGATATTTTTAGCAGTATTTGCGGTTATTATAATAAATTCAGGCCTATTGGGCTTGTGGTCAAAGGGAATTGCAAGTATAGCCAATAATATAAGTGGATACACCACTTCTTCCGGGGGAGCCCTTCAAGGAGAATATTCCGTTACAATTGATTTATCCGATTTGGAAGGAAACATAGGCAAGGTGCTATACAGCGACAAAACCCATAAGATATATGTTTCCTGGCTTGATAACACCCAGGGGAAAGGCCCGGGAGAATACCGCATTTTGTTCAGGTCCCAAGGGGAATACTCACTTAAGGGAGCCTCACTTATTTCAGGTATCCAGCATGCCACTGTGGATGATAACGCCTTTACCGATATTCTCACTGCCAAAATGACAGCCCAATACAGGGGCAAAACCTATGCCTCCAGGGAATTCGGCACTAGCGGCTTAAACTATAAGGACGGTGATGAATTCGGCTTTTATATCTTCCCCCAGGAGGCTTACGAGCAAAAGGAAGTTACTTTTAACGAGACCGGAGAGGTTGTTTTGACCATATCCAATCTTTATTCAAATGTGTGGAGTAAAAGGTAAGTCAATTACTATTGCTGATACTATTGCTGATACTATCGGCTGAAAGCAAATAGTTTGGGCTGAGGCTAAAGCCTCCTGATCCGTACGGACTTCATAAAAGCCCAAACCGTTGAGCCTTTAGACAATGTGCCTGAAAGCACATATTCGCCTGGAAGGCAAAGGTTTCAACCGTAATTGACTTTATTAATTACTCCCTCGTATTCTTATATTCTATTGGGTCTGCGTAACCTGCTTCTTCAAAGGCTTTTAGCCTCAGGGAACAGCTGTCGCAGGTTCCGCAAGCCAATTTTTCACCCCGGTAGCAGGTCCAGGTAAGGCCATAATCCACTCCTAATTCAATACCCAGCTTTATCTCGTCTGCTTTGGACATATGTACCAGGGGCGCATGAATCTTGATTTTTTTGCCCTCTTCAACGGCACACACCGTACCTAAGTTAATAGCATTTTCCATGGCATCAATAAACTCTTGCCTGCAATCTACATATCCCGAATAGTCAACTTCACTTACCCCGAGGAATATATCCTGTGCCCCGATTACCTCCGCATAAGACGCGGCAAAGGATAAGAATATCATGTTGCGTGCCGGAACATACGTTACCGGAATCTTATTCTTATTAATATTATTATCCGGATTACTGTCCGGAACGCTGATATTGGCATCGGTTAGTGCTGAGCCACCCCATGCATTCATGTTTGTATTTATTATAATATGTTCTTTGACCCCTGCACTTTCTGCAACTGCTTTTGCACAAGCCAGTTCCTTGTAATGCCTCTGCCCATAATCAAAGGATATGGCACATACTTCGTAACCCTGGGATTTTGCCATATACAAGACTGTTGTAGAGTCCATGCCTCCTGATAATAGAACTACCGCCTTTTTCATATTAATTATCCTTTCATACCTCCAATATATATTAAATTTAATTTATTTTATTTCTGTATAAATTGATAATGCTTCCAAGCTGGGTGGAATGTTCTCACGCGCTGATGGATGGGGCTATCCACCCTCACCATGACCCGGCAGCAGACCTGGTGGTTCTGCAGACAGGAGCCATGCCTGCTACTAATGAATGCACCTTATTAATTATAGCATTTGAGATACCTTTTGCCGGAAATTTTTTGAAAATGTCTTGGATTGTATAAAAGGCAGCATGGGTTTTTATTGATGGTTCTGTAAATGTCTTAACAAGCGGGTTTTAACAAGCTTTTAACAAGCAGTTCAATCAATTGTTTACAAACCGTTGACTTTTCTGTCAATCATGGTATAATTTAAAAACGTCGGAATTATTATACGCGCCCGTAGCTCAGTAGGATAGAGCGTCGGTTTCCTAAACCGCAGGTCGCACGTTCGAATCGTGTCGGGCGTACCAGAGAAAGCCTATAATCTTAATGGTTGTAGGCTTTCTCTTTATGTTTTTGATTGGAAATTTTGTTGTCTGGATGGGTAACGAACAAAACTTATTTTATCTACGAGTATCTATATATCGCCTATATTTCAATAGTTGCTGCGGAAAAATCAACCCCCAAATTATCAACATTACCTAGCTATCCGCGATATTATCAAAAAATGGACAGGACGGGTTCAAGGCTGGGGGACACTCCTCGACCATCTCACGATTTACTTCGAAGGTCGGATAACGGGATAGCGATCTTGCCTAATCTCCCTTCAAAAAATATATTATCCCTGGGCTTACACAAAATTCGGACACTACCGTTTTTGGGCAAAAAAAGCCACTTCAATAGAAGCTTTTATGAATAAGTCTAATCATCAGTATTTTTATCGCTACTTAGCAATTCCTCAAATGCATCTACAAAATAGTTACTCCGTATTTTCTTTATGTAATAATTTATAATTGAATCAAAGCATATAATTATAAAAGTAATACTAATATATGTTAAAAAAGCTGCAAAATAATATTTAAGAAAATTATACTTGCTAAAATCTATAGTCCTATAACATAACTTTGTTAATATTTTACCTACACCTTCCAGGCTTATTACTGAGTTAGATATAATACACAGCAATAATGCTCCAAAAGAAAGTTTCAAAATATACAAATCAGTTCTCATAAATCTGTCAAATAGCCCTTTTTTAAATAGGTTAGTGTTTTTGTTTTTGTCACTATATAATATACCTATAAGAACAAAGAATGAAGCAATAAATATATTTATTATATTCATAAGATAATTATTCATTTTTTCAAGACCAGCAAAAGACACTTTAAAATATAAAATTGAATAAATAATTGATATGAATATTATCACTTTCCTATTATCAAAAATATCTCTCCAAATTCTATAAACAAATCTTTCACCGTTAAACATTCCATTCCCTACAATATTAAAAACGATTCCTTGTATGGTCAGAAAATCCGCTCTTTGAAAGTTATCTGGTTTTGTTATGATAAACCGAATTTTATCCCACTTATAGAAACTAATAGCTGCAGTATTTTCGCTAAACATTAATAATGCTTTATCACCAAGCATTTTAGATAATATGCCTACATTTTCACAAAAATCTTGATAGCTCATATTTATAGAACCGATTTGATTTTTTTTTATGAAATCAAGTATCTGACTTCTGAGAAAATCTTTGTTTATCATAATATTCCTTCCTACCGACCACGATATCCTTTCAGAGTTTTCTTTAGGATCACTTCATACGTTTCAAATGGATCTTTCTGTTTTTTTCTAGATATATTAATAATCTTATGTTCATTATCCTTTGGTCTTAATACTTCTTCGCCCTCAGAATCAACAATGGTAATTTTATTTATAACCTCTTTGCTGTTCTCAGCTTCTTTGCTAAGAGTCATTCCGATTTTAGCAAATGGATTTTTGTTTAAAGACTCACCATCTTTTGAAGACTTAAGTTCCATGTAATCTATTTCATTAATACAATATGTATTCCATGTTTCAGCAAGCGATTGGTCAAGATGTTCTCTAGGATTGTGTAGTTTAGTTCCTTGAGGTATTTGTATTCCTAACATATGTCGAAATTCTACCTGTTTCACATAGTTATTTTGAAATATTTCTATAAGTTCATCTACTGTGTATTCAATCGGTCGGTCTACAAATTTAATGATGTATTCATACTCAGTTTTTAATAATTCCTCTACAAGATATTCCAGACGATCAAATGTTTTTTTGCGACTTAATCGGTCTGATTCATACCGTTTGTTTTGAATGTATATTTGACCTTTCATGGTATCTATAAAGAAAAAAGTCTTATCATTTGCTTCATTTTCTGAAAGTGGAACCTCATTTTTTGTTTCACCAGCAAATTTAGTTAATGCCAAGCTATAACTTTGTATAAACGTACCCAATATAATATGCGCCTCATCTTTACAATATAGTACAGTATACCCTGAACCATCCTCTTCTTTTATTATCGGAAGTTTATTTAATTGTTCAAACAATTCATTGTGATTTAATGCACTTAGTTCCCTAAACTGTTGAGTTTCTTCTGTTGTTGCCTCTCTTTTCATATAAACTATTTGATACATTTTAAATCTCATGGTGTAACCTCCCATATAAGTTAATTATTAGAAAGTTATTTCGACATTTTTACCTTAATTCCTTTATTTAAGCTCAGATTTTTTTGTGGCCCCCAAGGATTTCTCCCAGAGGGCCATTAATTCACAGCATATTAATAATTATTAATAATCACTTCCTGTATATTTATAGCCTTATATGAAAAATATTAGTTTTATAATTTTAAATAGTTAAAATGAAGGAAAGTAAGAAATTATGTTGAATTATGAACTATGTGTAAATAAGCTATGTAAATAATTGAAATCTTGATATTTTATTAATGTCCAACTTTAATACATCCTACATAAATTTAATTCATTCAATTAAGGAGTCTAAATAATGAATAAGAAACTACAAGTATTTATTTCTTCAACATACATAGATATGAAAGAAGAACGGCAAGCCGCTGTTGAAGCTATTTTGTCTGCTGGACATATCCCAGCAGGAATGGAACTATTTAGCGCTGGTAATGAATCTCAAATTGAAGTAATTAAGAGGTGGATTGATGAGTCAGATGTTTATATGCTAATATTAGGCGGCAGATATGGTTCAATTGAACCTATAACAGGAAAAAGTTATATTCATTTAGAATATGAATATGCAATTAATAAAGGAGTACCTGTTTTTGCAGTGGTTATTGATGAAAAAGCCTTATACAAGAAAGCAGGCCAGTACGGTAAAGAAGTTGTTATCGAATCAGAAAATCTTGACAGACTTACTGAGTTTAGAACTTTGGCGCTAAGTAAAATTTCTGAGTTTTTTGAAGATAAAAAAGACATAAAACTAGCTATACATAAGACTCTATCAGATTTCAATAAGAGATATAAATTATTTGGTTGGATTTCCGGAAAAGAATATGAAAGCAACATGTTTTATGCTGATAAATTAGCAAAATTAATTGAACAAAATACTATTTTAAAAAACAAAAATGAAGAATTAACTAAACAAGTCAATAAATTAGTAAATCAAAAATCAGAAACTAAATCAAAAATAAAGTTTACTATTACATCTGACATTTCAAAAAGAATTGATAGAATTCTTGAACTAATGGGAGCCGACGAACAGGCTGATTTAGTTTGGTTTGAGGATAATATTGAATATAGTGTAAAAGATGCCTCAGGAACTTTTACATATTACTATGTATACTTTTCAAATGAAATAGTTGACGATACATCAGAGATAGCCTATACACTAGTAATGAGCGTAGATAATTCCATTAGTTATAATATATATGATGAATTAGCAAGTATTCGAATAATGCTAGAAGACCACAAAAAAGTTGGTGACACTATGAAATTTAAGTATGTTATAGCTAGTACGAAAATCGTAGATGATTTTGAAGAAAAGTGTACGGAGTTCTTTAATATTGCGCTAGATAAAGCAAATATAAAAAATAAAGATACGTATACTTTTGAAATATGGAATGAAAAAAAAATATCAAGCTTAGAAGAAAGTTTGGGTTTAAAAGTCAATTTACAGCCTTAAATTTAAATAACATTATAAGTTTTAGGCAACATCTGTTACCCAACTGAAAACCTGGAATCCCACACCCTCTAACGTCCCAGTAATTGGAGCAGCATTCCTAAACCGCAGGTCGCACGTTCGAATTTTGTCGGCGTATTTATGTCTGCGGCCTTTTAATTTTGCCTGTATTTATACGGGTTTGTGGATTCGCTTAAACCTCTGAAAGTCCTATAAATACACTCGAAAGTTAAGACTACTTTTACTTTTAATTTAACTAAAATAAACATTATTGGAAAATTTTATTGTAAAGGCGCAAATCATGAGTTATAATGTTTTTATATACTATTAGCTAGGAGGGAGAAACATGGCAGATAAGCAGGTCTATCCGATGATATCTGAAAAAAGCTGGTGGCAAATTCGCAATCAATTCAAGAAAACCATTCCATCGGTCGTTAATGTGAGTTACTTAAAATCGTTGCTGAGCTTAAATTCAGATCAATCTGCACGCAATATTTTAGCACCTCTTAAACAAATGGGGATAATTGATGTAGAGGGAAAACCCCAGCCACGTGCAACTGATTGGCGAAGTGATGCAAAATATTCCGATGTCTGTTCAATTATGGTTTCTGAGATTTATCCCCAAGAATTGCTCGATTTATTCCCAGATACACATATCAATAATGTTACTGCGAAGTCTTGGTTTATGGATACCTGTTCTTTAGGCGATAACGCTGCTGCAAAAATTGCTTCAACCTTTTCTTTGCTAAAAAGCGGACAGGTTAAATCGGATTTAGATATTACTAAATCTACAGTACCACCTAAAAAAAGCAAACCCAAAGGCAATGATTTTCCAGAAAAGGCAGTGCCACTCGAGAATATATCTTCGCCATCACTAAATGTTGATACACCAATTGCCCCCAGTCCATCGTCCGCTATGCCGTCGGTACACATTGATTTACAGATTCATATCTCACCGGATGCGTCTCCCGATCAAATTGATAGCATTTTTGCCAGAATGGCAAAGCATCTTTATGGTAGAAGCTAATGTATAGTTCCATTCTATTAGAAGCTAAAAAGCTACAAGTGGAACTTGATAATTGCGCGGGGATTCTGCCAAAGCTAGAAATACAATTGCAGGTTCCCGAGGTTACTGTTGATACGTTTGATCAACTTATCACAGACAAAACACTTCGTAAGACAGTAGAAAAATTATATCGGGATGGACATCATGCTCGTTCAGTTGAAGAGGCCTATAAGTTCATTGATAATCTGGTCAAAAAAACTGCAAAGCTGAGTGATACGAACCTTTCGGGCTCTAAGTTAATGACTACTGTTTTTAACGGCAATACACCAGTATTAAAAATCAATGCAGGCGAAAACGCATCTGAACACGACGAACAGATTGGATATATGCAAATCTTTTCTGGTTGTATGACTGGGGTAAGAAATCCTCGTGCGCACGAATGCGATTGGGAAGATAGTGAACATCACGCTTTGCAACTTCTTATTTGGGCAAACCACTTGGTTGAACGAATACGTTTATCTGAAAGAGTGCCGGATGTTTCTCGATAAAGCAAGAATAATTGCAAATACTACTTGCTTACCGCCTGCACACCATTAATACTGTATTTTTTTAAGTCCTATAATTCAACTCCGACCAAATAAAAACTGGCATTTTGTTATTTTATAGCGCGTGGGCTCATTTCGTGGCATATATTTTTTTAAACTATACAAAATTGGCAATCTTTTTGACATAAAACAGCTCCGATGGCCCCGTTCAAGAAAGGCTTTAAACATATAAGACAAAATTCTAAGGAAAAGTCCTTTAGGACTTTATTACTACTAGTTGTAAGTCCTCTTTTTTCTTACTAACAATATTTTACCATTCGTTCTGCATTAATGTAACCCTATCCATCTAGTCCTTATTTTTACATTAGCTATACATATCTAATTTGACACAATACATTAAAATAATTAATTATATTGCAAATAAAATCTCCGAGGTGATATTATATATTTATAATAAATGGTAAATTATCCAAATATGTGTTTATAAGGAGTTATGCTATGGATTTCATTGATCAAGTCAAACAATTTTCAACAAGAGTTCAAAAAATAAAAGACCAGATTACTACAGAAGAAGCAACAAAGATGTCACTTATCGTTCCCTTTTTTCAAATGCTAGGTTACGATGTATTTAATCCGGATGAATTCATGCCTGAATTTACGGCTGACGTTGGTATTAAGAAAGGGGAGAAGGTAGACTATGCAGTAATGAAAGAAGGCAGACCTGTTATATTGATTGAATGCAAATGGTGTGGTTCTCCTTTGGACAAGCACGGCTCTCAATTATTCCGTTATTTTGGAACAACTACTGCTAAATTCGGTATTCTTACAAATGGTATAGTATATAACTTTTATACGGATTTGGATGAATCAAATAAAATGGATCTGACTCCTTTTCTTGAGCTTGATATCTTGAATATCAGGCCGAATGTGGTTTCTGAACTTAAGAAGTTTAGTCGTGATTCATTTGATGTAGATAACATATTCAGTACCGCATCCGAATTAAAATACTCAAAAGCCATAAAATTGTTGTTTTCAAATGAATTGAAAGAACCTTCCGATGACTTTGTAAAATACATACTCTCTGAAATATATACTGGCGTAAAAACACAAAATGTCATTGATAAATACAGGCCTATTATACGTAAATCAATAAATGACTACATAAGCGAAATGATGAATGATAAAATTTCTTCTGCGTTAAAAGCAGACTCTGAGGTGGCTGCAGTTTCAGAACCTGCATTGATTGCTTCAGAACCACAGGATGTGGATGAAATTTCAAAGATTCATACTAGCGATGAAGAAATCGAAAGTTTTTACATTGTCAAAAGTCTGCTTATTGGTACTGTAAAGGCTGAAGATGTTACATATAAAGACAATGAAAGGTATTTTGCTTTACTATACAAGGGAAATATAAGAAAGCCTATTTGTCGCATTATTCTTGATACAAAAAAGAAACAGATATTAATACCTGACGAAAATAAAGATTTTACCAGATATTATATTGAATCCCTGGATGATATATATTTGTATAAAGACGAATTAACAAAAGTAGTTTTGAAATACAACGAGATTTAAATCTACTTAAGGTGATTTCCAGATAGATAGGAAATCACCTTCTGCTTATGAGGTAATATAAAATAAACTGTTATTCCCTTCTGATTTCCACCTTCTGTTTAACATTATGCAGGTTAGGCCTCCAGAGCAGCATCCCACCCCCACCACAACAATAAATCTCTCCACCCAAATCTTTACAGGTTTAATTCCTCTTCCTATTATGCTATACTCAATATGCATATTTATATATGAGAGGTATGAGATGAACCTGAAGAATCCAGCCCGGCTTACTTTTTTTATAATAGCAGCCCTTATGCTTTTGCAACTCATGCCGGTCAATATTGACTATGCAGCTGAGTCTCAGCATCATGCTCAAAATTCCCAGGTGCTCATATCAGCAAATTTTGTTCATAACGACGTATTTATTATTCACAACGAAAGTCAGAAAACACAGCTTCACAAAGTACAGCTAAATAATGCCTTTTTATATATTCCGCAGGTAACAAGCCGGAAGCTGTCTCAACCGGGTCAGCCTGCCTGCGAAATACCTTTTGACCATAGAAAACTCATACAGCAAGCTATAACTCCGCATTTTAACGGTAGCAAATTTAAAGAGAGCCTTTCTGTTATATAAAATTTATATAACGGAGGTGATATTCATGGATGGTACGCTTATCGCTGTTATAGTGATTATGGCAATTATATGCATCGGCGGGCCCATTGTGGGACACTATGCATCCGTTGCCAGCGAAAAGCATGAAAGAGAAAAGTCCGACAATGCTCAAAAATGACAATAATTATCTAATGTAAATATTAAGATTAAAATAAGAAGATTCAAATAAGAAGAGCAAAATAATAAGAGGTAAAAATAAAGAATACAGGTATCTGGAGCACTTGTCCAATACCTGTATTCTTTATTTGTTTTGCTTGCCTTCTATCAAACTACATCTTAAACTACTTTTGCCCGTAATAGGCATTTGCACCATGCTTTCGCAAAAAATGCTTATCCAGCAGCACCTGGGGCATAGCCTTCATAGCCGGGTTCAAAGCCCTGCCCTGGATAGCCATCATGGCTACTTCCTCCAGCACAACTGAGTTGTGAACCGAGTCGGCAGCATCCTTCCCCCAGGTAAACGGCGCATGGCTCTTTACAAGCACTGCGGGTACATAGTCAGGCTTCAGGTCCCTAAAGGCTTCTATTATCACTGCTCCGGTATTTGCCTCATAGGCAGACTCAATTTCAGCTTTTGTCATCTCACGGGTACAGGGAATCTCACCATAAAAATAGTCTGCGTGGGTGGTCCCGTAGGCCGGTATACCCATTCCTGCCTGGGCAAAGGCAGTGGCCCACCTGGAGTGTGTATGGCACACTCCCCCTATACTGGGGAAGGCCTTGTATAAGGCCACATGCGTGGGAGCATCGGAGGAGGGCTTCAAATTCCCCTCCACCACCTGGCCCTCAAGGTTTATCAACACAATGTCTTCAGCTGTCATGGCATCATATTCCACCCCGCTGGGTTTGATCGCCACAAGCCCGCTCTCCCTGTCTATTCCGCTTACATTTCCCCAGGTGTATGTCACAAGTCCACGCCGTGGCAGCTCGAGATTCGCTTTTAAAACTTCCAGCTTAAGTTGTTCCAGCATAATTGTTTACCTCACAAATCAGTTCTATTTCAAATTTTCTATTGCCGCTCTTTCTATTTCCAGTCCCTGGGTATACCGCTGCATAAATTGGTTAAAGCCCGCAACGTCAGCTGGATCAGGCTTCATACAATCACTGCTGGTACCGGCAAAAACCCTGTTCTTCAGGAAAGCCTCAAGAGGCTCATTTTCTTCCTTGTTAATCATATATGCTGCCAGCAGTGCGATCCCCCATGCGCCGCCTTCACCTGCGCTCTCCATAACTGAAACAGGAACATTGACAGCGGCAGCCATGACCTTCTGTCCCACTTCCTTTGCCTTGAAAAAGCCGCCATGTCCCATTATTTCGTCAATTTTGACGTTTTCCTTTTCCAATAGGATATTCAGCCCGGTTTTCAAGGCTCCCAGCGAGGTAAATAAATTCACCCGCATGAAGTTAGCCAGGTTAAATTTGCTGTTTGAGGCTCTCACAAACATTGGACGCCCCTCTTCAAAGTGGGTAATGTGCTCCCCTGAGATATAACCATAGGCCAGCAAACCTCCGCAGTCCGGGTCTCCCGAAAGCGCAGCGCCCAGCAGGGTGTCATACAGCCTTGGCTTATCCACCTCAAGTCCCAGCAGCTTCACAGCTTCGGTAAACAGGCCCATCCAGGCGTCATAGTCCGAGGTGCAGTTATTTGAGTGAGCCATGGCCACCAGCTTGCCATCGGGTGTTGTAACCAGGTCTATTTCAGAATAAGCTCTGGAGAGCTCCTTCTCCAGGACCACCATTGCAAAAACAGAGGTTCCGGCAGATACATTACCTGTTCGTGCAGCAACGCTGTTGGTAGCCACCATACCCGTACCGGCATCGCCTTCGGGCGGACAGAGCGGAATTCCAGGCTGAAGCTTTCCGGAAGCATCCAAAAGCCTGGCCCCTTCCGCCGTCAGTTCTCCTGCCTTGGTTCCGGCTACAAGTACTTTAGGAAGAATATTTTCAAGTTTCCAGGATATATTTTTATCACCGTTTAGCTCGTTAAACTTTTTAATCATATTCTCATTGAAATCTTTAGTACCTGTATCAATCGGAAAAACACCCGAGGCTTCTCCAACACCAATTACCTTTTGTCCGGTCAGCTTCCAATGAATATAACCGGCCAGAGTTGTCAAAAAATCAATCCGTTCAATATGCTCTTCCCCGTTCAGTATTGCCTGATGAAGGTGTGCTATGCTCCACCTTTGAGGAATTGGATAGTCAAACAGCCCGGTTAAGGCTTCGGAGGCCTGACCGGTAATGGTATTGCGCCAGGTGCGAAATGGAGTCAGAAGCTCACCGTTCTTGTCAAAAACCATATAGCCGTGCATCATACCGCTTATCCCGATTGCACCGGTTGTCTGAATATCCAGTCCATATTCACTTTTTACCTTTTGGGCCATTTTGCTGTAGCTGCTCTGAACGCCCTTCCAGATATCCTCCAGGCTATAGGTCCATATGTTGTTTATATAACTGTTTTCCCAGTCGTGGCTGCCGGTTGCTATTGCAATATTGTCTCCGCCCATAAGAACCGTTTTGATTCTTGTTGACCCCAGCTCTATACCTACTGTTGTCTGTCCATTGCTAATGGCACTTCTGGCATTATTGTATTCGAGACTCATTACTCTTCTCCCTCTGAGGCTTTGCCCTCCACAAATATTATGTTGTTAAACAGCCCGCCCTTAAGTATCAGAGCGGGCCTTTGCAAAATTGTCAAAACCGTAATTGAATTATTTAAAAGGATTTTCATCCTTGTACAGCATGGCTGCAGGCTGATTGAAGGCTACATCCTCCACGCCCAGGAGCTTCATGGTTGCGAACAATACCTTGCCCACGTGCTGGAAGGCAACTCCTCCATGGTGAGGATATCTCTTGGCTATGAGAACGTGCCTGTAGAACCTTGCCATTTCCTTGATTGCAAATATTCCTATTCCTCCGAAGGATTTAGGATCAACGTCAATGATTTCTCCCTCTGCAACATAACTCTTCAATTGACTGTCGGCAGTACTCTGAAGTCTGAAGAAGGTTATTTCTCCAGGTCTTATTGCTCCCTCCAGGGTTCCTCTTGATATATCAGGCTCCTTGTCGGGCTCCAGCAGTCTTCTCATGATAAGCTGGTATTTCATTGAGTAGCTCTTCATCTGACAGGCAGGAGTGTTTCCGCAGTGGAAGCCCATGAACAGGTCGGTGAGGGAATAGCCTTCAAATTCCTTCCTGTTGTTGTCATACATATCCTTTGGCACTGAATTGTTAATATCTAAAAGTGTGGCAGGCATCTGAGTGGCGCAGGTGATTATGTATTCACTCAACGCACCGTAAATGTCTGTTTCACAAGCCACAGGTATACCCATGGAAGCAAGTCTGGAATTTACATAGCAGGGAACAAAGCCAAACTGAGTCTGGAAGGCAGGCCAGCATTTATTTGCGAATACTACGTATTCTGAGGCTCCCTTATTGGCTTCCGCCCAGTCCTTCAGTGTCAGCTCATACTGTGCCAGCTTGGGAAGTATTCCAGGATACCCGTTTCCGCTGCCCAGCTCCTGTTCCATTTCTTTAATCAATGCCGGTATTCTGGGATCATCCTTATGGTTGTTAAAGGCTTCAAAAAGATCAAGCTCGGAGTTTTCCATAACTTCTACGCCAAGATCAAACAAGGACTTGATTGGCGCATTGCAGGCAAGAAAATCCTGAGGTCTTGGCCCGAAGGTTATTATTTTCAGCTTGGAAATACCAAGCAAAATTCTTGCTATATTCTCAAAATCCTTTATCATATCTGCTATTTCATCAGCAGTTCCAACCGGATACTCAGGTATATATGGATTCAATTTCCTGAGCGCCAGGCTGTAGGAAGCGTTCAGCATACCGCAGTATGCGTCGCCGCGGCCATTTATGAGATTGTTCTCAGTCTCCTCTGCTGCCGCTGCAAACATCACAGGGCCGTTAAATTTCTGGGCAAGCAGAGTTTCAGGGCCCTCAGGACCAAAGTTGCCCAAATAGACAACAAGCGCATTGACCTCAGCCTGCTTCAATTCCTCCAGTGCCTTAAGAACGTCCTTTTCATTCTCAACTGCGGTAGCTGCCTGGAAAATTTCCACATTCTTCTTTGTACAGGCCCCAACCACAGCCTTGCGCCTTTCAACGCTCAATTCAACCGGAAAACAGTCTCTGCTTACGGATACAACTCCAAGTTTAACTTTTGGAATATTAATCATAATTGCCTCCTCATTAAATAAATAGTTTTATTAATAAAAGATATGTTCGTTTTTCTGAACACATCAAATATGCAGCTATTTTTGCCCTTTAAATAAACGCTGTTCACAAACTCCTGCATACAAGTTGGAATAAAAAGCTCATTTGGCGGAGCAAGATTCACGTATGACAAGCTCAGGTTCCATGACCCTTTGAACGGGAGTTTTCAGGTAATCCTTACTCTTCAGCATTTCCAGCAGCATTTGAGCGGCAGCCTCACCCAGTCTTTCCTTTGGATGGCTGACACTTGTTATTTTTACGGGACAGCTCTGTGAAATATGGGAGTCATCAAAGCCTGTAATCGAAATATCCTCAGGGACTCTGACTCCCAGGCCACTCAGCAGCTGGAATACTTTGACTGCTATGACGTCATTGTAGCAGGCAATGGCATCAGGCTTGAATTTACCTCCCAACATGTGCTGAATTGCGCAATATGGGTTATCTCCCTGCTCCTCAGTACCAAACCATACCACCTGCTCCGGGTTGTAGGTAAAGCCTGCCGCACTGAGAGCCCTGGCATAGCCTCTATGCCTTTCCAGTCCTTGTATATCATCAGCTTTGAAGATTCCTGCAATATTCTTATGACCAAGCCTTATCAAGTATTCTACCGCCATAAACATGCCTTTTTCATCATCCAGCAGCACGCGTGGCTTGCCTTCAAGCTGCCGGTAATAGCCGTGAATAAATATATATGGAATCTTATGCCTGTCCAGTGCCTCGTAATATTTCAGATTTTCAAAGTCCAGGGCACTCTTTGTAGGTTCTATAATAAGGCCCTCAATATTCTTCTGAAGCACATCCTCCAGACAAGCAGCCTCCTTGCTTATGTCATTGCCGGTATTCTTAAGTACAATGCTGTAGCCATAGCCTGCCAGCACGCTGTCAATTCCCTGAATAACCCTGGGGAAAATATACTCGGATATATAGGTGGTAACTACTCCTATGTTCCGTGATGCTTTCCTGGTTTTGCTCCTGTCAAGGCAATAGGTTCCCCTCCCATGCTCCGTATACAGAAATCCCTCATTGACAAGTATTGATATGGCTTTTCTTACGGTGTGCCTGCTCAGGGAAAACTCTTCGGTCAGCATGTTTTCAGAAGGAATCTGCTCTCCGGGCTTTATCTTTCCTAATAATATTTCTCCCTTTAAATACTCTGTAAGCCTGTAGTATTTAGACTGGCTATTATTTTGCATTTTAGTCTCCTGGAAAAGCAACTTGTACGTACATCTTAATTATACTCAATTCTCCCGTAGTATGCAACCTTGCATATATGAATTTTTTATTGAAGTTATATTTGCATAGGTAAAACCGGTCAGGCTGTCCTCCGGCACTGCAACTTCTTAACATCCTGCCCGAAAGCGTAACATCATGAGTTAATTAATCATATAATTATGTATACTACTTTTATCTGGAAGTATTACAATTTATAGCTTAGCAAGGAGTGACTCATATGGAAGAAAAGATTGATCCTGTTACCGAACTGGCAGTCAGGCTGAAGGAGGTTTCAGTAAGAAACACCGCTGAAGCCATATATGATAGAATAAACCTGTCAAAGCAGAAGAATGTTGATAAAGATACCATAAATGTCCTTGAAGAAATTATAAATACCCTGGTTACAGATAAAAATGAATTGATCCAGATAACAAAATGTTATGAGCAGGAGTTCCTCACACAGGACATCTCGGATCAGGATATTGAGTACATTACCCGAGAATTGCTGCCAATAGTAACAACCTTTCTCCCCATCAGCGGAGGTGATAATGAGTTTGTTTCCACAATAAAAAAAATATTTTCCGCTGAGAGCTTAAAAATCCTTAAGCTTCTGGGCTTCAATTATAAAGAAGCCATAGGCCAGCCCCTGACGAATCTGGTATCTCAGGCAATACAAAACCAAACCAGCAAGCTTACGGTAACCAAGTCGTCCTACAAGAAATAATACTATCTGCTTTTGTTGATAATGCTGACTTGTGCTTTCAACAGATAATCCCCATATATATAGTGATATCCACAATGTTATCAACAAAATGTAGTTATTCTGTGTATAACATTCTGTATTTTCCGAAATAATCCACAACCTTTTAACATTATATACACCTACCTTGTATATAACCACGGTGTGGATTATTTTGTCTGCTTATCTACATAAAATCCCCTATATACATTGGGTTATCAACAGTTTTATTAACAAAATACAGCGTTTTGTGGATAATCCTCTGCAATTTGAACATATTATCCACAAAACAGGACTGTTATGCACATATTTATGTGGGTAATTTGGCCTATGACATACAATCCTGGTATTTGCTGCTTTTTTATTACCTAAGGGTACTCATTTACTCTTGACAGTCTAAATTGCATCGATTATTTTAAAGTACCTTTACATAAAACTTTCTATTTCTTGGCCCGTCAAATTCACAGAAATAAATCCCCTGCCAGGTTCCCAGAACCGGTCTGCCGCTTTGTACTATTATATATTGCCCGCTGCCCACAGCACTGGCCTTCAGATGTGCGGAGCTATTGCCCTCCAGGTGTCTGAATTCCGTCCTGTCGGGATAAGCCTTGTCCAAGCCCAGCAGCATATCTCTTACTACGTCGGGATCAGCATTTTCATTTATGGTGATTCCTGCCGTAGTATGTGGACAAAACACTAAAACAGCACCTTCTGAAATTCCACTTTTTGCTACCGCCTCCATAACCTTACCCGTAATATTATAAAAATTCTGCCTTTCGGTTCTTAAAGCATATTCATAAACCATTACAGCCTCACCTCTACTCTTTCTGATACAGTTATAAAATTATTTCCAACTTCACAGTCATATGCCATGACCTGTACTCCTTTTAACTGTGCAAGCCTGATAATCTGTGCAAATGCCTGGTGTGTCTCTGAATTCGGAGTAAAGTACTTTACCCCTTTCATTTGAATAATGAAGACTATATAGGCCCTGTACCCCTCGTCCACACATTCCATCAGCTCCCGGATGTGTTTTACTCCCCGCTCTGTGGGGGCATCCGGAAACAGGACTATATTATCTTTCTCCAGAGTAACCCCTTTTACCTCAATAAATATTCTGTCCTTATCCGTTTCAACATAAAAGTCAAATCTGGATTTCCCGAATCTTGCCTCCGGCTTGATCAGGGCAATGTTCTTCAGGAAGTTCCCCTTTTCCATCCACTCCTTAAAAACCTTATTGGGTATCTGACTGTCCATATTGATCATTCTTTCACCCTTCATGACACCAATAAGGTCATATTTGGTTTTACGGGCTATAGTATCAAATTCCTGAACAAATACAGCAGCCCCTGGTAGTAATAATTCCCTGCACCTGCCTGTATTCTTCACATGGCATATTTCGACCCTGCCGTCCAGCAGTATTCTCGCTATGAACCTGTTTGGTCTGTCAATAAAGCTTGCACTTCTAATATTGAGGTAATTCACTAAAGGCCTCCCAATGTATGCTTATCATAAAGATTATAACCCTCCATATCGGCATACATCAATACATCCTGCGAATTTTAAGCTTTTGTGCCAATTATGTTTTACAACATAAAATGAGGGTATAAAATATAACAGGTTTGGATAAAAGTATAATGTATCTCTCAAATGGCATACATATTAACTGTTAGCCTGGGAGAACATGAAAAAATAACGAGGGGAGATTTGAATTTATGAAAAATGAGGTTTCTTTTTTTCGCTGTAAGCATTGTGGAAATATGGTTGCATTAATAAAGAGCGGAGGCGGAACACTTGTCTGTTGTGGAGAACAGATGGAAAAGCTGGTTCCAAATACAACTGAGGCGGCTGTAGAAAAGCATATTCCGGTATCGCTCAGAAGCAACGGAAGTATAAATGTTGAAGTGGGCTCAGTTGCACATCCAATGATTGATGTTCACTATATTGAATGGGTTGCTGTGGTTGGAGACGAAGGTCTTGAAATAATCAACTTGTTCCCTGGAGATGACCCCAAGGCTATACTTAGTGACAAGAAGAATGCCGAGGTTTATGCATACTGTAACCTTCACGGCTTATGGAAAGGTGAAGTAAAATAGCTTCATGTGAGTTTCCTTTCACAATATGAGGATTCAAAACAAATCCCTGTGGCTGCAGCCACAGGGATTTGTTTATTAATCTTTATCAGTATCCGCTTCCGATATTTTTTTCCTTGGTCACTATAGCGATGGATGCACTTGCACCGATTCTGCCGGCTCCCGCATCCACCATTGCCTTGGCAGTTTCATAATCCCGTATGCCACCTGATGCCTTTACTCCAAGGCAGGGCTTTACAATGCCCCTCATCAGCCTTATATCTTCAACTGTTGCCCCGCCTGAGCTAAAGCCCGTTGACGTCTTTACAAAATCAGCTCCCGCCTCCTTGCATATATGGCAGCAGAGCTTTTTCTCTTCCTCATTCAGCAGGCAGGTTTCCAGTATAACCTTGACAAGTGCCTTACCTTTGGCCTCCTGAACCACAGCTTCTATATCCTTTTTAACGTATGCTTCATCTCCTGATTTTACAGCGCCTACATTTATAACCATGTCTACTTCCTGAGCTCCATTTTGTATGGCCTCTGCGGCCTCTGCAGCCTTTACAGCCGTTGTGGCAGCCCCCAGGGGAAATCCTATAACAGTACATACCTTGACCTTGCTGCCCTTTAAGAGCTGGCTGCACAAGCTGACATAGCAAGGGTTGACACATACCGATGCAAACCCATACTCCAGTGCCTCACTGCACAACTGCTCTATCTGGGCCTTTGTTGTATCAGGCTTCAAAGCTGTATGATCTATTAAACTTGCAATATTCATATGCAATCCCCATTTCCGCTGCGGATATCCTATCCGGCTTTTTATTTTCTGGCCCATAAAATATATTTTTATCACCCTTCTTATTATCACCAATTGGCCGGCAAATTTCAAGAAAAAAAATAGGTTAGTCGCCATCGACTAACCATGTAAAGGGGGTCAAAATGTATTTTGTGAGGTCAATATTATATTAGCCCAAAAATGAAATATTTATACAACTCATTAAAAAATAATTAATAAAATAATTTATTTGATTAGTGTTAATAATATTTTATAGAATAAATAAAAAAATATTTAAAAGAGGTGCATGCTATGGATCTCCAAAACAATATAATAAATTTTGAAAGCCTGAACGACAGCAATACCCTTGAAGTTGTTCAGAGCAGGTTAAGGCCTGGCGAAACCCTCATTCTTGATATCGGGAACAATTACTTTCATCAGGCAGACAAGGTCTACGATATTCTGTCAAAGAACGGCTATTATGTAAGAAAGACAATGGTAAACGGGAGAAATCAGTTGCTGGTGGCTTTTGAAGACGGTAAGCATAAGATGTATTAAAAAAACCGGCATCGTGAGATACAGCTCTCATGATGCCGGTCATATAAATACACTGGAGAATTACTTAAATAGCAATTTAATCAAAAAACTTTTTACCTGTAACCTATTTGTTAAGCTCATAGATGCCTTGTGGTACAAAAACCTCAAGAAGCTTGTTCTTAAACTCAATGTCCGCCGGAAATAATTCCGACTTTTCGCCATCCACTGTAAGTGCTATGGGAGATTTGCTTGCAAGCTCACATTTTTTCGCCTTGAGAATAATAACATTCTTATCGTTGACAGACTCCTTGCTCAATACCTTGAAAAATATGCTTGCCAGATTTATATTGGAACACTTTTTGACTAATATTATGTCCATGTATCCGTCCGTAAAATCCGCATCATTCAACAGGTTTGGAAAACCCGCTGCCTGCTTGCCGTTAACAATCAGGAACAAAAAAAACTTTCCTTCAATAATATGCTCATCTGCTGTAACCTTTAAATCAAAGCTCTTTATATTTGCAACCTCTGATAAGCCCTTAAGGTAATATGCCAGAGGACCAAAATTTTTCTTAAGCTCGCTGTTTGTATTAAAGGAGACATCTACAAAATTTCCTCCTGCAAAAGTGCTTAAAAAATAATGAGTATTATTAATAAGCCCTACGTCACATAAAAGAGTCTTTCCCTGAAGGATTATACTTAAGCTTTCGTTAAGAGAATTTATTCCCAGACACTTGGCAAAGTCATTGCAGGTACCAGAGGGTATGACTCCTATTGGCATTTTTATATCGTTATTCAGTAGGATATTTGCAACAAAATTAATGGTGCCGTCTCCTCCTGAAGCAATTACAAAATCATATATCCCCGATTTCAAGGCACTTACAAGATACTCATTACTCGCGTCAATAAGCCTGTACGGCTGAACAAGCACTCCCTTTTTTTGAAATGTGCCCAGTATGTAGTCCAGTTCATTTGGTACCTTATGCCCTCCCGAAATAGGATTATATACAAAAAGTGCGTTTTTCAAAACCTTACCCTCCTGTAAATATCTCTATGATTTAATAATAAATGAATTTACTCTGAAAAGCAACAGATGCAATACTGGAGAATTTCTATGTAATGGGGAGGCAGCAAACCAAGTCTGCTGCCAGCCCCTAAATGACGCTAAACTACTCTGCTACCGGTTGACACTTCTTTCAGCCATTTCAATTGCTTTCTTGACCATGCTTCCGCAATCTCTTGAAGAAACTGATCCCCAGCCCTCTGCTGAAACTTTGTTGTAGACTCCTAGCTCTTTTGCAATCTCCTCTTTGAGGGCTTCTGACATGATACTCTGATGTCTACTCATAGTTAGTGCCTCCTTTTTTGGCATTCCACTGCGTATTAATCTTTCATCAAAGATAAGCCCGAGCTTTCTTCTCCTTTTTAATACGCTTTTTGCCATGAAATATTTTAGCGTACAATTGTATTTTCCCTCCTTACAGAAAAAATTATTAAGGTAATTGTTTTCATGCTATCCACATTATTCACATACAAAATTTTTACATAAAATTTCTGTTCTACTATATATGCTTATGTTATTTAAAGGCATAACAATATTTTGTAGAAAAGATTATTTATTTTGCATCCTGTTGTTTTATGACGTAATTATTCACATTTTCCGCTTGTCATGTGGATAACACTGATGTTTGCATAATGCCCGGATGCCTTTCTATCACTGCGTTCTACCATTTGTCGAAAAAAGAATTGTGAATAACTTAAAAAAACTGTGGATAATATAATTTATATCCACAGTCCTTTACACATATGTTTATTTTAATTTTCCCGGCCTGCACACAAAGCATATATCTATGAATATTTCTTGGTATCTGCATTACCCAATCTGTATTAAATGAATTTGTATTACTGAATTTGTATTACTTATTTGCATTACTGCATTTAATTATTATTTGCATTACTGAATTTAAATTGTTTATTTGTATTACTGAATTTACATTACTTATTTGCATTACTGCATTTACATTATTTATTTGCATTACTGCATTTACATTACTTATTCGCATTACTGAATTTACATTACTTATTCGCATTAATGATTGTCATATTCATATATATTTATATTACTCAATATTCATGCTTATATCTACGGAGTTTGCAGAGTGTGTCAGCTTGCCTACAGAAATAATGTCCACGCCGGTACAGGCCACCTGGTAGATAGCTTCCTCAGTTATATTTCCCGAGGCTTCAACCAGTGCCCGTTTATTTATCAACTGTACTGCCTCAGCCATCTTTTCGTTTGTCATGTTATCCAGCATAATAATGTCTGCTCTGCAATCAAGAGCCTCCTGCACCTCTTCCATGGACTCTACCTCTACTTCGATTTTTACCGTATGCGGTATACTGGCCCTAACCCTGTTCACAGCATTTGTTATGCCTCCTGCCGCGGCAATGTGATTGTCCTTTATTAATACTCCGTCCGAAAGTGAAAATCTGTGGTTTGAACCGCCTCCCGCATTAACGGCATATTTCTCCAGAAGCCTTAATCCAGGAGTAGTCTTCCTGGTATCTGTGATTTTAACAGGCAGCTCCTTAACTTTCATGGCATATCTGTTGGTAACAGTTGCAATTGCTGACAGCCTCTGCAGGAAATTAAGTGCTGTTCTCTCACCCTTTAATAGTGCTCTGGTAGGGCCTGTTACAGTTGCAATAATATCTCCTTTTTTTACACTGTCCCCATCCTTTATAAGTGCAGTAAACTTTACACTGCCATCCAGTACTTCAAAAACATGCCTCGCAACGTCCAAGCCTGCTATTACGGCATCCTGCTTTGCAAGAAATTCCGCCTTGGAGCTGTCTCCCTCACCGATTATATTATCTGTAGTAATATCTCCCAATGGCATATCTTCTTTCAGTGCACTCATTACTATATCATGTAAATAAATTTTTTCCATTTTCATATTAACCTCCACAAAGTAATTATGTTTACTTTTATAATTTATTATATTTATATCAATGCTTTAACAATATTCCTTTTCCAGTTGATATCATCAGGTTTGTCAAAATCTGACCTGAAATGTGCTCCCCTGCTCTCTTTCCTTTCAATGGCCGCCTCTATTACAAGGTTAGCTACAGTCAGCATGTTGGCAACCTCCAGTTTAACAAGACTAAATCCCTCTATATCCAAGAATCTCAAATGTATTCCCTTGAGTATTTCTTTTGCGGTCATAAGGCCCTGTTCATTTCTGATTATTCCAACGTACTTGGTCATTGTAGTTTGAATTTCTTCCTTCATGCCTTTAAGAACAGTGTCACTTTCCATGTTAAGGGCAAAATTCATCTGAACGTCTGTTTCTTCCTGATTAAGGCTTACTGCGACTGCAGCTTCTGTGGCTTCTGAAATCCTTTTGGCAATTTTTCTGCCGAATACCAAGCCCTCCAGCAAGGAATTACTTGCAAGTCTGTTGGCACCGTGAATTCCAGTACAGGCAACTTCACCACAGGCATACAGACTTTCTATGTTTGTCATTCCGTTTACGTCGGTCTTAATACCACCCATGCAGTAATGTTCTGCAGGCGCCACAGGAATAAACTCCTTGGATATGTCTATACCATATTCCAGACATGTTCTGAATATATTTGGGAACCTGGTCTCCAGGTATTCTCTGCTCTTAAAGGTAATATCGAGAAAAACATTCTTTGACCCGGATATGGTCATTTCTTGAAAAATTGCCCTGGAAACCACATCTCTTGGGGCTAATTCCGCAAGTTCATGGTATTTATGCATGAACCTTTCTCCCTTGGAATTCCTCAGCATTGCACCTTCCCCGCGAACTGCCTCCGAAATCAAAAAACTCTTGTCCTTTGGATGATAAAGAACTGTAGGATGGAACTGGACAAATTCCATGTCCATTGCCTCGGCTCCAACTCTAAGGCACATTCCGACTCCGTCTCCGGTTGCCACCTCGGGATTCGTTGTATGTGAATATATCTGGCCAAAGCCTCCGGTTGCAATTACAATATTTCTGGCTGTAAAAAGCTTCATTTTCTCTGCAGTCTCATCGTATACCACAACGCCCATGCATTTCTGCTTTCTGACAACAAGGTCCACAGCAAAATGTCTTTCGAACATTGCTATGTTGCTTCTCTTCTGCGCCTCCTCAATGAGCTTGTCACAGACCTCCTTACCGGTAGTATCTCCAGAATGAATTATTCTATTTACACTATGAGCTCCTTCTCTGGTAAGGGACAACTGCTGTCCGCTTCTGTCAAAGTTTACACCTATGCTGCATAGCTTTTTTATATTGTCAGCTGCTTCTTCAACGAGCACCCAAACGCTTTCGTCATTACAAAGTCCTGCTCCAGCAAAAAGTGTATCCTTAAAATGCAGCTGGGGTGAGTCATTTTGTTCATCCAGGGATACGGCAATTCCTCCCTGCGCAAGTACAGAATTGCTTATGTCCAGCGTTTCCTTGGTAATAATACCGATACTGCCGCCTTCAGGTATTTCAAGAGCGGTGTAAACGCCTGCTATGCCACTTCCAATTATGATGACATCTTTGTCGATTACTTCAATGTCTCTTCTTCTTTCTTCGTCTTCCATACTGTCCCTCCAAAAGACCCCTTTGTGCGCCCTATTTTGCCACCTCCAGCATTCTGCTAAGGGAGTGTGACGCACGTTCAATTATATCTTTCTCCAGATTTATTTCGTACCTTTTCAAGGCCAAAGCATCATGAACACTCTGAAGAGAAGTCTTTTTCATATTAGGGCATATGAGACCTGTGGACATCATATAGAAAGTCTTGTGAGGACTATCCTTTTTAAGCTGGTACAAAACACCCATCTCGGTTCCTATTATAAATTTATCATGATCAGAGTTTTTCGCATAATCAATAATTTGTTTAGTACTGCCTACATAATCTGCCAATTCCTGAATTTCAGGCTGGCACTCCGGATGGACCAGAAGCAGTGCATCAGGATGAAGCTCTTTCGAAGCCAGAACCTCATTTCTCCTGATCTTATGGTGAGTTATACAATAACCTTCCCAGAAAATAATATTCTTTTCTGGGCACATTTTAGCCACGTAGCTGCCCAGGTTCTTATCTGGTACGAAAAGTATATCCTTTTTGTCTATTGACCTTATGACAGACAGGGCGTTGGACGACGTGCAGCAAATGTCGCACTCGGCCTTCACTTCCGCGCTTGAGTTAATATAACAGACTACTGCAGCCTGTGGGTACTTTTTCTTGGCTTCACGCAAGCCGTCAGCAGTAACCATATCTGCCATTGGACAGCCGGCATTTATTTCAGGCAGCAGCACAGTTTTCTCAGGTGAAAGTATTTTTGCACTTTCAGCCATAAAATGTACTCCACAAAAAACAATAGTATCTGCAGGACTTGTCGCACAATATTGGCTTAAGGCAAAGGAGTCTCCAACAATATCAGCTATCTCCTGAACCTCGTCCACCTGATAGCTGTGAGCGACAATCACGGCCTTTTGCTCTTCCTTCATCCTGTTTATATTGCTAATCATCGTCTGTTTATCCATGTACATACCTCAGTCTTGTTAATTTTTGAACAATATATGTCATTTAATATTCTAATATATTTAAGCAGCCCAAAGTTAAAATACTGCATTTATTTTAATACTTATGAAATGCTTTGTAAATGCTTTTATTTTAAATGGGACTCCTTATAGTTATAGGATAGCTGAAATTTCGGTAACTATTCTAAATCCCTGCCTTAATTAAAGATCCTAATGTTCTAAAAAACCATTACTTTAGTATAAGTTTAAAAAACCCCAAGCTGTCATGCATGGGGTAAAAGGCCGTTGTGCTAATGTCATATAAAAATAAAACAAGCCTTCGTGCTATTAACACAGAAGGCTTGATATAAATCTGGCAGAGACTTACTTTCCCG
>JAEXFI010000045.1 GCA_023400235.1 Bacillota bacterium
TTAAAATGCAAATCTGGCCTTTTTTTAGAATATAGGAATTTATATATTTTAAAACAGGGATGAGATGCCCATAATACTGAGGTTGAGTGTGTACACCAGAAAATTCCATTCTATATAAATTCCTATATTCGGGGTTTGGAAAAGGGACTCCCCTTCCCGGGTCAGAGGGGGTTCATCGAAGGGGGAAGTAGTTCCTCCTGGCGAACAAGAAAATTTGCTGCACTTCACACCAATAAGCACTGTAAAAACTGAGCGCAGCGAATTTTCTTGTTCTATGAAAGGAAGTGTTGAGGCTGCAGCATAAAGTCTGAAAGTTGGCGTACTACATCTGAAAACATGTGTTAATGAGGCAAAATCAGTCCAAATTAGTCTTATAGAAATTAAATTTAACAACAATATAACAAACTTGCATTAACAATTTACAATGGAGTAATGATTCTAAAATAATGGAATGTTATACTAGAAATTACAAAAATTAGCATACACGCAGAGGAATCGTAACATAGGGAGGTGGAATTATGGAATTATTATATAGGGATAATATCAAAAAATCTGTGTACGAAATCATATCAAAGGTCACTGGACATGCGCCTGAGGATATAGATAATGATATGTTTCTTGAGGCGGATTTGGGGCTTGATTCAATTAAAATGATAACAGTGCTGAATGAGGTGATGGGGCTGGTTCCAGCTGACCGGACGGAAGAATTTACAGCTGAAAATCCTGTGGCATCGATGATGGCAATGCAAGCGGTGGGAGATATTGTAGAAGTATTTGAAAACTGGTATATACATGAAATTGATGAACCAATGCAGCAAAACGAAATTAATTCCCACAAGTTTCAGAGCAGCAGTAACGAAGAGGTTACGGCAAGAGCAGACAGCAACATAGAAGTTACTGCTGAAGCAGACAAAGCGGACAGTCACAAAGAGGCTGTGGCTGAAGCAAAAATCAGACATACAATTTATGAAATCATATCAAAGGTTACAGGGCATTCACTTGATTCCATAGACAATGACATGTATCTCGAAGCAGATCTGGGGCTTGATTCAATCAAGATGATAACAGTTATGAATGAGATGATAAATTTATTTCCCCCCGGACAAATGGAGAAATTTACAGCTGAAAATTCTGTAGCTTCAATGATGACAGCGCAAACGGTAGGAGAGATTGCTGAAATATTTGAAAACTGGCAGGAAACAAGCACACAGGCTCAGACCAGTGAGAAAGCTTCAATGGAGCAGCCCGAATATGACATGGAAGGACGGCAGGAATATCTGGAGGTTCTGAATTCTCAATATGCCTTTCTGACATGCTACCAGGCAATATCTACACTTACAATTTGCTCAGGAGTAATGGTAAAGGGTGAACTAAATATAATATGTCTTCAGGCCGCATGGGAGGAACTGATTTACCGCCATCCGGCATTGCGGATAGTATTTGAAGCGGCACCAAGGGCAAAAAGCTTTAAGGGCTACAAGCAAAAGGTATTGAACCATTTAACTTTACCTGATATAAAAGTGGAGGATATACGTTATTTAAATAGTAATATGCAGGATAAATACTTGAAAGAGAGCTATGAGAAACACTTAAATAGTAAATTTGATATTTTCAATTGGCCCCTACATAACATTTCAGTACTGCAAACAGGTGACAGAAGCTTTTATATAGTCTTATCAATTATTCATCTTATTACAGATGGACTTGGCAATCAGCAATTATTAAGAGAGCTGCTGGAAATTTATTCTGCAAGGCTTAATGGTACAAAGTCCGGCTTGCCCCCAGCGATTTCGGTATCTGAGTATAACAATTTGGTTAATGAGTTGAATTCTTGGAAAAGTCCACAAGAGGATGCTGCACTAAAGGGCTATTTAGTACAGCAGGGTAAAGAAAAGTATTTTTTTAATCCATATGGAAAAGATAAAAAGCTTGAATTGCCTGAGCCGTTCAGGCCTGTAAAAACAAAAATAAAGAAATTTTGGCTTGATGAAAACAATACAGAAAAGCTTTTCTCAAATACGAAGATATGGAAAGTTTCATTATTTGTACTTTTTGTCAGTGCATATTTAAAAACCATCAAACAGCTAAAAGAAAGTGAAAGCAAAATAATTCTCAACCTGCCCACAGGCGGAAAGGTATATCCCAATGCAGATGCTACAGGGGTTTTAAGCTCATTTGCCCAGAACCTGGCTTTGAGCTTTGATCTAAAAAGTACTGATGAAAGCTGGGAAGACTTGATAAAAAAAGTAAACTCAGAGATAAAGAGTAAATTATCGTCAGGGCTTGACAGGGCACAAACCTTTCAAGCTGCCTTTGCAACAAAAGAGAATGAGATGCTGATAGATGGCAAAATGCCTGAAACTGTTGCCGATATCATTCGTTCTTCTGTAAAATCCAACCTCTATCTTTCTTTTATTGGAAATACAAACATAAAAGCCGGGTATGGCAGTAATCTTGAAGTAGAGGATTATGAGGCTTATACCTGCACAAATCCCGGAACTATTGATATCCTTGTGGAATTGTTTCAAGGCAGGATATTGCTCACTTCAAACTACGACAGTTCATTTTTTGATGAAGCTTATATTGATATACACATGAATAGATTCATATCTGACATTTATGAGCTTGCAAGCCTTAGTGCGGCAGTTGGGCCGAGTAAACAGGTTCACGGAACGTCAGCAATTTTCAGCAAAACGGTTGAAGCAGAGCTCTGCCGGATAGCCGGGGAGATATGCCAAAGAGACTTTACAGCCCGGGATTTGGACAAGGATATTGATTCGGAGCTTGGTATGGATTCTCTTGAACGCATCCGACTGGTTACAAGGATAAGTAAGACAAATAAAGAGCTGGACAGAAACGGTATGTTTGCCTGCGGAACACTGAGAGAGATGTCATACCTGCTGGAGGATAGCAGTATTGCTATTAATGAAAACAGAGAAATCCGGGATATACAGATTCCTTACTTGAAAATTGCTCAGCAATGTAAACTGACTCCAAATGCACAAGCCATACTTTTTGAAAATAAGAGCATGACTTATGGGGAACTGGAGCGCATTACCAACAGGCTTGCAAATTACCTGAACAGTCAGGGGCTTGGGAGTGGGGCGCTGGTTGGTATTATGACTTTGCCGGGTACGGCGATGCTTTCAGGCATGCTTGGAATTCTCAAAGCAGGGGCTGCTTACGTACCTTTAGATCCATCATATCCAGCCGGAAGGCTTCAATATATTATTAACCATTCTGAGATTAGGATACTAATTACAGAAGCTTCCCTGCTGGGGCAGGCAAACGCTTTGATAGAAGCCTGCCACGGTATGGAAAAGGTTATCTCCCTTGACAAAGTAACCAATCCCAAAGAGTTCAAAGCTGCAGCGCTGAGTGATACTGATGTATGGATGGAGTATCCGGCAGTTGAACCGGAATACAAAAGCCGGCCCCAGGACTTAATGGTAGTACTGTATACTTCAGGCTCCACCGGAAACCCAAAAGGAGTAATGCTCAATCATCTGGGTTATATGAACCGTTTAGTATGGCATCAAAAGATATTTGATATAAAGCTGGGAGAAAGGGTAGCTCAAAAAACCTCCTGCTGCTTTGATATTTCCGTATGGGAGCTCTTCTGGCCATTAATGTACGGCGGTACGGTATGCCCTGTTCGTCAGGAGATAGTTAAAAACCCCTGGGCTCTTGCTCAGTGGCTGATTGATACAAAAATAAATATAATGCATTTTGTACCTTCACTTTTTGGTGAATTCGTGCATGCTTTGGAACAGGAGGCTTTCAGCTTTAAGGCTTTGCGCTGGCTGATCTTTAGCGGAGAGGCCCTGCCCATGTACTATGTACAGGAATGGATAGACAGGCACGGAAGGGCCACTCAACTGGCGAACTTGTACGGCCCCACAGAAGCTTCCATTGATGTTACATACCATATCATTGAAAAGAGACCAGGTGCTGAGGGGGAAGATCAAATTCCAATCGGAAAGCCTGTAGACAATGTCTATATCTTAAATCTCGATGAAAATATGAGAATTAAGAAAGCAGGAGAAATCGGAGAGCTATGGATAGGCGGCATACAGCTTGCAAAGGGTTATCTGAAAAATCCTGAAAAATCTGCCGAGTCCTTCAGACCCAATCCTTTCAGTGAAATACCGGGAGACTTCTTGTATCGCACCGGGGATCTGACAAGAGAAAGAGAGGATGGAAGCTTTGAGTATCATGGCCGCATTGACAATCAAGTGAAAATAAGAGGCTTCAGGATTGAGCTGGGTGAAATAGAAACGGTACTCAACAGCCATGGTAATATCAATGAGGCAGCAGTTATTGCAGTTGACGGCAATGAGGGGCAAACTCAGCTTGTGGCTTATTTGTCAGGCAGAAATACCTCGGATTCTGAAATAAAGGAGCATATTGGCAATAAGCTGCCCCATTACATGATTCCACACAGAATAGAATGGCTGGAAAGCCTTCCTAAAAATCCGAACGGAAAGCTTGACAGGCAGGCAATGCTGGAGGTATACAGAAACAAATATGGAGCAGTAAAAACAAATGAGACGGCTGCAATCAATCAGGGCCAGGAAGGGCAGCTTCAAGACGTTTATATAAAAGAGCAGGAAGCAATTATTCCACTGGCACCCGCACAGCGCTGGTTAATGAATTTCTTTGATTACCCGTACAATTGGACCGGGTTCACCAGATTTTTATTCAAGCAGCCGCTGGATTACCTTACTTTTAACAAAGCAATTAATATGCTTGCAAACAGGCATGATGCCCTAAGAAGTATATTATGTCAGAAGGATTCCCAATGGGCGCAGAAAATACTCCCACAGGGCAGCTATTTAAACGTGGAGTATTTTGATGCCACTCACATGGATAAAGAGCAAATGGATCGGGCTGTGGATGAACTGATAAATCATACCATACAAAGTTTTGATGTGGATAAATGGCCTCTGTGGAAGGTCATAGTGGTTAAAATCTCAGACAGTATGTACCATATGGCTTTTGTAGGCCATCATCTTATTTCAGATGTAGTGACAAATAATTTATTGTTTAAAGAGATATGGCAAATTTATTATAGCATTTTATCTGAGGAAGAGGTTAAGCCACAGCCTTCAAGGTCTTACAGAGAATTTGCAGAACATGCAGAGTATGAGAAGGATAAGAAATTACAGGAGTATGTAGCATATTGGAAGGATAGGTTCCCGCTTAAAGAAGAGGTATTCAGAATTCCGGCAGATTTCAATCTGGGAGCTAATGACGAGGGGTCTGCAGCCACAGTCGGCTTTGTGCTGGACAGCCATAAGACTTCCATAATCTTAAGCAAAGCAAAGAGGCTCTTTGGAAGCAAGGTTTATCCGATTTTGCTTGCTCCTCTTTATAAGCTGCTGGGAGAGCGGTACAGGCAATCTAAAGTTATAATAAGCCACAGGGTACATGGCAGGGAGATTGATGCTAATGATACTTTCTTTCAGACTGCTGGAAATTTTGCGGTTAATTTTCCAATGGGTATTGATTTTATACAGAATGAAGCCTGGGGAAGCTTGGTTGAAAAAGTAAAGAATTCATTGGAAACTATCCCTATGAATGGAATAAGCTATGATCTGGTTTCGGATTATTTACCGGTGTATATGTATCCTGATACCAAAATGACTCCTGTCAGAGCAAATTACCTCGGCAACAGGGATATTCCGAAATTTGATAATTTTGAGTTCTCCAAAGCTGGAATGGATAGGAGATATTCTGTCCCTCAACAAAAGAGGATATCAGTTATTGAGTTTTTCTTCTCGATTGTGGATGGAAGGTTAAATCTTGAAATTGAGTACTCAAAAAATCTATTTAAGACTGAAACAATTGAGCAGTTGGGTGAAAAGTATATAGAGAGTATGACAAAACTCATCAGCTTTGTAGAGGAGGAGACCTTGCAACCTAACAGTAACAAACCCTTCCAGAACAGAAAAAACGGAGAGGGCTTGCTTTCAGACAAAGTTGTAATTATTACTGGAGGGGGAAGAGGCATCGGCAGAAGCATTGCTCTTACAATGGCAAAAGAGGGGGCCGGGATTATAATTGTCTCAAGGACCAGGGAGCAATTGGAGCAAACAGCGCAGGAAATGCAGCAGCTTGGTGTGAAATCAATGATTATTCCTGCAGATATAAGCAGGCAGGAGGATGTAGATAAGGCTATAGACCTGGTTTTGAAACAGTATGGAAAAATTGATGTATTGGTAAACAACGCAGGCATAACAAAGTTTTCAGCTATAAATGATATTGAACCGGAGGAGTGGAGAAAAATAATTGATGTAAATCTCTTCGGGACATATAATTTCTGCAGGGCTGTCATACCGCATTTCATTAAGAACAATCAAGGAAAGATTATTAATATGGGGTCAGATTCCTCCTTTATCGGTTATCCGCTTATGAGTGCCTATGCCGCATCAAAACATGCAGTACTGGGTCTGACCAAATCGCTGGCTGAGGAGCTAAAGCCTCACAACATTCAGGTAAATGCCATATGCCCTGCACTGGTAGACACTGATATGGCGCCCAAGGCGTTAAAAAACAGGGCTATACCTCCTGAAAAAATCTCAGATACCGCTGTATTCCTGGCATCAGCTATGTCGGATTATATAACAGGTGAAGCCATAAAAGTCTATGGCAAACAGGATATGTATTGGTTCGGCTCTCAGCAGACAGCAATGTTTAAAACTTTATTACAAAGTAAGAAAAGTTCAATTTCTATGGGTTGAAAGCATTAAAAGTAAAAGCATTTTAAACCCAGTCTGAGTTCAACGTCTTCTGATTTGACACAAAAGCGGAGGCTTTGAACCGTAATTGACTTTGATAACTTGATTTATGAAAGGGTGGCAGCTTGAGAGAACAATTTGATAAACTGACTGGAAACAATAAATGGGCTATGTATTGCATAGCATTAATGGTAGGGCTTGCAATGGGGGTGATAAACCCTCTTGCAACCACGCATATGGCCAGAAATAATGTTTCAGAGGTATGGGTCGGTGCAATTTCTTCCTCATATTTTCTCTTTATGGCGCTTGGGTCAATATTTATTTATAAAAAACTAAGAGGAAAAGATATTAGTAAGATACTAATATTAGGGCTCATTTTGACAGCTGTTTGCTCTATAGGCTTTCCATTGATGGAGAACAGGGTTTTATGGTTTTTACTTATGGGTCTTATGGGTGCAGGTGTCAGCCTTAATATGGTGGGTATTCAAGCAGCCATGCAAAATGCCGCTGACAGTGGCAATAAAGCGTTGGTAAGCGGTATATATTCCTTTTGCTTTGCTGTGGGGTTTGTCATTAGTGCTTTAGTTGGCCCCATGCTTTATGAATGCGCCCCGTGGACAGCTTTTTCAATGGGCTCCGTCAGTCTTTGCATTGCTGCTGTTTTTATTAATTTCAAATTAAAAAATTTGCTGGTAATACCAAACTATAGTGAGGGAAAGGTCTTTTCTAAAATCACTCTGGCTTTATTTGGAGCCTTCTCTTATGGTTTTTCAGAGACAACTCTGGTAGCCCTCTATCCTCTCTTTATGCTCCGGCTTAATTTCGGGCTCTCACAGGTAGGATACGCATTGGGGATATTTGTAATCGGGAGCATAATTGGAACCTTACCTGTCACTTATATGGCAGATAAATTCGGACGTAAAAGATGTCTGGGGCTGACCATATTCTTTTCATTATTTGCAATTATAGGTGTC
Organism: Bacillota bacterium; assembly: GCA_023400235.1. GTDB lineage: Bacteria > Bacillota > Clostridia > Acetivibrionales > DSM-1351 > Ruminiclostridium. The sequence goes on from JAEXFI010000045.1 coordinate 7,715, forward strand.
ATGTTTTTTAACAGCTTCAGCAGCAAATTAATATTCTCCTTTATTGCTGGTTTTACAATCGGGCCCATATATCCACTCTCTCTGTCTCTGACTGTACAGGAGCTCCTGCAGGAAGAATTAATGCCGGGAGTAGCCTTATTTACTTTTGCTTATGGAATCGGTTCAGCAGCGGGTCCGTTTTTATCCTCCGGAGCAATGCGATATCTGGGAAATAATTATATATTCAGTATAAGCTTTGTAATTTTCATGCTTTTATTACTATACATAGCCATTTCCAGCAGGCATTCCAAGAGTAACCTTTTTAATAAAGACGCTTAAAGCGGTGTTGCTGGCAGTGCTTCAGCTTATTATTTGGAGGGATTTAAATGAAAAATATAAAAACAAATAAGGAAATAAGGTTGTCACAGTCAAAAGGACCCCATGTGACGGGTATATACAGCAGCAAGGCAAATCTTGCATATTTGCTGCTTGATTCTGCACAAAATCACAAAGATAAAGGAATAACCTTCATACAAAATGATGATACAGAGCAATTCCTGCTGTACGAGGAAATACTTCAAAAGGCTTTGCTGCGTTTAGGCGGAATGCAAAGGGCAGGAATAAAAAAGGGGCAGTATGTCTTATTGGTACTAAACAATAATTCGGATTTTGTCATTACCTTCTGGGCCTGCATATTGGGTGGGATTATCCCGGCTCCGCTTATTTATCCTACCTCTACCCGGGCACTCAATGCATCCTTGAAAAAGCTGGAGGCAGTATGGAGGGTTATGGAAAAACCGCTGATTTTGTCAGATAGCTATCTGAAGGAAAGCAGCCATGAGCTTAATAGAATTATAGGAAGCAGCGGAATGGAAATTGAAGATGTTCTAACTTTCGATATAAACAGTGAAGGCGGAGAAGCCGACCTTGCAGAAAAAGGTTCGACAGCATACATTCAGTTTAGTTCGGGAAGCACCAATACTCCCAAAGGTGTTATTTTAACTCATGGCAACCTGTTAACAAATGTAGAGGCAATTATAGCAAGTGCCAATTTTACCAGTGAGGACAGGAGTCTTGGGTGGATGCCCTACCATCATGATATGGGACTGATAGGTTTCCACCTCAGCATTACAGCTCTGGGAATGGCCCAATTCAATATGACACCGTACAAATTTATAAAGCGGCCTAATCAATGGCTGGAGCTTATTTCTAAACATCGTATTACACTCACTGGTACACCGAATTTCGGGTGCAAGCTGGTATTGAACAGAATCAAGCCTGAATTGCTTGAAAAATTGGATTTGTCCTGCTTGAAATATATATGTAATGGTGCTGAACCAATATCGGTATCTTTGGCGGAAGAGTTTATGGAAAAGTTATCTGTTTGCGGGCTGAAGAAAAGTGCCATGTATACAGTTTACGGAATGGCTGAGGCCTGCCTGGCTGTGAGCTTTCCCATACCACATGCAGAGCCCGTGGTGCACTGCGTAGACAGGCAGCTGCTTGTGTCAAAGGCGAAAGTGAAATATATCGACAGAAAACTCAAAAATTCATTGCTTTTAGCTGATGAGGGGTACCCTGTAAATGGCACCGAGATTCGAATAGTGGATCAAAAGGGTTCGGTAGTACCAGAGGGTACAGTGGGAGAAATACAGATCAGAGGAGACAACGTTACCTCCGGCTATATAAATAATCCTGAGGCCAACAGAGCATCCTTTCAGGATGGATGGTTAAAAACAGGTGATACGGGGTTTATGCTGGATGGACGCCTCACAGTGGTTGGGCGCATAAAGGACATAATATTTGTTAACGGACAAAATTTTTATGCACATGATATAGAGGATGTAATTGAAGAACTGGAAGGCGTTGAGCCGGGAAAGGTTGTAGCTTGCGGATGGCACGATGAAGCAGAAGGGAGAGAAAAGGTGGCTTTGTTTTCCACTCTTCACATTAAGGAGGAGCGGGCTAAACCCTTTTACGCAAAAATTTTAAAGCATGTCAATGAAATATTTGGAATACCTGTTGACTATGTGGTGTCAATACCTTTGATACCTAAGACCACAAGCGGGAAAATACAGCGTTTTGCAATGATAGAGGCCTTCAGAAATAACGAATATGAGGGAAAGGTAATTACTGCTACCGAGCTGAAGTATCAACCTGTGGAGGAAGCGCCGGAGAAGCCGGTAAACAGGTTAGGACTTGCTGAGACTATATGTGCAATATGGTCGAAGGTATTGGAAAGACCTGCAAGCACCATTGCTTATGACCAGACTTTTCTTTCTATGGGAGGCACCTCGGTAAAGGCTATTCAGGTATTGGGCCTTATTGAAGATGAGCTTGCTTTAAGGCTTACACATGATTTATTAATTAAGTGCAGCACCATCAGTGACATGGAACAATATATTCTGAATATCCAAAATAATAATGAAGCATCAAAGGAAAAAAACCTGTTATTGGACAGAGCACCGGTTATTGGAGCTTCAGATGAGAAGGAGGATATAGCCGTTATCTCAATGGCCTGCCGTTTCCCCGATGCTTCAAATCCCGAAGAATTCTGGAACAATATATTAATGGGCAAATGCAGTATAGGCGACATTCCAAAAGAACGGTGGAACATTGATGATTATTACAGTTCCTCGCCGGAATTCGGTAAAACGTACTGCCGCTCGGGAGCTTTTATAAAGGATGTATATGACTTCGATGCGGGGCTGTTTAATATATCAGATAAAGAGGCTGAGATAATGGACCCTCAGCAGAGGATAGTCCTGGAATTGGTTTTCGAGCTGCTGGAAAGAGCGGGATATTCCCGCCAAAGGGTTGAGGGCAGGAAGGTTGGGTTATATATTGGTGCAGGTACAAATTTATATAATGAGTACCATTTGAGAACATTGAATAAGCTGGATTTGCAGAATTTCCAGAGCTTTGCACAGCTTTCGAAAGAGCAGCAGGCTTCAATTATGGAGGAATGGAAAAACAGATTGGGAGTGACCCAGGCGCACACCAATATTCTTGTGGATAATATATTAAATATGATTGCCGCAAGGGCATCTCAGGAATTTAATTTCAAAGGACCGTCTTTAGTGCTGGACACAGCCTGCTCATCCTCTCTTGTTACTATTCATCTGGCGTGTGAGGCGTTAAGGAGAGGTGAATGCGAAATGGCCATAGCAGGTGGCATCAATCTTTTGCTTACACCTACACCTTACATATATTTCAGCAATGCAGGTGCCCTGTCGGTGAGCAGTACGTCAAAAATCTTTGATGCAGAGGCAGATGGCTTTGTGCCCGGTGAGGGAGCCGGTCTGATTATGCTCAAGCCCCTTAAAAAGGCTATGGAAGATAGAAATGATATTCTTGCCGTGATAAAAGCAAGCTCAATGAATAATGACGGTCATTCAATAGGAGTTATGGCCCCTAACCCCGACGGGCAGAGAGACGTTATAGAATCATTATACCGTGAGAATGATTTCAGTCCTGCCGGTATTCAATATGTTGAAACACATGGGACGGGAACCAAAATCGGTGACCCAAGTGAGATAAGGGCTCTTGATAATGCTTATAGAAATTGGAATTTAGACAAAAACATGATTGCAGTGGGCTCGGTTAAGGCGAATATAGGACATCTGCTAAGCGCAGCAGGAATAGCAAGCTTCATGAAGGTGGTAATGGCGCTTAGAGACAAAAAGCTGCCTCCTCAGCCAAATGTTGCAACTCCAAACCCTATGATAAAATTCCAGGAGACACCCTTTTATATTTTGAAGGATGAAAAAAACTGGAAGGTGGAAGAAGGTGCGGCAAGGCGTGCAGCCATTAATTCCTTTGGCTTTGGAGGTACCAACTGCCACATTGTCCTTGAAGAAAATACGGTTGAGGCTGATTTGCTGCCGCAGGCTTGCAACGAAAAGCCAAAGCATATACTGTGCTTATCTGCAAATACAGAAGCAGCTTTAGAACAAAAAATAAACAGGCTTTCAGATTTCCTTGCAGAAAGGCCTGACTATTCAATTGCTGATGTCTGCTTTACAGAGAATGTGCAGCGAACTGCCTTTAAAAATCGTTACTATGCCATTGCAGACAGTACAGCAGACCTTGTTGAGAAACTCAAAAAAGCAAGCCCGGATATAAATAAATCAATAGCTGTTCCAAAAGTGGCTTTGATGTTTACAGGTCAGGGTTCACAATACGCAGGAATGGGGAGAGCATTATATGAGAAGCTCCCTGCTTTTAGAAAATATGTGGATATGTGCTCTGATGCCTTCTATCCATACTTAAATGTAAAAATAACCGACTTGCTTTATAGCGGCAGTGCTGATGAAAAATTCCTGGCTCAGACCAATATAACGCAGCCGGTGGTATTTACCCTGGATTACTCCATAGGCAGCCTGCTGCTGGAGCTTGGGGTAAAGCCCTTATATGTGCTGGGACATAGTGTGGGTGAATGGGCTGCAGCGTGTGTTGCGGGTGCGGTAAATCTTGAGGATGCTGCAAGACTTGTGGCTGCCAGAGGAAGATTGATGAGTCAGCTGGAGGTTGAAGGAGCGATGGCGGCTGTATTCACTTCGGCTTCAGGTATAGAAGCTCTTCTGAAACCATATGAAGGCTCCCTGTGGGTAGGCGGCTACAATATTACCCATCAGGTAGTATCCGGGAAAGCCCATACTATGGACGCCTTCCTGAAGGAGCTTCAAAACAAGGGTGTGGGTTCAAAAAGGCTTAATGTTTCACAGGCCTTCCACACTCCTCTGATGCAGCCAATGCTGGAAGCATTCAAAAAGGAGCTTGAAGTTACTACCTTTAATACGCCTAAGATTCCCATAGTATCAAACATAACGGCAGAGAATTATACTCAGCTGTTCACACCACAATATTGGCTGGATCACATACTGGGAGCTGTGAAATTTGAGCAGAGTGTCAAATATATGTTTGATAAAGGAGTAAATATTCTTGTAGAGGCCGGCCCTGACAAAATTCTGACAGGTATGGCAAGCGGTCTGTCAGGTGAAAGCTATCATATTCTATCAACTATGGATAGAAAAAAAGACAACTGGGATATTCTTTTGAATACTCTTGGAAGGTTATTTACGCTTGGAGTAAAAGTAAACTGGGAGAATTTTGAAAGAGATTTCTCACATAAAAAAGTATTGCTTCCGTCATACCCATTTGAAAGAAAAACCTATATGCCGGATTTCGGAAGCGGCTCTTCAGTAAATCTCTCAAAAGGATTTGATAACTGGTTCCATGAGTGGAGCTGGAAACCTGAAAAGCTGGTGCAGGTCAGCAACCTAAATGCTGGCGCTGTTATATTGTTTGCCCAGGACGAAAATACAATAAAGGATTTTGAACTGAATTTAGAACCAGATAAAAATAAGCTTTATTATGTTACATATGGCAAGACCTTCAGCTATGATGGAAAGCAGAGCTTTCTGATTAATCCCTCCAGACAGGAGGATTATGTTTCACTCCTTGATTGCATACCGGGAGAAATGGCTTCAATAATTCATATGTGGAATTACTTTGAGAAAAGTCTTGAAGCGTTCAGTATATTGGAGCAGGAGGAAGTCTTATATAAGAGTGCCTATAGTGTCCTGCTGCTGGCAAAAGCTCTGTCAACCCGCAAGCATGACAATCTTCGCTTGCTTTTAGTTACCAATAAAGCAATCTGCATATCGGAGGAATATGAGATACAAAATCCTCAGCAGTCCATAGCAATTGCACTTGGGCAAGCTTTGGATACGGAGGTTAAGGGGTTATTTACAAGTGTACTGGACATAGATAATGAAGACTATGTTTCGGGAGCTGAAGCAGCAGCTGCTATTGTTGAGGAGCTTAGGAAAAAACCAAATGCAGAAGCTATTGTAGCTGTGCGAAAAAAGGAACGCTTTGTTCGTGATCTTGAAAAGGCTCCAATATCAAGACTTATTGAAGACCAGTTTTATTTAAATGACAATGAAACCTACCTGATAACCGGGGGAACGGGGCTGATAGGAGGCTCTATTGCCGAGGCCTTGGCTGAGCGTGCCCAGGTGAATTTAGTACTGACGGGACGAGGAGAATTACCGCCCAGAGAAGAATGGAATGTGAATTTATCAGAAGCAGCGGCAGCAAAGATTTCTTTGATTCGATATCTGGAGAGTAAAGGTGCAAAAGTTGCGTATTTTGCAGTGGATGTGTCAGACAGTACACAGATGTCTGAAATGGTTAAACAGGTAAACGATGAATTTGGTCCGATTCATGGGGTGGTACATGCGGCAGGTATTATGGATAGCTCTTCATACAAGCTTCTGGATAAGGATATGGAAACCTTTAAAAGGGTTCTTGCTGCAAAGGTTAATGGAACTATAGTACTTGATATGGTAACCAGTAAGGAGCCTTTGAAATTTTTTGTGTTAATGTCATCGGCATCAGCCTCCAGGAAAAAGTGGAGTGCCGGAATCACTGATTATGCAGCTGCAAATTATTTTCTTGACTGCTACAGCAGCTACAGGGCAAAGAGTAACTCGCCCGGTAAATCACTTGCCATCAATTATTCCTTATGGGAGGCCCAAGGGAAAGGCATTATATGGGGAGAGGCATCCCAGCTGGCTGTAAAGGCTCAAGGGTTAAGCCCCTTGCCTGCCGAAGAAGCTGTAGAGGTCTTCATGCAGGCTCTCAATTATAAAAATCAGAATGTTATACATATAATGGACTTAATGGAAGCAAAGGAAACAACGGAAACAACGGAAGAAAGCAAGCCCATAAGAAAAGCAGCAAAGGCAGCTTATGAAGAAACCTCGATGAAAGTATCCGGGAAAACGGCAAACGAAATTAGAAGCATTGTATACCGGACTATTGCCGAAGAACTTAATGTAGAAGCTGATAATATTGATGAAGGCATGAATTTCCTTGAAATGGGCCTGAGTTCTCTGGATGTGACAAAGATAGTGGCAAGAATCAGTAAAGTGCTTGGTACCGAATTGTATCCAACCTTGATATTTGAATACCAGACACCGGAAGCTTTTTCTAACTATATTGAAAAAACCTATGCTGTTTCAGAAGGAGAAATAGCGGCTGTGGCTGAAGAAACCCTTTCGTATGGTGCAGATAAAGATAAGGATGACCTTCAGGACATTGCAATCATTGGTATAGGGCTTAGAATTCCTGGGGCTGACACCTTGGAGGAATACTGGGATATACTGAAAAATGGGAAATGCATAATAAAGGAAGTCCCGAAAAGCAGATGGTCAGTTGAGGAAAACTACAGTGACGACAGAAAACTGCTGCATACCACGTACACCAATAAGGGAGGATTTATAGATAAACCCTATGATTTTGATCCGCTGTTATTTGGAATGTCTCCAAATGAGGCAGAAGCCACAGACCCTCAACAGAGGATATTTCTTGAAATTGCCTGGGAAGCTCTTCAACAGGCGGGATACGGAGGAAAATACAAGTCAGATAAAATAGGAGTGTTTGTTGGATGTGAACAAAACTCATATATGGAGCACTTTACTGGCTACCGGACATATATGCTCCTAAAAACCAGGCTTGAACAAAGTGAGGCATATAGAGGCATGAAGCCAAAAGAACGCAGGGAGCTGATGACAAACCTTTTACAGGTTCTGAAGCCTGGACAGCTGGTGGCTGACGCAGTGGCCGGAAGCGGCTTGAACGAAATCGCTGCAAGGGTAAGCCATTGCCTTAACCTTTCAGGTCCAAGCTTCATAGTTAATTCTGCTTGCTCCTCTTCACTTGTAGCTCTTCATATGGCATGCGAAAGCTTGAGGTCAGGGCAGGCAGATATGGCTTTAGCAGGAGGGGTAAACTTAAATATGAGTGCAACTCCTTTTGTGAGCCTCAGCAGAGTTACTGCCCTGTCTCCCAGCGGAAACTGCTATCCCTTTGATAAGAGGGCTGAGGGTATGGTTTTGTCTGAGGGGGCAAGTGCAGTACTTCTAAAACCGTTAAAGTATGCAATTGAGGACCATGACAATATTTTTGCTGTAATTAAGGGATCAGCCATAAACAATGACGGGCATTCACAGGGAATAACAGCACCCAGGCCACAGGGGCAGGCTGAGGCAATAAGAAATGCATATATCACCTCAGGTATAAATCCCGAAACAGTATCATATATTGAGACGCATGGTACAGGTACACCTTTGGGGGACCCTATAGAAATCGAAGGTATGACGCAGGCAATGCGTTCATTTACAGAAAAAAAGAATTTCTGCGGGGTAGGCTCAGTAAAATCCTCACTGGGACATATGTTGTCGGCGGCAGGTCTTATAAGCCTTATAAAAGTTGTTTTGGCCTTAAACTATAAAGTCATTCCTCATACAATAAATTTTGAAGAGCCAAATACTAATATCGACTTTAGCAATTCGCCGTTTTATGTAGTTGGCAAAGAGCCGCGAGAATGGAAAGCAGAGGGTCAGCCGCTCAGGGCAGGAGTAAATGCCTTTGGCTTTGGCGGAACAAATGCCCATGTAATACTTGAAGAGGCTCCGCCCATGACAAATAGCTGCACTGTACCGGAGGATGAAAAGCAGCATAATGTGATTTTCTTGACGGGCAGGAATGAAAAGATAGTACAAACGATTGCCGGAAACCTCTCAGCACATATGAAAAAGAGGCCTGAGCTTGATTTATCTTCTATTTGTTTTACCATGAATAATTCCCAGAAGGAATTAACGTTTAAAACTGCGATTGTTACTGATTCAAAAGAGCACCTGCTGGATATGCTTCTTAAGCTTGAGAAGGGTGAGGAAAGCCCAGAGCTTATAAAAGGGCGTTCCAATCCAAATAGAGTAACACCGGTGAGCCTTTTTATGGATGGCAGCCTGGAACCGGATAAAAGGGATTTTGATAAAATAACAGAACGCTTCCCTGGGTTTGCCGATGCCTATAATAAATGTATGCAAATATTTGAAAACGAAGGCTCAGGCGGTCAAGACAGCCAGCTGGCAAAAACTTTTGAAAGCTTCTCATTGCAATATGCGTTTGGTGCGTTGCTGTGTGATTTTGGAATCAAGCTTAAAAGTATTATTTGTGAAGCTGATGCAATTTTGGCAGGAGGTGCTTTAGCCGGAATTATCACTATCAGGCAGGCGGCAGGATTCCTTCTTAACAGGCCTGATTATAAAACCAATCAGTCGGATGAGAGTATCGGTTATAAAGCTAATTGTCCTGTTGTGACACCGATGGGTATTGCTGACAAGACTAATATATTTGAAATGGCAGCCAGTATAAGAGGTAATGCAGGAGGAAAATTGTCCTTAGAATCATGCAAGGAAATCATAAATAAGGATGAAGCGATAGTTTACCTTGGAAGCAACAAGACTAAAGTGAATGAGTTTGAAAAAATGAAGCTTAAAAACCTGCAATGGATTGAAATGAGTATGAGCCAAAATTGTGTAGCAGCAATACTTGCAGTCATGGCTAAGCTATACACAACAGGTGTGAGTTATGATCCCTCAAGGCTGGGCTTGCATAAAGCCAGAAGAGTGCCATTACCTACATATCCTTTTGAGAACTCAGAATACAAGGCAGCTTTTAAAGATGAAGCAATTGAAGCTGATAATGAGTACTCAGAAGAAAAAACAGGCAATTTTGTCAGCACAAATGAATTGGTGGATTTTAAAGAAGCTTCTTCAAGACTGGCATTGAAAAAGTTAAATACTCAGGAGGCTATAAGTGGAGAGATAAAGGCGTGCAGCATTGAAGGCTTAAGGAGAGATATGAGCAGAATTTAGAGCAGGCTGGTTAATTTACAGTGTAAGAATAGTTTTGAAATTCTTACACTTGTAATTAGAAACCATATATTAACAACCATATATTAAAAACTACGGACAAATTGTATTGAATTTTCATATAAGCAAATAGATTAAGTATGAATTAATGTCCGCACAGCGGACAGGAGGGATAAAAAATGTATAAAAAAATTATTCTTGCAGTAGTCTGCATTGCAGTGATTTCAATCGGAATTTTAGGCGGAAGGTACTTATATCAAACCTGGGAGTATAAAAGGCTTATCTCGGAAATAGTGATTTCAAACCCAAATATTTCTAAACTTCCAGACGGTGTTTATGAGGGCTCTTATAATGCAATACTGGTAGCCGCTGACGTAAGTGTAACAGTAGAAGGAAAAAAGATTAAGGAAATAAAGCTTAATAAGCATAAAAATGAAAGGGGTCTGAAAGCCGAAGCTATTACTGATAAGGTTATTGCTGCACAATCACTTGAGGTTGATGCAGTATCAGGAGCCACAAATAGCAGCAGGGTCATACTTAAGGCCATTGACAATGCTTTAAGCGAAGCAGCTGATAAGGTAAGCCAATCGGACCAAACTTCCAAAAAATCAGACCATAAATAAGCTTATGGGAGGGATAAGTTCAAAAGGCTTTGGCTGATATATGTGTTGAAATATCAGTATCAGGTTAATGGGGGCGGGGTCAGAATGTCAATAATTACGGGATTTCTCTCATTGCTTTTTTTTATGGCAGGCATAACTTTCAGTATACTGAAAACGACGAGACTATATAGTATAAAGCGTATTGCCAAAAAATCACATTGCTTTATCGGCTTTTTTGCCGTTGCAATTGGTATGTTTCATTCACTGTTGTCAAGCTTAAGTTTTAAATTTACTTTTGGATATTTGTCATTACTCTTACTGCTTATAATAACTGTCTTTGGTATATTAACCAAATATTCAAAATCCAGTGTAACAAAAAGAAATATACATATAACAGTTAGCATTTTAACTTCAGTCGTCATATTATTGCATATTTACAGCAAACTGTTATTTTAGATAATAAAAAAGCATCAACCTTTGAACCAACTGAGGTGACCCCTAAAAGTTAGACTTTATTAGCGAGACAGTTTCGGCTGCCTCGCTATTTTCATGTGCGCCCAGCAGGGGCGCTTTCTCGTCTCGCCGGTGAAGGTATAAATTTTTTGTTGCTGAAATAAGGGCTGAAATGACTATGAACCTTTGTTCTTCCAAACGTTCCAGCTTGCTTATTCCAATAGCTATATTCTCTTTAGGTAAATTGTTATTGTAATTTACTGGATATATGCAAAGATATATAATATAATACAGGTAAATACCAAAAAATGCCAAAAAGTACTTGCTTCATGCTATTTACTTTCGTGAGTATTTTAAAGATTGGAGGCGTGGGTGTAAATATGAAAATAAAGCTATCATTTATTTTGATTTTGCTGGTTTTACTTGGAGGCTTTTGGAATGGAGGCTTTGTTAAGGCTGGTCAAATAAACTATGGAGATGTAAATGGAGACGGCAATATTGATGCTGTAGATTTTGCCAATATGAAGCAAAAGCTGCTGGGGCTTATTCAGGAGTTTCCTGTTGCTGACGGGGCAGCCGCAGCAGATGTGAATGCTGATGGTTCTCTGGATTCCTTGGATATTGCTCTTATGAAAAAGTATTTATTAGGTGCGATCACAGTTTTCCCGGCAGCTCAAACACCTGCGGCTACCATATTTCAAGCAGAAGCCGCCTACATATTTAACAGTGTGAGGGAAAACATAAACAGTGGCTATACCGGAGATGGCTATGTGAATTACAACAATGATACTTCAAGCTATATTGAATGGACTGTGAGTGAGAAAGCTTCAGGAACTCAAACACTAACCTTCAGATATTCAAATGCAAGCAATGCTGACCGGCCTATGGAAATCAAAATCAACGGCAGCACCATTAACACAAGACTTAGCTTTATACCCACCAGCAGCTGGACCCAGTGGTCAGAAGTAAGTTTGACTGCAAAGCTGGAGGCCGGAAATAATGTAATAAGAGCTGCCTCCATAACAGCGGACGGGGGGCCAAATGTGGATTACTTGTCGGTCACAAATGCATCGGCACCAACGACAGAGCCGTTTACAGGGGCGACGGTATATATATGCGGGGACTCCACAGTTATGACATATAATTCATCTTACTATCCACAGGCTGGATGGGGTCAAATGATTTCAAAATATTTTAACACTAATGTTACCTTCGTTAACCGTGCAATAGGTGGGAGAAGTTCAAAAAGCTTCGTAGAGGAGGGTAGATTGGACAGCATTTTAAGCGTGATTCAGCCAAAGGACTATCTTTTTGTTCAATTTGGGCATAATGATGCAACAGTAAATAACCCGGATCGTTATTGTGCGCCATATACAACTTATAAGGAATATCTTAAGAAATATGTTGACGGGGCTCGTGCAAAGGGTGCTATACCCGTATTGATTACGCCGGTAGCCAGGCTGAATTATTCAAACAACACCTTTAAAAATGATTTTCCTGACTATTGTACCGCAATGAAACAGGTGGCAAACGAGCAAAATGTAAAATTGATAGACTTAATGACACTTAGCTTAAACTACTATGCTTCAATTGGATATGATGCGACATTCAAGTTATACCTGGTTTCTTCAAATGGAACCGACTATACTCATTTTACAGAAGCAGGTGCAAACGCTATTGCTAAACTGATTTCACAGGAAGTAAAGAAACTAGACCTGCCTTTAGCGGGCGGTGTTAAATAATTTAGTGCAGTTAATCACTGCTGAATACAGGCTAAATTTTTATGCGTAATAAGCATTATGAAAGAGGGATTTCTTATGATAAAAAGTAAACTGTGCAGGTTTTTAAGTGCTGCCATTTTGGCAGCGGCACTTTTAGGCAGTTCAAATGGGTTTAATGCAGAAGCGGCTGCTGAATATAAGTTTGACTTTGGCGGGGGGGCTGTGGAGCCTGGATATACAGGCGTAAGTGCTACCTTGGCGTATAGTTCCGCAAGAGGTTATGGATTTAATACACCTGCAAATGTAAAAAATGTTTCAGCCTCAGGGTCGGGTGCTGCAAGTGATGCTGTACAGTTCTTGACGTATGGTACAAAAAGCACTAATACTTTTAATGTAGATCTTCCAAGTGGACTGTATGAGATTGATGTGACCTTGGGAGATACAGCAAGAGCAAGTGTTGCTGCTGAAGGCGTTTATCAGCTTATAAATATGACTGGAAACTCTGCCAAGGATAAATTCCAGATACCTGTTACCGACGGGCAGCTAAATATACTGGTAACGGAGGGCAAGGCTGGAACGGCCTTTACTCTGAGCGCCCTTACAATCAGAAAGCTATCAGATAATCCGGCAACAAACAGAACCATATACATAGGAGGAGACTCTACGGCGTGTAACTATTATCCTTTGGATACCAGTGTACAGGCAGGCTGGGGGCAAATGTTCCCCGGGTTTACAGACACCGGTAAATATCAAGTGAGAAATATGGCTGCGAGTGGACAGTTCGCAAGAGGGTTCAGGGATGATGGACAGTTTGAAGCGGTGCTTAAATATATTAAACCTGGCGATTACTTTTTACTGGACTTTGGAATTAATGACACTGCTGCAAAAAATAATACAACCGAAGCACAGTTTAAGGAAATAATGAGGGATATGGTTAAGCAAACTGTAGCAAAAGGTGCAACTATAGTATTGGTGACGCCGCAAGGAAGATCAACAGATTTTGATGCATCAAATGTTCATACAGCCCTTAACAGATATTACAGGCAAGCTACATTAGCTCTGGCTAAGGAAGAAAATGTCCCCTTGGTTGACCTCAATGTTCTGAGCTCTGCATATTTTACAGCTATAGGCCCAAATGCAACTCTTGCGATTTTTATGAGCGGTGATGCGGTACATCCCAATCGGGCAGGAGCAACCCAACTGGCCCGGCTTGTTGCAGAAGATATAGAAAGACAGGGTATTTTCAATTCCGGTTCTGCAGGCAAGGTTGGTGATCTTAATGGCGATGGTAATATTGATGCTATCGACTATGCTCTCATGAAGCAATATCTGCTTGGAATCATAAATGATTTCCCTGTTGCCGACGATATAAAAGCTGCCGATTTTGACAGCGATGGCAGTATAAATGCAATAGATTTTGCTTTACTCAAGAAGTATTTATTAAATTGAAATTATTGATTATAAATTTCAGTTGAACAGGAGGGCTTCTCTGATTACTTAATTCTATTTTTCAGCTCTTTTAAATTCATAACTTCATAAAATAATACCGCCGCTTCAAACCTGTGGTGCTTCATTGCGTGGCTTGTGCAGGCGTTTTTGGAGCATCCTGTTGTCCCTGTCTGTTTCGTCTTTCCGTAAATCCTTTTGGAAAGTCTGATGTACTTTGCCAAGTTCCACCGCCAGTACGTTTCGATAGGTGCAGGGGTCTTGATTTCCCCTGCTAGCTGTTCGTGCCATTTGTCCTCTTTCCGCTATCACATTAACTATATTATAGCATTTTATAAGTTATCTTTTTGTTTTTCATTTTTTCTTTGAAAAGTTACTATTAGGCTGAACAGTAGCGGTTGCAACGTTATTTCAAGAAGGCTTAATAAAGTATTAACAGGCACATCAGCAGAATTAGATAGGTCAAGATAAATCATTCCTTCGATAGAACCAGAATTGGGTCCGTAAGTGTTTAAGATACCAAGTATTAAAAGAATACCCCATAACTTTAACCAACCCCGCTTTTTACCAATAATGCTATCTTTAATCCACCAAATAACAAATCCGAATAAAAGACCTCTTATTATTTGCCCGAATATAATCGTTGCCGGAGTGATTTCTTCCATGGGTCTAAAACCTATGAGTTCTACAAAATCTCCGTAATTAAATAGGTTGTAAGCGATTAGTCCGCATACAAAGTAAGTAATAACGTGTGCTATCGTTACTTTGGTAAAAAACCTTAATTTTTCATTTGATAATAGTTTACCCATCGTTTCCATTCTCCTTTTGTAAGTTTGCAAAATAAATTTGCAATGATGAACCCATAAAAAGTTGTGACTTTTTAGAGATTTCGTCGTTGTCTGCCGCGCTGTTTCCAAACTGCTCATTCATCTCTTGCAGCTTTGCCACATCACCGCCAGTAAGCTCCATAAGCCATTTCCAATATCTCTTTGCAAAATCTTGTCCTTTCTCACTCTCTGGCGGTACACCATCATCATGCAATTTAGCCGCCTCAGCAATGAAACCATTGTTAAAATACATTCCAAGTGATGATTTCATAAATAGGATTGCTTTTTCCATTCTTTCATCATGTTTTTTATCCGACATGCTTTTTGCCGCTTGTTCGGATATTCTTTTCACCAAATTCATGTCGCCGCCTGTCACTTCCATAATCCACTTCCAATATCTTTCTGCAAAAGCTCTCCCTTGCTCACTTTCGGGAGATACCCCGTCAAAATGAAGTCTTGCCGCTTCGTTAATAAAACTATTTGTAGCTTCAATCATCTTTTCTGCGTTTTCTTCGCTCCATGCTTCGTTATGTGTTATTAGCGTATCAAGTACATCATTATCAAGATATTTTACAAGCCAATAACGCTCATTTTTCATTTGTAAATGTGCGAGAATATCCGCAAATTTTTTGAAGTCAACAGAATCCACTTGTATAATTTCTTCCTTTAACGATTCAAGAGCGTTAAGCGATTCCGTCAAGTGGTCAATCTCCTTACGGATATTAGTTGCGTGTTCCGTAAGAACATTTATAACTTCAAAAGTAGTGTCCATAGCGACAATTCTCTTTTTTATCTCGTTAAGCGTAAACCCCAGTCGCTTCATCATCAAAATTTGTAACAACTTCACCAAATCCTTGTCGGTATAAAGCCGATACCCGCCTTCGCTTTCCGCTGATGGTGTGAGTAAGCCTTCTTTATCGTAATATGACAGAGCACGAACGGTGATACCCCCCCTTTTAGCCATTTCACCGATTCGCATAAAGCCCCCCGGTATTGCACGGTATTTTTCCATTTGTTCTGCACCTCCCTGATTATTATTATAAACCAAGACGTATACGTCTTGGTCAAGACATTTTATTCCCAAAAAACACTTGCGGAAATGGTAAACATCGACCCGCGCTATCTCGCCAATATCGAGAATCACGAAGAATCACGAAGAATCACAGAGTCAAAGACCTCAAGACTGGGAATTTCTCATGACAAGAATATTAAATAAATAGCAATAGTTTTAATAGCTATGAAAGGATCATCATGGGTATTCAGCAATTTAGAAAATAAGAATTTGTTTATATACATCAAGGGCATCAACTAAGCAACCCTTGTTAAGGAAGGAATAATCCGGGGAAGCGGAAACAACCTGAATCCTAATAATAATTTGACAAGAGCGGAAGCAGCAGTGGTAATATACAAAATTTATAATAAATAATTACAAAAGATAATTTACAAAGCATAATATTAATAACACAAAGCCCTGCGGCTGTGAGTCAAACAGCAGCGGGGCTTTTGTACGTGCGAATTTATGGCGGCAGCTTTTTATTTTTCGTCTTTACTTTTTACCTTCAGCATGACGGAGGTTTTGCCGTGCAGAGTATAACCTGCATCATGGATAAAATAAAGCATGCTGCCATCTTCAGAAGTTGTACTCAAGGTAGGTGTTATTATATCTATACCCTCTAATAGAAATTCAGGCTTTGGGATTTCAACTGTATTCACATAACCCACCAGAATACCTTTGGATTGTGGCAGGCCACCACTACCTACCTCCGGACAGTCTGAGTATATAAAGCCATATGAGTCCTTCATTTGCAATACTTCTTTTTGTTTTACTGTATAACTGTAATCACTGCTGTTGTTTTTCCCGATTACAATGAATTTCAGGCTGTTTTTATCTCTGTAAATATAGCCATTGTAATATGTATTATTGTTGGTCTTAAGAATAACGTCCCGGGGTAAGACCCCGTTTCTGAATAATATATAATCAGGAGACCTTTCACACACCTTATTGGCTGCAGCTAATAAAAGCACAAGTGATATGATGATAAATAATGTAATTCTAAGCCTTTTCATATAAATTCTCTTATCCTTCCGAAAACTTATTTATTCCAGCCCCTCCATAAAATCCTTTACAGCTTCTATAACCAGTCCCACATCAAGGGGTCCGGACTGAGCAAGGTTTGTATCAAGTGTCAGAAGGCTCCTTGGGCTAGAAAGCGGTACAATATACTTTGGTTCCTGTGCAAGCCTGCAGATTTCCTGCAATTCCCCGTCCGTATCAAAATGTACAAAGAGCTCCTGGGTTCTGAAATCAATGTGCATTTTCAGGCAATCCTTCTCATATATATTGAGGCAATTAAATTCAGCTTCATAATATATGTCCTGCAAATTGTCTTTTAAAAATTGAACATTATCCCCAACAAACAGCAAGTCCTCGATAAAAATGCTGCTATCAGCATTCTCTTCAGTTGCCCATGTTCCCAGGCCGGTAAATCTGATGTCAAAGGAGTTATGGCCAACAAAGTTTTTACGTTCAAGTGTAATGATGTCATTATCCAGGATTGCGTACTCTACAGAAGGCTGTGCTAATAATTCCTTTAGCTTATCTTGGTTTTCCGCATTTATTTTTGAGATGAGGAAATCCTCACCTTTCCAGGTAAGCCTGTCAAACCAGCCAAGTCCATCCGGACAGCAAGCTCCTTCAGATCCTCCGCAATTCTCCCAAGGCTGTCCTGTCATCCTGATTGAAGTTGAACGGGCCAAAATCTCAACTGTCTCCTTACTGCCTATAGCTTTTTTTTGAATACAATAAATTGGTGTGACGGTTTCACACATATCCAAATTAATCAATTTAACCTTATAAGCCTTCAAGTCAGCTTTGGTAAATTGAAGCGGCATGGCATTATGCAACCGGAAGCCGCAGCCTGAAAGCCTCTGTATGAGGTTTTTAAAAGTTACAAAAGAAAAATTTTTTAGTAAAATAAAAGCAGGAGTCAAGTGGTTTAATCTCCAATCATAACAAAAATATATGTATATTTTACCATATATTAGTTGAAAGTATAAATACAAAACATGATTGGAGATTTCTTAGAACCACTTAACCGCCTGCTCCTGCAAATCCCGTACCGGAAATGTCGGAAGGGCGCACAAATATCCTGCTACTATATTGATAAAGGGAGGTTGGAATATGGATTCACTGGAAAGACTGAACCATGCATTGCGCTATATAGAAGAGAACCTTGAAAATGATATTGATCTGAAGGCAGCTGCAAGACTGGCTGCCTGCTCGGAATACCATTTTCAAAGGATGTTTTCCTTTCTGTCAGGCATTTCACTTTGGGAGTACATCCGTCGCAGGAGGCTCACCCTTGCGGCTCTTGAACTGAATAACAGCAGTGTCAGAATAATTGATCTGGCGGTGAAATACGGGTACGGCTCACCTGATTCTTTTACAAGAGCCTTTGCCGGGCTCCACGGCATGACGCCCTCTGAAGCACGGCAAAATGGTCAGTCACTGAAGGCCTATCCTCCAATGACCTTCCAATTATCAATAAAAGGGGGAAGTAATATGAATTACCGTATAGTTGAGAAAGAGGCTTTTAACATTGCAGGCATAAAGAAAAGGGTTCCCATAGTTTTCAAGGGGGTTAATCCGGAGATTGCCGCCATGTGGGGGAGCCTGACCGGGGAGGTGATAGCAAGGCTTAAAGAGCTGTCCAATGTTGAGCCCCGGGGCCTCATTAGTGCATCAGTAAACTTTTCTGAAGGCAGGATGGAGGAGAAGGGAGAGCTTGACCATTACATCGGCGCAGCCACCACGGAAAAATGTCCGGCAGATATGGAAAGCCTTCAGGTGGCCGCCTCAAGGTGGGCTGTATTTGAAGCAGTGGGGCCGTTCCCAGAAACCTTGCAGAACGTGTGGGGACGCATATATTCCGAGTGGTTTCCGTCCTCGGGCTATGAGCAGGCACCAGGGCCTGAAATACTGTGGAATGAGCACAAGGAGGTCACGTCGCCGGTATTTCGAAGTGAAATATGGATACCGGTTATAAAAAGCTAAACCAGACAGGAATTCCGAAATATGGAAAACAGATTGACATAAAATACACTTAATAGTAAAATAATGCTATAGAAGTACAAATTTGGTACTTCTAAATTTCAGCAGAAAAAATTTGAGGAGGTTTTTTCAAATGAAACAAAAAAGAATAGCGGTATTTTTGTCAGTTTTCATGGTGTTTACGTTTTTCCTGTCCACAGCAGGCGTACAGGCAGCAGGCAGTGTCTACCTTACGTTTGACGACGGGCCCAATAACGGCACCTCTCAGAACCTGGTAAATACCCTGAAAAACAATGGAGTATATCAGGCTACGTTCTTTGTAATAGGCCAGAATATCTCCAGCAACCAGACAGGCTGGAATGCGTACAAGTCATCAGGCTTCAGCATCCAGAACCACAGCTATACCCACCAGCACATGACCAGTTGGAGCTATCAGCAGGTATACAATGATCTGAATAAGTGCAATCAGGCCATACAGAGCGCAGGTAAAGCAAAGCCCACCAAAATCAGGCTGCCTTACCTGGAAAGCAATTCCACCATCCAGTCTGCCTGCTCTGCCTTAGGACTTTCAATCGTTACTCCTACCGTTTACTCAAATGACTGGAACGGTGCAACCTCACAGCAGATAATATCCAACGTAAACAGCCTGCAGGCCGGGGGCAACCCATTGCTCCATGATTGGCCGGCAAACACTATTTCAGCATTACCCACTATTATCAATAATCTTAAGAACCGCGGCCTTGGTTTCGCGCAGTATTAATATCAAAAAATTGCAGCCGCCTGTTTTTACGGGCGGCTTTTTAAATTGGAGGAGGATTATGGAGAAAAGCCTGGGAAAAAACCTGGGAAAAAGCCTGGATAAAAGCTTGGAAAAAGGCTTGGTGAGGAAGGCTGGAAGGCATAGGGCACCGTTTTTGCCGGGGGCGATTCTGGCATTTTTGCTGGTGCTGCTTATAGTGCTGCTTGCTTTTCTTATATTGCCTCACAAGTCTCAAGAGGCACAGTGGTCTCAGACAAGCGGTCCCTATGGCGGGTACATACATTGCTTTGCTGCTGACGAAAAAAATACATATGCAGGAACGGAAGGCAGGGGCGTTTTTCGCTCGGAAGACGGCGGTGAAAGCTGGAGAGAAGCCAACGCCGGTCTTACAGTAAAAAATATATATTCTCTTGCGGTCAGCGGCTCAAACCTGCTTGCCGGAACAGCCAGCGGGGTATTTATATCCGGTGACGGCGGTGAAAGCTGGAGATTGCTTGATACGGCGCTTTCAAATATTTTCGTTTACTCCCTGGCAGCAAGGGGAGAGAATATCTTTGCAGGAACCAGCTATGGAGTTTTTCGCCTGTCCCGCCAGGGACAGGCTTGGAGTGCAGACCCCACCGGACTTACGGCTGTCAGCGTTAATGACATAGTCTGCAGCGGTGAAAAAATTCTTGCGGGGACTGAGGACAGCGGGGTACTTGAATCAGCAGACGGCGGCAGGAGCTGGACTCCCTCCAATTCAGGCCTTAAAAGCGCCCAGGTCATATCACTGGAGGAATGCGGAACAAGCATATATGCAGGGACCTACGGAGAGGGTATCTTCATTTCCTCAAACGGGGGACAAAGCTGGAAAGAGGCCAGTACCGGCCTTGCAAGCAAGAAGGTGTATGCCCTCTCCGCCGGCGGCAAGAAGATTTTTGCGGGAACAGAAGAGGGGGTTTATATTTCCTCCAACGGTGGAGAGAGCTGGGAGGCGTTTGAATCCGGTCTGACAAACAGGTTTGTTTATTCAGTGGATACCATGGGCACCAGAGTTTTTGCAGGTACCAACGGCGGTGGCGTATATATTTCGGACAATGAGGGAAGGAGCTGGCGGATGTCAAATTCCGGCCTGAATAATACTCATGTGGGTGTTTTTGCAGATTTGGGTGCAGGCGGTGTTTATGCCGGCACCAACGGAGCAGGTATTTTCCATTCAGGGGATGGAGGAGAAAGCTGGAAGGCAGTTAATTCCGGTCTGACTAATCCGTATGTTTTTTCAATTGCCTTGAAGGGCACCAGGATTTTTGCCGGAACCAATGGAGGGGGAGTTTTTATCTCGGACGCTGGAGGTGATGGCTGGAAAGAAGCCGGTACCGGTCTCACAAACAAGTATGTGTATTCTCTTGCAGCCAGCGGTGCGGACGTTTTTGCCGGAACCCTGGGGGGCGGTGTATTTGTATCAAAAGACGGCGGCACAAGCTGGAGTCCGGTTAATTCAGGTATGACAAACTCAAATGTGGGTTCTCTGGTGTTGCAGGACAAAAACCTGTATGCTGGAACCTTCGGGGGAGGAGTCTTTCTTTCGGAGAACGGAGGGGAGAGCTGGAGGCCGGTTAATTCCGGCTTGACAAACACTCAGATATTCTCACTTGCCGTCAGCGGAGACCATATATTTGCGGCAACTCCCGGAGATGGAGTCTTTGTCCTGTCAAGGGGGGAGAGCAGCTGGCAGTCTGTAAACTCTGTGCTTACAAATAAGAACCTCAACCAGTTAGCTGTGAGGGACAATACCATTTTCGCAGCAGCCAACGGAGGAGGGATATTTTTATCCCGGGACGGCGGAAAAAGCTGGAGGGAGGCAGGTGCCGGACTTGAAAACATGGATGTATATGCCTTCGGCATATGGGGGGGAAGCATATATGTGGGCACCAGCGGAGGCGGAGTCTGGAAGCGGCAATTCCCTGCGGCACGTTGAAAACAAGAAAACCAAGGGCTTCAAAAGCATAAAAGAGGCCGGGAAAACCACCCGGCCTCCGCTTAAGCACTTATCTTAAGCACTTATTTTAAGCAAGCCTGCTCAGCACTTATTATCAGCACTCATCATTTTCCAGCCTTGTTTAAAGCTTCACATTCTTTTTGCCTGTCTTTATAGGTACTGACTTTGTATTTTTTATATGCATTTTTATATTCCTGTGCGGCTTTTGCATATTCTCCGTTTTTGTACAGTGTATACGCATTCAGAGCAGGGTCCAGAATCTTTATTTTTGCACTGCCTTTAAGCTTCTCAACCCAGGGGTCCAGCTTATCCGACTGGGAGAATTTCTGAAGCAGCAGCATATTTCTGTATTCGTCCCTGGGGTGTATAAATTCAGGGGTATCCTTATACTGGCGGGTATATTCCGCATAGCCTTCCTCGAATTCCTCATCCGTAAGAGCAATACCGTATTCCTGGGCCAGAGCGGGTATACTTTTAAGCTTCAGCAGGTATACTTCAATGTCCTTCTTGGTATCTGCTTCAGTCTTGTAGTCAAGTCCTTCGTTTAAGCCGGATTCTTCGGCGGCTCGTGCATCCCGGCTTGGCTTTACGTACTTGTCATAGTATTCGTCAATTTCCCTGGAGGTGGCCTTATGCCCGGAACTGTTGCAGAAAAAGTCGTCGGTCAGGGTCTTTTCAAGAACTGACTGCAGTACCATATCATTCAACTCTTCCTCTGTTTTCTGCTGCATGGAAGCATCTCCCCTGTATCTGAGGAAAAGGACATTCTGCTCATCCCGGAACAAGTCGGCAGAAACAAGCTGGCCGTTTACCTCAAGCGCATCCTGACCCAAGACATATTCGGGTGCCTTACCCGTGATTTTCGTGATAATCAGAGCAGCAGCCAGAATGGCCAGGGCAGCCAATACAATCAGAATAATGACAATCAGCCTTTTCCTTTTTACAGGCGGCTTAATAACACTTTGCATAAAGCATCACACCTCTTTTCAGTTTTCTGGCATATGCCACTTAATTCATAATATTACATTAATTGCATATTTTTTTCAATATATTTTTATTCCAGTGCGCATGTTACATAATTCGATAAAATATGTTAAAATGTGAAAAGTTGGATATGGGTGGTGTGAATAGTATCGGGGTCAGGAGGCTTCCATGGAGAAAAAACAAAAGGAAATATCAAATATAACCTCAATAAAAAACAACATTTTTGCAATGAAGCTGGCCTGGGGCATCAGCAGGAGCAATGTGGCCCACAGGCTTGCCTTATCAGTTCTGGAATATTTTGAATGGGTGTTCTACAGTACTATCTTTATGCGGTACATAATAAATGCCTTTGAAAGGAAAATGAGTTTTCAAAGCATACTGGTTTTTATTTTGCTGTGCGGTGCCACATTTGCTCTGGTGGGGCTTTACAGGAGCTATGTGAATAATGTCTGCTTCCCGCTGAACGACACCAGAACCTATGAGGGGCTGTCGCTGAAGCTTTATAATAAGGCCGGGAATGTTGAGCTGGGCTGCTTTGAGGACTCGGAATTTTACAACAGGTATACCATGGCCATAGATGGTGCAGGTGACAGGATTACCAGCGTGGTCACCAATGTGTGGGGAATTGTAACCGGCTCTGTTGCCACAGTGGCAGTGTTCTTTTCAATGTACGACATTGACAGGGTGGCGGTATTGTTTGTGGTTTTCCCCATTATAGGAAACTTTGTTTTTGGCGGCATTATGAATAAGCTTGCCTTAAAGAGGTATAAGGAGGGCATTCCCAATGAAAGGGTATTCCAGTACGTAAACAGGGTCATGTATCTGGCGGATTATGCCAAGGAAATGAGGCTTTCGAATGTCTACCGGTTAATTAGGGAGAAATACGACGAGGCAATAAAGAGAACTGTTGCCATTGCAGGCAAATATGCTCCCAGGATAATTCCTGTAGAGGTGCTGAAGGTGGTCTTTACCTTTTCCATAATCTTTGAGGGGGTGCTGCTGTACGGAGCATATAAGGCCATGGTGGTGAAAAGCATTTCCCTGGCGGAGCTGGCTGTGCTGTCCAGCACCATGGTTTCAGCAACCTGGATTCTCATAGGCCTTTTCAACAATATAGTGGAGACTATAAAAAACGGTATGTTTGTAAACAACCTGCGTACCTTCATGGAGTATAAGGAAGCAATCCCGGAGGACTGGGACGGCTGTACGCCGGAAAGGGAGATTTCCTCCATTGAATTCCGCAATGTAAGCTTTTCCTATAAAGACGGAAAGTATGCCGTAAAGAAGCTCAGCTTCACCATACCGGGCAACAGTGTTGTGGCTATAGTAGGCCACAACGGGGCGGGAAAGTCTACAATCATCAAGCTGCTGTTCCGCTTGTACGACCCTACTGAAGGCGAAATACTCCTGAACGGGAGAAATATAAAGGAATATAACCTCAGGGAATACCGCAGGCTGTTTGCGGCAGCCTTTCAGGACTACAGGGTGCTTGCACTCTCCGTAAAGGACAATGTGCTTATGGGACGCAAGATCGAAAATGAGGATGAGGCAGTGGCAGAGGCTCTTAAGAAGGCGGGGGTGTATGAAAAGGTACAGACACTGGAAAATGGTGTGAATACAATTCTTACAAGGGAATTTGATGAAGCCGGTGCGGTGCTCTCAGGAGGACAGTACCAGAAAATAGTGGTTTCAAGGGCTTTCGTGCAAAATACCCCTGTCAAGGTGTTTGACGAGCCCTCCTCAGCCCTTGACCCAATTGCGGAATACAAGCTGTATAAAAGCATCATGCAGGAAAGCAGGGATAAAACCATGATATTTATTTCCCATCGACTGTCCTCGGTGCGCAATGCCCACAAGGTATTCATGTTTGAACAGGGTGAGCTTGTGGAACAGGGAACCCACCAGGAATTGATGAAGCTGAAGGGCCCCTATGCAGATATGTATACAAAGCAGGCAATGAATTATCTAGCGGTGAAAAATATTGAAGAGGGGGTGGTGCTATGAAGCCCAGGGAGCTCAAACAGAAGCAGCCAAAGAAGGCAAAGCAGCCCAAACAGCCCAAACAGCCCTTCAGGCAGGTGCTGGACAACAACCTGTTCATCCTGAAAATCTGCTTTTCGGCTTCCCCTCTGTATATCCTTGTATTCATACTTGATATACTGAGAAACCAACTGCTCATATTTTTTGAGCATACGTACGGAATCGGCTATGTACTGGAGTCAGTTGAATACGGGCGGCCCTTCCGTAATGTGGCGGTATTCATAATTGCACTTTTTATTCTCATAGGCATTGGGATGATATACGGAGCCTTTGTCAACCAGCTCATATCCCTTAAGGCCCTGCCCAGGATGAAGCAGAAGCTCAAGTTCATGCTGTATGAAAAAGCCCGCAAGCTGGACCTGGAATGCTATGACAATCCGGAATATTACAATGAATTTGTGCTTGCGGTTTCAGAGGCGGACAAGCAGGTGGAAAGAATGCTGGAATTTTTGAACAAGCTCTTTACAGGACTGACGGTATTCATTACCACCGGGACCTACTTTATAATCAAGGATTGGTTTTCGGTATCCTTTGTGGCAGTCTCCTTCCTCCTGTCCTCTCTGCTCATGCAGGTACTGAACAGGGTGAATTATAAAATCAGGCTGCAAAAAAATCCTCAGGAGAGGAAAAGGGCCTATGTCAACAGGGTATTCTATCTGAATGACTATGCCAAGGAGCTCAGGCTAAATCCTGATGTACCCGGCAAGCTCCTGGACAAATTCAAGGCTGCAAATAAAAAAATATATGAGATAGACAGGGAGAATGCCAAAAGGAAGTTTATTTTAAGCTTCCTGAGGGATTATGTTTCCAACGACTTTATAAGCGATGTGCTGTATATCATTTATCTGGTATATAAAGCTACGGTGCTCAGTCTCATATCCTACAGCAGTGTTGTGATTCTGTTCAATTCTTTCGGCAGGTTCAAGAGGAGTCTGAGGACTATAACCGAAATATATCCATATGCAAGTGAAACCAGCCTGTATGTAGACAAGATACGCAGCTTTCTTAACTACAAGCCCAGGATTGACAGCAGGAAACGGCTGGCGGTGCCGGGAAAGCCGGGAATATTCAAGCTGGATAATATAGCCTTCTCATACAATGAAGGGGCCAAAAACGTTATAAATAACATAAATATGACAATCAAGCCCTTTGAAAAGGTTGCGCTTGTGGGCTACAACGGGGCGGGAAAAACCACACTGATAAAGCTGCTCATGAGACTCTATGATGTGAGGGAGGGAGGCATATCCTTAAATGGCGTTGACATCAGAGATTATGATGTTGCCCAGTACCGTGAGCATGTGGGGACGGTTTTTCAGGACTATATGCTGTATGCCGCCACAGTAAAGGAAAACGTGCTGCTGGACATAGGGGAGGACGTGCCGGAGGAACCGGTAATGGAGGCACTTGAGCAGAGCGGTTTTGTCCAGAGACTCAAGGAACTGAAGCAAGGGCTGGCCACTCCTCTTACGGCAGAATTCCATGAGGACGGTGTGAACCTTTCCGGTGGTGAGGCCCAGAAGCTGGCGATTTCAAGAGCTTTTTACAAGAATTCAAGCCTTATTATACTGGATGAGCCCTCCTCCGCCCTGGATCCCATAGCTGAGTACCAGTTGAATCAGTCCATGCTGGAGGCGGCTGCAAATAAGACCGTGGTTTTCATCTCCCACAGGCTGTCCACCACCCGGCTGGCAGACAGGATATTCATGCTGGAGGATGGTAGGATAATAGAGTCAGGAAGCCATGAGGAACTGCTGAAGCTGGACGGTAAATATGCCGAGATGTGGCGTGTACAGGCAGGGCAGTATATTGCTGAACAGCCGGTGTGAAAATTTTTGGGGGCTTTTGAATCTTCATTGGTTTTGAAAATAGGTGAAAATATGTCGAAAAATAGTAAAATAATGTTGAATAATCTCTAGTTTATGTTAAAATATTATTTGGTGTTTGGTTCTATGGTCCTGTGGACCTTGGACCCGTTATAAAAAATTTGATAAAGGCAAAATCATTGAAAGGTGATGACGCAAAGCCACGAGTCTAACCCGGCAGGTATGCCGGTAGGATAGTCGGGTTGCCTATGAATCGTCCTAAATAAAGAACATTAAAAGTAGGCTTTAATTGCCTGCTTTTTTTTGTGCGCGGCCGGCATAGGCGCGCACAAATATAAACGGCATGTTTGAGGCCTTCTCTTATATAATTGTGAATGTGAAGCTGAAGGCGGAGGAGGTTGACGGTTCTGCCATGAATCTGTCGGCAACCTCCCAGGAATTGGCCTCGGCCTCTCAGGAAGTGGCAAATTCCGTACAACATGTTGCAAAGGGTGCGTTCCAGAGTCTCAAACCTGACGGGTGTACTTTCGACAATAATAATTTCAGTATTTCACTGGACAATATATATTCTTCCCTGGAACTGGAAAGGATAAAAGGAAGCATTGAAGTAACAGAAAAACTGTCAAATGAAGGGAGCGGACAGATGAGGGAAATGACAACGGCAACCAGGGACGTAAGCCAATCTCTCTACACTGTCATAAAAAATGTGGGCAATTTAAATGAAAATATCAGAAAAATTGATGAAATTACAGCAGTTATAAAAGACATATCCGACCAGACCAATCTGCTGGCACTAAATGCGGCAATTGAGGCGGTAAGGGCAGGAGAAGCAGGAAGAGGCTTCGCTGTGGTGGCGGAGGAGATAAGAAAGCTTGCAGACCAATCCAGGGTATCGGCGGATAATATTACTCAGGTTATAAGATCCATACTGGCTGAGACTGAGGGTGTGCCAGGAATGAGCAGTAAGGTTGAATCCAAGTTAAGTGTGCAAATTGAACAGATAAATTTTACTACAAGGTCCTTTGAAGGAATCTTAAACTCGGTGTTTGAAACGACACCCATGATAAAGCATACTTTTGAGGAGGCAGACAGCCTCATCAAGGAGAGGGACAACGTACTTCACAATATACAGTCCGTTGCGTCAATATCAGAACAGACAAGTGCTGCCACCCGGGAGATTTCTGCATCTGCCGAGGAAATGAGTGCTTCAACTGAGGAAATAGCATCCACTTCAAACATGCTCCAGCAGGTGTCAACGGAACTGGTGAACAATATAAAATCTTTTAAGATATAGCTTTTCACAACGGGAACCGCAGCGGTGTTAAACGGATGCTTTTTAACCTTTTTTCTGATAAAATGGAAGTAATAAATAAAAAGGATTATGGAAGAAAAAAGATGACAGATGAATTTAAACGTATGACACCTGAAGATGCGTTAAAACGATGTGAAATGGAAGAACAGTACGGGGTTGAAGTAAAGGGCAGGCTTAAAATTTTCATAGGCTATGCTCCCGGAGTGGGAAAGACCTATTCCATGCTGAGTGAAGGCAACAGAAGAGCAAAGCGCGGAAAAGACATAGTAATCGGCTACGTTGAATCCCACCAGCGTGAAGAAACAGACAGACAGATCGCTGATTTGGAGATTGTTCCCCGCAGAAAGATTGAGTACAACGGTACGGTTATGGAGGAAATGGATACTGAGGCCATAATTGCACGTAACCCTGAAATTGTTCTTATAGATGAGCTGGCACATACCAACGTTCCCGGCTCTGAGCGCCTGAAAAGATATGAGGATGTTGAAGAGATTTTATGTCACGGCATAAATGTTCTGACTACCTTGAACATTCAGCACCTGGAAAGCTTAAACGATGTTGTAAGACAAATTACGGGAATAGCTGTAAGAGAGACTATACCCGACTATATAGTTGAAAAAGCCGATGAGGTGGTGGTTGTGGATATAACTCCCGATGCCCTGCAGAACAGGTTAAAAAGAGGGAATGTCTACAATCTGGAAAAGGTGCCTCAGGCCTTGAAGAATTTTTTTCGCAAGGGAAACCTGAACGCTTTAAGGGAACTTGCTTTAAGGCAGACAGCCGAAGAAGTGGATGAAGACCTTGAAGAATACATGAAGGAACATGGCATCAAGGACAATTGGAGCATAGTAGAACGGGTTATGGTTTGTATCGGCCCCAGTCCTTCAGCAAAGAAGCTTATCAGGAGGGGAGCAAGAATTTCCCGCAGGTATAAATGTGAATGGATGACAGTCAGTGTGGACTGTACTAACAGATTTGCGCCAAAGCTTACCGAGAAGCAGAAGGAAATGCTGGAGAGTTATCACAAGCTGGCAAGACAGCTTGGGGCGGAGGTTGTGACCTTGAAAGGAAAGAGTGTATCTGGAGAACTTGCCGATTTTGCGCATGAGCGTCACATAACACAAATCATCATAGGACATTCCAGAAGAACTAAAGTCCAGACTCTCTTACGTGGCTCCACTGTCTCAAAACTGTTGAAACAGACCAAAAACATAGAAGTTCACGTCATACCAAATGATTTATGAGAAATTTGGCATGAGCAATTAGCTCATAGCTATATCCAGCCTGACTTCTGTGTCCTTGAAGGACTTTCGCAGTTCTTTTACTGTATTACAGAGTAGTAGGAAATGTCAAGAGGCATATTTTTGAAAACGCAAAATATACCTCTATGTAATATGTGTAATCATTTTATTTTTTTAACCGTTAACATTATAAATAATATCTACAACCATGAGACGGTCTTTAAGCATTCCTATTATGCGAAATAAATAATGGGCAGCTGCTATATCAGATGTATTGCAGCTGCCCATGTTTATATCCTTGAAAGTTCCCGCTAATGAGTTTTTGCAGTAGAATCAATACTTATTTTAGTTTGTTTGATATCTCTATATTTGCTTTTAATACATTAACCCTTGATTCACCGAATATCCCCAGTGTTCTGCCTTCTGTACATTTATCTACAATTTTATTGAGATCGTCACTGCTGATTCCGGTGGCGTCTGATATTGCAGGGATTTGTATCTTTGCAGCCTGAGGGCTTATATTGGGGTCAAGTCCCGAGCCCGAGCTGGTAAAAAGATCAGCGGGTAAATCTTCTTTTTTAACCTCCGGATTAGCCTTTAAAAATGCATCGATATCCTTCTTCACGCGTTCTGTCAATGCAGGATTGGATGGTGCAAGGTTGGCAGATCCTGAGGATACACCCAAATATGCTGCTTTACCATTCTTATCAGGTGTTTTGTCTTCAGGCTTATAAGTATTATAGTTAACAGCCGAAACCCTTCCATGAAAATAACGGGTATCGGTAAAGTTTTGACCTAACAGCTCAGACCCCACAGCCTGGCCGTTATTCTGTATAATACTGCCGTTGGCCTGTTTATGAAACAGAAGCTGACTTACTCCTGTCATAGCCAAAGGATATATGAATCCGCAAAGGATAAAAAGTACTACAGTTACTGTTATTGCTCTTAAAAATGTTTTCATATTTGAATACCTCCTTAACCCAAATTCAATACTTTTAAAACCGGATGGATAAGAATATCGATTAATTTAATACCTATAAAAGGAACCAGTATTCCTCCCAAACCATAAATCAGCATATTCTTTGCAAGCATAGCTTCAGAGCTCATGGGTTTATATTTTACACCCCTCATTGCTATAGGTATCAATGCCGGGATTACTATTGCGTTGAAAATAAGCGCCGAAAGAATAGCACTTCTGGGGGATGAAAGCCCCATAACGTTTAACACACTCATTTGTGGAATGGCTATGGTAAACAATGCAGGAATGATGGCAAAATATTTGGCTACGTCATTTGCAATACTGAAGGTAGTCAGAGCTCCTCTTGTAATCAAAAGCTGTTTGCCAATTTCAACCACCTCTATTATTTTGGTGGGATCAGAATCCAAATCAACCATATTGGCTGCTTCCTTTGCTGCTACAGTACCGCTGTTCATGGCAAGCCCTACATCGGCCTGAGCCAAGGCCGGGGCATCATTAGTTCCGTCACCGGTCATAGCAACCAGTCTTCCTTCCGACTGTTCGCGTTTGATAACATCTATTTTGTCTTCCGGTTTGCATTCTGCGATAAAATCATCAACGCCGGCCTCTTTTGCGATAGTCTCGGCGGTGAGGGGATTATCTCCGGTACACATGATGGTTTTTATACCTATTTGACGAAGGCGTTCAAATCTTTGTACAAGACCTGGTTTAACAGTGTCCTTCAAATAGATGACACCTATTATTTCTTTATCAACACATACTACGAGGGGTGTACCACCAAGCTTGGATATTTTATCGACATTTATCTGCAAATCTTCAGGGATTGTACCATTTAAATCAATAACATACTTCTGAATAGTGTCTGAGGCACCTTTTCTGACCTGGGCACCATTGGGAAGATTTAAGCCACTCATACGTGTTTGACTGGTAAATTCCACATTTTCGGCAGTATCATATTCTGATTTATTAATACTTATCCCTTGTTTGTTTGCAAGCTCAACCACAGAACGTCCTTCAGGTGTTTCATCCTTTAGTGATGCGATAAGTGCAAACCGGGCAATGTTTTCCAGTGTGGAGTTACCCACAGGTATGAATTCTGCTGCCAATCTGTTTCCGAAGGTTATTGTTCCTGTCTTGTCAAGTATCATGGTATCCACGTCACCACAGGCTTCAACAGCTTTGCCTGACATTGCTATGACATTGAACCGTGTAACCCTGTCCATACCTGCAATACCTATAGCTGACAATAATCCGCCGATAGTTGTGGGGATAAGACAAACCAATAATGCTATCAGTGTGGATACCGAAATCCTGACACCTGTATAATCTGCCATTGGATAAAGGGCAACAACAACTATAAGAAAAATCATCGTCAAGCTTACAAGAACAGTTGATAATGCGATTTCATTTGGAGTTTTCTGTCTGGAAGCACCTTCCACCAGACTTATCATCTTATCAAGAAATGATTCTCCCGGAGTTGCGGTAATTCTGATCTTAAGCTTGTCGCTTTTGATCTTTGTTCCTCCTGTTACAGAACTGAAATCTCCACCGGCTTCTTTCATTACAGGAGCTGACTCACCGGTGATAGCAGATTCATCTACAAAAGCCAACCCTTCAATAACTTCACCATCATTGGGAATAACGTCTCCCATCTCACATAAAACAATATCTCCCTTTTTTACTTCATTGGAATTAACGGTTCTTACGTTTCCGCTTTTGTCCAGCAGCTTTGCAGGAGTATCCTTTTTTGTTTTCTTCATGCTCTCAGCCTGAGCCTTGCCTCTGCCTTCTGCAACAGCTTCAGCAAAATTTGCAAAAAGAATGGTAATAAGCAGTATAGCTGATACAATACCGTTGTATACGGCATTACCGTTTTTCTCAATCAGATCTGGAAAAATAGTTAATACCAGAGTTATAACAAATCCCACTTCAACTACAAACATAACAGGATTTTT
This sequence comes from Bacillota bacterium, assembly GCA_023400235.1. Taxonomy (GTDB): domain Bacteria; phylum Bacillota; class Clostridia; order Acetivibrionales; family DSM-1351; genus Ruminiclostridium. The sequence goes on from JAEXFI010000045.1 coordinate 39,597, forward strand.
TATCATATCTTTCGGATTCAATTTTTTAAAGGAATCTCTTATTGCATTAAATAGTATTTCTTTAGTCATCCAACTCTTCTTTGACGGCTTTGCGTTTCTGTCCATGTCATCATCCCCCTATCTTCCGAGTGTTAAGTGCTCTGCAACCGGTCCCAGTGAAATGGCGGGGAAGAAGGTTAAAGCTCCGACTATAAGCACCACAGCTATTAAAATGAATGTAAATAATTTATTATCTGTTTTAAAGGTTCCGACTCCCACCGGTACTTCACGCTTTGCAGCCAGAGATCCGGCTACTGCCAATAAAGTGATTATTGAAATATACCTGCCGAAGAACATTACAAGCCCTGTTGAAATATTCCAGAATAAAGTATTATCAGCTAAGCCCTCAAAACCCGAACCATTATTAGCAGCCGATGAAGTAAATTCATACAGTATTTGCGAGAATCCATGGAAACCTGGATTTGTAATACCTGCAAGCCCTGACTTACTAATCAGGGAAATTGCTGAAGGGATTAGAATTATGAAGGGATGCACTAGAATAGTCAGGGCTATCAATTTCATTTCTTTGCCTTCGATTTTCTTTCCCAGAAATTCAGGTGTACGTCCCACCATCAAGCCGCATAGGAAAACAGCTAAAATGGCATACATCATCATATTCATAAATCCGACACCTTTACCGCCAAACACCACATTAAGCATCATTTGACCCAATGCCACCAAACCGCCTAATGGAGTCAGCGAATCATGCATGTTGTTTACGGTACCGGTGGTAAATGCTGTTGTTACTGTGGTAAAGAGCGATGATTGAGCTATTCCGAAACGTACTTCTTTACCCTCCATATTACCCATAGTCTGACTTAGTCCTGCATCTGCCAATGCCGGATTTCCTGCCTGTTCAGCAAAATAGCATACCGGCAGTGCGATAATGAATAGTATGGCCATTGCTGCAAATATAACCCAGCCTTGTTTTTTATTCTTAAGCATAAGACCGAATGTGTAGACAAGTGAAGCAGGCAATAGCATCATGGCTAGTATTTCGATAAGATTTGTAAGTGGAGTAGGATTTTCAAAGGGATGAGCTGAGTTTGCTCCGAAAAAACCACCTCCGTTGGTACCTACATGTTTTATGGCTTCCAGGCTTGCGACCGGTCCAAATGGTATATCCTGCATTGTACCCTCAATAGTAGTCACTGTCTGATTGCCTGAAAGTGTCTGAGGTACGCCCTGCCAAACCAACAGCAGAGTAACGGCAATTGATATGGGAATAAGTATTCTGGTTGTTATTCTTATGAGATCTACGAAAAAATTACCTACGTTTTTTGTTTTACCGGTTATTCCTCGTATAAATGCAGCTGCAGCAGCAAAACCTGTAGCTGCAGAAGTAAACATTAAAAAAGTAATTGCCGCAATCTGGGATAAGTAAGTAAGCCCCCATTCACCGCTGTAATGCTGCAGATTTGTATTAGTTATAAAGCTTATTGCAGTATTAAAGGCAAGGGACTGTTCCATGTCAGCGTTTTTGTTTGGATTGAAGCCTAAATAGCTCTGAATTCTGAATAGCAAATAGACAAGCAGGACCATAACGAGGTTTGTCACAATTAATGAAACAACATATTGCTTCCAGCCCATTTCTGACCGTTTAACACCGGTTAATTTGTATATCAAACCATCAATTTTATCAAAAACGGGATCAATAAATGATTTCTCGCAGGTTATGACTTTATATATATATTTGCCGGTTGGTATCACAAGAGCTGCCAGCAGCGCAAGTGTTATTATTATTTGAATAATTCCCATGCAATTTCTCCCCCTTTAACTAAAATTTTTCCGGGTGAATTAAAACGTAACCCAGATATAAAAATAATAAAGCAACTATTCCAACTAAAACTAACATAATATTAACCTCCATGAGCCATAAACCGGCCACAAAAATATTAATGAAATACTACTCCCATATCCGCTGTTAGGCGAATAAAGGAGGTTAATTGGCCATGTGCGTTTTCAAAGTATTACTACAAATTTTGATTAACTCAAACTAATAAATACTTTGATTATGTCGCACGGCCATAAGTTCATGTTTTGGCTTGGAAGACATACGAGGTGAAGTCTTTCAAGCTAAATCCTCCTCATACTATTCAAGCTGTTTGCTGCACCAATTTGAGAATAAAAGCACCAAACTGAAACAAGCTAAAATTATCAGACTTATTATAAAATCGTTCATTATATTACCTCCAATCAAACATTTCTAAGAATAGAGTTTCCGAAACTTAGTTTCTTATGGCTAACCTCAAATTGATTATAATTCCAAAGGCCTGTATTACTAAAGTTTGAGAATTTCTGATTCAGTCTTCTGCCCATACCGTTAAAAGCTGTCTGGCTGATTTATGACCTCCGCTCATAGTGTTTTCTCATTTTTATTAATAAATTTGATGGTATGGTTTATTGATAAAAAATTTCATAAATCATATACTTAAAGCTGTAGATTAATGCAGGAAATCAACAATAGGGGTTAAATGTATATGATAAAAACATTAAAAGGAAAGGTATCAGTACTTTATTTGAGTCTTGTTGCACTGATTGCAGTGGTGGGAATAACAGCCTCGGCAAATTTGTTCAATTTGAGTGAAGCCATAGACGGCCTGATGATAGCCAACTATAAAAGTATAAACGCTGCTGCGAAAATGACAGAGGCTATAGAACGACAGGACAGTGCAGTGCTGATTTATATAAATGTCAGCACTAAAAGGGGAAAGGAACTGTTCACCGCAAGCAATGAAGAGTTCCTGAAATGGTTTAATGTAGATGCAAATAATATTACCGAAGGCGGAGAGAAAGAGCTGATTGATAATATACAGACGTCCTATTTCAGGTATGAAAATCTGTTTTTGGATTTACAGGAGGTTTTTACTAAACAGGGAACTGAACAGGCGAATATATTCTATAATGACAAAATACTGCCTGAATTTATAAATACCAAGAATGCTTTAAAGGAATTGAGTCTTATGAATGAGAAGGCCATGTTCAGCAGCAAGGACGGAGCTACCGAACATGCAAAGAACTCAATGTATTTTGTTTTGGGGACTTCCATATTTGCAACTATTTTGGGCTTTGGAGTTTCAAGATTTTTTACCAACCGATTTCTGACGCCAATAACACAGTTGACTCAGACTATGAAACTTGTTAAAGCCGGTGACCTGAACCAGCAATCCCATATAAATACACAGGATGAAATTGGTGAATTGGCCATAGAGTTCAACAACATGACCAAACGTCTTCAGCAGTACGAGCAGAGCACCATGGGGCAGTTGCTGGTGGAAAAAAACAAATCCCTGGCAATTGTTAAAAGTATTTCGGATCCTTTAATCGCTTTGGATACAGACTATAGAATTATTCTTGTAAATGATGCCTTTGAAGGTATATTCAATGTGGAGGAAGAGGTACTTGTCAACAAGCATTTTCTTGAGGGTATCAGAAATGGAGAGATTTTTGATTTCATTTCAAGTGCTTATAAGTCCGAAGATGAGTCAAGGCAAAAGATCTTCATGGTCAGGTCAGGGCATCAAGACTTCTATTTCAATGTTATTGTAGCTGCAGTTAAAGATAATAATGCAAATCTTACAGGGTTAATCGCACTTTTCCAGAATGTTACACAGTTGAAACAGCTTGAAAAAATACGCACAGATTTTATAGCTACTATCTCACACGAATTCAAGACCCCTCTGACATCCATTATGATGGGGACGGATGTTTTAGCGGACGAAGGCATGGGCGCCCTTAATGAAGAGCAGAAGCAGTTTGTCCAGGCTATCCGTGAGGATGGAGAAAGACTTGCGAAACTGGTCAGTGATTTGCTTGAACTAACCAGAATTGAGTCGGGCAGGGCTGTTTACAAGTTTCAGAAGTATGCAATTGACGATATTATCGATTGTTCAATAAAACCTTTTTATCAGCTTGCGGAACAGCAGGATAAAACCTTGTACTTTAAATGTGAAGAGGACCTGCCGCATGTAAGGGCTGACTTTGAAAAGATAACCTGGGTTTTGAACAACCTGATTTCAAATGCCTTGAAATATACTGATGCAGGTGACGAAATAGTAGTTGACGCCGAGGCAAAAGCAAATAAGGTTGTGATATCAGTAAAAGACACGGGCCGTGGTATACCGGAGGAATATATCCCTCATATTTTTGAAAAGTTTGTACAGGTAAAGGACGGAGACTTTGAAGTAAGAGGCACTGGACTTGGGTTGGCGGTTGTAAAAGAAATCATACAGGCTCATTCGGGAGAGATTTGGTGCGAAAGCCGGCTGGATGTAGGGAGCAGCTTTACCTTTACACTTAATACGGCGGGTAAGGAGCTGAGAGCATGAAGGTCATGAAGTTTTGGAGGTTACTATGAAGAAGGTATTGGTGGTGGATGATACAAAAAATATCAGAATGGTTTTGACTAAATGCCTTGAGCTGGAGGGCTATGAAGTTGTGACGGCGGCTGACGGCAGGCAGGCGCTGGAGTTGTTTGCCTCACAGAGCTTTGACCTGGCGTTTTTAGATATAAAGCTGCCCGAGGTACGGGGAACAGAGGTGCTAAAACGCGTTCGGCAGATGGGTATAATGACGCCGGTAATTATTATTACTGCCTATGCTACGGTCAAAAATGCAGTTGACTGTACAAATATGGGAGCTGTTGCATATGTACAAAAGCCCTTTTCGGCAGACAAAATCAGAAATGTACTAAAAGAATTTGACAGTAAGCATGAACCTGCTGCCAAAGGAAATTTGAGTACTGAAAATATTATACACAGTATAAAATCAAATTTGGATAAGCAGGAATATGCAAAAGCTTTGAACCTGGCAAAAAAGGCTTTGTCAATGGAATTGAACGAACCCGAGGTATACCTTATGATTAGTAAGGCATATGCTGGCTTGAATGATATGGAAAACTCAAGCCGCTTTAAAAAAATGTTTGAGCTGTTTTTATGACAGCCAATAAACTGTATATTTACTGAGTGGTTTTTTATGTTTTATGTTAAAATTAGTCAAATGGATGAATGTGTAAGACGGGAGACTGATGGCTCCAGAAAGAGGCAGCATATGAATTATGAGGATCAGTTCAGACTTATTATACTTAACTACTATGTCGTATTCGAGGTGGAAGAATTCGAAGAGGACTACCGGCCTCTAGTTCAGGCGGAAAGAAGGATAGGCTCTGGCACTGCGCATCTGTGGGACACTGAGCTCAACGGCATAATACCTGCCCTCTGGTACATACTCCATCTGCCCAGGATGGGTTTTGATGTTGTTTCCATGGATATTGACCTTGTATTGAGTGGCCATGACGAGCCCCATAATATTATCCCGTTTCCCTATTGCAGAAACGCGGGGGAGAAGCAACGCATATATAACGGTCTTATCCGGGATGCCACCCTGATTATATGTGAGGACAAACTGTATGATACTTTGAAAAAAGACCCGGACATCCCGGAAAGCCTTTTGGGCCTTGTAAAGATATCCCAGCTTACAAGCGGACTTTTAAAAGAACATTGGAACAGGATATGCAAACACATTACCGCATATGTCAAGGAGTTTGAACCCTGCTCCGCTGAAAAGGAAATCTGTCTCACAGGAAAGGAAGAACGGGGAATCCTGCCGCTTATTCCACTGGCCAACCAATTTGGATTTCTGGAGAGAGTATTCTCCAAAATGCAGGAATTTCAGGATATTAAAAGATGCAATTATTTCAGCATTTTCATGCATAAGCGTATTCTTGAGCTGGCCCAAGACATAGGAAACAAGGAAGAGGAGTATGGCAGGCTGCTTGAAAAGCTCATAAGGGAAAACAGCAATTTTTATGGTATGCCCCTGGTTATAACCATGCCGGGCACTATGTCCCACCAGATAAGGTTTATGGGCAGAAGCAGGGAACTTCCTGAGAACGAAGAGGAAGTGGTAAAAATACTGGGGTATCACAGGGCCCTTGCCAAAAATGCAATGTATATACATCTGGATGCTTTTCCCCAGGAAATGTACATGGAACTGGCCAAGCTGGAGGAGCACTGCAAGCATGCTGCGGAGCATCAGAATATCAGAAGGATAGATAACAGGTTTGTATGGCGTACTCTTCGCAGGCTGGGCAAGCTTTTCAACAATAGCTTGAAGCCCTTTGACATAAATATCTTAAATCATGTTTCACAGATAACGGTATTCTCGGATTTTCCCATTGGAGTGGCTGTTCTTCCGGGCTGTTCCGCCCCCTTGTGCTGTGTAAGGCCGATTACCTTAAGGCCTCTTACCCCTCTCACTAAAGCTTTTCAGTATGAAATGCAAAAAGACAGCCAGATATATCTGGGGAGCAGGTGCAAGGTACTGGTTGCAGAGTGCGTGGAGAGAACAGACGGTATCAGGCCTTACTGTGACGAGCTGACAGCGGCACTGAGAGACATGATAGGCAAAGCCGGGGATATGGAGCTGATTTTTATGGAAATATCCTCAGTAAAGGGCTTCAAGGGAATGTTGGCTATGCACCCGGATGCCGATATTTTGCTGGTTTCCTCCCATGGCTTTTACGATATTGGAAGCAATATGGCGGGCCTGAGCATTGGCGGCGAAAGATGGATGGTGGATGATGACATACATGTTCCTCCGGTGGTGCTTTTGAGTGCATGCCATGTGACACCAAGGGGGAGGGGAGTTGTCTCAGCCGGGGATTTGTTCATCCGGGCGGGGGCAAGGGCGGTACTGGGAACCTTTGTACCCGTAGACGTAAGAAGGAATGCTGTACTTATTGCAAGACTTTTTACGGAGATAATAGAGGTGAGAAAGGGCTGGAGCAATATGCGCACCTTGGATGACATATGGAGCCATGTGGTGTCCACAAATGCAGTCCATGAAATAACAGCTTCCCAATCCACACATCCCTCCCGCTTGGAAATCTGGGCCAACACCAAAAATGCAAGCGGAAGTTTTCCTATTGCAGAGTTCAAGCAAAAAGCATCGGTGGGCAGGTTAAGAGCGGCACATATATATGAGGACAGTGAAAAAATACTAAGGGAGCTGGCTGACAGAGACGGAATGGGTGAATATTTTGATTCTGTCATGAAGTCCAGCGGTTATTTTCCTGAGTCGGTATTTTATCAGTTCACAGGCTGTCCTGAAAATATTTTTGTAAGAAATGACATAATTAAAGAATACAGCCAAAAATACAGGCAGACAGGATTTTGAACAGAATCCGGCCTGCCTTATCAAAAGTGGCGTTTAAACATTTTTCCGCCTAAACTCAGAAGGCGGTAATTTTTCCAAGCAGGTATCTTATGAGCAGGGAAGGGTCAAGGGCATCCACGCCGCCGTCCCTGTTCACATCGGCAGCCGAAAGGGACTGACCTGACAGGGTGCTGCTTCCCAAAAGGTGCTTCTTTAGCAGTCCCGCATCCAGGGAAGTGATGCTTCCGTCTCCGTCAATATCTCCAAGCAGCGCTTCCTGAACAAAATAGCATAGACCGAGCTGAATTTATCGAGATATTTAAAGCTGATTTTTAAATACTTTCAAATTTAAATTAAAATTGGGATGTTAAAAGCCCCTTGGAATTTACTATAATTATGAGCAAATTTTTAAGGGAGTGAAAAATATGCAGACAAAGGCGTTGCAAAAGAAAACCGACAGGTCTGTAGGTGAGGGGATAAAGCAGGGAGAAAACAAGTCTTCCGCCGTAACCTCAGAGCCCAAAAATCCCATCAAGATGAAAGATTACCGGGAAATAATGCAAATGCTGCTCCTCAATCCCGATTTGATTACATATGAGGATTTTATTATACTGCAGAAAGCCATAGGCTATCGAGAGGCCTTGGCCTTAATGGAGGATATGCGGCAGCGGAAAAGAAGGAAAAAGGGTGGGCTGCCTGAAAATACTCCGGGAAGCCCCACCGGAAGCAGATATGCTCAAAGCCCCGCCCAAGCAAAGCCGGTGACATACGGAGAACTCAGGCGGGAGGTGATACCGTGGAATAAGCAGCCCAATGAGCAAAGTGGACAAAATGAGCAAAAGGCCATTCAAATGAGACAGGGTGAAAGCAGCTCCCGCGCAAACGGACAAGTAAAGACAAATATGCCCGTCCATCTGAGAGCGGGCCTTGAAGGACTTTCTGGAACCGATCTGTCGGATGTGAGTGTTTACAGGGATTCTGACAAACCTCAGAAAATAGGCGCCCTTGCATATACACAGGGCAGTGACATTTATTTAGCTCCGGGACAGGAGCAGCACCTTCCCCATGAGGGCTGGCACGCCGTGCAGCAAAAGCAGGGACGGGTTCAGCCAACACTTCAGATGAAAGACGGTGTCTCTGTAAATGAGGAGGCGGGACTGGAAAAAGAAGCGGACATAATAGGGAGCAGGGCTTTGCAGGAAGGTGCAAAAAACATAAGTCCCGGAACTAGTCCGGGAACCAGTCCGGGAACTAGTCCGGGAACCAGTCCAGGAACTAGTCCGGGAACCAGTCAGGAAAACCGGGGCCATATACAGAGTACCTTGGGTTCAGGCACAAATGCAGGTGTCTTGCAGAGCTTGGGACAGTCACCCGGAAACACAATCCAGCGCAGGCCGGATGATCCAAAGGACAATGCCAAGGAGGATTTTGACACCACGGTGAGAACTGAAAGAATGAACCTGGGTGTTGGAAAACAAAGCGACAGTATAAGCTTCAAGGATGATGATATAAGCTGGTATTATATCGGGGCAGATGTAACCAAGTTATTGAAAAGCATGCAGACCAGTGCCTCCGGCCTCAGGAGCAAGGAGGCTGCAGAAGCTTTTGAAATTGCTAACAAGCCTATTCTCGAAAAGATACAGCATAACAGGAAGCTGAAATTGTCCGCCGACAAGCTGCAGCTGTTGTTCCTTTTTGACCCGGAGGGGGTTAAGGACTACCTGTACGGCAAGTCTGAGACTTTGATAAATGAAGTATATAAAAGACTGACAGGGAAAGAACCGGTGTATTATGCAAAAACCGTTACAGGCTGGGAGGTGACAGACCGCAGGCCGGGAACCTGGAAGGATATATTCTCGGAAGTAGTATCCGACGCCCGTGTACTGCTTACCCGAAGTGACGGCATGCCCCATGACCTGGTAAGCCTGGTGCTGCCTCTGGCGCTGACGGGACTTGTATTTATCGGGCTTTATGGTATTGGGCTTGTGGCTGAGGGTATTGCATTCTTCGGATTGGCAAACACTCTTAGGATGTTTGCTACAGGAACCTTGTCAAAAACACTGGCGAATATTAACGCACAGCAGAACAGTGCCACCAATGTGGCAAAAATAGCCGATGAGGTGGTGGCCCTGCCCAAGGACACCTGGCTTAAAGGCTGGCTGGAACGGGGGAATATTATTGACAAGTTCAGAGGCAACGGCCTTGGCCATAACTTCCCTGTCATAGACAAGCTGGAAAGCAAGGTGGCGGTCAGCATAAAAAGCCTGGATACTGCTGCTGCCACCTATCAGAAGGGGTCAGCCCTTGCAAGCAAACTGAATAGCTTTGTATACCAGCTCAGCAGATTCGATGGAGCATCTTTTGGAGGCAAAAGTGCCTTTAAGGGAGTAGATTTTAGTTCAAAGGCACTTGAGTTGGTTATCCCCGATGTGCAATTGTCCATGGAACAAATTCAGGCTATAATAAAGGCAAAGGAATATGCAAGTTCACTGGGAATAGGTTTTAAAATTATCATAGGAAAATAGGAGAGTGTCGTAAATGATCTATGGAGTTACGTTATATAAGGACAGCCTGGGTCAGCTGCTGATCCTTCCAAATGCCAAGGATGAGGCAGGTGTTTCGGTACAGCTAAACAAGCCTGTGATTTTAAATCAACCCTATGGGGCTCTGGAAACAGGACAGAAAATCAAGGAGTGCTTTGAAGTTTGTGCCAGTGAACCGTTTCAGTCCTCAAAGGATTTTGTCAAGGTGTATGAAATTGTAACCGGTATAAAGAGCTTTCCACGGTTTTCAAAGAACAGATTGTCTGTTATGATATTCCTGGATACGGAAAAAGGCTATACTATTATGCCTTTGCAGCGATATCCCGACGGGTCTTACCGTCCCAACAGCCAAAAATATCCCCAGGTGAGCCTTGAAATCCATGCCGGCAGCCTGCAAATCGGGGAGGCGATGCTGAACGCATTTGAGGTGCTTGCAGCCGGTTTGCAGTAGATGACAGCGAAGTGCGGCGCAGCTCCTGAAGCCAATAATACAGGGCTGATACTAATTGGTGAAGCTTGAGGTAATCCATAAAAATGATATAATTGGGCTATAATATATTTCACTCGTAGTATGAATGTCATTAAAATTTCGACCTGTGAGAAAGGTGAATGCAGATGGATTTAAACTCAAAAACCGTAACAACCATTGATGAATACATCTCCCGCTTTGATGAAAATATTCAAAAGCTGCTGGGGGATATAAGAAAGTGCATAAGGGAAGCAGCTCCCGAAGCAGAGGAGAAAATAAGCTATCAGATGCCTACATTTGCTTACTATGGAAATCTGGTTCATTTTGCAGCGTATTCCGGACATATAGGCTTTTATCCGGCACCCAGCGGGATTGAAGCCTTTAAGGACAGGCTGTTCCAATACAAGTGGGCCAAGGGCTCCGTACAATTTCCAATTGATAAGCCCATGCCCTTTGAGCTGATAAGTGATATAGTCAGGTTCAGGGTTCAGGAAAATGCAGAGAAAGCAAAGGCCAGGGCAAAAAGGAAGAAATAAAATCAAAGCCGGGTCATAAATTATAATAGAAGGCTGCACAGGTTAGCTTGTGTATAGTGGAGGTTTATTGTGAGAAAGAAATTACTGATTTTGACAGCAATGACTGCTTTAATACTGACGGTGTTAACAGGCTGTATTCCGGGAGACGGCACGTATACTGCTGCAAAGCCTGCAGGCTTTTTCTGGGGAATATGGCATGGCTGGATATCACCTGTATCCCTTGTAATTGGATTGTTCCAAAAGGATATAAGGGTATATGAGCCCGCAAACACCGGCTGGTGGTACGATTTTGGCTTCTATATTTCCATAATCGGCGGCTTTGGAGGTTTGTCACTGTTCAGGAGAAAATCCTCCGGCAGAAAGGACAAATAGAAAGCAATTGGGCACAGCAGATAATTACTGTTTTACAAGCTTAATGACTGTAAACCGGTGTATTAATCCTGTGCCCTTTTTAGGTTTAATGCCTAGCAAAGTCAATTGAGGCTCAGAGCCAGACTTCCGTCTTTCTGCTGCCGGTAATTGACCTACTCTATAATGGTCCAGATTTCTTTTGTGTCCTTTATATAACTGTATTCTATAACATCGTCATCCACCGTCTCTTTTTCACTGTTAAAATAGGCTACAGGTATTGCAACCTCCAAAGAGCCTAATTTATATAGCTTTGCATCCAGTTGAACTTTTTTCATGTTCTCAAAGTTGGGAATGAGTCTTAAACCAAGATTCGTATCACTGTTGTAGGTGGCTCTCCAGAATTCTTCCGGAGTTACATTTTCCTTGAGTTTTACCTTCACATCTATTCCAGCTATGACAATCACCTCTTGTTTACATTTTTTGATAGTTTAGACCATTGTATCATATGATATTCCACCAAGAAACAACACATAAGCAAATTGTGCTCTGGAACAAAAATGCAGAGAAGAATTTTAAAAAGCTGAATATACAAAAGGCATTAAACCAATACTATTTTCAAAGAAAATTCTGCGTTTTTTAAGAGGAGTGATAGAGATGGAAATAGCCACGGGGTATTTTATAAGCAGGGCGCCTGCAATTGAGGCTGCAAGATATCTGGGCAGGCACGGCTTTGCCATAGAGGTGCTGGGACACTCAAACCAGGAGGATTTTCGAGACCGGCAGGTAGTAAGTGAATTTGAGGAAAACCTGGATGTACCTTATTATGGCTTTACAGGAGGGAATATGGGGATTTCCTCCGGCATAAACGGCTATATGATGGCAGGAACCGGTCCGCTGATGCCGGCACGGCCTATAGTCAGCCTGGTTAACGGAGGGATAGGTGATGACTTCAAATCCATTATGATAAATTGGGGAGTGCCCAGAGGTATTGAAGAGGAAATAAAGTCGGTGGTTGAAGCCGGAAGTTCTGTGGTAATGGTTGAATGCCATTCAAAGGACAAGGAATTTGTCAAAGACAGCCTGAAGAAACTGGGAGCCCAGAATATACACATATAAGCGGTAAGCCACATATGTGCGGTAAGCCCTGTCAATCCCAATACCATCAGGCCTGGGGCGTTCTTTCATAGATAAAGAGCTTGCTTTTCTTCCCCACACGGTCCACGGCATTAACATGATTCAACACATTCAGGGCAGTTTGGGCATTGGACAGACTAACCCCAGCAGCCTTGGAATAGTCCCTGCTTGTAAACTGAGCGGGGAGTGTTTCGGGTATCAGCAGGGAGTAGTCCTTTTTATTGCGGATATGGATAATGTCTTTAAGGGCTGTAGGTATTCTGTCATGCCGCCAGGAGCCCTTTTTCCCGTCTGTGCTCCAGCCGTTTAAAAGCCGGTATTCTTCCAGGTCCACATAAACTATGCACAAATGAAGGTTCTCATTCTCAAGAAAGCTTTTTATCCTGTATAATTCGGGGAAAATATCATAGGCTGAGCCTCTTTTGGGGGAAAGCCTTCTTTTGCTGATTTCACCGGTATCTTCACTTATCCACAGCAGGTATTTTGTGTATGCCACCGGGTACACCAGTGTCACTTCATTGTCAGGAAGAAAGGCTTTAAGCTTCTGGCGCAGCTTATTCCACTGCCGGGTTTGTATTTCGGTGATTCCTCTATTGTTGAGAATATCCGCATAAAAGGAGCCCACCTTTATTTCATGGCAGCTTTCATCCGGTTCCAAATAATGCTTTAAAACGGCGTGCAGAGTCTTCTCACCCAGTGTTCCGATACCCTCTCGCCGGTGCTTGGAGTTCATGACCTTTTCACAGGCTTTTTCAAAATTATGCAGTTCCATTATTACCCCCATGAGTATTAATCAATGTTTATTTTACAGGAATGTCATCTTTCTTTCAACATTACATAAATTTAAGAATCTTTACATAAGATGAATAAATTAGCTTATTTGCAAGCAAATTATTCTATTCAGGGTTGTTGCACCATTTATATTATGCTATTCTTTAATATAAGACTATTTTATACTTATACATAAATATAATAATATTTTTACAGTGTTACCAAAGTCAATTACGGTTCAAACCCAAGCTATCGGCTTTCAGCGTTAGTAATTGGCTTTTTTAGAGTATAGGAATTTATATATTTTTTAAAATTGATGATTCAGGTGATGACATGCATAAGACGCATCTTGTATTACGGCACTACAACAAGTTCAAGCCGATTAACTGTACTTTCATAAGCGGAGACACCAGCAAGATTTTTACGGTGAAGATCAGTGAAAATGAGAATGGTGTTGCAGAAATGCTGAAGGGGGACCCTGTGCTTATAGGTATGCTGGATGAAAGTGAAATACTTATGGTGAATGGTGGAAGTGTAGTTGGTGCAAACCCAAAAGAGGACAAGTACATAATCTGCTCTAACAATGTGGTAAATATAGCAAGGGAACTGGAAAAGAGGCAATATGAAAGATACCCCACTTCTCTGCTGGGTGAGATCAAGCTTGCAGACTCCAGCAGGAGAGAGCCGGCGTGTATTAAGGACTTTAGTTATTCAGGGATGTGTATTTATTCCACCGGAGATTTTGAATTGAATGATGTGGTTGAAATAAGTGTTTTCCTGGCTAATAATGTATCAAAATATGATGGTACTGTTATGCGGAAATCAAAAAACTTTGGAAGAAATGAGTACGGTATACAAATCGTCCACAGGGATAAAAATGCCATGTACTCTACGGAGGCCCAACTGGCAGGCTGGGTGCAGTCTGAGAAGGAATTGATCTACAGGCATTTGTTAAATGCCAATTACAAATTTTAAATAATGTTATAAAATATAAATATAGTCTCACAGGCTATATTTTTTTATTTCAGAGGACAGCGCCGCAGGAGGGAAGAGTAATGAGTTTTCCAGAAACTGAAAGCTTTTGGAAAAGTAATGCACAAGTGACCACAGGTTACTTAAAAATAAATGGCAAGTGCCATAAATTGAATTTAAGCCCATAAAAGATTTCATTGAAATTTTTGTTTCTGTTTTGGGCAAATTCATTTTGCACGAAGCAGAAATGGAGCTTAGAGTGAAAGATATATTTGGTAAGTCACAGCGGATTTCACGCAGTGAAAGCCCCTGTGTGTCTTTCAGTGCTATTTGTGTACGCGATGTGCGTGTAGAGGGGAGTTAAAATGAACGGGCTTATTGATACGGAATTGGAGGGTTTTAAACTTCGTTTTGCCCAGGAGGGTGATACGGCTCTCATACTGGAATTTATCAAAGAACTGGCTGGTTATGAGAAAATGCTTGATATGGTGGTTGCCACCGAAGATATACTCAGGGACTCACTTTTTGAAAAGAAGGCGGCGGAAGTAATCATAGGCGAATACAAGGGTGAACCGGTGGGCTTCGCTTTATTCTTCCACAATTTTTCAACCTTTCTGGGACAGGCCGGAATCTATCTGGAAGACCTTTTTGTAAAACCCGAAATGAGAGGCAAGGGTATGGGGAAGCTCATGCTGTCGTTCTTGGCAAGGCTGGCTTTGGAAAGGAACTGCGGCCGTTTGGAATGGTGGGTTCTGGATTGGAATGAGCCTTCAATTAACTTTTACAAAAGCATGGGTGCTGTACCAATGGATGAATGGACGGTTTACAGGGTTACGGGAGATAATTTGAAAAGCTTGGGAGACAGGTTCATATGAATATTCAGATTTTTGGAGCAAAGGGCTTCGACACACAAAAGGCGGAAAGGTATTTCAAGGAGCGAAAGCTCAGCTACCAGTATGTTGACTTGTACAAATACGGGCTGAGCAAGGGCGAGTTTGAAAGCGTTAAAAATTCCGTGGGCCTAAGAGCCATGATAAATGATAAAAGCAAGGAATACCAGCGGTTGAACATGAGGAACCTGGGGGTGGGCAAGGCTGCGGAGGAAGTGCTCTATAAAAACCCCGGGCTGCTTAATGCGCCCATAGTGAGGAATGGGAAAAAGGCCACCGTAGGTTACCAGCCGGATATATGGAAGGAATGGGAAGAGTGATAGTAAACTTCCGCCAGGAGTATTTTTATAATATGACAGATATGTGTCATATTAATTCCCATATAATAATATGGTGAACATTATCATGCGGAGGAGATTATATGGCTGAAAAATTTGATTTTAAAAAGGAATACAAGGATCTATACATGCCCAGGGAGGTTCCCCGGCTTCTGGAGGTACCCTCCATGAATTTTGTATGTGTAAATGGTACAGGTGACCCCAATGGCCCGGATTATGAGAAGGCTGTGGGAATACTGTACGGGGTGGCATTTACCATTAAGATGTCCAAAATGACAGGTGAAATGCCGGAGGGGTATTTTGACTATGTGGTGCCTCCTCTGGAAGGGCTTTGGTGGTGTGAAGACGGAGCATTTGATTTTTACAGGCGGGAAAACTGGCTGTGGACCTCCATGATAAGGCAGCCGGAGTTTGTCAGCCGGGAGGTTTTTGATCGGGCTGTGTTTGCTTTAAAAAAGAAAAAGCCGGAACTGGATACCTCCAGGGCGAAGCTGATAACCTTTACAGAGGGGCTTTGTGTTCAGATGCTTCATAAGGGGCCTTATGCCACAGAACCTCAGACGGTAGAGGAAATGAAAAGGTTCATGGAGCAGAACGGCTTAAGTGATGAAACAGGCATGGTGAGGAAGCATCATGAGATATATCTGTCAGATCCCAGAAGGACAGCACCTCACAAGCTCAGAACGGTACTACGGCATCCAGCGAAAAGAAATTCCCCTGGCGAAGACCTGTGATATAAGCACCAGATTGTTAACGCCATGGAGGCTGGAATACACGGAAACGCAAATATCCAGTGCAAGGCAGGCCAGAGCGGAATAGCAGAATATCTCCTTAAGTCTTGGCGGCATGGAGGATATGATTCTTCCTATGGCAGGGTGGATTATGTATATCAATAAGAGGGACATTATACCCCATATGACGGTGTTTCTGAAACAGACGAAACCCATGATATTTCCAAAATCCCCGCTGTAGTCCCAAAGGCGTATATCAAACCTGCTTAAAAAGATTCCTGCCAATAGTTCCACTATTGAGGTTAACAGTGCAGCGCATAAAAACAGTATAAAAGGGTGGGCCTTAAAGTGCCCCAGCAAGAGGACTACCATAAGAGAACCTATGCCGTACACTGCACAGACCGGGCCCAGCAGAAAGCCTCTTTTTACTATGTGGCCGTGGTAAACGGACATATATATGGTTTCGGCCAGCCAGCCTGAGAAGGAGTAGGTCAGGAAGCAGATGAACAGGTTGAAAAGTTTTTCAACAGGCAATAATTTAATTGTCAATTGACTTCTTATTTTGGCAACCGGATTCATTGTTTAAAATTACCTCAGGAAATACTACCTTCTATATTTATATTCAGAATATATTCAAAATGCTAAAAAATTTTCGGCTTGGCCTGGGATCTGATATTTCTATGGCCTAAGTGTGAAAAAAACACTGCAGGGGAGAGAAGGTTGACTTTGCTTTTTTGCTCTGCTAATATCAAAATATTGGTTAGACGAGTTTTGAGCTTATAAATTACGAGGGTGAAGCAGTGAAAACACATAGCGGTCAGAAGTGTAAAACCTGCAGTATTGTGCTTGGGGACACCGAATTAAGCTATACACTTAAGCGGAGCAGCAGGAAAAGTATCGGAATAGCTTTGGACAAGGCCGGAAGTATAACCGTGACTGCTCCACAGGGGGTGGCGGAGGCTTATGTTGGCCAGGTACTGGTAAATAAAGGCCGCTGGCTGCTGGATAAATTGGCGGAACTTAAAGCGGATAATACAGCCCTGCGCAGTCCCCGGCTGTATGCAGAAGGAGAGCACTTTTTTTATCTGGGCAGGAGTTACAGCCTGAGACAGATTTGTGACCCATATCTGAAGAGGCCTGTAGTAAGAATGGGAGAAGGCTGCCTTGAGGCTTATTCCGCCACTTTCACCAGCCCCCTGGATTTGCGGGAGGCTTTGAAAAAGTGGTATGTGGAACAGTTTTGCACAGTCCTTCAGGAGAGGGTCTTTCTATATGCAAAGCTGGCTGGGGTGTCACCCGGAAGGATAACCGTACGAGAGCAGAAAACCCGGTGGGGGAGCTGCAGCTCCAGGGGGAATCTTAATTTTAACTGGAAGCTTATTATGGCGCCACTTGAAATACTGGATTATGTGGTGATTCACGAGCTTTGCCATATGAAGGAATTGAACCATTCCGCAGCCTTCTGGGCCCAGGTGCAAAAGCTGTGCCCCCATTATAAGAGCCTTCGGATATGGCTCAGGGAAAAGGGTCACACTCTTTCACTGGATTAAATAGTTATAAAAATAGATAAAAATGTACATTGTTATAAAATTAAATAAGCAGTATACTTTAAATTGCATATATAGAACTTCGTATTTGTTACAGCTCACTGTTCAATAGTTATTGTATTATTAAAGTATTTATGGAGGTCAAAATGCAATATAAAAAGTATGGTAAAACCGGCAAGGACATATCGGTTATCGGGTTTGGCGGTATGAGGTTTTCCAAACAGGGTGACGGCTATGATTATGACAAGTGTGCCGAGATAGTTGTTAAGGCCAGACAGCTTGGAGTCAACTACTTTGACACTGCGCCAAACTACTGTGAGGATAACAGTGAATTTATAATGGGACATGCCTTTAAGAGCATGGAAAAGGGTTTTTATGTCTCGACAAAAAGCAGTCAGAAGGACGGCTCCAAGCTCAGAGCGCAGCTTGAACTGTCACTCAAAAGAATGAATCTTGAAAAGGTCAATTTCTTTCATATCTGGTGTATTCTAAGCATGGATGACTACAGAAGCAGGATGGTGAAGGGCGGCGCATATGAGACTGCGCTCAGGGCAAAGGAAGAAGGACTTATAGAGCATATAGTTTTTTCCACCCATTGCAATGGAGAGGAAATTGAAACAATAGTAAATGAAGCTGACTTTGAAGGTATGACTGTGGGCTACAATATTTTAAACTTCCCCTTCAGGCAGAAGGGCTTGCAGGCGGCTTACAAAAAGGGGCTGGGAGTCGCCACCATGAATCCTCTGGGAGGCGGCCTCATACCTCAAAAAGCCGAGTACTTTGATTTTATCAGAGGCAGGGGTGACAGGACTGTTGTGGATGCCGCCCTGAGATTTAACGCCTCCCATGATGAGATAACCACTGTTCTGGCCGGCATGAGCAGCGTTGAAGAGGTGGTTCAAAACTGCAGGATAGGTGATAACCTTGAAAAGCTTGACGAGAAGAAGCTTAAGGAAATTGAGGGAATGCTTTTTAATTCAATGGATAAGCTGTGCACCGGCTGCCGTTACTGCGAGCACTGCCCTAAAAAAATACCGGTATCAAAATATATGCTGTCCTACAATAACAAGATACTTAAAAATGAGCAGGAGGTGCTCAATGATCTTAAGTGGCACTGGGGAATACCTCAAAATGGTGTAAAGGAATGCATAGAGTGCGGGATTTGTGAAGGGAAATGTACCCAGCATCTTCCCATAATCAGCAGACTCAAAGAAATCGGAGTCTGGGAGGACACATTATAGTAAAGTTTTTAAGGCCGTGGCAATAGTTATTGAAAGATAACTGTGCACGGCTTTTTTTGTTTTCCGTGGAAAAGGCGGTTAAGTGTAACACCTGTAGATAAGGTTAAAGTCATTTTAATTAAGTATTTCAGTTAAAATACTGATCAATAATATCACAAGCGTGAAACTTTTTTCTGATATTCCCTGTATTGTTGGATGAAGGGAGGTTAGCTTGAAAGATACATGCTGTGTGTCAAAGTGGCTTTCACGCAGCAAAAGCCACTGCGTGTCTTTCATTTCTATTTGTGTACGCGCTATGCGCGCGTAAATGGGAGGTTAAAATGGGTGTAAGGACCGCAAGCCTTGAAGATGTGGGAGCCATGAGCTGCGTTCATTCCAGGGCCTGGAAAGGGGCATATGTGGATTTTATTTCAGCAAATTATCTGGAGGGAATATCAGAGGATGGCTGGATACCTTTGTTTACCAGAGCCCTGAAGAAAAACATACATGAGGCTGCAGTTTTTGAGCTTGATGGCAGTATTACCGGCACCATAACCTTTGGGAAAGGGGCGGCTGAAAATTCTCAGCCAGCTGGAACTTGCACACAAACTGGCAATGCAGGTGAAATAATATCGCTGTATGTACTTCCCGAATACTGGTCGTGCAAGCAGGGCTATGAACTGATGAAATTTGCCGTGGAAAGGCTTAAACAGCAGGGATATTCGAGCTGCTTCCTTTGGGTTATACAAAAGAATCAAAGAGCTGTACGATTTTACAGGCGTTTTGGGTTCAAAGGCACAGGGGAGTTGTTAACCGTCATGCTCGCGGGACTTCCTGTGACAGAAGAAAAGTATGTCTTTTCTTTAGGGTAGGCCGGCAGTTTTTATGTGAGAAGCGTTATTTTTCTTTATAAAAAGTGTTTTTATGTTATAATATTCACTGTATTAAAAACTATTAAGTCCGCAGTCAGCACTATACACAGGTGTCTGAATTGTGGAATTGGAGGATCGTATTGAGCAAAAGGGTGACTACACAGGTATCTGCCGAGGAAATCGCTCAGCAGTATAAATATATTGAACTACTCAGGGACTATAACCAGGCCAGGATTTCCAGGCTTGGAAGACCGGTTAAATATAGTATTGAAACCTTTGGCTGTCAGATGAATGAAAATGACTCGGAAAGGCTTTCAGGAATGCTTTCAGAAATGGGTTATTCGGAAAGCGCAAAAAGGACTGACAGCGACCTTATAATCTTTAACACCTGCTGTGTCAGGGAAAACGCAGAGCAGAAGGTATACGGGCATCTGGGCGCCTTGAAAAAGCTGAAGGAGAACAACCCAGAGCTGATTATAGCCATATGTGGCTGCATGATGCAGCAGCCGGAGGTTGTTGAACATATCAGAAAGGTTTACAGGCATGTGGATATTGTATTTGGAACCCACAATCTTTACAAGTTCCCCCAACTGCTGAATACGGCGGTTGAAAGCAGTGGAACTGTGATTGATGTATGGGATTCTACCGGGTCAATAGCCGAAAACATGCCCATTACCCGTAAGGAAAGCCTTAAGGCCTGGGTTACGGTAATGTACGGCTGCAATAATTTTTGCTCCTACTGTATCGTACCCTATGTAAGGGGAAGGGAGCGCAGCAGGGATATTGAAGAAATACGAAATGAAGTGGTCAAGCTGGCGCAGGAGGGGTGCAGAGAGATAACGCTTCTGGGACAGAATGTGAATTCCTACGGACAGGACCTTGAGGGGGATTATTCCTTTGCGGGCCTGCTCAGAGAACTTGACAGGATTGAAGGTATTGAACGCATACGCTTTATGACCTCACACCCGAAGGATTTGTCCGAGGAGCTTATATATGCCATGAGGGACTGCAAAAAGGTTTGCGGTCATTTACATTTACCGGTTCAGGCCGGAAGCACAAAAATTCTTGAAAAAATGAACAGGAAGTATTCAAAGGAGCAGTATCTTGAGCTGGTAGAGAAGGTCAGGAAACATATACCTGATATTTCCCTGTCCACAGATATAATTGTAGGCTTTCCCGGAGAGACGGAGGAGGATTTTGCAGAAACGCTTGATGTGGTGGAAAAGGCGAGATTTGACATGGCGTATACCTTCCTGTACTCAAAAAGAACGGGAACACCTGCTGCAAAAGCAGCTGACCAGATACCTGAAAAGGTTAAAAAGGAGAGGTTTGACAGACTGCTTGATCTCCAGAACTCTATAAGCCGTCATATCAATGACCGGCTGCTTGGGAAAGAGGTGGAGGTTTTGGTAGAAGGCCTCAGTAAAAGTAGTAAAACCACTTACACCGGGAGAACCAGAGAAAATAAAATAGTAAACTTCAAAGGCAATCCCAATTTGGTGGGCAGTCTGGTCAGGGTTAAGATTGACACGGTTCAGACCTGGTCGCTGTTGGGAAAGCTGGTATAGGCAGCTTAAAGCATATAGTGGATCGCGCCATTGGCTGTAAAGTAATAGCTTCAACCGTAATGATTTTATTAGTAATCATTTAATTAGCATTATATTATATAACTATTAATATAAAATAAAATATAGAGCTGGCGTGAAATATACATTTAATAAGTCAAAGTGGATTTTACGCAGCGAAAGTCACGGTGTGTCTTTCATTACTATTTGTGTACGCGCTATGCGCGTAGAAGGAGATTAATATGGATATTACAGAAAAGGCAAGAGAACTGGGTTTGATGCTGGCAAATTCAAAGGAAATGGAATTATATAAAAACACCGAGGCTGCAATGCAGAGCGATTCAAAATCCACAAACCTTATGAATGAATACAGGCAGCTTCAGATAGAAATGGTAAAGAGGTCAAAAGAAAATGCGGCGGCGGAGGTAATTGAAGAAACTAAGCAAAAGCTTCTCCAAAAGCAAAAGGAAATAAACGAATATCCCACTACCCTGGAATTTCTCACAGCCAAATCCAACCTGGAGGCACTGATGAAGAAAGTTAATGATATAATAGTTTTTTCAATAACCGGTGAGCCAACCTGCACTGATGACAAGTGCCAAACCTGCGGAGGAGGCTGCAAGGGCTGAGCGTAAAAAGACCTGATAACCCTGTTTGGGGTATTATGCTTAATGCCCTGGGGATTTATGCAGTAGACTTTTAAGGCCAATTATGGGAGGTTTGGTATGGGAACTGTTACTCCGATGATGCAGCAATATTTAAATATTAAAGACCAATATAAAGACTGCATATTGTTTTTCAGACTGGGAGACTTCTATGAAATGTTTTTCCGTGATGCGGAAGTAGCTTCAAAGGAGCTTGAAATAACTTTGACCGGAAAGGATTGCGGCCTGGAGGAACGTGCACCCATGTGCGGTGTTCCTTTTCATGCTGCGGACGGTTACATTGCCAGGCTTGTGGCAAAAGGCTACAAGGTAGCAATTTGTGAGCAGGTGGAAGACCCTGCCCTGGCCAAGGGAATTGTAAAAAGGGATGTGGTAAAGGTTGTAACCCCCGGCACCGTTACTGATATTGCAATGCTGGATGACAGAAAAAACAATTATCTTATGTCTGTATGCAGAAACGGTAACTTTTACGGGCTTGCAGCAGTAGACATAACCACCGGAGATTTTTCAGCCACCAGGATAACCTGGGGAAATACAAAGGGGAAGCTGCTGGATGAAATTGCAAAGTTCATGCCCTCCGAGATTATTGTAAACAGTGAGTTCAATGAAGATAAGGAATTACTGTCACAGTTGGATCTAAGGTTCAACATATATATTTCTGTCTATGACAACTGTTGCTTTGAATATGGAAATGCCAAGCAAACTCTGCGGGAGCATTTCAAAAATGTAACTTTTGAGCTGTCGGAATATGATATTTCAGTAAATGCTTCCGGTGCTCTTTTGAATTACCTGGATATGACACAGAAGGTAAGCTTAAGCCATATTCAAAATTTCAACTCATATAATATTGAAGAATTTATGATTCTTGATGCCGCTACCAGAAGGAATCTGGAGTTGACCGAAACCATGAGGGAAAAATCCAAGCGTGGTTCCCTTCTGTGGGTTTTGGACAAGACCATGACTTCAATGGGTGGGAGGCTGCTGAGAAAATGGATTGAACAGCCCCTGGTCAATTTAGGTGATATAAAGCTAAGGCTGGAAGCAGTCAATGAATTTAAGAATAAATTTATGGCCCGTATGGAAATACGTGAAATGCTTCGCAGGGTATACGACATGGAACGGCTTATGGGCAAGGTGGTGCTGGGAAATGTAAACTGCCGGGACCTGATAGCTCTGAAAAATTCGGTAAGCCAGATACCCTATGTAAAAAATACTTTGACAGACTTTCAGGCGGAACATAATATGACCTGCTGCCAGCAGTTGGACAACCTGGAGGATGTTCATCAGCTAATAGAAGCCTCCATTATGGAGGAGCCACCAATAACCATAAAAGAGGGCGGAATTATAAAAGACGGTTTTAATTCCGAGGTGGACAAGCTGAGGGAAGCTGCCACCAGGGGAAAGGACTGGGTAGCCGCTCTGGAGACCGCTGAAAGGGAAAAAACAGGTATAAAAAACCTCAAGGTAGGCTTCAACAGAGTTTTCGGTTATTACATAGAAATAACAAAATCAAATCTGGCCTCTGTTCCAGAGGACTATATAAGGAAGCAAACCCTTGCCAACTGTGAGAGGTACATAACTCCCGAGCTTAAAGAGATAGAAGATAACATACTGGGAGCAGAGGAAAAAATAGTACAGCTTGAGTACTCCTTGTTTGTTCAGATAAAGGAGGCAATTGCTGCCCAGCTCACCAGGATAAAAAGTACTTCCAGGGCACTGGCGGAGTTGGATTCGCTTGCATCCCTGGCGGAGGTTGCTGACCGTGAAGGCTATTGTATGCCGGAGGTTTACGCAACTGATGAAATACATATTATTGACGGCAGGCACCCGGTAGTTGAAAAAATGACAGACAAGAGCAGCTTTGTCCCAAATGACACGGTACTGGATCTGGGAGAAGACAGGCTTGCAGTGATTACAGGCCCCAACATGGCAGGAAAATCCACTTATATGAGACAGACGGCTCTTATAGTTCTTATGGCTCAAATAGGCAGTTTTGTACCTGCAACTTCTGCAAGAATAGGACTTGTTGACAGAATATTTACGAGGGTGGGAGCGTCCGACGACCTGGCTTCAGGACAGAGTACCTTTATGGTTGAAATGTCGGAAGTGGCAAACATACTTATAAATGCTACTCAAAGAAGCCTGCTCATACTTGATGAAATAGGACGGGGTACAAGTACTTTTGACGGACTCAGCATTGCATGGGCTGTTATAGAATACATAGTAAGCAGGGAAAATCTAGGTTGCAGGACGCTTTTTGCAACTCATTACCATGAGCTTACAGAGCTTGAAGGAAAGCTTACAGGAATAAAGAATTATTGTATTACAGTAAAAGAGAAGGGTGAAGACGTCATATTTCTGAGAAAGATTATCAGGGGGGGCGCCGACGGCAGTTATGGCATACAGGTTGCAAGACTTGCGGGTGTGCCGCTTCCTGTAATTGACAGGGCCAAGGAAATCCTTCAGGAGTTGGATGCAGCCGACATAAGCAAAAATGGGAAGGCGCGCAGAATAAAGAAGCAGGTGGAGGGGCAGTTGGACTTGTTTCAAGCGGCTGCAAAGGCATCTGTTCACAATGATATACTTGAACAAGTCAAGAAGCTTGATATTTCAAGGCTTACACCAATAGATGCAATGAATTTCCTTTACGAACTACAGAGGAAGATGAATAGTTGATAAAACCTGCAGGAGGAATTTTGACGGAGGTTATATGGGACGCATTATTGTACTGGATGAGAATACTTCAAATAAAATAGCTGCGGGAGAAGTGGTTGAAAAGCCAGCTTCAGTAGTCAAGGAGCTGGTGGAGAACTCCATAGATGCCGGCGCCACAAGTATAACGGTGGATATAAAAAACGGAGGCATCTCATACATTAAGGTAACCGACAATGGCAGCGGCATGGATGAGGATGATGTTGAAATTGCATTTGAGCGTCATGCCACCAGTAAAATCAAGCGTGCGGAAGATTTGGATTCTGTTGTTACCATGGGTTTCAGAGGAGAGGCACTGGCCAGCATTGCTGCCGTTTCCTCCGTAGAGCTCCAAACCAAGGCAGCAGGCAGCACTTACGGCATGTATCTGCATATCAGCGGAGGAGTAATTAAAGAGGTAAGGCAGACAGGATGTCCTGTGGGGACTACCTTTATTATACGGGACTTATTCTTCAATACGCCTGCCCGCTATAAGTTTCTAAAAAAGGATTCCACGGAAGCGGGCTATATCTCAGACACAATTTCAAGAATTGCTCTGGGAAATCCCGGTATATCTTTCAGGCTGACCAGCGGAAAAACACTGCTTTTGCATACTCCGGGAAATAATGATATAAAAAGTACAATTTACAGTATATATGGTAAAGAAATAATCAAGGAACTTATACCAGTCGGCTACCAGGATGAAAAATACCGGATATCCGGCTATATTGGAAAACCAGAGGCTGCAAGGTCAAACAGAAACTATCAGTCGTTATACATAAATAAAAGATTTGTAAAAAGCAAGCTTGTAGCCTATGCGGTTGAACAAGCCTACAACAGTATACTTATGAAGAACAGGTTCCCATTTTTCGTTTTGAGTATTGAGCTTAACCCGCTGCTGGTGGATGCAAATGTATCACCGGCCAAGACGGAAGTCCGGTTTGCAGAGGAGAGTTTTCTGTCCAGAGCTATATATATGGCTATATCCAAGGCCCTGAGCTCAGATACCCTGTTTAATCCGGTTGCGGTTCCCAATAAGGATAGAGAGCTGTTCAAGTTTAAAAACGTGGACTCCGGTGAGCAGTATGTTCAGGAACAGCTTATACAGAAGCAGGCCAGCATTTTATCTGCCAAGCCTGCAAGTGCCGCTGTTGTGGAAAATGCCTCACTTGAGGAAGTCAGCAGTGCAAAAGCAGCTTGGAGAGCAGAGCCTGTGCAGTTATCACAGACCGGGTTCAAGGAGAGAGAAAAAGGCATTGCCAACAGCCTCAAAAGTACTATAGAGCAGGAAATAAGGAGTTTTACCGAGGCTTTGAAGCCACTTGCAAGAACGGATCTGAATGTGTCAGAGCCAAAAGGTGAATACACTTCACAAGTCTGCGGGGAATCGTTGGTAAAGGATATGCCGGTTCCAGAAAAACAGTCTCCAAACTACAAAAGTGAGCTTGAAGAGAAACTGCCTGAAACAGTAAAACCCGCTTTTGATGTGCAGTCCATGAGATATATAGGACAGGCCTTTTCAACATATATAATACTTCAGAACGGGGAGGAGCTTGTTTTAGTAGACCAGCACGCAGCCCATGAGCGTATAATATATGAAAAACTGAAAATTAAATATGAAGAGCAGGAAAATAACTCGCAGCTGCTGCTGGAACCTGTTGTTATTCAGCTCCAAGCCCTGGAACTCGGCGAAGTTAGTGCAAGACAGGAGATGCTTGAAAAACTGGGATTTATCTTTGAGGATTTTGGAAATAATTCTATTATAATAAGAGGAATACCAACTTTGCTGGAGGGTTATTCTCCAAAAGATGTATTTCTGGAGTTAACAGATAAAATGCTGACCTCCCTCAAACCTTTATCTACCCCCCTTGCAGATGAGATAATACACACCATAGCCTGCAAGGCTGCTGTAAAAGCAAATAAGCGTCTGGACGGAAGTGAGGTGGACAGTCTGCTTGCTGAACTGTCCGCAGCAGGCAGCAGATATACCTGCCCCCATGGAAGGCCCACCGTTATAAGACTTACTAAATATGAAATAGAAAAGATGTTTAAAAGGATAGTTTAACAGGAGGCGTCAGGAAAATAATGAAACAGGTTATAGTAATAGTAGGCCCCACTGCTTCCGGAAAAACCAAGCTATCAATAGAACTGGCAAAACGTCTGAATGGAGAGATAATATCTGCCGACTCCATGCAGGTATATAAATATATGGACATAGGTACTGCAAAGCCAAAGGCGGACGAAATGCAGGGAATAAAGCATTATCTTATTGATGAAATTCTTCCCAGCCAGGAGTTTAATGTTGTAAGGTTTAAGGAATTGGCGGAAAAATATGTGGAAGAAATAATCGAGAAGGATAAACAGCCTGTTATTGCAGGAGGAACAGGGCTTTATATCAGCTCCCTGGTCAATAATTTCAATTTTAGTGAGACAGAGTGTGATTGGGAGCTTAGAAAACAACTGAGCACCGAGGCGGAGCAAAAAGGCCCGGGATATATATATGAAAAATTGAAGCAGGTGGATTCGGCAGCTGCCGCAGCAATTCATCCAAACAACGTAAAGCGGGTAATCAGGGCATTGGAGGTATTCTTTCAGACACAGAAGCCCATAAGCTATCACAATGAAAAATCCAGGGAGATTCCACCTAGATATAAGTATATTATGCTAGGGCTGACCATGGAACGGGACAAGCTATATGACAGGATAAACAAAAGAGTGGATATTATGCTTGAAAACGGCCTTGTTAATGAAGTCAGAAGACTGGTTGACCTGGGTTTTTCCGATTCCATAACCTCCATGCAGGGAATAGGCTATAAGGAAATATTGTATTACCTGAGAAATGAAATAACACTTGAGGAAGCAACAGAATTAATTAAGCGGGAATCCAGAAGGTATGCCAAAAGGCAATTGACATGGTTTAAAAGAATCAATGAAATAAAATGGTTTAGTATAGATAATTCTGGAAATACTAATACTATAATTGAAGAGGTTATAGCCTATATAAGAAGCCATAGTACGTAACTTTAGGGTTTTTAGTACTATATTCTTATTGCATGTACTGGTATAATCTAGTAAAATAAAACTGTATGTATGTCTTCATTGTTAATACTTTGATTTTGGGGGCAGGTAGAGAGTTGGTTCACAGTAAATGAATCAACCGGATAATTATATATAAAACAAAGGAGAGGATTACTTTGGTAAAGAATACTATCAATTTGCAGGACATTTTTTTAAATCAGGTGAGAAAAGAGCACATAGCGGTTACAATCTACCTGACGAATGGATTTCAGTTAAAGGGAATGGTTAAGGGGTTTGACAATTTTACAGTTGTACTTGACAGCGACGGAAAGCAGCAGCTTGTATATAAACATGCTATTTCTACAATCAGCCCAATGAAAGTTGTAAATCTCATATTTAATGAACAGATGAAGGAATAATCCAGTTCTACATAGTTTATAACTATCATTTGAAATGGAAAATGCAGTTTAAGATATTAAGAAGACTTCCATACTATATTATTTTATTAGTATTGGAAGTTTTTTATTTGATAATAAAAACATAAATTAAAAGGCATAGGGGATGAAGGCTGGATATAAATATGAAACTTGCCTGTCCAAATAAGTTCAGCTGATCAAAATAAATTAGTTCCAGGCAAAATCCTGCTTAAATGCAGGATTCACCATAAAGTAACAATAATGGGACAGCAGCTCCGCTGAAGTATTAGTTTCTTGAAGAGCCGCCAGTTTTACATCTTTCTGAAAACACCTATCACTTTTCCTATGATGGACACATTGTCCTTGACTATAATAGGGTCAAGCCTGCTGTTCTCTGGCTGAAGCCTGATGAAATCCTTCTCCTTGAAAAAGGTCTTGCAGGTGGCCTCGTCTCCAAGTAATGCGACAACTATATCTCCGTTGTTTGCTGTCTGCTGCTGTCTTACCAGAACAAAATCCTTATCCAGTATTCCGGCTTCTATCATACTGTCACCTTGAACCCTGAGCATAAAAGCACTGCTGTTCTGAACAAAGTCTACCGGCAAAGGGAAGGTATCTGTTATATTTTCCACTGCAAGAATAGGCTGACCGGCAGCAACCTTGCCAACCACAGGTACTTCAACCATCTCACGGGAGGTAAAATAACCTTCGCTTTGACTGGAGCCTGCCGGTTTTTTGTTTTTATCTGATTTATTTAGAATTTTTATCGCTCTCGGCTTAGTAGGGTCCTTCTGAAGTACACCACTTTCATTTAATTTCTCAAGATAAGCGTGTACGGTAGAGGTAGACTTAAAACCAACCGCAGCACATATCTCCCTGACTGAAGGGGGATAACCGTTTTCGATAACGCACTTGTTGACATAGTCAAGAATTTCCTGCTGCTTTGTAGAGTTCTTTTTAGCCATATAAACCTCCTGATTTATGTAGTTTTCAACGTTAGTATAGCACACACAATTATAAAAATCAAACTAATGTTCGAAAATTTTAAAAATCATATTGACAAAAGGAACATCTGTTCGTTAATATATATGTATAGAACAGATGTTCGGAGGGGCGTTTATGAACACAGTTATTAATAAGAAAAAATACATACTGAAAAATAGAGCAAGGTTTTTTACTTTTTTATTTACTGTATCTCTTATAGTATTTATTATTGTTTATACAGCCAGTGTTTCTGGGTATGCCCAGCCCAGCTACCAAACAGTGACTGTACGTTCGGGCGATTCCTTGTGGTCTATTGCCCGGGAGCATTGTGATAAAAGCCGCGATATCAGGAAATATATCTATAATTTAAAGAAGATAAATAATATGGATTCTTCTTTACTAATAATGGATACCAATTTATTGATACCTGTGGAAGAGTGACTTTTAATTTTTGACAATATTATTTATTCGGCCCTTTTATTTGACAATTGCATATTGCGGTAGTATCATAGATGCTGTATTTATCAAGCTTTACTTGATTTTCCTGGAGGTATTTGATTTATGTCAGCAGATTATTTGACTATAATTTTTATAGTATGCATTGGTTTATATTTTTCAGGAGCAATTTCTGCATTGGCTGCACACTCAAAACCAAATGTTTCCAACTTCATATCAAATACATTATCATTCCTGGCAGGAAGTTTACTCAGTATATCTGTAATTATAAAGCTTATTTTTTTGAAGAGTTTCAATATAACCTTTGATATACATAACAATATTCCATTTTTGAATTTAACCTTTAAAATTGATAATCTATCTGCTTTCTTTCTTCTCATTATCGGAATTGTCTCTTCAATAGTATCCATTTATTCGTTTACTTACATGAAGCATTTTTTCTATAAAAAAAGTATAGGTATCTTTGGAGCTCTTTATAATCTTTTTATTCTATCTATGGTGCTTTTGGCTTCAAGCAACAATATTTTACTTTTTCTTGTGCTGTGGGAATTGATGTCACTGCTTTCATATTTTCTTGTAATATACGAACATGAAAAAGATGAGGTTCACAAGGCAGGAAGAACTTACATTATTATGACATATACGGGGACTGCATTCATAACGGCTGCCTTTCTGTTGATGGCTTATTTTACAAAAAGTTTTGAACTTTCTGCGATTTCGTCAGAGCTTATACCAAAAGGATATGCAGATTTAATATATGTGTTCCTTCTGCTGGGTTTTGGTACAAAGGCTGGTATAATACCTATGCATATATGGCTTCCTTATGCTTATACCGAGGCTCCTGGCAATGTTGCCGCCATAATGTCGGCTGCTATGAAAAAGCTTTCGGTTTACGGTCTTCTCAGGATAGTTTTCTTTGTATTGCCTGAAAATGCATTATGGTGGGGAGTATTAACCCTGATCATTGGAACTGTATCCGCAGTGTTTGGAATTGCCTATTCTGTGGCTTCTACCATAAATATCAAAAGATTGCTTTCTTATTCCAGTATAGAAAATATGGGCATGATTTTCTGTGGCATGGGAGTAATGCTTATAGCCAGAGCATCTGGGAATTCTTTTTTACTCTCCCTGGCTTTGACGGCAGTACTGCTGCATTCTTTAAATCATGCTCTGTTCAAGTCCTTGCTGTTTATGGGTGCAGGAGCCGTCCAACACATTACAGGGACCAGAAATATGGAAAAGCTTGGAGGACTCATAAAAAAGATGCCATATGCCGCCGTTTTTATATTTGCAGGCTGTCTGGCTATCTCTGCCGTACCTCCGTTTAATGGGTTTGCAAGTGAGTACCTTGTTTTTCAGTCTATTATAAATAGTATTGTCTGGTTTGTTCCTTCAAGACAGTTTCCAATAGTTATCCTATTGGTAATCGTGACTGCATGTCTTGCTATTACAGGTGCACTTGTGGCCTTCAGCTATGTTAAGCTTTTTGGAATATCTTTTTTGGGAATACCCAGAAGTCCCCAGGCTGAAGGGGCTAGCGAGCCTGAAAAACCAATGCTGGTGGCCATGGCAATAGCGTCATTGTTATGCATAGTTACCGGTATCGGTATAAATCCTGTTATAAAGCTGATTGATAATGTTTCTGCAGAGCTGATTAATATCAAGCTGCTGGACATGGACTGGTCGCTGAAGGATTTTATGCACTATCCTCTGAAAGATGGAAGTTTGAGTATTTCAACTGGTCTGATTGCAGGTTTGATAGCTATCATGGCTTCAATCGTACTGGCTGCGGTATTGATATTGAGAAAACGGACCACAGTGCAAAAATATAATACCTGGGATTGCGGCTTTACAAAATTGACCCCCAAAATGCAGTATTCTGCTATTGGTTTTTCAAAGTCAGTAAGAATAGTGTTCAGAGGACTTTTCAAGCCAAACCGTGAGTTGGTTGTAACAGAGGGCTCTGGTCCTTATTATATGAAAAAAGGAAATTATGTACTTTCAACTGAGAAGGTAATAGAAAAATACTTATATAAGCCGTTGATTCTGGCCATCCTGAATTTTTCAAGGAAAACAAGATATAAGATACAAACTGGCAGTGTACATGTGTACTTAATGTATTTTTTCTGTGCACTTGTGTTGATGCTTCTATATTATAGTTTTGCCGCATGACAGGGCAGCAGTCTGAAATGGATATCAGGCAGTCTGTCAGTATTAGCAGTGGTTATGGTATTTTTATCAGATTACAGATTTGGGGATGCGTAAAATGA
The DNA here is from genome assembly GCA_023400235.1 of Bacillota bacterium. Lineage (GTDB taxonomy): Bacteria > Bacillota > Clostridia > Acetivibrionales > DSM-1351 > Ruminiclostridium. The sequence goes on from JAEXFI010000045.1 coordinate 71,230, forward strand.
TTGATTCAATACTTAAACTTATAATTCAAATAATTATAACTTTGCTCATTGCACCTTTTTTTACAGGGGTAATAAGAAAGATGAAGGCCAAGGTACAGCATAGAATTGGTGCATCTGTATTTCAGCCGTATTTTGATTTGTCAAAGCTGTTCAAGAAAGATTTGGTTGTATCAGATACGTCATCCTGGATTTATAATGTAGCTCCATATGTTTACTTTGTAACAGCACTGGCTGCCATGTGCTGTGTGCCTGTAATTTATCAGCTTACAGGGTTTCTGTTTTACACGGATATGCTGGTTGTTGTATACCTGTTTGCTGCAGGACGAATATTCATGGCTTTGGCCGGACTTGATACAGGAAGCACTTTCGGCGGAATGGGAAGCAGCAGGGAAATGCTGGTATCCGCCCTTGTTGAACCGGCTTTGTTTATTGTAATTGTAACCATCAGTGCCAGAGCTGAAATTGCTTCCACAAATATCGAAAATATTTATAGATTTATGACTGTAAATACCGCTACCCCTTTCACGCCTATGAACATACTGCTGTTTGCCAGTATGCTGCTGATATTGATTGCAGAAACCTCAAGAATACCGGTGGATGATCCTGCTACCCACCTTGAACTTACAATGGTTCACGAAGCAATGATACTTGAATATTCTGGAAGGCATTTGGCATTTATCCAATTGGGAACTTATATTAAGCAATTGGTTTTTATGACCATTATGGCAAATATACTTATGCCTGTAGGTTTTAACATTTCAAATTCATTGCTTGGTTTTGGTGCCTATCTCTTAAAGCTGCTGGCTATTACGGTACTTGTGGGACTTGTTGAGCTGAACACCGTAAAATTCAGGCTCTTCAGCATACCCAATTTTGCGGTTATAGCTCTTGTTATATCAGTACTTGGCTTTTTTACAGGATTTATTTTCAGATAGCTTTTGGACCGGTTTTCTTATTTCAGAAGTATTAAGGAGTTTTTATGTATCATAATATGTTAAACCTTTTATCAATATTAATGTTAATATCAGCGTTTACACTTATTGCCAACAAACGTCAGAATTCTTATATTTCCACCTTTAGGTTTCAGTCGGCTCTACTTGCTGGTATATCGCTGCTGGTAGCTGTAAGAGGAATGGTACTATCAAAAAGCTTTGATGAAATTATTATAATGTTTGTTCTCATCGTTGTATTTAAGGTTGTGGTTATTCCCAGGTATATGAAAAGCACAGTCGAAAAGGTAGAATACAAGGTTGAGAAAGACTTTTTCATAAGTATTCCCATTTCTATGATTATCTGCTGCGGCTTGGTGGTTTTAAGCTGGTACGTCATTTACAACATAGATGGAATTACCGGGCTTGATACAAAAAATTATTTGATATACTCTTTTTCAGTAGTATTACTCGGGTTATTTTTTATGATAAGCAGAAAAAAGGCAATAGGCCAGATTATAGGTTTTCTTGTCATTGAAAATGGCATGTTTCTTGCCGCGATGCTGACAACTGAAGGAATGCCGATGATTGTTGAACTTGGACTTTTCTTTGACCTGCTGACTGCCTTTATAATTATGGGTATATTCGTATTCAAAATAAACAGTACCTTTGAATCGATAGATATAAACAAGCTCAAAAACTTAAAAGGATAATCAAATATCCAGGAGGATGAAATGAATTCAGCATTCTTGGCTATACCGGCACTAATTGCCGGTTTGGTTTGGACAAATAAAAATAAAACATTTATACATTTTACTAACCTTGCCGGAGCAGCAGCGCTTCTGATTGCCTCCGTACTGGCGTTGGCTGAAGTTGGCCGCTCAAGGAAGATAGTGACAGGCGGGTTTTTAAAGGACATATTTTATGTTGATTCTTTGAGTGTTTACATACTGTTTATTACGGCATTAGCTTTTTTTCTTGTGTCATTGTATTCCATCAGCTATTTTGGTGAAGAGCTGAGAAAAAAAGTAATTACTCTTAACAAGCTTAAGTTGTATTACAGTCTGTCAAATGCCTTTGTATTTTCAATGGTCATAGCTTTGACAACACAGAATATGGGAGTAATGTGGATTGCTATTGAAGCCACTACTTTAGCCTCAGCCTTTCTGGTGGGTTTTTACAATAACAAAAGTTCAATTGAAGCAGCCTGGAAGTATCTTATAATCTGTTCAGTGGGGATTGCATTTGCATTACTTGGTATTATTTTGCTTTATTATTCTTCAACCGTTGGGCTTGGGAGCAACAAACTGCTGGGATTGAGCTGGAATTATCTGCTGGAAAATGCTTCGGCGCTGGATTCCAGTATTCTAAAGATTTCCTTTATATTTATATTGATAGGCTTTGGGACTAAAGTTGGATTTTCTCCAGTGCACACCTGGCTTCCGGATGCCCACAGCCAGGCACCGTCTCCCGTAAGCGCCCTGCTGTCGGGGGTACTGCTGAATACAGCCATGTACGGTATTATAAGGGTAATGTCCATTGTCAACAAAAGTCTGCAAAGCAGCAATTACACAGGAAACCTACTGCTATTGCTGGGGTTGCTGTCAATTGGAACTGCCGCTGTGTTTGTGCTTGTACAACAGGACTATAAAAGGATACTGGCATATTCAAGTATTGAGCATATGGGCATTATTGCAATTGGGTTGGGTATTTGTACACCCGTCAGCATTTTTGCCGCACTATATCACACTTTTAATCATGCCATGACAAAGTCAATGCTTTTTATTTCCACAGGAAATGTATATCTTAAGTATCATACAAAGAAAATATCGGGGGTTAAAGGACTTTTAAAAACAATGCCTGTTACTGGTATTGCTTTTTTACTTGGGTCTTTTGCTATAACGGGTATGCCTCCATTTGGCGTATTCATGAGCGAGTTTAATACTGTTGCTGCTGCTATATTTTCAAAAAGCTATTTAACTGCAGCTCTGCTGCTTATATTTTTGGCCGCTGTCTTTGGTGGTTTTATAAAACAAATGGGGAAAATGTTTTATGGCAGCAATAACCTTTCCGGGATTCAAAAAGGGGAGCTGGATAAAACAGGTCCTTCTGTACTAGTTATATTGCTATGCATAACTATTATGCTAGGGGTATATATTCCGGAACCAATAAAGGCTCTGATGGATAATGCCACGAATATCATATTGGGAGTGGGGGGAAGGTAAATGGTTTCTGAAGCTATCCTTGAAACTATAAACAGGTTGTTGTCCACTGTTCTTATGGAAAGCAGGCTGCTTAATGAAAATGAAATATATACAGAGATTGCCCCCGGGAACATAAAGTCTGCCTGCCTTAATGTTTATGGCAATATTGATTGTGTTTTAATTGATTTGTTTGGAAATGATTTAACTGATTCGGAAAAAATAATAGTTTATTACACATTTGCCGTAAGATCGTCAAATACTCTGATAACACTATTTGCTCAAGTACCAAAGGGCGAAACTCCGAAGCTTGACTCCATTTCCAGCGAAATTCCCTCAGCAGTGCTTTATGAGCGGGAGATACAGGATATGTACGGTATAAGGTTTGCAGATATCCCTGACTCAAGAGAATTGGTCCATCATGGGAATTTTCCCTTGGAGGTCTATCCCTTGAAAAAAGCTTTTAGAGTAAATAACAGGCTTCCTTTTGAGAAAAGAGAGCAGGAATTTGTAAATATTTCAGGAACGGGTGTTTTTGAAGTTCCGGTTGGCCCTGTTCATGCAGGAATTATCGAACCGGGTCATTTCAGGTTCAGTGTAGCAGGAGAACCCGTAATAAACCTTGAGGCAAAACTGTATTATGTCCACAGAGGTCTTGAAAAGCTGGCGGAAAACCAAAATTACATGAAGGTATTACTGCTTTCCGAGCGTATTTCCGGAGATGAGACCTATACCAATTCTTTGGCATACTGTCAGGCAGTGGAAAAGCTTGGAGGTATTACTTACCTTCCCGAAAGAGCATTATACTCAAGAGTAGTTTTTGCAGAACTGGAAAGAATCTGTGCTCACCTTGGTGATATTGCCGGCTTGTGTGTGGACACTGCCTATGTATTTCCTGCCGGTCAGTTTGCAATGTTGAGGCGCTGGATACTTATATTGTGCGAACAACTTACAGGAAGCAGATTTTTAAGGAATACAAACAAGCCGGGGGGCATAAGGCGTGATTTTATACGTGATAATGAAAAAATAATTACTGAATGTATGGATAAGTTGGAAAAGGAATTTAAGGATTCGGTCCATATAATAAAAAACAATGGGATGTTTATTGACAGGGTTGAACACACGGGAATACTATGCAGGGAGATTGCTGCGGATCTCAATGCGGTTGGCCCCGGAGGCAGAGCCAGCGGGATAAAAACCGATGTGAGAAAGGAATTTCCATATGCTGCCTATGGCAAATTAAAATTCAATATTCCTGAACATTTCAACTGTGATGTAAACTGCAGGATAAATGTGAAGCTTGAAGAGATATATGAATCCATAGGCTTAATCAGACAGTCCCTTGAAAAGATGCCTGTACAAGGTCCTGTGAACATTGAGCTTGAGGAACTCCTTCCGAACTCCTATGCATTTGGAATGACTGAGTCACCCAGAGGGGAAAATGTACATTTTGTTATGACTGGTGAAAACAATTCAATTATACGCTATAAGGTTAGGACTCCGTCCTTCTGTAACTGGCCTGCACTTTGTCATGCGGTAAAATCCAATACACTGACAGATTTTCCGTTAATTAATAAAAGCTTTAACTTGTCTTATGCAGGCAACGATTTATAGAGACACAGCTTGCAAAATGTTTTGTTGCTGCAGATGGGAGATACTAATGCATAACATAATAAAAAAAATGTTACAACACGGTACGGTTACTGTGGATTACCCCAAAAAAACCATAAAGAACTCATTTATAACAGGTGCCCCTGAATTTGACTTGAAAAAATGCAAGGGTTGCATGAATTGCATGAACACCTGTCCCACAGGAGCGATTGTTTTTGCTGACAATCCTTCTGAAAAAGCCAAAACTCCTGCTGTTAATTTGGATGAATGTGTATTTTGCCGTTTTTGTGAAGAGAAGTGCACTAACGGTGCGATTTCACTTACAGGCAGGTTTGAACTGGCTCAAAAAAGCAGAGAGGCCCTGCGTGCTTCTCCATTATACGTTCAGGAGAAGGAAGTGATGGGGCTTGAGTACGAGCTTATTGGAAAACAGCTTAAGGAGAAGGTTTACTCCACCTATGGCAAAAGCCTTCACATCAGAGAAGTTGATGCCGGTTCCTGCAATGGCTGCGATTCTGAAATAAATGCACTTGGCAGTCCTTACAATGATATAGAGCGTTTTGGTATTCATTTTGTAGCTTCTCCAAGGCATGCAGATATGTTGCTGGTTACAGGTTGTGTCACCAGAAATATGGAGGAGGCGCTAATCAAGACTTATAATGCGGTGCCTTCACCAAAGCTTGTAGTAGCAGTGGGTGCTTGTGCCTGCAGCGGAGGGATTTTTAAGGATAGCTATGCAGGTAGAAACGGAATTGACAGTGTTTTGCCGGTAGATGTATATATACCTGGTTGTCCCCCTAGGCCTCAGGCCATAATATATGGTATACTAAAGTCCATAGGCAGGCTTTAAGTAGTACAACCTTGGGAATGCTATAATAGTTAGTGGATTGCACCGGCAGGTTGGCATTCATTATTTGGTTATATGTGGCTCAAAACATAGATGGGAGATAAGTATGGCAGAATTATGCGTGATTTACGACAGGGAATGCATTGACTGCGGTGAATGCGACATGTGCGACCTGGAACCTGAAAAGCACTGTGATGATTGCGGCCGCTGCATAGATGATTCTGAAGAATATAGAAGTGTGACGGTAGAGGATTTTATTAAACAGAATGTAACTGATAGGCAAATAAAAAAGATGGAAAAGAAGCTTATGGAAAGACAAGAGGAACAGGAAATAAAGCAAAAAGAAAATAAATCAGATAAATAAGAGGTTTTATAATGAGTAATGAGATTTACCTGGACAACAGTGCGACTACAAGACCTTATGATGAAGTTGTTCAGTATTTGACGGAGGTAAGCAGAAACTTTTATGGAAATCCATCTTCTCTTCACACTAAAGGCATTGAAGCAGAAAAGCTTTTAAAAAAGGCTAGGGCTCAAATTGCAAGTATTTTAAAAGCAGATTCCAAGGAGATTTTTTTTACATCAGGTGGAACAGAATCAAATAATATGGCTATTCTGGGTTATTTGCGGGCTAATCCCAGGGCCGGAAAACATATAATTACCAGTGAGATTGAGCATCCTTCAATACTTGAGGTATTCAAGCAGCTTTCGTTGGAGGGCTACTGCGTAGATTATGTTCCTGTGGATTCAAATGGAATAATCAAGCTTGATATACTGAGGAAAGCGGCAGATAAGGATACAGCCCTGCTCAGTTTCATGTACACCAATAACGAAGTAGGATCAAATCAGCCAATACTGGAGATTGCCAAAATCAAAAAAGAGCTATCTCCCTCTGCAGTGCTTCATATAGACGCTGTACAAGCCTTTGGAAAAACAGAATTACTTCCTGCTTCCATGAGTATCGATCTTATGTCGCTAAGCTCACATAAAATACATGGGCCAAAAGGTATAGGTGCACTTTATATAAAAAAGGGTGTCAGAGTCAAGCCTATTTTACTTGGAGGCGGACAGGAAACTTCACTCCGGTCGGGAACTGAAAATGTTCCGGGCATTTGCGGATTTGGTCTTGCTGCAGAAATAACATCAAAAAATATGGCTGATAGTTTTCAGAAGGTAAGTGAGTTAAAATGTCGGCTGATTAACGGTATAAGGGAGAACATAGGGGCAGCGGTTATAAATTCCCCTGATGAAGCTCTGCCGTACATTATAAATGTATCCTTCCCGGATTTGAAAGCCGAAGTTTTGCTGCATCACCTGGAGCAAAGGAATATATTTGTTTCTACTGGCTCAGCCTGCTCCTCCCATAAAAGCAGCACAAGTCATGTTCTCAAAGCTATGGGGGTGTCGCCCAAAGCTATAGATGGTGCCATCCGTTTCAGCCTGTCCGCTGCCAACAGCTTCCAAGAGATAGACGAAACAATAAGCGCCCTAAGGGAAATTATTCCGGTCATTAGTATAAAGCGCAGAGGAAAGTTCAATAAATAAATTACATAAGAATGCCATCAGTGGCTATGGAGGATTAAATGAAAAAAATCATTTTGGTGCGTTATGGTGAGATTATACTTAAGGGTTTAAATAGACCGGTTTTTGAAGATAAGCTTATTGGGAATATTAAAAGCGCAATTTTAAAATCAGGTAATGTAAAGATTTTTAAATCTCAGGGAAGGATTTATATAGAACCTTTTACAGATGACTATGATTTTGATTTTGTCATTGATAAGATTACTAAAATATTCGGGGTTGTTTCAGTGAGTCCTGTATGGAAAATTGATACAGATTATGCTCAGATAAAAGAGACAGCATTGAAACTTGCTTCCAAACTGGTTGAACAGAATGGTTACAAGACTTTCAAGCTTGAAACCAAAAGGGGCAATAAAAGATTTCCAATGCAGTCCCCTGAAATAAGTGCCGATGTTGGAGGGTATATTCTTGAGAACTTACAGGGTTTGACAGTAGATGTGAGAAATCCGGATTTTGTCATATACCTTGAAGTAAGAGAAAGCTCATATGTATATTCCGAAATTATAAAGGCCTATGGAGGAATGCCGCTGGGCTCAAATGGAAAAGCCCTTTTACTGTTGTCCGGAGGTATTGACAGCCCTGTAGCAGGTTGGATGATGGGGAAACGAGGAGTTGAGATAGAAGCTGTTCATTTTTACAGCTATCCCTATACCAGCGAAAGAGCCAAGCAAAAAGTAGTGGATCTTGCGCAGATTCTTTCACAATATTGCGGAAAGTTCAGGCTGCATGTGGTTCCTTTTACGGAAATCCAGCTAGCCATAAATGATAATTGCCCCGAGGAGCAGCTAACCATAATAATGAGACGTATTATGATGAGAATAGCCGAAATCATTGCTCGCAAGACCGGCTCCATGGCACTGATTACGGGAGAAAGCATGGGGCAGGTCGCAAGTCAGACCATGCAAAGCCTTTACTGTACTGATTCGGCCGTTAATATGCCTGTATTCAGACCGCTGATTGGAATGGATAAAGTAGAGGTTGTGGATCTTGCACGAAAAATTGATACTTTTGAGACCTCCATATTACCCTATGAGGATTGCTGTACAGTATTTGTGGCAAAGCATCCCCAGACAAAGCCAAAGCTGGAAAAAATAATGCAGTCGGAAGAGGCGGTTGATTTTGAACCATTGATTGAAAAAGCGGTTGCAGAAACTGAGGTAATAGTTTTAAAACCCTAGCGGTCTGTAACATCAAAACGTATATTGCCGGCGAGTAAAAGCCCATATTTGGAGGTGCTCAAATGAGTTATACACTGACTGAGGAAAATATACAAAAATTGCAGGAAGAACTGGAATACAGGATGACTGTAAAGAGAGCTGAAATTGCCCGGGAAAAGCTCATAGCTGCGGAGCATGGCGACAGGTCTGAAAATGCGGAATATAAGGAGGCTTGTGAAAGATACACTGCAAATGACAACCGGATTCAGCAGTTGTTGACCATTATTTCTACTGCAACGGTAGTAGATGCCAGCAGTGAGGATAAGTCTGTATTGGGTATAAACAGCAGAGCCAGGATAAAATTTGTTGAAGACGGAGACGAGGATATCCTGACTTTAGTGACTACTATGGATAGTGACCCTGCCAAAATGCGTATAAGTATAGAATCAGACTTGGGAAAGGCCTTAAATGGTAAAAAGGCTAGAGATGTAGTTGTGGTAAATGCTCTAAGCGGAAAATACACCGTAGAAATAATAGAGATATTGTAGTGAGGCGTTATTATGAAGAATACTATGAAACTTATTAAGCTCTTTGGATTAGTTGTATTATTAGTATGTGTTTTCGCAGCTGCTGATTTTCAGGTTACTGCAGTTTCACAGCCAAAACAGATGAATTGGGAGAGAAATATTGAGTTTTCCAATGACAATCTAAGAGGGATAACATCTGGGAACGGTATTTATGTGGCAGTCGGGGAAACGGGAGCTGTGATGGTTTCAGTGGATAAGACCAATTGGAAGCCTGTTGCTTCAAACATCACAAATATACTGACGGATGTTATCTGGAATGGCAGGGAATTTATAGCAGTGGGCAAAGAAGGTACTATTATTACCTCCAAGGACGGTGTTCACTGGACCAGACAAAAGTCAAACTCAACAGGTGCACTACGAAGTATAGCATATTCAGGAAGTTTATATATTATTGTCGGTGATGCGGGTGAGTGTCTGATTTCAAAAGATGCGGTGCAGTGGGAAAAGAAAAAGCCTTTCAAGGACTCCTTTCTAAGACAGGTTATATGGACGGGAGATAAATTTGCAGTTGTTTGTGCAACAGGCGGCTTATTTTACACCTCGCCGGATGGGCTTAACTGGAGTTCTTCCATATTAAATCGCCCTTTCTACTCGGTTTGCTGGAATGGAGAAAGGTTTGTAGCTGTTGGAAACCAGGCTCAGATCAGGACTTCAAAGGATGGCATTACCTGGAATATATCTACCTTGGCCTGGGATGACAGCAAGGACTTGGGATTGAATAATATAAGCTTCAATAAAGTCGTATGGGGAAATGGACATTTTATCGCAGTTGGAAGCGCCGGAACTATTATAGCTTCAAAAGACGGTATCAGATGGGCAAAGGTAGATTCTAAATCAAATAATCAGCTATGGGCTGCTTATTTTGACGGAAAGGATTTTATTTCAGTAGGAAATTACAAGCAAATCGTAAGGTCAAGTGATGCATACGAGTGGGTAAAAGTTACCCAGGGTCTGCAGACAGACTTTAATGATATATGTTATATGGGCGGCAGATATGTGGTTGTAGGGAGTAACGGAACTATACTCAGTTCAAAGGATGCAGTAAAATGGGTAAGATGCGGGTTTGATACTGAGAAAATATTTAATGCAGTTGCCTATGGAAATGGAATGTTTGTTACTGTGGGCTATAAGGGAGAAATGTCCTATTCAAAGGACGGGACAAAGTGGATACCCCTATCTCCCGTACAAAAAAATGATTTATTTGACATTGCCACAAACGGAAAAGTGTTTGCGGTTATTGGAAAAAATGTATTGCTGACATCACCAGACGGTATCAAATGGACGGAAAATCACCCCCCCTTTGATACTGATGTTCTGGACAGTATAATATGGGATGGGAATAAATTTGTAGTTGCAGTCCAAGGAACTGTTTATACCTCCAGAGATGCTGTAAAATGGTCGGAGTTACCCAAAAATAACAAGGGATATTTGTTTATAAAAGCTATAAAGGGCAAGGGAAAGTACTTAGCCTTTAACAGCGGCAGTTATTATATTTCAGCGGATCTGAAAAAATGGGAAGAAAAGTACCTGGCTGCTGAGCCCTATAATATTTCATCAATGATATGGGACGGAAAGCTTTTTAAAGGTATTTTATGCAGCGGTTGGTCAGGAATGCAAAATAAGTATGTAGAATCCTCCGATGGCATAAATTGGACTACATATACTTTTGACTCCAGCGAATTAGTGCATAGCTTCATCTGGGACGGGAAAAACTTGATTGCAGTTGGGGGTTATGGCTTTATTATTAAGCTGGGAAAATAGAACAAATTTAATTTGGCAACTAATCTCATAAATATACTTAGAGCCTATTTTATACCTTATTAATGATGGAGTAAATTTCATATGGATTCAGATTGATATTTATCAGTCGCTGTGGAAAATAGGGTAATATTATGTTCCGCAGCGGCTTTTAATATTGTAATAACAACTATAGCTTTTAACTTTGGAAATATTATTATAATTAAAATAATATTATAGTAAAGGCGCATAATCAAAAAGTTACTATTGTCAGCCAGTAAGCACATACGGATGTTATGATGTAATACAATATGTGTTTGCTGGACGGACTATTGGAAAGTAGTTGAAAGCATGAAAATACATAATGAAAATAAAATTATAGCGAAAGCCGGGTTTTGGATTAGTATCATATTAATGGCTATAATGGTTTCAGGACTTATATATTATTTAGCCGTGAGCAGAAAGCTATCCTATGAATATTTTTACCAGGGTGTATATATCGATGGTGTGAATGTTGCAGGCTTAACAAAAGCAAGGGCGTTTGAAAAGCTTGAGACAGAATTAAACAAAAATTACAGGCAAGCTTCCGTAGAGCTTATTTTTGAAAACAGCAGTTGGACCTTGTCCCTGGACAGTATAGGTTTCAGCTTTGATTTGAAAAGCTCCATTAATAATGCATACAGCTTAGGGCGCACAGGTAACTGGTTCCATCGTATAGCTACAATCGGAGGTCTGAAAAAAAAACCTGTGAATTTAGTAGTGGCAGCTCAGTATGACAAGTCCAGGCTTTTTAATATTTTGTCAAAGCTTAAAAAGCAGATTGATTTTTCGGGTTCCAACTCCACATATGCATATAATTATGGTAAAATAGTATATACAAAAGATATAAATGGCAGGAAAATGGACGTTGAAACAAATATAAAGCTAATAGAAGCAAGGCTGTTAAACAGGGATTTCAGTGATATATGCCTGGAGGTAGAGGTAATTAAGCCAATGATAACGGTTGGAGATGTAAAGGAGCTGAAAGATCTGCTGGGCGTTTTTACCACCAGATTCAACTCCAATAATTACAGCCGAGCCCATAACATTGAGTTGGCAGGCAAAAAGATAAACAATTATCTGCTGCTTCCCGGGGAAGAGTTTTCCATGGATAGTGCTCTTGGGCCCAGAACATCGTCCAACGGCTATATGCAGGCTCCCATTATTATGAGAAGCCAGTTTGTAGCAGGAACGGGAGGAGGGGTATGCCAGGTAGCCACAACCTTGTACAACTCAGTTTTGTTGTCATGCTTGGAGGTTACCAAAAGGGTACATCATTCAATTCCACTGGGGTATGTTCCCCCCGGACAGGATGCTACGATTTCAGAAGGGTATATAGACTTGAAATTCAAGAACAATAGGGATTATACTATTTGTATTGTATCAGAAGTCAAAGATGGTGCCGTTACAGTCAGGATAATCGGCAGAAAAAATGCGGGTGAAACTGCAAATACCGTATTAAGGCCTGTGGTTTTGGAGGAATATGCCCCTCCGGAACCGGAGTATGTTGTTGACGGCAGCCTGGCTGACCAGCAGGTGCAAATGCGGGTTAAAGAGAGAACGGGTCTGAAGGTTGTGTTGTACAGAGACCGTTACAACGGACAGGGTGTCCTGACCGACAGTGAAGTAATAAGTGAGGATATATATAAGCCGGTACGGGGACAGTTTGCTGTCAATAGAAAAACATTTGATTCCCTTAGAAATAACTAATGCTAATGCTAATGTTAAAGTGTTAAGGATAGATAAATATACTAAATATCAGGGGTATAGGTCATGAATAATTTGCTTTATAACAAAAAAGTGATGTGTCCTGTTTGCAACAGAGAGATAGAAGTAACCAAGGTTAAGACAAAAGGCTGCAAGGTAAGATTCAGGGATACGGATATGTGTGTGCATTACGAGGATTTGAACGTACTTTTTTATGATGTCTGGGTATGTGAACATTGCGGGTATGCGGCACTTCAAGACAAGTTTGAGGGACTTTTCACGAGAGATATTGCAGCAATAAAGAGCAATATTTCACAAAATTGGGTAGTGAGGAGCTTTAAAGGTGAAAGGGACGCAGATAAGGCTATTGAGGCCTTTAAGCTGGCGCTGCTGACTCTTAAGGTGAGAAATGCCAAGGCCAGCGAGGTTGCCAAGGTTTGCCTCAGAATAGCCTGGCTTTACAGAGATAAGAATGATATAAAAAGGGAGACGGAGTTTTTAAACTTTGCTCTGAATTCGTATAATGAAGCGTACCTGAAGGAGAGATTTCCTTTGGACAAGCTGGACGAATATACCTGTATGTACATAATAGCTGAATTGTTCAGAAGAGTTGGGAAGCTGGAGGACGCAATTCAGTGGTTCAGCAGGATTGTTTCATCTGCTGAGGCAAGACGAAATCCAAAATTAATAGACATGGCGCGTGATCAGTACCAGTTGGCCAAAGACCAGCTTGCTGAGGTAAATGCCTAAAGGAGATATGTTTCAATAATGGAGGCTGGTAAAGTACCTAATGATATTTTAGATAAAATTGTTCTTAGTAAAATAAATAAATTCAGAAAAGATATAATACTCAGGCCAGGGATAGGTGAAGATTGTGCAGCAATTGACTTCGGGGAATACGCCTGTGTACTGTCTACAGATCCCATAACAGGAGCTGCAAAGGATGTGGGTCAACTGGCTGTCCATATATCCTGCAATGACATTGCCTCCTGTGGCGTGGAGCCCTTAGGCCTTATGGTTACAGTTTTATGCCCTGTGGGTACCACAGAAGCGGAGCTGGGCAGGGTAATGGAGCAGATGTCAGTGACAGCGGAGGAGTTAAATGTTGAAATTATTGGAGGACATACGGAGGTAACCGCTGCCGTAAACAGAATAGTCATTTCCACAACCTGCATAGGAAAGGCCCCCAGGAAAAAGGTTATTTCCACCAGTGGAGCCAGACCGGGAGACTGTGTAATAATGACCAAATGCGCAGGGCTTGAAGGAACGGCCATTATTGCAAATGATTTTAAGCATAAGCTGACAGGCAAAGTGACTGAGGAACAACTGGAAAAAGCCCGAGGCCTTATGAGCTCTATCAGTGTAGTCCGTGAAGGCGTGGTAGCAGGAGAGTTCGGTGCTTCTGCCATGCATGACATAACTGAGGGCGGTGTTTTGGGAGCAGCCTGGGAGATGGCTGAAGCCTCGGAAACGGGCATAATAATCAATAAGGACAGGATTCCTGTCGAGGCTGTCACTACAGACATCTGTGAGGCTCTGGGACTGGATGTGCTCAGACTGATATCCTCAGGGTGTATGCTGATAGCCTGTGAAAAGGGGGAAGAGCTGTGCAGCCTGCTGGAAAAGAATAATATCAAGGCGACTATCATAGGCCTGATAACAGCAGACAAGAATGAAAGAATACTGGTAAGTAAAACCGGAGGCACGGCCGAGGAAATACAGCCGCCTGGTGCGGACGAGCTATACAGGGTGATTTAAGTCTGACAGAATACTCAGATAGCGTGAGTATTCTGTTTGTATATTTATGTAGTTTTTTTAAAACTTTTGCATATTTCATGTATATTCAATTGACATACCTCAGTGAATTTTATTATAATTTTATTAGGGAGTCTCCCCAGGAAAAACAAATATGTTTACCTGAAAGACTTTATGGAATAAATAACTAATTTGTCAATATAGATTTGACAGGAGCGGAGGAAGACTTTGTACAATATTGATACAGTAAAAAAGATTGATCCTCAGGTGGCTGAGGCCATAGAACTGGAAGTGGGCAGGCAGAGAAACAAAATTGAGCTTATAGCCTCTGAAAACTTTGTAAGTGATGCTGTTATGGAAGCACTTGGAACACCCTTGACAAACAAATATGCTGAAGGCTACCCCGGTAAAAGATATTACGGAGGCTGCGAGCATGTTGACATAATTGAACAACTGGCCATAGACAGAGCCAAGGAGATTTTTGGCGCTGAACATGCAAATGTACAGCCGCATTCGGGGGCTCAGGCCAACTCAGCGGTATATTTTGCTTTCCTGAATCCGGGAGATACCATATTGGGAATGAACCTGGCTCATGGAGGACATTTAAGTCATGGCAGTCCTGTCAATATTTCCGGAAAGTATTACAAGGTAGTACCTTACGGAGTTCGAGAAGACAACTGCTATATTGATTACGAAGAACTGAGAAGTATTGCAAAAGCCAATACACCAAAGATTATTGTTGCAGGTGCAAGTGCATACCCAAGAACTTTGGATTTTAAAGCCTTCAGGGAGATAGCTGATGAAGTTGGAGCCTTGCTGATGGTGGACATGGCCCATATTGCGGGGCTTGTTGCCGCAGGTGTTCATCCCAGCCCTGTTCCGTATGCTGATATAGTTACAACTACCACACACAAAACACTAAGAGGGCCAAGAGGCGGTATGATTCTATGCAGGCAGGAATATGCCAAGAAGATTGACAGCGCCGTATTCCCCGGCAACCAGGGCGGTCCGCTGATGCATGTAATAGCAGCAAAGGCTGTAAGCTTCAAAGAGGTTCTTTCAGAGGATTTCAAGGTATATCAGAAAAATATAGTCAAGAATGCCAAGGCCTTAGCAGAAGCACTGATGGGTAAGGGCTTCAAGCTTGTTTCAGACGGTACCGACAATCACCTCATGCTTGTTAACCTCACAAACATGAATATAACCGGAAAAGAAGCTCAGCATAAGCTGGATGAGGTCTGCATCACCTGCAACAAAAACGGAATTCCTTTTGACACACAGAGTCCGTTCATTACAAGCGGTATCAGACTTGGTACTCCGGCTGTTACAGCCAGAGGCATGAAGGAGGAGGATATGAAGGAGATTGCAGACCTTATACATCTGACAATTACTGATTACGACAACTCTCAAAACAGCATTCGTTCAAGAGTTCAGACACTATGTGACAAGTATCCCCTATATGCAAGGTAATTTTGAAGTTTAAATAAATTCAATCCCGGATAACTTAAGGATATAGCAATATGTTCTTAAGTTATTTCTTTAATTTTGGAACTGATTTCTTGCCAGCATGGATGTAAACGGCATAATATTATTTTGAAAAGGAGACAGATATGGATATAAAACTAGGTTTTGTGGGAACTGGCAACATGGGTTCGGCCCTTATTAAAAGTCTGGTTAAGGCTGACTTTTTGCCGACGGACAAAATTTTAATGTTTGATGTGGATCAAAAAAAACTTGAGCAGCTGAGCGGTGAAACAGGTGTGGTACCTGTGGCTTCTGCGGAAGAACTGGTCTCTGCGGCAGATATTATCGTGCTTGCAGTCAAGCCGAACATACTCAGAAGTGTACTGGAGGGACTAAAGCCGGCAATCGATAACCAGAAGGTCATAGTCTCATTTGCCGTAGGTATCCCTGTAAGCTTCTATGAGGATATTCTGGGAACGGACAAAAAAATAGTGCGTTCCATGCCAAATACTCCTGCCATGGTGGGGGAAGGAATGACTCTCATATGTCAGAACAGTAATGTGACCGAGCTGGAATTTGCCATAGTAAAGAAAATGTTTGACTGTGCTGGCAAATGTGAATTTCTGCCTGAAAAGCTTATGAGTGAGGTCACAGCACTTACCGGAAGCAGTCCTGCTTATGTTTATATGTTTATTGAGGCTATGGCTGATGCTGCCGTATTATCCGGCATACCAAGGGACATGTCCTACAGGCTGGCAGCACAGTCAGTACTGGGTTCTGCAAAGATGGTGCTGGAAACAGGACTCCACCCCGGGGTTTTGAAGGATCAGGTTTGCTCTCCCGGAGGAACAACTATAGAAGCCGTGAGCACACTTGAGAAAAATGCCTTCAGATATGCGGTAATGGAGGCCATGGATCAATGCACCAAAAAGGCCAGGCAGATTGGGGAAACTTTTAGATTAAAAAAGTAAACAAATAGGAAATAAGTCATTTGTTGTAAAATTAAATATATAATGTTAAAATATGGTCATAGTAAGTAAATTACAATTTACTTGCTATGACTATATTTAATTATAAAAATTTATAGGGTGTTAAATATGCAAATGAGAATTGAGGATAAAAGATAATAAAGAGGAGCTTGTACCTATTCACCTATTCAAGCGCACATTAAAAAAGTCGTTGTCATTTTAACATGTATGCTTTTGTCAGCCTGAATAAGCATGATACTTCCCAGGATGAGCCCAGCTTATGGATAAGGGACTATTGGCACGTAATTAAAAGCTGCCACAAGCCCCATATTCTTTATAAGGTGATTATACTTGAAGACGGCAGGATTGTTGATGTGGGAAGGCACGGGGAACTTTTTGAAAGAAGCAGTGTATACAAGCATAGGATGGAACCCCATGACACTTTTAGGGGTAATCAGGCTATTTAATCAGGTATTGATTCCCTGTATTAAAACCTCGAGGAAATAAAAGGGATTCGGTATAGAGCGAATACCAGAGTAGTCGCGAACTTTGGCATTCCAAGGTCAAAATATAAGGAGGTGAATAGATGAGAAAATTGGGGAAAAAAACTCATGAGATGCTGGAGACTGTTGAAGCGTATTATGTCTGCAGTGGCTGCTATCAGATATGCAGTTGCAGTAGCAGTAATTGTAATTGCGGAGTTGCTCATTTTGGTACAGTATCATTTAATGTCAATGTAAGCAACAATGAATATACAAAAAATGGAGCAAGCTATAATATAGGTAATGGTACGCCTTAAATACCAGATAATCCTTTTGAAATTTTTTGTAATTAACTCAAACCCAGCAAGGGATTATCCTTTGCTGGGGTAACTTTAAAATATGAGGCTATAAGGCTGAAAGAAATCACTAATACATTAAAGGAGGTGCCGGGTCCATGTCATTTCTGTCAGGGAAATTCATATTTCCTTGTGGGCTTGTGTAGAATGCGGGACTTGGACATATTTTATTTATGCTTGAATCAAAACCGTTTATTTATCCCTTTAGTACAGCAGGGGGATGTTATATATATGATGTTAACAAAAATGGGATTATAGGTGTAAGTAAGGAGACCTATAAGTATTTGAGCGGTAAAACAGATGAACTAAATTCAGTTGCTGAGCTTGAAATTAGTAAAATGCTAAAAAAAGGTTTCTTGTCTGACAAAAAGATTAAAAGTATAATGCATCCTGCAAGTAAAAGCTTGGAATATATTCTTGACAGTGCTTTGGAAAAAATAACTTTACAGGTAACACAACAATGTAATCTGCGGTGTGAATATTGTATATATTCGGGAGACACCGGAAATTACCATAACAGAAGCCATCAAAGTAAAAAAATGAGCTTTGAGCTGGCGAGAAAGGGTATTGATTTTTTGATTGCACATTCTCAGGATTCTAACAGAATAAATATAGGGTTCTATGGAGGAGAACCACTTTTGGAGTTTGAACTTATAAAAAAATGTGTAGAATATGCAAAAGTACAGGCAGAAGGAAAAGAAGTATCCTTTTCAATGACAACAAATGCAACGCTGCTAAGTGAGGAAATAATAAAGTATTTATCTGAAAATGATATCCTGCTCACCATCAGTCTGGACGGACCGAAGGAAATACATAATAAAAACAGAAAGTTTGCAGGCAGCGGAACAGGTTCCTTTGATAAAATAATCGAAAGTATGGAAATTCTCAAAGTGAGATATCCAGAGTACTTTAGAAATATATTGTTTAATGTAGTTATGGATCCGACGGCGGATTATAAATGCATATCCGAATTTTTTGTGAGCTATGACACTGTAAGGGATGCATACAAAATGGTATCTTTGCCTTCTACGCAATATTCAGAAGATACTGTGACTATGGGCGAAAAGTTCAGAGTGGATTATAATTATGAGTTTTTTGAAATTTTCTTATACAAACTGGGACGGCTTGAGAAAAAGCATGTAAGTAATTTGAACCTAGCGTATTTTGAAAGGTTAATAAGCACTTATCATGAAAAGAGAACACCTACATCAGGTCTTTATGATTACGGGCACCCAGGCGGACCTTGCATACCTGGACAGAGGAGACTTTTTATGGACGTAGAGGGTGTGTTTTACCCTTGTGAGAGGGTGAGTGAGATATCTGATGTAATGAAAATAGGAACTTTGGAGAGCGGCTTTGATTTGGAAAAGTGCATGAAAATACTTAACATAGGTAAAATTACAGAGCAAAGCTGTATAAATTGCTGGGCTTTCAGATATTGCTCCCAATGCGCTCCTTTCGCAGATGATACAAAAGACCTTACTGCTGAAAAAAGGTTGCGGCAATGTGCAAGTACAAAAAGAGATGTAGAAGAGCAATTGAAGGACTATTGTACATTATTGGAGCTGGGATATGACTTTGAAGGTGAGGACAATCCTTTTATTCAAATTACGAAAAAAGAATGGGAGGCAAAAGATAATGATACAGAAAAAAAGACTGCTGGTATATCCCTATGACAATGATTTTATAGCTGTAATCAAGCATACTGAGCTTATAAGTGAATTTGAGATAACAAAATTAGTTTCGCCCAATGGCTGGGGGCTAGCAGGTAAAGATGCAGGAAGCTCGGGAAAGCGGGAAGGAGCAGGGATAAGGGTAGAGGGGAATTTTGTAGAAGCTTTGGGTGCCTGCGATGCCGTACTCTTTGCTGATTCCCATTTGAAGCTGGATTTTGAAAAAATAGTTTTCCCCAAAATGCTGGAAGCTATAACAGGAAAGAAGGATATCCTGTGTGAAATAAAGGTTGATGATAAAATAAAGAAGGAATTGGCTGAACTTGCTTCAAACAATGGAGTAAGCTGTGATTTCCTTAGTGACAATGAGGTGTGGTCTTCCCCGGCAAACAACGAAATTTATAATATTAACACTCCTGTTATTTTTGTATTGGGAATGACGGAGAGAACAAACAAATTTGAAGTACAACTGGCTCTTAGAAAAAGATTGCTTATGGAAGGCTATAAAGTCAGCCAGGTAGGTACAAAAAAATATTGTGAGCTTTTAGGCTTTCACTCCATGCCGGATTTCATGTATGGCAAAAGCTTATCAGAGCCTGAAAAGATAACCTTGTTCAATCATTATGTTAAGAAGATTGAGAAGGAAGAGAAGCCGGATGTGATTATTATCGGGTTACCAGGGGGGACAATAAAATTTAATAACAAGTATACCTGCAATTATGGAATTACTTCCTATGAAATATCTCAGGCTGTTATTCCAGATGCGGCAATTTGCAGTGTACTGTATGAAGAATATAAAGCTGCTTATTTTGAAAACGTTTGTAAATCCTTGCAGTATAAATTAGGCTTTAAGGTGGATTGCTTCAATTTATCAAATTATCAGTTTGACTGGATAAGAACTGAGTCGTCCATGCAAATGTGCTACACTCTGATGGATTCAACCGCTGTTTCTCAAAAAGTCGAAAATTTATCCGGGATGGAAACACCAATCTTTAATATTCTTGAGGAAGAACATGCGGATGAAATGTGCAAATTTGTATTGGATAAATTAAGCGGCTATGCAGAAGTATCAGCTTTTTAAGGAGGGTAGCTTGAAAGATAGATGTTGTGTGTCAAAGTGACTTTCAAGCAGCGAAAGCCACTGCGTGCCTTTCATTACTATTTGTGTACGCGCCATGCGCGTAGATGGGAGGGTAGCATGAAGGATACATGTGGTAAGTCAAGGTGGATTTCACGCAGCGAAAGCCACTACGTGTCTTTCATTACTATTCGTGTACGCGCTATGCGTGTAGATTGGAGTTTAATATGGAACATATAGAAAATAGGCTGGACGATATATTTAAAAAGAGATTTGGTATAGAGATGAGTCCAATAAAAGAAGCGGTAAGAGATAAAAAACTTTTAGGACAAGATTTCGGTATGCCTCCCAGGGATTTATTATATCTATTTTTTGATGTTGAGGAAGAGTTTTCAATAAAGATCCCTCAGGAAGCTGTTACCTCGGGTGAATTCAGTACATATGACGGCATATGTAAAATTATAGATAATGAACTGAGAAATGAATAGACAAGTGAAAAATGAATATTTTATTCTTCTATAGCTGCAACCTCAGCCGCATCAAACTCAGCCAGGGGATTTCTGCTTACAGCGTCCCTGAGCTGCTGTTGATCCAGATGTGTGTAAATCTCAGTAGTTGCAATGCTCTGATGGCCAAGCAGTTCCTGGAGGGCTCTGATATCCACATTTCCGTATTTATACATCAATGTTGCGGCGGTATGTCTCAGCTTGTGTGTGGAGTAGCGTTGCGGGTCCAGCCCGGCTTCACTTATATACTTTTTAACAATCTTCTGAACGGACTCCTTGCTGATTCTTCGCTTGTGTCCGCTTATAAATAAAGCATTCTTATCTTTGAGACCATTTGCCGGCCTTATCTTAATATAAGCCTCCAGGGTTTGGACGCATGCCTTGTTAAGGGGGATGCTGCGCTCCTTGTCACCCTTGCCTATGACGGTCAGCGTATTGTTTCTTATATTGTTGAGATTAATGCCTACAAGCTCCGAAAGGCGTATGCCGCAATTAAGAAAGATTGTGAGAATAGCCAAATCTCTTACGGAATTTGGTCCCTCACTAACTGAGACAGATGTCAGCAGCTTTTTGCTTTCCTCAACATTTAAATATCTGGGAAGCCGCTTTAGTATTTTGGGGGATTCCAGTTCATTTGCCGGGTTAAAATCCAGCAGCTTGGCTTTGGTGGTGAGGTAGTTGAAAAAGGTCTTCAGGCTCGCAACCTTCCTGGCACGGGCATGTGAAGTATTGTCGCGGTTGCTGCTTACAAAGGACATGTAAGAGTACAGGTCGCTCAGTATTACAGTCTTAAGCAGCGCCATATCAACATCTGTTATGGGAATATCATCAAATTCCATATTTTTGTCAGCAAGGCTTCTGTGCAGCTTCAAAAAGCGAAAAAACACTCTTAAGTCATAGAAATAAACTTGCACCGTATTTACTGATTTTCCCTTTATTGTCTGCAGATAGTTTAGAAAGTCTCTTAAAACATCAGGCATTTCATAATCTGATATACTTTTCATTGGTAACCTCATAGTTATGATAAAATCAAATATTCTTGTGATAGAATTAGTTGTTTTAAAGTACAATAATGCAATAATATACAGCTGCTCGACCAAAGCCAATATTTGCTAAATTTGTAAAATATACTATTGCGCTTGAGCAATTATACTGTTATTATGTTATAGGTCTGAATAAATTAGTGGAGGCATTTTCACCTTTATTAACACTATAATTATAACATCATTTTCCACATTAAATAAGAGCTTAATTTTATTATTATCTTCATACAAATTTCACAAACGGGTGATATAATTTAAACAGTTTTATAAATTAGGTTTAGAAAGGGATTTTTGATGAGGGAACTAGACAAACTAAAAATAAAAATAAATAAATTGCGTCAGGAGATAAATGAAAAAATTGCCAATGGTGACGATCTCAATAACAATGAGATAATCACACTGAGTGAACGGTTGGATATACTTATAAATCAGTGGTATAAGTACGATAATCTCCAGAGGTAGCTAACAATCGTCCTCGTCCATGTTTTTACAGGGAATTTTATAGTCCGCAAAGAATTTATCATCAAATTTATCTATTGGCTTAGGGCCTCTCATTATATGTCTTTCAATCTGAAGTACTCCTTCGGGATCTGCTTTTACTCTCCAGTCAACCATCATTATTTGATCCCCAACAATTTCAATTCCGGTAATTCCTTTTGAATGTATACAGCAGCCTGTGTTGAAATATGGCAGTTCCTGGCTTTTTGGAAACTTTTGCCGATGAGTATGGCCGCAAATAAGCATGGTCTTGTGCTTTAAAATCCATTTCTTATATGTTCTTTCAATCTTATGCCTTTTAAAATGGTTTCGCGCAGGACTTGAGGGGTTTTGAAAACCCACCACATGCATGAATCTCCAAAAATATCTAAGCAAAAACATATTAATAACCCATAGCTGGTCGTTCATAAGATCACCCTGATGCCCGTGAACTATGAATATCTCCTGTCCGCTGGACCTGTTTTTCAATATCAGGGCTTCAATAGGTTTTAGTCCCACAAACAGGTCATGTATGTCCTGAGTATAGTCATCATAAAACTTATAAAAATTGTTTTTTACATAGTGCTTGTTTTTTAAGTAAATATTATGGTTTCCATACAGCATAATCATTTTATTATTGTCATGAAGCTTTTTAAGAACAGAAAAAACATCACTGTGAGCCAGCCGGATATGCTTGAATTTGGGATATTCCCACAACTCATCTCCATCTCCCACCTCCACATATACGTAGTCGTTCTCAAAATAATACTCCAATGCCCGTAACAATATGTTTTGATTTCTGCTGAATTCATCAGATACACTGTCGTCGCCCCTGTGACAATCACTGAAAAAAATGTATCTGGAATTATGGTCAAAATATTCAACCTTTGCATTTCTATAAGCCTTCATCAGTTTCTTATCTGTAAACATTTAGACTCTCCATAAGATATTTAACATTAGTATAGTTCTAAACTTAAGGTTTTATAAATATATTTTCATGTTTACCATTAAATTTAAGTGGTATCTAATAACCTATGCTATTAATATGATATACTTTTTAGGAATAAATAAACTTTTATCAAGAAGAGGTGAAGTTGTGAATTATAACATATTGATTGGTGGTGCAGCCGGTCAGGGTATTGATACTATTTCGGCCGTTTTTGAAAAAATACTGAAGAGACAGGGCTTCGAAGTATTCACAATCAGGGATTACATGTCCCGGGTAAGAGGCGGACATAATTTTATTCAGATCCGATTCGGCAGTGAGAAGCTTTTCTCACATGAGGAACAGCTTGACGGCATTGTGGCAATGAACGTAGAAACTGTGGAATATCACATTGAAAGGTTGAAACCAGATGGCTTTGTGGTCTGTGACAAGGAGATTCAAAATACTGATGACAGATGTATAAGCCTTCCTCTGAAGCAAGCTGCTGCAGCCGCAGGAAACAGCAGAACTGCCGGAATCGCAGCTGCTGGTTCGGTATTGGAGCTTCTGGGCATAGCCGATACGGAAACTGAGTCGGTACTGAGGGACTTTTTTAATGAGGAGCTGTCAGCTCAGAATTTCAAGGCGATAAAAGAAGGCAGAAAGCTTGTGGAAAACAGGAAGCATATAAAGTCGGCTGTAAAGGATACCAATATACTGATAAACGGAAATGAAGCTGTTGCGCTGGGTGCCATTGCAGCAGACTGTAAATTTTACTCAGCCTATCCAATGACCCCCTCAACCAGTATCATGGATTACCTAGCTTCAAAAATGCTGGATGCGGAAATAGTGGTTGAGCAGGCCGAGGATGAAATTGCCGCTATAAATATGGCTATCGGAGCCTCTTATGCGGGAGTCAGAGCCATGACAGGCACTTCTGGAGGAGGTTTTGCACTTAAGGTAGAAGCCCTGGGACTTTCGGGAATGCTGGAAGTACCGCTTGTAATAGCAGAGGTTCAGCGTCCTGGGCCGACCACAGGACTTCCCACAAGAACGGAACAAAGCGATCTGAGGTTTGTAATTTCAGCCTCCCAGGGTGAATTCCCGCGTATGGTAATAGCTCTGAGAAATGCCGAGGATGCTTTTTATCAGACAGTAAGGGCTTTCAACCTGGCTGACAAATATCAATTTCCTGTTATTCTTTTAAGTGATCAGTTTTTGTCCGACACCACCGTGACAGTCAAGCCCTTTGACTTGAGCCGTGTTGAGAGGAGTAAGCAAATAGCTGTACATAACCAGGAAGACAAGCCGTATTTGAGATATAAAATCACTTCAACCGGTATATCCCCAAGGATTATTCCCGGCAAGAATCCTGGAGTAACAGTACTTGTGGACAGTGATGAACATGACGAGTCGGGCCACATAACAGAATCCGCCGAGGTCAGAGAACTAATGGTGGACAAGAGGATGCGGAAGCTGGAATTGCTCAGGGAAGAATTACAGGAGCCTGATTATTTTGGTGCTGAGGATAGTGATATATTGCTGCTTGCCTGGGGTTCTTTATGGGGGCCGGTTAAGGAAGCGGTAGAAATGCTGAACAATGCTGATGCCAATAGACGCTATGGCGCTTTGATTTTTGGAGATATATGGCCGCTGCCTGAAAAACTTTTCAGGGAAAAAGCCCGTAATGCAAAAACAATCATTAATATTGAGCAAAACGCAACAGGACAGCTTGCATCAGTGATTTCAGAGGTTACGGGAATATTCTGCCACCACAGTATTCTAAAATATGACGGCAGACCCATGAGTTCACAGTTCATATTTGAAAAAGTCAGGGGGAAGGTGTAGCTTATGTGCCATATCAAGTATAATATTTCTGAAACCGCATGGTGTCCAGGCTGCGGAGATTTGAACATAATTGAATGTCTGAAGACTGCATTGGAGCAAAGCGGTAAACAGCCACACGAGGTTTTAGTGGTAGGTGGTATCGGGCAAGCGGCCAAAACTGCCCAATATATAAACACAAATGGATTTTGCGGTCTTCATGGAAGATCTCTTCCTCCTGCAGCGGCAGCCAAAATCGTAAATAAAGAGCTTACGGTAGTGGTAAATACCGGTGACGGCGACTCCTATGGAGAAGGGGGAAACCATTTTATACACAATATAAGAAGGAATGTAGATATAACTCATTTTGTTCATGATAATCAGATATATGGCCTTACAAAAGGTCAGGCATCTCCCACAACAGGAATAGGTCATATTACAGGAGTGCAAACTGCAGGCTCAATGAATGAGCCCTTAAATCCTCTTTTGCTGGCATTAGCTATGGGAGCCGGGTTCGTGGCAAGAGCCTTCAGCGGAGATAAGGAGCATTTGACGAATATTATGCTGGAAGCCATCAAATATAAAGGCTATGCTCTTGTGGATATTCTTCAGCCCTGTGTGAGCTTTAACAAGATTAATACCTTTCAATGGTATAGTAAACGTGTATATAAGCTGGAGGAGGGCTATGACCATACCGACAGGCTTAAAGCCATGGAAAGGGCCATGGAATGGGGAGACCGCATTCCTCTCGGAATTTTGTACAAGACAGAAAAGCAAACCTTTAATGACAAATTTGATTTTCTTAAAGGGGATAGGGCTCTGGTTGATATGGAGACATCCCTTGAAAAGGTAAAGGGCTATATAAATGAATTTATATAAATCTTTTATTTGAATTAGTATCAAAATTTAAGGCTCGACATGTTATTATTCCGTAATACCTGAAAAAACAGGAGAATAACATGTTGAGCCTTTTATCGTCTTGAGTGTGGAAGGTACCTTCCTTAGCTAAGAAATAAAATATAAACAAGACATACTAATACTTTGATATTAAAATTAATATTTATAACATAACGTATGGATGTAATAACGTCGTAAAGACATGCTATAAGTATGCCAATTCTTGCCATAAAGCGTACCGGTGTTTATAAAAAGGCTGATTTATAGTATTATAAAATAAGCTACAGACATTGCAGAGCAAAAATCAGGGAAGGAGGTAAGGAAAGAAGCAAACTGTAGCTTAAATAGCTGTTTGGTAATGGATAGCAGGTAGTTGCCAAAAAAGCTTTAGCAGTATTATTTTGCTGAATCCTCAATTTTGAGGTACGGAGGAACCATGAACAGGGGTTAATCCATGTATTTGGTAGGGTTATCCTATTACCCGAACCCGTCAGCTAACTTCGGAAGCACACATAGGAGGACTAATGACAAAAAGATTTAAAAAGGTTATTGCAGGCTGTCTGTTAATTATGTCACTTTCTTTTTTTTCGTCAGTGGCAATGGCAGCTTCAGTACCTGGAAAAACCACGGGGATAGACGTTAAGCTAAGAAAGTCTCCAAGTACATCAGCAGCCATTATTACAAAATTAACAAATGCTAATGTCATTGTTGTTGACAAATCAGGAAATTGGTACAAAATCCAGGCAAATAAGAAAACCGGATGGATTTATGGGGATTACGTTAAATTGTTGTCGTCAAAGGGAACGATCAATGCCAATGGTGTTAATTTTAGAAGCGGTCCAGGCACTAATTTCAAAGTAATCACTGTTTTAAGGAGAAGTACCGGGGTAACTGTGCTGGAAACTGCAAAGGCTTGGAACAAGGTGAAAATAGGCTCAAAAATCGGTTATGTATCGGCAAAATTTGTAGACAACAAGGCAAATACGTCCGCAGCGACATCCAACGAGAAGAAAGCTCCGGTGGCCTCAACTGCAACAGCCCTGTCGGCAGCTTCTGCAAAAGTTTCCAGGGCCGGTGATGGCGGGACTTTTTCACTGGACACTGAAAACGGACTGACACTGGAACAGGAAGTAGTTGCCTATGCCAGGCAATTCAATGGTGTCAGGTATTTATACGGGGGAGATAACCCTCAAACCGGCTTCGACTGCTCAGGATTTGCAGGATACGTCTACAAAAGGTTCGGAGTAAAGCTGAACAGATCTGCTGAAGGCATGTATTCAAACGGTGTAAAGGTGTCCAAGAGTAAATTAAAGCCAGGTGATCTGTTGTTTTTTGATGCATCTGCAAGAAAGGCATCGGGGAAGATAGATCACGCAGGTATATATTTGGGTGGTGACAGCTTTATACACGCATCTTCATCCAATGGTGAAGTCAGGATACAGAAGCTTTCAGAATACAGAGGTACTTATATTGGGGCTAAGAGAGTAATTTAGCAATAGTTTGTATAAAACCGCAAAACCTGGCTTTTAAATAAGGTTTTGCGGTTTTTTTATAAAAATTTCAAAATATATATTCACAAAATTGTTAATATATGTAATAATATATAAGCTGGGTGTTGTAATTTAATTGTAACAAAAATTTTTAGAATTTTTATAAAAAAAATATTGTTAATTTATAACATTAATGGTAATCTATAATTAAGTTATACATATTCGAAACCACAATAAACTGTAAAATACTTTATTAACACTTATTAAATCTTAAAATATTCATTCTTTCATCGACGACTTTTTGTAAAATATTACATGGAACTGATGCATTTACATTAAACTCTTAAAACAGTGCATTATTCAGGCATTTCTTTTATTCAAGTTATTTTCAAACTATTAGTATAACTAAAATTTAATACTGCAGTACCTAAAGAGAACAACCTGCTTATTGTGCCGCTAGATTTTTTGAGAAGGGAGGGGCTTTACTTAAAGTTTTCATATAGGTTTTTTTTGGCTGCCAAAATTACCAATCATTTGAATATGCTTAATGTTTATATTAAGTTTTTAAATTGCGAAAAAAATCTTTTGCTTTTTTATTTACGCGAATAATGTCAATTATTGTAATCGATACAATTTTGAGCCAGTTATAATATTTTAAATATAACAAATATTGTAACTTTTATAGATTATAGATTTGTTTACTACGATACAAAGAAAACCGATTGGCCAATAAATGTCAAGGAGGTGAGACTTATTCCGTGAAGCGTTAAAGTGAAAAGTTTTTGACTTTTAACGTAAACACGGGTTTATTAAGGAATTACTGGCAAATAGGTTTTCATGTAAATAAAAAATTGGAGGTTTACAAATGCGTAGAAAGTCAATATCTTTATTATTGGCAATAATAATGTTAATAACATTATTAGGAACTCAGCTAACTACTTTCGCAGCTGATTCAGGCGTATCAGTGCAGTTTAATAATGGAAATGCATCATCCTCATCAAATTCCATTTATGCAAAATTTAAGGTGACAAATAATACGGGCTCACCAATAAATCTTGCAGATCTCAAATTAAGATATTACTATACCATTGATGAAGAGAAACCGCAGACCTTCTGGTGTGACCACGCTGGTATGATGAGCGGTAATTCTTATGTAGATGTTACCAGTAAGGTAACAGGTACTTTTGTTAAAATGACTTCGACAACAAGTACTGCAAATTACTACATTGAGGTTGGTTTCGCCAGTGGCTCAGGAAGCCTGGCAGCAGGTTCATCTATCGAGGTTCAGACAAGAGCTGCAAGAAATGACTGGTCAAACTATAACCAGGCAAACGACTATTCATATAAGCAGTCCGGTTCATATGTTGACTGGGTCAATGTAACTGCTTATAAGGGCGGAAGTCTTGTATATGGTAATGAGCCGGTACCAACTACTGTCGGTCCTTCTATTACTCCTACAACATCTTCATTTATGCAGGGTGCTGCAAATGATATTACTGTAGCTCTTACTCCAAACGGAAATACCTTCAAAGGAATTACCGGCTTGACTCAGGGTACTGATTACACTGTATCGGGCAACACTGTAGTAATTAAGGCCAGCTACCTTAACGCACTGGCTTCCGGATCAAAAGTTCTTACCTTTGATTTCGGCGTATCCCCTAATCCTACATTGACCTTAACCATCAATGCTAAGCAGCAGGGATTGGGTGTGACAGTTGGAACAGGCTCTGGCGTAGCCGGAGATACTGTAACAATACCTGTAACCTTCTCTGATGTTGCAAAGTCAGGAAATGTTGGAACATGTAACTTCTACCTTGGTTACGACACCAGCCTTCTGGAAGCATTATCAGTTGAGGCAGGTTCTATAGTGACCAATGCTGCAACCAATTTCTCGGCAACTATCAACAACGGAACCATCAGCTTCGTATTCCTTGACAATACTATAGGAAGCGAATTGATAAAGACCGACGGAGTATTTGCAAACATCAAGTTCAAATTAAAGAGCACATCAACAAAGGTGACTACACCTATCACCAATAAGACAGGCGGAGCCTTTGGCGATGGCAACATGAATAAAATAGCAAATGTTATAAAGACTGACGGAAGTATAACCATAAATGTTGGACCTGTAGGACCGTCAATCTCTCCTGCATCAACTTCCTTTGTAGAGGGAGCTGCTTCAGACACAACTGTGACTCTCACACCAAACGGTGCTACCTTCAAGGGTATTACAGGCTTGACACAGGGCACAGATTACACAGTATCCGGCAACACAGTAGTAATCAAGGCCAGCTACCTTAACGCACTGGCTGCCGGTTCAAAATCACTTACTTTCGATTTTGGCGTAAGCCCAAATCCAACTTTTGCAATAACAGTTACCTCAAAGCCTCAAGGACTTGGAGTAGCAGTAGGAAAAGCAACAGGCGTGGTGGGTGACACTGTTACAGTACCTGTAACTTTCTCAGATGTAGCAAAAGCTGGCAATGTTGGAACCTGTAACTTCTACCTTGGTTATGACACCAGCCTTCTGGAGGTAGTATCAATTGAGGCAGGTTCTATAGTGACCAATGCTGCAAGCAACTTCTCCAGCAACTACAGCAACGGAACCATCAGCTTCGTATTCCTTGACAATACTGTAGGAAGCGAATTGATAAAGACCGATGGAGTCTTTGCTAACATCAAGTTCAAGTTGAAGAGCACAACTGTTACAGTAACAACTCCTGTAACAAACAAGACAGGCGGAGCCTTCGGCGATGGCAACATGAACAAGATAACCGCTGTTAACAAGACAGACGGAAGTGTAACCATACAGATTGGTAACCCCTCACCTTCAATAAACCCAACATCAGTAACAGTAACTCAGGGAGCTGCTTCTGATGTAACTGTAACTCTTACTCCAAACGGAAATACCTTCAAGGGCATTACCGGTTTGACACAGGGCACAGATTATACAGTATCAGGAAATACAGTAGTAATTTCCAAGAACTACTTAAATTCTCTGGCTACTGGTACCAAGGTTCTTACCTTTGATTTTGGTGCAACTACCAATCCTACCTTGACGATAGTTGTTGGTTCAGCACCTGTAAACCTTGGCGTAACAGTTGGAACAGCATCAGGCAAGGCCGGCGATGTTGTAACAATTCCTGTTACCTTCAGTAATGTAGCAAAAGCAGGTAATGTTGGAACATGTAACTTCTATCTGGGTTATGACACAAGCCTTCTTGAGGCAACCTCAGTTGAAGCAGGTTCAATCGTAACCAACGCAGCTTCCAACTTCTCAAGCACTATCAACAACGGAACCATCAGCTTTGTATTCCTTGACAATACAATAGGCAGCGAGCTGATAAAGACCGACGGTGTGTTTGCAAACATTAAGTTTACTTTAAAGAGCACTGCTTCAAAAGTAACAACTGCTATCACAAATAAAACAGGCGGAGCTTTCGGCGATGCCAACATGAACAAGATAACAAATGTAACAAAGACAGACGGTAGTGTTACCATTGATGTTGGTGACGTTGTAAAGGATCCTGCAATTACTCCTACAACTTCATCCTTTGTTCAGGGCTCAGCTGCTGATATATCAGTAACCCTTACTCCAAACGGAAATACCTTCAAGGGAATCACCGGTTTGACTGCGGGTACTGACTATACAGTATCAGGCAATACAGTAGTTGTTAAGCAGAGCTACCTCAATGCTCTTGCTGCAGGCTCAAAGAATCTTACCTTTGACTTTGGTTCTTCAAACAATCCCGTATTGGCTATAACTGTTCTTCCCAAGCAGCAGGAAAATCTTGGTGTGACAGTTGGAACAGCATCAGGTAAGTCCGGTGACGTTGTAACAGTACCTGTTACCTTCAGTAATGTAGCAAAAGCAGGTAGTGTTGGAACCTGTAACTTCTATCTGGGTTATGATGCCAGCCTGCTGGAAGCAACCTCAGTAGCGGCAGGTTCAATAGTAACAAATGCAGCGTCCAATTTCTCCAGCACTATCAACAACGGAACCATCAGCTTCGTATTCCTTGACAATACCATAGGCAGCGAGTTGATAAAGACCGATGGTGTTTTTGCAAACATCAGCTTCAAATTGAAGAGTACCTCTTCAAAAGTAACAACTGCTATTACCAACAAAACAGGCGGAGCTTTCGGCGATGCCAACATGAACAAGATTACAAACGTAACAAAGACAGACGGTAGTGTTACCATTGATGTTGGTGACGTTGTATTGGATCCAAGCATTACTCCCACTACTGCTACCTTTGACAAGTATGTTCCTGCTGATGTGTCAGTAGCACTTACTCCAAACGGAAATACCTTTAAGGGTATCACAGGTTTGACACAGGGTACTGACTACACTGTATCAGGTAATTCAGTAGTAATTCTTAAGAGCTACTTAAGCACACTTGCAGTTGGAACAAAAGCTCTTACCTTTGATTTCGGTGTGACTTCAAATCCTGTTATCACTCTGACAATCAAGGATTCAAAGCCACAGCTTACCGGTCTTGGCGTTACAATCGGTACAGCTACCGGTAAGACTGGTGACACTGTAACAGTGCCTATAACACTGGAGAATGTTGCAAAAATGGGTAATGTAGGAACCTGTAACTTCTACATAAACTATGATGCAACTCAGTTGCAGGCAACTGGTGTAACTGCAGGTACTATCGTTAAGAATGCAACAGTTAACCTCTCAAGCTCAATTAACAGCACAAACGGTACTATCAGTGTTGTATTCCTTGACAACACTATAGGCAGTGAGCTGATAACAAGCGATGGAGTTATCGCAACCATTACATTTAAAATTACTGGAACTACAAGCACCACATCTCCTGTAACCTTTAAGACAGGCGGAGCTTTTGGTAACGGTTCCATGTCAAAGATTACTGATGTAACCTATGTAAACGGAAGCGTAAAGTATTAATTTATTAGAGACAGGGAGGGGCAGTCATACCAATATAGACTTTACGGTTTGAATTAGCATGGCTGCTCCTTACTTAATAAGGTGGTTTTACACCACAAATTACTATCTATTCAAAAAAGGAAGGTAAAAATATGAGAAAAGGTATTAAAAAACTTGGTTCTGTTGCTATAGCAGCTGCTATGACAGTATCCTTGATATCTACAAGCGTGTATGCCGCGGCACCCGCTGTAAATGCAGAATATAAGAGCCGTTTTGATACTATGTATCAAAAAATAAAGGATCCTTCAAACGGTTATTTCAGTACTGAAGGTATCCCTTATCACTCAATCGAAACTCTTTTGGTTGAAGCACCAGACTACGGACATGTTACTACCAGTGAAGCCTTCAGCTACTATATGTGGCTGGAAGCAATGAAGGGTAGATTTTCAGGTGACTTTACAGGCTTCGGAAAGTCATGGGATATAGCTGAAAAGTATATAATTCCATCATCGCAGGATCAGCCCAATTCAAGCATGAGCAAATACGATCCTAACAAGCCGGCAACATATGCTCCCGAATATGAGACTCCTAACCAGTACCCGGCAAAACTGGATACCGGAGCTCCAGTAGGTAAAGACCCAATCAGCAAGGAATTGGTTTCGGCATATGGCACCAACATGATATATGGTATGCATTGGATTCTCGACGTTGATAACTGGTATGGCTACGGTTTGAGAGCTGATGGAAAATCCAGACCGTCATATATAAATACCTTCCAAAGAGGCGAACAGGAGTCAACCTGGGAAACAATACCTCAGCCATGTTGGGATGGAATGAACTTCGGAGGTAAAAACGGTTATCTTGACCTCTTTACCGGAGACAATTCATACTCAAAACAGTTCAAATATACCGATGCACCTGATGCTGATGCCCGTGCGGTACAGGCAACCTACTGGGCAGACCAGTGGGCAAAGATGCAGGGTAAGGATGTAAGCACATATGTTGGTAAAGCAACAAAGATGGGTGACTATCTGAGATATTCAATGTTTGACAAATATTTCAGAAAGATTGGTTCACCATCAACTGCAGGCACAGGTTATGACGCAGCACACTACCTGCTCTCATGGTACTACGCATGGGGCGGCGGAATTGGTTCAGACTGGGCTTGGGTAATCGGCAGCAGCCATAACCACTTCGGATATCAGAATCCTATGGCAGCA
The DNA here is from genome assembly GCA_023400235.1 of Bacillota bacterium. GTDB lineage: Bacteria > Bacillota > Clostridia > Acetivibrionales > DSM-1351 > Ruminiclostridium. The sequence goes on from JAEXFI010000045.1 coordinate 104,681, forward strand.
TGGATACTGTCAGCAGATGCAACCTTCAAGCCAAAGTCAACCAATGGCGCAAGCGATTGGGGCAAGAGCTTGTCAAGACAGATTGAATTCTACCAGTGGCTGCAGTCAGCAGAAGGTGCTATAGCCGGTGGTGCCAGCAACTCAAACAAGGGCCGTTATGAAGCTTGGCCTTCATCAACTTCAACCTTCTATGGCATGGGTTATACAGCAAACCCAGTATATGCAGACCCAGGCAGCAACACCTGGTTTGGTATGCAGGTATGGTCAATGCAGCGTATGGCTGAATACTATTACCAGACAAAAGATTCAAAAGTTAAGAGCCTTCTGGACAAGTGGGCAAAATGGGCTAATTCAACAATCCAGTTCAATGCAGACGGAACCTTCCAGATTCCTAGCACCATTGACTGGAGCGGACAGCCTGATACCTGGAACGGAACCTATACTGGAAATCCGAACCTCCATGTAACAGTTGTAAATTCCGGTGCAGACCTTGGTGTTGCTTCCTCACTGGCAAATACTCTTGCCTACTATGCTGCAGCATCCGGTGATGCTACTTCAAAGACAAATGCCAAGAAGCTTCTCGACGGCATGTGGAATAATTACCAGGACAGCAAGGGAATATCTGTTCCTGAAACACGTAACGATTACCACCGTTTCCTTGATCAGGAAGTGTATGTGCCTTCCGGCTGGACAGGAACAATGCCTAATGGTGATAAGATCCAATCAGGCATCAAGTTCATAGATATCCGTTCCAAGTACAAGCAGGATCCTGACTGGGCCAGAGTTGAAGCTGACCTGAAGGCAGGAAAGAGTCCTACGATGGTTTACCACCGTTTCTGGGCTCAGAGCGAATTTGCAATAGCTAACGGTGTTTACGCTATATTGTTCCCCGGAGATGATACTGAAGTACTTCTGGGAGACGTAAATGCTGACAAGTCTGTTGACTCTATTGACCTGGCAATCTTGAAGAAGTTCCTTTTGGACAGCACAACTACAATTAATTCCAAGAATGCAGATATGAATGCAGACGGAGTTGTAGATGCAATTGACCTTGCAAAATTGAAGATCAAGCTGTTATCAGGAGTCTGAGAAGTAAATGCGACCAGGAAGTAAATATAAAATGAAATAACTGATTTGTAACTTTTAAGTCCGGACATGTATATGCTGAAGTTTATTCCTGTACTGTCCGGGCTTATGGGTTAAAGAGAAAATAATTGTTAAAAGGTTCAAGGTGTAAGAATGATTAAAAAACTTAATTTTAAAAGACTCAAGGCACTTGTCATATCTTCACTCCTTTCATTGAGTATTGTAGCAGCGGCTATACCCGTTGGCGCGGCCACTGATAACATACCCTTCCCCTATGATGCCAAATACCCGTACGGCAGCTTCAGCTCGCTGGCGGACAACCAGGCATCGGCAGTACAGACGCTCAGGACGGAATGGGAACAGTGGAAAAGCGAATTCATTACTTCAAATGGTGCTAAGGGATATAAAAGAGTACAAAGAGATGCTTCATCAAATTATGATACGGTATCCGAAGGTCTTGGATACGGTATGATACTAGCCGTTTATTTCGGTGAGCAGCAACTGTTTGACGATCTCTATAGATATGTAAAGGCATTTTTTAATTCAAACGGATTAATGTCCTGGCATATTGATGCAAGCGGAAATATTGTGGGTACCGATGGTGTGGGTGCTGCCACCGATGCAGATGAAGACATCGCAGTGTCGCTTGTCTTCGCACATAAAAAATGGGGCTCTACAGGCTCAATTAACTATGAAACAGAAGCCAAGAATTACATAGGCAGGATTTACAACAAAATGGTGGAACCCGGAACCTACGTATTAAAACCCGGGGACACCTTTGGAGGTACTACCGTTACAAATCCATCCTATTTTTCACCTGCCTGGTACAGAATATATGCAGATTTTACTGGCAACTCAGCCTGGATAAACGTTGCCGACAAATGTTATGAGATTGTTGACAAAGCCAAGAACAGCAATACCGGACTTGTTCCTGACTGGTGTACGGCAAACGGAACCCAGGTAAGCGGCAGGGGATTTGATTTTAAGTATGATGCTATACGGTATCAGTGGAGAACTGCAATTGACTATAGCTGGTATGGAACTCCAAAGGCTAAAACAAATTGTGATCTTATATCCAATTTCTTTAAGAACATCGGTGCAGCTAATATTAAAGATGGATATTCAATTTCAGGAAACCCCTTAAGTTCCTATCACAATGCAACCTTTGTCAGCTGCTGTGCTGCTGCTGCCATGACGGGCTCAGATTCAACCTATGCAAAGAGTATTTATAATGAGAACAACAAGGTAAAAGATAGTGGAAACTACTCATACTTTGGAAATTCCTTAAGGATGATGGTTCTTCTGTATGTAAACGGCAACTTCCCAAACCTTTATAAAAATGCTCCTCAAGCTGATCTGAAGGGTGATGTGAATAATGACAAGGCAATTGATGCCTTGGATTTTGCCGAATTAAAGAAGGCCATCCTCACACAGTCATTTTCAAATATAAATACATCAAATGCTGATATGAATTCTGACGGCAGTATAGATGCTATTGATATTGCACTGCTAAAATTAAAACTTCTTAGTCAATAGTAGTTAAACTTTTTTAGGAGTGATAAAGGTTGAAATAGAACCTTTCAACCCTTTGAATTTATGTCCGCAGAGCGGACAGGGGGATAAAATGATTAATATTAAAAGAAAATTGAAGAGATTTGCAGGCATTGCTCTTGCAGTATCGGTAATGACTTCATTGCTTCCCCAGAGTATTACCCTGGGAGCCGCTTCTACCTTTAATTATGGAGAAGCTCTGCAAAAATCCATTATGTTTTATGAATTCCAACGCTCCGGTGCTCTTCCTTCGGACAAGCGGGACAACTGGAGAAGTGATTCGGCTTTGAAGGACGGCTCGGATGTGGGCCTGGATCTCACCGGGGGCTGGTATGACGCAGGCGACCATGTGAAATTCAACCTCCCCATGTCATATACTGCTGCCATGCTGGCATGGTCGGTTTATGAAGACAAGGCCGCCTACGATCAGAGCGGGCAGACAAAATACATCATGGACGCTATTAAATGGGCAAATGATTATTTCATAAAGTGCCATCCGTCCTCAGACGTATATTATTATCAGGTTGGTGACGGCGGGCTGGACCACTCATGGTGGGGACCGGCAGAAGTGCTGCAGATGGCACGGCCTTCATACAAGGTAACTGCTGCAAGCCCGGGCTCTGCAGTATGCGCAGGAACTGCTGCTTCACTTGCCGCAGCTGCCGCAGTATTCAAAGATAGTGACCCAACATATGCCGAAAAGTGTTTAAAGCATGCCAAGGAATTGTTCGCTATGGCCGACAAGGCAAAGAGCGATGCAGGCTATACGGCTGCTTCCGGCTTCTATACCTCAGGCGGCTTCTATGATGAACTCTCCTGGGCGGCAGTATGGATTTATATTGCTTCCAACGACAGCACCTACCTTGACAAGGCTGAATCCTATGTGCCTAATTGGGGAAAAGAACAGCAGACCGACATAATCTCCTATAAATGGGGACAGTGCTGGGATGATGTTCATTACGGCGCAGAGCTGCTTCTCGCCAGAATCACCAATAAAGCAATTTACAAGGATAGCATTGAAAGGAATCTGGATTATTGGACCACAGGCGTAAATGGAGAAAAAATCAAATATACTCCAAAGGGCCTGGCATGGCTCTTCCAGTGGGGCTCCTTAAGACATGCCACTACGCAGGCTTTCCTGGCAGGTGTTTATGCCGACTGGGAAGGATGTCCTGCATCAAAGGTTTCCACGTATAAGAACTTTTTGAAGGGTCAGGTGGACTATGCTCTGGGAAGTACAGGCAGAAGCTTTGTTGTAGGCTTCGGACAAAATCCGCCTCAACACCCGCATCACAGAACTGCTCACAGTTCATGGACAGACCAGATGAATTCTCCTACATATCACAGGCATACCCTGTACGGAGCACTGGTTGGAGGCCCGGACAGCAGTGACGGCTATACTGATGAAATCAGCAACTATGTTAACAATGAGGTTGCATGTGATTACAATGCCGGTTTTACAGGTGCATTGGCAAAAATGTACAAGCAATACGGCGGAAATCCCATTGCAAACTTTAAGGCAATTGAAACCAAGACCAACGATGAAGTTATCATCAAGGCGGCCTTAAATTCAACAGGCCCCAACTATACTGAAATAAAGGCTCTTGTGTACAATCAGACAGGTTGGCCTGCAAGAGTGACAGACAAGTTAACCTTCAAATATTTTATGGATCTTTCTGAAATTGTTGCAGCAAATATAGACCCCCTAAGCCTTGTAACCACTTCCAATTATGCCGAAGGAAAAATAAAAGTATCCAAGGTATTGCCCTGGGATACTGCCAAGAACATTTACTATGTAAATGTTGACCTCACTGGCGAAAATATCTATCCAGGCGGTCAATCAGCCTGCAGAAGGGAAGTTCAGTTCAGAATATCTGCGCCACAGGGAACCAGCTACTGGGATCCCAAAAATGACTTTTCATATAAGGGTTTACCTACCGGCAGTACGGTTGACACTGTCACAAACATACCAATATATGACAATGGCGTGAAGGTGTTTGGAAATGAACCTTCCAAAGGTGAAGACGAATTTATTTTAGGTGATGCCAACAAGGATAAGAGTGTGGATGCGTTGGATTATGCAGCCATAAAGTCATATCTGTTGACCGGTACGACAAGTATTGACATGAAGGCAGCCGATATGAACCAGGACGGGACAGTGGATGCTCTGGACATAGCAGCCATAAAGATATATCTGCTGAAAACTCCGTGAGAAGCCTGGTTCTTAAGTTAAGCCGTATTGGTTTTAAAAACTTCGTAGTAAGTGAATTAATTTTAAAGCCCGGAGCTGTTAAGGCAGCGGCTCTTAGCTTTAGATAAATTAAAATTTTTTTAGGAGGTCTGGACAATGAAGTTTATCAACAAATTTGCGATGATTTTCGCAATAGTATTTACGTTGTCTGTGTGTTTTACTTCTTCAGCATTTGCACTTGTGGGTGCCGGAGATATAATCCAAAATCACACCTTTGACGGCAACGTAGGTCTTCCATGGCATGTGGTGGAATCTTATCCTGCAAAGGCAAGCTTCGAAATCACAGATGGAGGAAAGTACGTAATAAAAACTGAAAAAATCGGTGAAATGGGAAAAGGTGAAAGATGGGATTTGCAGTTCCGTCACAGAGGTCTTACCATTGAACAGGGACATACTTATTCAGTACAGTTCACTGTTACAGCCGACAGAGATTGCAAAATTTATCCAAAGATTGGTGACCAGGGAGATCCATATGATGAATACTGGAACATGGATGGTCAGTGGCATTTCCTTGAGTTAAAGGCAAACACTCCAAAGACTGTAACTCAAACCTTTACAATGAACAAGGGTACAAAGAAAAATTGCGAATTTGCTTTCCACCTTGCTCCTGAAAAGGGCACAGTTGCACCGGAAAATTTCAAGGCTACAACCTTTACCTTTGATGATATCTATGTAAAGGACCCACAGTTTAAGGGCTATGAAGAAGTTCCGCCCGAACCGACAAATGCTATCCGTTTAAATCAGGAAGGTTTCTTCCCCAACGGTGCTAAAACTGCAACTCTTGTATCCAGCTCAACTTCACCAGTGGCCTGGTCACTGATAAACAGCGCAGGAACAAAGGTTGCACAGGGTACCTCAACTGTTAAGGGTGCTGATCATTCCTCAGGTGACAAGGTTCACATTATTGATTTCTCATCCTACACAACTCCAGGTACCGGGTACAAGCTGCAGGTTGCCTCTGCGGACGCTACACCGCCTGAAAGTATGCCTTTCAAAATTGCCAATGACATATATACAAAGATGAAATATGATTCAGTAAAGTATTTCTATCATAACAGAAGTGCCATAGAAATAAAAATGCCTTACTGTGACCAGTCACAATGGGCTCGTCCAGCAGGCCATACAAGCGATATCTTAAAGCCCGATCCTTCAAAGAAGGATATATACATGGCCGACTATTCGCTTGACATTACAGGCGGCTGGTATGATGCCGGCGACCATGGCAAATACGTTGTTAACGGCGGTATTGCTACCTGGACTGTAATGAATGCCTACGAACGCGCTTTACTCCTGGGTGACATTACAGTGGCACCATTTGCCGATGGTACCATGAACATACCTGAAAGCGGAAACGGCTATCCTGACATACTGGATGAAGCACGTTACAATTTAAAGACTTTATTGAACATGCAAGTGCCTGCAGGATACCCATTGGCAGGTATGGCTCATCACAAGGCTCATGACGAGCGTTGGACAGCTCTTGCAGTTCGTCCTGACCAGGATACAATGGCTCGTTACCTGCAGCCCCCAAGTACTGCCGCAACCTTAAATCTGGCTGCTATGGGTGCACAGAGCGCACGTCTCTGGAAAAAGTACGATTCAGCTTTTGCAACTAAGTGTCTTACAGCTGCTGAAACAGCTTGGAATGCAGCTGTAGCCCATCCTGATATTTATGCAAGCATGGTACAGGGTCCTGGCGGCGGAGCATACGGAGACGATTATGTTCTGGACGATTTCTACTGGGCGGCCTGCGAACTGTATGCAACTACAGGCAGTGCAAAATATCTGGATTATATTAAGGCATCACCACATTATCTCAAAATGCCTACAGAATTGGTGGGCGGTGAAGCAACTGGAATCACCGGTGCTTTTGACTGGGGAAATACAGCCGGTATGGGTACTATAACTCTTGCACTTGTACCAAGCAATCTCCCTGCTGCTGATGTAGCTACAGCCAAAACCAATATTCAGGCTGCTGCAGACAAGTTTATCTCTATTTCAAATGCTCAGGGCTACGGAGTACCGCTGGAGGAAAAAGTAATTTCTTCTCCTTTTGATGCTTCAACTGTTACCGGATTCCAATGGGGATCAAATTCCTTTGTAGTAAATGAGGCAATCGTTATGTCTTATGCATATGAATTCAGCAACAGAACCAATGCAAAATATATTAACGGTGCAGCTACTGCCATGGACTATATCCTTGGACGTAATCCAAATGTTCAGAGCTATATAACAGGTTACGGCGACAATCCGCTGGAAAACCCTCATCACCGTTTCTGGGCATACCAGGCTGACAACACCTTCCCGAAACCACCTGCAGGATGTCTCTCAGGCGGACCTAACTCAGGTTTGCAGGATCCTTGGGTTAAGGGCTCAGGCTGGAAGCCGGGTGTAAGACCAGCAGAAAAAAGCTTCATGGATAATATCGAGTCCTGGTCAACAAATGAAATAACCATCAACTGGAATGCTCCTCTTGTATGGATCAGTTCATACCTTGATGAACAGGGACCGAAAATCGGAAGCGTTGCACCAACTAACATCGGTGACTTGAATAAAGATGGCGAAAGGGATTCAATAGACTTCGCCCTCATAAAGAAGTTCCTGTTAACACAGGATTCAACAGGTATGGACATTACTGCAGGTGATGTAAATGCCGACGGTTCTGTTGATGCAGTTGACTACGGCTTATACAAGTCATTTTTGCTGGGAAAGATCACTAAGTTCCCTGCAGAAGTCTAATTATTAAGTAATGGATTTGGAACTATAGAAGGTCATAAAGTCAATTACGGTTGAAACCTTTGCCTTTCAGGTGAATAGGTGCTTTCAAGCATTTTGATTAAAGGTTTCAACGGTTTGGGATTGATCTTCTATAGTTCTCTTTCCTGTTAAATTATTAAAACTATTACGCAAAGTGCAGTTTTATTTAGGCACGGGATAAAGGAATTTTAAAGCAAATAAAAACGTGGCACTGATTCCAAACCGTGAATTTCATGGAGTTTTGTGCGAGATGGGAGGCATGGAAATAAATATGAAAAAAATATTGCTAGGTATTTTAGTTATTTGCATTCTGGTTGTGTCAATATGGGGAGTTAACAAATACACCTCATCATCAAAAGCTTCTTCCGAAAGCACCAACAAACAGGCGGTCTCTTCAAATACTCCTGTTTCAGGCGGAAACTCAGAGATAACAATTGGTTCCGGCAGCGGAGCTCCTGACTCTGTGATAACAATACCCATAAGTATAAAAACCGTTCCTGAAAAGGGAATCGGCAGCTTTAACTTCAATATAAAATATGATGCAAGTATTCTTGAGGCAGTTGAAGTTAAACCTGGTGAATTATTTGCAGGAAACAGCTCTGATTTTGATTACAAGATAACGGCGGATTCAGGATTGATCAGCTTTCTTTATACCAGCAGCAGCAGTACTGAGGATTTGATAACAAAACCGGGAGTCATAACCAATATAAATTTTAAGGTTAAAAAGGATGCCAAGACAGGTTCAACAAAAATATCAAATGATAATACAGGTGCTTTTGGCGACAGCGCTCTCAATAGAATCAAGGCTGCGTTTACAGAGGGCGAAATCAAAGTAGATTAGACCGGATTCTGTTTTGCCGGCTAAAACATATGTGGAGGGTATAAGGTTGAAAGAGAACCACTTTCAACCCTTTGGATATATGTTCGCAGAGCGGACAGGGGGATAAAAAATGTTTAAAACAAAAAGACTTAAAGTATATGCCCTTATACTGGCCATAATGATAACTGCAACTCAGTATGGTTTTAAGGGTGATGGTTTTAGTGCAGCAGCCTTCAACTATGGAGAAGCTCTGCAGAAATCTGTTCTGTTTTATGAAGCACAGCGTTCGGGGGCAATATCAACTTCCAGTATTCCTACAAGGCTGGAATGGCGATGGGATGCCCAGCTTACAGACGGAAAAAAGGAAGGGCTTGATCTCACAGGAGGCTGGGTAGACGCAGGCGACAATATAAAGTTTGGTATAACAAATGCATATACGGCGGGATTATTGGCGTTTGGAGCCATAGAATACAAGGATGCCTATATAAAAAGCGGACAGATGAAATGGCTTCAAAACCAGCTTAGATGGATAAATGATTATTTCATTAAATCTCATACCGCTCCAAATGTTTTTTGGGCGCAGGTTGGAATGACGGCGAACGACCATAACAATTGGGTTCCGATTGAAGTCACACATTTAATGAATGACAGGACTGCTATCAGGCTTGACGCACAAAATCCAGGGACTGAGGTGGCAATGGGTACAGCAGCGGCTATGGCTGCGTCCTCCATTGTCTTTAAAGATTCAGATCCGGAATATGCAGAGAAGCTTTTGAAGCATGCAAAAGAACTTTATAGTTTTGGAGACACATATAAAGGAGTCTTTTCTGATGTAATAAAAAAGACTGATCCCCAGGGTGCGGCTGCTTATACCTCACACAGCGGCTACAATGATGAACTGGTCTGGGGCTCAATCTGGCTCTATAAGGCTATGGAAGCTTTTAATACAGGCAGTGGAGGCGAATATCTGACTAAGGCAAAAGAATATTATAACGGAATAGGAAAAGAGCAGAATCAATCGGTACATAAATACAAATGGGCACATTGCTGGGATGACCAGTCCTTTGGCTGTTACATACTTATGTCTCAAATTGAACCCCAAAACACGGAATACCGGCAGGATGCCGAGCGCTGGCTGAACTGGTGGACCGTAGGCGGAACAGAGAACAATGCCGATGGTACCAGAGTGACCTATACGCCAGGCGGACATGCAAGGCTTGACAATTGGGGTTCTCTGAGGTATGCGGCCAATACTGCACTTTTTGCCTTTGTGTACTCTGATAAGCTTGATGCAGGCGATAAAAAAACACGCTATCATGATTTCGCTGTAAGGCAGATAAATTATATTTTAGGTGATAATCCCCGCAAATCAAGCTATATGGTAGGTTTCGGCAGCAATCCTCCTCAACACCCCCACCACCGTACTGCACATAGCTCCTGGGGGCAAAAAATGGACACTCCTTCGGAACACCGCCATATTTTATATGGTGCACTAGTGGGAAGCCCGGATTCAAGTGACGGCTTCAATGATGAAATCAGTGACTATGTGAGCAACGAGGTGGCTATTGACTATAACGCCGCCCTTACAGGAAATCTGGCCAGGATGTATTCGGAATTCGGAGGAACTCCCATACCGGAAAGCAGTTTTCCACTGCCGGACAAGTCCCATGAGCCAAAGGATGAGTGGCCTGTATTTGCCAATACATACTTTAACGGCACCAGCGGAACACAGTTTACTCTAACTGTGGAAAACCGGTCCTCCTGGCCTGTGCGTCCCAGCAATCAATTGAAAATAAGATATTTCTTTACTCTTGATGCAAGCAGTATAAGCGATGTAAGCATAAAGGCTCCCGATTGGGTGAAGGTTACCGGACCTTCAGTCTGGGATGAGAAGAATAAGGTATATTATTACACACTTGATTTGACAGGGAAAAATATATATCCAGGTTATGGCTGGGATTTAGGCGGACCGGAGTTGGATTTTACCATCAGCTCGGCTTCAGGACAATGGAATACGGCAAATGACTGGTCTTATAAAGATTGGGATTCCAAGTATATTAACGGAACCAGAAAATATGCCCCCAATATACCCATTTATGAAGGAACAGGTTTTAAAAAGCTGGCGGGCAATGAGCCCTCAGGAGGCGGAAATGAATTTACAGCAGGGGATTTAAACAGCGATGGAAATATAGATGCAATAGATTATGCACTTTTGAAAAAATATCTGCTGGATGATACGGCTGTTATAAACAAGCAGGCAGCAGATATGAATGCAGACGGAAACATTGATGCCATAGACTTTGCATTACTGAAGAAAGCTCTGCTCCAATAGGTTTTCATGTCACCTGCCGGTTATGAAGCGGTGTAACATGTGAAATATTTGAGATTGCACTGGTACTGTTAAAAAAATAATTTTTAAAGGAGTGATAAGCTTGGAAATTAAGAAATACCTGCACAAGACATTGTCAATGGCTACCACACTTGCAGTTACGGCAACCTTGTTTACCGGCGTAAATGTCTCTGCAGCAACCCCTAAAACCTTTAATTACGCCGAGGCCCTGCAAAAGTCATTGTATTTTTATGATGCTGAAAAGTGCGGACCTGGAATAACAGGAGGGAAGCTGGAGTGGAGAGGCGATTGCCATGTAGAGGACAGCAAGATACCACTGATTCCTAAAAATAAGGATTCTGTGGGAACGAATCTTTCACAGGCGTTTATAGACAAGAACAAAGCAGCACTTGACCCTGACGGAGACGGTGCCCTGGATTTACATGGCGGGTTTCACGATGCAGGTGACCATGTAAAGTTCGGGCTGCCTCAATCCTATGCAATATCTACCCTTGGCTGGGGCTTTTATGAATTCAGGGATTCCTTCAAGCAGATAAATGAAGAAAACCATATGATAGATATACTCAAATGGGGAAATGACTATTTGCTTCGTTCAACCTTCATGGACAAAAATGGTGAAGTAGTAGCCTTCTGTTATCAGGTTGGGGAAGGGAATATCGACCATAACTGGTGGCAGCCCCCTGAACTGAATAAAAAGGAACTGGTTCAGCGTCCTGCGTATCTGGCAACTTCAGAAAATCCTGCAAGCGACCAGTGTGCTGATGCTGCCGCGGCTCTTGCAATAAATTATCTGAACTTCAAGGATACCGAACCTGAATATGCCAAGAAGTGTCTGGATACTGCAAAGGCCTTGTACAAATTTGCGGTTAAGTACAGGGGCTGCGGTTATTCAGGAGGCTTCTACAACTCCTCCTTTGATGAGGATGAGATGTCCTGGGGAGCAGTATGGCTGAATATTGCAACGGGAGATCACTCATATATAGATGATATAACTGCTGTAAATTCTGATGGTTCATATAAGGGCTATCTCAAAAAAATAATAAATGCACCAACCGACAACTGGCAGAATATATGGGTTCATTCCTGGGATACGGTTTGGGGCGGAGTTTTCGCCAAGCTGGCACCTGTTACAAATGACCCAAAGCACTGGTATTATTTCAGATGGAATCTGGAGTATTGGTCAGGAATTAAGCATGAAGATCCTACCGACGGTACTTTTATGGCTGGAACCCCTGCAGGCTTCAAGGTGGTAAATACATGGGGCTCAGCAAGATATAATGCAGCGGCCCAGCTCTGCGCAGTGGTTTACACCAAATACGCCGGAAAGCAGGATGTATCTGATTGGGCGCAATCCCAGATGAATTACATACTTGGAGATAATCCTCTAAACAGAAGCTACGAAGTAGGATACTCGGATAACTATGCAAAGCATCCACATCACCGGGCCGCACACGGATCAAAGACACTCAGCATGCTGGATCCGGTAGAGCACAGGCATACCCTGTGGGGAGCACTGGTAGGCGGACCGGATTCCAAGGATAATCATGTGGATGAAACCACGGATTTTGTGTACAACGAGGTGGCCATAGATTATAATGCCGGCTTTGTAGGTGCCTTGGCAGGCTTGTACAAATATTACGGTCAAGGTCAAAAGCCTCTGGAAAACTTCCCGCCCAAGGAGCCAGCTGGTCTGGACTTCTACACAGAAGCAAAGCTTGAGCAGGAGAATGGGGAAAGAACCCAGGTGACGCTGAACATACATAATGAGACCAGCAAGCCGCCGCAATTTGTAGATGGCTTGAAGCTCCGGTACTTCTTTAATATTTCTGAGATGCTTAGCGCAGGTCAGACTATAAAGGATATTGATGTACAGGTTATGTATGACGAGGCTAAGGTTATAGATGGAAAGGCGGCAGCCGTAAAAGGTCCGTTTGCCTGGAATGAGGCCAATGGAGACTATTACATCGAAATAGACTGGAGCGGAAATGCCTTCTACGGCGACAGGGAATTCCAGTTTGCGCTGGTGGCGGCTCAAGACTCAAATTGGAAGACTCACTGGGATGTTACCAACGACTGGAGCAGGAAAAATATTACCAAGACTTACGCTGTTAATGAGAATATATCAGTCTTTAAAAATGGTGTAAAGGTATTTGGAAATGAACCTGGCAGCGGTACGGTGACTAAACCGGGGGATGTTAATGAAGATGGGAATATAGACGCCATTGACTTTGCCCTAATGAAGAAATACCTGCTGGAGCAGACTGGAAATATAAAAATTGAAATATGGGACTTAAACAAGGATGCGGAAGTTAATGTCCTGGATCTTATGGAGTTGAAAAAGCTTCTTTTGACAAATCCATAACCTGAGCATAAACAGTTGGGAGGATTTTATGAAAAAACATATCAGCCTGTTCCTGTCACTAAGCCTGACCTTCCTAACGCTGGTTTCCCTGCCGGTAACGGCAGCCGAAACAGTAAAACTGGGAGATGTTGATAATGATACTCAAATATCTGCGTTGGATATGGCCAAGGTAAAGCAGCATTTACTGGGAACAATCGTTCTTGAGGGAAATGCGTTTAAAGCAGCGGATGTTAATGCCAATGGAGAAATTGAAGCACTTGACTTTGCAGAAATAAAGCAGTATCTGCTGGGCAAGATTACCAAATTTTCAGGTGATAATCAACAAACCGGTATAGGCATAAGCTGGATGGACGGCAAAAATTTATATCCTGTTGGAGTTAATTATGCATGGTATAACTGGTCATATGAGTTTTCAGACAATAACTGGAATTCAAATTTTGCCAGGATAAAGAGCGATCTGGATACCATGTCAACAAAGGGAGTTCGCGCACTCAGATGGTGGGTATTCCCCGATCTGGCCTATGGACCTCTCTGGTCCGGTGCCAATGAAGGAAGTCTTTGTACCGGCCTTCCCGACAAGTGGGCGGATCACATGAAGGAAACCTGCGACTACGCACTGTCCAGGGATATTAAGATTTACTGGACTATTACAAGCTTTGACTGTGCAAGGGCGGACGATTCTGTAGACCATGATGATATCATAGATAACCCTGTGGTATTGCAGAGCTTCCTGGACAATGCCATGAAGCCTATTCTTCAGAAACTGGGAGATCACCCGGGAGTTATGGGTTGGGACATTATAAATGAGCCTGAGTGGATTATAAACAAGGCAGATAACGGAGAGCCCAACGGAAAGGGTGAGAGCTTCCCGCTTTCAGCCATGAGGAACTATATCAAGACCACATGTGCTTACATACACCAATATGCAAAGCAGCCTGTGAGCTTCGGAAGTGCAAACATGAAATGGCTTGGCGCACAGTATGATCTGTGGGATGGGCTGGGTCTTGATTTCTATGATTTTCACTGGTATGACTGGGCAACACCGTATTTTAATCCTGTAAAGACTCCGGCATCAAGTCTCAATCTGGACAAGCCTGTAATTATTGGAGAAATGATGCCGGATTCAAAGAGCTCATCTCTGGGAATGACTCACAAGCAGGTCCTGGATGCAATATATAAAAACGGCTATGCAGGCTATATGCTCTGGTCCTGGAATGACGGAGCCTTTGACTGCAAGCCATATATCGGAAATGATTTCATCAATTTTGGAGCTGAGCATCCGGACGTGGTGAGATAAGTTTAGGTTAAAGGAGTGATTTTCTTGAAGAAAAGATTAAATAAAATTGGAGCTGTTTTGTTAAGCGGTGTAATTATGACTGCTTCACTTCCATCGGCCAATGTGCTTGCCGCGGCCAATCCGGATTATTCAACAGCCTTTAAGGACTCAATACTTTTCTATGACGCCAATAAATGCGGCAAGGACGTGGCAAAGAACAATTTTTTCAATTGGAGAAGTGCCTGCCACACAGATGACGGCAGTGATGTGGGAGTAGATTTATCCGGCGGCTACCATGATGCCGGCGACCATGTAAAGTTCGGCTTGCCACAGGGTTACTCGGCAGCGGTTCTGGGCTGGTCCTTATACGAATTCAAGGATGCTTTTGATGCAACTGGAAACACGGCAAAAATGCTGGAACAGTTGAAATACTTTACGGATTATTTCCTCAAAAGCCATCCCAGCTCAAACGTATTTTATTACCAGGTGGGGGAAGGCAATGAGGACCACACCTACTGGGGTGCCCCTGAACTGCAGACAGGAAAGAGACAAACCTTGTACAAGGCGGATTCAGGCAGTCCGGCCTCTGATATACTGGGTGAGACCTCTGCTGCACTTGCATTGATGTACCTGAATTATAAAAATATTGATTCAACTTATGCAAACAAATGCCTTACAGCTGCAAAAGAGCTGTATGCCATGGGCAAGGCAAACAAGGGTGTTGGTAACGGGCAGTCCTTCTATCAGGCCACCAGCTTTGGAGATGACCTGGCCTGGGGTGCTACCTGGCTGTATACTGCAACCGGTGACAGCAGCTATATTACTGATGCGGAGCAGTTCATAACCCTGGGCAACACCATGAACGAAAACAAGCTTCAGGACAAATGGACCATGTGCTGGGATGACATGTATGTGCCCGCGGCCTTGAGACTTTCTCAAATAACCGGAAAACAGGTTTACAAGGATGCCGTCCAGTATAATTTCAACTACTGGAAGAATGATCTGACAAAAACGCCGGGAGGCTTAAAGTATCTGGCAAACTGGGGTGTACTGCGGTATGCGGCGGCAGAAGCCATGGTAATGCTTGTAGCCAGCAAGACCAATCCAGACCAGTCCATTCTGAATCTCGCTAAAAGCCAGATAGATTACATACTGGGGAACAATCCCGCAAACATGTCCTATATCATAGGTTTTGGCAGCAAATGGTGCACACATCCTCATCACAGGGCGGCAAACGGGTATACCTATGCCAACGGCGACAATATGAAGCCGGCCCAGCATCTGCTCACCGGTGCGCTGGTTGGAGGTCCCGACCAAAACGACAGGTTTATGGATGATGGCTCCCAGTATCAATATACTGAAGTTGCCCTGGATTATAATGCAGGTCTTGTGGGCGCACTGGCCGGTTCTGTGAAATTTTTCGGCGAAATAGTGCCTACTCCAAAGAAGGGCGATATCATAGAGGATATGGTGGTAGATTCACTTGACTTTGCAGCCTTGAAGAAATACCTGTTGACCAATGTCAACACTGGTATCAATCTTTCAAATGCAGACATGAACGATGACGGAGTTGTTGACTCTATTGATTTTGCACTGCTGAAGAGAGCGCTGCTGCAATAAATTCAAATTTAATAGACATTTTTTATGCTTGCATCAGCCGGGGCAGTACTTTGTTTTTGTAAACCTACATAAAGTGCTGTTCCGGCATTTTAGAATAAATAAGGATAACAGCAATGCTTCACTTGACTATGCCGCTTTGAAGACATATTTGCTGCAAGTACCCAAATAACCAGGGCGTAGTATTGCATTAGTTTTAAAGGAGGTTGGACAATAAAATGAAAATAATGAGAGCATTAGCACTGACCGGAATCATTTTTTTTCAGACAATAACTTCTATAGGCACCCTCCCGGCAGCAGCGGCAGAGAATAAAATGTTTGAGCTTGTGGGATTTGCAGCCATGGAGGGCGGTACGACGGGTGGAGCAGGAGGCAGGGAAACCACTGTTAAGACATTGGCGGATTTGAAAAGTGCCCTGAGTCAAAAAAAGAATGATACTGCCCCGCTGACAATTAAAATTGAAGGCAAAATATCCGGTTCTGAGGCAATTGGAGTAAAGGATCTGAAAAATCTCAGCATTATAGGTGCGGCCAGCGGTGGTGAGCTTGAGGGGGTGGGACTTAATATTGTAAGGTCTTCCAATATTATAGTTCGTAACCTGAAAATTCATCACACTCTGGCGCCTACCGACTGTATCGGAATTGAAAAAAGTGACCACATCTGGGTGGATCACTGTGAACTCTACAATATGATAGGGGATTGCAACGGTGATGGGAAGATTGATACAAAGGGGGATATCGAGGGTGGAGACATAGATTGGTATGACGGCTTGCTGGATTGTAAAAATGACAGTTCCTATATAACAGTCTCCTGGAACTACTTTCATGACTCCTTTAAGACAAGTCTGGTAGGTTCCTCCGACAGTGATAATTATGACAGAAGGATGACATATCATCATAATCTGTTTAAAAATTGCAAAGAGCGCCTTCCCAGTTACAGATTTGGAACCGGACATGTTTTCAATAACTATTATGTCGACATATGGCATAGTGCGGTTAATTCCAGAATGGGTGCAAAACTCAGGGTGGAGGCCAACTGTTTTGAAAACGTAGGCTCGGGAGCCGTAAACGGTGATACGGGGCTGGCAGCAGGACCCATAGGAGCCTACAACGGTGAGCCTGGCTTTTATGATGTGAAGGACAATATTTTTACAAACTGCAGGGGAAATCAGCCCACTGTATCCACCTGCAGTTATATTCCGCCCTATCAATATTCCTCTGTCCTGACACCGGCCAGCCAGGTTAAAGAGCTGGTAACCAAATACGCAGGGGTGGGCAAGCTGGAGGGGGACAACCCGGACACTCCAACCCTATATGGGGATGCCAACGGAGACGGAAGTGTCGATTCAATTGATATGGCTTTACTTAAACAATATTTGCTGGGTCAAACGGTGAATATCAATAACGGAGCGTTGGATCTAGACAGAGATGCTTCCATCACTTCTCTGGACCTGGCTGTCTTAAAAAAATATCTTCTTGGACAGGTAAAGACCTTGCCGGTGTGAGGTCAAGCAGACTGAAATAATATATCTATAGGGAGGCTGTTTTATGTTTAAAAAATTCCTGATATGTTTTTTGATCTCCTCGCAGGTATTATGTTTCTGCATTCCGCAGAGTACGGTTAAAGCTGCGGCACAGAGGCAGATGGAATACCTTGACCGGGGTATGGTCGCTGTAAAAACAAGTAATGGTGTTTTTGCAAGCTGGAGAATGCTGGGAACAGATGCCGGCGATGTTGCCTTTAACCTCTACAGGGACGGCAGCAAGGTCAATACCTCGCCAATCAGCAAGGCCACCAGCTACCTTGATACTGCAGGTACAGTCAACTCAAAATATTATGTATGTGTGGTAAAAAACGGTGTTGAGCTGGATAAATCCAAGAGTACAGATGTTCTGGCACAAAACTACCTTTCTTTGCCCTTGAATGTACCGGCATCGGGAACCACTAAAGCGGGAGAAAGCTACTCCTATAGTGCCAACGACTGTTCTGTGGGTGACCTTGACGGAGACGGGCAATATGAAATAATCGTAAAATGGGATCCGTCCAATTCCAAGGACAACTCACAAAGCGGTTATACCGGAAACGTGTACCTGGATGCATACAGGCTGGACGGCAGGTTCCTCTGGAGAATTGACCTGGGCAGGAATATAAGGGCAGGAGCTCATTACACACAGTTTATGGTTTATGATCTGGATGGCGACGGAAAGGCGGAACTGGCCTGCAAAACCGCCGACGGTACAAAGGATGGCAAGGGTAAGGTGATTGGAAATGCCGGAGCCGACTATACCAACACTGACGGCTATGTATTATCAGGTCCGGAATATCTCACCATATTCAGCGGGGAGACAGGAGCCGCCCTCACCACTGTCAGCTACGAGCCTGAAAGGGGAGATGTATCCTCCTGGGGCGATAAATACGGAAACCGTGTAGACCGTTTTCTCGCCTGTATAGCCTATCTGGACGGTGTAAGACCCAGCTTGGTCATGTGCCGTGGCTACTATACAAGAACTGTGCTTGTGGCATACAACTGGAGGGATGGAAGACTGACGAAACAATGGACCTTCGACAGCAACAATTCAGGCAGCTCCGACTATGCGGGACAAGGCAACCACAATCTCAGCGTGGGTGATGTGGACAGTGACGGAAGGGATGAAATCATCTATGGAGCCTGTGCAATCGATGATAACGGCAAAGGCTTGTACACTACCAAACTGAACCATGGCGATGCTCTTCACCTATCGGACATGAATCCGGACAGACCCGGGCTTGAGGTCTGGCAATGCCATGAAACAGGGTCAAGTGCTTCTGCAGGAGAATTCCGGGACGCAAAAACAGGACAGCTAATATGGGGACTTGCAGGTACGGAGGATACTGGAAGAGCACTTGCTTTGGACATTGACCCCCGATATAAGGGTTTTGAATTATGGACCTCCAGCAGCGACGGTGTTTACAGTATAAACAAGACACGGATTTCAACTACCAAGCCCTCGATAAATTTCGGTATCTGGTGGGATGGGGATTTGAGCCGGGAACTGCTGGATGGAAATAAGATCGACAAGTGGGATTACGCAAATAGTACCTCCAAGCGGCTGCTCACTGCAACAGAATGCTCCTCCAATAACTCAACCAAGGCAACTCCCTGCCTGAGTGCTGATATTTTTGGGGATTGGAGAGAAGAGGTCATATGGAGGACAACAGATAATAAGTACTTACATATCTATACTACTACAGAAGCCACCAATACCAAGCTTTATACGCTTATGCACGACCCTCAGTACAGGCTGAGTATAGCGTGGCAGAATGTTGCCTACAATCAGCCTCCCCATACCGGCTTCTATCTTGGAACAGATATGTCCCAAGCTCCGGTGCCTGCAATATATACTCCGCAGCCTGCAAATGCAGTCGTCCCCGGTGATGTAAACAGTGACGGACAGGTGGATGCATTGGATCTGGCAGTGCTTAAGCAGCATTTGTTGAATTCAGATGTGAAAATAAATCAGGAGAACGCAGATCTGAATTCCGATGGAGACATCAATGCCCTTGATTTTGCAATGCTTAAAATAAAATTATTAAATTAAACAGGTTGTTTATACGAAGGGAGCTTGAAATAATATGATTAAATTAAAGAGAGTTGTTTCTCTGCTATGTGTGTTTGCAGTACTGACAGCATTTATGTTCGCAGGAACATTTACTGTAAATGCGGCCAATACCAATAATGATGACTGGCTGCATTGCAAAGGTGACAAAATTTATGACATGAATGGAAATGAGGTTTGGCTTACAGGAGCCAACTGGTTTGGCTTCAATTGCAGCGAGAACGTATTTCACGGTGCCTGGTATGATGTTAAAACAATCTTAACCAGTGTTGCCGACAGGGGAATCGGCTTGTTGAGAATACCTATTTCAACTGAGCTGCTTTACAGCTGGATGGCTGGAACCCCCAACAAGGTTTCCAGTGTCACAGCCGCCAATAACCCTCCTTATCATGTTTGCAATCCTGATTTCTATGACACTGCTACAGGAAAGACCAAAAACAGCATGGAAATATTCGATATAATCATGGGCTACTGCAAGGAACTTGGCATAAAAGTCATGATAGATGTGCACAGTCCTGATGCAAACAACTCCGGCCACATGTACCCTCTTTGGTATGGACTGACTACTCCTACGGCAGGAGAAATCACCACAAAGAAATGGATAGATACACTTGTATGGCTGGCCAACAAATACAAGAACGACGATACCATCCTGGCCTTTGATTTAAAGAATGAGCCCCACGGAAAACGTGGCTATACAGGTGGTACCGCTCCTTCGGACATGGCAAAATGGGATAATTCCACAGATGAAAACAACTGGAAATACGCTGCTGAAAAATGCTCCAAGGCAATACTGGCAGTTAATCCAAAACTGTTAATGGTAATTGAAGGTGTAGAGCAATATCCTAAAACTGAAAAAGGCTATACCTATGACACACCGGATGTCTGGGGTGCATCAGGAGATGCTGCTCCCTGGCATGGTGCCTGGTGGGGCGGAAACTTAAGAGGTGTAAAGGATTATCCTGTAAATCTGGGCGCTTTAAACAGCCAGATAGTATACTCTCCGCATGATTACGGACCGTCAGTATATAACCAGACCTGGTTTGACAAGGATTTCACGACACAGACGCTCCTTGACGATTACTGGTATGACTCCTGGGCATACATTGATGATAAGGGGATTGCTCCGCTTCTTATAGGTGAATGGGGCGGACACATGGATGCCGGAAAGAATCAGAAATGGATGACCTTATTGAGAGATTACATGGTCAAAAACCGTATAAGCCATACCTTCTGGTGTATTAACCCAAATTCGGGGGATACAGGCGGATTGATAGGAAATGACTGGGCAACCTGGGATGAGGCAAAATATGCATTGTTAAAGCCTGCATTATGGCAGTCAAACGGAAAATTCATCGGACTGGATCACCAGATACCTTTGGGTTCCAAGGGCATCTCACTGGGCGAGTATTATGGCGGAAACATACCTGATCCTGATCCGGTTCTTCTGGGAGATGCAAATGAGGACGGAGCTGTAGATATTCTGGATTGCGCCCTTATCAAGCAGTATATACTCAATCCTGAGACAAAAATCAATGTAAAGAATGCGGATATGAATTCTGACGGAGAGATAAATTCACTGGATTTTGCAGCACTGAAGGCTCAGCTGCTGAAGGTGTAGCAAAGGGGGCAATAGATAGCCCCTGCCTGTTAAACACCATAGGCAGGCCATAATGAGCATAAATAGTGCGATTGTATTTGTCTGCCGCACAGGTGCAGAGGTTGCTGTTGAAAATGTTACAGACCAAATAATTTATATTCCATATATAAGGACTGTTGCCCAATGAATGATATCACTGGGCAGCAGTCCCCTTTTTGCCCCTAAAATAGTCAAATGCGGACTTCATGGATTATGATTTTGACAAACAAGTTTCAGTGAAGGGGTGGAATTTAACTTTTCAATCGACAAAATATAAAAAAGTTTTACTTTAATGCATTAAACTATTGACAGACTTTTAGCCAAATGTTAATATTTTTATAACTTATAAAACATATAAGAATTATATGGTATAAATCCAGCTTCCTAAGTATAATATTTTTTTCTTACAAAACATATTAAAAATATATGAATACTAACATATTATAAAGGAGAAATGAATTATGAGGGCATCCAACAAAAAATCAAGCATAGCAATTACATTCCTGAGTATTTTAATAAGTCTTACATTGCTGGCGGGCTGCGGAAACAGCACAGTTCAGACGGATACCACCGGCAGCGGAGCCTCAAAGGGACCCATAACCCTGCTGAATGTATCCTATGACCCTACCAGGGAGCTCTACCAGGCCTATAACGAAGCTTTTTCAAAGCACTGGAAGGAAAAGACCGGTCAGGATGTGACAATCCAGCAATCCCACGGAGGCTCAGGCAGTCAGGCAAGAACGGTTATTGACGGGAATGAAGCTGATGTGGTCACCTTGGCCCTGGCCTATGATATTGATTCCATCAATAAGAACAAGGAGCTTATCAACAAGGAATGGCAAAAGAGACTTCCCAATAATTCCACACCCTACACATCAACAATCGTATTTCTGGTAAGGAAAGGGAATCCAAAGAATATCAAGGACTGGGATGACCTGGTGAAACCCGGAATTCAGGTAATAACACCAAACCCCAAAACCTCTGGGGGAGCTCGCTGGAATTATCTTGCAGCCTGGGGATATGCATTGAAGAAGAATAATAATGACCAGCAGAAGGCTAAGGAATTTGTTAAAGCTCTTTTTGAGAATGTACCGGTATTGGATTCGGGAGCAAGGGGAGCAACAACCACCTTCGTAGAGCGTGGCTTGGGTGACGTGCTGGTAGCCTGGGAAAATGAAGCATTTCTTTCAATCAATGAACTTGGAAAAGACAAATTTGAAATAGTTGTACCCTCCATAAGCATACTGGCAGAACCTCCCGTATCGGTTGTAGATTCGGTTGTGGACAAAAAAGGTACCCGAGAGGTTGCCGAGGCATATCTGGAATACCTGTACAGTGATGAAGGCCAGGAGATAGCTGCACAAAACTATTACAGGCCAAGAAATGAGACTATAGCAAAAAAATATTCCCAGCAGTTTCCGCAGATAAACCTTTTTACAATTGATGAAGTATTCGGCGGCTGGACAAAGGCACAGCAGGAACATTTTGCCGACGGCGGCGTGTTTGACCAGATATATGCAAAAAAGTAATACATAAAACAATTCCTTAAGGGAGAGGTAAAATCCCTTAAGGAATGAATATCCGAGGTGGAATATGAATCTTAGCATAAAACCCATAAAACTTAGGCAACAAAGTGTAATTCCCGGCTTTGGACTCACCATGGGCATAACCATTCTTTACATAACCCTGCTTATATTAATTCCGGTAACCATGGTATTTGTAAATAGCTCTGCACTGGGCCTGAAAAGTTTTTGGGAGATTGCAGCAAGTCCCAGAGTGCTGGCTTCCTTGAAGGTATCCTTTGGAACAGCCTTTTTAGCAGCTTCCATAAACGCAGTTTTTGGACTGCTTATGGCCTGGGTGCTGGAGCGGTATTCCTTTCCCGGAAAGAAGCTCATAGACGGCCTCATTGATTTGCCTTTTGCACTGCCCACGGCGGTGGCGGGCATATCCCTGACCACCTTGTATGCGCCAAACGGTTGGCTGGGCCGGTTTTTTGAACCTCTTGGAATAAAGATCTCCTATACTCCGCTGGGAATAACAGTAGCCTTGATATTTATAAGCTTTCCCTTTGTCATAAGGACAGTACAGCCGGTGCTGCACAGCTTTGACACCGAGGTTGAGGAAGCGGCGGCGTGTCTGGGAGCAAGCAGGTTCCAGACCTTCAGAAAGATAATAATTCCCGAGCTGCTGCCGGCACTTATAACAGGCTTTGCCCTTTCCTTTGCAAGAGCTCTGGGAGAATATGGTTCGGTAGTGTTCATTTCAGGAAATATGCCCATGAAGACTGAAATCACACCCTTATTAATCAGAACAAAGCTTGAGCAGTATGACTATGCCGGCGGAACGGCGGTTGCTGCAATCATGCTGATAATATCCTTCATTATGCTGCTGGTAATAAACCTGTTTCAGTGGTGGGCGGGAAACAGGCATAAAATGCGGTAACACCTGATTTCTATATATTAATGAATATTTGGGGGGACATATGGCAGGAAGCATACCTTTAAAAACAAAATACTCAAATCAAATAAATGCCCAGGGAAAACCAACAGGAGACTCAAAATTGGTGAAAATAGTCCTTATTGCCATAGCAGTACTGTTTTTCGTGACTATGCTGCTGGTTCCTCTTATATCGGTTTTTGTAAAGGCCTTTGAACAGGGGGCAAAGGTATATCTGGCAGCAATAACCGATCCTATAGCACTTTCAGCCATAAAGCTGACACTGCTGACCATAGCGATTGTCGTACCTGTAAACACGATATTTGGAATTATTGCAGCCTGGGTGGTCTCAAAATTTAAATTCAAGGGCAAAAATATTCTGATTACCATAATCGATCTGCCCTTTGCAATTTCACCGGTTGTTGCAGGACTGATCTTCGTTTTGTTGTTCAGCACAAGTCACGGGCTTCTGGCACCTGTATTGAATGAGCTGGGGCTAAAGATTATTTTTGCGCCGCCCGGGATTATATTAGCCACACTTTTTGTAACACTTCCCTTTGTTGCAAGAGAACTGATTCCTCTTATGGAATCCCAGGGAACAGCAGAAGAGGAAGCAGCTCTTACCTTGGGAGCAAGCGGCTTTAAAACCTTCTGGCTTATAACTCTTCCCAACATAAAATGGGCGCTTTTATATGGAATTATGCTGACTGCTGCCAGGGCTGCGGGTGAATTCGGTGCGGTGTCCGTGGTATCGGGGCACATCAGAGGCTTGACCAATACAGTTCCTCTTCATGTAGAAATACTGTATAACGAGTATAAGTTTTCTGCTGCCTTTGCAGTTGCCTCGTTATTAACTGTTATAGCAATTATCAATCTGATAATTAAAAACATATCTGACTGGAAAATTAGCCAGCAGTTCAAATAGCAGTTATGGCACGAGAGAGCTTCAAACTGATTTTAATGCGTGATATACGCAGACGGGAGATTATATGAGCATAGAAATTTCTAACATTTCAAAAAGCTTTGAATCCTTCAAGGCTCTCAGCAACCTTGATCTGAAAATAAATACCGGCGAGCTGGTGGCGTTGCTCGGGCCGTCAGGTTCAGGAAAAACTACCTTGCTTAGAATAATTGCGGGGCTGGAAACCTCGGATTCCGGAAACATCATATTTGACGGAGAAGACAATACGGAAAAGAGCACCCAGGACAGAAAAGTAGGCTTTGTTTTTCAGCATTATGCCCTGTTCAAGCATATGACCGTTTTTGAGAACATAGCCTTCGGGCTGAAGGTAAGGCCCTCCAAGCTCAGGCCCACCAAGGACTACATTGAAAAAAAGGTGCATGAGCTGCTGGCCCTTGTAAAAATGGAGGAGCTGGCAAAGAGATATCCCTCTCAGCTGTCAGGAGGACAGCGGCAAAGAATAGCCCTGGCCAGGGCACTTGCAGTGGAACCCAAGGTGCTGCTGCTGGATGAGCCCTTTGGAGCACTGGACGCAAAGGTGCGAAAAGACCTGCGAAGGTGGCTCAGAAAGCTGCATGACGAGTATCCGATTACAAGTGTATTCGTAACCCATGACCAGGAGGAAGCCCTGGATGTGGCAGACAGGATCGTCATTCTCAATCAAGGCAGGATAGAGCAGATTGGAACTCCCGAGGAAGTATATGACAACCCCGCAAATCCGTTTGTATATAATTTTCTCGGCAATGTAAATCTGTTTCATGGAAGAGTCCATAACGGCAAAATAGAGCTGGGAGGCTTGAAACTGGACGCTCCGGAAAATACCAAGGCGGGAGACCGGGAGGTTATAAGCTATATCAGACCCCATGATATTGAAATAAGTGTTGAACCTGCAGAAAATGGCTTCATAGCTGCTGCAATAATATTTATCAGGGCGGTGGGGCCCATAGTAAACCTTGAAATGAAAAGAATGGATACCGGTGATTACATAGAGGTTGAAATCAGCAAAGAGACATATAAAAAGCTGCAGCTTAAGGAAAAGCAGACCGTATATGTCAAGCCCAAGGATTTCAGAGTTTTCATTCCGGAAGATTATATAATATAACATTTTTTTTGAAAGCTTTTAACTAATTTGGTAAAAAGTCGGGTGTTGTATATGAATGTAAAAAACCTTTTCAGTGAGTTGTCCGTGGAATCAAAGAATATTTTCCGCCTGGTGCTGCATAATCAAGCGGCTACAAAATCAGACCTGTCCGAGCTTTCGGAAATGAAACTTACAAGTCTTAGAAGAATGATGCAGCCCCTGGAGGAAATCAATCTTCTGACAAGAGCCGAAATTGGAGAATCCACAGGAGGCAGAAAACCAGTGTTGTTTGATGTAAATCCAACCCAATATTATATAGTTGGAATTGATATATCAAGAACCTATACACAGCTGGTAATTACAAATTTGAAGATGCAGCCATTAAAAAAGTTTAGATTTGAAATGAATACCCAGTCTACACCAAAATTGACTTTGAGCCTCATACTAAGCTGGATAAAGGAGGTGCAGGAAAAAGTCATAAAGCAAAACGGCAGGATTATAGGCATGGGTATTGGAACTGTAGGCCCTCTGGACAGAAAAAACGGTATGATTCTCAATCCCGATAAGTTTGAAGCTCCGGGCTGGGAAAATATACCACTGAAGTCCATATTTGAAAAAAGGCTGGGGATTCCGGTTGTTATTGATAATGGAGCTAATGCGGCTGTTTTGGCGGAAACCTACTATGGCATAGGTAAGGGCATCAGTAATGTAATTTACATTAACTGCGGCGTGGGTATAAGAACAGGCCTCATTTCATCAGGGGTGTTTGTAAGGAATATAAATGACTCTGAAGACGCATTTGCCCATATGCTTATTTATGCAGGCGGGAACAAATGCTCCTGTGGCAACAGCGGCTGTATTGAAGCCTACTGTTCCATATTTACAATTATTGAAAGGTATAAAAGCTTAAAAAGCAGAGTATCACAGCAGGACTTTGAAAAAATCTCCTTTACTGATATCTGCAATGCCGCCGACAGAGGTGATGAGATTGCATTGAAGGTAATCCGGGAGTCGGCAGAAATAATGGGAGACGGACTTTCAAACATGATAAAGCTTTTAAACCCTGGAATTGTCATCTTAAGCGGACCTCTTATAAAGAATTCCGGAATATTTTACGAAAAATGCACCGAAACCGCTCTGGAAAAATGCCGGGCTCATGGTGACAAGAAAATATTCTTCAGCAACGGTGGGGTTTTCAATAATAGTGCCATAGCTGTGGGAGCGGCTGCCATGGTGCTTGAGAGCTTTTTGGACAACAGGGTTTTAAATTGATATTATAGAGAGCTTATTCTGCCTGAGCAGGCGGTGTAATATTTATCAGCAAAAAATAATGAAAGGTGGAAGGATGATATGAAAGAATTTGATTTGAAGGCGTTGAATAATCAATATTCAAGTGCAATAGACGCGGTTAAATTTTCACTTGAAGAGCTGGGTACCTCAAAGGTTGCACTGGCTTCCAGTCTTTCTATAGAAGACCAGGTACTAACTCACATGCTTTTGGAGCTGGATCCCAAGGCCAGGATTTTTGTCATTGATACCGGAAGGCATTTTCAGAAAACCTATGATTTGATGGAGCAGACAATGCTCAGGTATAAGTTCAATTACGAGGTATATGCTCCTGACAGCAAGGACCTGGAAGAAACAGTATCCAGGCTGGGGCCCAACTTCTTTTACGAAAGTGTGGAGCTCAGGAAGAAATGCTGTGAAATCAGAAAGGTAAAGCCTCTGAAAAGGGTTCTGAGTACGGTTGACGGCTGGATATGCGGCCTCAGAAGAGACCAGTCTCCCACACGGCAGGA
Source organism: Bacillota bacterium (assembly GCA_023400235.1). Classification (GTDB taxonomy): domain Bacteria; phylum Bacillota; class Clostridia; order Acetivibrionales; family DSM-1351; genus Ruminiclostridium. The sequence goes on from JAEXFI010000045.1 coordinate 132,267, forward strand.
TATGGAGCTTTTTGAATGGGACGACGGAAATTCCATATATAAGATTAATCCCATTGTTCACTGGTCGGAAGAGCAGGTATGGGAGTATATCAAGGCAAACAACATTCCATACAGCCACCTTTACAACACGGGCTTCCGAAGTATTGGCTGCGAGCCCTGCACCAGGGCGGTACAGCCCGGACAGGACATACGCAGCGGCAGATGGTGGTGGGAAGATCCTGACAAGAAGGAATGCGGACTCCATCTGGGAGGACACAAGCCTGCCTGAGGCACGTAAATTACAGGTTTTGCAACTATATTCTTACGAAATAAGCATAGATGGGAGAAAATTATGAATCATTTGGATAAATTGGAGGCTCAGAGTGTCTACATACTCAGAGAAGCATACAGGGAATTCAAGAATATTTGCATGCTCTGGTCCATAGGTAAGGACAGTACAGTCCTTTTATGGCTGGCAAGAAAGGCCTTTTTCGGACATGTGCCCATACCCCTGGTACATATAGACACACACTATAAAATTCCTGAAATGATCCAGTACAGGGACGACCTGGCTTTAAAGTGGAAGCTGACCATGGTATATGGTGAGAACACCCAGGCACTGGCTGAAAAGAGAACCTTTCCGGACGGAAGAGTAGACAGGATCACCTGCTGCCAGAACCTTAAGTCCGAGGCTTTGAAAAATACACTGTCCGGTGAATGGAACCGGTATGTGATGAATCACAGCAGCGGAAAATACATTCAGGATACAAACCGGGAGAAATATACGGGAGTCATAGTTGGAGTAAGGGCGGACGAGGAAGGCAGCCGTTCAAAGGAAAGGTATTTTTCACCCAGGGACAAGGAAAATGACTGGGACGTGGGAGATCAGCCGCCGGAATTCTGGAATCAGTTCAAAACTGATTTTGCACCCGGCACTCATATAAGAATACATCCCTTGCTGGACTGGACCGAGCTGAATATATGGGAGTACATTGAAAGAGAAAATATCCCTATAACCTCACTGTACTTTGACAGAGGAGACGGAAAGCGTTACAGATCACTGGGCTGCTATCCTTGCACCACTCCGGTGGACTCTACCTCAAAGAACGTAAGTGATATAATTGAAGAACTCAAGAGCGGGAAATTTGCAAATATTGCCGAGAGATCGGGCCGTGCCCAGGACAAGGATGACGGCGGCGGACTTGAAACGCTGCGCAGGGGAGGATACATGTAAATGGAAAACAGAGAACAGATGAACATAGTAATCGTAGGACATGTGGATCATGGTAAAAGCACCGTAATCGGAAGGCTTCTGGCGGATACCGATTCCTTGCCCGAAGGCAAGCTGGAAGCTGTAAAGGAATACTGCAAAAAGAATTCCAGACCCTTTGAGTATGCATTTCTGCTGGATGCCCTGAAGGATGAACAGGCTCAGGGAATAACCATTGACACTGCACGCTGCTTTTTTAAAACCCGAAAGAGAGACTATATAATCATCGATGCACCCGGACACATTGAGTTTCTCAAAAACATGGTAACAGGAGCTTCAAGAGCTGAAGCCGCACTGCTTGTAATTGATGCAAAGGAAGGCATAAGGGAAAACTCCAAACGCCACGGTCATATTGTCGCCATGCTTGGAATCAAGCAGGTGGTTGTGCTGGTAAATAAAATGGATCTTGTGGAGTTTGACAGTAAGGTTTTCGATTCAATAAAATCAGAATTTACTGAGTTTCTTTCAAAAATAAATATACAGCCCTTGAATTTCATACCCATAAGTGCATTTAACGGTGACAACATAGCCGCCCCTTCGGAAAATACCCTGTGGTATAAGGGGCCTACCGTTCTGGAGCAGTTGGACGGGTTTGCAAACAAAAAGGAAAATCGTGAGCTTCCCTTCCGTATGCCGGTACAGGATATATACAAGTTTACGGAGGAGAACGACGACAGGAGAATTGTGGCAGGAACTGTCCTCAGCGGCAGTGTAAAAGCCGGGGATGAGGTGGTTTTTCTGCCCTCTCAAAAGAAAAGCATTATAAGCAGCCTTGAGAGCTTTAACACTGCACCTGCCCAAGCTGCATATGCCGACCAGGCTGTAGGGTTTACCTTGAAAACCCAGATATACATAAAGCCCGGAGAGCTTATGGTAAGGGCAAATGAGCCACAGCCTGTGCTCAGCTCACGTTTCAGGGTGAATATTTTCTGGGTGGGACACGTACCCCTGATAAAAAACAGGAACTACAAGCTGAAAATAGGCACTATGAGAATATCAGTGAAGCTCATAGAGATTCTTAACATAATAGATGCTGCTGAACTCAATATCGACACCTTCAAGGACCAGGTGGAAAGACACGATGTAGCCGAGTGTATTCTGGAAACCGCAAAGCCCATTGCCTTTGATGCCATATCCGATCTGGAGCTGACCGGCAGATTTGTTCTGGTTGACAACTATGAAATTGCCGGGGGCGGAATTATTCTGGAGGGAGTATCCGACAACGAAAACAGTCTGGTTGAACATATAAGAGACAGGGAATTCCTCTGGGAAAAGAGTCTGATTTCACCGGCTGAAAGAGAGGAGAGCTACGGCCACAAATCAAAATTCGTAATCATTACCACAGGCAGCGAAGACAGTGAAAAGACCATTCAGGCCGTGGCAAAGAACCTGGAGAGCAGATTGTTTAAAATGAACTACAAGGCTTATTATCTTGGTGTGTCCAGTCTTTTGAACGGGCTTGCCTCGGAAGGCACAACCGATTCGGGTTCAAGAGAAAACCAGATCAAGCAGATTGGTGAGCTTGCAAGAATATTCACAGATGCAGGCCAGATATTCATAACCTCTGTTTTCAATCTGGACGACTATGAGGCTGAAAAGCTGAAATTATTGAATCAGCCACATGAAATAATAGTTGTAAATATAGGTGAATCTCCCTTCAACAGCTTTAGGCCAGAGAAGAATATACCGGGAGACAGCTCAGCTGACGAAACTGTAGAATCGGTGTGCAGGCTGCTTCAGCAGCAGGAAATCATTCTTGATTACTATATATGATAAAAATAAAAATGGGGGTATGGATATGAAGATTCAAGCCAATGGAAAAGAAGTGGTACTGGAAAAGGAACTGACTGTAAAGGAGCTGTTGAGCTTTCAAAAGGTTGAAATGCAGGATTACGTCACAGTACAGATCAATGATGAATTTGTGAACAGAGACGACTTTGAGACACTGCTGGTCAAGGACGGAGACACGGTAGAATTCCTTTACTTCATGGGCGGAGGCTGCACTGCAGCGGAAAGGAGGCTAGTGTGAGTTTTTCAAATGAACAGCTTGAAAGGTATTCAAGACATATTATTTTAAAGGAAGTAGGGGTGAAGGGGCAAAAGAAGCTCCTTAACTCCAAGGTGCTCATAATAGGCACCGGAGGTCTGGGCGCCCCGGCGGCAATGTTTTTGGCCGCTGCAGGAGTTGGAAACATAGGACTTGTGGACTTTGATGCCGTTGAGCTGTCAAATCTGCAAAGGCAGATAATACATCTTACCAGGGATGTGGGAAAGCCCAAGGTTATTTCAGGCATGGAAACCATCAATGAAATGAACCCTGACGTGGAGGTGACAACCTACAAGGAATGGGTCAGCTCGGGAAATATAAGGGACATCATAAAGGATAAGGACTATGATTTTATTATAGACGGCACAGATAATTTTCCGGCAAAATTTTTAATAAATGACGCATGCGTTCTGACTCAGAAACCTTTTTCCCACGCAGGAATCATCAGATTCCAGGGGCAGACCATGACATATGTTCCGGGACAGGGCCCCTGCTACCGGTGTATCTTTTTAAATCCCCCGCCTCCAGATGCGGTTCCAACCTGCAAGCAGGCCGGCGTACTTGGGGTAATGGGGGGGATCATCGGAACCATACAGGCCACCGAGGCGATAAAATACGTACTTGGTGTTGGAGAACTGCTCACAGGACAGCTTTTGACCTATGATTCCCTCAAGATGGAATTCAGAAAGATAAAACTGCCCCATAACAAAAGTTGTCAGGTTTGTGGAGAGAATCCAACCATTAAAACCCTGATAGATTATGAACAGGCGGCTTGTGAACTGAAGCAATCATAAATTTAACATAAGACATTAAGCATTCATGTTCCGTTCAAAGAAAGTAGGTGCTATAATTGATTGTAATTACAAAAAAGCAATACCTGGATATCCTTGAGCATTCGAAAAAGACATATCCCAATGAGTCCTGCGGTCTTTTGGGCGGCATTGTTGAAAATGAGACCAGGTATGTAAAAAAGGTATATATGCTTACCAACGTGGACAACAGCCCTGAGCATTTTTCAATGGACCCGGCTGAACAGTTCGGAGCGGTAAAGGACATGAGAAATAACGGCTGGCTGCTGCTGGGAAACTTTCACAGCCATCCTGAATCACCTTCCCGGCCTTCGGAGGAGGATAAAAGACTGGCCTTTGATCCTAACGCCAGTTATATGATAATTTCCTTGCAGGACAAGGAGAACATAGTTATTAAAAGCTTTAATATAAAAGATAATCAGGTATTTGAAGAAAAACTTATAACTGTGGGTGAATAGTTCCGGCAGTTTGCCCTGCAGCACAGGAACTGTTCATAAAAAAGAGAAGACAAGGTTGAAAGAAATTTTGAAGCAGATAAAAATGTTGCACCGATTCCATGCCGTGACTTTCATGGAGTTTTGTGCGAGATGGGAGGCATGGAAATAAATATGGCACAGGTAGATTACAAGGAGTTAAAAAAAGGCGGCTTCATGCGCCAGAAGCAAAAGGACAATTTTTCCCTGAGATTGGGAATCATCGGAGGTCAGATACAGGCCGACCAGCTTTTGAAGGTGCACGAGATTGCAAAAAAATATGGTCATGGCTATGTACATATGACTTCAAGGCAAAGCATTGAAATTCCATTTATAAAGCTTGAGGATGTTGAAGCTGTTAAAAAGGAGCTGGCAGAAGCAAAGCTTCAGCCGGGCGTGTGCGGTCCCAGGGTAAGAACCATAACCGCATGCCAGGGCAGTGAGGTTTGTCCTAACGGAGTTATTGATTCAACGCAGCTTGCAAATGAGTTTGACAGACATTATCACGGCCGGGAGCTGCCTCACAAATTTAAGTTTGGCATAACCGCCTGCTGCAACAACTGCCTTAAGGCGGAGGAAAATGACCTGGGAGTCAAAGGCGGACAGCAGGTAAACTGGGCGGCGAACAAGTGTACCTTCTGCGGACTTTGCGAAGCAGTATGCCGTGAAAAAGCCATTACAGTTGACAAGCCTGGGAAAAAACTCCTGTTCAGGGAGGAGGCCTGCAACTACTGTGGCCGTTGTGTGAAAGCCTGCCCTACGGAGGCCTGGGAAGGCAGGAGCGGCTTCGTTTTATACTTCGGTGGGCTGTTTGGCAACAGAATAGCAATAGGTAAAAAGCTGCTGCCCATAATCTTCTCCACTGAGGAACTGTTCAAGGTAGTAGATGCCACTCTTAAGTTTTATGAAACTCACGGAAAGGCCAGTGAGCGCTTCAGAAATACCGTTGACAGAGTCGGTTGGGAGCTGCTGGAGAAGGAAGTGGCAGGTGTACTGCGGTAAAATCTAATAATTATAGAAGTTAAAGTAAAAAGATAAGATTAAAAAGTAAAATTAAAAAGTAAGTTTAAAGTGGAGGCTGTCATGGAAATAAAAGCTGATGATTTTATAGATATAACGGATGTTGTGTGTCCCATGACTTTTGTAAAGGCAAAGGTTGCAATTGAAGAATTGGAGGACGGGCAGATTCTGGAGGTCAAAATGAACGAGGGAGAGCCCATTCAAAATGTTCCAAGGAGCTTTAAGGATGAAGGGCACAAGGTATTGAACGTGATTAACAATGAAGACGGAACCTTTACCGTGTTCGTTGAAAAGGGCGGACTGGAAGGCTGATGCAAGAAGGGTTTTACCTTTTGTGCATCTGACCTATGGAGGATATATGAGATTTAATACTGCACTTTTGCACGGTGAGTTCGGTGCGGACGGCAAGACAGGAGCTACCAACATTCCCATCTACCAGTCGTCCGCTTTTGAACAGGAAACCGCTGAAAAGCTGGAAAATGTATTTATTGGCCGTGAGCCTGGCTTTATATACACTAGAATCGGAAACCCCACTATTGATGCTTTTGAGAAAAGGATTTCCTTCCTGGAGGGCGGCACGGGTGCGGTGGCCTGCGCTTCCGGAATGTCCGCAGCCACCCTTGCGCTTCTCAATATAGTAAGGAGCGGTGAGGAGATAATTTCGGGCAGCGGCATATTCGGAGGCACTTATTCCCTGTTTGGCTGCCTGGCGGACCTGGGGATTGTTACAAGATATGCAGCGGATAATTCCGCTGAGGCTTTTAAAGAGAATATCAACGAAAAAACCAGGGCCATATACATTGAGACCATTGGAAATCCCAAGCTGGATGTATATGACATAAAAGCACTGGCGGAACTGGCACACAGTCACGGGCTTCCTCTGATAGTGGATAATACAGTGACCACTCCCTATCTGGTAAAACCTCTGAGTCTGGGAGCGGATATTGTCATCCACTCAACTTCAAAATACATAAACGGCAGCGGAAATTCCATCGGAGGAATAATTGTAGACGGGGGCAGATTCAAATGGGATTTTGAAAAATATCCCTCTTTGAAGCCCTATAAAAAATTTGGAAACTTTACATACCTTGCCAAGCTGAGAAAGACCATCTTCAAGGATTTTGGAGCCTGTATGGCTCCGTTCAATGCCTACCTGAGCAGTCTTGGTCTTGAAACCCTGGCCTTGAGAATGGACCGGCTGTGCAGCAATGCCCTGCAGCTGGCAAAGGTACTGGAATCACATTCGAAGATTAAGGCGGTGAACTATCCTGGGCTGGAAAGCTCAGAGTACTATCCTGTGGCAGCCGCACAATTCGGAGATAAATTCGGAGCCATCCTTACCATAAGGGTTGGTTCCAGAGAAAACGCTTTCAAGCTTATTAACGATTTAAAATATGCATATAATCTGTCAAATATCGGAGATGTAAGAACTCTGGTCATACATCCCGCCTCAACGATATACGCCACCAATACACCTGCTGAGATGGAAAGCATGGGTGTTTATGAAGATCTCATCAGAATCAGCGTAGGTATTGAGGATTTGGAAGATATTACAGCTGATTTTGAACAGGCGCTGGATAAGCTGCACTGAGCAGAAAAGGCAACTTAATTAGATGGAGGGGTATATGCTTTACGATGTGATTATTGTGGGGAAGGGTCCGGCAGGGTTGTCGGCAGCACTTTATACAACCCGTGCCAATTTAAAGACACTTGTAATTGGAAAAGACAGCAGCGAGCTGCTAAAGGCTCATAAAATTGAAAATTATTTTGGGTTTTCCCAGGGGGTCAGCGGCAGAGAGCTGCTGGAGGCAGGGGAGACCCAGGCCCGGAGCCTTGGTGCCGAAATTTTATGCGAAGAAGTGCTGGGAATAAATCAAAAGGAGAATTTTGAAGTTGCAACCTCTGAGGCTGTTTATTCCGGCAGGACGGTGCTGCTGGCCACAGGCCAGCCTCAAAAGAAGCTGCAGATTGAGGGGCTGAAGGCTTTGGAAGGAACCGGAGTGAGCTATTGTACAACCTGCGACGGCTTCTTCTACAGGAATCTGAAGGTGGGTGTTCTGGGCAACAAGGCTTTCGCAATCCACGAAGCTGAAGAACTTGAGCCCTTTACCAGGGACATTACGCTTTATACCAACGGGAAGGAACTTGAATACAGCGGTGATTATGAAAAGCTTCACAGCCGCTACAGGATAGTTGATAAGCCCATACAAAAGCTGGAGGGCAAGGAATTCCTGGAAGGCATATATTTTACCGACGGCAGCTTTGAAAAGCTGGAGGGGCTTTTTATAGCCAACGACAGTGCGTCCAGTGTGGATTTTGCCAGGAAGCTGGGAGTGCTGACAGAGGGTGCGTCCATTGTTGTGGACGGGGAGCAGAAAACCAACATTTCCGGCCTGTTTGCAGCAGGTGACTGTACCGGCGGCTTTAAGCAGGTATCTACTGCCGTAGGGCAGGGGGCCGTAGCCGCCAGAAAGATAATCGAGCTGGCAAGGGAAAAGGCCCGGCAATTGGAAGTAGAATAAAAGTTACTGCGCATTTCTTTAAAGTCGTCCTCGCGTGAGCAAACTTGTCTCTTAAAGACTTTATTAACCAGCACTACAGGTTAATTTTATTTTTAATTAGCACTGCAGGTTAAATCGTATTATAATTGTTCTATTGGTGATTAAGAGTATTCATACTTTTAATCATCAATGGTTTTTATTTTATATGCTTATTCCAAAGTCAATTACGGTCCAAGCCATCACTTTTAAATGCTTTTAAACCGACTTTGACGCAGTTTTGGTTTGAGGCAGGTAGTAATTGACTATAGATTATGTCAGGGTGAATAGCTTGAAATATACATGTTGTGTATCAAAGTGACTTTCAAGCAGCGAAAGCCACTGCGTGCCTTTCATTACTATTTGTGTACGCGCTATGCGCGTAGATGGAGATTAATATGAAAATATACGTTATTGGACTGAATTACAAAACCACTCCAATTGAAATACGAGAAAAGTTCAGTGTGAACGGGGAGGAATACGGTGAAATACTGCGAGGCCTCAAAGGCCTGGAGGGTGTAACCGAATGTGCCCTGCTTTCCACCTGCAACCGTACTGAACTGCATATATATTCTGAGAATATGCTGCTTGATACGGCAAAAATTGAAGACTGCTTTTGCCGTATGAAAGGAATGGACATATATCAGATTAAGAAGTATTTCTATGTATATGAAGGGATCAACGCCATACACCATATAATAAAGGTAGCTGCAGGCATGGATTCCATGCTGCTTGGAGAAGATCAGATACTGGGACAGTTCAAAAGAGCATATGAAATATCCATGAAGCACGGCACCAGCAGAGCCGTATTAAATACACTTTCGAGACTTGCCGTAACGTCTTCTAAAAAAATAAAAACCAGAAATTTGCTGCTGGGAAGGGCTGCGTCCTTTGCGACACAGGCGGGACAGCTTCTTGAACTGCTGTATGAGGATTTGGTACAAAGGTCTGTTCTGATCATAGGCTCCGGTGAGATAGCAGGTACAGTTGTAAACCGGCTTTCTGAAATGGGTGTGGAAAATATTAGCATGACAACCCGGGACAAGGCCCACATGGGGAAAAAGCTTACCCTTAACCGCAGCATCATGCTTATAGATTATAATGACAGGTATGAGTCTATAAAAGACAGCGACATTGTCATAGGAGCAACCTCAAGTCCCCATTACACTGTGACTCTGGATATGCTGGAAGCAAATATGAAGGACCCTCGTAAAAAGCATGTTTTTATTGATATGGCCGTACCGAGAGACTTTGATGAGGCCATATCAAACCTTGGAAATGTTGAGCTTTTTAACATAGACCAATTGAAGGAATTTTCCAGGGTTAAAAAAGCACAGTTTTCATTTGATTATGAGTATATTGACGCCCAGATTGACAATCATACTGAAGAATTCCTAAGATGGTTCAGAAACAGATGTTCTTTTAAGGGAATTAAAACAATACCTGCAGTTAATTGGGGGGAATGAGTTATGGCGGTGTTTCCCATGTGCGTGGATTTGAAGGACAAGGAATGCCTGGTTGTTGGAGGCGGTGAGGTGGCGTACGGAAAAATCCGGCTGCTGCTGAGGTTTGAAGCCTCCATCACTGTTGCAGCTCCAGAAATATGTCCTTCTGTATCAGAACTTTTAAATGATAGCAATATTAAATATATAAAAGACAGGTACAATACAAAAATGTTGGAGGGCGTCTTTCTCGTGGTTGCTGCAACCTCTTCAAGGTCAGTTAATGAAGCGGTTTTCAGAGAGGCTGATGAAAGAAAGCTTCCGGTGAATGTGGTGGATGCTCCTGAGCTATGCACCTTTATTTTTCCGTCGGTTATCAAACGGGGAGCTTTGACCATAGGTATTTCAACCTCCGGAGCATACCCTGCCCTGTCAAAAAGGCTGAGAGTCATGGCGGAGGAACTGTTCACGGAGGAATATTCTCAATTGGTTGAATTGCTGGCAGAATACAGAAGCAGGATTAAAAGCAGCAGTCTGACCGGAGCTGAAAAGGAAAAATTGCTGAATATTGCTCTGGATGACTTTTATTCCGCAGGGAATATTACCCCGGAGGCTTTGAAATCAATACTGCAGGTGTATTATAATAAATATGGCTTGATAGATTAGATGATGCATCAGCACGGTGCTTTGCACTTTTATCCATAGCTGTCTTTATGGGGCTTTAGCCTCAACCCAGCTATCTGCTTTACACTGATAGTAATATACTTATTGACGGAGGCGCTGGAGTATGAAAAATATCATAAGAGTGGGAACAAGGGAAAGTGCGCTGGCGCTTGCACAGAGCAGGCTGATTGTGGGTCTTCTGGGCAGCAGGTACCCTCAGCTTCAATTTGAGCTTGTGGGAATGAAAACCAGAGGAGATGTTTTGCTGGATACCAGGCTGGACCTCATTGGAGGAAAAGGCCTTTTTGTTAATGAAATCGAAAATGCCCTCATTGAAGGCAGGTTGGATATGGCTGTCCATAGCATGAAGGATATGCCGGCGGTAATGCCGGAGCAATTGACTTTAGCCGCTGTTTCTGAAAGAGAGGACCCCAGGGATGCCTTGATAACAATGAACGGAAAAGGTCTGGCTTCACTGCCGCAGGGCTCTGTAGTAGGAACCAGCAGTATACGCCGGGAGGTTCAGCTCTTGAGCCTGAGACCGGATTTGAGGATTAGGCAGCTCAGAGGGAATGTGCTTACAAGGCTTGATAAACTGGCTGCCGGCGAATATGATGCCATAGTACTGGCTGCCGCAGGAATGAAAAGGCTGGGGTTTTCTGACAGATGTACGGATTATTTCAAGGAGGAGGATATGCTTCCCGCCATCGGACAGGGTATTCTTGGCATTCAGGTCAGGAAGGGCGGGGAGCTTCAGGAGCTTGTGAAGTCTATAAACTGCAATGACTCCTGGCTTGCTCTGGAGGCAGAGAGAAGGTATATGCTCAGGCTGGACGGCGGCTGCACCACACCCATGGCCGCCCATGCCGTTATCTGCGGAGACAGCATGAAGGTAACTGGGATGCTTTGGGATGGCAGCAGGATTATCAGGGCGGCTGCAGAAGGAGACAAGCAGCAGGCGGCACAGTTGGGAGAAAGGCTGGCTGATATGGTGCTTGACGGGACAAGGTACAATTCAGATTAAATAATAATTGATTAATTAGTTTAATTTAACCTTGTGTTCTGAATGTTACCGCATTTTTAATTTTCACTACAGGTTAAATTATACTTTTTGGAGGAAAATATGGCTGGCAAGGTTTATATAATAGGAGTTGGCCCCGGGGACTACAAGCTTCTGACTTTGAAAGCGGCAGAAGCAATCAGAAAATCAGAAGTCATTGTATATGACAGGCTTATAGACAGCAAGGTGCTGAGCTTTGCCGGCCCGTGTGCGGAATTTGTAAATGTGGGAAAGCAGCCCACCCATCACAGGGTACCCCAGAAGGAAATAAACAAAATACTCGTTAAATATGCAATGGAGGGAAAAACCGTAGCCAGGGTAAAGGGAGGCGATCCTTTTCTGTTTGGCCGTGGCGGGGAGGAATGCCACTGCCTGCAGCAAAATGGAATTGAGTTTGAGGTTGTTCCCGGAGTCACCTCGGCAATTGCAGTACCTGCCTACGCCGGTATTCCTGTAACACACAGGGAGCATGCCTCTTCACTTCATATCATAACCGGACACCAGGCGGCTGCAGATGAAGCCGAGGCTGTCAATGAAAGCCACTGCCACAAGGAGGATGAAAGCTCGCTTTCCTGTGATTTTAAGACTTTGGCGCTGCTGGAGGGAACACTGGTTTTTCTCATGGGGGTTAAGCATCTCAAGGAGATAACCACAGGCCTTATGTCCGCCGGTAAAGCTTCGCAAACACCTGTGGCTGTCATAGAAAACGGTACACGGCCGGAGCAGAGAACTGTGTTTGGCACACTTTCTGATATACATCACATATGCAGCCGGGAAGCTATAAAATCACCGTCGGTAATAGTTGTAGGACAGGTAGCAGCGCCGGAACACAAGCTGGCATGGTATGGAAAGGAACTTCTTTCCGGCAGGAGAATAGTGGTGACAAGACCTGCAGAGCAGTCTGAAAAACTGGTCAGAGGCCTTGAAAGCCTTGGTGCTCATGTTACCGGATTTCCTGTAATTCAGACCTCAGAACTACAATGCTCAGAGCAACTGGACACCGCCCTGGTCAATATTCACCGGTATAGCTGGCTGGTCTTTACCAGCAGCAACGGGGCAGAGGCTTTTTTCAAGCATTTGAGGGAACTGAAAAAGGATATAAGAAGCCTGAAAAATCTGAAGCTGGCTGCTGTAGGTGCGGCAACAGAGGAAACCTTGAATTCCCACGGAGTATATTCAGACTACGTCCCCGGGAATTTCACGGGAGGACATTTACTGGAGGGCTTGCTAAAACAGTTAAATACCACGGATAAGGTATTGCTGATAAATTCTGAACTTGCAAGGCCTGACCTGGCAGAAGGATTGAAGGCGGACGGAATCAACGTTGAGCAGATTTCAGCATATACCACAGGCGTTAATAATCTCGAAGACAGGCTTGAATTTCTGCTGCCACAGGTAGAAAAGGCTGACTATATTACCTTTACCAGTCCTTCTTCCATAAAAGCCTTTATTTCCATATTAGGTAAAGATAGAGTTTTAAAACTCAGAGGCAGATTTATATGCATAGGGCCTGTTACTGCCGCAGCAGCCGAGCAGGAAGGCCTGGAGGCCGAAGTTTCAGCTGCCCATAGCTCTGAGGGAATAATCAATAAAATAATTGAGCTTTCATAGAGTGAAAGGAAAAATTATTTTCACCGGGAGGAAAGGTTGAAAGAAAATTTAAAACATATAAAAATGTGGCACCGATTCCATGCCGTAACTTTCATGGGGTTTTGTGCAAGATTGGGGGCATGGAAATAAAAATGGAACTGACTAAAAGACCAAGAAGACTCAGAACCAGTGAAGGCATAAGAAAGCTGGCTAGTGAGACCAATTTGAATATAGAAGATTTTATCTATCCCATGTTTGTTGTTGAAGGCAGCGGTATTGAAAGGGAAATACCGTCCATGCCGGGTATAATGCATTATTCGGTGGACAGGCTGCTCCGGGAGCTGGAAAATGTACAAAAAGCGGGTATACCGGGGGTAATCCTGTTTGGAATACCTGATACAAAGGATGAGTCGGGTACAGGAGCCTTCATAAGTGACGGAATAGTTCAAAAGGCTCTCAGGGAAGCAAAAAAACGGTATCCCCAGCTGGTTCTTTCAGCAGATTTATGCCTGTGTGAATACACCAGCCACGGACACTGCGGAATAATAAAGGATGAAAAAATAGATAATGACCTCACTCTGGAGGTGTTGGGAAGAGCTGCAGTAAGCCTGGCGGAAGCAGGTGCGGATATAATCGCACCCTCCGATATGATGGACGGAAGGATTGGAGTCATCAGAAAGGCTCTTGACAGCCAGACCTTCACCGACAGGGCTATTATGGCCTACAGCGTGAAATATGCCTCCTCCTTCTACGGACCTTTCAGAGATGCTGCCGGCTCAGCGCCTGCCTTCGGTGACAGGAAAACCTATCAGATGGATTATCACGGAAGAAAAGAAGCCATGAGGGAGATTGAGCTGGATATCGCCGAGGGCGCCGACATAATTATGGTAAAGCCGGCACTTGCATACCTGGACATTTTATACCAGGCGTCCACAAGGTTTGATTACCCTATGGCGGCCTATAATGTCAGCGGTGAATACTGCATGATAAAAGCTGCTGCTCAAAAAGGCTGGATTGACGAAAAGGGTACTGCTCTGGAGGCTCTGACCGCCATAAAACGAGCAGGAGCCCAGATGATTATCAGCTACTTTGCAAAGGATGCGGCACTCTGGCTGAAATAAAGGAGACAGATAATGAATAACTATAAGTCAAGGGAAGTATTTGAAAAATCCTGCAAGCTGATGCCTGGCGGCGTTAACAGCCCTGTAAGGGCATATGGCTCAGTGGGGCTGATACCTCCGGTGGTTAAAAGTGGCAAGGGCTCCAGAATATTTGATCTGGACGGAAATGAGTACATTGACTATGTGTGCTCCTGGGGGCCCATGATTCTGGGACATGCTCATCCCCAGGTAATCGATGCTATAACTGCTGCTGCGGAAAAGGGCACCAGCTTTGGTGCCCCCACTGAAAACGAATTGCTTCTGGCAGAGCTTATATCAGAAGCAATACCTTCCATGGAAATGCTGCGGCTGGTAAGCTCGGGCACGGAGGCGGCAATGAGTGCAATCCGTGCAGCCAGGGGTTATACAGGACGGGATATGGTGGTAAAGTTTGAAGGCTGCTACCACGGGCACAGCGACGGGTTGCTGGTAAAGGCCGGCTCAGGTGCTTTAACCGCCGGTGTACCTGACAGTGCTGGAATTCCTGCAGACTATTCAAAAAATACTATTGTTGCCCAATACAATAATATTGAGGGCTGTGAAAAGCTATTTAAAAGCTATGGAGATAAAATAGCCGCAGTGATAATCGAGCCGGTGGCCGCAAACATGGGACTGGTCATGCCGGAGGGGGATTTTCTCAAGCAGTTGAGGAGGCTCACGGAGCACTATGGCTCTCTCTTGATATTTGATGAAGTTATTACAGGCTTCCGTGTGGCTTACGGAGGTGCCCAGGCGCTGTTTGGCATCATACCCGATCTTACGGTGCTGGGGAAAATCATAGGCGGAGGAATGCCTGTTGGGGCGTATGGCGGAAGGCGGGAGATAATGGAAAAGGTGGCTCCCCTGGGGCCGGTGTACCAGGCGGGAACACTTTCCGGCAATCCGGTAGCTGTTGCTGCTGGCATAAGCACCTTGAACATCATAAAAAACACCGGAGATTTTTACAGCAGGCTGGACTTCCTGGGTACTTCGCTGCAGGCTGCATATTTACAGGCTGCCTCCCGCTCTGGAATAGATATAACCATTAACAGGCTGGGTTCTCTTATGAGTGTGTTTTTTTCCGGACAAAGAGTCAGTGACTATGACAACGCCCTGAAATCCGATTTAAACAGATTTAAAAAGTATTTTTCCCTGATGCTTGAGGAGGGTATTTATATAGCTCCGTCACAGTTTGAAGCTCTGTTCATATCCTATTCCCATACAGAAGCAGATATGGAAAAAACAAGTACTGCCATAAAGCAGGTATTTTCAAGGCTTTAGTCCCGTATAGTCAAGAGTGCATGTTTCAAGGCCGGCATTTTCCTGCCGGTGAAACACGCACTTTTTTTATTGTCAGAGTATGAATTTAATTATGGGCTTGAATTTCCTTGCTTTATTGAGCTATTCATATAGACTTTTCGGTATTAGTAAAATATTTTTTATAAAAGTGAACAAAAGCAATACAATATAAGTATAACAAACAGACGGGCATTTAACTAGACTGGCATGAAACGGAGTTGAATAGGTTGGGGGATACAACGGAATATTTGGTCCGAAGTGCTGGTCAGGGGAACAGGCAGGCTATGGCACAGCTGCTGAAGGAAAACTATGAAGCAGTGTATAAATACTGCCTGAAGCTGACCTTTAGCAGGGAGGAGGCTCAGGACCTCACTCAGGAGGCCATGACAAGGGCAGTTGAAAAAATATGCCTTTTTGATGGGGAAAAATCGGCCTTCGGTACCTGGCTTGTAACCATTGCCAGAAACCTGTGGCTTACAGGGCTTAAGAGGAAAAAGCTTTTTGAGGGCCGCTGCAATATGCTTACTTTACCGGAGAGTTCTGAT
Source organism: Bacillota bacterium (assembly GCA_023400235.1). GTDB lineage: Bacteria > Bacillota > Clostridia > Acetivibrionales > DSM-1351 > Ruminiclostridium. Next base: position 148,140 of record JAEXFI010000045.1, read on the forward strand.
AATGCTATGGACAGGCTTTTTAACAATGAAGATTTGATAATGGCTGTCAACAACCTTTCTCCAAAGCTGAAAGCACCTGTTGTATTAAGGTACAATCTTGATTATTCCTATGAGGCTATAGCCAAAACCCTGGAGATACCTCTGGGAACAGTGAAGTCAAGAATTTCAAATGCATTGAAAAGTATAGGAAAGGAGCTGGAACACAATGGACAAGGAAAAGAGGATTATTGACGGCTTAAGTGAAATATCTGAAAAAATTGACGCTATGGCTGTCTCCGCTCCTGATTTAATGTCCCTGATGAATTTTATTTCAGACAGGCAGGCTGCGGCGGCAGCTAAGAATAACAAGCACATGGCAATATTCAGTTGTACAGCGCTGGCTGTAATATTCTCTCTGGTGGTTTTGCTTCAGCTGTCCGCTTTGGCTTTTTTCATAGCCCAGGGTTTGCTTGCTGCAGTACCTGCTGTTCTGCTTCTAATCAAAAGGGGGAAAAGAAATGAGCCTATATGATTTCTTAAATAATCCGCCGGCATGGTTTGTATTAATAGTGGTGCTGCTTGTATTCTGCCAGGGGGTATGGATGTTCAGACATGCACAGAGAAGGGGCAGATTTCCATGGTTCTGGGGTATCTGGGGAATATCCAGCTTTCCTCTTCCGCTGATTGTTTATTATTTTGCGGTTATAAGAAAAGATAGAAAGGAAATAAATAATGCTGAAAATAGATAAGCTCTCAAAAACTTATAAGAATGGTAAAAAGGCAGTGGATAATCTGTCCTTTGAAGTATCTCCCGGAGATATATTCGGTTTCATAGGCCATAACGGTGCAGGTAAGACCACTACCATAAAATGTGCTGCCGGCCTGTTGGAGTTCACAGAGGGAGAGATTTATATTGACGGGAAATCAATCAAAACCCAGGATATGGAATGCAAAAGGCTTATGGCATATATTCCGGACAATCCTGACCTGTACGAAAATCTGACCGGTATCCAGTATCTTAATTTTATCTCGGATATATTCGGAATTACAAAAAATGAGAGAGAAAGCTCAATAAAAAAGTATTCAGATGCATTTGAAATAACCTCAAGCCTTGGAGATATTATAGCTTCCTATTCTCACGGTATGAAGCAGAAGCTTGCACTCATATCCGCTTTCATCCACAAGCCGCGGCTTCTTATACTGGATGAGCCCTTTGTAGGACTGGACCCAAAGGCTGCCCACATATTAAAAGGTTTTATGCGGGAGCTGTGCGACAGGGGAGGAGCCATATTCTTTTCAACACATGTACTTGAGGTGGCTGAAAAGCTTTGCAATAAGATAGGCATCATAAAGGACGGAAAGCTTGTAACCTGCGGCAGAACTGATGAAGTCAAGGGTGACAGCTCTCTGGAAGAATTATTTTTGGAGTTGATTGAAAATGAATAATACTGTGCTTTTGATTAAAGTTCAATTGATAAACTCTCTGGGAATCAATAAATTGCTGAAAGGTTCCACAAGCAGGGAGAAAGTAAAGTCGGGTCTGTTTGTGGGTCTGATGTCTTTTGTGGCTGTTATGGTTTTTATACAGATGAGTGCCTATGCCTGGATCATATCTGATTTTCTGCAAAAATATAAAGCCATGGAGGTGCTTATAATTACCGGAACGGCACTTTCACTGCTGGTCTGCCTGTTCATGTCCATATATAAGGCCTCAGGCTATTTGTTTGCTTTCAAGGATTTTGATTTGCTCATGTCGCTGCCCCTGCCTGTCAGAGCAATATTAACAGCCAAGCTGTTCATGCTGGCCCTGACTAATATGGGCCTGTCGGTGCTTCTGGGGTTTCCGTATTTCATGGTATTTGGAATCAGAACCTCAGCCGGGGCAATGTTTTATTTACTCTCGGTTATTTTGCTGGTATTGTCAAGCCTGCTGCCTTTAACCATAGGTTCCGTAATATCCTTGGGACTTGGAAAGGTTTCCGGCAAATCCAAACGGACAAATGCTATTATGATAGCCGGTTCATTTTTATTACTGCTGCTGTTTATGCTGGGTATGTTATCTATAAATTCATTGACTGCTGCAAATCTCAAGGATATTGCCGGCAGTATTGAGAGCTTAAAAATGGCATATTACCCCTTCGGACTGATAACCAGGGCGCTGACAGAACTGAATCTGACAGCCCTGCTGCTCTTTTGCGGAATATCGATTGCAGTTTTTGCGGTTTTTGTGCTGCTGTTTTCACGGAGTTTTAAGGCAACAAATGCAAAAATGCAGGAAAAATACAAGACCTCAGACTTTAAAATGACTGAACTCCGGGTGCAGAGCATTCCACGGGCATTGTTCAAAAAAGAGCTCAGTCACTATTTCTCATCCTATATATATGTTTTAAACACCGGGTTCGGAGCTGTTATGATGCTGCTTGCGGCAGTCCTGTTTATAATTAACAGGGAAAAGCTTCCCCAGATGTTGTCGGTATTTCCGGTGAAGATATCGGAGGCTTTCCTGGTAACTCTGGCAATGGCGGCCTGTGTTTCACTTACCTGCACGACTGCACCGTCCATTTCCCTGGAGGGCAGGAATCTATGGATAATCAGGACACTGCCCTTGAAGGCACAGGATATTTTTATAGGGAAAATATGTCTGAACCTGGTAGTGGCCGTTCCTGCAATGTTTTTAAGTACTACGGTGCTTGCTGCCGTTTTCAGGCTCTCTGTATGGGAGTACCTGCTGTCGGTGGGATTAGGCTGCGCCTATAGTGTACTCATGGCTGTGGCAGGGCTTGTAATCAACCTGCATTTCCCCAAGCTGGATTGGAATACTCAGACGGCAGCGGTAAAGCAGAGTGCAAGTGTCATGCTTGCCATATTTACAGGCTTTTTGTCAGTAATTATACCCATAGTCATGCTGGTGCTGCTAAAGCCGGCCGATATTATTGTTTTCCAGCTGTTCTGGCTTGCTGCGGCTTTGCTTGCGGACTTTTGTGCTTACAGGTATCTAAGCAGAAAAGGTGCTGCCCTGTTCAGGGCATTGTAATTTCAGCTTTTTATGGATAAGTGGTTTGTATTGAAATAAAGTACCTTGACAATAGATTACGTTAATTGTAAATAAAAAAATATTGTAATATAATAAATTTACAATCTACGTGTTTAAGGAGGCCATATGGAAAATGCTATTGATACCGAGGCAAAAGAAGCAGTGAAAAAAAGACTTAACCGTATAGAAGGACAGATAAGAGGAATAGCTAAAATGATTGAGGAAGATCAGTACTGCGGCGATATCCTGATTCAGGTTTCAGCCGCAAAAGCTGCTTTAAATAAAGTTGCCGGAATAATACTTGAAAAGCATTCCATGAAATGTATGGAAAATCTGGTGTCTTCGGAGGACCGGGATCAGGCTATGCTTGAGTTTTCAAAAGCCTTGCAGAGCCTTTTGAAATTTTCTGATTAGCAGGTGCTCTGTAAAAACCGCTTTGTATGGGCCGGGTTTCATTTAATTGAACCCGGTTTTTATTTTTTCTTTTTTGCCTTATTTTTTTGATGTTTTTGTTTAGATATACCCCGTGGGGGTATATCTAAATCAGAAGCAAAAAATTATTATTATTTATTAATCAAATATAAGGGAGGTTATCTTATGACGGTAAAAGTATATTCAACACCCACCTGCCCATGGTGTACTGTAGCAAAAAAATATCTGGCTTCAAAAAATATCAGTTTCCAGGAGGTGGATGTCTCAAAAAACAGGGAGGCTGCGTCTGAAATGGTGAAGAAATCAGGACAGAGAGGTGTGCCGGTACTGGATATCAACGGCAGTATCATTGTAGGCTTTGACCAGAACAGAATTGACAGGTTGATACAGTTATAAAAATACGAAAACAGATATAGGTTGTGATGTGCACCCCAAAGTTGGATGGAAATCTGATTTTGGAGTGTTCTTTTTTTAGTGTTTATAAAGGTGTAAATTTTGACATACGGTGATAAAGGATGTATTATTTAAATGTATAATATTTACATTTATGAAAGGAGGGAGAAGTTGTTCTACACTGCTGATGAAACTCTTGACAGGTTTATCAAGGAAGACCTGCCATATATGGATTTGACTTCTCTGGTTCTGGATATAGGCGGCAAAAGCGGAAAAATCAGTTTTACTGTAAGAGAGCAGGCTGTCATATGCGGAAGTGAAGAAGTTGTTAGAATAATCAACAAGCTTGGAGCAGAAACTGTAAGGTTTACTCCTTCCGGTACCAATATCAGTGCGGGGAATACCTTTCTAGAGGCCCGAGGCAGTTCACAATGCCTGCATATGGCCTGGAAGGTATCAATGAATATACTTGAGTATTATTCAGGTATAGCAACCAGAACAAGACGGCTTGTGGACAAGGTAAAAGCCGTGAGTCCCAAAACAGAGCTGGTAGCCACCAGAAAGCTGCTTCCTGGAACAAAGGAGCTTGCTATTAAGGCGGTGGTGGCAGGAGGGGGATTACCTCACCGGCTGGGCTTATCTGAGACAATATTGATATTCAAACAGCACCTAAATTTCATGGGTGGTATGGATGAACTCATAAGCCGAATGGATGACATCAAAGCCAGGGCCTGTGAAAAGAAGGTGCTTGTGGAAACAGAATGCGAAGCAGATGCTTTAAAGCTTTGCAGTGCAGGTGTGGATGGTATTCAGTTTGATAAAATTCCGCCTGTGGAACTTGGAGAATTAGTTAAAAAGCTCAGGGTTATAAACTCAAACATACTTTTAATAGCAACCGGTGGTATAAATGATGCGAATGTTGAAGAATATGCCAAGACCGGAGTGAATTCCATTTCCACCTCATGGATATATTCCGGAAAGCCTGTGGACATTGGAGTTGAAATAAATGGCATATAGAAGTAATGCATAATATTCTGTTGTTACAGGTGTGATAATGTAAATCAAGCTTATGAAGTAACGAATTAATTACATACGAAATAGTAAACCCTCCGGAAATTTAAAAATTTTATTGGAAGCTTGACTTTGAGTGTTTTTCAAAGTCAGTTACTGGCTTGAGTGGATTTTAGCCCGCAGCAGCTGACTTAACAAAACCGAATACTTTAGGAGGGGATAAACCATGAAAAAAAGATTGACAGCAATAGTGCTGTGTTTTGTCTTTATATTAACAGGCGTTCCGGCATGGGGCGGAAGTGTCTTCGCCGTAGAAAAGGGGGAGACAACTCCCGCTGCTAAGGCAGAGCATACTCAGTTGGGAATGCCTGCTATCGCAATAAAAACCGTTTCCGGTGCGGCAATCAGCTCCGGAGAAACCTATCTTTCAGCAGAGCTTACGACCATAAATGACCAGGGTGAATATGAATTCAAGGATAAGTCTGTTTCTGTAAAACTCCGGGGAAATAGTTCAATGAACTCGGATAAGAAGAGCTATAAACTGAAATTTAGTGAGAAACAGAACTTATTAAGTATAGGCAAAGGCAAGGGGAAAACCTGGTGCCTTATTTCTAACTGCTATGACGGTTCACTCTTAAGAAATCATACAGCTTACCGTTTTGGAGCTTTGCTTACAAACATATCCTATACTCCTGACTGCCGTTCCGCAGAGTTATATGTAAACGGTGAATATCAAGGTGTTTATTTGCTTTGTGAGGATGTAAACGTAAACAAGGACCGGGTTGCAATTGAAGAAGAGCCAGAGGAAGTTGAAAAAAACGGTTATCTGGTGGAAATGTCCAGATATGCGGTGGAAAACAAGTTTGACCTTGATACCGCCACTTATGAGGTAAAAAGTGATTTGTCTGAAAATCAGTCCATAAGAAAAAAGCAGCTTAACTATATCTCCAATAGCATTAAAAAAGCCTATGATGCATTAAATAAAGGCAATGAAAAGGAAGTTGGAAAATATGTGGATTTGGATTCGCTGGTAGACATCTATATAGCAAACGAGATTTTTAAAAATGTTGACGCCGGCTGGGATAGCTTTTATATGTATAAACCCGTGGATGGCAAGCTGTGCTTTGGCCCGCTGTGGGATTTCGACCTTGCCATGGGAAATGCGAATTGCGTAAAGGGAATTGAGTCCTGGGAAGGCTTCAATCCATATCATGTTCTGAATCTCAATGCAAACTCAAATCCTTGGTTTTGCAGGGCACTTTCTCAAAAATGGTTCAGAAACCTGGTTAAGAAGCGCTGGAACAAACTTCAGGAAAAGATTGACACTTTGCCCAAATCAGTAATTAAAGAGGCAGAAGGAAATATAAAGGCGTATTCAAGAAATTTTGAAAAGTGGGATGTGCTGGGCAGACAGGTCTACATTGAGCCTATACAGATAACAAAACTTACCACCTATAAGGGCCAATATACCTATCTGGCCAATTGGCTGTCCAAAAGGATTAAATGGCTTTCAAAGTATTATAACAGCAAGGATTTCACCAATGGAACTTTTGTCAACGAAGAAGGAGAAAAGCTGACTGTAAACTATAATTTGCTTGAAATGAGTCCTGTACTGGCTCTGGCAAATTCATACCAGGATATGACATATGCCATGTCTTCCAACACAGGCATTTCCATGTCAATAAAAAATGCAGGCACCGATAGCTGGAGCACTCAGATTGTAGCCTCGGGCTTTATGCTGGAAGCAGGAGCGGAATACATCCTGTCCTTTGACTACAGGTGCAGCCCGGAACATCCTGTTTCTTTCAGCATTCAGCAGAATTACAGTCCCTGGTCACAATATTTTAATGACACCCTGAAAATGAATAAAAACCTTCAGCATTACGAAGTTACCTTAAAAGCTCCCGCAAAAGACATTAACAGTGCACTGGCTTTCAGTCTTGGCGGAAGTGCTTTTAACGGAACCGACATTTCAATTGACAATATGAGTCTTGTAAAAAAGCCTGTAAAAAAATAGCCGTAGTCCCTTAATAAAGCAATATTCATAATAACTCGAAATAATTTGAAATATATTTGAAAAAATTTAAACAAGCTAAAAAAATACGAGAAAATTTGGTATTATTTACAGAAAAAATCATTTTTACTGGTAATTTATTGTGAAATATGTTAAAATATTGAATTGAAATCATATATATTTTTTAGGAAAGGAGAATGTAACATGAAAGTGAAAAACAAGGTGTATCTCTCGTTTTTTATGTGCCTGACCATTTTGTTCAGCTTGTTTGCATTAAACGTACAAGCTGCTACCACAATCACTGATAATGCCAACGGTAAAATTGACGGATACGATTATGAATTGTGGAAGGACAACGGTACTACCAGCATGACACTGAACGGCGGCGGCGCATTCAGTTGCCAGTGGAGTAATATCAACAACGCGTTATTCCGCACCGGCAAAAAGTACAACGAGACCCAGACCCACCAGCAGCTTGGAAACATTTCCATCAACTATGCCTGCAACTACCAGCCAAACGGCAATTCATACCTGTCTGTATACGGCTGGACAGTAGATCCGCTTGTAGAGTATTACATAGTTGAGAGCTGGGGGAGCTGGAGACCACCGGGATCAACCTCCAAGGGTACCATCACTGTAGACGGTGCAACCTATGACCTTTATGAAACCACTCGTGTCAACCAGCCTTCCATTAAAGGCACTGCAACCTTCCAACAGTATTGGAGTGTTCGTACATCAAAACGCACAAGCGGTACCATCTCTGTCAGCGACCATTTTAAAGCGTGGGAGAGCAGAGGAATGAAGATGGGCAAGATGTATGAAGTTTCCTTCGTGGTTGAAGGTTATCAGAGCAGCGGAAAAGCTGATGTTACCACTATGACCATCAATGTTGGAAATGGACCGCAGCAGCCTGCATATGACCTCAATGGTGATGGAAGTGTCAATTCCTTGGATTTGGCTGCCCTTCGCTCGCATCTGCTTGGAGTGACCGTACTTACAGGTACAAATCTAGCCAATGCAGATTTGAATAAGGATGGACAGGTAGATGCCTTAGACTATGCATCACTTAAGAAGTATTTGTTAAATCCGGTATAAGCCACTGCTGATATAAAACAGCATGAACGTATGCAAAAACGCATAAAATTAATTGTTTATGCGTTTTTGTTTTGCGGAAAATTATTTTCGAGCTACCAAATGGAATATATACATGAAAATTCAAATATGGTACAATGTGGAAGTGCATCGAGCTTCAATTCAGCTATGAAAGGGTTAAATATATGTGGAAACCTGATGATTACATAATAAACGGCACATATTGCGATCAACAGTCAATTAATGAAGCACTCAAAAGAGCTTGTCAAAATAGTATAGACGTAATAATACTTTTTGTTTTCTATGGAGATGTACTTTATGATTCGCTTATCAGTGCTTATTCAGGCAATGAATACATAAATAAGAGTCTTTCAAAATCCATAAAGGATCATATAAATTCCTATAAATACAAAACTAAAAAAAATGAGGACAAGATTAAGTATGACTTTTTCAATCAGGTAAAAAATGAAATACTAAAAGAAATAGAGGATGAATATAACCTCAGAGCATACTTTTTTGAGAAGTACAAAAATGGCAACAGTGACATAAAAATTCTGGTTATGGGATTGGCCGGGAGTGAAATACAGGCTGAGGATTTGGAGACCGTTTGTGATGAATTGTACTGTATGGTAAACGCCTCCTCAATTATCAGAGTACACAAGGGAGTAAAGGCCTTTGACAAGCTTGAAGAACTCATATCCAAAGCACAGAAGAATTTTGAGGACTATTACCACAATGTTATTAACAGTGATAGTGATATAGATATTGACGGCATATTTAAGAAGCTGACAAATGAGTTTGTAATGGCTTCAAAAGAAATAAGCAGCAGTGATGAGGTGGCATTATACCTTAGAGACCGGGAAAATGAGGAACTGGTGCTATATGCCAGGTATCCTGAAACCACCTTGAAATTCAGTGAAAAGATTCCGGTCACCAATATGGATGGAACCCTGGAATTATATACTTACAGAAAGGCTCGTCCACTGTTGCTCAACAACCTGAAAGCCGAATTCAACAGCAGTTACTTTCAGACCCTTATAAGCAACGGCAATCATGGGGACATTTATTCAAAAATCATTGTCCCCATAACCGATTACAGAAAGGACTACAAGGGAGATACCAAGCCCTTCGTCATAGGCCTGCTTATAGTACAGCGGGTCCAGCGCAGCAAGCCGGCAGACTATACCAATACAGACAAGAAGAATCTTATGGAAATGGCTCTTAAGTTCTGCATAACCTATAACCGTGTGAGGGTGAATTCTGCAATAAAGCTTCTGGAAAAAATGCCTGAAATAGAGAACACCAATGATAATATACAGCCACAATATCTGTTTAAAATAAGCAAAAAGTATCTGAGTATAAAGTACAAGCTGGATCAGTGCCTGAAAAAGCATGGTCCGTTTTTTGATGAAATATTTGTGAGAATGGTTTCAAAGAGTGCAGCGGAGCTTGTTTGCCTTAGCTATTCAACCAACAATAAGTTATATAAGGTTCAATATGTCATACCCCTGAATGACACCGGCAACAGTAATATCAAGGCGCTCAAGAGCAGGCTGGCAATATATGAAAAGACTGACAGGCAACACTTCATAATGCCTGTTATTTTGAACGACAGGGTTGAGGGAACGGTAGAAGTATTTTCAAAGGATACCTGTAAGACCGATTTTACTCAAGGTGCACAAGACTGCCTAAATGAAATAACAAATATTTTTGCAACTCTTGAAGTATACGAGAAGAAATCCAGAATCTTCCCTTTCCAAGAAAAATGCGATTATTATAATAACAGCTTTGAAGTTTTTCTGGCCATGGGAAGGATCAATGAACTGCTAAGAAATATATATACTTTTACCAACAGCTGCTCTGTTACACTGAGATTGCTGTCGGTGGAAGAAAAGGATCTTATAAGGTTTGCAGCCTATCCCGAGGAAAGAATAGCGGATAAGGACAGGAACATAAGAATCAAGAATTACATAATCAGGCAAGAGGATGAAACGCATATAAACAGTGTAAATGTATGGGTGCTTGAAAAGGGACGACAGTGCTATATGGGGAATATAAACATATTTAACAGCAAGGAAGAAAAGCACCAGCAGTATTACCACCAGATAAAAGACAGCTACGAAAACCTTTCAAAGTTTCTGAGTTCAAGAGCGAAGGTGGTATCCACCATATGTCTTCCGGTGTTTGTTGACGGCAAGATTATAGGAACTCTCAATCTGGAGAGCCGCTATGAGTATGAATACTATGAGGAACAGTACCTTATATCCATTGCAGTTCAGAAAATCGCCAACATCATAAGGATGGCAAGAAAGAGAGTGGAACAGAAAATCATTTCGATAAATGCCAAGTCCATTTTATATTCCCACGAGCTTATAAAATGTGCACGAAAGCTCACAGAATTAAAGTATGACGATAAAAAAATAGACGAGGTCATTGAAACCCTTCTCCAAGTAACCAAGCAGGACAAGGTAAACATATACTCAAATTATGAGGCTCAGAGCATGTATGATGAAATTAGCCGGATACTTGAAAAACAAGGTATAAGCAACAAATACTGGAGTATTGAAGGCTATTCTGTTTTTGAGCTGAAAAACCTTCAGCCTAAAAACGAGGTTGCCTATCAAATCATCATCTGCTTCAGAGAGATAATAAACAATTTTAAGAAACAGATATTAAACATGACCGGCGGCAGGCTCAATATCTATACTACCAGCAATTGCAGGCACGGCGGCAGGAAGTACTATAAGTTCTTTTTCAAAAGTACCTATTCCGAGGATATTGACAATACCGATGATGTATACAAGATTCCTATTGAAAAAACTGACCGCTACCACATCGGTGCCTTCATATGCGGAGCGATTATCCGCGGCCTCGGCGGGGATATGTTTTCCTACAAGAAGGAGGTAAGGAATCAGAATTATTTTATTACGGTGATGTCTTTGCCGGAGGAAATGTTTAATAGTTTATATGAGGAGATAGCTGATGAAGAAGTTTAATGTATTGGTGGTTGATGACGACAGGGAAATATGTGAAATGGCCCTTAACATGTCAAATGACCGTAAGGATGTGGTGGTTTTTGCCGCCACTACCAACGAAGAAGCCCTTAATCTTATTAATAATCATTTTTTTCATGTGGCATGCATTGATTTACTTAGTACAGATGGGGATTTCAAAATGATTTTCAAAATTCTGAGCGAGCAAAGGCCTTCCTGCAAGTGCTATCTTATTACCGGCAAGGCAGGGGACAAGCCAATCAATGTTCTTTTGGAACTGCTTATTCCCTCCTGTCCCAGAATTGAAGGTGCAATAGATAAGATTGATATTAATTACACCAACATAATTTTGGATATGGCAAACACATATTTTAAAAATTCAAAAATAATTGATTCGGTTAATGTCTTATACAACGAAGTCCGAAAGAAGGGAAAAACCAGAGATTTTGAAAACGGTGACATAGCTATCACCAGTGACGAAGTGGAATACCTGCTGTCATATATTTTTGGACAGAGGATGAATTTTACGAATAAGAACAGCTATAACGACATAGAGCAGATAATAACCGGTGCCCAATTGGTTTTATTAAGCGGCGGAAGAAGCAAGTCAATAGTGGCCCTGGCCAAGGCTAAAACCAACGAAGTGAGTATTGAAGATTTTTATACGGTTATAAAAATAAGTCCTATAAATGATACAAAGGAGGAAATAAACAGATATATAAGCTATGTAAAGTTCATGGTGGGCTTAAGCAGTCGAGTGGAACTGCTGGATTATGTACTTGGAGATACTCTTGGGGCGGTATGCTACTCCTTTGCTGGTAAGCCCTCTAGCAATATCAAGAACATCAGCGATGTTTTCCGTGAACAGCAGGAGCAGGCGGAAATTTACCTGAAAAAGCTGTTTGATGTTAATACAAAGGAATGGATGGCTGATTCAAACATAAAAAAAGAGATGGATATTCTTGAATACTTTAAAATAAAGTACAAATTCAAGTACGATGATTTCCTGAAGAATATCAATTCCATGATTAATCTGTGCAGCTCGGAGAATGAAAAGCTGCACAAGATATTAAAGACAACCTACGACAAAGCAAAAGCTCTGCTGTCTGGAGGAAGGGTCAGGCAAAAATATTATTCCTGTATAGTACACGGGGACATGAACTCCAATAATGTTATAATTGATGAAAATATTGACCCTAAGGTCATATTAATAGATTACAGCGATACAGGCAGAGGCCCCATAGCTTTGGATTTTGCAGCACTGGAGTGCAGTCTCAGGCTGGATGTTGACACAGGGGACCTATCAGGTAAAGAGTATGATTTCTACCTGCGCCAGTACGGCTTTGAAAGAGAATGTACAGAGCTTTCCCATAATGACAGAGATTTGCCTTACTGGACGAAAATTTCAAAATTGCTATTCAGCCTGTATTTCAATAATTTTAAGGAGGCAACCAAGGAAGAGTATCTGATAACCAATGTTCTGTGGGGAGCAAGGGTTTGTAATGTCAAATCTCTAAGTAACAGCGAGCGTATAAGAGTCCTTCTTTGGATTGGCAGTCTGCTGGACCAGTTGATAATTTAACTGAAAAGTGTATTAGAAAACACTATTGTCAGGACTCATTCACAACAATTAATTAATTTTGTTGAAAAAGAAACAAAAGTTTTATAAAATAATGTTAATGCACCAAATGTCGGGAGGAAGGCAATGGACAAGGAAGAACAGGTCAAGGCTGGTTTAAGGGACTTGTATAACAAGCTGGTATGGCTTAATAATTATAAGATGAAAGACAGTTTCAAGGATTATAAGTCTTCTGAGGTACATTGTATTGAATATATTGGAAGAGCTTCCGAGGCTAATGTAACAAAGCTTGCAGAGTCCTTTTATATGACCAGAGGGGCCATAAGCAAAATGGCTGGAAAGCTTATAAAAAAGGGCGCCATTGAAAGCTATCAGAAGACTGACAATAAGAAGGAAATCTATTTCAGGTTAACTGAACAAGGTTGGTCTATTTATAAAATCCATGAGAAACTGCACAAGGAATTCCAGGAACGTGATAAAGCAGTATTCCGGCAGCTCACCCAGAAGCAGCTGGACAGCATGCTTGACTTCATGGAAAAGTACAGCAGGCATTTGGATGCGGAAATTAAAAAACAGGGCATAGATTACAGATCGGAATAAAATTTAAAGTGATTTCAGTAATTATTGCCTTAAAGCAGCGGATTTCAGAGGGCAGCCAACTCTAACGGGTATGGCTGCCTTTCTTTAGCCCTTATTGTTTTAATATTGTTGACAAGGAAACAAAGTAGTGGTACTATGGTTTTGTTTCCTTGGAATCAATATGCAGACTTTGAAGGGAGAATTCAAGTGAATAGAATTAAAGAATACAACAAGCAGTACCTTGAACAAACCATAAACAAAAAGGGGCTTCTGTTCGGCCTTATGTCGGTGTTTCTTTGTGGACTGGGCTTCAGCATCATAGCACCTGTAGTTCCATTCCTGGTGCAGCCTTATATAAGCAAGCCGTCGGAACAAGCTGTAGTTGTGACGCTGCTGACCTCTGTTTATGCAGCCTGTGTGTTTTTTGCCGCCCCAGGGCTTGGAGCCTTAAGTGACAGGTACGGACGACGTCCGCTACTGCTGGTATGCCTTTTTGGTTCCGCAGCGGGATACCTGGTTTTTGGCATGGGGGGAGCTTTATGGGTACTTTTTGCAGGACGCATAATTGAAGGGATAGCAGGGGGGAGTGTAAGTACTATTTTCGCATATTTTGCGGACATCACTCCCAGGGAGCATCGCACAAAATACTTTGGCTGGGTAAGTGCGGTGGCAGGTGCGGGCGCTGCCATAGGTCCGGCCTTGGGTGGCTTGCTTGCCAAATTTGGTTATTCCGTACCCATGTATTTCGCAGCAGCAATAACCTTAATAAATGTTTTTTATGGAATGGCATTTATGCCTGAGAGCCTGGAGATAAATAACAGACTGAAAAAGATTACTTTTATAAGACTCAATCCATTTACACAGCTTACAAATATACTTTCCATTAAAAGTCTAAAAAGGCTGCTTGTCTCAGCGTTTCTGATATGGATACCAAACGGGTCCTTACAGGCTGTTTTTTCACAGTTTACAATAGATACATTCAATTGGGCACCCGCACTTATTGGACTTATGTTTTCAATAATGGGCGTACAGGACATAATCTCACAGGGTTTAATCATGCCAAAGCTTTTGAAAAAGTTTAGTGACAGGCAGATAATAGTTCTTGGAATGGTTTCTGAAATAATAGGCTACGGGTTTATCGCCATGTCCGCATTGTTCCTATTGTTTCCTCTTATGATTGCCGGAATGTTTATATTTGGCTTTGGTGATTCCATCTTCGGGCCCTCCTTCAACGGGATGCTCTCCAAGTCTGTGCCTTCCGGAGAGCAAGGACGGATTCAGGGCGGCAGCCAGTCCATACAGGCATTGGCAAGAATAATCGGTCCTGTTGCAGGAGGTCGGATTTATGTATCACTCGGCCATGCCGCACCGGCCTTTATGGGTGTAATCCTTATAGCAGCAGCAATACCGGTTATGTATAAAAGGGTGAATAGCAAAGGATAAGAAGCCTAATAAAAAGAGCTGACGCATATGGGCAGGAAATGTAAAAAAGCCTTTTTGCAGGCGCACCCAAGTGATACAATATACCTATATAGGTTGGTCCTTCCACTTAGGGATTTTAGAAAGATTTATGAAAGGAACAAATGATTTTATATCATTAAGGAACCAGGACTATGACAAACAACTTACTTTATAAAGACATAACAGGTATAGATTGTTCAATAAAATATTTTCTTCCTTTCTTTTACTCGGGAGGTTTCAGTTCAGCAATGGAGAACCGCTGGATTAAGACTGAAGGAATGGAGGCCTTTGTTGAAAAGGATACCCTGAGTGTACTTTCTGACAGCATTCTCAAAAAAAGTGCCTTTGAATCCCCTATGGTGACGTATAAAGCCAATACCCAAAATTCCGCCTTTGAATATGAAAAGCTTAGAAATCTGGTTTTGAAAACTGAAGATATGGCTATTCCTTTTATGATATCAAACCTGCAGCTGCATGTTTTTATGAACGGTATATCAATTCTGTCCTTCGATGCAGCTATAAAAAGCAGTTTTGAATTGACCTTGTTTTTTAATGGTGAAATAAAGGAAAAGGCTCATACCAGCTGGGTATCAAAAATAATTTCGGAGAAGGGTATTGAGTGCACTGATTTAAAAAATCCGGAGGTGGAAAAAAGCTTTCCTTTCCGCAATATAGTAAGCAAAGCAAAATATAATATAGACTATCTCATTGAAAGAAAAAATGCCAGTTTAATAATTGATGAACATGAAGGCATAATCACAAAAATCAGGCTGCTTCTGTCCAATGGGACAGAGACAGAGGCTAATGCATATGCGGAAACAATTCTGTTTTTTAACAAATATTTCAGAATGGGCAGCAATAAAAAAGCCGGATCTGATTTGATATACTATAGCAGAGCGGAAAATTCCGACCATAGTACCACAGTGAATTCTGTAATTATGGGTATCATTTCCTCCTTTAAGCAGGATTATTATAAGGGTTCATATTTTGATTACGGTTTTTTCAGGTTTTTCTATATAGGATTTTACGGAATAAAAAACTGGAATATTTTTGAGCTGCGGACCTCCCCATTCATATACCTTCTCAAGAATATGCAACTGCCCGTAGAAAATAAGAAAGTGGATTTCAACATTTCGGAAGCCGGCCTGAGAATAAATGAAAACACCGTACTCTTAGCAGCACTCAAAGGGGGAGGAGCATTTTCCTTTTATGAGAGTGACAGCAAAAAACGCTCTTCCAAAAACTTCATTAATGCTCATTATTACAGCATTCTTTTTCCATTGTACCAGAGGGTATCTCTCATAGATTTTTCCCATAGGCTGTCAAATACTTTTTCAATTCAAAATATATACTTCAATAAAAGAACCAAGTCAAACAGACTGTCAGAATTTGAGGATTTGCTGGAGGAATTCGGTGCTTTTTCAACAAAATGCTGGTTCCTGGAAATAAGTGATAACGAGGCAAGAAATACTGCATATAAGAAATGGCAGGAGGTTTTTGGAGTAGTAAGCCTGTTCGAAAATGTAAGAAACCAATTGCATGACATTGTTGATTATTTCCATGTTAAGGATTTAAAAAATGATGAAAGAAAGCAAAAGCTTCAGAATACCTTGATATTTATGCTGACACTTATATTTATTCCATTGAATTTTTTCGTTGGGTTCATGGGTATGAATATAAATATTTTTACAGGCAGCGGTTTAAGTGTCATAGATACATTTTTGCTGGGAATTCTGGTAACAGTACTATGCTCCATAATAATACTGGCTGTCTACCGTATTGTATCCTCCAGGTACAGAGATGGTTGAAATCCCCTCCTTTTACCAATACTTCCGACACCTGAGACGTCCCGGACGCCCAGGGCTCCTCACAGGAACGGAGGCCCGGAAATATGGGGAAGGAGGGAATGGGATTTGAATTTAATTCATATTATATGTGGTGGCTGCTGCATAATTTGTATTTTCAATATTGTCTGTTGTCCACACATGTACATTGTACAGCCCCGACTGGCCCCCATGCTGGCCTTTATTCAGAGTGGCCTTCCAAACATTCTGAGAAACCTGCTGCCCGTAAAGTGACTGCAGGTCATCCTGCCCGTTTGCTTCTGTCCAGAAATAGAAGATCGGGTATTCTATTCCAGAGGCATCATTGGCTGCAGTAAAGTAAAAATCCACTGAATTTTGTGATGCATTTGAATAGGTGATTGTCCCGCCGGCGCTTACCCTGTCATATGTAAAGTTCTGGCTGACTGTTTTGGTATTTCCCGAATAATCTGTAGCTGTAATCTTGACAGTTAGCTTTTTCTCCACATTACCGAAATTCAGAAGATTAAAGCTGCCTTCATATTTTCCCCAAAAGTTGGCATTGTCCGATTGGGGCAGGGTAACCTGTTGAATTGGCTGGCTCTCGCCGTAGTTATATAGTTTCATGGTTACCTGTCTGATCGATGAAGTTGAATAGGGGTTGGAATCTGATATGTCGGCAGATACCCTGATATTGCTGTTCACAATTGCCTCTCCGTTAGAAGCTGCTCTCCTCAGTCCGTCAGAGGCAACAAACATGCCGTCAATGGAGGGCTGGGTTTTTTCATTGTTTATTATTTTTGTCCAGAAATAAACATTTCCTGAATAATCGATTCCATAGCAATTTACCGTATACCTGAAATACTCTCCTGCGTCACTGAAAGAAAAGTTACCCGACCAGTTGCCCTGACCGTCCGAGCCCTGAACAGTTAATACAGGACCATAGCTTACAGAGTTTCCTCCACTGTAGGTTGAACCCTGCACCGTGAAATACACGTTCAGAATGCCGTAATTGGTGGCAGTTTTATATAGCCTGAGGGTTGCGGTGGTTTCTCTCATGCAGTATTCTCCATCGGGGTTTATATTAACCGCATACGGAGCATAACTTCCGCCGCCTCCAAGAATGTCAAAGGTCCAGTCGGTATTGGCGCCTATGATTGTTACCGCACTTGCCGGCAAAGCTGCGGCAAGCTGGCATGTAACCAATATTGCCAAGGTGAGAATCAGTACCAGAGTTTTTTTCATTTTCATTTTAATAGCCTCCGTGTATAAATAATTTGTATTTAAGTACAATTATATAATATAAATGTATAATAATGTATATAAATCACTGACTTTTACAAACTCCGGTGTTGAATTAGTAATAAATCGAAATAGTTTTATGAGAAATGTATTTAATGGGAGGTAGGCACTGTGGCTACATTTAGAAAGGATAATGCGAGAATTGATAATGCTTATATGGGGGATACAATAAATTTTTATGGTAATGTAAATTTAAATAATATAACTGATATATAAATGGCCGGTATTGACCTGCAATAATACAAATGATATAGTATCCTTATACCCGTATGGGTATAGGGAGGTGAGATTGTGCGGAAATGTATGGATTCAGAAAATCTGCATAGACGCTTGAATAAGATAATGGGACAAATCAGGGCTATAGATAAGATGGTAGACGAAGATATACCCTGTGAAGATGTATTAATACAGATCAATGCAGTTAAAAGTGCAATGCAAAAGGTTGGACAGGTTATTCTGGAAGGGCATCTGAGCCATTGTGTCAAAGAGGGCATCGAGCACGGAGACCCGGAAAAAACAATAGCTGATTTTGCCAAAGCAGTTGAGCATTTTTCCAGAATGTCCTGATAATTTAATATATAGAGTAAACAAAGGCAGCCGATATAAAAAAACGGTTGCCTTTTTGTTGACGTATTATACCCATGGGGGTATAATATACGCATACCCCTATGGGTATAATTTTGAAAGGAGCAGTATAATATTATGACATTAGTTATGTCTTTATTTAAGGACGAGGAGAGACGAACTCTTCTTTTCCTGATAGTTTCACTGCCTGCTCTCATTATCAGCTTTTTTGGTATTGGTAATCTGCCTGTTAACGCAGCCTGGATTGCTATTGTTCTCTGTGGTATACCTATTATTAAAGGAGCTGTTGTGGGTATTGTTACTGAGTTTGATATAAAGGCTGATGTTTTGGTGTCTTTAGC
Source organism: Bacillota bacterium (assembly GCA_023400235.1). Lineage (GTDB taxonomy): Bacteria > Bacillota > Clostridia > Acetivibrionales > DSM-1351 > Ruminiclostridium. The sequence goes on from JAEXFI010000045.1 coordinate 166,737, forward strand.
ACTATTTGCCTCAGTATTAATCGGAGAAATATTTGCAGCGGGGGAAATAGCTTTTATTATGGCGCTTGGAGCCTATCTGGAAGAAAGGACTGTTTCAAAGGCCAGAGCCGGAATTGAGAAATTGGTACATCTGACACCCACTACTGCACGGGTGGTCATGGATAATACAGAAAGTATTATACCTGCAAATAAGGTGAAAGCCGGGGATATTCTACGGGTATTGGCTGGAGAGACAGTTGTTGCAGACGGTTCAATTGTCAAAGGTAAAACAGCTATTGACCAGTCGGTGCTGACAGGGGAATCGCTCCCTGTGGACAAGGCTGAAGGTGATGAGGTATTCAGCGGAACTGTGAATCAGTTTGGTTCCTTTGATATGGTGGCACAAAAGGTTGGGGAAGACAGCTCTTTACAGAGGATGATAAGACTGGTTGAATCAGCCGACGCAGGAAAGGCCAAAATTGTAGGGACTGCCGACCGTTGGGCAACATGGATTGTAGTTATTGCTCTGTTGTCTGCGGTGATAACATGGCTTATAACCGGGGAGGTCATACGAGCTGTAACCATATTGGTGGTGTTCTGTCCATGCGCCTTGGTGCTGGCAACGCCCACAGCTATCATGGCAGGTATTGGTAATGCCACAAAATATGGCATTCTCGTCCGTCAGGGAGATGCTCTTGAAAGATTGGCCAAGGTCAGCCGGATTGCCTTTGATAAAACAGGAACACTTACATATGGCAAGCCGGTAGTGGTTCAGGTGCACAGCTCTGACTCAGAACTGGATAAATATGAATTGTTAAAAATTGCGGCAATTGCCGAACTGCGGTCTGAGCACCCGCTGGGGAAAGCCATTGTAGAGCACTACAGACAAGTACATAAAGAGCAGCCTGTACAGCCGGAAGAATTTGAGCTGTTTGCAGGCAGAGGAGTATATGCAGCGTATGAAGGAAAGAGGGTGCTTGCAGGCAACGGGGCTTTGTTTGATGAAAGGAAGGTTAACATACCCGATGTACTTTATCAAAATGCTGAAAGGGCCCGTAAGGAAGGAAGTACAGTTATCTACCTGTCAATAGATGAAAGAGCTGTAGGGATGATTGCACTGTCGGATACATTACGCAAAGATGCTGAACAGACTGTAAAAGCCCTTCATAAAACCGGGATAAAAACTTCTTTGCTGACAGGTGATGGGCAGCTGGCGGCAGACCATATAGCACAGCGGGTGGGCATTGCAGAGGTGAACTCTGGCTGTCTGCCTGAACATAAGCTTGAAGTTATCGGTACATATCAGCAGAAGGGGGAGAAGATTTGCATGATAGGTGACGGCATTAATGACGCACCGGCGCTAAAAACTGCTTTTGTAGGTATTGCAATGGGTGGAGTCGGAAGTGACATTGCTATAGATGCTGCCGATATAGTGCTTGTGAGCGACGATATCAGGGAACTTCCACATCTTCTGCAGCTTTCCCAGAAGACTATGAGGACTATAAATATAAACCTTATAGCCTCAATGGCACTTAACTTTATTGCAATCGGCCTTGCTATTTCAGGGGTATTAACGCCAGTTCCGGGAGCGTTGGTGCACAATGTGGGCTCGGTGGCCGTTATTATTAATTCCTCCCTGCTGCTGAAGTGGAGAAAAAGCATATGTTATTGAATCCTCTGGTGTATTGAAAAGTACGCTATAAAACCTCCTTGTCAGAATATTACTAGTAAAGAATAGCTATTATTCTGACAAGAAGGTTTCTGGTATTATTAAAATTAAAATATTTTGTTTATATAAATGCAGGACATGTATTGAAAAAAAGAGCTGTAATTTGTGACGGATATTATGCCGGATTCTAGTTGTAAAGCGTTATTCTCAAAAGGGTGAAGCTGTACAAGCAGCTTTGTCATTGTCGTCTGCTAAATAACTTCTTGAATCCATTCATCAATTTTTTTGATATCGTATTGTTGTTCAATTTGTTTCATTAAGCCAAATAGCGTTATTTCCATTAGTGAGGATTTCCACTTATCCTCAACTGTCTGCATAATAATTTCCAGAACACATTTTTGTTTTTCTGTTACTGAAGTATCGTTAACAAAGTGATTAATTAAAGATGTTCCGTTAAAAATAGATCCTTTTCCTTCGATTGCTTCAAAGATATCACGAAGATTAATATCATGTATAGATTTTGCTAATGAAAACCCACCTTTTTTTCCAGTAGATGAAATAACCATACCTTCGTGGACTAAAACCTTCATAAGTTTCTTTAAATATGACGGTGATAAATTTAAGCGGTTACTTATAACATCAGATGTTAACGTGCTTTCTTTTGGCAATCTTGACAATATGAGCAGAACATAAATACTTTGCTCCATTCCGGATTTAAATTTCACTTGACATCCTCCTTAAAATTAATTAGAATTAATTATGGATAATAAATGTACATAATAGACTCTAAATATAATTATAACATAATTATAATAGATATTCATTGTACATAATAGATTCTAATTTGTTTTATAAGCAGTGTCAAGTTTGCTCATAATATTATTTTCTGGCAATAATCCCAAACAGGCCTAAGATTTGATTACAAAAGTAAAGGATCGATATAGAACTTAGTATTTTGCATAATTTTGCACATTTGAGAAATACGAAGAAGGTGATATGTCTATTCAAAATAAACATTGTCGTATTAAAAGGGACGCATTATTCAAAATTACTTTTTTGAATAATAATTTTTACCCATTGCTGTAAAATATATGAAAGGATTGATAATTATGACAGACACTTCTGTGTTTTTTGATTGCATTGATGAAATTTTGGGTCCAAAAGAGGAACGCTTTTTTGGTAAAGGATTTGGGAAAGTAATACATAACATAAGCGATATTGATATTAGAAATGGACTTGTGGGCGAATATATAACAGTTAATGGTACACAGGTTAAGTTGGATAGTAATACTAAAGGCTGTGTACAAGCCAAAGGAACGCTTGCTTATCCCAAGGATTGGTCCCAGAAGTCGGAATCCTCCGAGTTGAAACCACACCTTAGCAGTATTGATGCATTAATAATTAGTGCTCAATTGAATGAAATCTATCTTATTAACAGTTATGATTTTGATGATACTGAACGGAAGCAAATCTGGCTTAGACGTTGTACTATATCAGCCGGTAACTCTCCTCAGGAAAGTCTTAATAGTTTTGATGTATGTACTCTTCACCTTGGAACAAAAGAATCTCAAGAATACTTGTGCTCCAATATATCTGTCTTTGAATCACAAATTGGAGCATTAAAAGTCCGCAGTGAAATAGTGCACCCCTCCAAGAGTATTTTGTGCAAAAATACTCACTATAACAGGTCAATTGATGTTTTGGGCGATCCCAATAAAAGATACTATGGAAATGGCTACAAGTACTCGGAACACAGCATTAAAAATGTCAAAATTAATATTAAGGAGGAAACTGTTGAAAGTCTGATTAATATAAATCAGGCCAATAAAGGGTTACCAAGTGACGGTATAGAGGCAGTTTACAGACCCTCCATTTCCATGGTTGACAGCATTATAATCAGCGGTCAGATTTCTCAAGCATTTCTGTACATTCTGGATAATGTAAGTCGTGCTCAAAGTAATACCCTGTGGCTGAGGAGTGTAACCATAGAAAGTACAACCCCGTATCAACCCTGTGACACTTTTCTTGCATCAATACGTATGGTGAAAAGCAGATTGTTGAATGTAAAAGGTGAATATTGGAGAACAGCAAATATGACTGGTGCGTTTAGAGGGATTACCATTAACTATTCCATTGCACATGAGTTGCCTATTACTGTATAAATTCAAATTTAAGAAAAAAGAAAAGGAGAAAATACTATGAGACTAGCAATATCGGGTACATATTCTTCAGGAAAGACAACAACAACACTTGCATTATCGTATCTGACAGGTATTCCACGTACTCATGCAAAAACCATGCGTGAAATTTTGCCGGAAGCATTACCCGGGAAAAGACTGGAAGAGTGCTCCATGCCGGAGCTTTTTCAATTGGCTATACGCCGTTACTCTGAACGAGCAGTTCACGAAAGCAAATTGGTGGATAATTTTTTATCTGACGGCTCGGCACTACATGAATGGGTTTATGGAAAAGGAAGATTGGCATTTGGAATAAATCCGGAGGATCCGGCTGCTTCCGATTCACTGGACCCGTTAATAAAAAATACATATAGTGAATTTATTGAGAATTTAGGGTGTGTTGTTAAACAGCATGCTAAAAAAACCTATGATGAATTTATTCACCTGCCTGTTGAATTCCCGTTGGCTAAAGATGGACATAGACCTGTATCTGAAAACTTCAGAAACATGTCCGATCAATTGCTGATTGAGACACTTGATGAGTTACATATAAAATACCATGTTGTATCGGGAAGTATTGAAGAACGTCTGAAAAAGATTCTGGAAATCTACGACTTTAAACCAGTAATAGCAATAGAGGAGGCTATTAAATCGGCAATTGATGAAACTTCAGCAATGCAAACGGAAATTGAAGCATATAATGCATCAATTGCAAAATAATATTTTTCACCTAAGTATATTAAAGGGAGATGATCAGGAAATGACTGAAAATGAGAAGAATGTTTTATTTAAAAGCTTTGAAACAAACAAAATTAATTTAAGAAACAGATTTGTAATGGCTCCTGTACCAACAGGCTTCATTAAGGATGGGGTGCCCACTGGAAGAAATGTTCAATTTTACGGAAAAAGAGCTGAAAGCATTGGCTTGATAATTGCCGGCGCAATTAATATTAACCACCCTACAGCCTCAAACAATGATAAAATTCCTTTTATCAATTCAGAAGCAGCAATTGCTGCATGGAAGGAAATAACAGATGAGGTCCATGCGAAAAATGGCAAAATCGTAGGACAGATATGGCATAGCGGCGGTTTCAGGAAACTGGGACAGCCAGATTTATCCTCGGAGGCGACCACTCCTTCAGGCCTGTTCAATGGGGAGAAAATAGGAGAACCAATGACAAAAGAAGAAATTAAGGACATGATTTCTACATTTGCAGAAGCAGCAGGAAATGTAAAAAAAGCAGGCTTTGACGGAGTGGAAATTCACGGTGCTCACGGAAGCCTGATTCATGACTTCTTCTGTGACAATATGAATAAAAGAACTGACGAATATGGGCCTTCTAATAGAACACTATTTGCAGAAGAAGTCATAAAAGCCTGCAGAGAGGTTGTAGGTGATGAATTCCCAATATTATTAAGGATTTCACATTTTAAAATGTACGATTTGGGTGCACAACTGGCAGCTTCACCGCAAGAATTCGAAAGTTTCATAGTACCGCTTTCAAATGCCGGTGTGGATATATTTGACTGCTCGGCTCTCAATTTTACCGATTCCGCTTTTGAGGGAGTTGAAGGAAGCCTGGCCTATTGGACGAAGCTGTTTACAAACAAGCCTACGATTAACATAGGGAACGTAGGCTCACAAAAGCCGTTCTTACATGATCTGCCTGAGCTTATAACTAAAATAGTTACTAATCAGGATTTATCGGATAAGGCCTCTTCCGGCAAGCAAACAAAGATTAACAATATTGAAGCTTTGAACAGGAGCCTGGAAAATGATGAATACGATTTGGTAGCTGTGGGACGCCCCATACTAATAGATGCAGAATGGCTGAACAAGCTGTAGGCATACTGGAAAATATGCTGGGTGCAGGCAGAAATCAATGACTATACTTTAACGGATTGAAAATATAGTTAGGGGAGGTAAGTAAATTAATAAATTTACATGAAAAATGGAGATTAATATTAAAAAGAAAGAGAATTCATTATTATTGCTGATTGTCTTATCATTTGGGTTTGTTATGGCTGTATTGGACACCACAGGCGTTGTTTTGGCTGTGCCGGAAATAAAAAAAATACTGGTCATCTCACTGAATGATTCGATTTGGATTATTAACTCATATATACTGGCATTAGGAACATTTTTGCTGCTGTCAGGAAGTTTATCTGCTAAATATGGTGCAAAAAAAATAATGATGGCAGGTATGGCGTTATTTGTAATATCGTCATTTGGATGTTCTATTGCAGCAGATATAAAAATTCTCATCTTCTGCAGATTTTTTCAGGGGCTGGGAGCAGCTTCATTTATGCCTAGTTCAATGTCTTTGCTTTTTATGGCATATCCAGATGCTGAGAAGCGATCAAAAATGTTGGGTATTTGGACTTCTATTATTTCTGTGGCAACAGGAACGGGTTCATTTATTGGCGGAACAATTATTCAGTACTGGGGCTGGAGAAGTATTTTTCTTATAAATATTCCTATGGGCGTTATAACCATATTATTTATAGCAATTAATGTTAAAGATGATATTAAAAATTCAGGAATTAAAATTGACATTCTAAGTCACTTGCTTCTGGTATTAACTATTTCAAGTATAATTGTATTCCTGGTTGAAGGTAATCAGTTTGGTTATACGCAGGGCAGAATAATTGCATTTTTATTTGCGTTCCTTTGCTTTGGAGTAATTTTTGTTGTAAGAGAAAAGAGAATTTCCAATCCCATTATTCCAACAGTTTTATTGAGAAAGGCAAAATTTACAATATCAAATATTTTAGGTTTGATAATTAATATTTCACTTTATGGCATTGTCCTTGTTTTAGGACTGTACTTTCAAATTCATCTGCACTTGTCCCCAATGATTTCCGGGCTATTAATATTGCCTGGTATGGTGGTTCTTATCATAGGGAATCTGTTCTATGCAAAATATACCACCAGATTACGACCTTACAGATTATTGATTGGTTCTGTTTTTGTAACATTAATAGGTGCAGGTGCAATGTATTTGTTTTCACTTATTCTGAATCCATTACCCAATGCAATTATTGTTGTTATTTTCTCAATAATGAATTTGGGAATCGGAGTACTTGTTCCGGCACTCACTACTGTTCTTATGGAAGCATCGGGAAGAGAGTACTCCAGCATGGCCGGTGCAACTTTAAATGCAAATAAGCAAATTGGAGGCTTGTTTGGTACTGCTATAATGGGGATGGTAATTTCAAGCTATGGAGACAGCTGGAGTAAAATAATTCAGATTACTTTCCTTATAAATATAGTACTTTACCTGGTAGGATTTATATTATCAAAAAAATTTATGTCAGAGGGAGATTAGCTTGAAAGATACATGTGGCAAGTCAAAGTGGATTTCACGCAGCGAAAGCCACAACGTGTCTTTCATTACTATTTGTGTACGCGCCATGCGCGTAGATGGGAGATTAATATGGGAATACAAAAAGTTATTATTGTGAATGGAAGTCCAAGACAAAAAGGCAATACCTCAAAATTATTAAAAGAGGCCGAAGAAGGTGCAAGGTCTGAGGGAGCCGAGGTGGAGGCGATTTCCTTATATGATTTGAATTATAAGGGGTGTGTTAGTTGTTTTACCTGCAAGATTAAAGGCGGGGAGAAGGAGGGGAAATGCAGTCAGTCAGACGAATTAACGGGAGTGCTTGAAAAGATTGAAGATGCAGACGCATTAATTCTGGGTGCGCCCTTTTATTTTTCCAATGTCTCGGGCTTGACCAGATGTTTTTTAGAACGGCTGCTGTTTCCTTACAAGGTATACGATGAGAAAGGAACTTCACTGTTTCCTAAAAAAATTAAGACCGCTTTGATTGTAACCTCGGGAGCTCCGGAAGTGGATTTTTATAAAGCACTGGCAAATAATATAACCGGTTCGCTGGGACAAATCCTGGGCAGTTCCGAATATCTATTTTCCACTGATACTTTACAGTTTGACGATTCTGACAGATATGAAACCAGCGGCATTAATGTTGCCAAAAAGCTTGAACACAGGGAAAAACAATTTCCTGTGGATTGCCAGAGTGCCTTTGAACTGGGTAAAAAGCTGGCCCAAAATGCTTGAGCTTATATAATCTATAAAATAAGTTATAAAAAGGATTGATATGAACAAATTAAAGATTAATGTATTAGTTTTTGTTATATTAGCAGTGCAGGTACTCTCCTGGATACCGCTTTTTGCCACAAGTGCCGCGGACACTTTACCGCCAATTGCAGCTTCCTTTACCTGCTTCAGTGGTACATACGCCGTTAGTAGTGATGGTTATGTCGGATATGATTTTGAGACCTGCGGAAATGATGTGAAGGTACTTCAAGCAGCATTAAATTTAGTGGGTTATAAAGCAGGATATGCTGACGGACATTTTGATGATAAAACACTGGAGGCGTTAAAAGCTTTTCAATTGGAGAGTTTTGGGTATTCTGACGCAGTCGCAGGACCGAAAACATGGAGAAAACTTGCAGACCTATGTAATAATAGGATTTTACCGATTTTTGTGCGTTAAATAATTATTCAATGTGTTGCCGGTATAACAGCGTAGCACCCTGAAAGCCTTGTATAAGAAGCCATTTGAAACCAGCTACTCACTCTCTAGTAATATAGGTAATGCCTGACAGCAGTGTTTCAAATGGCTTCGTATAACATTATTATATATTATTGTAATATCTGAAACCATTGCTATTATTCTGGTATATGAGTATATATGGAGGTTACATGAAATACTCTGCAGTTTTGTTTGACCTGGATGGAACATTGATAGACTCTCTGGAGGATTTAGCCGACAGTGCTAACGAGGTGCTTGAAAAGTATGGCTATAATACACATTCTATTGCTACCTATAAGAAGCTTATAGGTAGAGGCGGGCGCAATCTCATCCGAAAGGCATTGCCTTCCGGAACACAGGAAAAGGTTATCACTGAAGTATTAGATGATTACCGTAAAATATACAGCAGGAACTACCTGAACAAGACTAAACCCTATAGTGGAATATTTGAAATGCTTGAGGTTCTCAAACTGACAAATATTAAAATGGGTATCTGTTCCAACAAGCCTCATAAGCACACTAATGAAATAGTGGATAATCTGCTGGGAAGGAAATATTTTAATGCAGTGTTGGGCGAAAGAGAGGGTGTTCCGCAAAAACCTCACCCCGCTTCCTTATTAGAGGCTGCTGAACTTTTGAAGGTAAATCCAATAGAGACTATATATCTTGGTGACTCAGGAATTGACATGGAATCGGCAAATATGGCGGGAATGCTCGCAGTCGGTGCAACATGGGGCTTCAGCGACAAAGAAGAATTGGAAAAGTTCGGGGCAAATGTGTTTGTCACAACGCCCTTTGAATTAATAGATTTTATTAAACTACATCATAGCAAACAATAACATAATATTACATATTATTTTACAATTAAAACCATGCATTCATTTGACTCAACGAAACCATGTTTTTTATACAAATCTCTTCCCAATTCTGTTGCATCTAAACTAATCTCTGTAACTCCCTTTTCTTTAGCATCATTTATTAAAAAACCCAACATTTTAAAAGCAATTCCTTGTCTGCGATATTGAGGGTTGGTATAAACATTCATCAGGTGAGCCCTTTTTCCAGTGGGATGTGAAAAAGTAGGCATCATATCTATGTAACACATTGTTGCACACCCTACGACTTTTTCATTAATAGCCAGAATGGTGGTTTGATGTGCAGCTTTAAAATACTCCATACTGCACGTAATAAACTCATCAGTAAATTTATAATCTGACCGTAATTGGTTTACAGCTCTTAACATCTCCAGCCTGCTTTGCATGAGTAATTCTAAATCCTTCTCTGTCGCTTTGATATAGGAAATCATTAATGGCAGCCTCCCTTATTTTTGATTTGTCCGTCAGAATAATACTTGCGAGTAATGGACAGTTTGCAAAATTTGTAATAATTATTTTAATTATACACTATATATGTACTTTTATATGTATTTTTTCATGCAGTTCTTGAAGGCATATTCATTTTTTGCCGCCATAACCAAGTTAATTTAACAGAAGAATAAATTCTGCTTGGTTTAGAATTTAAACTGTTATACAATAAAATATGGAAATCGGCAAATACAGTCAATAAAACTATGTTTTTGCTCTCATATTCGTGCAGTAAAGAGAGAGGTACATTTTATTTACATAAAGTATACTTTGCTTGAAGGAGGGGGAAAGTGTGGAATGGCTTAAGCAATTAAACGCTGCAATAAACTATATTGAGGAGCACTTGACGGATACCATTGACATGGAGAAGGTGTCCAGGCTGGCATGTTGTTCAGTATTTCATTTTCAGCGCATGTTCTCATATCTTGCGGAGATTCCTCTGTCGGAATACATAAGACGGAGAAAAATGACCCGTGCAGCATTTGATTTACAAAGCGGAAATGAGAAAGTGATAGATATTGCACTTAAATACGGCTATGATTCTCCAACCGCGTTTAATCGTGCTTTTCAAAGTATCCATGGGATAGCTCCTTCTGTGGCAAAACAGAGCGGTATAATACTCAAGGCATTTCCACCACTTTGCTTCCAGGCAACAATCAAAGGAGAAGCTGAAATGTACTACAGGATTGAGAAAAAAGAAGCATTTAAAATCATAGGGATAAAAGAGCATTATACTATTAACATCGAAGAAAATTTTAAGAGTATTCCTCTGTTCTGGCAAGGTGCGGCACAAAGCGGAGTTATTCCTGCAATTTGCTCATGTATGGACAGAGAACCCTATGGATTGTTAGGAGTAAGCACTTGCATGAATGGAAAGGATTTTGTCTACTACATAGCAGTTGCATCAAGCAAAGAGACGCCCGCTGAGTTGGTTGAGTATATGGTTCCAGAAGGTACCTGGGCTATATTTGAGTGTGTTGGTGCAATCCCCGGGGCCTTGCAAAACCTTCAAAGACGAATTGTCACGGAGTGGCTGCCCAACTCTGGCTATGAATATGCCGACGCTCCTGACATTGAGGTGTATTTTGAAGGGAATCAGCAAGCAGAGGATTATCGCTGCGAGGCCTGGCTGCCGATAATAAAAAAATATTGATTATAAGAGAATGGAGCAGATTTAATGGTGCATCTTGTATATTGTGATGACAAGGAAATGGTATTGGAGAAAATTATAAACGGTACAAAGACCATGGTTGTCCGTGGGGCTGCTGGGAGAAAAATCCCCCACAGCCGTGTATTCAGTGGTGAACTGCTATATTTCATGAAAAAAGGAACCGGAAAGATTTCAGCCATGGCCAAAGTTGTAAATGTACAAAATTACATAAAGTTAATGGATGAGGAAATAATCAGTATACTGGAAAGCAATCAGGCCAAGCTTGCACTCTCAGAAAAGCAAAAGGCCCGATGGCACAAGAAATGCTTGTGTCTGGTGGAGTTTGCAGAAGTGGAGCAAATAAAGCCTTTGGATTTTCATCATCAGGGAAATATGGACGATTGGCTGATAATTAACAAAATAGAAGATGTTGTGGTGGGAACCAGTATACCCTTTAATTATGAAAACTCAAGATTTAAATAGTATCCCGGACTACAGTGCTCTAAAAAATTCAGGTTAAAAAATAATATATTAATTTAGAAATTTCTCAGTCGAAAGGTGTGAAAGAATGAATTTGCAAACTAAAAGATTAACTTTACGTCCCTGGGAGCAGGAGGATGCAGAAGAACTGTATAACTATGCAAAAGACCCCAGAGTTGGGCCTGTTGCCGGCTGGCCTGTGCATACCAGTGTAGAGCATAGCCGCCAGATTATAAAAGAGGTGCTTTCTGCAGAAGAAACCTATGCAGTTGTATTAAAAGATGAAAATGCAGTCGTTGGAAGTATCGGTCTTATGCTTGGTGATAAGAGCAATCTTGATATAAGCGAAGTGGAAGGAGAAATCGGTTATTGGATAGGTGTGCCGTACTGGGGGCAGGGGTTGATTCCTGAAGCGGTCTTTGAGTTAATGAGGTACGGTTTTGAGAAGCTTAACTTAAAGACCATATAGTGCGGATACTTTGAAGGTAACGAAAAATCCCGCAGAGTTCAGGAAAAGTGCGGATTTCAATATCATCATACTGAAAAGGATAAAAATCTGCCGCTGGTAAAGGAAATCAGAACTGAACACATTACCTGTATTACAAGAGCACAGTGGCAGGAAAAATACGGTAATATAAACCTATGCTCTGGTTCAGGAATATACACAGAGGTTTGTTGAAAAGCATGGCTCAGTCAAATGCAAGGAGCTCTTAGGCTTTGATATCAGTATACCGGAAGACATGAAAGCGGTGAAAGACAAACAGCTATTTTCAACTTTATGCCCCAAGCTTGTTAAGTCTTCAGCTGAAATTATAGAAGACTTGCTGAAGCTTGAGGGCTGAAAGAGAAAAGAGGCTTATAATTCCGTGTTGAAGTGCGTAACCACAGGAGACCATAATTAGTCTGAAATAAACCCTCCACTATAACACCAGACTTTGGGAGTGGTGTTATTATGGTGCAGTAGAAGGGTGGTGATAAAATAAAAACTTATACTACATCTGAAATTGCACGGCATATTGGAATCCATCCCAATACTGTAAGGCTTTATGAGGAACTTGAGCTGATTCCCAAGCCTGAGAGAAAAGAAAACGGTTATCGTGTCTTTACAGATTTTCACATTGAGCAGATTAAGTTTGCAAGACTTGCTTTAAAGGTCGAAGTCCTGCAAAATGGACTGAGAAAGCAAGCAATTGCCATAATCAAAGCTTCAGCCCTTGGAAACTTTATCAAGGCTATATATTTGACGGAGCATTACCTGGAGCAAATCAGAAATGAGCAAAGAAATGCGGAAGAAGCAATTACAATTGCTGAAAAATTGCTTTCAGGAGACCAGGAAACTGGTACTACGTTTTTAACAAGAAAAGAGGCAGCCCATTGCTTGCAAATCTCAATAGATGCTTTAAGAAATTGGGAAATGAACGGGTTGCTGGCAATAAAACGCAAACAAAATGGCTATCGTGTTTACACCCGGCAAGATATTCAGAGGCTGAAAATCATACGTTCCTTGCGCTGCGGGAACTATTCGCTTTCAGCAATTTTACGGATGCTGAATACGCTGTCTCAAAATCCCCAGGCTGACATCCGGCAAGTGATTGACACCCCAAGGGAACACGATCATATTATATCAGTATGTGATAGGCTGCTTACCTCCCTGCTTTGTGCGGAGCAAAATGCAAAAGCAATGCTTGAGCTGCTTGATAAAATGAAAATACAATTCCAAGAAAACCCTACACTTTAACACCAGACTTTGTTCGGGTGTTATTCTTTTTATGAAAATAAAAACAGGGGGTATTTAGTCGCATGGAAACAACGATTGAGGTAAAAAATCTATGCAAAGCTTACGACTGTGTCAAGGCCGCAGAGAACATCAATTTTTCTGTTGGCCGAGGTGAGGTGTTCGGACTGCTGGGAGCGAATGGGGCAGGTAAAAGCACAACTATTGAATGTATTCTGGGAACAAAGAAGCAAGATAACGGAACAGTATCCATTTTGGGAATGAATCCACTGAAGGACAGAAGGAAATTGTTTGAGAGAGTGGGGGTACAATTTCAGGAGGATAATTATCAGGATAAGATAAGAGTAGCAGAGCTTTGTGAAATCACCGCTGCCTTTTATAAAACCTCTCTGGATTACAAAAAACTCTTAGAACAATTCGAGCTTTCAAACAAGATGAAAAACCTGGTCAGTGAGTTGTCAGGAGGACAGAAGCAGCGGCTTTTTATTGTTCTGGCACTGATTCCCGATCCCCAGGTTTTATTTTTGGACGAGATAACCACAGGCTTGGATGCCAAGGCACGAAGGGATGTATGGAAGAGACTTTCAGAATTAAAGGCAAAAGGAATGACAATTTTGCTGACTTCGCATTTTATGGACGAGGTAGAGGTTCTGTGTGACAAAATAATGATATTGAAAAGGGGAAAAAGCATTTTTCATGGGACAGTCAAGGAGGCAATCTCAGAGAGTCCGGCAGAAAAACTTGAAGATGCATATCTTTGGTACACAGAGGAGGAGTCAGAAAATGAAAGCATTTAGTACGTTGCTTAAAACAGAAATCAAATTATCCCTCCGGGGGATGGATATGTTTATTTTTGCTATCTGCATGCCTGTGATTGTGGTTGTCATCCTGGGTGCGGTGTTTGGAAGCAAGCCGGCTTATGACGGAGCAGGATATACTTTTTTTGCTCAATCCTTTGGGGCGGTAGCAACCATTGCCATTTGCGCCGGAGGGGTAATGGGACTTCCACTGGTAGTCTCAGATTATCGGAGCAGAAAAATATTAAAGCGGTTTAAGGTAACACCTACCAGTCCTGTTCTTATCCTTACGGTTCAGGTCGCAATTTACGCTTTATATTCTATCATTTCACTTATCCTGGTTTACGCCACAGGAGCCGTATTCTTCGGCTATCAGCTACATGGCTCATGGCTGGAATTTTTGGGTGCTTACCTGCTGGTCATGCTGTCAATGTTCAGCATTGGCTTATTGGTGGGCGGAATAGCTCCCAATATTAAAATAGCAAGTGCCGCCGCCAGCCTGCTGTATTTTCCAATGCTTATTTTTTCTGGAGCTACCCTGCCATACGAGGTGATGCCGACTGTACTTCAAAGGGTTGCGGAGGTATTGCCCTTAACTCAGGGAATAAAGCTTCTCAAGGCCGCGTCGCTTGGCCTGCCGATAGATAGTGTCCTGGTCCCGGTGATTGTGATGGTTGCAATTGCTGTGACCTGTATCGCAATTTCTGTAAGATTTTTTAAATGGGAATAAACTGCAGACTGCAGATGCACTGGTTGCATTAAGCGGTAAACGGGGAGGCCTGCAGTTGCTGGTTGGCGGATTGTGGTGTATACCAGCGGGAGCTTTTCCTTAAGCTCTGGTGCAACTGAAAATATGCTGGTTCACATATTAACTAATTTGATGGTCATGGTAATACTCCTAAAAAGAAATTAAGGGGAAGTTGAGATGTTTTTATTCAACGTCCCCGTATTTATTTCTTCTTGTTAAACCTGATTCTATTTTAATATTACATGGGTATACATAAAATTACTTTCAGACATAAAAAATACATAAAACCCAATTATAATAAATAAATGAATAATTTACAAAATATTCAGTATATTTTATAATTTATGTTGGATACAAAAATTGAGAATTTTCATAAACCAGTAATCAATTGACAAGGCAGGCAGAAGCAGTATTAATGATTATAAGCAATTTATATAAAATAAAAAAGGTTGGTAGTGTGTTAATAAAAACATGGTTTCTGAGGGGAGACAAAAATGAATAGTAAAATTATTTTAATCTCAATAATATTCATTGTAGTAGTTGCATGTATCTTTCTATTTAAGACATTTGATTTTTCTTTTACATACCTTAGGCTAAGTCTTCTTCACCAAGAGGCACTTACTACTGATTATAAAGTATTTCCATATAGGGAAATTGATAATGGTTCCACGGTTTTTAGTTTCAAGAAGGAACCGTTCAAGGAACAACTTTTTCTGGACAACAATAAAAATATTAAATATATGTTTAATGGATGCTTAAAAACCGGAAGCCTTGATGAGTTGTTTGCAGAAACCAAGACAACAGCCTTTATAGTAATAAAAGACGACACCATATACTTTGAAAAGTATTATAACGGATATAAGGAAGACTCCATAAATACGTCATTTTCAATAGCTAAATCATTTGTATCAGCTTTGGTGGGAATTGCCATAAAAGAGGGGAATATTCAAAGTATAAACGATCCCATAAACAAGTACCTGCCTGAATTGAAAGGGGACGGCTTTTCAAAAATCACAATTAAAGATTTGCTGTCAATGTCTTCAGGTATTAATTATACCGAAAGCGGAGATTTTGCAATTCTTAAGCATATGAGTGATGAGTCCAAATCCTACAGGTACCCTGATTTAAGGAAACTTGCGCTAAATGTTGATATTAAGGAAGACCCGGGGCTGCATTTCAGATATGATAATTATCACCCAATGCTCCTTGGTATGATAATTGAAAGAACCACACATATGACTGTATCTGAATACTTGCAGGAAAAATTGTGGAAGCCGCTGGGGATGAAGTATCCCGCAACCTGGAGCACGGATTATGAAAAGAAAGGGCTTGAAAAGCTGGAAAGTGGCTTAAATGCTCGTGCTGTCGATTATGCCAAATTTGGAAGACTATATCTTAATTTGGGGAACTGGAACGGCCAGCAAATAATTCCTGAAGAGTGGATTTTAGAGTCAGTTTCACCGGATCAAAGGTTAAAAGAGAAAAAAGATTATTACCCTGCGTGGATAAAAAACAGTGGTCTATATTATAAATACTTCTGGTGGGGAGGCAAAGCCGTAAACTCAGGCTATGATTATTTTGCCTGGGGGCAGCATGGTCAGTATTTATATATTGTCCCTCAAAAAAATATTATAATGGTCCGCCTTGGTATGGAATACGGGCTTGATAATTATGATTGGCCTAATGTATTCAGGTACATGGCAGAAAAATTATAAAACGTCCTTGGAGTATATACATGATATAATTTATCTAGCTTTGAAATTTGCAGGATTTGCACTAAAGACTTAAGCTCTGTAAAATGTAAAATATATTTATAAAATTTATTATTTTTTGTGAGGTTAATTTGAAAAAAATAAAACTTAGACATTCTTTAATTATAATTGTAATATGCTTTACTATTTTGATAATTTCGATTTCTTTTTCAGGCTTATTAAATTCAATAAGAAGTAATTACCCCGAGGTAACTGCATGTATTGAATTGAGAGATGTTACAGAGGAAGAATATGATGCAAATTCTCTTGCAGAATATAGCATTCAAAATCTTAAAATTCTTTATGCAGATATTCGTGTAAAGAATTCAAAACATTGCAAAAAGAGGGATATACAAATACCTGAGCTTAATGTAATTGATGGTTTTGACAGGGTTAGGTCCATAAAGGGCGGCAGTAGTGAAACTAATAATCTTTATAAGGATAACAATGCGCAAGCTATGAAGTATGTGATATTTGATTCAACCGGATTGACAATAAATGATATAAAAAGGATATATCAGGATGAATTTATAGCAGTAAACATAACAACAAGAAAAGGTAAGGATATATCTAGAAGTTACAATGTGGGAGAAATGTTAAAAGAGAAGTAATAGTTTGAAAAATACTTCCATATGGTGATAGTTGATATTTTATATTTCTGCTGTAGCCTGGGTGAAATGGAGATTTGCCTGGAAGTTGCATAAGCTTATCTATAGCGAAAGACTTGATATAAAAAGATTTCGGGAAAACCGGGGTCTTTTTTTGTTTATTTTTTGTTTATCTTAATTATGTAAAATAAAAAATATATGCCTTATGTTGCGCAGATGTGGATGAATTCACAACAGAAAAAAAATTGAACTAAAAACGGAGAAAGGGAGCGTAAGGATGAAAAAACAGAGAAATAGTTTTAGAAAAATCATAGGGGCAGTGCTAGTGTTCGCAATACTTTCAGGCATGGTGCCCGGCTGGGGGCCGGCAGCAAACGCGGCACATGCTGAAGGAAATTTGCCTGTCATTGAAGGACAAGCGCCGACAAACGGTGAAGGGGGAGCGGAAGAGCCTGGTGAGTCCCGGATTGAAACAAATGCTGACGGTATAGTTCCACTGAATCTGGATATAGAGAACTTAACCCTTAAGAGCTACTCCATAGAGCCCGTCAGCGACCAAATGCTGGAGCTTTTGAACCAGGGATATCCCATCGATTCACCTCCCACCAGAACCATTACTATAACAAATAATGGTGCAGAAAGTCTGTCAAATCTGTCGGTGGCACTTGACAAGGGTTGGAATAGCAGGTTTAAAATCACTAAAGCTCCTGCAGCCTCATTGAATAGCGGAGAGTCCATAACCTTTGATATAAAGCCCATAGACGGAATTTCAGCAGGAATCTATGCTGAAAACATAATAATATCGGCTGAAAACATGACAGCCGTAAAGTTCCGTGTAATCCAGCCTGTAGCTTATCCCCAGATGATGGTTATGCCAATTACAGGGGTACTTTTGACGGGAATGGCAGTACCGGCAGGCGGCGAGAAACCTACAGAAATATACGACTTATCAGTACCGGGAAATGTGGGAAGCTATTTTTTATCAGGTCTTACGTGGAAAAATGCTGACGGAGCTCCGCCTACCTTAACTGATGACGGAAAGTTCATGGAGGGTCTGGCCTACAAAGCGGAAATAGAACTTACATCGGCTCCAATTAATAAGTTTCAGACGGCTAACCAGATAGTTATGATTGATAAAGGAATGTCAGGAGCTCCAACCATGAGCGGAGGAGATGCGCCAGGAAACAAGCTGACATTTACAGTGACCTTTGGTGATTCCGGCATAAGTGAGGATTGGGCCGAGGTGGGAACAGGAACACTTGTGACTAACCAAATGACGTATCCTTCATTATTCATGGATGGAGATACTCCCTATATAGCATATACAAACGTTCCTCCTTTTGATCCTAATTTTCCTATTGAGCCTCATGTGGATTATTATGCGGGAATGGTGAAAAAATTCAACGGACATGCCTGGGTAGAGGTTGGAGGAAGGAAATATACCGCTGATAAAGACGAGGCAGTGTATACCTCCTTGTATGTATACGATGGTATTCCTTATGTGTCCTATGTAGAGCAAAATCCTTATAACAACACGAGTGTGATTAAGGTAAAGAAATACGATGCCACAAAAGACGAATGGACGCTTTTGGGGGATGAACTGAATAATGGCACAGGGATATTTACATCCATATATGTGGATGAAGGAGTCCCGTATTTGGCATACATGTTGCTTGATATAGTGAACAACGTCAGCATCAATAAAATCGTGGTAAAGAAATATGAGGATGGGAAATGGGAAGATATAGGGATTGCGGGAAGCGATGCTGTTCACTGTAACGCAGGCGTTACGCTATTTGTATCCGAGGGAGTTCCCTATGTCTCCTATGCAATATTTATGAACCTTGTGGATTCCAAGGTAGACCTTGTGGTGAAGAAGTATGAGAGCGACAGTTGGAAAGAGCTGGGGAGAAAGGAAATAGAGGGGCAAGAACCGGAAAGGACAAAATTTACCTCCCCCTTGCAGCGACCTGTGTCCTTATATGTGGACAGTGGTATAAAAGATGTAGATGATGACACCGTTTATGTGGCATATTCTAATGCAAATGTAAATCCAATTACTGAGCATTATAAGGCTGTAGTAATGAAGTATAAAGATGGCGTTTGGGGACAGCTGGGTGGTGCCGTGTCCAACGAGGACGGACTATCACCTTCTCTGTATGGATATGACGGAACTCTTTATGTTACATATTCGGGAGATTATCCGTTGATGCTCCATGTAAAGAAGTATGAGGACGGCAGCTGGAAGCCGGTAGGGGAAGGCGGAGTTGCAGAGAAGTCAGCTATGGCTGCTATGTCTATGCATGAAGGAATCCCCCACGTGGTATATATTTACGGGAATGCACAGGCATCGTCAGGTACGGTAAAGAAGTATCAGCCCACAGCATTGCCCACTTATGCAATAGCACCCATTGGAAGCCAAACCCTGGAACCATTGACAGCAGGATATGTGAATGGCACGCAGCAGACCAAGACCATTACAGTGACAAAAACTGGTACAGAGGATTTGGAAAACCTGTCTTCGTCAGTCAGCGGAGGAGCAAGCAGCAGCTTTGCAATTACCCAGCCTCTTATAACCACATTAGATAGTGGTTCAACCGCCACCACCTTTACGGTAAAAGCTAAGGATGGACTGGATGCAGGAACCTATAATGAAACTGTGACCATATCGGCGGAGAATATGATGCCGGTAACCTTCCAGGTAACTCAGCAGGTAAATGCAGGCGTACCTGGCGCACCCACCGGAGTGTCGGCTGCTACAACAGGCAGCGGAATAGCCACCGTCACCTTCACACCGCCTGTAACCAACGGAGGCAGCCCTATCACCGGGTATGTGGCGACATCAAGTCCGGGAGGAATAACGGCAACGGCAGGAGCAAGCCCTATCACTGTAACAGGTTTGACAGACGGGACAAGCTACACCTTTACTGTAAAAGCCGTAAATGCAATTGGAAACAGTGCTGAATCAACACCTTCCAATGTCATAATCGCCGGAGAAAGTGACTCCGACTGGGTATTGGTAGGGAGTAAAGGGTTCTCGGCAGGAGATGCAAGGCAAATGATGCTGGTTGTGGATCATGGAACGCCTTATTTATCCTATGTGGACGCCAATTACAGCGATAAGGCAACTGTTATGAGCTACGACGGTGAGAACTGGGCGACTGTGGGTACTGCGGGATTCTCGGATAGTTCTGTGGGATTTACATCACTGCGCGTAGATAATGGTGTGCCCTATGTGGCCTATCAGGATGCTACTGGTTCTTTATACAGGGCTACAGTCATGAAGTATGAGGGAGGCAGCTGGGAGCCGGTAGGAAATAAGGGGTTTTCAGCAGGAAGTGCATCAAATACCTCATTATATATATATGACGGAGTGCCCTATGTAGCCTATAAAGATGGGTATCACTCCGGTGCAGTCACGGTAATGATGTATGATGGGGATAGCTGGAAGCCGGTAGGAAATGCGGGATTTTCAGGAATTTCCTCGATGTTTACATCCTTGTACATTGACGGAGGGGTCCCCTATGTGGCCTTCTCAGATGGTTCAGCCAGCGGCAGGGCGACAGTGATGAAGTATAATGGAAGCCAATGGATCACAGTGGGAAATACAGGCTTTTCCGCCGGGTTCGCGCAGTATACTTCCTTATATGTGGACAATGGGGTGCCGTATGTCGTCTATATAGATAGTGGAAATAACAGCAAGGCAACGGTAATGCGATATAATGGCAATACATGGGAGACGGTGGGAAATGCGGGCTTTTCCACCAGCTACATAAGTTATCCCTCCTTATACATGAATGATGGGGTGCCTTATGTAGCCTACATAGATAGTGCAAGCAGCGGCAAGGCAACAGTAATGAAGTATAATGGGATTTCATGGGAGCCGGTAGGGCAAGCGGGACTTTCGCATGGAGCAGCAGGCTATACTTCCTTGTATATTGATGACGGAAAGATTTATGTGGCTTATGAGGATGGTACAGAGTACGGCAAGGCTACGGTGATGCGATACAGAAACTATAATATAGCTGCCATCGGCAGTCAGAACATCCCTGCCTTGACGGAGGGATATGGCTCCGGTACACAGACAAGTAAGAGCATTACAGTGACAAATACCGGTACCGAGAACTTATCAAACCTGTCGGTATCATTAAATACGGGAGAAAATAGCGCATTTGAAATTGCACAGTTACCTGGCGTATCTTTGAATAGCGGAGCAACCACAACTTTCACGGTAAGAGCCAAGGACGGACTTGCGGTGGGAACCTATACTGAAACAGTGACGGTATTGGCAAATAAAATGGCTCCAGTGACCTTTACGGTAACCCAGGTAGTAAATGCGAGACCTTCCACCGGAGGAGGCGGCAATATAACACCTTCCCCCACGCCGGAGCCTCAAGAGACCGGAGTGGAGGTGCTGGTCAACGGCAAGGCAGAAAATGCCGGCAAGGCCACCAACACAAAGGAAGGGAACAGAACTGTAACCACCATTGCGGTGGATGAAAAGAAGCTTGCGCAGAAGCTTGAGAGTGAAGGGAACAAGGCAGTGGTCACCATACCGGTGAACACAAAGGCCGATGTGGTAATCGGCGAGCTGAATGCACAGATGGTCAAGAACATGGAGAACAAAGCTGCCGTGTTGGAGCTAAGGACAGAAACAGCCATTTATAACATTCCTGCACAGCAGATCAATGTAGATGCAGTATCTGAAAAGCTAGGAAAGGATGTGGCCCTGCAGGATATCAAGATGCAGGTGTCCATTGTCAAATCATCAGAAGAAACGGTCAAGGTGCTGGAGAATTCTTCTAAGAAAGGCACCTTCACCATCGTGGCGCCTCCCATAGACTTCAGCATCAAAGGCAGCTATGGCGGCAAGATGGTGGAAGTGGACAAGTTCAATGTCTTTGTGGAAAGAACTGTGGCAATACCGGATGGGGTGGATCCCAATAAGATTACTACCGGAATTATAGTGGAGCCCGATGGGGCGGTTAGGCATGTGCCGACCAGGGTGACCGTTATAAACGGCAGGTACTATGCGAAGATTAACAGCCTGACTAACAGCACCTATTCCGTGGTATGGCATCCCTTAGAATTCAAGGATGCAGAGGGGCACTGGGCAAAGGATGCCATCAACGATATGGGCTCCAGGATGGTTATAAACGGAGTAGGCAACGACGTGTTCCAGCCAAATAGGGACATCACCCGTGCAGAATTTGCAGCCATAGTAGTAAAAGCCTTGGGGCTGAAGCCTGGCGTAGGGACTGAAAGCTTCAAGGACGTGCAGGATTCCGACTGGTACAGCGGTTACGTCAAGACGGCTGTTGAGTACAAAATCGTGGCTGGATTCAGTGTGGACAGGTTCGGCCCTAATGACAGCATCACCCGCGAACAGGCCATGACCATGATTGCAAAGGCTATGAAGCTCACCACGTTGAAGGGGGAGTTGTCCGAGGGAGAGCTGCAGAAGCTTCTTGGAGCCTTCAAGGACGGAGGAAAAACAGCAGCCTATGCTAAGGAAAGCATCGCTGCATGCGTAAAGACAGGAATTGTGCTGGGCAAGACCGGCAGCACACTGGCACCCAAGGAAAACATCACCAGAGCGGAGGTTGCGGTGATTGTAAGGAAGCTGCTGCAAAAGGCAGATTTGATATAACAAAATAGAAATACTTTTAAAATCAGGTCTCAACGGAGATAAATTTTCCGTTGAGACCTTTTGTTATAGGAGTAGTAATAGCACTGCTGTTCTTAGGAGAAAGCAACTGAGTTTTTTCACATGTTTTCGGGGGCAACGGCAACTATGAAGTTCTACTGATATATCCTGCCGCCATGAGGTTACCAGAGGGGTACGACATCGTTATTATACACTAAAGGCAGATCAAGGACAGTGGTAAACAAGGTAGTGTTTCCAGTCATTGATCCGAGTCTGGCTGTATTGATTAGCCAGATTTAATGAAACTATTCTCATTCACCAGGGTTACATTTAATTTTGACAAATCAGAATTTGTCGATAAATTATGAGAAAACACAATTTTTGCCAAAAGTTAGAATTTGTATGATATAATATGAGGTGAATTGCTGTTAACTCATTATGCTTGATAAAGTGAGGTTATTGCTCTTATTTTGATCCAATGTTGGGTATTCTAAACAATACTTCTCGGGATATAATTACCTCTTAAATTATGGTAGTCCTGAATTTTTTATATTTGCAACAATACTATAATATATATTATTAGGAGTAGAAAATGCGTAAATTGTATATCAAAATAATAGCGTTTATCTGTGTAATAGCGTGTGTTTTTTCATTTATAGAACCATTGTCTGTGAAATCTATGTCTATTAACTCAGAATATGAGGAGAATTATGTTTTCAAGAAAGAAGATGGTAATATTTGTATTCCTCAGAAAGTATTACTGGTACCTGATTATGAAAACTATTATTTTAAAGATGATATTGATTTTGATTACGATAATGGAAAGACTAATACATATATGTTATATGAGAAAGCTTCAGATGAACCGTATTGTATAGGGAATTTAGATGGAAATCTTGTTTTATTTAATAATGATATTTACCTTATAAAAAATGGTATATGTATTGTTAATCAATTTTACTATATAGGAAAAGGTGACGATGACTGTGAATATTGGATATATTTTGGAAACAACGGAAAGCTGGCTAAAGATACCATAATAAATGGCGTTTTTAAATTGGATAAAAACGGTATATTTGATTATAGACAGAGTGATCTCTATAAGCGCACTCTTAAGTCAGTAAAAAATTATATTCCTAAAATAAATGATGTAACAGATATTTTAAATAAAAAAAAGACAAGTAATTTGGGCAAGTGGGTTAATATAGAAGATTATGCAGCCCATAAACCACCGTTTACCACAAACGGTCATTTTGTAAATGGTGAAAACGGTCAGCTTCGATATTGGGCTGATTCTGTGTTTAAAAATACCGCTTTGATACCTTCAAGTTCAATACTAAACATTCAAAAATATGAGGAAGGATATCAATTCTTACCAGATGATAATTATGACTGGAAAACGATATTAATAGCTGAAAATGAATATTTGAGTGATATATTAATAGAGATGGATGGTCATAATTACTATTTTAACGATAAGGGCTATGCAGTAAAAAATAAATGGGTCTGGTTAGATTATGAATATAATTATTTTGATGGCACAGGAAAGCAAGTGACAAATGACTGGGTGGCAAAGGATGGAGAACTTTATAGACTTGATGGATATGGAAGCATAATGAAAAGTTGCTGGGTCAAGGAAGGTGATAGAAATACCTATCTATCATTTGATGGTACAATTTATTATGCTTTAAAAAACAAAGAGTATGACATATTCAAAAATATATTGGAATTTAGAAAAAAGTATCCTGAAAATGCTGAAGTCGGAATTTGTGGCATATTTGCAAATATGCTTGTTGAGCATTTATTTGGTAAGAAAGCAAAGGGAACAAAGTATGCTTATGATTGGGATAAAATTAAAGTAGGCGATACTATATCCGGTGACAATCATATATTTGTGGTCATGGCGAAAGATAGAGATTGCATAACAGCAGCAGAATCAAATGACGGTTGGGATTTGTTAGCACATTATGGAAGAATACCTTTGGGTAAGGCGGAGCTTGATGAGTTAAGTAAAAAAGGAAAAATGAGATATACCTTTACAACATACTATTCATCACCGGCCAAGAGTATTACAGATTTTAAGCCACAGAAAGTAAAGTTATCTGCCAAGAGTAGCAATAATATGGTAACAATTAAGTTGGATAAAAGTGAGGGAGCAGTTGGATATTGTATCTATATGTCAAATAGCAAGGAAGGTGCTTATAAACTGATAAAGACAATAAAGGCTGAAGATGAGTTGAAATATACAATAAATAAGCTATCCGCCGGCGACTATTACTATAAAGCACGCGCATATAGAATTATTAATAATAATAAGGTATGGGGTGAATACAGCAGTATAGTTAAGTGTAACATTCTTAGATAAAATTCAATTATGAAAAAATGTATAATTATAAGAGAAAGTCGCATTTAATAATTTGCGGCTTTTTTAAGTTTTATAAATTTCTCAAAGCAATTATTATTTTTACCAATTTTATGTTTATAATGGTAAAATATTACTTGTAAATATTACGGCTTCCCACTATGACAAAAAGCGTAAAAGCGTATAACGTGACCTATAGATTTTGTATGATTTCATGTGATAAATTTCAATTATTGGCATTAATCACCTTCTATAACTGGTAAAAGAGTAATCCTTTATGTATAATAAAGTTAAAACTTTAAAAGTTATGGAAATTAGTTTAAAATTGTAATATATGGTATGAGCTGAATAAAAATACAATTAATGCAAGTGCCGAGTTATAAAAGCTTGTAAAAAATTACTTTCTATAAAATGGTGAAATCAGTGATTTTATAGAAGTGAAAAGTGGTTTGCGTTTGGGCTTTGCGGAAATACTTGAGAAGATCTTTGAAGCAGTCTCTGAAGGATTCTAGGAGTAATTGCTTAAGGATATATTATATAGTTTTGATATTTAATGAAGATCAAAGCTATAAAAGGTAATTTAATATTTATTCTAACAGGAGGATTTGAGAGTATGAGAAATCTCAAAAAGTTAATTGCAGTGGTCTTAGCAATATGCGTACTCGCAACATTATCGATACCTGCATATGCTGATGGTAATGCCAAGACTGATGCACAGTATTTAGAAAAGCTTAATGTGATTATAGGTGATGGGAATGGTGTAAATGCCGATTACCTTGCAAAAGGAACTACAAGAATTCAGGCGGCAGTAATCTTTCTTAAATTGTGTGGATTAGAGGAGGATGCTTTAAATTTTTCATCTAAAGAGAACTTTGCTGATGCTAATTCGTTAGCATGGAAAAAGGGAAGAAATATCCTGGCATATCTCAAGGCTAATCCTCAGTTGGGATGGACTGGTATAGGCAGAGACAGATTTGATCCTAACGGTCCGGCTACTGCTCAGGTTATTTACAAGATAATGCTTGAAGCATTGGGATACAAAACAGGTAAAGACTTTACGTATGCAAACACGATTAAGTTTGCAGCTGAAAAGGGTCTTACCAAGATCAGTGATGTTAAAGGCCAGATAAGCAATGCCAATTTGGCAACTGTACTTATGGAAGTCCTTGATAAACCAGTTTCCGGCGGAACAGTGACTCTTGCTCAGAAGCTCGGCTATGATAAGGCAACTAATGGTGACCAAGGGACTCAAAGAGTCACAGTAGATGCGAATGGTTTTGATGCCAGCGGAAGAGTTGTTGCTTACTATGGCTCACCGGATAGTATTGACGGAGACATTGAAGATGCTTGGAAGCTTGCTGAACCGGTAAATTTTACAAAAATAAGTTCCGGCAGTACAAGTACAACAGCAACCATGAGGGTGTTGTGGGATGATAATGCTGTGTATTTCCTTGCAGAAGTAAAGGATGCTAACCTTTCCGATGCTTCCGGTAATGTTTATGAAAAAGACAGTGTAGAATTTTTCTTGGACGAAGATAATAAGAGATGTGGGATATATGAAGGCGATGATAGTCAGTTTAGAGTTAATTATAAAAATGAGAGATCCACTGACCATGGTGATTTAACAAATCTGTATTCAGCCGCAAAGACAGTAGCAGGCGGCTATGTAATTGAAGGCCGCGTTGCATTGTCTCAGACCCCGTCCAATGGTAAGGTAATGGGTGTAGAAGGTCAGATCAATGATGCAACAGGAAGTAAAAGAATAGCTACTATGAATGTATTTGATACTACGGGTACTGCTTATCAGGATACAAAGAAGTTTGGTCAAATGCTTATAACTGGTAAAGGTCTCAATTCTGTGCCAAAAACAAATTTTTATGATTTGAAATCCTTAGTCATGGGTGCAAAGGATATCGAATTGCAACGCTATTCTAACGGAAGTGCAGTTGACACACTAATTAAAGATTCAGAAGCTGCCATTGCTGACAAAGCTTCAACTCAAGCAAAATTTGACGACTTGCGTTTTAAATTACAAGCTGCCATTGATAATTTGGTACATAACGACTTATCCTTTGATGAAAAAGAGTGTAGAGATATACCAAAGGCATACAAGACGTCAGATCCTGAGAGCATAAGAGGATCTATCGTAAGAGTTGACTACAAAACAAATACTTACGATCAAGACGCAAGAGCTTTAGACAAGTATATGCTTGTATATCTTCCTCACGGATATGATGCCAACGATAAAACTAAGAAATATGATATAGTATACCTGATTCATGGAAATGCTGAGAGTCAGAATACTGCTTTTGGTGGTGTTGATCAGAATTCTGAGCTTATGAGAGCAGTTGATAATTTGATTGCTGCCGGTAAGATGAAGCCAATGATTATCGTTACTCCTACCTGGTATGATACAGCTCCATATACTCCTGAGAGACAGAAGGAGGATGGACTTTTCCGTATTAAGAATTTCCATAATGAATTAGTAAAGGATATCATACCTACAATCGAAGGAAAATATAATGTATATGCTCAGTCTGACAGTGAAAAAGATTTGCTTGCAGCAAGAAATCACAGAGCTGTTGCAGGATTCTCCATGGGTTCCGCCTGCACTTGGTATAACTACATTTATAGCATAGATTACTTTAAATACTATGTTCCAATTAGTTTATGGTGCTGGCAGGATGTAGACTCAATAAAGAAAGAAGGATATAGTTTCACAGGAACCGATGACGAGATCAAAGCTAAATATTTAGCTGAAATCGCTAAAAAAGCGGGTTATACAAAAGATGATATACGAATCTTCTGTGCAACAGGTACAGCAGATTTAGCGTATAATGGAATGAATACCCAGATTGCTGAAATGAAGAAACTTACTGATATGTTTGTTTATTCAGCAGATCTTAGAAAGGGTAACTTCTATTACATAACATTGAAGGACGGAGCTCATAACTGGACCTGCGTGGATCGTTATTTATACAATATCTTGCCAGATTTGTTCCTGGACAACAAATAATTATGTCTATGATGAAAAAGGCGAAGCAGTTTTAGTAAAATGAAATAATCTTAGAAGAGGAACAGGAGAGGTATAAATCACATCTCTCCTGTTCTACGCACTTAGCATACCTAGGCGGTGGAAGTTCGCTATGAGGTAGACCTTAAATACTTTTGGCCGTATACTGGACTGCGATAGGGTAAGCTGTTTAATGGCAATATTTTCTTTAATTTATATTTTAATTATATTGATACTGAGCGTAGGCTGGCGATGCTACTCAGAAGCCATGTAAAACCTTCTTCTACAGCATATTATATAAAGAAATCAAAGGAGGTTTTTGATAGATTGACCAATATGATTTGTGTTCTAGGTGAGTTTGGCTATGCTTATGAAATGATGGTCAGAAGTGTACAAGATTCCGATAGCAACCTGAGTTTAGAAGACATGACTGGACAAAATCAGGAGAATACCATATATGATTTCTAACATTATGATTTTATTTAGTTTTAGAAAATATGATAAGATGCAAGAATAGTGGGTTCATAATTTTCTATTATAATTTTTATTTATGATATGAGGGTTACTAATCCCCCTCCATCCAATTACGCGAAATAATAATTTCGCGTAATTGGATGGGATAAACTGTCATTCATGTATCTTAATAAAAAATGTTATAGAAAACTAAAAAATCCAGTTAAATAGCATGGTACCATATTTTCTATAACTATTAAAAATTGAAAAGTTATAGAATAAGCAGAATTATGCAGCCATCCCTGTCTGCATACCACACATGCACACATAGCGTGGACATGGCAGGCTCTCCCCAGTTGATGTGACATCATTGTATAGCATGGCTGATTTCTAACTCCGCAGAGTCACAGATATCTAACCCATTGACGAATGTCTGCCTGTTGCCTTCCGCTATGTTGACGGCGTCGGCACTCTGTACCATCCACAAATTTCGGAGCTAAACTGCCTTTTGACCCTGCTACCTAACTCCCTTTGCTTTGTATGTCCTGTTACCAGAAACATACTCTAGGCTTGCTACCAATGGTGGGGCTTCACCTTATCGGACGGGATTCCACCCGTTAAATATCACACCCTTGGCCGGGCGCACCAACATGTAATGGTTGGCCCGCCTTATTTATCCTCCAAACCACAATACGTCATCATTATCACGCACTCAACGTGCTCGCAACGTGGGAACATTTTGGGATAGAGCTTTATTCCACGCTTTTAAGCGCCTCGACCATATTGATCTTCTGTAGGTCTCTATTGGTAAAATTATTCACTAGCAATGCAAAAACCAGTGTCAGCACTGTGGCAATCACATAAGCAAACGGCGTAACACGAACGCTGAACGCAATGTCCGCGATGCTGACGCTTGCTAAGATGCCGTAGGTAATACCATAGCCTGCAGGAAGTCCGCACAGGATTCCACTCAAAGTGAGAATCATGGTTTCCTTATTGATATAGGAATAGATTTCCTTACGCTGGAATCCCAAGACCTTGATCGTGGCAAGCTCCCGCTCCCGTTCACTGATATTGATATTCGAAAGCGTAAATAAAACAGTAACAGCTAGGACCGCCGAAAGCCCAATCAGGGCATAGACGATTGCGTTAATTATCGCGTTCACGTCTTTAAAAGAATCGATGGCCGACTTGCTGCTGCTGACGCTGAGGATTCTGTCGTCATCTTTGAGGGCCTTGAGCCAGCGCTGACCGTTCGGATTGTCTGTCAGGTTCAGAAGTAACGCGTTCCCGGCGTAGTCACCGAAGCGCTCCTGATAGAGGCCTTCCCGCATATAAATAAAGTTGCCGGTGTAGTTTAATGACACAAAGGAA
This sequence comes from Bacillota bacterium, assembly GCA_023400235.1. GTDB lineage: Bacteria > Bacillota > Clostridia > Acetivibrionales > DSM-1351 > Ruminiclostridium. Next base: position 196,604 of record JAEXFI010000045.1, read on the forward strand.
ACAGGAAAGTCGCAGGATAGATTATCGCTGTTTTTCAACGACACAGTTTTACCTCTCGCTACACCGAGTCTTTTTGCCGCGTTCTGTGTCAGGACGATCCCATTGGACTGCAGCGTCATAGCCTGTTTGGTCCGAGCATCGCGCAGGTGCACATACGTCTCTAAATTGGCGTCGTCGGGCACGACAATGATGGTAATGTCTGTGTTGTTATTTCCGCTTTGGAGTGTCATAGAGCTCAGCTGAATTTGCTGTGTGTCCTTTGCATACGCTGACCATTCCCCAGAGAGCGCGCTCATTTTCGCGGCATCCAGCTTGTTTGTCATAACAATGGCGTCGTACACCGTCACGGTGCCAAACTGGTCGGACATCACACCGCCCACAGTATCGCGGATGCCAAAGCCAAACACAATGAGCATGGTACAGCCCATAATTCCCACAATTGTCATCAGCGCCCGCTTTTTATACCGGAACAAATTACGAAAAGTCACTTTATTCAGAAAGCTCAGACGCTTCCATATGAAAGAAATACGTTCTAAAAGAATACGGCTGCCCGCTTTCGGTGCTTTGGGACGCATCAGCTCAGCTGGGCGCTGGCGCAGCATTTCAGCGCAGGAGAAAATGGCCGCGCCAACGATACCCAGCAAAAACAGCCCAAAGCCACCCAGAGCGTAACTGGGATAGAACTCCAGCCGAAACAGCGGCAGCACATACATGCTGCTCACTATAATACCAACTGCTTTAGGCAGAGCCACATATCCGATCAGAACCCCCAGGAGCTCGCCCAAAGCGCAACTTAACACGGCGTACAGGATATACTTCAGCCTGATCTCGGCATTGGAGTAGCCCAGTGATTTATAAGTGCCGATCAGGCTGCGGTCTTCCTCAACCATACGGCTCAGCGTCGTCAGGCTTATCAGGAAGGCTACCAGAAAAAATATCACTGGAAATGCGGTGGTCACGGCCTGGATAAAGCTGACGTCACTTTTAAAGCGGGCAAATGAATCGTTGTGGCTGCGGTCCCATACATACCATTTTGCACTGGCGATATTCGCCACATCTGCCTTGGCCTTGGCGAGCTTCTGATGAGCGTCTGCCATGGAGGTCTCGTAGTCGGCCCTGTTTTTATCCAGCGTCGCCTGCCCGTCCTTCAATTGAGCCTCGGAGTCCGATAATTTTCGCCATGCCTCGGAAAACTGCGCCTCGGCGGTTGCTTTTTGTTCCTTCAGCGCCGACGCATTCTGCTCCAACTGAGTTTGGCTATACGTCAGTGTCCCCTGGGTGATGGCAAGGTTTGAAAACGCTGTTGTCTGCTCCTCCGTTAGGGGTGAGCCGGCGGACCCGAAGCCCGCTGCGAAACTCCCCGTGTCTTTCTTAAGGTCGCCCATTGCGGCAGTGTAGGCTGCGGTTTCCTCCTGCGTCGGCGTTTCGCCTTGCTTAACTGCCAGAAGGTAGGCGGCCGCCTTCATGCCGTCAGAGGTCATGGCAAGCCAGAGTTTTTGCGTGTCCTCGCTGTTCCAGATTTTTTGAGCCTCCGCAGGCAATGCGGAAACAGCACCGGTTAACTGCGTATTTGCACCGGATACTTGTTCATCCAGGCTATCTATGCTTTGATCGAGCTGCTGCTCACCGGACGAAAACTGCTGTTTCGCCGCTGTCTCCTTGCGGCTCAGTTCTGCTCTGCCAGACTGGAGCTGTGTTTGTCCATCGTCAATTTCCGCCTGGGCGTCAGACAGCTTCTGCAGAGCGTCGGCTTGTTTCTCGTCCAGAGTTTTTTCCGCATCTGAAATTTTCTTACTGGCTGAACCGACCAGATCGTCATATCTGGCCTGCTGTCTGCCGCTCTGTATCGTCGACTTAATTCTGGCGATTACCGTATCCGTCAGTTTTTGATAGTCTTTGGAATAACAGTCCAGTTGAGACGCACCGTTTATCGTAAGATAGAGTGCACTGTATACACCGCCACTGATGCAGCCGTTGGTGACATACAGGAGGTAATCACTGCTGCTGGAAGTGGAGGAAACAGAAGTCGGGCTTTTATCAGCAGAAATTTTCAAGGGACTGAGAATTACAGCCGTGATCTTGTATTCAGTGACTGTTAATGCCGTAGCTGAGGAATCGCTATCGACTGTAATTTTCAAATCGTTATTGGTTTTGTCCGCGCCTCCTTCAGCCGATGCATTATATTTCTCGTCTGCTTTCTTTGATAGCTCTGCCGCCGACAGCGTGACTGAATCTCCGACATGCAGGCCGGTATCCTTCAGGAATTTGGAGTTTACCGCCAGCTGTCCCGATTGATGCGGCAGGGTACCTTCCAGCACATAGGGCTGGTTCATTCCTCGTTCATCCAGTTCCGTCAAAGTCGCAAGCTTTAAAGTCCCGCCGGACTGCATAACCTTTACGTCCATACTACGGCTGCCGTAGACTGCGCCCACGCCGTCCACCCCCGCTGCAGCCCACATGTCGTCTTGAGTAAGACCAAGGGTCGAGACTATCTGTATATCGTAAGTGTTCTGGGTGTCGTAAAAGCGATCGGCAGCCTTAAGAGAATCCAGGCAGCCAGTGGCAAAGCCTGAAAATACGCCGATTCCGAGACCGGCCATTACCGCAATTGCCAGGAATCTTGAAAGATTTTTTGTAATGGTCCGCCTGATGTCTTTGTGAAGAGTTGTTTTTGTCATCGTCTACCATCCAATTTCTTCAATTTGCTTCGGCGTTACGTTGACCGTTATATCCACGACTTCTCCGCTCTTGAAACGGATCACCTTATCTGCCATCTGCGCAATCGCACTATTGTGAGTTATAATGATGATGGTAATGCCCTCTTTTCGGCAGGTATCCTGCAAAAGCTGCAAAATCTGTTTGCCTGTCACATAATCCAGGGCCCCGGTGGGCTCGTCACACAGCAGCAACTTCGGTTTTTTCGCAAGCGCACGGGCAATCGACACGCGTTGCTGTTCTCCGCCGGAAAGCTGAGCCGGGAAATTGTTCGTCCGCTCGGCAAGACCGACTTTTTGCAGCGTCTGAGCAGCATTAAGACTGTCAGGACAAATCTGCGCCGCCAATTCCACATTCTCTAGTGCCGTCAGATTAGGTACCAAATTATAGAACTGAAAAACAAAGCCAACATCTGTGCGGCGGTACTGGCATAGCTGCGCCTCATTCCAGTGTGTAATATCATTACCGTCAAAAAGCACCCTGCCTCTTGTGGCGTTGTCCATCCCACCAAGGATATTCAGCGCTGTCGTCTTCCCCGCGCCCGAGGAGCCTAAGATAACCGCTAATTCCCCACGCTCCAGTGAAAAGCTTGCATCTTTCAGAGCCTGCACAAGGTTGTCGCCTGTACCATACTCTTTGTTTACATTTTCAAATGATATGAACGCCATTAAATTCCTCCGGATTTTCCGACCTGATGTCGAACCACTGGTCTGCTTGTCAATTAACCTTAAGCTGTGCACTTTATGAGCAAACATGTGCCGTTCATAAAGAGAAGCTCACATAACAAAATTATAGAAGACAATCCGAGGGGAATCAACCAACAATGAACGGCATAATGTTGGATTAACCCGACACCATGTTGTCTTGATATGGATTATGTGTTAAGCTCATATAAAGTAAAGAATAGGAGCAATATCATGAGGAAAAACCCTAAGCAAACCGAGATGATGCGGAGCAGTTTTCAGGACGCTTTCTGGACACTTTACGAGAAGCAGAGTATAGAAAAAATTACAGTCAAAGACATCTGTAATATGGCCGGACATAATCGCAGTACCTTTTATCAGTATTATACAGATGTCTACGATCTCCTGCACAAGGCTGAGGAGCAGTTTCTGGCGGACATCGGAAAGTCTGTTGTGGTGCTTGTTGAGCAAGCGCAAAGCTTCGACTGGCCTTCGATGCTTCAGGCGGTCTTTGGGCTTTTAGAGCAGAACGATAGATATCTTTCTATTCTGTTCGGCCCTCACGGCAACACGGCATTCACACACCGGCTTGTCGAGAATCTTAAACCGATCTGGGTTAAATACTTCTTTCAGACGGCCCAGTACACGCCTGCAGAAGTCGATTTGCTTATGGAGCATAACATGATGGGTCTGCTCTCAATGTTCCGGAAATGGTTTTTCGATCATAACAGCGTCTCTCAAGAGAGGTTTATTCAGCTGTGTTATTTGACGCTCCCCGATACCAGTTGTTTTGGAAATCTAGATACAGAAATACGGCAATAGGCAATCTCCTGGATCAGAGGTTATCTAATCAGTCCCCTCAACCAATGTACATTTTCGACCGTCGTTTTGTTTCTATACAAAGTGCCTTAAGGATACAAAAAAATGCCTCCGAAAGCTGGTGAGGCCTTGGAGGCAGGGTTCTATAGCTTATACAAACATTTATAATGGAAGGAACTCTATGTCAAAAATCAATGACAGAAAGTTCCTTCCATATGTTAAAAAATTAGCTTATATTCCATTAATTTTTGGAGATATGTTTGTGTCAACGGACATACATGTGTCACTTGTAATCCTTCGGTGCAGCTGGATAATCGGCCTTGTTCCATACCCTCGACCCACTCATGAACGCATCGGATTTCAGGAAAAACATTGTACCACCAAAGTCATCCCAGGTAGCATCTGCATGATAGTAATTCCCTCCGATTTTCACCAGGTTCCAGGCATGGGGTTGATCCCCGTCGCCCATTCCTCCTACAACCAAGCTTTCAATTCCCGCCTGTTTGAGCATGAGATTCAGAAGCTGGGAAAATCCCTCACACACAGCGTAACGATTCTTTAAGGCACCATATGCGTAGTAGGACGATCTGGGAATATTGTCGTAGGCACTATAGTCATAATCCACTGTATCGGTAACAAACTTGTAAATAACTTTGACCTTCTCGTACTCGGACATGGAGCTGTTAATCAATGTTGGAAGAATTTTATTGACTTCAGCCGTGCAGGCTGCTGCTTCTGACTTTAACACCTCACCCATGTTCTGCATGGGAATAAACGGGGTCAAGTCAGTTTTAACATAAAAATAGGACATCCCTCTATACTTGACAGGCGCTACCCCATTTTTGAAGGAACGTGCCCTCACATACTCTGGCTCTTTTAGCCAAGTACCATCCTTTTTTAGAAAACCCCACAAATTATAGTTGGTATTTGTAGTCATTGCAGAATTTATCATAACAGCTGCGTAGCCTTCACTAAAGGTTTCGGCATTTTGAAAGGGATATTCCTTTCCATCCTTTCCTTTATAAGTCTTCAGCAGCTTCCCTTCCGAGGTTATGAACTGATAAAGTCTTTGTCCTTTTAATGCTCCGGTTTTTCCAGTATATTCAATAAGTCCGATCCCTTCGGTCACATATGTGATGGTTCCTTCAAAGCCCACCACCTTACCGTTTTTCAGCACAATAAAATTCGCCCTGTCGTCTGAACTCTTGGATGCGCCATTCTTGAATACACATAGAAAGCTTTCCACCATGTATGCCCTGCCGTCAAATTCCGGTTTCACAATAGTTCCGTCATTCATAATCAGTCCATATTTTGCATTTTCAGAGTTCATGGCGGTATCAATATTGGCAAGATTCGCCCTGCAATAATCATTCATATCAGCGCCGTCCAGATAATAATTTGTCTTTTTTATATATTCACCCTTTTTATTTATGGTGGAGGCAAACAATTCTTCGCTGACTACTGCAAAGTTGTTCTTAAAATTATAAGCCTTTTTAAATTTCGGCTTTATTACAAAGGTTCCGTCAGCCTTAATATATCCCCATTTGGACATCTCACTGTCTTCAACAACGGCAGCCAGACCCTCGCTGAATTCTTTTGCATATAAAAACTGGGGTTCAATCACCCACTTGCCGCTTTTATTGACATATCCATACAAACCCAGGCTCTTATCATACTTTGGACTCAAATCAACTTTTGTCTCCGGGACCGCTGTGCTTTTGGTCTTTGAGGATGAATTTGAAGCAGCAGCAAAGATTGTGGAATCCCCCAATATATTCAGACTCATCAGTGCTATCAATACAATTGCTATCATAAACCTTATTCTATCTCTCACAATATACCTCCTGAATAATGTAAATGGTAAAAGAATTACTTCCAGATTATTTTTCCGTCCTGGGTGACATCCCCCTGTTTGCTGTCCTTCCACACATAGCCTTTCCCATTGGTCAACGGACTTGCATAATCAAGTGTAGGCTGTACAAGCCAGCTGCCGTCCTTTTTAATATATCCCCAATAGCTTCTGCCGTCCTTTGCAGAGATTGCCTTTGCCGGTGCGGCACCATCTGCAAATTTATAGCTTGTATTTTTATTGATATCAGTTTTGATTTCACCCTTGGAAGTTATATAGCTGTATTTGCCGCCCTTCCATAAACCGGCCATGCCGTTTTCAAATTCAGCCACGCAGTCATAAACCGGTTGAACTACAAATTTTCCTGACTTGTCTATAAATCCGAATTTACCGCCTTTACTCACAGGTGCCAGACCCTCATCAAAGTTGAAGGCCCACTCAAATTGAGGCTGTATTACTGTCTTACCCTTTGTATCGATATAGCCCCATTTGCCGTTGTCGGCCATAAAGGCTGCCATGCCGCGGCTGAAAGGCTTGGCACTATAATACCTGGCAGAGTCACCAAATACAAAGGCTCCATTTTTATCGATAAATTTGTAACGACCGCTGTCGTAAACACAGGCATACCCGTCACTGAAATCCTCGCCAAAATCATAGCTACGATTAATCAGTTTCCCGGAGGTACTTATATAGCTGGTTTTTGAATTTGCCATGACCCTCCCCATACCATCACTTATAGGGTTGCAGTAATCAAAGGTTTCAGAGGTCAGGAGCTTGCCGCTTTTATTTATGTAGGTCTGCTTTTGGCCTATCCTGATAATGCCGTAATCGCCCTTGAAGGTAATGGGTGCTTCGGACATGGGTTTGATTATTGTACCATCCTTCAGTATAAGCCCCCACATTTCATTGTCCTTGGTCTGATAGTAGTCTTCGGTTAAATCCTTATAGGCACTGTCATATATGGGACTCACCAGATATTTGTCATCCAGGGTAAGAAGTCCCATCTTTCCATTTAAGGTTATACTGGCCAGACCGTTTTCAAATTCTCCGATGGTGTCAAAATCCTTCTTGAAAACAGGCTTGCCCTTTGAATCGATAATAATTTCCTTACCGTTCTTTTTAACCTTTGAAGCTCCTGCAATACTTGCAAAAGGATACATATACTCATAGCTTTCGTCAAACTTGCTGCTGCCGTCAGAGTTCAGCAGCTTCTTTTCACCGTCTAAAATTACTTCAATTCTGTCATCCCAAACAGAAACCCTATCATATATGGGGTCAGCCTTATATGTACCATCAATACTGAGGACTCCCCATTTGCCGTTTTTCTTAACCAGTGAAAGACCTTTTCTAAAGGACGTAATCTCTTCATATTCAATATCAGTTAGAAAACTTCCGTCGGAATCAAGATACCCGTACTTGTCCCCCAGCTTTACATGGGAAACTCCATCATTAAATTCTCTGATTTCATCATATTTGGGTTCTAAAACAAATTTGCCGTCAGCTCCCATCAGACCATATTTCCCGTTAGCTTCAACCATTCCAATGACTCCGGCAATGCTGCCAAAATAGTGTAACCAGTCGTAAACCGGCTCAACAGTCTGGCCGTTGAATAACAGGAAGCCGTATTTCTCCTTGCCTCCGCTCACGTTGCTTATCCGTATATAGTTGTCCATAAACGTCAAAGAGTGGTATTGAGGCTCAATGATTTTTCCTGACTTTATGTTTACCAGCCCGAATTTAGAATTCAATCTTGTTATAAAATAGCCCTTTTCAAGCTGATGATCCGTCACATCCACATCATCATACTTTGGCTCAATAACCGTCCTGCCTTTATTATCCACCATTCCATATTTCATTTCACCGTTAATTTTTATGCCTACTTTTGCATAACCCTTGTGCATATCAGCTGCACTGTCAAACTGGGGCTTAATTAAATAGCTCCCGTCGGTTTTAATATAGCCGTACTTCATTACTGAAAAATCCTTACCGATACCTACCACCGCCAAATTTTCGGAAAAAGCTTTGCAAGTATTGAACTGGATTTCAATGACCAATTTTCCGCTCTTATTGATGTAACCATATTTCATTTTACCGTCGAATTTGCCTATAATGGCAAATTCCCCGCTGAAACTGCCTGCAAAATCAAGCTCACCGGTATAGACTTCAGACTTGGCTATTACCTGGAATCCACTGATGAACAGCATGCAAAAAGCCAAAGTTGCGGCAATTGCTTTTTTCATGTTTACTGACCTCCATTTTGTATTGTTTGAAATTGCATATGTTTTAAACTGCACATAGATAACATAGATAAAGAAAAACTGTGATTATGGCATATGGCCAAAGTCAACGGTATAAGAAGCTGAGATTCTAGAGGTAATTGACTTTATGTTGTTTACAGCGTGAGCGTTATTGCTTTATTGCTTACTGTCGAGTTTACATGGTGGTGTTATTAACTGTTGTTTTCAAGTTTATAGGTACTTCCTTACTGGCTCAATAAACTTGGCTATATACCAGCTCTCTTTTTTCTGATATACCCAAACCCATTATAACATGCCAGCATCAGGGTCCACAACGAGATTTTGGCAAGTAGTAGCGTAATCTAAGGTCTATATTTGTTCAAACGCTTCTTATTGACATCGCTTAGTATGCTGCACCAATAGAACGAATAGTCTCCAAAACATAATTCTCATTATTTCGTATAGTAAAAAAGATCATAATAATCAAAATAAACTCTGACTTAATGATCTTTTATAAGGGGTAAAAGCTCTCTATATAAAAAGCATAAAATACTCAAATACTTCACTTTATATGTTTGAAAGTCTTTTAGCCAGCTTTACTGCTTCATATGCATCCCGTGAATATCCGTCGGCGCCTATGACTCTCGCATAATCCTCGTCAACTACGGCTCCGCCTATCATAAACTTGCAGCTCAGGCTGCGAGCTTTTGCAAGCTCGATAACTTCCTTCATTTCTACCATTGTAGTAGTCATAAGGGCTGAGAGACCTACTATATGTGCTTTCAGCTTCTTAGCCTCGTCTATAATCCGCTCTGCGCTTACATCCTTTCCCAGGTCGTGAACCTTGAAGCCGTAATTCCGGAGCATCAGTCCAACTATGTTTTTTCCAATATCATGGATATCCCCTTTCACAGTGGCTATAACAACAACGATATCCTCTTCTTCCTCTTTATCGCCATTTTGCTTCAGCATTGGTTCCAGATACGTAAAACCTGCCTTCATGGTTTCAGCACTTTGAATCAGCTGGGGCAGAAAATATTTTTTCTCATCAAACAGCTTTCCCACCTGATTTATTGCAGGAATCAAATACAAATCCACTATATCCTGCGGAGGGATTTCCTCATTTACAGCTATTTCAATAAGCTTATCTACTCCCTCACTATCTCCGTTTATAACAGCGTCAAATATTCTGTCGCCGATTTTTTTATCTGAGGTTTTGTTCTCATTCTCAACCTGAGAGGGCTTATCAAGGTTGTTAAAATAGGCTATATAGTTTTTGCTGTTAATGTCATTTCTCATAATAACATCACAGGCCATTTTTATGCACATGAGTAAATCACTGGACGGGTTTGCAATTGCCATTGTAAGCCCGTTGCCAATTGCCATCGAAAGGAAAGCCGCATTTACCCAGCTTCTCTCAGGCAGTCCAAAGGATACATTGGACAGGCCCACGATGGTACCGCAGCCGAATTCACTGCTGCACCATTTAATAAGGTCCAGGGTTTCCAAAGCTGCTTCCTGATTTGAGGATACCGTCATAACAAGTCCGTCTACCACAATATCACTTTTTTGATATCCATAGGAGGCAGCTCTATTGAATATATTCTGTACTATTGCCTGTCTTTGAATTGACTTTTCGGGTACTCCTTCATCACTCAGAGGAAGAAGAATGAACATTGCCCCATATTTTGCTGCTACAGGCAGTAATTTTTCAAGCTTTATCTTTTCCTGGGATATTGAATTTATAAGTGCACGTCCCGGGTATATTCTCAAAGCGGCTTCCAGCACCTCCGGTGACGAGGAATCCAGACACAGCGGAGCGTCACAAATACTGCCCAGAAGGCTGATCGTATTAACCATGACCTCTTTCTCATCTATACCGGGCATACCTGCATTTACATCCAGAATATGGGCACCCTTTTCCAGTTGTTCAAGTGCCAGTCTTCTTATTTCTGTAGTTAAGCCTTCTTTTAGCTCAGCCTGAAGCTTTTTCTTTCCTGTGGGATTTATACGCTCACCAACAACTGCCACAGGCTTGTTAATTCCGAAGAATACTGTTTTTCTGGAGGAAGAAACCGCGCTGAATTCAGTAATAATGGGTTTTTGAGGTGCTTTGCCACAGCACTTATTGTGAAGCTCCTGTATATATACAGGAGAAGTTCCGCAGCAGCCGCCCAGCAGGTTTACACCTGCCTGAATAAAACGCTCTGTATAGGAACCGAATTCCTCCGCCTCCATGTCAAAAACAGTTATGCCGTTTACGAGTCTGGGCAGTCCGGCATTTGGCTTTGCCATAAGTGGTACTTTGGCATAGGGCTTCATTTGATTAATAATCTCCAGCATGTGAACCGGACCGGTTGAACAGTTGCAGCCCACAGCATTGGCTCCCAGGCTCTGAAGGGTTATGAGCGCAGTAAGGGGGTCGGTTCCTGTCAGCGTTCTCATATTCTCGTCAAAGCTCATGCTCACACATACCGGCAGATCGCAGCTTTCCTTTACGGCAAGCAGTGCTGCACGGGCCTCCTGTATATCCAGCATGGTTTCTATGACAAAAAGATCCACCCCGCCTGCAAGGAGTCCTTTGACCTGTTCCTTATAAAGGTCTACGCATTCTTCAAAGGACATATCTCCAAGGGGCTTTATGAACCTGCCTGTTGAGGCAATATCTCCTGCAACCAGACACGCTTCTCCGGCTGCCTCCTTGGATAGCTGAGCGAGTCTTTTGTTGATTTCAAAGGTATTGTCAGCCAGACCGAATTCACCAAGTTTTACAGGATTTCCGCCGAAGGAACAGGTATATATAATATTTGAGCCTGCTGCTATATAGGCCTTTTGAATCTCCTTTATGGTGTGTGGATTTTCTATTGCCCACTGCTCCGGGCACACTCCTGTGGGCATTCCCTTCTTCTGGAGCTCTGTGCCGGTAGCACCGTCAAGTATAAGTATTTTTTGTGAAACAAGCTCTTTGAACTGAAAAGTGTTCATTTTATTATAATTCTCCTTTTTCCTCAACTCCTGCGATGGCAATAACAGACTTTTCAGGTATAAGCATAAACTTCTCAGTAAGTGCCATATTAAGCCTGGAAAGCTGAAGAGCTTCAAAGATATCCTTCTGATAATACAGGGGTAAATCTCCAAAACCAGGGCTGTATCTGTGTTTTGTCAACTTTTTACCCTCTCTTGCAAGTATTTTGTTAAGCATCTCAAACAGCCAGTCAAGTGCGGCATCGGCTGTTTGAGACGCAACTGAGTCAATAATCAAGCCGGTTGACGCATTTCCTTCTTTTATATCTTCATAGACTATTCTCGAAACCTCATGCCCCACTGTGGATGCCATAAGAATTACACTTTGGCTGGCTTCAAGGAGTTTTATAAGGCTTTGACTTGTAAGCTCGATATTATTCTCAAGAACTATTTTAGTGGAGGTTTTCTCCGTTATGGCTGCATTCAGGTAAGCCCCGGCAGGCTTGCACAGGTAACTGCCTTGCTTTACAGCCTCTTCTATTAACAGCAAATCCCGGTCCTTCAGCTCTGTAATGCCATTCCGGTAGCCTATCCTTGATAGTATCCTGTCCCTTCTGGGGACTGCAGGAATATTTTCAAAATATTTGATTCTGTTGCTAAAAGTATTTAAAGTATCACTCAATAAGCCCACTCCATATAACATTAATGAAATTCAATTTATAAATATATCCAGTTTTTTATATTATATTTCCTTTCAGACACATCGTCAACTTTCAATGGTTAGGTTTGGTCAACCGTGGCATTGTTATGTACAAAAAGCGCATAAAAATAAAAAAACAGCCTGATTAGGAATACAGGCTGCTAAAAAGCTCAGTTAAATGACTAGACAAACTGTCGGGAATATGTGACTTTTAGGTTTACAGACCCTTAGGTTTATAGACACTTAGTACCTAATGTCCGCAATTATCTGCATGCTGGTGCTCGTGACAAACAGAGCCGGTTGATTTCAAGGCTCCCCTTAAGTAGTTTACTGCAGCTGTCTCCGCCTCTCCGGTGGCACCGGTTATCACTTCAATACCTTTTTGGTCAAATATTTCTGTTGCACCTCTCCCCATTCCGCCGGATATAATAACATTTACACCTTTGTCATTTAAAAAGTTAGGCAGAAATCCCGGCTTATGGCCAGGGTTTGGAATAAGCTCCTTGCCGGAAATCTTGTTGTCCCGTACTTCAAAAATAGTGAATCCCTCACAGTGACCAAAATGTCCCGTTACTAAACTGCCTTCACTTGCAACTGCAATTTTCATAAATTATTCTCTCCTTTGCCTTAGCTTTCCTCACAAGACAGGCTCACAGCAATAACGTAAGTGTTCCGGCTGAAATAAGAACAAGGCCTATAGCAGCCTTTAACATAAGTTTTTCCTTCAGAAACAGATATGAAAATGCAATGGTAACCAGGATGCTCAGTTTGTCTATGGGAACAACCACACTTGCCGGGCCGTCCTTTAAGGCTCTGTAATAGCACAGCCAGGATGCCCCGGTTGCAACGCCAGATAAGACAAGGTATACCCAGCTCTTCCTATCAATGTTTTTAAGTGTATTTTGCTTCTTTGATACAATAACAACAACCCAGGCCATACCTAGAACCACTATGGTTCTGATAGCCGTCCCAAGATTGGGCTCAACTCCTTCTATACCAACTTTTCCAAGAATAGCGGTCAAACTTGCGAAAACTGCAGAGCCAATTGCGTAAGCAAACCAAAGACTATTGCGGGATGCAGTTTTATCAGTTTCCTTCCTTTCTATCATAAGGTATGTGCCGCATCCGATGATTAATATTGCCACTGCCTTTGCCAGAGTAATATGTTCACCCAGAAAAACAAACGCCAGAATTATTGTCAGGATGGTGCTGGACTTGTCAATGGGGGTTACCTTGTTGACATCGCCAAGCTGTAGTGCTTTAAAATAACACAGCCAGGATGCTCCCGTAGAAAGTCCGGACAGGACTAAAAACAATAAGGTTCTTCCGTCGATTTCCGTAATAGTAACCTGAGAACCAGCGATAAATACCATGAGCCAGGAAAATAAAAGTACAATAATTGTCCTTAATAAAGTGGCCAGGCTTGAGTCAGTATTTTTTATTCCGCATTTTGATAATATAGCTGTAAGCCCTGCAAACAAAGCTGCACCCAACGCATATACAACCCACATGGCAAAAGTTCCCTACTTTTTTTATTTATTCTATATTTTAAAATACCCCAGATTTATTATAGAGAAACCCTATGGGCTATATAAATTTCAATTATCTGGTTTTACTCAGCTTTCATCCTTTGCTTTACCCATCAGTTCTTAGTTAAAGGTGAATGCATCTGTATTCATAAAGGTAAAATTGAAATATAATACAAATTATGGTATAATTTTACTGATTTCAAGCAAATTACGAATTATATGACAAGAATTGCATCAGCTGCAATTTTCCTGTTGATTCTGACTTGCTGTTTATTTAATAAACGGAAATCTGGAAAAATACTATTTGAAGGGGTGTATTTCAATGGAAAAATTTTTACGCAAAGCAGTCTCAATAGTGACTGCACTTGCACTGGCATGCTCTGTAGTCATGACCATGCCTTTTACCGTACAGGCCGCTGCTTCCTCCCTGCCGCTCAAGGTTGAGGCAGAAGCCTGTAAACTCAGCAATGGTGCCACTGTTGCCACAAATGTTTACGGAACCAGCTACCCGGGCTATTCTGGTGACGGCTTTGTATGGGCAACCAATGCAGGAACCATAACCCTGGAGGTTACAGTTCCGGAAAACGCCATGTATGAACTTTCAACCCGCTGCTGGATGTATCTTGGCAATATTGGTGAAACAAGGATGCAGGCAGTAAGTGTAAATGGTGTATCACAGGGCAACTACTATATTCCGAACAAAGGCGGCTGGATGGACTACAGCTTTGGCTATTTCTTTCTTAAAGCCGGTACTTCCAAGATTGAGATCGGAACCTCTGGAAGCTGGGGTTTCATACTTTACGACACAGTGACCTTTGACTATGCAGATATGCCTGAGCTGGACATTGATCCGGCTACCTGTGATACAAAGGCTACTCCAGAAACAAAGTCCCTTAAGAAATACCTTACCGGCGTATACGGCAATCACGTTATTTCAGGCCAGCAGGAAATCTATGGGAGCGGCAATAACGGTGATATGGAGCTGGAGTTCAACTATATTCATGACAAAACCGGCAAATATCCTGCAATCAGAGGTTTTGACTTTATGAACTACAATCCGCTATACGGATGGGAGGACGGTAGCACCCAGCGTATCATAAAGTGGGTAAAAGAGCGCGGAGGGATTGCAACAGCTTCCTGGCATATTAATGTACCCAGTGATTTTACCAGTTACAAGTTAGGTGATAAACTGGACTGGACAAAATGTACATATAAGCCCACAGCAAGCTTTAAAACTTCAAATTGCCTTGATAAGACCACCAAGGAATATGCGTATCTTATGCTGGCAATTGACGATCTTGCAAAGCAGCTAAAGCTCCTCCAGGATGCAAATGTACCAATACTACTGCGTCCCTTCCATGAAGCCGAAGGCAACAATAATACAGATGGCTCAGGTGCGTGGTTCTGGTGGGGTTCGGGCGGCTCGGAGGTATACAAGCAGCTCTGGCAGATGCTGTACACCACTCTGACCGAGAAATACGGCATTCATAATGTAATCTGGGAGGTAAACCTTTATAATTACACTAATTCGGCCCAATGGTATCCGGGAGACAACTATGTGGACATAGTGGCCTATGATAAATATGAGGGCTCACCTTACACCTGGAACACAAGTGCTGCAACCTCAGTATTCCTTACCCTGGTGGACTACACAAAGGATACCAAGATGGTGGCAATGACTGAAAATGATGTGATACCTGATATTCAGAACATAGTTAATGAAGGAGCCTGGTGGTTGTATTTCTGTCCGTGGTACGGTGATTTTATCACCAGCCCGAGATTTAACGACCCTACGCTGCTTAAAACCATATACAACAGCCCATATGTCCTGACCCTGGATGAACTGCCTGAGGATATTTACCAGTCCTCCCCCTCCACAGGCTTACCAGGGGATCTCAATCTGGACGGCAGCTTTGATGCCGTTGACTTTGGTCTTATGAAAGCCTATCTTCTGACAAATACCACTCCCATAAATATGAAAAATGCAGATGTGGATGGAAATGGTCAGATAGATGCTCTGGATTTTGCATATATGAAACAAAGACTCCTGGGCACTATTACAAAGTTTCCAGTTGAATGACATGAAGCTCTTCCATAAATACTTGTTTGCAAACTTGTCTATTAAGGACTCTACTAAAAAGCACTACAGTTTATTCATAGTATAGTCAAGGTATTAATGAAATGCATTTAGCAGCAGCACCCGGCAAATTGCCAAGGTGCTGCTGCTTTTCCGTTCAGTACGTCTATATATAACCAACCATGCCACTTGTTATAACCGCCGGATAATTATTTCAACTTTTACAAATCATTATGCGCTGGCACTGATGGCAGCCGTAAAGATTTTTTCTATGAGTGACAGGGCCCCTTTGTAGCCCACGTAGGCTCTGGACAAAACTACTTCATAGGAGGACGGGAAGCCTACCTCAACAATATTGCCTTTAAGCTCCCTGGCTATATCCCTGTCCCAGGTAGTGCCGAAAATTATAGCAGGCTTTTCAGGTGATGAGCGCAGAGACTCTTCAATAAGATACCCGTCTTCCAGGAATTCAACCTCAAGACTGACATCAGTATCAATATTTCTGAACTCCTCACGTATTTGCTCCTTAAATTCCTCTGGCGTGTTTTCAGTAATAATTTGCTTTACCGAGATAAGACCAAGCTGCTTTACGAGGAATTTGGTTATGGAGAGATTATATATGCTGTCACTTACAACCGCAAACCTGGCAGGAACCCCCCACCAGTACTCGGAATAGAAGTCGGAAAAGTCCTCCAGGTATTTGTAGTACCCCTCCTCTTCTTTATTTATAAAGGCTTCGGTGGTTCTACGGTCCAGGCCTGCAAAGTGAGAAACCTGTCTCAGAAAATCAGAGGTTTCAATTGCTCCTATAGGAATAGCCGGTATGTGGAGATAAGGCTGCCGGTACTTTTCCTGAAGGTATTCTGCAACACCCTTTCCCACCCAGGGTGATATAACCAGGTTAAAGGCGGCCTTTGGAATATTCAGCCATTCATTTATACCCCCGGAATCATGTCCGAATAAAATATTCACCTTTAAACCTATGCCCTCAAGAATCCGTTTGATTTCGCTCAAATCTCCCCTCCAGTATGTATTCTGGTATGGAACTTCGGACCATACATTTACTGTGTTTCCGGTTTTATCTCCCGAATAGTCTCCCACAAACTGATCTATAATTGCCCGGATAACAGTTTCGTGGCCAGTCAGATTATTGCCACGAAAACCTCCGGTTTCAGCATATACTATAGGAATGCCCCTGCCTTGGAATTCACCTACCACAGATGGTATGTCGTCACCTACAATATCCGGAATACAGCCCGTAAGCACTACAAAAAGGTCGGCATCTATAATTTTAATTGAGGCCTGAATTAATTCTCTCAGGCGGTCATCTCCACCGAACACAACTTCATTTTCTGAAATATTTGCACTTGGAGGGACGGCTCCGCCGCTGTAGCCTCCCCCCTGAAAACCGTTGTAAAAGGCCAGGCTTACATACTGCTTATCCGCACATCCCGGGCCACAGTGGGTTATAGGGACCACCCGGGGAATTGCAGCTGCGGTGTACATGGCTCCGATAGCGCAGCCATAACGGGGACGGCTTATGGAATTGGTTTTTAAATCTTCTAGTACAGACATTTTAAGCTCCATTTCTGCTTCGTGGAAAATGAATTTGCCCAAACAGAACAAAAAAATTTCAATGAAATTTTTTATGGGGTTAAATCCAATTTATCGCACGTGCCAATATTTTTTAAGTGACCTGTGGTCATTTGTGAATTAGTTTTCCAGAAACTTTCAGCTTCTTTGGAAACTATTTCCTCATTTTTAAGCATTTATTATTTGTTTTAGTCCTGGTATATAAGTTCGGGATTTCTAGCTATTATGTACGGGTCAGTCTGCTCCAGCCACCATTTTGTATAAGGCAGCTTAACATGCTTGGAAAGATCCTCGTGGAATTTTTTACGCTGTAGAATTCCCAATATAGCATTGCCCAGATTGACCATTCCGTCATAACCTACTGCAATATGTTCATCACCCAGTGGAGCAGCGGGTATTCCCAGACGTGAGGCAAGGGGGGCAAGACCATTATGGCGGATAAGTATAAAGTCCGGTTCAACCTTTTTCAGAAGGGCATAAAACTGATGCTGCTGCCTGTTGCTGACGCTGAAGTTTTCCACGTCTCCATAATTATCCACAAGATAGGATAAGGTATCCTGTGCGGGGTCTTCACTGTCGTATACGGGATCATGGTGGAATACCAAGGAGCCGTTTACCTCTATGCCCAGTTCTCTCATCACTGAGATAAGACCGTGGGAATAGGCTGAGCCCGTGGCGACATAGCCTTTTTTACCCTTTAGCTTGGTTTTTAGTTCTTCTATAAGGGGCTTGACTCTTGTATGCTCTCTTTTAATGTAACTTTCAGCCAGCTCTTCCCGGTTTGTAAGTTTTGCCAGGCCCCGCAGCCATGCATCGGTGCCAGCAAAGCCGTAGGGCTGAGGTGCCTTCAATTCCGGCACCCCGAAGTTCTGCTCCAGGCCCTGGGCAAGATACGAGGATAGCGTATTGCAGAAACCAACCGTGGCTACAGCCTCCGACATTTGTGCCAGGTCCTCCACTGTTGCCATGTCAATAACATAATTAACCCGCAGATTCAGTTCCTTAAGCATTGGAGTAAAAACATCCGAGCCCCATAGATTGACCACGTTGACCAGATCCTCCTGTTTTTTGGGCTGCTTTCTGACTATTTCCCTCAATATTCCATGCTGGGTGGAATCAAAGCCTGTACTCCAATGTTTTGAGCGGAAGCCCTCACAATGAAGAGGCACCACTGGAATTCCAAGCTTTTGGGTGTACTGAGCGGAGATGCTGTCTATATCGTCACCGATTATTCCAGTTGCACAGGAGGTTCCTATAAATACAGCCTTGGGCTCATATCTGTCCCAAACATCCTCCAGAGTTTGTCTCAGCTTGTCTATGCCGCCAAAAACCATATCTTTTTCCAGAAGGTTGGTAGATACTATTTTCAGATTTTCTACAGGCAGGTTCCTTATGGCCAGTCCGTTTCTGTAAATAGAGTTGTATATGGTCTGACTGACCGCGCAGCCTATGGGTGAATGCTGTATAAGTACTGCATCCCTAACATTCCCTGCCTGACATTCAACCATTTGCTCGCTGCATACCGAACCCTGTGTAAAGGGGCCTCTTACTTCGCAAAGCTCGCAGGTTTTTCCGCTTCTCCGGGTACAATTTCTGGCATAGCCGGATGCATTCGCCAGAGTTTCTGCATTACCGTCCCAACCAATTATTGTCCCCAGTCTCTGTTCACGGCTTTCAACCGCCGTTGCCGCTAAATTGATTTTTTTCATAAAATCCTCCGGTTATTTAATATTTCAGTTCTGTAATTCAAAATTTAAGTTTTAAATAAAAAAGACTGTCAATAAGTATTTGCATACTTAAAACAGTCTCTGATTTCTTCAGTCAACCTTTATAATTAGTATTCTCAGTAAAAAATTACTATTTTATTATAAAAATCCAGACAAATATATAATTTAAAAGTCAAATATACCATGCATATATATTTAATATGTTTATATTATCACATACCTAATTCTTTGTAAATCCAAAATTTGGTTAAAAGATAAATCAATCTTCGGCAAAATAATCAAAATCAAAGTGGCTTACCTTATTTTTTTCCATATGCTCACCTTCCTCATCCTCCTTCTTATGGAGCTCAGTTTCAAGCTCAGGTTCAGATTCAAGCTCAGGTTCAGATTCAAGCTCTGGTTCAGGTTCAGGCTCCGGCTCAATCTTCTCCAACTTTGAGGAAGGCTTGAATTCCTTATATTCATCTTTTTCTTTATGTTTATTAAACCCGCTAATTACGTTATATTCTTCAAACTCATTGAATTCATCGGAGCCCAGCAATTCATCCAGTACACCGTTTTCTTTTAACAGCAGAAAAAGTATTGCCCCTTCCCAAAAGGTCAGCTTTTTTCCCTTACACTTCTTTTTGTGTTTTCTCAAATCTCCGTCATACTCATTATTCTCATATGCCTCTCCGATGACCTGCTGCTTGAGCACACTTTTAGAAGAAGCCTCCTGTTTATTGACCGATGACTTTTTATGCTTTCTTTTTTTGCCATGTCTAGCCATAAAATTCGCTCCCTAAAAAAACTGTCATGATATATAATATGTAAAGATATATTAAGTTGACATAACACAGAGTATATTACTTGAAATAATATAAATTTATATAATAAAAAAGCAAGCAGCTAAGGGGCCAAAATAATAATGAAAAAGTAAAAGTTAAAAGTAAAAAACAAGGCCGGCTGAAAAGGCAAAGCCGACCTTGTTTATCTATAATTACTGCCTAGACTTTCTTTGGAAAGCTTGTTATGGTACCCAAAAGATACTGCTTAAGCAGGGACAAATCCAATGCATTGATACTTCCGTCTCCATCCAGATCAGCAGCATATAAGTCATCTTCCACCGGGAAATCGGAAACGGTGCCCAGAAGGTATTGCTTCAGCAAGGCGTAATCCAGCGCGTCAATAACGGTGTCGCCGTTAACATCGCCAACTTTTGCAGTTGTTGCAGCATTAAACTTCCAATAGTTTATATTAAACAGAGTTCCGGAACCTCCGGTAAACTTAAGGTACAAATCGTGGACGCCTGTAGCACCGCTTACGCTGCAGGATTTTGTAGTCCAGCTCTGCCAGCCTCCTGTACCCGGAACAGCACAGGTGCCTATGAGCTTTCCGGTCTGACTGTCAAGCCGCAGCTCGATATTACCTCCACTGGTATTAGATGCAACTCTGGCATCAAAGGATGCTGCACCGGAACCAAAATCTACATTTTTAACTCTGATCCAATCTCCATTTTCTATGTATCCAACATTAAGACCGCCTTCACTGCAATTTTCCGTCTCAATATAGTGCTCTTCATTAATTGTCTCAGCCTCGACCCTGGAGTAAGGATCAAGATTTTTTATTTTGGCAGGTCCTGCTGTAGTGATGGTTACCTTTTGCATTGTATCGTCAGCATTGTAATAAAGACGGTCAACACAGACACTTCTTTGATAGGTGGGCTCCACGCCTCTGTCTATAGCTACTTTTCTGTTATGATAAGCTATATACCAATTCCCCTTATAAGTAAAGATGGAATGATGGTTGTTATTGCCGCTGTTATTAGGGGGATTTGGGAGCACAGTACCCTTAGCCGTAAAGCCTGTCATTGGATTACTGCTCATCATGTAATCTATGGTGGCAGCACCGGCGGAAAAGTCCGAGGAGTATGAAAAATAATATTTTCCATTATATTTATGCATCCAGGAGGCCTCGAAAAATCTTGGCGCATCAATGGTGACTGCACTTCCAACAGTACTGATCATATCGCTGCCCAGCTTTATTACTCTTGCATTTCCTGGTCCTCCCCCACCAAAATAGCAATAGGCCTGTCCGTCGTCATCTACAAAAACAGACGGGTCAAAGACATAGGTCACGTTAGAGTTTGGTGTGGATTTGGTGATTAAAGCGCTTCCCTTGGCATCCACGAAAGGCCCTGTAGGGCTGCTGCTTTTGGCTACACCAATGCTACTGCCGCCATTTCCAAAATACATGTAAAAAGTATTGTTGCGATATACCACTTGGGGAGCATAGGCTCTTCCCGCCCAGGAAGCATTGGTGGGAACCTTGAACACCTCTCCGTGGTCAGTCCAGTTAACCATATCATCCGTTGAAATACATGTGAAATCCACCATGTCATAGCCGCCTTGATTGTCAAGATCATGGGAAGTATATAAATATAGTCTCCCATTGTATTCAAGACCTGAGGGATCTGCGGTAAACCTCTGTGTAAATACCGGGTTCTCGGCATTGCAAACCAAACTGATGCTTAAGCTGAAAATCAGCAAAACAAAGAAGGCCGACACCTTTTTAAATGGAAATACTCTCTTTCTGATACTAACCATTCTATTACCTCCCTGACAAATTTAATATGAAGGATTTGTAAATTTTTCAATACCATTATAAAATTTGGGGAAAATTATCACAATGTATTTTTTTTTGACATAGGTACTAAAAAATTTTTAATAAAAGGTAAAGCATCAGCTTATTAAATTATTAATAATATTCGGTACAAATTTTTTAGTATTTATACCGAATATATATGAACAATACTTACCATCCATTTTACTTGAACTTTTTATAGAAAAACCAGCCGGAATAAAGGCCTGGTATTGCAACTCAAAGCAGTATGCATACAGACACCACTGTTTCCGCTTTGATAAAAAGAGACAGGACAAACTGGATAACAGCCAGTGAGTGTTATCATATTTTTGTTTAGCACTATATAGAATTTTAACATAGGTTTATGTATAATATGATATTATACGACATTTTTCCCGGAGGACTCTCAATGCGAAGATCTATCAGCATCCGAACCTTTTTTTCTCTTTGGTTTGGATTTCTTATTATCGTACTGTCAGGAATATTGATAATTATTATCGGTAATAAATCAGTTGAAGAAGTAAAATACAAAATAGGAGATTCCCTGGAGGAAACGGCTTACCAGATGGCTGATAAAATGGATGCATTCATGTGGTCCCGTTCAGGTGAAATATACACCTTGTCAGAGCTTTCTGTCCTTAAGGATTCTCGTGGTATGGATGAAATACAGACGTTGCTGGACAGCTTGAAGGAAAATTTTCCGGCATTTGCCTGGATTGGTATGACGAACGAAAAAGGTACGGTTTTGGCTTCAACCCAGGGAATATTAAAGGGTGTTGACATTTCAAGCCGCCCTGTCTTTATGGAGGGTTCAAAGGGTAAATTCATAGGAGATGTTCACGATGCGGTAATGCTTGCCAAACTGCTCCCCAACCCTACAGGAGAGGCCATGAAGTTTGTGGATATAAGCGTTCCGGTTTACGATCACGGCGGCAGCTTTAAAGGCGTGCTTGCCGCTCACTTGAGCTGGGAATGGGCGGAAGAAATGAAAAAATCAATACTTGAGCCCCTTGACAAGCGTAAAAGCATTGAAATGTATGTGGTGAGCTCAAAAGACAATGTAGTCATACTTGGCAATAAAGATTCAATAGGAAAGCAGCTGGGACTTCCCTCTTTGAAATTCACAGGACAGAAAGAAAGCAACTGGTTCGTTGAAACCTGGGAGGACGGAGATACCTATCTGACAGGCTATGCTCTGGAAAAAGGCTATATGAATTACGAAGGCCTGGGCTGGAAAATAGTGGTCAGACAGCCCTTGAGTCATGCTTATATTGCTGTGAGACAGCTGCAGTTGTTCATACTTATGACAGGCATGGGAGGTGCCTTTCTATTCAGCTTGCTCAGCTGGTTTATTGCAGGTAAGATAACTTCTCCCATTCAAAAGATATCCTCTGCTGCTGAAGCCTTAAGAACTGGAAAATCAACTCCTATCCCTCAATTTGCCGGAATCAAGGAAATCGAAATGCTATCTGTCTCATTGAGAGAACTGGTTAACAGCCAGCTTATCAGTGAGAAGGCTCTGGGTAAACTGGAATTTGTTGCTCACAATGACCATCTTACCGGCATACCCAACCGTACAGGCCTGGAAAAATATATGGAGTCTGTGGGCAATCAGGCTTTGGATGGCAGAAGGCTCGTTATTCTCTGTCTGGACCTTGACGGCTTTAAAAATGTCAATGATACCTACGGACATCATACTGGTGATATTCTTCTCAAGGAAGTCTCAGGGAGATTGCAGGAGTTCGCAGCTAAGTTTGGCATAGCAGCAAGGCTGGGCGGGGACGAATTTGTAGTTATCCTCAATTATCCCATACAGACAGCCTCAGAAGAAGGTCTTGCCACCGCTGACAGTATTATCAAGGCATTGAACGCTCCCTTCAATTTGGAGGGTAATACTGTCCATATAGGCTGCAGTATAGGAGCCTCCCTGTGGGACGGAGCATCCCCGCTTGCAGAAGCTTTGAAAAATGCCGATGAAGCCTTGTACACCTCAAAGAAATCCGGTAAAAACCGTTCTACGTTATATATTAAGAATTCTTAGGGCAACCCTTTAAAATATAAATGAAAACAACCCGTCGGCAGAGATATTTCACACCTCCAACCACGGGTTGTCTGCATTAACTCAAAGTATATTAAGTACACAGCTGCCACTTGCCTTATAGAAAGCCTATGCTTTAATATTCAGGAAAGATAAACTTAAGCTTGTTATTTTTGTCCAGTGACCCCAGATAGCCGGTGGAAAACCCGTCATAGGCATCCTTTCCGCTGGCGGCAATTTTTGTTATACCGCTTAAGCCCTTTACTTTTGCAGGCTTTATCTTTTCAGCGCTGTACTTCCACTCCCATACATCACCCTTGCTGTCAAGTGCATAGCCTGTCATTCTTCCTGCCTCAATCTGCTTGATACCGGTGAAGCCTGTGATTTTTACCGGTTTCTTGGCAGAATCGGAATTAAAGCTCCACTGCCACACAGTATTGTCCTTTAGAAGTGCCAAGGCGCAATCGGCTCCGGCAGAGACCTGCACTGCATTCTTCAAGCCCTGTACCTGCTGTGGTTTTTTCTGGTCTACAAAATCGGCAATCAACTGCTTGTCACACCACTGCCAAACAGTGCCGTCCTTTTTTATTGCAATGGCATCAAAATCTCTCACGGTGATGCTTGCAATATCTTTAAGACCTTTGACTTCAAAGGCCTTAAGATTGTTGCCAACGCCCCATACCGTACCATCTGTTTTAAGAGCATAGATTCCTTCAGAGCCGACGCTTATAGAATTCACCTTGGATAAGTTTTCAATCTTTTTCTTCAATTTGTACTTGTTTGGTATATCATAGTCCTGTTCGTAATAATTAACCTCTCCTGATTTGCTTAAGGCCCACAAGCCATAATACATATCGGAGGCTGCCATTTTTACATTTGTCAGCTCCTTTATCTGCAGCAGCTCAGTTTTGTTGTACTGGCTCTTGTATACCTTTCCGTCAGAAGCGGTGAAATAAATATCGTTGCTGCCTCCTATTATACTGGTATAGCTGATTTTAGCAGCTGCGGCAAATATGTTGACCGACATGGACAATATCAGCAAGGCTACACTGGCGATCAGGGCACAACTCTTAATATGTTTCTGCATGCGTTTCTTCATTTGATCCTCCAAAAATAATATTTGTAAGGATATTCTAAAGCAAATTACCTTTTTTGACAATATTTTTATATAAAATGGTTAAATTACTTTAAACTTTTGTTCTTTTGTTAATTAAAACCGAGGTCAGAATGCTTGCTGCAAGGATTGTAATTATGACCACCAATGAAAGCTCAACGGGTATTTTTACATGCACCATCAAAAGTAACAGCTTTATACCTGTAAAGGTAAGAATCAATGCTACACCATATTTAACATATTTAAACTTTTCATGCAGATTACCCAGTACGAAATACATGCTTCTGAGCCCCAGAATTGCAAAAATGTTTGAGGTATATACAATGAACGGATCGGTGGTAATTGAAAATATGGCAGGAATGGAATCCACCGCAAAGATAATGTCTGTAAATTCTATAAGTATTAAAACAGCAAATAATGGTGTGGCATATAGAATGTTCTTCTTTCTTATAAAGAACCTGTCACCTTCCATACTGTCGCTTACAGGTATGATTTTACCAAGCAATTTCAGAATTTTGCTGTCCTTCACATTGTTGTTCTCCTGTCCGAACATCATTTTAATGCCGCTGATTATAAGAATTGCGCCAAAAATATAGAGCATCCAGTGAAATTTATTGACAATGGTGACTCCCAACAATACAAAAATCAGCCTTAATATAAGGGCACCTGCTATTCCGTAATTTAAGACCCTCCTTTGATACTGCGGCTTTATTCCAAAGCTGCTGAAAACCATAATAAAAAGGAATAGATTATCCACACTCAGGCTTTTTTCAATAACAAAGCCCCCCAGAAACTCCAGAGCCTTCTCCTGGCCCATGAACAGGTATACTCCTGCATTAAAGAGCAGGGCCAGGCCTATCCAAAATGCTACCCAAAGAAGTGCTTTTTTTGTTGACATAAATGTACCTCCAGTAATATATGTGTTTTATTTTATAAAGACCCGTAAAAAGCCAATAAATCAAAAAGACTCTGAGACAAAACCTGTGGTTTTGTCTCAGAGTCTCACGAATTAAGGATAACCGGGCCTAAATGCCGTAATGACGGATAATCCTCTGCTGCTGCAGACCGTTACTCCCCCTGCTGAATCTAGCTTATTTGGATTGCTTTCTGCTTTTTATCCAGGTTATAACAACCGGCAGCAGAGATATAGCTACAATGGCAAGTATGACCAGTGTAAAATTTTCGCTTACGGCCGGTATGTTTCCAAAAAAGTAACCAGCCGTAATGCATATGCCCACCCAGGAAACCCCGCCTACTATATTGTAGAGAATGAACTTTCCGTAACTCATGCTGCCCATGCCTGCAACAAAAGGAGCAAAGGTTCTGATAACGGGAATAAACCTCGCCATTATTACGGTTTTGCCTCCGTGCCTGGCGTAGAATTCATGTGCTTTGTCCAAATGCTTTACATTAAGAAATTTAACATTTTTCTTTTTAAAGACCTTTGGTCCGAGAAACTTGCCAATATGGTAATTTACCGTATCCCCAATAATGGCCGCTGCAATCAGCACTGCTGCAATCAGCCATATATTCATGGCTCCAGAGGCAGATAGCGCTCCCACCACAAATATAAGGGAATCTCCCGGCAGAAACGGTGCCATGAACAGACCTGTTTCACAAAATATAATTAAAAACAAAATAACATATGTGAAACCTCCGAATTTTTGAATCAGCTCTGTCAGATGATTGTCCAGATTAATTATAATATCAATCAGGGTATAAATTATGTCCATTAATCCTCCGTATAATTAATATATCCTGTGCATTTTCTTTTACTAACAGTATTATTACCAGATTTATTCATTATCAAGAATAATCTAAGATATGTCTTTAAGATTTCTCAAGAGAAGCTGTTTTCACGACGTATGAACATTGTAATATGACATGTATGTCTTTGTCAATTGGTTGAAATGTTAATTATATGTTAACTGGAAGTATAAAATTTCATATTTTTAAAGAAATTGTTGGTCATATTATTTTCACTTAATCAAATAATAGCATTGAGGTGATTTAAATTGAAAAGGTTATTCATTTTAACAGCATTGATTTTCAGCTTGTTGACTGTCGGGGTTTTTGCAAGATCTTATACTTGTAAGCAGGGTGATACCCTATCAGGTATTGCGGCAAAATATGATACAACCATAAGCAAATTGAAAGCCTGCAATCCCCAGTTGAAAAATTCTTCTGCAATCAAGCCCGGGCAAAAGCTGACACTCCCCGACAAGGGCAGCATAAGCGATTATGAAAAGGAAGTGGCGCGGCTTGTTAATGTTGAAAGGTCTAAAAGAGGACTTCAGACCCTCACATTAAACGCTCAGATATGCAAGGTTGCAAGGATAAAAAGCCAGGATATGATAAACAAGAGATACTTTTCCCATACTTCTCCCACTTACGGGTCACCGTTTAAAATGATGGAGAGCTTTGGTATCAGGTTCTCTGCCGCCGGTGAAAATATCGCCTATGGACAGAGGACTCCGGCAGAGGTTATGCAGGGCTGGATGAATTCGCCGGGTCACAGGGCCAACATACTCAGCGCCACCTACACAAACATAGGCGTAGGCCTTGCAAAATCCGGAACAGGGGTTAAATACTGGACTCAGATGTTCACAAAACCTTTAAAGTAATAATCATTAATGTAATAACAAGTCAGTACAAAAGTGTATTAAAAAATAAAGGGCTGGCTCATAATAATGCTGTTTTGACATTATTATTAAGTCAGCCCTTTATTTTTCTATTTTCCTGAAGCTCCGCAGCTTTCAGCTTTTTCACAGCCGGAACAGCCACAGCAGCTGCTCCCCTTCTTCTGATTCTTAACTATTTTTCTTATGGCAAAAAACAAAACTACACATACTGCACCAACTAAAATAAAATCAATCATAAACAACGCCTCCTAACGGGAAATCTCAGCGTATTTCTTGTTGTTTCTAAATTTTCCGGCTATTCCTATAACAAGAGCTACAGCAATCAATGCACCAAATACGATTAAAACAATATCTCCATTTATGACCGCATTTTCTGATGAGGATTCCATAAGTGATATATCCAGAACCTTAGGCTCAACCGCCGAAGTTCCCCTGAATATAAAGCTTCCAACAGTATTAACTAAAAACGCACAGATATAGGCAAAGCCGGTTTGATAGGCTACTGCAAACATTGTTGACCTCCAGCTGCCAAATTCCTTCTTCATTGAGCCTATGGCAGCAAAGCAAGGTGCGGCAAACAGGGTAAACATCATAAACGCAAAGGCTGAAACCTGTGTAAAGGCTATGGGCACAACCGAGCCTACGGAAGCAAAGGTGGCTACAACAACCTCTTTGGCAACAAGTCCTGTGAGGGATGCTACAACCGGTGCCCAGCTGTCACCGAAGCCCAGTGGTATGAATACCCAGCGCACTGCATGACCGATGGTGGCAAGCATGCTTTCATCGATTCTGTCAGTGCCAACATAGCTAAGTGTAAAGCTGAAGTTCTGCATGATCCAAAGTGCGGTACACGCAACAAATATAACAGTTCCTGCTTTTTTTACAAAGGATTTGGCCTTTTCCCACATATGAATTGCCACACCCTTAAATCTTGGAAGCTTGTAGTTGGGCAATTCCATAACGAAGGGGGCAGGTTCTCCTGAAAATCTTTTTGTTTTCTTAAGAATTATTCCTGAAACAATTACCATGGATATTGAAATCATGTAAATGGAAGGCCCTACCCAGGAATCTCCCGGAAACATCATTGCAATAAACATTGCGAATACTGGCAGCTTGGCACCACATGGTATGAACGGTGTAAGCATAATGGTCATTTTCCTGTCTTTTTCATTTTCAATGGTTCTGCTCGCCATAATTCCAGGGATGGAACAACCAGTTCCAATAAGCATTGGAATAAAGGATTTTCCTGAAAGTCCAAACTTTCTGAAGATTCTGTCCATAATAAAAGCAACTCTGGCCATGTATCCGCTGTCTTCCAGCAAAGACAGGAACAGGAACAAAATCATCAACTGAGGCACATAAATAAATATTGCCGAAATACTGCCTACGATACCATTTACAATTAGATCCAGAACCCATTCTGAAGCCCCCAGGCTTGTAAGCCCTGACTCAACGCCGCCCTGAATCCAGCCGAAAAAGCTTTCTACCCATCCTATGGTCATATCACCCACGGATGTAATGGAAATATAGTATATAACCCATAGAATACCAAAGAATATGGGCAATGCCAGCCATCTATTTGTAACTATCCTGTCAATTCTATCGGAGGTGGTCATACCCCTGTTGCTCTTTTTATAGCTCTTTTGAATTACGGTACTTATATAGTTGTATCTCTCATTGGTAATTATGCTTTCGGAATCATCATCCAGCTTTTCTTCACAGTTCCTGATGATGCCTTCAAGCTCAGCAGCCAAGCCATCGTTAAGCTTTAGCTTCTCCCTCACCTTTTCATCTCTTTCAAAAAGCTTTACAGAATACCAGTTAAGCTCTGAAATATCAGTTATCTGTGATTGAACCAGTTCTCCGATTGTGCCTACTGCAGCTTCCACTTCCTTGTCAAATTTGTGCTGGACAACAGTCTTCTTGCCGCTTTTGGCGATTTCCAGGGCTTTCCCTATTAAATCCCTGAGACCTGTGCCCTTAACTGCGGAAGTTTCAACGACCATGCAGCCCAATTCCTTTGAAAGCTGAGCTGTATTGATTTTGTCACCATTTTTTTCAACTACATCCATCATATTTAATGCAACAATTGTAGGAATTCCGATTTCAACTATTTGTGTAGTTAAATAAAGATTTCTCTCAATATTTGAAGCATCAACTATATTAATTATGGCATCAGGTTTTTCATCCAGAAGATAGTTTCTGGTGATGACCTCTTCAAGGGTATATGGTGAAAGGGAATAAATACCGGGAAGATCCATTATTATTACTTCCTTGTTTCCCTTTAGCTTGCCCTCTTTTTTTTCCACAGTAACACCGGGCCAATTTCCCACATACTGTGAGCTGCCTGTCAATTCATTAAACATTGTAGTTTTTCCGCAGTTCGGATTTCCTGCAAGAGCTATTTTAATTGCCATTGTTTGTTCCCCCATCTCTTGTTAGCCTAAGCTAACTTAAGCTTAAAAATATTAAATCCGGTTACTCCACTATAATTTTTTCAGCATCGGCTTTCCTTAAGGACAGTTCATAGCCTCTAACGGTAATTTCAATGGGATCACCCAGGGGCGCGACCTTCTTGACAACCAAGGTTGAACCCTTAGTAATTCCCATGTCCATTATACGCCTTTTGGTGGCCCCTTCTCCCTCAAGCTTGACAACCGTCACACTTTCACCAGTATTTACGGTTTTAAGAGTTTTCATATTTATTTCCATGCCCCCAATCATGCACAAACCCCATGAAAGTTACGGCATGGAATCAGTGCCACATTTTTATATGTTTCAAATTTTCTTTTACTTTTAACCTTTGATCAAATGACAATTCTGCTTGCCATAGTTTTATCCAGTGCCACTCTGGAGTTTTTAACGCTGAGAATCATATTTCCTCCCAGTTCAGAAACCACGGTAACACTTCCTCCTACAACAAAACCAAGGCTTTCAAGAAACCTTTTCGTATCATCCTTGCCAACTATTTTTTTAATATAGTTTTCTTCTCCTGCTTTTGCAAATGTAAGCGGCATATTTACGACCCCCTTAATTTCAACAGCCTTATTTCGGCTGCATTATGTATGCATTCACTGAGTTAGAATTAACTAACTTTTTAATAATAAATTTAGTCAGCCTTAGCTAACTTAAAAAGCAAAATACAGTTAGCTTTTGCTAACTTTCATTATTAGTTTACTATAGCTAACAGGTCATGTCAATATATATTTTGCCAGTAAATGATAATAAATCCTTGTGTTTATTGTACCTTATTGTGCTATTTATTCAGATGTTGATAATTCTATTTACATATACTATAATTAATTGATATATAATTCCAATCAGGAGGCTGGCAATGATTCACGAATCAGGAGAAGATTATTTGGAGACTATTCTATTGCTTCATAAAGAAACAGGTTCTGTCCGCTCCATAGACGTAGCAAGGAAGCTGGGATATACAAAAGCCAGTATCAGCCGTGCCATGAGTATTTTAAAAAGATCGGAGTATATAGTCATTGATGATGAGGGACAGATTATTTTGACTGAAAAAGGCTTGCACAAGGCGAAAGATGTGTATGAACGCCACCAGTTGATAACCTCCTATCTGGTCAGCGCTCTTGGAGTCTCAATGGAAACTGCTTCCGAGGATGCTTGCAGAATTGAGCATGTTATAAGTGAAGAAAGCTTTGAAAAAATCAAAAAATATGTAAACAGCCTGTAAAGGCTGTTTTTTGTATAGTCAAGCATTTAAGATGTGTCTGTATTCCTGTTTAAAATCAAGTACGACAATCCTTTCAATTATAACAATAATTAACTGTCATATCATACGGAATCAGATGGCTTTTTTCTTGCCTTCCTGACTTTGTATATGATAAAGCCTATGGCTATGATGCAAACGAGTGCAGCTAGTGACGCCAGGTTGAATATGGAAAGGAACCTTTTGACTCCATCTATGTTGTTGCCTATGATTCGTCCGATAAAAAGATAAATGATTTGCTGCAGGAATATGGATAGAATGATATAGGTAAAGTATATTCTCTTCTTTACTTTGAATACGCCTGAAAAAAGTACCATTATGGAGCTTGTTCCAGGAATGAACTTACTGAGTATCAAACCGTACCTTCCATATTTATGAAAGACCTTTTCAGATCTCTTTATATGTTTTTGATCAATGTACTTCAAGACAATTTTATACCGAAGTACCTCATCCCCTTTTTTATAGCCAAACCAGTATACCAATACCGAGCCCACAAGACTTCCGAAAACAGAAACCAAGAGTATGGGCAAAAAGTGAAAATGTGCTCCCACCGTGGTAACATAGCCCTCAAATATTATTATTACATCAGATGGATATGGAGGGAATACCAGTTGTAATACTCCTGACAAAAAGAAGAAAATGTATGTAACTACAGGATTACCGTTGACTATGCTGTGAATAGAATTAAGAATAAAATCCTCCATTTATATATTTTACCTTCTTCCTTTGTTTTTTTACTGCATTCTATTATACCCTGTTTAAATATAAATGTCTGAAAAAACAGCCCATTTCTTTGTTAGAAACGGGCTGCAGTCGGTACAGTGCTGTTATTGTGCCTGTACAGGCGTATTCGCTGCATAGGCTTCCTGAAATTCATATATTTTTTTAGATAGCTCCGCAATATTATTGCAGGCTGTTCCAAAATCAACATTGTCGGTCATGACTGAAAGCACATATGGGTGCTTTGCAAAGACAATGCCCACGTCATTTGCTGTTTTGGTCTGATTTCCTATTTTATGAGCAACCTTTACCTCCTGAGGAAGCTTGGCATTTATACGGTCGCTCCAGTCGGTATTTTCCAGGTTGTTTATCAGCTCACCATAAACAGCTTCATTTTTAAGATAATGTATATACAGGTCTTTGGCTACAAGTGCCATATCATAGGGACAGGAGCGGTGGGTCTTTCCGTAATAGACCTTGCCACCCAGGTCCACAAGATACTGGCGGACATTTTCTATGCCTACCCTGCGTATTATCATATTGACGCCGCAGTTATCACTCTTTCTTATGGAAAGCTCTGAGGTTTTTTGTACAGTATATTCTGTGCCATATGCAGAGGATTGAATAATTCCTGTGCCCGGCTCCATATCTTCCTGCTTGTAAACAAGCTTTTCATCAAGTGTAACCTTTCCTGCCTCGATGTCCTTAAAAAGCTGCATATTTATGGGAAGCTTTGAAGTACTTGCGGCTATATATTCTATCTGA
This sequence comes from Bacillota bacterium, assembly GCA_023400235.1. Classification (GTDB taxonomy): domain Bacteria; phylum Bacillota; class Clostridia; order Acetivibrionales; family DSM-1351; genus Ruminiclostridium. The sequence goes on from JAEXFI010000045.1 coordinate 229,134, forward strand.
TCGTTAACATTAACCATTTCACCTGTTGCCAGATCTATATAGGTGACACCGTATTTCCCTGAAAGCTTTTTAGTATAGTCAGTTATCAGCTTTTTCAGTTCTTCCGTCTTACCGCTTTTTTCAACGGTTCCAAACAACGGCAGGTAACCGTGCTGCGCTGTAGTGACACCCTTTGTATCAGTTTGGGAACCCGGAACCTTTCCTGTAGTGTCAGAGGGTGATTGTGTGGAATCCCCTGAAGCAGTATTCCCCGAGTTGGTATTTGCGGATGAAGATCCTGCGGAACCGCCGGAAGACAGTGACGCCTTACCAGGGTTACTGGCTCCTGTAATACTTCCATTGTTTAAAAGCAGGTATGCTGCCATAACTATTGCTATCATACCCAGTAAGGATATGGCTGTAACAAGCGCACGTCTTCTCCTGTATATCTTCTGGTTTTTAAAATGATACTTGGACATTTGGCCTCCTAATGTATAACACGCTGTCTGAAATGATATTAAAACAGCATCTAATTTTACCACTAATGATAGTACAGATTCAAATAAATTTTTATTAATATTTTATTATTTTATTAAGGCCCCACATGACAGTATTGCCACTTTTAGCCAACAACCATAGCCCTTTCGTTATTTGTTGTTTTCAAACATAAGCCTGCAATTGTCAGCCCTGTACTTTGAATAAATATATTCAACTGCCTGCCCGCTCTTTGAAAACAGGGTATTTTGCAGCTTTATGAGCGGTTGTCCTGGTTGCACGCGCAATAGTGGAGAATCATGGTTATCAGCAAAAATAATTTCCAGGATACTTTTGCTTTTGTCAGGAATTAATGGATATTTTCCCCTGAGAATATCAATAGAGGACCTTCCATTTTTCAGCTGAAAGATAATGTCCGGGAAAAGATTCAAGGGTATATAGGATTTGTTCAGGGAGTACACGTCATTGGCCTGATTGTTAATACAGGACAGATATGTAATCACCGCTACAGGCATACTGCTGTTATAATTAAAAATCCTGTTTAAAATTTCCACGGAGGAGCTTTCTATTTCAGAAATATCAATTATATTCTTTTCAGAGGGTGCCTGACAATCCAGTATGGAGTCGGTAAAGCCCGTATAATTCTTAACATCTATTACGTTCTTGCGTCCATATACAAAAGTACCCTTTCCCTTTTCCTTATAAAGAAAGCCGCTGTTGGTCAGCTCCGCAATAGCCTGTCTGACTGTGGGCCTGGATATGTCATACATCTGGCAGAGCTCCTGTTCAGAGGGAATCTGAGTATTAGGCGCATATTCATTGCTTTCAATTTTTTTCACTATCAAGTCTTTTAACTGCAGATACAAGGGTATACTGCTGAACTTGTTTATCATAGGTGCTCTCCATTCCGGTTTAAGTATTGTTAAACCGCCGCATTCTCTTATGTTTTAGCATAATAATAAAAGATAGGATGTCAATACATCATCCTATCTTTTATTATAGCAAACTATTAAAATTAACTTCAATAGTATTACAGGTCTATTTTATATGAAAGTTACACTTTCAATTCTACCTTTACGTCTGAAAGCTCAGCTCCTGCAAGGACAGGCTTAACTTCGTTCTCAATAAATTCAACCACCTGTTCAGGACTTCTGCCTATATAGTTTTTAGGATCAAGCACAGCTTGAATTGCCTCCAGAGACATGCCAAACAACGGGTCCGCGGCAATTCTTTCAATAAGATCATTGGACTCACCGTCAACCTTTACACGTTTCCCGGCATCCATGGAGTGCATTCTTATCTGCTCATGGAGCTCCTGCCTGTCGCCGCCATGCTTGACAGCCTCCATCATTATATTTTCGGTGGCCATAAAAGGCAGCTCATCCATGACATGCTTATGAATAACCTTTGGGTAAACCACAAAGCCGCTGGAAACATTGATGTAGATGTTAAGGATTGCGTCTATGGCCAGGAAAGCTTCAGGAACAGAAATTCTCTTGTTTGCGGAATCGTCCAGGGTTCTTTCAAACCATTGAGTGGAAGCAGTAATTGCGGGATTAAGTGCATCCACGATAACGTATCTGGCAAGAGAGGAAATTCTTTCACAGCGCATGGGATTTCTCTTATAGGCCATGGCTGAAGAACCAATCTGTTTTTCCTCAAAGGGCTCTTCCATTTCCTTCATGCTCTGGAGCAGTCTCATGTCATTGCTGAATTTATAAGCACTCTGTGCTATTCCGCTAAGTACGTTTAAAACTCTGCTGTCAAGCTTTCTTGGATATGTTTGGCCAGATACGGCAAAAACAGTCTTATACCCCATTTTATCCGCAATCAGCTGCTCCAGCTTTTTAACTTTTTCATGGTCACCGTCAAAAAGGCTCAAAAAGCTCGCCTGGGTGCCTGTTGTGCCCTTTGAGCCCAGAAGCTTCATATTAGCTATGGTATGATTGATATCCTCCATATCCATAAGGAGCTCCTGTATCCAGAGAGTAGCTCTCTTACCCACGGTTACAAGCTGTGCCGGCTGATAGTGTGTAAAGCCCAGTGTGGGCATATCTTTATATTCCATGGCAAAATCAGAAAGTTTTTTTATAAGTATGAGCATTTTGCTTTTAACCAGCTTTAATGCCTCTGTCATAACTATGATATCCGTATTGTCACCTACATAACAGGAGGTGGCTCCCAGATGAATAATGGCCTTTGCATCCGGACACTGCTCTCCATAAGCATGTACGTGGGACATGACATCGTGTCTGAATTGTTTTTCGTATTGTTCGGCTACTTCATAATTGATATCATCCTTCATGTCTTTTAACTGTTGGATTTGGGCATCGGTAATGTTAAGACCCAGTTCTTTTTCAGCTTCAGCCAGGGCTATCCAAAGCTTTCTCCATGTCCTGAACTTCATGTCGGGGGAAAATATCTCCTGCATTTCACTGCTGGCATATCTTGCATTAAAAGGACTTTCATAAACATTTTTCATAATCTGATCTCCCATCTGCGCGAATGCAATTAAGCAATACACGTAAACAAAATAGTTTTAAAATCATAAAGTCAATTGCTATTATACAATAAAACCCGAATGTTTGCATCAAAAAAAATAAAAATGTTCGGATTTTATCACCGCAAAAAAATTGCGGGATAAATCCCGCTTTAGACATTTATGAATATTAGAATGCACAAGAAAGAAATGATTTTCTGCAAATCCTCAATATACTTTCTAACACATGTAAATTATATGCTTAATCGCTTTTGTGTTCAAGGCATTTGCAAAAAAAATTAAGATTTTTCGCAACTTACAGCCCGGCCAGCATTTTCTTTGCCGAAACCAACTGAACGCTGATGCAGAGTATTTCTATAGCCTTTTTCAACTCTTCTGCAGGAGGCATGGTTGGAGCTATCCTTATATTTCTGTCTCTTGGGTCCCTGCCGTAAGGATAGGTGGCTCCTGCCTTTGTAAGTACCACTCCTGCGTCCAGAGAAAGCTTTTCAACTTCCTTCGCACTGTTGTCAAGTGTGTTCAGACTTACGAAATATCCGCCGTTAGGCTTGTTCCAGGAAGCTATATCCTTTCCTCCCAGTTCGGTTTCCAGAATCTCAAGTACCAGGTCAAACTTAGGCTTGAGTATATCCGCATGTTTTTTCATATGTGCGCTGATACCGTCAATATTTTTAAAGTACTTTACATGCCTGAGCTGGTTGATCTTGTCATGTCCGATGGTCTGAATAGTCAGGCTTTTTCTTATGCTGTTAAGATTTTCAACACTTGCTGCCATCATTGAAATACCAGCACCCGGAAAGCTGATTTTTGAGGTTGAGCTGAACATGTAAACCATGTTTTCATTTCCTGCACTCTTACAGGCAGTTAAAATGTTTTTCAAGCTGTCAGGCTTATCCGACAAATGGTGCACGCAGTAAGCATTATCCCAGAAAATCCTGAAGTCCTTGGCCTTTGGCTTCAAAGCTGCCATTCTGTCAACTACCTGGTCTGAATAGGTAATCCCGTCAGGATTGCTGTACTTTGGAACACACCAGATGCCTTTTATGCTGTCGTCCTCTGAAACAAGTCTTTCAACGGCGTCCATATCCGGGCCGTCCTGTTTCATGTCCACAACCACCATTTCAATTCCAAAAAGCTCACATATTGCAAAGTGGCGGTCATATCCAGGACTTGGGCACAGGAACCTGACCTTGTCCAGCTTAGACCAGGGAGTTCCTCCAAGAATTCCTAGTGACATGGCTCTTCCAATAGCGTCATACATAAGGTTTAAACTGGAGTTTCCTCCAATGATTATTTCACTTTTGTCCACTTCAAGCATTTCTGCAAAAAGTGCCTTTGCTTCAGGCAGTCCGTCAAGAACCCCATAATTGAAGGTGTCGGTACCGTCAGCAGCCTTTCTGAGTTCCTTTGCTGGAATTTCAAGCATCTCCGTGCTCATGTCCAACTGCTGGGAGCAAGGCTTGCCTCTCGTCATATCCAGCTTAAGCTTTTGCTCTTTATATCCGTTATATCTTTTTTCAAGTTTTTCAATTTCATTTTCAAGTTCATTCTTTGATAAAGCACTATATTTGCTCATTATTGTTTCAATGCCTCCCACCTCGCACATGACTCCATGAAAGTAACGGCATGGAATCGGTGCCACATTTTTATTTGCTTTAAAAATTCCTTCAAACTTGTCTCCTCTCAAACACAATTAACCTGGTGATCCGCAACACCTGAATTCTTACATTGCCGCGGGTTAAAATTCTCTCGCTGGAGAATATACGTTTTAGATGACACAAACTTCTAGCATAATTTTAATATATATCATTATGGTTTGCAAGTTTATTGTTTTATTTATTCAAAATAATTTTTTGCGCATGGATTATTTATTTTGGCGCATAGAATTCTGCAGGAATGGGCTAGTTAAGCTGCAGTTATTTGGGTAAACTAAAAAGTTATGACAAAGGGAAAGCAACTTTGCCCGGGCATGAAACGGCCCGGCTTCCCGAGAGCAGGCAGCCAGGCCGTTTAAATAATCTATTTCAGCTTAAGAGAGTACTTCTTTTATAACCCTGAGAAAGTTACCTCCAGCTATCTTTCTGACCAGGTCTTCACTATAGTTGAGCTTGAGCAGCTCGTTCAGCAGTACCGGATAGAATTGCACTCCTTCAAGGCCTTCCGGAGCACACTCTATTCCGTCGAAATCCGAACCAAGCCCGAGGGTATCCTCTCCTGTAAGGGAGACAATGTATTCTATATGAGATACGGCATCCTTAATAGTGGCTTTTCCGCTGTCCGCGAGAAACAACGGATATAAGTTCAGGCCTGTAACCCCCCCTGTTTCCTTAAGTGCCAGCAGCTGCCGGTCTGTGAGATTTCTCGCGTGGGAGCAGAGCTTTTTGGCATTTGAATGGGAGGCGATTATCGGAGCTTTTGACAGACTTATGACATCCCAGAAACCTGTTTCCGACAAATGTGATATATCTACCAGCATTCCCAGCCTGTTCATTTCCCCAACCACCTCACGCCCAAAGGGAGTAAGCCCTCCTTTGGATATCCCGTCAAGTACGCCGTCTGCAATCTGATTTCTGTAATTCCAGGTAAGGGTCATTCCTCGAACCCCCAGTTCATAAAGCATCCTCAATGCCGGCAAACTGCCTTCAAGTGCTTCCCCGCCTTCAATTGTCAAAACTGCAGCCACTTTTTTATCCTGCTCTGCATTAATAATATCCTGGTAATTACGACATAATGTTATATCGTTTTTGTTTAAGGAAATCTCCTGATACAACTTGTCAATGATGCTTAAAGTCCTGCTCAGAGCACCCATTCTGGCATGTTCTGGCGATATGAACGCTGCAAAGAACTGTACATAACTGTCAAATTCCTTCAGTCTGGTCAAATCTATATGACGGTCATTTTTTTGCAGGCCTTCTCCGATCTTCATTATGGTAGTAATTGTATCGCAATGTGCATCCAAAATCAGCATAAAAATAAGCCCTCCCTGGTTTAATTGCCAATAGCAGCAGCGGTCATAAATCAAACAAGCCCCGTAAATTTTTATACAGCTCTGCTTAAGAAAACTAGCTGCAGTTAATAAATAGCTTCACATTTATTATATTACTATTTTCCATTAAATATATTCAAAAAGCATCTTTTATATGATTTATGCTGTTCATCTCATAATTCAGGGCCTTTGTCCTGGCAAAGAGTATTTCAATAACATCAAACCGCACACACATATTCAATGTTTGAGTGCGGCTCATATAAATGGCTGCAATCTTCCTTATTCTATCCCGTTTTGATGATATGACAGCTTCTCCGGGAGTGCCGTAGGCTTTTGAACTCCTGGTTTTAACCTCTACAAAGCAAATATATTCCCCATCCCGTGCAATAATGTCTATTTCACCCAGTCGGCTTACCCTGTAGTTTCTGTAAAGAATAGTATAATTGTTACTGCTGAGAAATTCCGCAGCTTTTTCCTCACCGGCCGCTCCAAGCCTGACGGTGTCCATTCCGGTCATATATCCACCCTGCCTCGTCTCTTTATTCGTCCACTTGTGTCTATTGCCGGATTTCCTTTAATCAGGCTCGTCCCGGTAGCTTTTGTCAACGCTGCCTATGAAAATAAGGATTTCAGCAACAACTTCATATATTTCCGGAGGTATCTGATCTCCAATTCCAAGGGAGGACAGAGTTTTAGCCAGGCTTGTATTCTGATACACCGGAACATCTGCTTCAACTGCCTTTTCAATAATCTTTTCAGCCACAATGCCTTTTCCGGCAGCAACCACCCGGGGGGCCGCATCTGTTTCGGGAGAATACTGAAGGGCGGCAGCGTGCCGTATTGCTTTTCTGTTTCTTATTTTGTCCTGCATGACCCACCAGCCTTAAATAGTTATGTCTATGCTGTTTGAACTCTTGAGAAATTCTTTTTTTGCTTCGGCTTGAAAATTGACTATGCTTATGGGCTCATCCATAAGGCGATAGGTGTAGTCAACCAGTCTGAAGCCCTTTTCCAGGAGACTGTTGTAAAGCAATTTATGACTGTCCCTGAGCAATGGAAAAACCTCGCTGTTTTCAAGTCTGAAATTGGTGCTTATGTTTTTTCTGTTCACACTTAGCAAGGTGTCTACTCTGCCCAGATTATCAGTGTCCAGGGAAATAAGTATCGTCATGTTTTCAGGGTCCAGCTTTTTATTTTTTGAGCCTTTTTTCAGCATATAAAGTTCACCGGTGGTATTCCGGTTGAATATGCTCAGGGGCAGCTGTACGTAAGAACTGTAATTGTTTAGTTGATTTATGAAATTAATATTGCTTTCCAGATTTCCCGCAATTGCTGCTGCAGCTTCCCGCACCAGCGGCGGCAATTGGGTCAGGCCGTTTTTTAATATGTGCAGCAAACTATCCATCTCTTTATAAAGCCTTACCGGATTTATTTCTTCGCTGGCTTCTGAGATTTTAATATGCAAAGTGGCCAGGCCACGTACAGCAGCTGCAAAGACTCTCTTTTCCTGGTCGAGCAGTACGGTTGCCTTCATTTCTTCTGCAGAGAGCTTGCCTGCATCCATGAGTGCTGCCAGCTCTCTTTCAAAAGCATGTAAAAGAGTAAAGTCACCTTTGCCGGTGGGAACTTCCCCTTTAAGCATGCCCAGCAATGTGGCGGACTGGTTATTTATGACTTCCTGGTTTACCTGCAGAGCAATTGGTGATGAACCTGACATATTGGACGCTGCTGCCAGTGGGATATTGCTTTTTTCCGTATTGGCAGCCGGTACGGCGGTGTCAGGGGAACTTTTATTCACCTGGGCAGTCTGCTGGGTTTGCTCAGCAGCCGACATCTCAGTAGGCTGTGCAGTTTTAGGCGGTTGCATGTTCTGAGAAGATTTTTCAGTATTTGCGGTTTGAGCAGTTTGTGAAATTTGTGAAGCTTGGAAAGTTTGAGCATTTTTTGCAGCTATCCCACCAGCCTCACCCTGGAGTGCTTCAGCAGACCGGGCAGACCCGGCATAACCTGATCTGTTGTCTTGCAGTACTTCTGCCGCTCCCTCCCTGCCGGTAACATTCACGACACTGCTGCTGTTATTTCTGAGGGCGGCGGAGCCGTCCGGAGCAGAACCCGGAAGTGAGCCGGCCATGCTGCCGTCACCTGCCAGCCGTGCTGTAATCTTTTGAACCAGCTTGTCCAGTTCAGGCACCTGAGAAGTTTTTCCCGAGGTTTCCCCAACATACGTATCCAGTAATTTTACAAGACGTGAAATATCTTCCCCAAGCTTCAGTCTTCCAGCCAGGAGACTTTTCAGCTTATCCATGCCGCCCGCATCCTCCGAAAGACGTGATGCGGTAAGAAAGGCTGCCGTATCCACCTTTAGCTCGGAATCACCCTTCAGCAACCCGGCCATTTTTGCCAGGTTTTCTGCCGAAAGGCTTACATTTTGCTCTGTAAGTGCCAGGGCTATCCGTATATTCTGCTCAGACAGAGGAAGCTTCAGGGCCTCAAGCTGATTTTTAACATTCTCAAGCATCTTGTCGCCCTGAAAGGGAAGGGGCTTTTCCGTAATATCAAAAGCAGGTTTGCCATCAATGGTGCCTTTGAAGGTGAGATTGACGAATTCTCCTTCAGCAGCCTCAATCGTACCATCTGCCGCCGCAGACAGGACAGTTCCGTCAGACAGCTTTAAAGTCAACTCCTTACCAGAGTTTTCCAGAAGCTGGACTCTTATATTGTCTCCCGGCTTTAGTCTGCTCACCATATCGGAAGCTCCTGCTGCAGCGCCTGCGGCTGTCGGTGCGGATACGTCTATTCTCAATGGCTTCACCCCGTTTCATTCTCAAGTTCATTGTACTCACAATATATACCCGGCTTACAATATCAACATAAAATATGAACATATAATATCTTCATATTAATTCCAGAGACTTGTGATAACCGGCAATAATTAAGAGTAATATTTTTGATAATCTAAAATAAATCGCCCTATATTTTTTCAAAGAAGTCGGTACCATTTGAGCAAATCGGACAAACATAGTCCTGGGGCAGAGTGTCCAGCTCTTCAATATAGCCGCATACAGTGCATCTATAGCCGGTCTTTTTATCCTCAGGCTGGTAGGAGGGTGCATTCACAGGTGTGGTACCCTTCTTTATCTGATGATAATATTCATAGGTCATAACAGGAGTATCACACAATATTTCCGCTTCCTCCACTTCGCCGATGAAGAGATAGTGGCTGCCTACATCTACGCATTCCAGCACCTTACAGCTATATCTGGCGCACATGTCCTCAGACAGGTACTGTACACCGGTGTCATCTGTTTTCGGGTTGAATTTCTCAAATTTATCCCCTTCTCTACCTGATTTGAAGCCGAATTCTGCAATGACATTCATATCAACTGCCTGACTGATAACAGTTGCAGTAAAGCGTCCGGAATTTTTTATGATTTCAGTGGTATAATTATTCTTTGACAATGCTGCTGTCAGCTTTGCGGGACTTGCAGAAACCTGGGTAATGGTGTTGGAGATACAGCCGTTCTGCTTTCCGTTATAGGAAGCTGAAATAAGGTATAGACCATAGCTTATCTTGTAAAGTGACTTTGAATCCATGTAAATCTCCTTTTCTTTAAGTTTTTAAGTAAAAATACTAAAATCCTGCTAATTTAATAAACCATAATTTATGTATCGGACAAAGGCTGGATTTCTTTAGCCATTAACTGCCTCATTTTGCTTTTCCAACAATTTTCGTATGGGCTCGTAGGTTTTCCTATGTGCAGGACAAGGCCCATATTCACTTAGGGCAAGCATGTGCTCCTTGGTCAGGTAGCCTTTGTTCTTTTGAAAATTGTACTGGGGATACTGGTAATGATATTTTATCATTTCACTGTCCCGTTCCACTTTTGCAAGGATAGAAGCGGCACTTATGGAAGGAATGAGATCATCCCCCTTAATTACTGTCTCTACGGGGATATTTATATCAGGCGCATGTATCCCGTCCACAAAAACCTTGTCAGGCGGGATATGTAACCCTTCCACAGCACGCTTCATTGCCAGCAGGGTGGCAAAGTGCACATTTAAATCCTCAACTTCCTCCAGGCTGGTCTTCCCTATACTCCAGGACAGAGCATTTTTCTTGATCTTTTCGGCAAGTTCTTCCCTTTTTCTGGGTGATAATTTCTTTGAGTCCTTCAGGCCAGTTATTGGACGTTCAGGATCAAGTATACATGCAGCAACCCACACTCCTGAAATACAACTGCCCCGGCCAACCTCGTCAACTCCGCATTCTAAAATCACAGCTACCCCTCACAGTCAATTGTTTTTTATATTTATAACTTCCATAGCCAACACAAAAGAGTATTATGTATATAATATTAAATAACCCTCTGATAGTCAATCCAGGCTTAAGGTTATAAATAATGCTGAAAATAGTACCCCTCTAAATATGGCCAAATAAGGTATTTATGTTATAATTAATATAATTTATTAAAATACGGAGGTCTATATCGAAATGAGAAAAAAATACTCACAAAAGTCCTTAGGTCTTAAATTAATTTCCGGAGTTTTAACCTGGCTTATATTATTTTCAGGCTTTATGAGCCTGGAGGCGGTTAATGCGGCTCAGACCGCTGATACCTCCAGGCAGGTCAAACTAAAATGGCTGGTCATAGGACAGGGAGACCAACAGGATAAAAAGCTGGTTGAAGCCTCCATAAACAACTATCTTAAGGATAAAATCAATGTTGTGCTTGATATAACAACCTTTACCTGGGCAGAATATGATCAGAGGATGAACTTATATATTGCTGCCGGAGAGCAATATGATATTAATTTTACCTCCAGCTGGGCCGCGCGCTATGAGAAAATGGCTGAAATAAATGTATACAAGGACTTGACCGGTATGCTGGATACATATGCTCCAAAAACCAAAGCACTGCTGGGAGACAAAATATTAAACGGTGCCAGGATAAACGGAGGAATATATGCTTTACCGGTTTATAACTACAATATAGTCAACAGCTATGGGATATTATTAAACAAAAAACTGGTGGATAAGTACAAGATCAATACCGCAAAGATTACCAGGCTTCAGGATCTGGAGCCCTTCCTAAAGACAATCAAGGCAAAAGAAGCCAAAAGCATCGGCTTTTATCCCTTTGATTCGTACTCTGAATCTGTAATCAACACCTTGAATTATGACAGGCCTTTATATAATTCACCTGTAGCTGTAAAAAGGGACGGGAAAAGCACAAAGGTTGAAAATCTTTATGAAACCGGGGATGCAAAAGCACTGTTCACACTGATGAATAAATGGTATAAGGCAGGTTATATTCCAAAGTCCGCAGAGGCCACAAACAATTACTACAATAATAATAAATCAAAAATCTTTGCAATGTATTCCAATATCACTCCCATAAAAACTGAGGAGCTTTTGCTAAATGATAATATTAACATGGTTCCTGTTGTACTTAACAAACCGTCTATAACTACTGCAAGCGTCACAAGTGCCATGCATGCCATCTCAGTCATGAGTAAAAATCCCGAAAGGGCCTTGATGCTGCTGGAGCTGGTAAATACAGATCCAAAGCTTTCAAACCTGATTAACTATGGAGTTGAGGGAGTTCACTACAAAAAAACCGGTTCTGCTTCAATAGCACAGACCTCCGCAGGTAAGGAGAAGTACAATCCCAATACCCCCTGGTTATTCGGCAACCAGACAATAGCCTATACCCTTCCGGGCTATACCTCAAAAGCAGGAGCAGTTTTTAAGGCTAATGTAAAAAATGCGGCAGTATCACCTCTGGCAGGGCTTACTTTTAATTCACAGCCGGTAGAAGCTGAAATAGCAAATATAAGCGCCATAACAAGCAAATATATTAATGATTTGTGTATCGGGAAAGTCAATACAACCCAAAATCTGAACAAAATGAATGCTGAGCTGAACAAGGGCGGTCTTAAGAAAATACTTGCAGAAATGCAGCTGCAGGCGGACAAGTTTGTAAAAAACCCAAGATAGAATTATAAGCCTAAATATAAAAAGCCGCGTCACAGTTGAATTTATGATAAAATCAACTGTGATGCGGCTTGACTTTTTATTTGAGTTTTAAGTGGCAGTTAGGGTCTCTTCTCTGTCTCCGGGCTTTTCCAGCGTTATTTTTCCGATTTTTCCTCCCCGGAATTCATCCAGAACTATTGCTGAAATTCTGGAATAGTCAATCTGCCCCTTTGAAACAATACAGCCTCTTTTTTTTGCCACTGTCTCCAGCAGTTCCAAAGGCTCAAGACTTCCTATAATGTCAGGGTCAAGCTTGAATCTGGTGCACAGTTCTGAAGGATAAGCTTTAGAGAGCCTTACCAGCAGTTCCATTGCAACTTCGCCTATATCCATTATGTCATCCTTTATTGCACCGGTAAATGCCAGGTTCATTCCTACTTCCTGATCTTCAAACTTTGGCCACAATATACCAGGGGTATCCAACAGCTCTATTTCGGAGTTTATTCTTATCCACTGCTTCCCTCTGGTTACGCCGGGTCTGTCTCCTGTTACCGCACTGGCTTTGCCTACGATTTTGTTTATAAATGAGGATTTCCCCACATTGGGAATGCCTACCACCATGGTTCTCACAGGTGTGAAAAGTTTTCCCTTGGCTCTGTCTCTTTCAATCTTTTCGGACATAAGTTCTCTGGCTCTGTTTTTTACTTCATTCAGGCCTTTGCCGTTAATGGAATTAATGAGGATACATCTTATGCCCTGACTGGCATACCACTGCACCCACTGTCTTGATATCTGTTCATCCGCAAGATCTGACTTGTTAAAAGCCACAAGCCGGGGCTTGTTGTTCACCATGGAATTGATTTCGGGATTTCTGCTGCTGAAAGGGATTCTTGCATCCAGCAGCTCTATTATTACATCTACAAGCTTTAAATTTTCAGCTATGAGTCTTCTGGTTTTCGCCATATGGCCTGGAAACCATTGAATATTCATTAAAGTCTCCTTAGTATCAACTGCATTTTACAGTTGGGATTATATAAATTATCTAAATTATCTTCTTATTTAGTTATCCATTAAATTGTTAAGCCTTATACATGCCACCTGTCAGGTTATAATCCGCCCATCTTTGACAACGGCCAGATTCTCACCACGGCTTTTCCAATAACGGCATCCCTGTCAATAGGTCCTATCTGTCTGGAATCCAGGCTCTGCTCCCGGTTATCCCCCATTACGAATATCTTGTCCTCCGGTATGGTAAAAGGAAGCTCCATGCCGTGCGAATCCGTAACACCCTGAGTCTTGACATAGGTTTCATCCAGCTTCTTGAATTCTGTATCGCCGGCAGCTTTTCTATAGACATAACCCTCTCTGATATCTATCTGGTCTCCGGGAAGGCCTATAACTCTCTTTATATAGTCCACCTCGCCTGGATTTCGTATGGGCAGGTACTTAAATACCCCCTGAAATTGCCCCTCTTCATGCATGAACACTATAATGTCACCGTGTTTTGGCTGGCTGAAAAAGTATCCTGTCTTGTACACTATAACATTGTGACCCTCAGAAAGAGTGCTTTCCATAGATACCATATTAACTTTATAGGTAGAAAAACCAAAGGCCTTTATCAGCATTGAAATTATAATTGCAGCAACAATTACAAGACACCATTCGAAAATTTCCTTTTTTACGGAACTTTTCTTCTTTTCTTCTTTATTTAAAACCTGCTTTTCCTTGCCATCGTCTAAAATCTTTTCATTGCTGTCTTCAAAGTTCTGACCATCCATAGGGAAATCACCTCATTATCAATTTTGTTTAAGCTTAAGTCAATATATTAATTACTTAAGCCGTTTCTATTATATATAATTATTCAAAATTATACAAATTACATTTATTTGACACTGTTGGCAGCACTTTTTACGGTGGTTTCAAAGATGCAGGAACAAGCCTTGCAATGCTAAAAACCTAGAGACCGAAGCCTCTAGGTTTTGTCGTCTGACTTATTTTGTTTGAAGTCTTTCCTTAACTTTTGCAGCCTTACCAACTCTATCGCGGAGATAGTAAAGTTTAGCTCTTCTAACAACACCTTTTCTTACTACATCGATATGATCGATTCTTGGTGAGTTAACAGGGAATATTCTTTCAACTCCAACACCGTAGGATACTCTTCTTACAGTGAAAGTTTCCTTTAAGCCGGAACCCTTCAATGCTATGACAGTACCTTCGAAAACCTGGATTCTTTCCCTGGTTCCTTCCTTGATCTTTGCATGAACCTTAATAAAATCACCAATTTCCAATTTCGGAAGGTCAGTTCTTATCTGTTCATTTTCAATAGATTTCAATATATCCATTCTTGATTTCCTCCTTCCTCTCCTAGATGTTCGTGCATCCAATGAACCAATTGTTCAACGTAAACGACAGCTCAATAAAGTGAAGTCATTTCCCGTGCAGAGGACCACCCGTATTACACACGCTGAACATTATAACACAACAATAAACCTGCTGTAAAGTATAATTTTTATAAGTCTCAGGGCTCGGCACTGTTACTTCTCAAAATCCTTGTACAGCAAACTGGGCTGAATACCGGTGTTGTTCTGATACTTGCCGCTGCTGTATTTGTCATAATCCCCTTCAATGGAGTGGTAATAAATCTGGCATATTTCAATGCCGGGATACACCTTTATAGGCTGAATGCAATAAATCTCAAGAGTCCAGAAGCCTGCAAAGCCAACATCACCGAAGCCTGCCGTCACATGTATGAACAAGCCCAGTCTGCCGATAGAGGACCTGCCCTCCAGCATTGGCACATGATTTACCGTCCGTGTATATTCCTTGGTCCTGCCCAGGTACAGCTTATTGGGTTCAAGTATGAGGCCTTCTTCCGGAATTACCAGGCTTTTTGCCTTGTTCTCCTTTTTCATGTCCAGCAGCGTATCCTCATAAACCAGCAATTCATTGTGGAGCCTTAAATTATAGCTGTTTGGATTCAGCTGCCCGGGACTAAAAGGCTCTATAAAAATTTCCCTGTCCAATTTTTTTTGTATTTCCTTGCCTGATAAAATCATTTTTTATCCCCCTGTCCGCTCTGCGGACATAAATTCAAAGGGTTGAAGTGGTTTCTTTCTACCTTATCCCCCGTGTTCGGTTTGCAGTTTGCGAATTAAAACCGTTACTTTCAAGTATATCATTAATGCTGTACCGTGAAAATATTTTAAAACCTTCCTTTGGAATGTTCCTTCTGAATTTTTGCAATCTGTTTTCCCCATTGCTTTTCCTGAAGTCTCAGCTTTCCGTTTTTCTTAGCCTCCAGGTGAGCCAGCTCCTTCTGGAGCTTTTGCCAGCTTTCCCACCTCTTGCTTTCCAGCGTACCGGAAGCAAGTGCCTCCGCTACCGCACAGCCCGGCTCATTTTCATGCCTGCAGTCATGAAACCTGCAGCTCGATACAAGCTCCTCAATATCTCCGAACATAATATCCATACCAGTATCGGCTTCCCACAGGGAGAGCATCCTCATTCCAGGGGTATCCAGCAATAGACCTCCGCCGGGCAAAAGCACAAGCTCCCTATGGGTGGTGGTATGCCTGCCCTTGCTGTCATCCTCACGTATTGACTGAGTTTTTAAAAGCTCCACACCCGCCAGCCGGTTCGCAAGAGTGGATTTTCCAACTCCTGAGGAACCCAGAAGTGCAATCGTTTTGCCAGGCAGCAGATATTTTCGGATTTCTTCAATACCCTGGCCTGTCACAGAGCTTATGGCAAAAACCTCAACACCCGGCGCAGCAGCATATACCTGACTGATTTTGTCCAGGGCATCTTCGCAGCAGTCAGCCTTGGTGAGCACCACAACCGGCATGGCGCCGCTGTCCCAGGCAGCAATCAGATATCGTTCAAGTCTTCTTATGTTAAAATCCCTGTTCAAGGATTGTATCAGAAAGACAGTATCTGCATTTGCCGCTACAACCTGCTCTTTTACTTCTATTCCTGCAGCAGCTCTGGAAAATTTTGTTCTCCTCTCCAGTACAAGCCTTATAACAACATCATTTCCCTGTAAGTTGCTTTCCAGTGCCACCCAATCTCCAACTGCCAGCTGCATGCCTTCATCTCCTTTGGCAATTGGCCTTCCGGCAGAAAACTCACCTTTTTGGGTGGCAATTCTGAGCTGCTGTCCGAAATCGGCTATAATACGGCCGGGAAACATGCTCTTATCAGCCCTTCTGTTCCATTCTTCTTCAAAAATATCATTCCATCCATAATCTTTTAAATTTATCATCAATAATCATCCTTTATAAATTTCTTTTCCGACTGTCTTCTTTTCTTTTTGTTTTTCAGGCTGTTTTCCTGAATTCTGGTCCTGGGATTTATAACCCAGCTTCCACGGACTTCTCTCATATAATCAAAGGTACTTTTCTTTTTAGTCATAATAGTCTCCATTCAGTGCCATATGCACATTTACATTTACAAAAACTTCATAATTAAACCGGGCTCATTGCTATTAGCATTCCATCCAGCAATAAAAAACATCATAAAGTCAATTTCGGTTGGAACCTTCGCCTTCCAGGCGAATATGCCCAAAAAAGGGTATAAAAATTCCGCAGATGCGACCACCTGCGGAAGAAAAAGACAAATAAAAAAACACGCCAACTCTGCGTGCATATCCACTCAATAATAAAATCCGGAAAAAAAAACAGACTCCAGATCAATACTGATGTTTTTAATTGCATTCACAACTTTAGTTGCTCGAAAGAAGCTGCACTGCGGCAAAGTTCACCAAAAAGGCTTCCTTTGCAGGCTGTGCCAGTATTAAATTAGCAAAGAGCCACCTCAACAATCAAAATTAAAGACATATACCAACAACTCCTTTCGTTAAATTTATTTACAACCTATATAATTATAAAGCATTTTTAAAGCCTCTGTCAATAACATGTTACCTGTATTTTACATATTATGATATGAATAGACGAATATTGAATAAATTTAAAAGCATTGTTCAATAATACTTAAAAGAGGTGGAATAAAATTGGGAAAATATATTAAAAACCCTATACCGGTGGAGGCAATAGAATACAGCACCGGTATGGAAGACGGCTTTGACGAACTGGAAATGGCAGTTAATTCCGGCCTTGTTCCGGAGCAATATGAAAATCCTTCAGATTTAAATAGGATACCGTATATATATACCCTGGAAGGAAAGCATTACATTAATAAGGGAGACTATATAATAACCGGCGTTGACGGAGAAAGATATCCCTGCAAGAAGGAAATCTTTCTGAAAACCTATTCCCCGGCCAATATATAGCTGTTCAGGTCTTATCCGGCTTTACCAGGCTTAGCTCCGTACTCCTCCAGTTACTGTTTTCCTTCTCCAGTATTGAATTAACTATGCTAATCAGAATTTCACCCTTGTTCTGGCAATTATAAGGATTGCAGCTGTTAATATACAAATCCTTCTGGTGCTTTAATGCTTCGGCCACCATTCTGTACTCAATCCAGAGCTTGTGATAGCCAAACGTGGCATTGAATGCAGATACTACGGTTATAACCGACCCCATAAGGGCCACAATGTATTTAGCCGCAGAAAATATGTCAATAAACAAGGTTGTAAAGGGTATCAGTGCCGAGAGGGTTATGTCCAGCACCACAAGGAGGGTATAGCGTTTTTTGTTAAGTACGGATTTCTCATCATAATAAGCAAGATTTCCATTGAGATAGTTTTCTGCATTTCTGTCATTTTCATTATTTCTATTTATCTCATTCTCACTGTCTCTGTCTCTGTCCCTGCCATTACCTATTGTGTATTCCATGATCTGCTCACCTGAAATCCATTTAAAAGTCCACCTTGCCGGCCCCGTCCTCAGTATTTCAAAATCTGTTCCTGCAGCATTTTAACTACCTTTACGGGGTTGTTGGAATAAAACACCTTACTGGTAATAATTGCCCTGGGAATTCTGAAATCCTCCTTGACATTTATACTTTGATCAATTACTACAGGAAGGATTTCTTTTATCTTGCTGTTCATCAGCAGCTTTATTGCTTCATCCAGTTCTAGCCTTACAAATTCACTCTCCAGTGAGCTTTTGGATATAAAAAGCACAAACAGGTCCGCTTCTCTCAATTTCTCCAGTATAAAATCCATGGAGGTATTTATGTTATAAGGCTGCATGTAAAAAATCAACCTGTATTTTTCCGGCAGTAATCTCATATGGCTTATAATGCTCTTGATAAAATCGTAGTCCTTACTGCTGCAGGATAAAAAAATATTGATCATTCAAAGCCCACCCGTTTGCTCTGAGAGTTATCAATATATTTTATGCTTGTACAGGATAATACATGCCTGAATAAAAGGAATTATTTCAAGAGGAATCATTTCAATTTGATTGAGCTCACTTTTAGAACATCTCCCTCCAGGTAACCTTTAACGGTTATTTCAGGAACTTTCTTGGAGGTTGAAGCAGGGATAATCTTTTCCTTTGCCAATTTATGTCCAAATGCATCAAATTTATAGTATTTGTAGCTTCCGTCCTTCTGCTTAACGGACAAACCATAACCGCTGCCTTCGCAATGCGGACATTTCAGGCAGGAGGCACCCATTTCAGAAGGATTTTCAAGATTGGGACTGCAATCCGAGTCACCCAGCCAACCGGTGAAGGTCTGTTCTTTTGGTTCAGGCCTGGTTATTGATATTACCTGAACAGTATTGTTTTTTATGAGGCCGTTTACACTGACGGTTTCACCGAGCTTTACCTTTCCGCTTGAAATGAGGCTCTTAGCTGCCTTCTGACCGACTGTATCAAAAGCCAGATACTTTTTTGCTCCAGACTTATTGATTATTTCCAATCCGTACTTATTATTTTTTATTTTTAAAATGCCTTTGTATATATAGCCTGCAACCTTTTTATCCGATGTGGTCTGTGTGGTGCGTTCTGTGCTGCCTGCTTCTGCCAGAATCACGTTTGTAAATGCCAGAGAGAGCAGCAGGACAAGAATGACAATAGCTTTTATTATTTTCATAAAAAACCTCCTTTTTTAATAACACTTTTTTTAATACTTAATCAACAACCCTTATTTTACTTTTTATCATGCCCATCCAGCAGGTGTATACCATATCCCCTGCTTTCTCAGGGAAAAATTCTATAACATTGTCGCCAGGAAGGATTTTCTTTATAATATTCAGGTCGGGAATAATTATTTCGTTATTGCAGTCATTAATTTCTTCCTCCTGGGCCCTCAGATTCCAGCGAACTTTTATACCTTTTTTTACTACGATAACAGGGTATTCATCTGCCCTTATTTCTGAATCAACTAATTGAAGGTCTGCTGTAACACCGGTGACTGGTGCCTCCCCTTCATGTGCCGTACCAGTATAGGCATATTCAGCCCGTCCTCCAAAAGGCAGACCCAGGTCTATGCCCGCCAAAGCCAGGCCTCTGCCTGACATGTTAAAACCCAGAATAAGAATAACAACAGCGCTTAATACTGTTATGATTTTAGTGTGCTTTTTGAATAATACCGAGTTGACAGCTCCAAAAGTAAATAACAGCGGGACTGTTCCCAATGCAAAAATAAAGGACGAAATTGCACCGGATATTACACTTTTTGTTCCGAGAGCATAAAGCTGTATCATCTGAAGAGGGCCGCAAGGCATAAGACCGCTTAATAAGCCGATTATTAATCTGCTCTTGTACCTGCCGGTAAAAACTCTTTTGGCAATGCCGGAGGGCAAACTAACATTAAGTCTTCGCAATACAGGAAATACATTGAGCATTTTGACAGACAGCAATATCATAAAAATACCGCCCAGAAGAGGAATCATGCCTTTCCACCTGCCGTCCAGACTGAATACCTGGCCTATTCCACCTGCCAGCCCGCCCACAATTGTGTAGGATAACACCCTCCCGGCGTTATAGACTGCGTTGTGAGGGATGGCCTTACCGCTTATGCTGCCGGACAAAACAAAGCCGCCGCACATCCCCATGCAGTGAAAGGATGTAAGCAGCCCAAACAGAAACATTAATCCCAAGCTTGCCCTGTCCCCCAGTGCAGGGAGATATTCCAGTGAAAACAACTTTGTCAGGAATCCTGTTATATGTGTCAAATGCTCCAATTTTGCTCCCTCCTGTCTTCGTGATAGTTTTTACAGGTAATAGTCAAGTGGTGACCTGCTGCTAACGAGATGCAACCTTTCAAGTATTTCTGACCGCAGGGCCATAAAATCTTCACTGTTTCTTAACCTGGGCCGTTTTAGTGCAACGTCTATAACACTCTCTATTTTGCCTGGTCTGGGTGTCATAATCACTATTTTGTCACTGAGATAAATCGCCTCATCTACGTCATGTGTAACAAGAATCATTGTAGTTCCCCTTGCTGCCCATAGCTCCAATATTTTGTCCTGTAAATCAAAGCGGGTAAAGGAATCCAGTGCTCCCAGAGGCTCATCCAGAAGCAAGACCCTGGGATTGTTAATTAAGGCTCGGGCCAGAGAGGCTCTCTGGGCCATGCCGCCCGAAAGCTGATGGGGATAGTTTTTTTCAAAGCCCTTTAACCCTGCCAGTTCAATAAATTGTGCAATTTCAGACTTATTCTCCTTGTATATCTTTCTGGCCTTAAGACCGGCAGCTATATTATTCTCAACCGTCTCCCAGGGAAACAGGTTTGCGTGCTGAAAGACATATCCCCTCATATAATGGGTTCCCTCCACTGCCTCCCCATCTAAAAAAATCTGCCCCTGCTGCGCCTGATCAAGTCCTGCAATCAGCCTTAACAGGGTCGTCTTGCCACAGCCGGAAGGACCTATAAGCGACACAAATTCTCCAGTATTCACCTCCAGGTTTATATCCTGAAGTGCTTCTATTTCGTTGCCGTTGGCATCCAGATAAACCCTGTATATATTTTTTATTGCTATATTCCCGGAAACTGACAGTTTAGCATTCATTGTTTCAACAATCCCTTCTGCCAAATCAGAACTCTGTCCCTGATTTTATATATTGCAGCCATGACAACTGAAAAAACTATTGCCATAACAATAATTGAAGCATAGACCTTAGCATAATTCGACCAGCTTTTAGCCCAGTTTATGTACCAGCCCAGTCCGGCTTTGGCACCTATTATTTCTGAAACCACCAGAGTTGCAAAAGACACTCCCGTTCCAGTATAAATCCCCGTAAAAATTGACGGCATGGCACCGGGTATTGCAACTCTGAAAATCAAGAATTTTTCCTGAGCCCCCAGAGTTCTTGCCGCCTCAAAGTATGACTTCTCAATATTGGCAATGCCTCCGCTGGCCATATAGGCTACAGGAAACCATACGCAGAGCACTATAAGGAAAATCTGTGCATAGAAGCTTGAGGGAAAGATAAACATTGTAATGGGAATCCAGGCAGTGGCAGGTATAACGCCCATGACTCTTATCACAGGGAAAAGCCAATAATTCCACTGCCTGTACCAGCCAATGAGAATTCCGGACACAAGTCCTATGAGTGTACCCGTTGTGAAACCTATCAAAAGTAATCTCAATGAAAACAAAGTGCTGATAAGCAAGGTAAAGGCATCTTCCACCATAACCTGAAGGATCTGTGCCAGGCTTGGGAAAAAAGGAAGGGGAAGATAGTTTGTCTTTGTTGTGAGAATGTCCCATAATATCAGCACAAGCCCTACTGTAAAATAAAATTGTGACTGATGGGTGTTTTTTAATCGGATTTTTAAATTATATACGGAATATATGGTCCTTGCAGTAAAGAAGCCAGCCACTAATATAAGAAATATCCTGTAGGGAATAACCCCTACTGATTGCTTTGCGGGTATATAAAGATTCACCAGCAGGGCGGACACAAATGCTGCAATCTGAAGTGTAGGCCATATCTTGGAGTCTTTTTTCCAATATATATCCTTGTATATCCGCTTATTTGTGTTACCTGTTTCGCCGGTAGCTTTTGCTCTGGCTTGTATAACCGGAAGTTCAAGAACATTTTCCTCTTTCATAAAACCTCCTTTTTATAAATCATATGTCCTATTTGTCAAAAATTTTATAATATACCTTATCGGCGAAGGGTTTTGGTTCTGTGCCCTTTTTCAGAAACCCTGTCTTTCCGAACTGCTCAACAAAATATTTGATATCCTCATAGGCATTGGCAGTTGTGTATTCGTAGTCATAGGATTTTATCAGCTCTGTAAGCAGGACTAAATCTTCAGTTGCCACATATTTTTTCTCAACTTCAATTTTTGCTGTCTCCTCAGGATTTGCGTTTATCCACTCAGTTGCTTTTTTATAAGCCCGGGCTATTGCTGCCACTCTTTCGGGATTTTCTTCCAACTGCTTCTTGGAGGCGTACAGGAAGCAGCAGCTCTTGCCTGCAAACAGCGGATCTGTTGAAATATCCGAAAGTGCAGTGTAGCCTTCATTTTTTTCTGCCAGGATTCCATACGGGTCCCAGGCTGCAAAGGCATCTATTTCTCCTTTTTTTACAGCGGTAGTCAATTGGTCAAGGGGATATGTAACCCAGGTAACCTCGGTTTTAGGATCAATGCCTGCATTGGCAAGAACTATTGTTGCAACCGACTGTGGAGTGCCTCCCATTTCATCTATTCCGATTCTCTTTCCCTTTAAGTCTTTTGAGGTCTTGATGGGTGACCCCGGAGGAGTTACAAGTCTTATACAGCCCTTATGCAGACCGCCGATTATTTTTAAATCCATACCCTCCTGTATGGAAGGGAAATATTGAAAATCCCCGTTTGTAACGGTAAATTCTCCTGTGACAAGCCCGGTCTTTAATTCACTCAGAGTTCCGCTGACCAGTTCTGCCTCAAGCCCCTCCTCTGCAAAAAAACCCTTCTCATAGGCAATATAGGAAGGTGCCCCGCAGGCACCGCCTCCCAAAGCCTGTATCTTGAGCTTACCGAATTTATATTTTGCTTTTTCCTGTTTTTGAGCCGACCCGGAGCTTACCCTCTCCGTACCCGAAACTGCTGCTTGCGAGCCTGCCTCTTTTCCCGCATCTCCGCAGGCTGAAGCAAATATTGCTGTAATCCCAATTGACAGAGTCAATACAAGGAGCCTTTTTAATTTTTGCATTGTTATACCACCCTTCTCTAAATGTTATTTTCAGGCAACCTCTTCAGTTCTGCTTTTAAAAGCTCCGGCAAACGCCCTTTCCAAATCCTCTATCAAATCCTTTGCATCCTCAAGTCCTATTGAAAGCCTGACAGTTTCCGGAGAGATTTTAGCCAGCAATTGCTCCTCTGCAGTCAGCTCTCCGTGAGTAGTTTTCGGCGCATTTATAATCAGAGATCGAGCGTCTCCTACATTTGCGTGGTAGCTGAAGATTTTTGTCGAATCAATAAAAGTTTTTATTTGTTCTTCAGAAGCCTTTAAGCCAAAGGTGAATACGGAACCCGCGCCCTTGGGGAGATATTTTTGAGCCAGCCTTCCATATTTACTGTCTTTAGCGCAGGGATGCATTACCCAGGCTACCTCCTTTTTTGCTTCCAGATACCTGATTATTTTCTCGGCATTTGAAACCTGCTTTTGAACCCGCTCGGAAAGAGTTTCAAGGCCCACCAGGGCAAGATATGCATCAAAGGGACCAAGCGCCGCCCCAAAGTAAGCCAGGTAGTTAATGCGGATTCTTGTTGTAAAGGCAGCATTTCCGAAGGCTTCTATAAAACTTCTTCCCCTTCCCTGTGCATCTCTTAACATATAGACCGGGTCTGTAAATTGCGGGAATTTGCCGTTGCTCCAGTTAAACCTGCCGCTTTCAAGCACCAGTCCGGCAATTGCATTCCCATGCCCGTTCAGAGCCTTTGTGGCGGAATAGATAACTATGTCCGCTCCGTATTTAATAGGATTTAAAAGATATGGGGTTGCAAAGGTATTATCAACTATAAGCGGTATATCATGCTGATGTGCGATTGCAGCCAGTGCTTCCAAATCCGCAATGGCTGCATTGGGATTGCTTATGCTTTCCACAAAAAGGGCCTTTGTATCTGGTCTGATTTTACTTTGCCACTGTTCAAGGTCATCAATATCCTCCACCTGGTCAATTTCAATATTGAAGTTTGGATAGATTTTTTTAAAGCTGTCAAAGGTACCGCCATAAACCTGAGCCGTAGTCAGGATTCTTCCGCCGCCTTCGGCAACATTGAACAAGGAATAGGTCACCGCAGCCATACCGGAGCCCACTGCTATTGCCGAAGCGGCTCCGTCAAGAGCAGCCACTCTTTTTTCCAGGACATCCACCGTAGGATTTCCCACTCTGGTATACAGGTAACCGAATTCTGAAAAGCTGAACAATCTTTCCGCTCTGTCAGTATCGCCCAAATCAAAGGAAGCCGTCTGATAAACCGGCACTGCAACCGAATAATTATGCTCCTTGGGGTCATAACCCGCCCTTACCTTCAGGGTATCAAAGCCTAAATCTGAGAACGCCATAAATACACCTCTTTCTTAATTACTTAATAATTCACCGACGGAATTATTTATTGCCGGTGGTCTGTAACAACTAATAAATGTTTTTGCTTATATACCGGTCTCCCCTGTCAGGAAGAAGTACTACAATATTTGCCACTTCAACCCTTTGTGCTATAGCTCTTGCAGCATACAGCGCAGCTCCTGAGGAGGTTCCAGCCAGTACCCCCTCTTTTAATGCCAGCAGTTTAACCTCCTGCAAGGCTTGAATATCATTGACCTTAATCACTTCATCTATTAATGAATTGTCCATGGTTTCAGGCATAAAAGTATTTCCTATGCCTTCAATACTGTAGCAGCCCGGCAGTCCCCCTCCCATGGTGGAACCCACCGGATCGGCCAGAATCCCCTTAACATGAGGGCTTCTTTCCTTTATATATTTAAGTACTCCTGAAATAGTACCTCCACTGCCTGCCCCTGCAACCACATAATCAATTTTCCCATCCAGGTCCTTGAATATTTCCGGACCGGTTGTCTCATAATGTATCTTTGGATTGGCCATATTGGTAAACTGGCTCAGGCATATGGAATTTTCAATAGTTGACAGCAGCTCCTGAACTTTTTCAAAAGCCCCGCTCATTCCTTTTTCCAGTGGAGTATGGATTATTTCCGCCCCCAGAGCCTTCATTATTACCTGCTTTTCCAGAGAAAATTTTTCAGGAACGGCAAATACCACTCTATAGCCTTTGTTCAAGGCTGCCAGGGCAATGCCGATACCTGCATTTCCTGCGGTGGCTTCCAAAATGGTTGTGCCTGGAGAAAGAATTCCCCTTCTCTCGGCATCCTCCAACAGTGCCGTACCCATTCTATCTTTTACACTGCCTCCTGGGTTAAAAAGCTCCAGCTTGGCAAAAAGCTGCACAGTTTCCTTTATGCCAATATTATTAAGCTTCAATATTGGTGTATTTCCGATTAATTCCCGGATATCATTAAAAATTCTCATAGTATTATCCCCTCAAGTCTCAACAAAGCAGATTATGAATGCTCCCCCCATTATTTCTTTCTTGCCTGGCGCAAGGCGTATTCCAAATCAGCAACTATTGCTTCCTTATCCTCTATTCCCACGGACAGGCGGATAAGGTTGTCATCAATCCCGACCTTTTTCCTTATTTCCGGGGGTATTGAGGCATGGGTCATGCTGGCGGGGTGACTTACAAGAGATTCCACTCCCCCAAGGCTTTCTCCAAGAGAAATAAGCTTTACGTTCTGAAAGAATATCCTGATATCGTACTCCTGGGATAAAATAAAGGAAATCATAGCTCCGGGGCCCTTTGCCTGCTTTTTATGAATTTTATGACCAGAGGAATCTTCAATGCCGGGGAAGAAGATTCTGGTTACCCCAGCATGTTCTCTGAGAAATCGGGCCACAAATACAGCATTTTGAATATGCCTATCCATTCTCACAGACAGGGTTTTCAAGCCTCTTAGAAGCAGCCAGGAATCAAAGGGAGGCAGGACTCCCCCAGTGGCATTCTGGAGAAATTGAAGCCGGGCGGCAATTTCAGTGTCACCTGTAACCACCAGTCCTGCTATGACGTCACTGTGACCTCCAAGATATTTTGTGGCACTGTGTATTACAATGTCGGCTCCAAGCTCCAGCGGCCTTTGCAGGTATGGTGTCATAAATGTGTTGTCAACGATGGTGAGAGCCCCGTTCTTCCTGGCTATCTTGGAGACCTCCTGAATATCTGTTATGGTAAGCAATGGATTTGCAGGGCTTTCCACAATAACAGCTGCAACTTCCCCGCTGAATTTACTTTCCACCTCCTGGATATTTGAGGTGTCAACGATTTCATACTCCAGTCCGAACCTTTTAAAAACCTTGTCCAGAACTCTGTAGGTACCTCCGTATACATTATTTGAAATGATAACCCTGTCACCGCTTTTAAACAGCAGCAGAACTGCTGTAATGGCAGCCATTCCGGAAGCAAAGGCAAAACCCGCCGCACCTCCCTCAAGTTCCTTTATAAGTACTTCCAATGCTTCTCTCGTGGGATTGCCGGTTCTTGAATATTCATATCCCTTATGCTGTCCCAGTTCAATTTGCCTGTAAGTTGAAGTCAGATATACCGGCACACTTACCGCTCCCGTTTTTTCATCCCCGTCAATACCACCATGTATGAGCAAGGTGTTAAAATTCCTTTGCATGTCTGGTTCGGTTATCATTTCATTTTCCATAAGCTCAATCCTCCTTGATAATATCTCTATCAATTAACTTTTTTAAAACCGCATCTATGGGATAGGACGCTTCAAAAATTCTGATGCCCTTTGCCTGAATAAATCCAAGAGCACCTCTTCCAATCCGGCTGACAATGATAGTGCTGCAATCCTCTATAAGCCTTAAAGTCCTGGCAAACTCACTTTCGTCATGGCTGCCTGCGACAGATGGTTTTCTTATCTCAATAAATTTGAAAGTCTTATTGTCCAGTTCATATATGTAAAAGCTTGTGGCTCTTGCAAAATGTAAATCAATATTTTTTCCGTCGCTGCTTGCAATTGCTATTCTTTGACTCATTGTGCCACCTCCTAGAAAGCCGGTATTACTGCACCCTTATACTTATCTTCAATATATTTGCGTACTTCCGGGGTTGTAAGAGCCTCCTTCAAGGCCACTATGGCAGGTTCATTTACCCTGCTGCTTTTTGTAACAAGAATATTTGCATAAGGAGAGTCCTTTCCTTCCCTGAATAGTGCAGAGTTGGCATCAATACCTGCCTCAAGGATTTTATTGGTGTTGGTTATGTATCCGTCAAAATCCTCCTTCAGCCTTATCAGTTGGGCCGAATCAATTTCCTTCAGCTCGATTTTTCTGGTATATTCCGCAATATCTTTTACAGTGGCGGCGTGTTCAGGTAAATCTGCCTTTAATTTTATAAAACCGTTTTGCTCCAGAATTTTCAGCGCCCTGTACTCGTTTGTAACATCATTTGGAATGCCAACGACCGCATTCTCCGGCAATTCTTCCCGTGTCTTGTATTTTGCGGAATATAATCCTATAGGCTCCACATGAATATTTCCGGCATTGGCAAGATCATAGCCTTTTTCCTTTTTAATCGAATCAAGGTATGGCTGGTGCTGAAAAAAGTTCACATCAAATTCACCATTATCCGTATCTTCATTGCCGTGATCATTCTGCAGAATTGTTATGTCAAGATTTACTCCAAGAGAGGCAAGCTTGGGCTTAACAAAATTTAAAAGCTCGGCATGGGGTACCTGATCCGCCAGCACCTTCAGGGTTACGGGGTTATCCTTTGAAAACGTCTTCTCCTGAGACTTGACACCGTCCTCTGGACCACCGGTTTTTCCGCAGCCTGCCGATAATACGGCAATTAGTGCCACTGCTCCAATTAAAGCAATTATCTTTTTTTTCATTTTGGTCATCCTTTCAGGTTATTATATGTATATATTTAATTGCCTTCCCAAATTATATTATTACTATATGTTTACTATGTATAAATGTTAAAAAATTTTTTTTTGCTTCATACAAGGAATCTTTTTTTCAGGATATGTCTTGATACCGCATCCCCGATAAACTGGACCATTTGAACCAGGATTATAAGTACAAGCACAGCGGCTATAAGAATATCGGTTTTAAATCTGGAATAACCAAATCTCACTGCCACGTCTCCAAGCCCACCCGCTCCAAAGCTTCCTGCTAAAGCCGTAGTTGCTATAACGGCGATAATTGAAACTGTAAAAGCTCGTATCAGAGAAGGCAGTGCTTCGGGTATAAGCACCTTGAGTACAATCTTGTGATTTGGAGTCCCCATGGCCTTGGCTGCTTCGATTTTTCCTTTTGAAACCTCAAGAATACTGTTTTCAACAAGTCTTCCAAACATGGGTACGCAGCTGGCCACAAGAGCAAATATACATGCTTCAGGGCCATATGCCCTTCCTATGACAAGCCTGGACATGGGCAGGGTAAGTATTATTAAAATCATGGATGGAAGCGACCTCAGAACATTTACAATGGCACCCAGTACCCTGTTGAATACCGGCATGGGATGTATTCCCTGCTTATGGGTCAATACAAGAACAACTCCCAGGATAATACCCAGAATAAGAGTGAATATTGTTGTAACCAGGGTCATGTAAAGTGTATCCTTTATTGCCGGAGCAATAATAGCCCATACCTCACGTCCAAAAGCACTTTTTATTACTTCCATAAAGCTGCTGTTATTGAAGTTCAAATATACTCCCCCTCATTTACCCATTGATTTGCAGAAAATTCCGCATTTATTTTTACAAAAAGCCGAGCTGTATCACTCCCGGGATTTTTGAATATCTCCCTGACACTTCCTCTTTCTACTATAATTCCATTTTCAAGTACTGCCATGTTTTTACAGGAGTATTTGATAACGTCAAGCTCATGGGTTATAAGTATTATTGTAAGCCCAAGCTTCCTGTTGATATCCTTTAAGAGGTCCAGCACCGAAAGGGTTGTCTGAGGGTCAAGCGCGGAGGTTGCCTCATCACTGAGCAATACATGGGGATTGTTTGCGAGGGCCCTTGCAATCCCTACTCTTTGCTTCTGACCTCCGCTGAGCTGCCCCATATGGCAGTTTACCTTTTGGCTTAACTCTACAAGTTCCAGCAGTTCTTCAACTCTGCCTCTTATTTTCTTTTTGTCATAGCCTGCTATTTCAAGGGGGTAGGCAACATTGCCAAACACGGTTCTGGAATCAAAAAGGTTAAAATTTTGAAAAATCATACCTATGTTTTTTCTGTAGTGGTTCAACGCTTTTTTTGACGTATTCGTAATCTCATTTTCACCTATGCGGACACTGCCTCTATCAGGAGTTTCCAGGCCATTAAGACATCTTATGAGTGTGGATTTGCCTGCACCGCTGAAACCTACTACTCCAAAAATATCACCCCTGTCCAGCTTAAGATTGATACCCTTTAATACTTCCACATCCCCATCTGCATTTCTGAATGACTTATGCAAATCCTCCACAACTATAAAACTGCTTTCCATGCCGACCTCCGTAAAATGCCGCCGTTGACCGTTAAAATTTCTATAGGTATGTGTCAAGTACCCTGTCGTATATGTCTTCTATTGCTCTCAACCCTCCGTTATAGCCTGCATACCCGCAATTGAGCACAAGTCTGTAGGTTACCGGCGCACTTATTATCAAAAGGTCCGCCTTTAAGTCATTTGCCAGATCTCTTTCCCAGCCGCTGCCCAAAATAAGGGCCCTGTGTTTTGGAGGGGACTGTCTTATTTCCTCCTGAATGGCTCCTCCGTCTATTGAGAAGGCCACCTCTGCGGATCTTAAATCTGATATCCTGGAAAATTGCAGTTTAATATCCTCTCTGAATTCCTCCGGAGTATCATCAATAATATACTGTTTTTCAGGCAGGATGCCCAGCTCATTTAGAAGAAATTTAGAAAACCCAAGGGAATATGAGGCATCCAGTATTGTATAAAACCGCCTGGGAATACCGTATCTGAATTCAAGCATAAAATCTGCCGTTCGTTCAATAAAGGAGTAATATTTCTCCTCCTCCAGCCGTATGAAGTCCTCGGTTTTTTCGTAATCCAGTTCTCCAAACCCGGAAACCTGTCTCAGAAATTTTGAAGTCTCTATGCCTCCGATTGGAAGATAGGGGAATTGAATATAGGGGGTGCCGTATTTTTCCTCAAGATGCTTTACTATGCCCAAGCCCGCCCAGCTGTTTACCAGAATATTAAACTGTGCATCAGGGATTGTTTTCCACTCTTCAACGCCTGCGGACTCATTACCGAACAATATGTTCGCTTTTAGTCCAATTCCTTCCAGTAATCTTTTGATTTCTTCAAGATTTCCGTTCCAGTATGGATCCTGATAAGGAATTGTTGCAAAAACATTTACCAGTCCTTTTTTTATGGCACCGCCCTTGTTGAAGACATCCACATATTGGTCGATTATTGCATTGACGACAGTTTCATGACTTCTATAATTGTTGCTTTTAAAGCCACCTGTTTCAGCATATACGATAGGCTTCCCCTGGGACCGGTATTCGCCTGCTACTCTTCCCACATCATCACCTACAATATCAGAAGTACATCCGGTCAGGACAACGTACAAATCCCCGTCGATTACTTTGAAAGCGCCATCTATTACATTTCTCAGCCTGCCCTCTCCTCCGTAGACCACCTCGGCCTCGCCGGCATTTGTACAGGGTATTGTATTGCCTCCTGCATACCCCTCGCCCTGTCCTATGAGACTGCTGACTTTGGAGCCGCAGCCGGGTCCTGCATGCAATATGGGGACTCCTTTCCTGATTGCCACAACTGTCTGCTGTGCACCAATAGCACAGGAATATCTTGGCTGCTCAATAAACTTCAACATCTATGTTTCCTCCAAGAAAAGAAAATGGGTTTTGCTCAAGCCACCATTTTGTGTATGGCATTGCGCTGTGTTTTGCAAGGTTGGTGACAAATTCCCTGTTATCAATAGTTTCAAGAATTCTTTCAGCATAGTTTAAAACACCCTGATAGCCAAAGCCAAATTGTTCATCACCTATAAGCAGTGTGGGAACACCCAGCTTGGCGCCCCACAAGGTCATTCCCCCATGTCGTGCTATCATGATGTCAGGACGTACTTTGTTCAATATATTGACAAGCTCAAAGGCCTGCTTGTTGCAAACATTATAGTTGTGAATATCTCCGTAGGTATTCACATCATGGGCCAGTGCATCCGAAGCAGGATCGTCGTTGTCATAGACAGGATCATGGTGGAATATGGCCGCTCCCTGAACCTGCAGCCCAAGCTCCCTGAGCAGGGCAATCAGTGCATGCCCGTGGGCTGCGCCGGCAGTAATATAGGCAGTCTTTCCCTTAAGCTTTCTCCTGTATTCCTCCAGGATAGGCAAGACCCTGCTGTGTTCCTTTTGAATATACTCCTCAATTTCCTTTTCCCTTTTCAGAACCTTGCCCAATTCTCTGAGCCAGGCGTCTGTTCCCGGAATACCGTATGCCGGAGGCGCTTTAATTTCAGGAACTCCGTACAACTGCTCAAGAGCAGCGCCCAGGTATGTTCCAAGTGTAGGGCATATCTGAATGGTTGCTGCAGCCTCTGAAATATATTCCAGGTCTGCCACGGTAGAAAAAGGCACTATATAGTCCGCCTTGTAGCCCAAGGGCTCCAACAGCTCATCAAAAATATGCGAACCCCAGAAGTTTATGATGTTGACGTTGTTGGTTTTCTTCCTTGGAGGTTTTACAAGTTTTCTTACTATTGAATGATAGGCCGAGTCAAAACCGGTGGTCCATATTTTTGATTTGAAGCCTTCGCAGTAGCAGCCTATGACAGGTATACCCAGTTCATCGGTCATGTGGTTTGCAACAGCTTCAATGTCATCTCCTATGATTGCCGAGGCACAGGAGGTTGTAATGAATATTGCCTTGGGTTGTACTCTTTCATAGACCTGCCGGACAGTTTCACTCAGTTTGGCAGTAGCCCCGAAAATTGTATCCTTCTCTTCAATATTCGAGTTAAAATATCTTCCGGTTGCAGGAGGCAGATTTCTTTCCATCTGCCCTACCCTGTATACAAAGTTGAAGCCGAAAAAATCACCGGAGCAGCCAACAGGCGCATGATTTATAATTGCTGCATCTCTTATCATGGAAAGCTGGCAAAATGCATTTCCGGAGCTGCACCCCATACATTGGCTGAAGCTTCTTACGCTGTCCAGAAGCTTACCTGCTCTCGCACACCTTACAAGTTCACCGGCAGTACCTTCAAAGCCGGTAATTGACCCCAGCCGTACTTCCCTTATTTGAACCTCCTGGTTTTTAATATTGATTGAGCTCACATTAATCTCCCATCTACGCGCATAGCGCGTACACAAATAGTAATGAAAGGCACGCAGTGGCTTTCGCTGCTTGAAAGTCACTTTGATACACAACATGTATCTTTCAAGCTATTCTCCTCCAAAAAGTTACTTTAAAGATTTCCAACCGCCTCGGTTCTCACCTCACCTGTCTCAAGGGCCAGCAGGTAGTCCCCCCACTTTGCCGCCCAGGCTCTAAGTTCCGATACCTCCAGCGGGGCAGGAACCTTTGATTCCTCATGTCCTGCAATCTTTGCGGCGAGAGCTTTATAAACCTTTGCCTGCTTTGAGTCAGGAGCGGCCTCAATAGTAGTCTTTCCTTGAAGCTCACTTTGGGTGACTGTTACTGAGCGAGGAACATATTCAACCACCTGGGTATTAGTCTGTTTTACGAAGTCATCTATTATGTCCTTTGCATAGGGTGCATTGATGGAATTTGCTATTACGCCTCCAAGTAAGGCTCCACCTGTATTTGAGTATTTATGTATTCCTTTGAACAGGTTATTTGCAGCATAAACAGCCATAAAATCTGCGGATGAAACCGTGAATACGTGTTCTGCGATACCTTCTCTTATTGGAACCGCAAAACCACCGCACACTACATCTCCCAAAACATCATAAATAACATAGTCCAGCTCCAGCTCTTCAAATATATTCTGCTGCTTGAACAGCTGCACTGCGGTGATTATTCCCCTTCCGGCACAACCTACTCCGGGTGCGGGCCCTCCAGCTTCAACGCAGTAAATTCCGTTGAAGCCTTCAAAAATAACCTCATGTGCCTTCACAGAATTTTTTTCTCTCAAGGTATCCAGAACGGTGGGTATATAATTGCCGCCTCTTAAGGTATTGGTTGAATCGCTTTTAGGATCACAGCCGAACTGCATTACCTTATAGCCTGCTGCTGAAAGAGCTGCGCTTATATTTGAAGTGGTTGTGGACTTTCCTATTCCCCCTTTTCCGTATATTGCTATCTGTTTGATTTTCTTTGCCATTGATATCTCTCCTTATTCCTTTTATTTAACTGCTGATATTAAATATCCACTTTCTCCATAGATTGGATAAGTGAGTTTAAAACTTTGTTCAAGGCAGAGTATATTAAGCCAGGTAGTACATAAGCTTTTATACCTGCGACTTCCAGAGCTTCCAAGGCACCCTGGCCGATTTGGCTGACCAGAACCATTCTGCAGTCGGATATTGCATTTACTGCGTCAGCCATGGACGATGCTTCATGCTCTCCTATACTGCAGGCAGGGACGGTATTCCTTATTTCACTGAAGTTCCACTGTCCCTTACTGTCTGCATCAAATATCATAAATTGCCTGCAGTGTCCAAAGTGCTGATTTATCACCTTTCCGTCACTGCTTGCCACTGCGATTTTAAATTTCATAAATACCTCCAAACTGCCTTCAAGCTCTCAAATATTTGCCTGGCTTCAAATACTAGCCATGTGAGAAGGTTTCCAGCGGCTGGTCATACAGTAATTCCGACAGGTCGCCGGTTTTTCCGGGAATGCCGCAGGCGTCGGCCCGGCACTGCCTGCAGTGTCTGAACACCTGCATATGCTTTTCTGCACATACTCTGGCATCATTCAATTCATCACAATCAGGAATCCTATGACTGCTCATCTCATTCTGAGGAATCAAAGGAATTATGTTCATCATGGAAGCACCTGCCTCCGAGGTTACTTTAGCTATAGCATCTATATGAGAAAGGTTTATATCAGGTATTAACACAGTATTGATTTTCACAATAACCCCCATCCGGCTTATAGTCCTTATACCTTCAAGCTGTCTGGAAATCAGTATATCAGCTGCCCTTGTGCCGGTTATGTATTCGTTTTTATAATATATGCCGGAACAGATTTTCTCCAATATCTCAGGCTCAACTGCATTTACTGTGACAGAAATGGTCTTTATCCCGGCAGCAGCTATTCTTGGGGCATTATCAGGCAGCATAAGCCCGTTTGTACTCAGGCACTTTATAAGCTCAGGATATTTCTTTTCAATAAGCTCAAAGGTTTCCAGAGCATCGTTTGTAGCAAGGGCATCCCCAGGTCCGGCAATTCCTGCCACAGTCAGCTCAGGGCAAAGCAGCAGTGCTTTTTCCAAAGTGCCCAGCGCTTCCTTTGGGGACAGCACCTTACAGGCTACTCCCGGACGGTTTTCCGTTTTGTTCAGGCTTCTTTTGCAAAATCTGCAGTGAATATTGCAGATTGGACTGACCGGCAAATGTATGCGGCCATGTATAAAATGTGCTTCTCCGCTAAAGCATGGGTGTTTCTTTACCAGATGCTCATGTGCTATGTTTTTGTTCTTGACTGCAAGGTTAACCGCGCTGTGTTCCATAAAACCCACCTTTTTTTAATATTTATTTTCTTTTCAGGCTGGATAAAATCATCATAAAAAATCAGTTGTAAGGCAAATTAAAAAGACCAAGCAAAGCCAGTATTCCAGCTTTTACTTAGTCTCTAATATCCTTAGTCAACTAATATAATTTATATGTTTTTATTTGCTTGTCATTTAACCCTTACTTTTTCATTCTTTTCAATCTGAATGAGTATTCCGTCCTGAAAAACAAGTGTTATTGAACCGTATTTCAGAGTTTTTGCCATTTCGTACAATTTCTCAATATCCTCTTTTGTGATTGGTACCTTTGCCTGACTATCTTGTGTTATACTCACTTTAGCACCACCTTCACCCGCTATTTGATACTTGGATTTCAACTAAAAAATAATCAACTTTCGCAGCTACCATTAATTACCTTTGATAACAAATACTAAAATATAAAAGCTGTGTTAAAAACATAAAACAACAACAATACTAAGAGAGAAAAATGCCTGGTTGATAGAAGTTTAGTTCTGCAATAATATCCTGTCCGGCAAATCAATAAAATAGCTGCGAAAGTTAATTACTGTTGACCTATGAAAATTCCTATTAAAACGATTAATCATATATGTTTTATATGTTATTAAGAGTATATTACTCCTGAGAAAAAATGTCAATAGTTTATAAGTGATTTTTTATATTTACTTGTATAAATCTAACTCCTTGTTAAAATCCAATAACATTTGGAAAAGAAACTGTAAATCCCGTGTTTCATATTTTTTAAGAAAACTGCTGATCTTTATGTCATTTTCTCTGTGCATTACCTGATGAAGCTCAAAAAGCTCCCTGCCAAGAGAGGTTATACGAAAAATGTATTCTTTTTTATTATTTGGCAGGGCTTCCTTGATAATGAACTTTTTTGATATGAGCTTGGGTATGATTTTGGATACCGTTCCTTTAGGGATGGCAGTATCTTTTGAAATAGTTATACTATTCACAGGTTCCAGTCTGCCAATGGCATCCAGTACGTGAAGCATTACCAAGGTCATATCATCAATCCTTGTTAATAAGGACGGATTGTTGCATTTATAAAGCAACCATTGTTTCTTTTCATCTAACTCCGAAGAGTGCTGGTGATACATCTCAAACACCAGGTTCTTTATATCCATTACAAGTTCATCTTTATTACTGACGGCTGCAGTACCTCTGTTTAGATCCTTTGACACTATCGTTCCTCCCCGTAATCACTTGTGTATACATAGTATAACATAAATATTTCTATTTCGTAATTACATATAGTTTCCGGGAAACTATATTGACAAACAATTAATAGTTTAGTAATATTGTTTCCAAGAAACATTATCACATTAGCATTATAAAATTACTTTTTAGGATAAAACCACAAATAAGGAGACCAACTATGAATTTCCTCATAAAATTTATAAGAAGACATAATCTTGACAAGGGCGCTATCCAAAATGATTTCAATAAGTGCGTATATTGCGGAAAATGCCAAAGGTGCCGAGGAAAGGCCATCAAGGTAAACCGCAAGGATAAAACCTGGCAATGGGAGGATGAGAAATGTTTTAGATGCGGTTATTGCCTGAAGGTTTGTCCGGTAAAAAGCTTAAGTTTTGATAAATAAGCAGGTCCTGAAATTAAAAAAGAGGCAATGTCCCCCATTTTACGTCAGGTCCATTACCTCAATGGTTTATCTTTATTTGCCTTGCCTATTTGTTCTGAAGCTTGTAAATAATTCTGCAGCCTTGCTGGTCAATGTACTTTTCAATGTCGCCGGTGTTGAGAGAATTTGTGCCTATGACTACGTTACTTTTTCCAAAAGCACTGCTGTATACCGCTACATGGGTTATGTTGGCATTGAATTTGGCAAAGGTACTGGTAATCATGGACAGCATGCCTGGTGCATCATCAACCTCAATAGTCATTCTGGTACCAGGTTCTCTGAAGCCCAGAAGCTCTATGAAGGAATCAAAAATGTCCCCCTCGGTTATAATTCCTACCAGCTTATCATTTTCTACTACCGGAAGAAAGCCTATATCATTATCTCTCATGAGCAGTGCCGCCTCCTCCAGAAGAGCATTGGGCGACACCGTCACAGGGTCTTTAGCCATAATGCTGCTGACTTTGGTTTTAGCCAGCAAATAGGTTATTTCACCCATGCTCAAGGCCGTCGCCTTTGAGGGTGAAACCTTGACTATATCTCCCCGGGATACAACTCCAACCAGCTTCCCGTTATCAACTACAGGAAGGCGTTTAATTCCGTGATTTTTAATTATTTCCTGCGCGTCGGGAATTGTCTGGGCAGGTGAAATGGTAAACGGATTTGAAGTCATTTTGTTCTTAACAAACATAATAATCTCCTATCTGCGCACATGGCGCTCAAATGGTAATGAAAAAACATTAAAATGTGTTTTTTCACTTTCTAGCCTCCTAAGTATGCCTTTCTGATATCATCGCTCTGCATTAATTCATTGCCTGTACCAGTCAACACAATTGAGCCGGTTTCCATTACATAGGCTCTGTTTGCTATTTGAAGCGCCATGCTGGCATTTTGCTCCACCAGCAGAATTGTAGTTCCAGCCTGATTTATACTTTTAATTATATCAAATATCTCTTTTACAAACAAAGGTGCCAGTCCCATTGAAGGCTCATCCAGGAAAAGCATTCTTGGACTGCTCATAAGAGCACGCCCCATTGCCAGCATCTGCTGTTCGCCTCCGGAAAGAGTACCTGCCGCCTGCTTCTTTCTCTTTTCCAGGATGGGAAAGCGTTCATATATCATATTCAGATCCTTATTTATTTGAGCCTTGTCCTTTCTGAGATATGCACCCAGTTCAAGGTTTTCAAGTACAGTCATGGTGGAGAAAACCCTTCTGCCTTCAGGCACCTGGCATATTCCCATTTTTACCCGGTCCTGAGGAGAAATGGAGGTTATATCCCTGCCCTCAAAAAGTATTGAGCCCCTGGTAGGCTTTTTCAACCCTGATATGGTTCTAAGGGTAGTGGTTTTACCCGCACCGTTGGCACCTATGAGAGTTACTATTTCCCCCTGCTCAACGGTCAGAGAGATATCCTTCAATGCATGAATAACACCAAAGTGAACATCCAGATTTTTAATTTCAAGCATTGTCCACCTCCTCGCCCAGGTATGCTTCAATAACCCGCTTATTTGATCTTATTTCTTCAGGTGTGCCGTTGGCAATGATCTGACCATAGTCCAGCACATAAATTCTTTCACAGATTTTCATTACCAGTGACATATCATGCTCTATGAGAAGTATGGTAAGCTGGAACTCTTTTCTTATATACTGTATAAGCTCTGTCAATTGTGCCGTCTCAGCCGGATTCATACCTGCGGCAGGCTCGTCCAGCAGCAGCAGGGCAGGCTCTGTGGCAAGTGCCCTTACTATTTCAAGATGACGTTGTTCGCCATAGGGCAGGTTTCTGGCCAGCTCATCTCTTTTACCCTCCAGATGGAAGATTTTAAGCAACTCTATGCTTTTGCTCTCCAGCTCCTTCTCAGCCCTCAAATATGAAGGAAGGTGAAGAAATGAGGATATCAAACCATATTTTACGTTCTGATTCATTGCAATCCGGACATTGTCCAGAACTGTCAAGTCCTTGAAGAGCCTTATGTTCTGAAAGGTTCTTGCAAGTCCGTCCTTGCACACAGCATATGGCTTCATGCCTTGAATCTCTTTTGAAACTCCATTTTTAGTCAGCGTAATGGAACCTGAGGTAGGCTCATATACACCGGTCAGGAGGTTGAAGGCAGTGGTCTTGCCTGCTCCGTTGGGGCCTATGAGACCTATGAGCTCACCTTGCTCCAATTCAAGATTTACTTTTGAAACCGCAGTCAAACCGCCAAAGGATTTAGTCAAATCTTTTACAGTTAATATAGCCATGTTATGACTCCTCCTTCCGGTTTTTGGATTTGAGTCCAAGCTTTTTAAACACTGATAGGGATATTTCCCTCGAACCCATTAAGCCCTGTGGTCTGAATAACATTAATATAATAAGCAGCAACGCATATATTATCATACGAACTTCTGAAAAGGACTGTAAAAATGTAGATATGATAGCCAGCAATACTGCTGCAATTATAGAGCCTGAAATGCTCCCTAATCCGCCAAGAACCACTATAACCAGCACATCCACGGACTTTAAAAAACCAAACAGGTCGGGCTTCAGGAAGAAGAAAAAGGATGCGTATAAGCCACCGGCAACTCCTGCAAAAAATGCACCTAAAGTAAAGGAAATGACCTTGTATTTGGTGGTATTTATGCCCATGGATTCTGCGGCTATCTCGTCCTCCCTGATGGATATACAGGCACGTCCGTGGGAGGATTTCAGAAAGTTGGTAATTATCAATACGGTACTTGCCGTAAATACAAACATCCATGTCCAGTTAACAAACTGAGGTATGCCTTGGAGACCGGCTGCTCCGTTTGTTATTTCCAGATTGAGGAAGACTATCTTTATGATTTCAGCCATTCCAAGAGTGGCTATAGCCAGGTAATCCCCCCGCAGCCTGAGTGTGGGAAGTCCAACAACGGCACCTACCAATGCGGCAGCTATGGCGCCGGCAATCATACCCATGATAAATCCCACTGTGGTAGGATTATTTATGGTAATAATAGCGCACACATACGCTCCTATTGACATAAAACCGGCATGGCCCAAAGAAAACTGTCCCGTAAAGCCTGTTATAAGATTTAAGCTGACAGCCAGAACAATATTTATACAAATAGTAGCAAGTGTAGCCTGCAGGTAATCATCAATGATACCGGCAGATATGAGTGCCTGAACAGCTGCATAAGTAATCAGAATCATTATGAATTTGTGAAGAGCCTTATGTTTAAATATGTTTTTCATTGGTTACACCTTCTCCTTGGTATTTTTGCCAAGCAGACCAGCCGGCTTAACAATAAGTATCAATATGAGTATTGCAAACACAACAGCATCCTTATATAACGAGTTACCATATCCAGATACGAAAACCTCAACTGTTCCGATAAAATACCCGCCAATCATGGCACCCGGTATAATTCCTATGCCGCCGAAAACTGCTGCAACAAAGGCCTTAAGTCCCGGTATGACACCCATCAGAGGGTCAATGGAATTATAATAAATACCCACGAGCACTCCTGCTGCTCCAGCCAATGCGGAACCAATGGCAAAAGTAAAGGAAATTGTTGAATTCACATTGATTCCCATTAATTCGGCAGCGTCCTTATCCAGTGAAACTGCTCTCATTGCCTTACCCACTCTTGTTTTCTTTACAATAAACTGCAGCATGGCCATTAGTACGATAGTGCTTATGACAATCAATACCTGCTGTGCGGTAATCTTCAAGCCGCCAATGGTAAAGCTTTTGGCCATAATACCTGTCATTTCAGGATAAGCACGCACATTGGCCTTCACGAAAAACATGGTTCCATACTCTATAAACAGCGAAACACCGATTGCAGTGATCAATACGGCTATTCTTGTGGCATTTCTCAAGGGCTTGTATGCGATCTTCTCAATAAGAACACCTAGAATCGTACATACAAGCATTGCTATAACCATGGATGGAAAGACACCCAGTTTTAGCGAGGTCATACAGAAGTAACCGATATATGCGCCAAGCATATATACGTCACAGTGTGCAAAGTTTATGAGCTTTATAATACCGTAAACCATGGTGTAACCCAATGCTATCAATGCATATATACTACCAAGGGATATTCCGTTAATTACCTGCTGTAAAAAATTCTCCAATTCACTTCCCCCTCATACCGGTCTATTGGTGTATACATAGAAGTAAGGGCGATATATTTATCCCCCCTACTTCATTGTAAAACTAAGCTTATATTACTATAAATACTGTTTTTATTTATAGTTTTTGACTTTTAATTACGTCAGGACTATTTTCCGCTTCTTACGGCTGTAGCCTGAACACCGTTTTCAAGTCCGACTATTACAATAGCCTTTACCGGATTGTGGTTTTCATCAATGCTGAAGGAACCGGTAACACCTGTGAAATCCTTGGTTGAAGCAAGAGCTACCTTTATCGCTTCACTGTCAAGGCTCTCACTTCTCTTGATACCGTCAGCCAGGAATTTTGCCAGGTCATAACCCAAGGCGTGGAAAGCATTTGGCTCTTTGTTGTACTTTTTCTTGAAATCATCAATAAATTTAACAACGGTAGGGTCCTTATCCAAGGAGGAATAGTGGTTTGTAAAGTATACCTTGTTAAGGGCACCTGCTCCTGCCAGGCTTGTCAAATCAGGTGAGTCAAAGCCGTCTGCACCAAGAATGGGCTTGTCTATTCCAAGAGCACGGGCCTGCTTGATAATCAGACCTGCTTCTTCATAGTAGCCAGGCAGATATATCACATCAAAATCAAGATCCTTTATTTTTGTCAATATTGCGTTAAAATCCTTGTCCTTTGCTACATAGGCTTCTTCACCCACAATAGTGCCGCCTGCAGCCTTAAAGGTCTTCACAAAGTTCTCGGCAAGTCCCTTTGCATAGTCGCTTGAGCTGTCCTTTACTAAAACAGCCTTCTTTGCACTTAAATTCTGTGAGGCAAAGTTTGCCATGGCTGTTCCCTGGAAGGAGTCGGTATAGCAAATACGGAAGGCATAGTCCTTTTTGCCGTTCTTGTCTACAGTAACATCATCGGCTGTAGCAGAACCGCTTATTACAGGTACCTTTTTCTTCTCGGCTACAGATATTTCAGATTTAAAGGAGCCTGAGGTTGCAGGTCCAAGGATTGCAAGAACCTTGTCCTGTGATATCAGCTTGTTTGCAAGAATAACAGCTTCTGCAGGTTCCGACTTGTTGTCGTATTTTACCGGAACCAGCTTTTTGCCTTCAATTCCTCCCGCTGCATTTATTTCATCAATTGCCAGCATTATTCCGTCAACTGAACTCTGTCCATATGAAGCAACTCCGCCTGTCAATTCATAGTTGATACCAATTTTGATTTCATCTGCATTGGCCTGGCTACCTTCAGATTTTACTCCGCACGCGGTTATTCCTGAAATCAGGAGGCCAACGGCGAGTAACATACTAAGCTTTTTCTTCATAAATAAATCCCCCTATTTTTTTCTGTAATTTTTTATAGAATATTGTTTTTTTATTCTAGTATCTTTTTAACAGCTTGTCAATGCACCGCTTTAGCAAGCTAATATAACAGTGCCGTGAATTTATTTTATATATTTTTACATTTAATTATATTGTCCATATTATACATTCTGTGCCAAACCCGCCGGTTTTATGTATTGTTGGCATTGAATCAAATTTTTCCTTAAGAACCTTTTATGTGCTTCTCATACAAATCAGGTCTTTTGATTTTGGTACGCTCTATAGACTGTGCACTGCGCCATTTTTGAATATTTGCATGATGACCTGACAAAAGTATTTCGGGAACCTGTTTTCCTTCATATTCAGCCGGCCTTGTATATTGGGGATACTCCAAAAGACCGTTGAAATGTGACTCCTCGCTGAAGGAGCCTTCACTTGACAAAACCCCCGGCACAAGTCTGCTTACACAGTCTATAAGCACCATGGCAGGCAGCTCCCCCCCGGTGAGTACATAGTCGCCTATGGAAATCTCCTCATCAACCAGCTCTTCGATTATTCGTTCATCGATACCTTCATAGTGTCCGCAGAGCAATATCAGATGCTCTGCCTCAGAAAGCTCCACTGCCAGTTTCTGTGTCAGCACCCGCCCCTGGGGGCTCATATAAATAACCTTCGGTTTATGCTGCAGGCCTTTGGTAACAGCCCTGTAGGCGTCAAAAACCGGCTGGCACATCATAACCATACCATTGCCGCCCCCAAAGGGATAGTCATCCACCTTCCTGTGCTTATCCCTGGTATAATCTCTTATATTAACGGCATTAATCTCAATCAAGCCCTTATCCTGTGCCCTTCCTATGATGCTTTCCTTCATCACAAGTGAAAAGGTTTCCGGAAAAAGTGTCAGCACATCGAATCTCATCAATCCAACAATCCTTTCGGCAATATAACTGATATTCTTCCTGCATCCAACAGAACCTCTTTTACAACACTTTTAAGTGCAGGAATCAATATCTCCGTTCCAGCCTCGTCCCTTACCACATAAACATCATTACTGCCGGTCTGAATGACATCCTTCAGCTTTCCCAGAAGAGTGCCCTTCTCGTCATATACGCTCAAGCCTAACAAATCCGTGATAAAGAAGGAATCCTTCGGAAGCTTTACGGCATTTTCCCTGTCTATCTTCAAGCAAAAGCCCTTTAATTTTTCCGCTTCCTCAATGCTGTCAACACCCTTGAATTTAATAATTACAAATTGCTTGAAAAACTTTACTCCTGTAATTTCATATTTTTCGAGGCTGCCATTTTTATCTATATAAACCCATTCAAGCTTTTTAAATCTCTGGGGATCGTCCGTCAATGCTGTTGACTTCAATTCTCCCTTGACTCCATGAGTATTTACCAATTGTCCCACTACTAAATATTCCGCTAACATGCTACCTCCATGAATCCTAAGTTCTGATTGAATACCTGCCTTTCTTATGGCCGGCCGGTATAAGCGCCAAAAAAGCAGTATTTTAAAAAA
The DNA here is from genome assembly GCA_023400235.1 of Bacillota bacterium. Classification (GTDB taxonomy): domain Bacteria; phylum Bacillota; class Clostridia; order Acetivibrionales; family DSM-1351; genus Ruminiclostridium. The sequence goes on from JAEXFI010000045.1 coordinate 272,277, forward strand.
GAAAAAGGCCATAAGCCCCCTTCTTTTTATTTCAGGAATTCAATCCCTTAATTTCATTATTGTATGATATCTACAACAACTCTTCTATTGTCCTTAACAGCCGCAGCCTTGACAACAGTTCTGATAGCCTTGGCAATTCTGCCCTGCTTTCCAATTACCTTTCCCATGTCATCCTTGGCAACCTTCAGCTCAAGTATGATGGACTTCTCGTTCTGAATTTCATTAACAAAAACCTCGTCAGGATAATCCACAAGAGCTTTTGCAATATTCTCCAGCAATAATTTCATATTAACCTCCTAAGCCATGTTATGGCTCTGAGCCGCACTTTGGCTAAAAGCAGATAAAACACTTCCTCCCTCTCTGCTGTAAAAGCGATAAGGAAGGCTACCCTGCCATGTGCACTTTCAACATATTCATTTAAAGCCTGGTTTTCAGTAAGCTTTCAAGCTGGCCTTCCCAATATGCATCAAAGGTACTTCAGGAGGTTAAACCTTAACCTCCGCTATGCCCCGTAACCGATTAACCGATTATACCCTGCTTCTTGAGAAGTGACTTTACTGTATCAGTAGGCTGTGCACCATTCTTTATCCATTTCTGAGCCTTTTCAGAATCAATATTAACCTGAGCAGGTTCAACAACAGGATTGTAAGTACCTATTTCCTCAATAAATCTACCATCTCTGGGATATCTTGAATCAGCAACAACTACTCTGTAGAAAGGGTTCTTCTTGGCACCTATTCTCTTTAAACGTATCTTTACTGCCATTTATTTTCACCTCCTTTAAAGGATTATATTTATTTTTATTTATTAAAAAGGCATTTTAAACTTTCCAAAACCGCCTTTTTTACCGCGCTTACCCATGTCACTCATCATTTTCATCATCTTTTTCATCTCTTCAAACTGCTTGAGCAACTGGTTTACTTCCTGAATGGTAGTGCCGCTGCCTGCTGCTATTCTCTTTCTGCGGCTGCCGTTCAATACGGAAGGATCATTTCTTTCTTTCCTAGTCATGGATTGGATAATAGCTTCCATTCTGACCATGTTTTTCTCATTTGCGCTTACGTCGATGTTTTTTAGTGCCTTGGCATCAACACCTGGCAGCATGCCGAGAATATCGCCCAGGGGACCCATTTTCTTCATCTGCTGCATCTGTTCAAGAAAATCCTCCAGTGTAAACTGCATGGTACGCATTTTCTTTTCCAGTTCAATGGCCTTTTTCTCATCATAGGCTTCCTGAGCCTTTTCAATAAGACTGAGCACATCGCCCATTCCCAGAATCCTTGAGGCCATCCTGTCAGGGAAAAAAGGCTCAATATCACTGAGCTTTTCACCCATACCTGCAAACTTTATGGGCTTTCCGGTAACTGCCTTTACTGAAAGTGCAGCTCCGCCTCTTGTGTCTCCGTCCAGCTTTGTAAGAACTATCCCGTCAATTCCCAGCTTTTCGTTAAAGCTTTGTGAAACATTTACAGCATCCTGACCGGTCATGGAGTCAACCACCAGCAGTATTTCATGAGGAACTACCGCTTTTTTTATGTTCAGCAGCTCATCCATCAGCTTTTCATCAATGTGAAGCCGTCCCGCAGTATCCAGGATAACCAGGTCGTGCTGCTTCAGGCCGGCAAATTTGACAGCCTCCCTTGCAATTTCTACAGGATTCTGATTATTCTCCAAGGCGAACACAGGTATGTTCAGCTGTCCTCCAACCACCTGGAGCTGTTTAATGGCCGCAGGCCTGTACACATCGCAGGCAACCAGCAGAGGATTTTTTCCCTGTTTTCGTAATAGACTTGCCAATTTTCCGGAGGTGGTGGTCTTACCTGAACCCTGAAGTCCGCACATCATAAATACCGTGGGGGGTTTTGGAGCAAAAGTGACCTTGCTCTGTTCCCTTCCCAGGAGTTCTATAAGCTCCTCGTGAACTATCTTCACGACCTGCTGCCCAGGAGTAAGGCTTTCCAGTACATCGGAGCCTACGCACCTCTCTGAGACCTTGCTTATAAAATCCTTAACAACTTTAAAATTAACGTCAGCCTCAAGCAGAGCAAGCTTGATTTCTCTCATCATATCCTTTACGTCCTTTTCGGATACTCTGCCCTGGCCACGGATTTTTTTAATTGTCTCTTGGAGCTTTCCTGATAAACCTTCAAAAACCGACATCCCAAAACCTCCAATGCTACTATCTATATACTGTTTACAAGCTCTGCCAGCTCACGTTTGACTTGTTCTACAAGCTCTTTGTTTTGCTGGTCAAGCCCGCTTGTTCCGATGTTTTCAACTAACTGCCAAACCTGCTCGGCTTTTCTTTTTTGCTGTGAAAACTTACTTAGAAGTCCAAGCTTTTCTTCATATTCATTGAGTAATGCCCTGCCGCGCTTTTCATTGTCATAAACGCCCTGTCTGCTGATTTTCAATTGTTCTGCTATCTCCGACAGGGTAAAGTCGTTATTGTAATGCAGGTCAAGAATCTCATACTGTCTCTGAGTCAGCAACAGACCATAAAAATCAAGCAGTAGAGAGGTTTCATATACTTTATCCATACATTCGCCTTTCAGACAATAATAATTGACTTTACTAACATAGTTTAAGACATCAAACAATGGTTGTCAAGTATTTTTACTTTACATATTTAAATTTCGTCAATTTTCAGCTGCAACTTATGCAGGCTGTTTACTTGCTTTTATTCCTGACATAGATATGCTTTATTTTAGTATTATTAGTGTCCCGTTCTTCAATTTCAAATTCCTTCAGTTTCCGTATGAGATGGGTCAGCTTGTAAAAGCCAAAGTTTCTGGGGTCAAAATCCGGCTGCTTCTTTATAATCAGATTCCCCACATCTCCCAGGAAGGCCCAGCCATTTTCGTCCTCAACATCATGTATTGAAACCGAAATAAGGTTGATTATGTCCTTTCCAATGGAAACCGCATTGCTTTTAGGCTCTTTCTCTGCAACTTCATCCTTTTTTACACAGTTATCAAAGTTGTTATTTGACTGGGAAGCTCCGCTGATTATTTCTATATAGGTAAATTTGTCACAAGCTGAAATAAACGGGCTGGGAGTTTTTCTTTCCCCTATGCCAAAAACCTTCTTTCCGGATTCTCTGAGTCTGGTGACCAGTCTGGTGAAGTCACTGTCACTGGATATTATGCAGAAACCCTCAACCTGCCCGGAATATAGTATATCCATTGCGTCAATTATCATGGCTGAATCCGATGAATTTTTACCGGAGGTGTAGCTGTATTGCTGTGTAGGAGTAATGGCATTTTCTAAAAGTACATTTTTCCAGCCTGAAACTGTCGGCTTGGTCCAATCAGCATATATTCTCTTAATGGTAGGTATTCCATACTTGGCTATCTCCTCCATAATACCCTTTATATTGCTGTAAGGTACGTTTTCAGCGTCAATTAGCACTGCAAGCCTCATTTCAATTGAATTCATTTCTTAAAAAACTCCTTTCGTTTTATAACATTTTTAGTGTACTTACCTATATACTACCATATTTTATTTTGTTTCCAAAATATTTCTTGATAGAAACCATATTATGCTAAAGTCGTGGAAGATTATTGCAGGGAGATTGTTAATATGTTATCATGGTGTAATAGCTGGTATTCTTCGGAAACCAGACTGAAATCCTGTACAAGCATTATGCCCTGTGGTTTTGACGACTTATATCCCTTGTGGAATGAGAACGGAGGTAGATTTTATGAACAATTTCTGTTTTTTATCTGGTTAGCACTTCCCTTCTGTGCCTTTTTCATATTCTCCGTATTCCGCTGATATTTCCATCAATTATTTCAGTATTATAAGTTTAACAATTTTTTAACATATAATTTATCCGGGTTTATTGCAGATAATACATATGGATTGCTTAATTCATGGATAATATATTCAGCAGGTACTGGATAATGTAAAGGCTTGCAGGTCAGAGGTTTTTTATATTTATCCGTGAGGAGGTTTTATTTTGAATAATAATCAGGAAAGAAAATTTTTAGGTGTGGAGCAGTTGTCCTTGCGAAGCTTGTTAATAGGCGCCCTTGGCTCATGCATTATTACTGCAAGCTCCATGTATGTTGCTTTAAGAATGAGCGCCCTCCCCTGGCCCACAATATTTGTAGCGGTTCTTTCCATGGCGCTTCTGAAGCTTTTTGGAAATACCACCAACAATGAAATTAACATAACACAAACTGCCATGTCTGCCGGTGCCATGATAGCGGGAGGCTTGGCTTTTACGCTTCCGGGACTCTGGATACTGGGACTCTGGAAGGGCACGGACAATTTTTCGGAAAATTATCTGAAGGTTTTATTGATAGCCGGTGCGGGCATGCTGCTGGGCAGTGTCACCTCCTATATCTTAAGATACAGGTTTATCGTAAAGAATACGCTGCCTTACCCTATTGGACAGGCAGCGGCTGAAACCATCAAGGTGGGCGATGAAGGCGGAAAAAAATCCCTGGTCCTCTTTGGGACAATGGCAGCCTCCACTGTGTACACCTTTCTCAGAGACCAGTTGAAAGTTGTACCTGAAGCTTTTATGTTCAAGGACTCCCTGGGCATATGGAATTCACCCATGGCGGTAGGTATGGGCTATATATTGGGCTCTCTGTACACGGGGGTGTGGTTTTTGGGTGCTTTGATAGCCAATGCCTTCCTGGTTCCCTTCGGCCCAAGGCTTGGACTTTTTGCTGATGAAGCTGCTGCCTCTGCTTTTAAAATCAATGCCGGTGTGGGCTTGCTGGTGGGAACCGGACTTGGTGTCATCGCTGGAATCCTTATCTCAGGAGTTAAAAGACTGCTGACTGAAAAGAAGGATATGCAGCACCGTCCCCAAGGAGATAAAAGGAAATTCCTTGACTACAGCAGGATTTTAATAATGGCAGCCACCGCTCTGGCCTTCATTTTATCAGTTGCAGGCGGGCTGGCTGTTATCCCCTCTGTTTTACTGATTGCAGGTGTGTTTATTGTTTCTATAATGGCAGCTACCATAACAGGACAGACAGGAATTAATCCCATGGAGATTTTCGGCATAATCGTCCTTCTGGGAGTGAGGATATTTATAAAGGTCGAACCAGCGGACGCTCTGATGATTGCAGCCTGCGTAGCAGTAGCCAGCGGTTTTTCAGGAGACCTTTTCAATGATTACAAGGCCGGTCAGGTGTTGGGCACCAACCCAAAGGCACAGCTTATTTCCCAGATTGTGGGAGGCGTATTTGGAACAGTCGTCGCCTCAGTTGCCCTATTTGCCATAATCAATCAGTTTGGTGAAGTAGGCCCCGACACTGCTCTTCCGGCTGGTCAGGCCGTGGGAGTGACCGCAATGATAAACGGTATCGGAAGTCCGGCGGTATTTGGCATAGCAGCTCTGATAGGTGCTGTATTGTATCTTGCAGGTCTCCCGGCAGCAACCCTGGGAATCGGTATTTTTATTCCCTTTACAATATCCTCCGCAGTTTTCCTTGGTGGTGCCATCCGTTTTATCAGCGACAGGGTTCGTGGAAAGAGTACTGCTGAAACGGGTAATGTGGCAGCTTCCGGACTGCTGGGCGGAGAAGGTATTACAGGCGTGGGCATAGCTCTTGCCAGAATGTTTACAGGCTCATAATTTTTACTATATACAAGGGAGTGGTTTTGTGGGTAAGGTTATCGGAATAGATATCGGTGGAAGTACTACTAAAATTGTGGGGTTTGACGGAAAAACAATGATTACTCCATTGCTGGTACGTGCAAATGACCCCATTGCATCTGTTTATGGTGCTTTCGGCAAGTTTCTCAATACGCATTCGTTGAAAATCGATGACGTTGAAAGAATTATGATTACGGGAGTGGGCTCCTCCTTCATAAACAACAGGCTTTTTGGAATTCCCACCGGAAAAGTGGACGAATTTATGGCAATAGGCTTGGGCGGGCTTTTTCTCAGTAACCTCAACAGAGCCATTATTGTGAGCATGGGTACAGGTACAGCTCTGGTAAAGGCCGAGAACGATACTGCAGTTCATCTGGGTGGTACCGGAGTGGGCGGCGGAACTCTTCTGGGACTTTCAAACAGAATGCTCAACGTACGGCATTTCGACGAGCTTATAGAAGCTGCAAACGGCGGAGACCTTTCACAGGTAGACCTTACTATAGGTGATATTTCCAAGGAAGCTTTGGAAACTCTGCCCAGTGAGACAACAGCTTCAAACTTCGGCAAAATCAGCGACCTGGTTACAAAGTCTGATCTGGCCATGGGTATCATAAATCTTGTATTTCAGACCATAGGCATGCTGGCGGTTTTCAACACGCGGATAGATAAAATAAAGGATGTTGTCCTGACCGGAAACCTGACCAATGTACCGCAGTCGGAAGCTATCTTTGTCCAACTGAGCAAGCTCTATGACGTTAACTTCCAGACACCCTCCAATGCGGAATTTGCAACTGCTGTGGGTGCGGCAATCTGCTTTAAGCAGAGGGTGCCCTTTAAAGAGGTTTTATAAGGATTCACAGAGACTTCTGAATATCTTCTCCCACGTTCAATCGGTAATTCACATATATAATCCTGGCATGTACCAAAAATTTATATAAGAAATAAAAAAGAGAGAGGCATCGTCCCTTAAGGGATTACCTCTCTCTTGTAAATTTACGTATCATATCTTAAATCATTCCACCGGTACTTATCCCTGCTACAGCTCCGCCAATACAGGCCTGCCCACCGCTCTTGTTCTGTTCATATCAATTATTCTTTGATTTTCAGAACCCCTGAATCTCAATAAAAGATTTTTCTCCTTTAAAACGAAGGGCCCGTCTATAAGAAAATCAGTGTGTTTCAACAGTTCTTCATAGCCCTCTCTTTGCCCTGCAAGGTCAAGAAGCTGTTCATAGGTGTACCCTGTATAGGTGATTACATTCAAGCCCAGCTTCTTTACTTCAAAGGCAAGTACTGCACAGGCTGCCGCCTGCTCAAAAGGGTCTCCTCCGCTTAGGGTTATACCGTCAAGCAAGGGATTGTTTTTAACTGCAGCCAGTATTGCATCTATTTCCACCGATTCTCCGGAGTCATAGGAATGGGTGTGGGGATTGTGGCAGCCGGCACAGTTGTGTGAACAGCCCTGTGCAAACACCACCATTCGTATACCCGGCCCGTCTACAATGGATTCATTTATGATTCCGGCTGTTCTCAGAAGTACTTTCATTTCCCAACCTCCCCGGGAGTGAACGTATCATGCAATTCGGTCATACAAATTGGTCCATAAGACACTTGCATGGTACTCAGCGCTACATGTGCTTTACCCTGTCTCTTACCTCGGCCTGTTTCGCATCATTAAAGCGTTCCAGGGTGCCCACCAGATAGCCTGTTATACGTCTTATGCGCTCAAACTTCCTGTCCTCCTCCTGACGTCCGCAGCTTGGACAGCTCTCTCCGATAATGCCTGTATACCCGCACACAGGATCCCGGTCTACAGGATGATTTATGGAACCGTAGCCAATTCCAGATTCCTTCATTGCTCTGATGATCTTCTCAAAGGCCTCCAGATTGTTTAAAGGGTCTCCGTCCACTTCCACATACGTAATATGCCCCGCATTTGTCATTTCGTGATAAGGAGCTTCCAGCCTTATTTTTTCGATTGCATTTAATTTATAATATACGGGTACGTGGAAACTGTTTGTGTAGTATTCCCTGTCTGTAACTCCTTCTATGGTGCCAAACAGCTTCTTGTCGTATTTTATGAACCTTCCGCAGGTTCCCTCCGCAGGAGTTGCAATCAGACTGAAGTTCATATTGTATTTCTGGCTGGCTTCATCCATCCTCTTCCGCATATAGCCGATGATTTCCAAACCAAGGTTCTGCGCCTGCTCCGACTCTCCGTGATGTTTTCCCGTAAGTGCCTTCAGGCATTCGGCCAAACCTATGAAGCCAACAGTCAAGGTACCGTGCTTCAATACATCGCCAACCTCGTCCTCCCAGTCCAGCTTGTCAGAATCCAGCCATACTCCCTGGCCCATAAGGAACGGAAAATTCTTTACCCTCTTTTGAGCCTGTATCAGGTATCTTTCATAAAGCTGATTAATAACCAGATCAACCTTCTTATCCAGCTCATCAAAGAACATGTTCAGATTTTTATTGCTTTTAAGAGCAATCCTTGGCAGGTTTACAGTGGTAAAACTCAGGTTTCCGCGGCCAAATATGGTCTCTCTGGAGGGGTCGTATACATTTCCGATAACTCGTGTTCTGCAGCCCATATAGGCAATCTCAGTATCAGGATTACCCTCCTTGTAATACTTTAAATTAAAGGGCGCATCAATGAAGGAAAAGTTCGGAAACAATCTCTTTGCGCTTACTCGGCAAGCCAGCTTGAACAAATCATAGTTGACGTCACCCTGCTTGTAATTCACCCCGTCTTTAACCTTGAATATATGTATTGGGAAAATCGGTGTTTCTCCATTTCCCAGACCCGCTTCTGTAGCCAGTAAAAGGTTTTTTATCACCAGTCTGCCCTCCGGTGAGGTATCTGTGCCGTAATTTATGGAACTGAAGGGCGTCTGCGCTCCTGCACGGCTGTGCATGGTATTGAGGTTATGTACAAAGGCCTCCATAGCCTGAAAGGTTATTCTGTCTGTTTCGCTTTCAGTCTTTTTAACGGCAAAGGCCTGGGCCTTGCTTAAAAGCTCTTCATCCTCCGTATACTGCAGCATATACTTGTTTTCGGCCTTGATATATGCCTCCATCCTGTTAAGCAGAGGCTTCAAATTGTGTTCCTTGTATAAAATTTCACTGACAGAGTTTATTTCAGTCTCCAGGTCCTTGTCCAGCAGCAGTTCCAAGGCTTTTCTCAAATTTTGCCTGTAGCCTCTTTCAAAGGTTTTTGCAACACCCAGGGCCATACCGTAATCAAAGTTCGGTATACTCTGCCCCCCGTGCTGGTCGTTCTGGTTTGACTGGATAGCTATGCACGCAAGAGCGGAGTAGCTGTTTATATCATTTGGTTCTCTCAGATAGCCATGCCCTGTACAGAAGCCCCCCTCAAAAAGCTTGACAATATCAATCTGGCAGCAGGTAGTGGTCAAAGTGAGAAAGTCCAGGTCATGAATGTGAATATCGCCTTCATTGTGCGCTTTTGCATGTTCAGGCTTCAAAACGTACATTTCATAGAACTGCTTTGCACCTTCGGAACCATACTTGAGCATTGTTCCCATTGCAGTGTCACTGTCTATATTTGCATTTTCTCTTTTTAAGTCATTATCCTTGGCATCCTTAAAGGTCAGTTCTTCGTATACCTTCATGAGGCGGGTGTTCATCTCACGAACCTTGGTTCTTTCAGCTCTGTACAGAATAAATTCCTTGGCAGTTCTTACATGACCGGTCTCAATCAAAACCTTTTCTACCGTATCCTGGATTTCTTCAACATCCGGAACTCTTTTATCCATTGTTTCTTCAATATATTCTACAACTCTTTCAGCCAGATCCATGGCTGTTTTGTAGTCCTTTCCTCCCGTTGCACTGGCTGCCTTGAACACAGCGCTGGCAATCTTCTCGATGTTGAAAGGCACTTCCCTTCCGTCACGCTTTCTGATTTTGGTAATCATTTGTAACCTGCCACCCCTCTAAATTATTTACATAGCATTTCCTAAAAACAGCAAAATAAATATGAGCAATAGCCTATTGCCCAATCTTCCATACGTTTATGCCGGTTCTCTGTCTATTTAATTGACTAAACGCTTTATCCGGCTTCAGCCGGTATTATATTAACCAGGTATCTCCGAAACCGTTTTGAATTATAGACGGTAGAATCATGTATATGCGTAAATTAACCGATTTTGCAGGCTAATTTATTATTGCAAGTCAGTAATAGTATATTATTTGTTCTCATTAACTATTACACTCAATTCCATATATTGTGTATATAATACTATCACCAAGCAACATATAGTGTCAACATTAAAATAAATGATTATTTTTTGCTTTTTCGCTGCTTTTCTTAATAATATTTACTTTTTTGCCAATTCTCTATTTTTTGTGAAAAATTATCTCGAATAATATATTTCATTCTTCAAATAATATATGTGTAAAACTATTTCCTAAAAGAAATGGAGTGATATAAATGAGTATATTCAAAGCTCACGACAACCACAGCATAGAATGCAGCATATATTCCTGTGCCAATCACAGCAAAAGTGAAAATTTATGCGCCTTAAGCAAAATCAAGGTAGGTACTCATGAATCAAACCCCACAGAGATTGAATGCACAGACTGTCAATCCTTTGAAAGGAAATAGTCTCTATTCACAATTCAATGCTCTTTAAAGGGCGCAACAAAGCCAGGGATATCAAATGCCCTGGCTGCTTTTATATTCAAATCAAAACTCATATAATCTATAACTAAAACTTATAAGTCCAAGTTGTTAAGCAATTTTTTAAGCTCTTTGAGCTCTTCCCTTGACAGGGTGACTCCCTTACCCATCTTGTCGTGTTCGGGGGACCAGTCACGAATATCGTATTTGGGCTCTCTGTCGTTCCAGCTCACAAGGTTCAGTTCCTTGAACCAGCCCTTGCCCGACTCGGATAGCGCACCCAGATTTTCTGTAATCTCATATTTTATCTCTGCCATATTTAATCCTCCGGCTGTTCTCCAATCATATCAAATCGGTTAATTTTTCGTCCTTAAAGGCTCCCAGCATTGCTGCTCCAACAATTATACCGGCATTGCCCATTTCGGCCATTTTAAACTCCGGTATATGTAATTCCTTGCAATATATCTTCTCCCTCAGCAGGTCAACCAAAGGATATACAAGACTATTTCCCAGCTTGCTTATAGGTCCTGCAATAATGACCACCTCAGGCATCAATATATTGACTATGTTTGCCAGTCCCTCGGCAAAATACATCACATATTCCTGGCATGCCTTCTTTGCCCTCTCATCTCCGGCTTTTGCCGCCTCAAATATTGTCAGCTCAGTTATCTGGTTGTTGCAGCAATTTGAAGCTATATTTGCAAGTATGGAATCAGGATATTCCTCTATTAACTGTTTGGTTTGGCTTATAAGTGCAGAGGCCGAGGCATACTGCTCCCAGCAGCCTTTTCTCCCGCAGGTGCAGGGTCTTCCGTCAAAGTCAATTACCATGTGCCCGAACTCGGTTCCCCCAAAATTCAAGCCGTTATATATACAGCCATCCAGAATTATGCCTCCGCCTATACCCACGCCTACCTTTATAGTCATGGAGTTAGCCGTACCATAGGCAGCACCCAGCAAATACTCCGCAATCGCCACGCAGTTGGCATCATTCTCAACATATACCGGAACATTGAAGTATTTCTGTACTTCTGCTCTGACCTTAACATTGCTGAAATTCATTGTATAGTTTTTAAGTACTATTCCGTGCTGGTTGTCTGTAATACCCGGACAGCCCACACCAATGTACTTTAAGTTTTTAACCTCAAGATCCTCGTCATTTAAAATCCTGGAAATCATACCGCACATGTCCTTTATGATTTCTTCAAAGGCCCTGTCCTTATTTGTTGGAATAGTATCACGTCGTATCAACTTGCCATTTTTATCCAAAATCCCTGCCACGATGTTTTTTACACCCAGCTCAATACCAATACTATATTTCATAATCAGACGCCTCAATCTTATTAGTTTATTATTATATATTTTATTCAGCCGGACAATAGAATACCAAAACTTTTATCCTGCTAAAAAGACCTTGCCTAGTCATATTTCGGATTGTTCAGAACATAGTCATCGTCTCTTAACTGCAGCGGCATTACCGACACTACTATATGCTTATGCTTGAGCAGCTCTCTCTCAATGTAGTATCTGGTGTTATTGTGAAGAATCTTATGCCACCACTTTTTTACTGCAAACTGAGGCAGTATGACCGTTATCATATCCCCGTTCTGATAGTCGTATTCCGCTGACTCAATGAATTTCAGCAAGGGGTCCACCACTTTCCGGAAGGGTGAATATTTGGTTATAAGCGGAATATCAGTATGCAAAGCATCAAACTTTTCCTTTATCTTTTTTGCACTTTCATCGTCTATAGCAACGCTGAAGGCCACAACATTTTCCGATATGGTCCTGGCATACCGCAGGGCTCTCAGGCTTGAACGGTTGATGCTTTCAATAGGAACTATCACCCTGTTGGTATAGGTTGCCTTACTGATGTCAAATGCGGCAATCTGCTCCGGTTTCAGCCTCAATTGTCTCATAACCGCATTATAATGCTTTTTGACCTTTGTTATCATAAATATAAGTATAGGAAGAGAAATTACAACCAGCCATGCACCACCAATAAATTTTGTAAAGGCTATGATTATTACAACAATTGAAGTGACAAGTGCACCCGCTCCATTAAACAGAGCTTTCAGCTTCCAACCGGAATCTCTGGTCCTCAGCCATTTTACCAGCATACCCGACTGTGCCAGTGTAAAGGAAAGAAATACACCTATTGCGTACAGGCTTATCAAGCTGGTAACTTTTGCCTTGAATATGATTATCAAAATCATGGCTGAAACAGACAGCATTATTATGCCGTTATCATAGCTCAGCCGGTCTCCCCTCATGCTGAGCTGCCTGGGCGCATAACCTTCCTTTGCCATAATGGATATAAGCATTGGAAAACCCGAATAGGCCGTATTTGCTGCCAAAACCAAAATAATAAAGGTTGAGGCTGTAATATAATAATACATGAAGCCATGTCCAAAAATTTCTTCTGCTATCATTACGAGCATGGCATTTCCATGTGGATTTACGTGATAGAGGTTTGCCAGTACCGAGCTTCCTCCAAACAATATTAAAATTATAATGGACAACAGCAGCAATACCCTTTTTGCATATTTTGTGCTGGGGGACTTAAAATTTGGAACCGCATTGCTCACGGCCTCCACCCCGGTGAGCGCCGTACAGCCGTTTGAAAAGGCTCTTAAAAAGATCAAAAGGCTCAGGGGCTTGACAACATCAGGTATATTTTCCGGCTGCGGAGGAACATACCCGCCCTTTATCCTTGCTACGCCTACTATTATCATGACAACAATACCAATGATAAAACAATATGCCGGTATTCCGAATATTCTGGAAGATTCCCGGACTCCTCTCAGATTTACTACCATAAGCAGCAGTATGAGAATGAAGCATATCAATACTGAGTATGGTTTAAAGACCTTGAAGGCCGTTGTAAACTGTTCAACACCTGAGGAGATACTTACTGCCACCGTCAATATATAGTCAACCGACAAGGCTGCCCCTGCCGTGATTCCTGCCACTACTCCAAGATTTTCCTTGGCAACTACAAAAGCACCGCCGCCATTTGGATAGCTGTTTATAATCTGCCTGTAGGAACCCATCAACAGAAATAAAAGTCCTATTACTATCACAGATATGACTGATAACTGCGAGTATGCGCCCAGACCTATAATCGGTATCAATACCATTAATACTTCCTGACCTGCATATGCCACAGATGATATGGCATCGCTGGACAAAATAGGCAGCCCCCACAGGACTCCCATTTTCTGTTCATTGAGAGCTTCATTTTTTAAAGGCTTACCCACCAAAACTCTTCTTAATCTCTTAAACATACCGACTCCACCTGTCTATGACAAAAGTAATAAATCCCAACCCGCTAAAACAATGACTGTACATCTATTTGGAATATTTGGCATTTCAAAAACAACTATTGTATTCTATTCCTTTTTAAATCAATTGACAATATAATTTTTTAATATATTTTTACTGTTACATAAGATAGTATTATATACATTTTTAATAATTTAGCAACAAATTTTTTCAATATTTTGTCACTAAATAGCTTTTACAGCTTTTAGAATTTACATAAGCTATAAAAATATTGTATGGATTTGATTTGTTTTTATAAGTAAAAAAAAATGGATAGATCCCAAAAGACCTATCCACGGTAAAGTTCTTTTATTTTTTATTTTCTCAGGCTCTTGATAAGATCATTGATTTCCTGGGATTGCTTCATCAAATCATCCAGTTTTTTCTGCAATTCATCCAGTTTTTCCTGATCAAGCTGTCCCCCTGAAGGTTGGGCTGGTTCTCCGGAAGGGGTATCCACCTGGGGTACGGTTACATCCGAGTCCTTTTGATCCACCGTAGGCAGCTTATTGTCAGTGAGCTTTAAGGCTCCGTTAAAGAGATTGTTAAGGGCATCCTCCAGATTATCACCTATTCCATGCTTGAAGTCCGCACCCTCCTGATAACCCACAACCACTTTTTTAACCTGCGGAATGGAGGAATCACTCTTTGACTGAATATATATGGGCTCCACATACAGTACACTGTTTTCAATAGGTATTACCAGGAGACTTCCTTTAAATACATTTGATTTGCCCTGGCCCCACAAGGTATTGTATTCAGAGATTTCACTGATCTGATTTATACTTACCTCCACTTGGTCGGGACCTAGAATATTGGTGTTTTTAGGAAAGTTAAACAATATCATTTCTCCGTAGTTGTCCTTTGAATTTCTCACAGCCAGCCAGGAGGTCATGTTGTGCTTGCCGGCAGATGGAGTAAAGGGCCTCATGAGAATCAGCTCTTCTGTTTTGCCTAAATCCCCGGGCAGCTTGATCATATTGTAATATGCATCTATATCCCTTACCTTGTCGGGACTGGTCTCGTCAGGATACTTTGCAATACTCCAGGCATCCTGATTTGTATAGAAGTTGTTTATGTTCTCCTCATGGGCATCCGGGTCCAGATGATATTTCTTTAAAACCTCGGTCTGAATCTTGAATAAGGTTTCGGGATATCTTGTGTGAGAAGCTATATCCTCAGGCAGCGGCTCCTTGGAGAATATATCAGGATAAACCCTTTGATACGCCTTGATTATAGGATCTTCCTCATCAATTATATAGTACTTGACCGTACCGTCATAGGCATCTACGGTTATTTTTACTGAATTCCTGATATAATTTATACCGCTCAGCGCTCTCAAATCCGGTTCATTGCTCTGCGTATAAAATTCCTGGGCATAGGGGTAATCGTTTGAGATGGTATAGGCATCCAGTACCCATTTAAGCCTTCCGTCGGCAGTTATTGTCATGGCCGCATCTGAATCCACCTTCAGGAAGGGAACTCCCATTTGAGCCCTTTCAACCACATTTCTGTTCAACAGTATCTGGGATTTGGAGTTTATATTGCTGGATATCAATATATTCATATCCATGTATTTTAAAGAAAACAGAGCTCTGTTAAGCAGGCCCATCTTGATCTTATTTGAGTTTCCCCCGTCAAAATAGCTGAGGGTTGTTCCGTCATAGTCTATTTCTGCTTCCTTTCCGGATTCCTTGGGGTTTACTATTACGTAGTTGTTTGTCAATTCTCCGTAATATATTCTGGGCTCGGTGATATTGAGATTCTGCTTGTCAACGGTGTCCATCTTCAGACCGCTCAGCAGGAATTCAACGGTTCCCTGGGAGGTCAGTTTGTTTATCGGATTTATTACTACTCCATAGCCATGTGTATACTTGAAGGTTTTATTAATAAAGTTCTGGTTCTGAAGGTTCTGAGAGTTTATTTCTCTTGCGGAAATCATTACAGGGATTTCCTTGCCGTTGACTGTGTAGTTCAAAATGTCACCATTGGCAAAGGTATAGAAGTTTGTATTGCTCTGAAGCTGCTTGTTGCTGTTGAGTGTAGGCACATAATCAACAACACGGATGTTGTCAATGGTGTTTTTGTTGTTTTCAATGATTTGAGGCGTTAAGTCCTTTACGGTACTGAAATCATGGGTTTTAATCTTATCCAGTCCATAGGCACCCCGTGTTTCCTGCATGTTGTTCTTAATAAAATCCTTTTCATATATTGTCTCGTTTGGGGATACAAAAAAGTTCTGGATAACTCCCGAGGCAATTGTTACAAGTACAAATATCAACGGATAGACAGCAATTGTAATGGCAGCTTTCTTAAGCTTCCCCTTCCACATGAAAATGCTTGAAATCAATACAATTGCCAAAACTATTATGGGAGCCACAGAATAAAATTTTATCCATATATTTGTGTCGGTATAGCCTGCGCCCACATAGTCGAACTTGGTGAATTTGGAATACAGCAGTGCTTCTCTCTGAAACTTGTAGGAAACGGTCTTCAGCACAAAAAATATTGCAACATTTATAAGGTTGTGTCTTAATATTAGTTTGTCTTTCATCTCCTTTATGTCGAAGGAATTACTCAGGGCTGCCACAAGTACCGCCAGATAGTACGCTGCACAATAAATAACCACAAACAGCCAAAGGTTTGACAAAAAATCCATCAGGGACATGTAGAAGGGCCGTTGAAACATATAGTAGCCTATATCCTGGTCAAATATGGGATCTTTTCTTCCGAAGCTTACGAAGTTCAAAAACAATAATGCCTTGCTGAAGAAAAACTGTTTTGTCAGAAACGCACCGGCAAATCCTATGGCCAAAGCAATAGGAGTATTGTAGAGCTTCCTGTTTTCGATATTATTGTTCTTGAAGTATTTTCTGAGATTTTTTATCAGCACATTATTTGTTATGAATACAAACAGGCTGATAATCATAAATGCTGCAAAGAAGAAGCCTACCTGATACAACAGATTTGTTGTATATACCGATGCATAGTTGGCAGCCGGGTTCAATTCCTTCAACTGTATGAGAGACATATAGATGGAACTGCCTATAAGGGCTGCAATCACAAGAGCCGCGATTACAACCAGTGCTGCAATCCGCCCCTTATGGCTCTTTTTGTTCTTTTCCCTGTAGTAATCATAGTTGACTTCGTTAGTCATGTTATCTCCCATCTACGCGCATAGCGCGTACATAAATAGTAATGAAAGGCACGTTGTGGCTTTCGCTGCGTGAAAGCCACTTTGACTTACCACATGTATCTTTCACGCTAACCTCCATAAATTGTTTTAAAACTTCTTCTCACTGCTTAAGCTTTAAGCCTGCAAAGAGTCTGTCAGGAAAACAGGGCTTCAACAAATTCATTGGCATCAAACCTCTGAAGATCGTCCATTTGCTCTCCGACTCCTATAAGCTTTACGGGAATATCCAATTCCGACTTGATTGCTACCACTATTCCCCCCTTGGCCGTACCATCAAGTTTTGTGAGAACTATACCGGTAATATCTGCTGTTTCCCTGAAAGTCTTGGCCTGTGAAACAGCGTTTTGTCCCGTGGTGGCATCAAGCACCAGAAGGGTTTCCCGATCTGCTCCCGGCAGTTCCCTGTCCAATACCCTGGATACTTTTTTCAGCTCCTCCATAAGATTTTTTTTGGTATGAAGCCGGCCGGCAGTGTCACAAATAAGCAAATCCGCCTTTCTGGACTTTGCAGCCACAACGGCCTCAAATATGACTGCCGCCGGGTCGGAGCCCTCCTTCTGGGCAATAACCTCAACGCCTACACGCTCAGCCCAGATTTCCAACTGATCTATGGCGGCGGCTCTGAAAGTGTCACCTGCGGCCAAAAGCACTTTTTTTCCCTGCTGCTTGTAAAGGTTTGCAATTTTTCCTATGGAGGTGGTCTTTCCTACACCGTTTACACCGATTACAATGATTACTGCCGGCTTAGTGTCAAGTTTCAGCTCATTTCCTCCCTCTGACAGGATTTCATTAATTTCTTCCTTCAAAAGGTCTTTTACAAGCATTGGGTCAATTATCTTTCTTTCCTTCACCTTGGCCTTTAAATCCTCTATTATTTTCATTGTGGTATCTATGCCAAGATCAGAGGTAATCAGTACTTCCTCCAGCTCTTCAAACAGCTCTTCATCTACCTTTCCAAATGAAACCAGCACCTGATCTATTTTTTCGGTGATACTCCTTCTGGTTTTCATCAAGCCTTCTTTTAGTTTGTCAAAAAAACCCATATATTTTCCTCCAAATTCTGAACTGATTCTACTATTAACTGTATATTTTGTGTATTCTGTATATTTATATATTTTGTATATTCTGCAAGACAGCTTTCCCTGGTTGTTTCAGACCGGCAGGCTCTTCCCTAGCTGGCCTTTTCCCCCATTTTCATGGAAACTATCTTGGATACGCCATGCTCCTGCATGGTTACGCCGTACATGGTGTCGGCAGCCTCCATGGTACCTTTACGGTGAGTGACCATTATAAACTGGGTCTTCTGAGAGAACCTCTTTAAATATTCTCCGAACCTGTACACATTTGCGTCATCCAGCGCCGCCTCTATTTCATCCAGAAGACAGAAGGGAGTGGGTTTCATCCGGAGTATGGCAAACAGCAGTGCAATAGCCGTAAAGGCACGCTCTCCGCCTGAGAGCAGCATCATGTTCTGCAGCTTCTTCCCCGGAGGCTGAACCTCTATTTCTATACCGCTTTCCAAAACATTCTCCAGATCCGCAATAATAAGTTCAGCCCTGCCGCCTCCAAACAATTCTCGGTATACAATTCCAAAATTTTCATTTATCAGCCTGAACTGATCGATAAATTGCTTTTTCATTATCTGAACCATTTCTGTGATTATCTTGTGCAGCTTATCCTTGGCCTGTTCCATGTCATCTTTTTGCACGGACATGAATTCAAAGCGTTCCTTGGTTTTTATATAATCGTCTATTGCTGAAACATTCACAGGTCCAAGGTTCTTAATCTGTGTCCTGTAGTCATTTATGGTTTTCTGTGCCTGCGGTATGCTTGGCAGCTCCTTTTTCAGCTCCATAGCATTTGTATAGGTCAGCTCATACTCATCCCACATCCTGTCCTGTATGGCCTTCATTTCAGCTTCGGACCGCGTACTCTTTATGTCTATCCTGTTATATTCTTCCTGAAGCAATAATATTGTTTTGTTTGTTGAATTAAGTTTATCTATGAAATCTGAGGATTCTTCCTCCAGTACTCTTTTTTCTTCAACCAGCCTGTCTATTTCAAAAGTTTTGCCGGATTTTTCATTCTGCAAACTCTTTATTACATTTTCAAGGCCTTCAATGGCTTGCCTGAGCGCAACAACCTCAGTCTCGGATTTCTGCCTTTCTCCCTGCTTTCTGGACAAGCTTCTTCCCAAGGCATCCTTGTCGGCAGTAATTCTCTCCATATGTTCATTTACACTCTGAATGCTTTCAACTATGGAATTAACCGATATTTTAAAGTCCGTGATTTCCTGATGCAATTCATCCCTTACAGACTGGTCGGCCTTGAATTTCTCCTGATGCTCCGCAATAATTGCTTTAGTTTCTGAAATATCCCGTTCTATGGCTTCAAGCTCTTCCTCGTACTTTTTCTGTTCAAGGGCGGTTTCCTGCTCCTGTCTTGCGACCTGGAGCTTTTCTTCATTGAGCATGCCAATTTTTGCATCAGTCTTTCTTATATTGTCCTCCAGCATGGCCAGGTGATTTTCATCCCTTGTCCTGACAAGCTCATTTTCTCTTAATTTATTACCTTCCTCACCTAACTCCTGTTCAACCTCAGAGAGCATGCTTCTGACCTGGGACAGCTTCCCTTCAATAGTCATGTCCTCTTTTCTCAGAGCTTCAATAACTGCTTCCAGCTCGGTTATCTCCCTGCTCCTGCTTAAAATGCCCGAGCTTTTGTGGTCATTGCTGCCGCCTGACATGGAGCCGCTTGTACTTAGTATATCCCCCTCCAGAGTCACAATCCTGAAGGAGTAACCGAACTTTCTGGCAATATTTATCCCTGTATCCAGGTTCTCGGCCACCACAACCCTACCCAGCAGACTTAATACTATACCACTGTATTTGCTGTCACAGGTAACAAGCTCTGATGCCAGGCCGCAATAGCCTTTGAACTCTTCAAGCCTGCGCAGGGTGTTATCGTCCAGCCGTTTTCCGGTTACAGCAGTTACAGGCAGAAAGGTTGCCCTGCCCAGTCTGTTTCTTTTCAAAAACTCAATTGCCTTTTTAGCAGCCTCTTCCGTAGAAGAGATAATATTCTGAAGTGTACTGCCCAGAGTCATTTCAATGGCAGTTTCGTACTTTTTATCCACACTGAGCAACTGGGCAACCGTACCATGAATACCGCTGCCAAATTCCGCAGAGGTCTGGCAGGCATGCATTATCTCCTTTACACTTCTGCTGTAGCCCTCCATGCCTTTCTCCATGTCCTTTAGCATGCGGTGCCTTGAACTTTTCACCTGAATGTCAGTTCTGACAGCGCCCTGCTGCTTTTCCATGGTCTGCAGCGTATGGGACAGCTCCGCTTTCTCAGTGCCCAGCTCCTGGAGCTTTTCACTTGAATGCTTTATCAGCAGGATGGAATTTCTTATACTTTCGGCCAAATCCTCTTTTTTCATATTATCCTTGTCTTTTTCCAGCTTCAAGGTATATATTTCAGTGCCTATGGAATTCTGCCTCTTTTTAAGATTCTCCGTATGGTTCTTTATGTTGTTTATCTGAGTTCTCTTATCCGACTGAATATCCAGCTTGTCCATAATACCGGACTTCATCTTTTCTATCTGCTGCTCGCTTTCACTCAAGGTTGAAATAATGGCATCCAGCTCAGACTGATAGGCTTCAAGCTTTTTGGAAAAGTCGGCATACTGCTTGTTCAGATAATCAATTTTGCCCTGCCTGGTTTTCTCTTCCTTCAACAGTTCTTCGGACTTGGTGTTTATATCTGCCGTCTCTTCCTCCAGGCGTTTGATATTCTGAAGAAGTCCATTGATTTTTTCGTTATTAAGACTTATTTCAGAACTGTTCTTCTCCAGGTTGGCTTCTATAACATAAAATTTGTCTCTGGCCTCTGTTATTTTTTCTTCAAGGGATTTCAGCATTTCCGTCTTCTGCTGGTTCTGGGCGGTAATATTTCTCAGGTTTCTCTCTTCCGCCTCTATGTTATCCCTGATGTCCTTCTGCTGTACTTCATACTCCTTGAGCTTTTCCTTGAATTTATCTATGCTGTCCAGGTAAACATTTACCTCAAGGTCCTTTAAGCCCTCTCTGAGGGAAAGATATTTCTTTGCCGCATCAGACTGCTCCTTCAAGGGTCCCAGCTGTCCTTCCAGCTCATTTATTATGTCATTGATTCTGACAAGATTTTGCTCGGTCAAGTCCAGCTTTCTCTCTGCCTCCTGCTTTCTGACCTTATATTTCATTATGCCCGAAGCTTCTTCAAATATATGCCTTCTATCCTCTGATTTTGAACTGAGGATTTCGTCCACACGTCCCTGTCCGATAATAGAGTATCCGTCCCTGCCTATACCCGTATCCAGGAACAGCTCGTGTATATCCTTAAGACGACATGACGTCCTGTTTATGTAATACTCACTTTCACCAGAACGGTAGACTCTTCTGGTTATGGTGACTTCGCTGTAGGATACGGGAAGATAATTGTCCGAATTGTCTATTGTCAGGGAAACTTCTGCAAAGCCCACAGCTTTTCTGTGTTCAGTTCCTGCAAAAATAACATCCTCCATCTTGCTGCCGCGGAGAGTTTTTGCACTCTGTTCTCCCAACACCCATCTTACAGCATCGCCTATATTACTCTTGCCGCTGCCGTTTGGTCCGACAACTGCCGTAATACCTGCCGTAAAATCCAGTGAAATTTTATCTGCAAAGGATTTAAACCCTTGTATTTCAAGTTTTTTTAAATACATTACCCACCCCGAAATTAGATATCCTTTTTAAAACTTGGTTAAATTTTAGCATACTTTAGGTGCTATTGGAAGATTGTACATTTTCAATTTACATTTCAGTAACATTTAGTATACGTATACCTTTTTGAAAATGTTTAGTGCGTCTCAATATTTTATCATCATTTAAGCCTGATAAATTTACGCACAATCCCCACAATAGGCCTGTACAGTCCCCCTTCCATCTCCCTGCTTACCTCCTTTAACCGGTCACGTATGGCTATGCTTTGAGGACAATGAGTCTCGCATTTTCCGCAGCTAATGCATTTCGAAGCATATGCTGGCTTTGCCGACATGGCTCCCAGGTTCTGAAAATACTTCAGGCGTACTGATTTATCGTTTGTAAGATACTTGTCGTTATAATGTGAAAAGCAACCGGGAATATCCACACCTGCAGGACAGGGCATACAATAGCCGCATGCGGTACAGGATATTTTGGTCTTTTCCTGCAAAACCTGCCTGACATTTTCAAAAACCTTTAGCTCTTCTTCATTCAGAGAATTTGCCGGAGCATCCGATGCAATCCTGATGTTTTCTTCAATCTGGTTCTCATCGCTCATACCGGAGAGTACCACATTTACCTCCGGATGATTCCATATCCATCTTAAAGCCCATTCCGCAGGCGTTCTGTCCTTGTCATATGATTCAAAGGCCTTCTTCACCTCTTGGGGTAGATGTGTTACAAGTCTGCCGCCCCTTAAGGGCTCCATGACAATCACCGGGATTCCCATGGCGGCTGCCAGCTTTAGGCCATCTTTTGTGGCCTGGTTGTTTTCATCCATATAATTATACTGTATCTGACAGAAATCCCAGGGATATGCCTTTAAAATCAATTCAAAATCAGTCTTTCTGCCGTGGAAGGAGAAGCCTATATTTTTTACCGCACCTTTTGCCTTGAGCTCCTCCAGCCAGGTCATTATCCCAAGCCCTTCCAGCCTGTCATAGGAATGCTTGTCGGTGAGCATGTGTAAAAGATAATAGTCAATATAGTCCGTCTGAAGCCTTGTTAACTGCTTTGCAAAAATCTTACGGGCATCTTCCAGTTTTCGGACCATAAATGGAGGCAGCTTCGTGGCAATCCGTACCCTCTCCCTGTAACCGCCGGATAAAGCCTGCCCCAGCAGCGACTCACTCTTTCCTGCATGGTATATATAAGCCGTATCAAAATAATTTACACCTTTTTCTATTGAATTTCTAATCATGGCAATTGCCCTGGGTTCGTCTATTCCCCCGGCCTTCCCGGGAAACCTCATACAGCCGAACCCCAGAATGGATAATTCTTCACCGTTTTTTTGGTTAATTCTCTTCAACATATAAAGCCTCCATCAGCTACTGTATAATATAAAGCTGTTAATCCTCCAACCTGACCCTTGCCATGAATTCAAAACCCTGAGGCACTTTCTGCCTTGTGAAGTCCACAGCTGAAGTTTTCCCCTGCTGCTCTGCTGAAAGCCATAGGTGGCAAAGGGCTATGCCCGAATCTATATGGTTCATTCTCCCATATAGCTGTGCCTTTAGTATACCTGCTTTTTTACGGCATACAACTATTTCCCGGGTGTCTCCGGTAAAAAACCAGGTCTGTGAATTTCCCGCAGAGGGTGCAAGTCTGACCGGTTCTAAAAGCTGCTCCGCCCCCTCTAAGGAAGTTATCTCAGACAGCCTCTTTCTTTTAAACTCCTGTGTGCTTTCTCTGTGTACAGGGACTGAGGCATTTCCAAATGCCAGCATTATTACATATTCGAGTCCCTCCTTTGCCATTGGAACACTTTTGTCGGGCTTTGCCATCCCCAGCCAGCAGCTGCCTATGTCATTAGCAGAAAGAAAAAGGTCCACCTGCTGCATGACAAAACCTGCATTAAGCAGATAGCCGTCCTTTTTTTCAGAGTAAAGGGTTATGTAATGGGGCGCCTTAATGGCAAAAACACTGCTGACCTCCTCAGCCGTCTGGAGCAGGAACTCAGTCCGTATACCTGGGTCCAGCCTTTTTACCGTTTTCAAAAAGGCCTGCAGCATTTCCAGCTTTTCCTGAGACAGAGGAGACATTTCATATTTTCTGACTGACTTTCTTTTGAATATAACCTGGTACAGCTCACTGTTTGTCATATAAACCTCCTTTTATACTCTTCATTATTTCCACGGATTCCGGGGTTGCCCTGACTTTGCATGCTCCCGAAATCCGCAGGCCGCTACTATCTCAAAGCCACAAGGACGCAGGCCTGAACCTGCTGAAGCCCCAGGCTCTCCATCAGGCTCAGCAGTTCCTCATCATACGTTCCCGGCTGCAGCCATACATATTTAATACCAAGCCTTGCTGCCTCTTCAATAACAGGCCTCCCACGTTTCGGGGAAACCACCATGTCTATTACCTGGGGCACTACAGGCAAAGCTGACAAATTACTGTAGCAGATATCACCCTCAATGGTGTCATATTGAGGATTAACCGCATATACCTCATACCCCTTTGCTTTCAGCTTCCGGTATATCATATTACCATACTTGGCCTGATCCTGATTTGCTCCTACCACGGCCCATATTTTTTTATCCAGCATTATTTCTTCAAGCATATAGCCTCCTATTAAGAAACGGTTTATTCCAGCTTCTGTAACAATCAATCCTTTTTCAATAGTATTCTTTATATATATTATTCCATGAATGTTGATATAAAAACAAGGTATTTCCTTTTAAAACTCTTTATTGACATAATATTATGTTTTCGTAACCATATGCTCAATAAAAGCATAAAATAATCTGTAAGTATTTCTCTATCATTGAAGGAGGTTGACCTCATGCCAAATGATTGGTCCAATAAGCCGTATATGCAAATGATGAATCTTCCTCAGCAATATGAGCCTATGATGGAAATGCCGCAGGAGCAGTTGGAATCAATGTTTCCAAGATGCTACTACATTATTTATCCTGAAGTATGCCGTCATTGTGACAGGTTGATATCTAAAAAGGGGACAATGTATAACCCCAGCAGACAAGAGCTTGATAATATAGTGGATGACATAGATAACAGAGTAGGCCAGGATGTTGAAGCAGAATACGAGGATAATGATTATTCTGAAAATGTTGAAGCCATGAACATTTCTGACAATAATCCCAAAGAGAAAGGCAGACAGTTTGGAGGCTTTTATGGAGGAAGAAGACGGTTCCGCCGGGATTTAATATCCATTGTCCTGCTGCGTGAGCTGATGAGGCGCCGCCGCCGTCCTCACTACGGCTATGGTTACGGTTATCCAGGCGGAGGCTATGGCTGGTACTACTGATATCTTTTGCTTTATTTTGGCGTCAAACAAAATTTGACGCTTTTTGTTTTGCTGAGAGCACATGGTGGGGTTTTTGTTAATATAATGAATAAGAATAACCAGGTTATATATTTGGTTTATGATGTAAATCGACAAAGGACGTGAGACAATGCAAGCAAATATGGTTCCTGCCGGACGGCACAAACTGCCGCCCCTCCCCTACACCTACAGCGCACTTGAACCTGTCATCAGCCGGGAGGCCTTAACCATTCATCACGATAAACACCATAAAGCCTATGTTGACGGCTTGAACAAGGCTGAGGTGAATCTTGAGCAGGTACGAAAAAACAATAATTATGAGTATATAAAGTATTGGGAAAATGAATTGGCCTTCAATGGCTCAGGTCATATACTCCACAGCATATTCTGGACTGTGATGGCCCCTCCCGGTATGGGTGGAAATCCTGGAAACAAACTGCTTTATCACATATTGGAGTATTTTGAGGATTTTAATTGGTTCAAGGAGCAATTTAAAGCGGCAGCGGAAAAAGTCGAAGGTTCAGGCTGGGGAATTCTGACCTGGCAGCCCTCCTGGAACAGACTTGAAATCCTTCAGGCTGAGAAGCATCAGAATCTTACCCAGTGGAGCGGAATTCCCATACTGGTATGCGATACCTGGGAGCACGCCTATTACCTGGACTATCAGAACAACAGAAGAAAATATATAGATGCCTGGTGGAACCTTATAAACTGGTATGAGGTGGAGAGAAGGCTCACTATGGCCATGAATGGCCAACTGGTGCTTACAATGGGGTAATAAGTGCCTTATAGGTTTTTACAGGAATAAAGCTGATATAATGCAGAAATATAATGCTCGAATAATTCAGGATAAAATAATCGGGCCCGCTCTTCCGGCGGGCCCTTGCCTAGTGTCTAATTATTATGTCTCAAATTAACGAGGTTGAATATAAAACTTAATGGCTGTTCTCTCTTCCCCATCAATGTTCACTTCTGCAAAAGCTGGAACTGCTACAAGATCGATCCCATTAGGAGCAACAAAACCCCGTGTGATGGCAATGGCCTTTACTGCCTGGTTTACTGCACCGGCACCAACTGCCTGGATTTCGGCATAATTATTGTCGCGCAATACTGCGGCCAATGCTCCAGCAACAGATTTGGGCTGCGAATTAGCTGAAACTTTTAGAACTTCCATAAATACATCCTCCTAAAAAATGCTTTAATTAAAAAACAAAAAATAAATTTTCTATCTATATATTACTATTCTATATATTACTGCAAATTCCTTCTTTTTACATTTGGAATTTTAGATAAACATTACCGCCCAAATTTGTCAATATTTCACATTAAATTCACTAATATTATCATTAACTATAACTTTTATGCTACTTATGTTGAAATCCGTCATTAATTTTTGCAGGTTTTCTCTCTTTTGTCCTATAATATTTGATATATTTTTTGACCTGCACTGGATTATGACCTCTTTAAGATTGGACAATTTTTTTTCTCTGAAAAACTGTTCCAGCCGGTTTCGCATGAGCCTGGACTGAACCAGTTGCCTGAAGGCTGGATGAAAGGGCCCTGCAATAACTTCCCCATCCTTGCTTATACTCTCTGTTGGCTGAAGTCCTATTCTTATTACATTAATGTCCTTCTGTTCATACATTTCCAGAAGTGCTGCAGAAATATCAACTGCCTCCTCCAGTTCAAGGGGAGTGTATTTACCTGCCAGGTACAACTTTTCCAGAAACGTATCCCGTATTACCAGAGTGGGATATATACGCACAAGGTCTGGGGCCATTTCAATTACCTTTTGGGCTGTTTCCAGGGCCTTTTGACGTGTGTCCCCCGGCAGCCCCAGCATGGTTTGTATTCCCAGAGAAAAGCCCCTGTCCTTTATCAGCTTGGATGCTCTGACTACTGCAGATATATCGTGCCCTCTGTTACTATTGCAGAGAACCTGTTCATCCAGGCTTTGTGCACCAAGTTCTATGGTTTTCACCTCATAAGCTGAAAGAAAATCCAATATGTCGGTATTTATATAGTCAGGCCTGGTTGAAAGCCTCAGCTGCTTGACCCTTCCGGCTTTAATATAGCTGTGGCCTATTTCAAGATACCATTTCTGCTCCTCCCTGGATATACCGGTAAAACTGCCGCCATAAAAACCGATTTCTACAAAGGCATTACCTCCGGTGTCCAGATGTTCTTCAATGGTTTTTCTTATATCTGCTTCACTTGCCTCGCTGAACTGACCGCTTATGGTTTTCTGATTGCAGTAGATGCAATCAAAGGGGCAGCCCTTGTGTGGTACGAATACAGGTATTACTATATGCCTTTTAATTGTTAACACTCCTTATCAAAACTGGCCTGTAGCTTGCTGTGAAAGCTTGTCCAGGGCATCCCTGGCAGCGTTTTGCTCCGACTCCTTCTTGGAGCGGCCGCTTCCCTGCCCGCATATAACATTGTTTATTTTTATTTGAGTTACAAAAGTCTTATTATGGTCGGGTCCTTTTTCATCAATAACTGTATAGGTTATCTGCTGCTCGCTTTTTTGCTGTATTCTTTCCTGCAGCTGTGTTTTATAGTCATAAAACAGCTTTCCCTGCATACTGTTTTTAATAATGTCGTCCATATGCTTAAGTATGAAGGTCTTTGCCGTTTCAAAGCCCCCATCCATATAAATGGCTCCTATAAGGGCTTCATAGGCATCAGACAGGATTGAGCTCTTACTGCGCCCTCCTGAGAGCTCTTCACCCTTTCCAAGCAGCAGCAGCTCCCCCAGACCGATGTCGTTGGCACATCTGGAAAGTGAATTTTCACATACAATCTTGGCTCTGGTAACAGTGAGCTCTCCCTCTGGTAAATCCGGATACCTTTTGTACAGATGCTCACTTATTGTCAGGCTCAATACGGAGTCTCCAAGAAATTCAATACGTTCGTTATATTTGAGCTTCCGGGCTTTTTTCTCATTTGCATATGAGCTGTGGGTAATGGCTGTTAATACTGTTCCTTTATCTTTAAAGACATAATTTATACGTTTCTCAAGAACTGGAATATTGCTTATCTCTTTATTAGTATCGCTGCTCATTTATTTCCTCCGACTGCAATATTAGATATAACTGAAAAAAAATAAAGGTGGGAAATATCCCACCCTTTATTTTATACTTTTCTATTAAAATCATCAATAATATTTATTTCTGGAGCTTATTCATATTTTTTGAGGCACAGAGTTGCATTGTGTCCTCCAAAACCAAGTGAATTTGACAGCGCATATTTGATATCTGCTTTTCTTCCCACGTTTGGCACACAGTCAATGTCACATTCCGGGTCCTGGTTCTGCACATTTATTGTAGGTGGCAGGAAGCCTTCCTTTAGAGCCATTGCTGTTGCAATAGCTTCTATGGCACCGGCGGCTCCAAGCAGATGTCCGGTCATGGACTTGGTTGAGCTCATGGCAAGATTTTTTGCATGGTCTCCAAAAACCCTCTTAACTATATTTACTTCAGTGGGATCATTCAAAGGTGTTGAAGTGCCGTGAGCATTGATATATCCAACCTGCTCAGGCTTTATTCCGGCATCGTTGATAGCCATGTTCATGCTTCTTACCCCGCCGTCTCCCTCAGGATGGGGAGCCGTGATATGATATGCATCGCAGGTACAGCCGTAACCGACTACCTCTGCAATTATATTGGCACCTCTTTTAATAGCATGTTCCAATTCTTCAATTATAAGAATTGCAGCGCCTTCTCCCGGTATAAAGCCGTCCCTGTCCTTGTCGAAAGGTCTGCAGGCTGTGTTGGGATCAGGATTCTTTGACATTGCTCCCATTGAACAGAAACCTGCAAAGCTCATGATTGTAATACAAGCCTCTGCTCCTCCTGTAATCATTACATCGGCATCACCGCGCTCAATAACCTTGAAGGCATCGCCTATGGCATTGTTTCCTGTTGCACAAGCAGTTACCACACACTCGTTAAAACCTTTAAAGCCGTATTCTATAGCTATTCTTCCTGCTGCCATGTTTGATATCATCATTGGTATGAAGAAGGGGCTCACTCTTCCCACACCCTTGTTCCTCATTACATCGTGCTGTTCTTCAAGAGTTTCAAGACCGCCTACACCTGAACCTACTATTACTCCACATTTGTCCAGATCCAGCTTATCAAGCTCCAGTTTTGAATCTTCAACAGCCAGTTTGGCCGCTACCATTGCGAACTGGTTGTACCTGTCCATTCTCCTTGCTTCCTTTTTGTCAATATATTGTGAAGCGTCAAAGTCTTTTATCTCAGCTGCTACCTTAGTTGATAGGTTTGAAACATCAATTCTGGTTACTTCGCTTATTCCATTTTTGCCTTCTTTAACAGCACCCCAGAATTGTTCGGCTCCCATACCTAAAGAAGATACAACACCAGCACCTGTAATAACTACACGTCTGCTCATAACTTAACCTCCATATATTTACTTTAATAATTTTTATTTTTGGATCTATATAAATGCCGTATGAACAACGACTATTTGTTCAAAAAGTCTTTAAGAAATTTTATTTGATGTATTTTGAACTGTATTAGCCTTAAGCTTATTAATACTAAAAAAAGTCCCGCATTTGGGACTTTTTTTTAAGTATTCTTTTGAATGTATTCAACCGCATCACCAACAGTGGTGATTTTCTCAGCTTCGTTGTCTGGAATCTCAAGGTTGAACTCTTCTTCCAAAGCCATTATCAACTCAACTATATCAAGAGAGTCAGCGCCGAGATCATCTATGAAAGAAGATTCCATTGCTATATCGTCTTCTTCAACACCCAACTGTTCAACAATTAACTTCTTAACTTTATCGAAAACCATATATTCACCTCCTTCCAAAGGATGGTTTTATAAATTGACACTATTTGGATGTGCACCGCAGTACACATGTGATTATATAGTATGCAATTTAAATAAAATTTAGCCGGTTTGCATGATTTTAACAAGCAAACACATGCTAATATTATTACATAACTAGCCCACCGTCAATATCTATTACCTGACCGGTGACATAACCCGACTCGTCCGAAGCCAGAAAAGCTACAACATTTGCCACGTCTTCAGGTGTCCCGAACCTTCCGAGGGCAATTTTATCAAGATATTTCCGCTTCAAATCCTCAGGCAATATTTCCGTCATGTCGCTTTCAATAAGACCAGGTGTAACAGCATTGCAGGTAATTCCTCTGGTCGCCAGTTCCTTTGCGGTGGTCTTGGTCAAGCCTATCATACCACCTTTTGACGCCGAGTAGTTTGCCTGCCCCGGATTTCCGTAAGCGCCGGCAACGGAAGAAACATTAATTATTCTGCCGTACTTCTTTTTTAGCATCACTTTTGCAGCAGCCTTGGTGCAAAGAAAACAGCCCTTTAGATTAATATCCAGAACGGTGTCCCAATCGTCCTCAGACATCATCGCCATTGGCTTATCCTTGGTTATACCTGCATTGTTTATTAAAATATCAATGCCCCCAAAGGTTTCTACCGCTTTTGAAATCATATTCTTAACATCCTCTGCGTTCCTCACATCCCCGACAATTGCAACAGCCTTTATTCCCTTTGCTTCAAGTTCAGCAGCAGTATTAAAAACCGTCTCCGAGGTTCCTGTGAGTACTACATTTGCTCCCAAAATCCCGAGCTTCTCCGCTATGGCCTTTCCCAGGCCTCTGGAGGAGCCTGTTACAATGGCAGTCCTTCCTTCAAACTTCATAATCCAAACACCTCCACTCCTGATAATTTTTAAAGTCTGCCGGATTTTCCCTCCGGTAAAGGCTTAATAAAAATTACCTGGTCAATTCCTCCAAAGTTGCATTGAGGCTGTCGAGGTTTTCTACATTCAGAACCTTTACGTCCTTGTTAATTTTTTTAATGAAACCGCTGAGAACCTTGCCAGGTCCAATCTCAACAAAAGTGTCCACACCTTGCTCCAGCATGTTCTTGACACAATTTTCCCACAATACCGAGTTGCTGACCTGATTTACCAGGGTGGACTTTACTTCGTCCTTATTGGTTATAGATTTTGCGGTAACATTAACAACCACGGGTATCTTTATATCATTTACTGTTACTTTGTCCAGCTCTGCTGCCAGCTTTTCTCCGGCAGGCTTTAAAAGACTGCAATGGAAAGGCGCACTTACAGCCAACATCATTGCTCTCTTAGCTCCTTTTGCCTTGCAGATTTCATTTGCCTTTTCCACAGCTGCCACATCACCGGCAATTGCAAGCTGTCCAGGGCAGTTGAAGTTTGCAGGTTCACACACTCCCAGTGAGGATGCCTCTTTGCAGCTTTCTATAACAGCTTCATTATCAAGGCCTATAATCGCGGACATTGCTCCTACTCCAACGGGAACAGCCTCCTGCATGAACTTTCCTCTTTTTCTTACAAGAGCCACTGCATCCTTAAAGTCAAAAGTACCTGCCGCCACATGTGCCGCATATTCTCCAAGGCTCAGACCCGCTACAAAATCCGGTTTTATACCTTTTTCAAGCAAGGGCTGCATACATGCGACGCTGGTAGTTACTATGGTGGGCTGAGTATTTTCAGTGATTTTCAAGGCTTCATCATTGCCGTTAAAAATCATTTCCTTTATATCGAACCCCAATGCTTCAGAAGCTTCTTCATAGATAGCGTCAGCACTCTTATACTCAGCAGCGATGTCTTTTCCCATACCAACATACTGAGCTCCCTGTCCGGGAAATATAAAAGCTAATTTGCCCATATAAACCTCCAAATCAAAATTTTTTTATTAATAACAATTCCAAGAACTACTTTGCCCACTTAACGGCTACAGACCCCCAGGTCAAACCGCCTCCGAAGCCAACCAGAACCATTTTATCGCCTTTTTTAAACTTTCCGGCTCTGTTTGCTTCATCAAGAGCAACAGGTATGGATGCTGAGGATATATTTCCGTACTTTTGAATTACATAGTGGAGTTTTTCATCCGAAACACCGAGTTTTTTAATAGCTCCATCAATAATTCTTGTATTGGCCTGGTGAGGGAATATATAATCTAAATCCTCCACAGACATGTTTAAATCCTCCAGCACCTTTACTGTGGCAGATGACATTGCCTTAACGGCAAACTTGAATACTTCCGTGCCATCCATCCATATTGAATTCAGCTTGCCGTTCACCCTTTTCTCCTTTTCCGCACTGTCAAGATACAGGTTTGGGATGGTGATATTCATGCCTGCTGTTCCATCTGAGCCAAGGAAGGAATTCAGTATTCCGTTCCCTTCTTCCACTTCACCCAGAACTACCGCTCCGGCGCCATCACCGAAAAGCACGCAGGTATTCCGGTCCTTCCAGTCAACAATCTTGGAAAGTCCCTCGCAGCCGATTACCAAAGCATGCTTGAACATGCCGTTTGCAATAAACTGCTGGGCTGTTACCAGTCCGTAAATAAATCCTGTGCAGGCTGCATTCATATCAAATGCAGTTGCATTTACCGCACCGATTGCTCCCTGAACTATGCAGGAGGCGGAAGGAGTCATGAAATCAGGGGTTTCTGTGGCCAGTATTATCAAATCTATATCTCCGGCCTGTAGATTTGCATTGTCCAATGCTCTTATTGCCGCCTCTATTCCAAGCTTGTAGGCAGGCTCATCATCTCTTAAAATTCTTCTTTCTGATATTCCTGTTCTTTTTAAAATCCACTCATTAGATGTCTCAACTATCTGCTCCAAATCGCTGTTTGAAAGCACTTTTTCGGGTAAACAACTTCCGGTTCCCAGTATTCCAACACTTTTAGTCGATATCGTCTTCAGAGGGCTTCACCTCCATATTTTTAAATTGATCTTTGATTTCTTCAACAATACCATTTTTTATTAAAGGTATTGTTCTTTTGAGTATAGCTGTTCTGATAGTTTTGGCTTTTGAAGACCCATGACTTTTTATTACCAGGCCATTTATCCCAAGAACCGGCGCGCCTGCAAGCTCATCAGGATCAAATCTGTCTCTGAAATCCTTAAAGAACGGCTTTAACAAAAGGTAACAAATTTTCGTAAGTATATTTGAAGTAAATATCTTTTTCAATTCCTTCATAAAGAAGGAACCAGCTCCTTCATACAGCTTAAGAGCAACATTTCCTACATAGCCGTCACAAACAGCAACGTCGACATCGCCGCTTGTGATATCATTTCCTTCTATATTACCAACAAAATTGACATTTGATTCCGACATAAGACCAAAAGCCTGCTTAAGAGTATCATTACCCTTGCCGTCTTCCGACCCTACATTGACCAAGCCAACCTTGGGGGTGTCCAGTTTAAACAGCAGCTTCATGTAAATGGAGCCCATAACGCCGAACTGTAAATAGTTCAGAGGCTTGCACACAGTATTCATGCCCGCATCAATTATGAGGCACATGCCCTTTTTAGTGGGTACAAGGGCGGGCATGGAGGGTCTGTCAATTCCCTTCATCCTGCCTGCAATAAGCAGCGAGCCGGTCATGAGAGCTCCCGTATTACCCGCGGACAAAAAGGCATCACCCTTTTTGTCCTTTAAAAGCCCCAGGCCCACCACCATTGATGAATCCCTCTTACTTCTGATTGCTTTTGTAGGAGTATCATCGCCTGTTATTATTTCTGTGGCATTTACAACTTCTATCCTGTCTTTGTCATACTGCTTTTTGCTTAATTTATCCTTTATAATCTCACTTATTCCAACAAGAGTTACCATAAAACCATCTTGTTTCTGTAACGCCTCAATACAGCCGTCTATAATTGCGTCAGGGGCGTTGTCGCCACCCATGGCGTCCACAATAATATTTATCATAAATATATTTCCTCCAAGAATTGAGACAACCGGTAATTGTTAATATCCTTCAGGTATTGAGCTATTGGGTTGTTCCTTTGTTACTTTTGAACTGTTACAAGTATAAATTTGCCTCTAAAAACTTCAATATTTTTTTCGTATATTTTAACCCAAACAATAAACCGGTTACGCTTCGATTCCTTTACTTCAGCCTTCGCTACCAGCTTGGCGCCTGAGTATACGGGAATCTTATACTTTATGTTTGCTATTCCTACCAATGCCACCTGTGCATCAATAACTGCAATAGCAAGTGTCTCCGCAAGAGAATATATATAGTGTCCTCTTATAATATGCGTCTTTTCAAAGGCCATGGAGCTGTTTGTTTCCATCAATGAGATGGCACTCTGTCCAAGCTGCAGGTCTATAAGTTCACCGATAAATTCCTTGCCTTCTATGGATTTCAGCTTTTCCTGATTGGATTCCGCAACATGCTTTATTCTTTCCCTAAGTTCGGGAATGCCTAGTTCCAGTCTGTCCAATCTGATTGTCGGTACACTTACCTTAAAAAAATCAGCTAATTCTTCATCTGTCAGAAATGGGTCATACTTGATTTTATCAAGCAAAATTTTCTGTCTCTGTTGTTTTTGTGAAGACGATCTGCTCACTAACAACCTCACCCCTTATAAATAATTATTTAATATAATTATTACCAGATACTAATTGCTGATAACAAAATTATATATTAACTTTATTATTATTGCAACTATTTTCTAATAATATTACTCTAAGCTTAAATATTTCAAACCTTTACAGCCTTACGCAAATAACAATTTCATGGCTATGCAGCAAGAATAATCTCAGTGGGTAAATTGGGAAAAGTCAGCAAAGAAATGTATTTCTCATGCTAATATGTGTATTTAAAACCAGGTGATAAGCCATAAACATTTTTTAACAAAACTAATAGCCGCAAAATAATTACGGCTACGTGATGTTGATTTTTTATTTACATATCGTCAGACTTTAACACTTTTATATTTTTTGCGAAGAAATCAATTCCTGAATATATAGTCACGATTACTGCTATAAGCATCAGATAGGCATCAACCTTTACATCGGTTATGAGAGAAAACGGGAAGTTGTTCAGTAATGCCACTGAAACAGCCACAGTCTGACAAACCATTTTTATCTTTCCCGACTTGTTTGCGGCAACAACCTGTCCCTCACCAGCCGCAACCAATCTCATGCCTGTAACCAGCAATTCTCTGGATATGATAATCATGGCTGCCCAACCTGTGACCACGCCTCTCTGGACAAGCGCTATAAGTGCTGCCGTAATCAGCAGTTTGTCGGCTATGGGGTCAAGAAACTTGCCAAATGCAGTGATAAGCTTGTGCTTTCTGGCAATATATCCGTCCACTCCGTCGGTGCTGGCCGCAATAATAAACAGGACCGCAGCAACATAATTTCCGTAGCTGTTGATGAATTTATTGATACTAAGCATCTCATCCTTAAGAAATGACAAAATAGACAAATTTACCGTTGCATCAGGTATCGGTATTATAAAAATCATGAATAATGGAACCAGAGCTATTCTGGAAATCGTTATTTTATTCGGCAAGTTCATTTATGACCTCTCCTATCAAATCATAATCTTCTGAATTTAATATTTTTATCTCGACAAAGCGACCGGCCTCCAGTGGCTCCGGGCTGGTAAAATATACAGTCCCGTCGATTTCAGGAGCTTCCGCATAAGTTCGTCCATAATAGAATATACCATCATCTGCAATCCCGTCAACAACAGCTTTATATACTTTTCCAATTCTATTGGCATTTATTTCAGAGCTTATGGCGTTCTGAAGTTCCAATATGGTTTCCTGGCGCTTCAGTTTAATATTCTTTTTTATCTGGTTTTTCATTTTTGCCGCAGGGGTGCCTTCTTCCTTTGAGTACGTAAATACCCCCAGTCGATCAAACCTGAACTCTTTGACAAAATCCAAAAGCTCCTGGAAATCCTCCGGACTCTCCCCGGGAAAGCCCACAATCAGCGAAGTCCTGATTGCTATACCGTCTACCCTTTGCCTGAGCTTTGTAAGCACCTCAGTGATATGGTCTTTTGTACCCCTTCTCCCCATCAGCTTTAATATATTGTCGGAGCCATGCTGTACAGGTATGTCCATGTATTTGCATACCTTAGGATTGGAAGCGATTTCCTCTATTAAAGCATCATCTATTTCTTCCGGATAACAATAAAGCAGCCTTATCCACTGTATACCGCTGATTTTTGACAGTTCTCTTATTAGTTCAGGCAGCATTTTTTTACCATACAGGTCTATGCCGTATCTTGTTGTATCCTGGGCGACCAATATGATTTCCTTTGCTCCATTTTCAGCCAGCGCTTCAGCCTCTCTGACCAGAGCTTCTATTTTTCTGCTCCTGTAATCACCCCTCAAATACGGAATAATACAGTAGGTGCAACGGTTATCGCAGCCTTCTGATATTTTCAGGTAAACAGAATGCCTGCTGGAAGAAATTATCCTCTCCTCATCCAGATAATCGGTTTCACTGAGCTTTCCATAGGCCACAATCTTTTCACC
Organism: Bacillota bacterium; assembly: GCA_023400235.1. Lineage (GTDB taxonomy): Bacteria > Bacillota > Clostridia > Acetivibrionales > DSM-1351 > Ruminiclostridium. The sequence goes on from JAEXFI010000045.1 coordinate 308,471, forward strand.
CTCATATGCCCTGTTTATAACCTGGGAGATTTCCTTATAATTTCCCGTTCCCAGCACTGCGTCAACTTCAGGTATGAGCTCCAGGATTTTCTCCCTGTACCTTTCAGCCATACACCCTGTCACTATGAGTATTTCACAGCCGCGCTCCTTTTCTTTTGCCATCTCAAGTATTGTATTGATGGACTCCTGCTGTGCAGACTCTATAAAGCCGCAGGTATTTACAATAAGTACATTAGCATTTTCCTTCTCGTTCACTATTTCATAGTCTGCGTGTTTCAGCATACCCAGCATAATCTCGCTGTCAACCAGGTTTTTTGGGCATCCCAAGGACACTATCCCTATTTTTTTATTCACCAGTTACACTCCTCAAGATATTTAAATGATTTTTTGCTGCAAAAATTTTTTTCTACATCTATAGCTAAAATTATTTAATAATATCATTAAAATGTCAAGTCAAATACTATGGTATTCACCTGGAAAACGAAGGTTTCAGCGGGGCAAAATCTTACTGAAAAACAAAAAACTCCTTTTTCAGCAAGTCCACTAAATTTTTGCTGTCCGAAGGAGTTTTCCTTAAATACAATTTTTATTGTTATTTAAAAACTATTATTGATATAAATATAAATGCATTTCATATTTCAATTTCAACGGGCTCTTTAACAAATGTTGAAGTTTCCCATATTTCATTCCTTTGCTCCTCAATATGATCATTTGCCTCCAGCGGAACTTTAAAATACTTTGCAGTAGCGCTGACGGCAATCTCACCGCTGCTTAGAAATATCTCCCCTTCACCCTCATATATTCTTCTGGTGTCTCTTGTAATTCGTCCCATTGCTCTTAATTCCTCATCCAGAGGAATGGGCTTATGAAATCTCAGCTTAAGCTCAATTGTAACACCCCAGGCATTTTTATCTTTTATGTATATTGCCCTACCGATGGTTTCATCCAATATTGCCCCGGCTATGCCCCCGTGCATTCTGCCCGGATAGCTCTGATGCTCCTGTCGTGGCACACATAAAGCAAGAACCTGCCCATCATCCAATTCATAAAAAGTAGATTTTAAACCAAATTCATTTTCACTGCCGCATACTGCACACATCTTTCCAATCTTTTGCTTCTTTAAAATCTTATACTTCATAGAATTTACCTATCAACATGATTCCTTTCTTTATTAATGCTTACATTTTCCTGTTCCATACTGCTTTAGTGCAATATGTCTCCCTTTCCTTAATTTTCAGAGCTAAAATCTATTGCCAACACATTAATGTATTATACGAATAATAACATAATTTCCAATATTTTTCAATTATTAGTTTTGATATTGCCTGAATTGTATCTTTATTTACTTTTATTTCTTTCATTCTTCGGGCAAAAAGCTGCTGATTGCTTTTGATACCTGGCTGTAACTGAAACCTCTTCCCATCAAAAAAGCTTTCATTTTTTGAATCAATTTGTCGTCAAAGGAGGTGAATCTGGAATATTTTTTTCTTAAAAGCTCAAGCGCCAATTGGTTCTCATCCAATGAACATTCCTCCAAAGCAGTCTCAATAACATTTTCCGGAATTCCCCTATGGCTTAACTCCATGGCTAATAGTCTGGAAGACTTGGGCTTAAGCTTTGTCTTTTCGGAAATATATTTGCGGCAATAATTAAGGTCATCTATATAGTTTATTTCCCTGAGATTCTCAATAACCTTCTCCGCAACAGCCTCCTCATAGCCCATTTCCAATAACCTTTGGGTCACTTCAAAGGAACTGCGCAGCTTAATGGATAAAAACCCCACCGCAGCACCTCGCGCGGCAGCATAAACCTCGGTATCCAATATATAATTCAAGGTTTCCGCTGAAAGAGTCTTGCCTTCCTTCAGTTCCAAAAGCTCAATTCTTTTTTTGGGCAGGCTAAAGGAAATATTATTATCCAATACTACCCTAACTACTGATGAAACCTTTTGATTTTTTTCAATGGAAATAATTTTCATAAAACACCTCTAAATTCTGAAAAGGCATACCTGAGAACATAGAAAATGCTTATATGCTCTGCTCAGGTATGCCCTCTGATTTAAATAGATAAAACAAAACTCAATGACAAGTCTATCCTAGTCCAGCTCTTCTTCCTCAGTCTCCTCTACTGTTTCAACTGCAGCAGGAGTGATGGTCAGATTACTTCTGACAAGCTTTTCTATCTCCAAACACATGGCAGGATTCTCTTTAAGAAACTGTTTGGCATTTTCCCTTCCCTGACCGATACGCTGTCCGTTGTAGGAGAACCATGCGCCGCTCTTATTTACAATATCACTGCCTACGGCTATATCAAGAATACTTCCTTCCCGGGAAATACCTTCTCCGTAAACTATGTCAAATTCTGCTTCTCTGAAAGGAGGAGCTATCTTGTTCTTCACTACCTTTACTCTTGTCCTGTTTCCAACAACCTCATTTGATTGTTTGATGGCTTCTATTCTTCTGACATCAAGACGTACTGACGAGTAGAACTTCAGAGCACGTCCACCCGGAGTGGTTTCAGGATTTCCAAACATGATGCCAACCTTCTCACGAAGCTGGTTTATAAATATGGTCGTAGTTCTTGATTTGCTAATAACTCCTGCAAGCTTACGAAGTGCCTGAGACATCAGCCTTGCCTGAAGTCCCACATGAGAATCTCCCATTTCCCCGTCGATTTCAGCCTTTGGAACAAGTGCTGCAACAGAGTCCACAACTATAACATCTATAGCGCCGCTTCGAACCAGCGCCTCGGTTATTTCCAAGGCCTGCTCTCCGGTGTCAGGCTGGGATACTATCAGATTGTCTATATCAACCCCCAGTTTTTTAGCATAAACAGGATCCAAAGCATGCTCCGCATCAATAAACGCTGCTTCTCCGCCCGCCTTTTGAGCCTCGGCAATTATATGCAAGGCCACGGTTGTCTTACCTGAAGATTCAGGTCCATATATCTCAACTATTCTTCCTCTGGGAACTCCCCCAACGCCAAGTGCAATATCAAGACTCAGGGAACCGGTGGGAATAATCTCTACATTCATGTGTGCATTCTCGCCCAATTTCATAACGGCACCTTTGCCAAATTGCTTTTCTATCTGGCCAAGAGCCATTTCCAATGCTTTTTTCTTTTCCAACATGGGGTGACCTCCTTAAATTTAAAGAACACTTGTTCTGTTTTTATTATATAGATTTCTACTTTCCAAGTCAACTAAAATATTATTTTTTCAGGATTCCTGCAAACCGTCCCAAATATCTGTTTTTAAATGCAACAGCCTCTTCAACCTTCAAAAGCATGGTACAGCCGAAATAAATCCCAGCCCCCAACACTATCTCCGCTGCCAGCACGGAAATTTCGATGATTTTTGAATGCATGGAATAAGTCTGTGTAAAGTCCACTGGTATAAGCCTGTCCAAAGCAAATATTACAAGCCCCATAACCGCCGCAGCCTCCAGCAGCTTGAAAGAGTATTTCAGCAGTCCCCTCCACTGCATTCCGTTCATTCTTTTAGACAATATGTACATCATAACCGTCATGTTTACAAGGCTTTGTATTGAATATGCCAGAGACATGCCGGCGGGCCCCAAACCAGCCCTTTGAAATACTGTGCAAAAGATAAAGTTGAGTATTATGGCAGCAGTGCCTGCGTACAATGGCGTTTTGGTATCATTGTTTGCATAAAAGGCTCTGTTAAGTATTGCAAGCATGGATTGGGCAAGCATGGCCGCCGTAAAAAGCAGTAGTATGCTGCCGGCGGTTATTATCCTCTCACCGTCGATGTTGGAAGACCATTTGTAGACCACACTGATAACCGGCTTTGGAATGACTGCAAAAGCTATGGCGGAAGGTATTATCAAATATAAAATGGTCTTAAAGGCACCGTTTAATATATTCTTGAATTCCTCCACCTGCCTCAATGCCAATTTTTCAGACAGGGTGGGCAGCAGAGCAGTACCCAGCCCCATTGCAAAAATACCGTACGGAAGCTGCCAGATATCGTTTGCATTATAGTATGCTGTAATACTCCCCTCATGCCTGAACAGAGAAATAAAGTTCAGGGATATGAGTATATTTATCTGTACTACTGCGGAAGCTGCCAAAGATGGTATTGCAAGTCCGAACAGCTTCCTGAAGCCGGAATGCCTCAGCAGCAGCCAGGGCTTGTAGTACTTGAAGTTCGGCAACGCAAAGGATATCTGGATAATAAAGTACATTACCGCACTTGCAAGGACGCCATATGCCACAAACCTGACTCCAAAGCGGCTGAGAATCAGTATGCTCAGAGCTGTCCCAAGATTGTACAGGGATGGGCCGTAGGCTGCTGCGGCAAATCTCTGATAGGAATTCAGCACTCCGTTGGTCATTCCAGCCAGCATCATGAAGCCTACAGACGGAAACAGTATTCTTGTGAGATATATGGTAGTCTCTCTGACTTCTCCTTCCAGACCGGATGCAGTCATGGAAACCACCCAGGGAGCAAAGATCACTCCAAGAGTGCACACAGCCAGCATACAAAGAAAAACAACATTTATAAAGGTTCCCACTGCCTTCCAGCCGTCCTCTTCCTCTCCTCTGGCCAGATACCCCGACAAAACAGGAATGAGTGCCGCGGATATGGCACCTCCTATAAGCAGGTTGTACATCAGGTCAGTGGTTCTGAATGCTGCCAGCAGTGAATCCGACTGTGCCGCAGTAAGCAGATTGTTTATCAGTATGGTTCTGATATAGCCTGTAATCCTGCTGACAACCAGTGAGGACATGACTATAATGGCAGCACCGGTAATTTTTTTATTGTTTGAGTTCAAATTTTAACCTCCCAGCCAATAATTGGCTTTTTGCACTGGTTCAACATCGGGTAAAACACGTCACATGGTTAGGTGGCCTAGTCTTCAAGTGAAGCCTCGGGCTCAAAACCTGCAATCTGACGCCTTATCAAATCAAAGACATTTAGGGCAGTAACCGTTCTGATTCGGTTCCTGCTGCCAAACAACCTGAGTTCCTTGGTAAAAGTGCCCTTCTCAGAGGATATGCCGATATATACAAGACCTACCGGCTTTTCAGCCGTTCCTCCTCCGGGGCCGGCTATGCCTGTGACAGAAACTCCAATATCCGTTTTAAGCCTGCTTCTGACACCCTCAGCCATCTCACCGGCTGTTTGTCTGCTAACGGCACCATACTTGAGCAGGGTATCATGCTTTACGCCAACATACTCTTCCTTGGCATCGTTGGAATAGGTGACGGCCCCTCCCATAAAAACTCCCGATATCCCGGGAATGTCCGTAAGTTGTTGGGAAATCAACCCTCCTGTACAGGACTCTGCCGTTGCCAGGGTAATATTATTTTTAAGCAGCAAATCGGCCGCTACCTGAACAAGAGTGTGATTCTCCTGTGAATACAGGCAGTTCCCTGTTCTCCGGCTTATCTCCTCAACTACAGGCTTTAAAAGTACCTGGGGGTCCTGTCCCTTGAGTACTCTTGCGGTTACTCTGATGGTTACCTCGCCTTCCTTTGCGTAGGTGGCGATAGTAGGGTTTGTCTGACGGTCTATCATATCCAGTATTCTTGTCTCAAGAGCAGATTCTCCTATTCCGAATACCCTTAGATAGCTTGATTCTATTGTGTAGCTGCTCCTATTCTCAAAATAAGGATAAACAAAGTCCTCAAACATGGGTTTCATTTCAGACGGAGGTCCCGGCAGCATGATAATGACCTTTTCTCCCTGCTCTATAATACAGCCCGGAGCTGTTCCGTTGTTGTTTTTAAGTATGATGCTGCTTTCAGGCATATGTGCCTGCTTCTCATTGTTCTGAGTCATTTCCCGGCCCAATCTGGCAAAAAAACCCTTCATGTCTTCCAGACTTTCACGGTGAAGCACCAGTCTTCTTCCACACACCTGTGCAATAGTCTCTTTTGTAAGATCGTCCTGAGTAGGGCCAAGACCTCCTGTCGTAATTACAACATCACATCTATTCAATGCCAGCTCAAGGCTTTCCTTAAGCCTGTCCGGATTATCGCCCACTACACTGTGATAATACACTCCCACATCTACCTGGGGCAGCCTGGAAGACAGATACTGAGCATTGGTATTTACTATCTGCCCCATGAGCAGCTCAGTTCCCACAGCTAATATTTCAGCTTTCAAAATCAACTCCTCCTTTCACCCTGATCCGATTTGCATGCAGTAAGAAATCCTGCACTTAAAACTGCTCTGATCAGCTCCTTAATATTATACCAACCTGAAGTAAAAAAGTAAGCTTTAAATAAATTTTATTTATCCCAGTCACAATTGATTATATGAAAAAATTTTGATAATATTGTTGCTGAATGGCAGAATGTGTGCAGATTTATTTTATTTTGCGAGGTATACCATGAATAAAGAGACAGCCTCACGTATTTCGGAAAGGGCTTGCCCCTCTATTTCTTATCGTATCAGAAAAGAAATATTGCAAGAGGATATGTTAAAGCCTGATATGCAGGAATTACAAGCTAAAATCCTTAACGAACCGGAAGTTTTGCGTATATTTTCACTCCAAAAGCAGGATGGCTGGCTTGGAGGCTTGTTTCACGGTGTTGATGAACCTGAATGCAGTTTAAGATATCTTATGGAGAAGGGAGTAGAGCCAAGCCATCCAATTATCATAAGTGCTCTGAATGCCATTATTGCCCGAGGTGATAAATTTGACGAAGGCTGCATGTACAGAGTCGGAAAACCTTTGGACAGCATGCATTTAGGAGGTTCCAAACTGATAAAGGCCTGTGTTTTCGCCTACACAGGCAATGAGAATTATGCTTTTGTCAAAGAACAGATTGATGAAGCACTGGAAGTGTTCAGATACGTATGCGGAGTTGAGAATACAGCAGATATATATTATGAGCACAAAGATAAACTTGTATTTAAAGCTGGAGTAATGTGGCCAAGTATTTATCATCTGAGATTGCTTGCAAATACCAGTAGCTGGAGGGATGCTAAAAACCAGGAAATGCTGGTGAAGGCCTTTTCAAGGCTTGTTGAACTATCACCCATTCCCCAGGTTAAATTGCTTTACAGGCACCGGATTATTTCACCGGCTTCAGTATTTATGGAGGATTTTGATAGTAATATAAGCAGTCTTAGTGCAAAGGAATGGATGCTTTGGTTTCATAGGACAGAGCTGATCTCAAAGCTGGGTATAGCAGCAAGAATAGGTTCTGTTAAAAGACAGATTGAATATGTCAATGATTTATTTAAACAGAGCAAAGGGTTGTCTTCAAAGAAGCTAAATCATTACTATTTTACCAGGTGGACTCAATATATAGGTCTGGCACTTGAAAATGATTGGAAGTCTACTGAAAGGATTGAAAATGATTTGATCTTTAGATGTTTACTGATTAATTCATATCTTTAGTTTAAATTCCCGTATGAGAATCAAACATGTCCATAATTATAACATATTATCCACTTATTGCAAGTAATTTTGCTTTAAGCTGGAGCTTATAGCCCTATTAAAATAAACTAAAAAAACAGCGAAAGCCTGGCTGGCTTCGCTGTTTTTCTACAAGCGGAGTTATACTTTCAGCTATAATTTTTGGAGGATGTGTAAAAGCTCCTCTGAGGCTTTTGACTCCCATTGCCCCGCCTCATTTATAAGGGCTGCAAGCTTCGTTCTGTTTTCTTTTTGGGCAAGCCTGCCGGCAGCCTCCTCTCCCCAAAAATTCACCAATACCTCCTGCATTTTCGTGACTGCCCCCGCAGCAGCATTAAAATACTCCGCGCATTTTATACATTCTTCATTTGTCTCAGGAAAGGTCTCTCCAACCCAGCTTATGTACCCTGCCGCATAGGAACGCCCTTCTCCCACCATGGTTGCAGCATCTCCAAAACACATAATGCGCTCCAGAAGCATGGTAAGCTGCGGCTCTTTCGGAAAGGCGGCACTGTCCCCCAAGGCATCTGCCCAGGCGGAATAGGCTCTTTGACCGCCATAATATGTACCGCCTTTGCCGCCGTCAACCTGTATCCTTTCGTCACTTAAGACCCTTAATGCATTCCTGAGCAACTCCTTGGCAGTCACCAGGCACTGGGTTTCTTCACCTACAGACATAATAGTATGAATATTTTCCCACCAGTTATTGCAGATATAGTAGCCCGACTCGTCAAATGCTAAATCCCCTGAAAAGCCCATGTCATTTTGAAACAGGCTCCAGCCCAATATGGACTCTCCCTTGTTCATGTAGCCGGTTATTATCCCGGCTTCAGGCGGCCCCACCACCCCCAGTGCTATTAGAGGCCGCCCCTGGTCTAGCTCCTCTTTAATCAGACTCATAAATTCTTCCTTGGTGCCGTCAGCCTTCTCAATAATCCTGTAATTTCTGCCTACAGCTTTAAACGAGCGTACAAATGCCTCTTGTGAATTTTCATAAATATTTCTTATATCCACGGCACTCAAATCCCATCCGTTTACATTCCACCTGAACCTGAAGGATGCGCCTGACGCAGCCATCAAATAAGAGTAGTGAACATTTTGTCCCATGTAGTCCAATACAGCCTGCAGGCACATTGGAAAAGGAGTTCCCTGCCAGCCCCCGTCAAAATTACGTCCGTAAAACACCTTGGGAACACCATAGAGAATACAGCTATCCTGGGTTTTTAATGCTTTTTCCACAATCTCTACCTCCGATATTATACGCAGGGCTGATTTGGAATCGTCAATATTATAGATTACCGGCGCAAAAACACCTGAGCAGATTGGCTTCCTGTCGCACTTAAGACCGGAATGTCTCAGCTCAGACGGACGTATGCCTGTCTGCCGCTTAAAGGCTCGGGTAAAGGTATCATAGCTTCCAAAACCATACTCCGCTGCTATATCCGTCAGGCTCTTGGGTGTAGATATTATTTCAAGAGCACAGTTGGCTATTTTTCTGGCGAGGATATATTGCGACAAAGGAATATTGGTCTTTTTTCTGAATATTTCCCTTATATGGCGGTAAGAAAAATTCAGGGATTTTTCCAGCTCCTTAAACTCCAGCCTTTCCTTTATTCGTTTTTCAATGAAGGTAATAATTGCACAGGTTTCTGTAAAATAATCCAAACTTCGCCCTCCTTTTGTTTTTTCTTCCGGAAGTGATTTTATTATAGTATAAAAAATATAAACTGACTCGACGTTTTTGACATTCTTTCAATATATCATAACTAAGACCTCTACTAAATTTGACTGAACAGAGATATAATACTTCTATGGTTCTTAAACTATTTAATAATTTCAGGAGGAAATTATATGAAAGCGCTCTTTATAGGTGGTACAGGAACAATCAGCACTGCTGTTTCCCATTCTCTGGCGGCTCAGGGCTGGGATTTGTATTTGCTGAATCGTGGCAACAGCACTAATAGGGTACCTGCCGGTGCCAAGGTTATTAAAGCGGACATTAATGATGAAGCAGGTGTTGCCGCACTGATTAAGGATATGGCTTTTGATGCGGTGGCAGATTTTATAGCCTTTGTTCCTTCTCAGGTTGAAAGAGATATAAGACTGTTCTCCGGTAAGACAAAGCAGTATATTTTCATCAGCTCCGCCTCCGCCTATCAAAAACCTCTTTCTCACTACAGAATAACCGAGTCCACTCCTCTGTCCAATCCCTATTGGGAGTATTCCAGAAATAAAATTGCCTGCGAGGAGCTGCTTGTATCGGAATACCGTAAAACAGGCTTTCCGGTGACTATAGTACGTCCAAGCCACACTTATGACGACCGAAGCATACCTCTGGGTGTCCACGGTAATAACGGCAGCTGGCAGGTTGCAAGGAGAATGCTGGAAAACAAGCCTGTAATAATCCACGGAGATGGCACTTCCTTATGGACACTTACACATAACAGTGATTTCGCAAAGGGCTTTACAGGCCTCATGGGAAATACTCACGCCATAGGCGAAGCTGTCAATATAACCTCTGATGAAAGCCTTACCTGGAATCAGATTTATGAAATAATAGCTTCAGCCCTGGGAGTAAAGCTGAAGGCGGTTCATATTGCCTCTGATTATCTGGCTGCAAGCAGCAGCTATGATTTCACAGGTTCTCTCATTGGGGACAAGGCCAACACAGTGGTTTTTGACAACTCCAAGCTGAAAAGGCTCGTACCCGGCTTTAATGCCACCGTACGCTTCGATCAGGGCATCAGATTCATATTGGACAAGGTACTTTCACATGCCGAGCTTCAGAAAGCCGACCCGGAATTTGACCTCTGGTGCGACAATGTGATTGAAAACTATAAAAATTCCATTAATAAGTTCTGAGAAACAGTTACGCACTGATATTTTGCCAGTTATTTAAAGTCCGGCCTTGCAGGATCAAGAACTTTGCCCACATCAAACAAATCCTTCATCAGTTCAGGCTTATGAAACATTTTGTAACCATCCAGGTCGAGTCTTTCCATATAAGCATTATCTTTATACAATATGTACGAGGGCCGGGGGCCGACACCGCAATATACGTTGAACCCCCGGCTTACTATGTAACGCAGCCTGGCATCCTTCTGCCTGAAGGTTGCTCCAAAGGGGGATATGTAAATATTCGTGTTTCCTACTATACTTCCTACTTCATCAAACCACTTGTTGGTGTCATATTTGAGATAATCCAGGGTTATAGTTCCTTCGGAAAAGGTTCTTCTATGTGTGTAGCTATGACTTGCGAAAGCCCATCCCGTTTCCTTAAGCTTTCTCACCACAGGCACCGCAGCTTCTTTTTCTTTCTGCCAGCCCGGATTGTTATGATTTGTCCGATATCCCAGTATACCTTCATAACCCGTCAATGCCAAGGTGCCTTTGGCTCCTTTAAATGAAAAATCAGGATATTGCTCTACAAAACTATTCAGAATAGGAACTACATCTCCTTCGGCTGATATTATTTCATTTCCCTGAGGAGTATCTATCAGGGATGCAAGCTTTCCATCCTTATCAAGGACAAGTCTCTTGGCAAAACCGTCCTTTTCCATATATTTATAGTAGCTCATATCGTCCACGGAAATAATCAAAGGCTTCTGACCTTGCGGCACATATATATCCTGCAGGACCATTTTTCCCGCAGCATCAGCCTTAAACAAAGTTCTCAGATCAACGAGAGTATAGCCCCTTTCATACATTTCCTGCAGCATTAATTTGAACTCTCTTACAGTAGTCATCCATTCGTTGTAGCCCTGCTCCATGGAATCCCCGGTAAAGCACAGCTCAGGATAAACTATAAGGCTATGAAAAAACACATGATATACTGGGCCCTTATAAATAACCAATTGCTGCTCAAGCTTCTCAGCCTTATCCTTCAGCGCCGGTATTTCCTTATCCTGGGGATAGTCAATTAAAGCCTGGGCTAATAACGAACCTGCCTTTTTATAGTGAGTGGCCTTTATAAGTGCTTCCGCCTCAGAAACAATTGCCTTCCTGGTGTCAGCGGAGTTTTGCGGCAAGCTTTGGGTGCCTGCTGCCACAGCAGCTGAAGTATGGACGGCAGATAATGTCTCCGCTGAGGTGGCTGCCGGAATAAAAGCTGTAGAAAACAGGAGACCGACAGCAGTAATAATAATTATTATTGATATAACACTCAAAACTATGATAAAATTCATTTTTTTACGCATTTTCGAATCCCCGTTCCCCAGTTCTTATGAGTAAATATTAATGTATTCCATAATTTTATATTATCCTACGGAATAAAAAAAAGCCAGAGCCTTGAGCCTCTGACTTCTTTACAATATTGTAATCTTTACTGGCAATATACCTGCTGACTGGGTATCAGGGTTATATCACAGCTTGCCAGTGTTTTCACCGCCTCTTCAGGCCTTTCAACCCTTATTATGACAAAGGCGCTGTTTCCGTTTTTACCAACAAAGGCATACATATATTCTATACTTATATTATTCTCCTGAAGTACGGCAAGTGCCTTGGCAAGACCGCCCGGTCTATCCTCCACACTTATTGCTATTACGCTTGTGCAGCTAACAGTAAACTCGTTGTCTCCCAGAATTTTTTCAGCTTCTTCAGGCTTGTTTACTATCAGCCTGAGGATGCCAAAGTCGGTGGTATCGGCTATTGATAAGGCACAGATGTCTATGCCGTTATCCCCCAGAGTTCTTGTCACCTCCGCCAAACGGCCTGATTTGTTTTCAAGGAATACAGATATTTGTTTTACAAGCATGTTTCGGGCCTCCTTTTACTTATTTTATTCAAGGACTGATATTACACTGATTATTGTTATTTTAAAACTCTCTTATCTATTACTCTTTTAGCCTTACCTTCACTTCTTTGAATGGACTTGGGTTCCACCAGCTTTATTTTCGCACTGATGCCCAGAGTACTTTCAACCTCTTTCTTTATCTTCCTTTCAATATCCTCAAGTTTTTTTACTTCATCAGAAAACAGCTGAGGGGTAATCTCCACCTGGATTTCAAGAGTGTCCAGGTTGTCCTTTCTGTCAACTATAAGCATGTAATGAGGAGCGGTTTCACCTATTGAGAGAAGCACGCTTTCAACCTGTGAGGGGAAAACATTCACACCTCTTATTATCAGCATATCGTCAGTTCTTCCGGTGACCTTGCTCATCCTGACCTCTGTACGTCCGCACCTGCAGGGTTCATAATTCAGGGAAGAAAGGTCTCTGGTCCTGTATCTGATCAAAGGAAGACCTTCCTTGGTAATGGTTGTAAATACAATCTCTCCCTGTGAACCTGCCGGCAGGACTTCTTCCGTATCTGGGTCGATAATTTCAGGTATAAAGTGATCCTCCGGAATGTGCATGCCGCATTGGTATTCACATTCGCAGGCAACTCCCGGCCCGATTACCTCGCTGAGTCCATAAATGTCTATAGCCTTGATTTTCAGCCTAGCTTCAATCTCCCGTCTCATGCTTTCAGACCAGGGTTCAGCACCAAATATACCGGCTTTTAACTTAAGGTCTTCAGGTTTTATGCCCAGCTCCTCCATTTCTTCAGCCAGATACAGGGCATACGAAGGTGTACAGGCAATGTGGGTGGTCCCGAAATCCTGCATAAGGGACAACTGCAGTTTAGTATTTCCGGAGGAGGTGGGTATCACCGTAGCACCCAGGTATTCTCCTCCATAGTGCGCTCCCAGCCCTCCAGTAAACAAGCCGTAGCCGTAGGATACCTGCAAGAAGGAGTCCTTGCAGGCCCCGGCCCCGGCAAAGGTGCGGGCCATAACCTCCGCCCAAACCTCAATATCGTTTTTAGTATACCCAACTACCGTCTTTTTACCGGTGGTACCGGACGATGCATGTACTCTTATGATTTCACTCATAGGTGCTGCAAACAGCCCAAAGGGATATGTATCTCTCAAATCCTGCTTATAAGTAAACGGCAAATGCTTTAAGTCGTCCACCGACTTGATATCTCCCGGCAGAATGCCTGCCTTATCCATTTTCGCCTTGTAGTTAGGCACATTGTTATATACCCTGGTCACTGTTTTTATGAGACGTTCAGTCTGAACCTGCCTCATTTCGTCTCTGGACATACATTCGTACTTTTCATTCCAAAAAGACATAATACTTCCCTCCAAGTTTCAGATATTTAGTTTTCCAAGGGAGGATTATAAACCTCCCTGCTGATATTTTGCCAAACATCCCACCCGGAATGGCTTTCAGGGTTTACAGCAGTGCCGCCCCACACAAAAGCAATCGGCTAAAATTTATATATATTGTTATTTCTACTTGTGATAATTGTATCCTTCCTCAAAAGCTTTAAGGTTGACTTCCAGAACCTTTGCGGGAACAACCTGGTGTATTGCATCCACGAATATATCCTTGTCGATCCCCGTAAGGCGTGCCATAACACCCAGAAGTACAATATTCACTGCCTTTTGTGTTCCGCAGCGTTGGGCTATTTCAAGTGCATTCAGGGAATATATGCTTATATTGGCTTTCAAGGTATCCAATATATTTTCGGGATATTTTGCCTTGCCGATTATTACGGGCATGGGGTTGATTTCCTGTTCATTTACAATCATCTTTCCACCCTGCTTGAGATATCCGGTCCATCTTAGGGCCTCCAGCTCTTCAAAGGCAATTACAAGGTCTGCCTCACCCTTTTCTATCAAAGGCGAATAAACCTTCTTTCCGAATCTTACATAGGTAACAACACTGCCACCTCTCTGGGACATACCGTGAACCTCGGATACCTTGACATCAAAATCCAGTTTCAAGGCAACCGTGCCAAGAATCCTGCTGGCTAACAAGGTACCTTGTCCGCCCACTCCCACTATTAACAGATTTAATTTATCCATGCTTATTCACCTGCCCTTTCTATTGCACCAAAGCTGCAAATTTTTGTACAAAGCTTACAACCAACACACAAAGCAGGGTTTATTTCCAGATGGTCACCTTTGTCAACAATGGCAGGACATCCGATTTTCATACAGGCTCTGCAGGACTTGCACTTATCCCGGGATATTTTCTGCGTGCCTTCAAACCTGACATTTTTCAGAAGTGCACATGGCCTCTGGGATATGATAACCGAAGGCTCGTCCGCCTCAATCTCTGCCTTTACCACCTTTTCAAACTCTTTTACATTAAAGGGATCTACAATTGTTACCCTTTCAACTCCCACAGCCTTGCACAGCAATTCCAGATCCACCTGCTTGGTAGGCTCACCTTTAATTGTAAAGCCTGTGGTAGGGTTATGCTGATGGCCCGTCATACCTGTTATGGAATTGTCCAGAATCAGAACCGTGGAATTTCCTTTATTGTACACCACGTCTATCAAACCTGTAATACCTGAGTGAATAAAGGTGGAGTCTCCAATGACCGCTACCGTCTTCTTTCTGAAATCCCTTCCCCGGGCCTTTTCCAAGCCGTGTGCAACACCTATGCTGGCACCCATGCAGATGCAGGTATCCATACATTCATTTGGAGGAAGCGCCCCCAGCGTATAGCAGCCTATGTCCCCGCTTACATTCAGCTTAAGCTTTTTAAGGACATAAAACATCCCCCTGTGAGGACAGCCCGGGCACATAACCGGAGGTCTCACGGGAATAGGCTGTCCCGCAGCAGGCTCCGCAGCAGCACCCTTTATGTCAAACAGCTTTTCGGAAATCAACTGAGCGCTGAGTTCTCCCATTACAGGCAGCTTTTCTTTTCCGATAACCTTTATACCCATTTTTAAAATCTGATTTTCAAAGAAGGGTTCCAACTCCTCAACAACATAGAGGGTTTTTACCTTTTCAGCAAATTCTGATATCAGCTTTTCAGGAATGGGATGCACCATGCCTATTTTCAAAACCGATGCTCCGGGAACAGCTTCCTTTACATACTGATAGGATATGCCGCTGGTGATTATTCCTATGTCTTCACTTTCCATTTCAATTTTATTTAAAGCGCTGGTATTTGAGAATTCTCTGAGTTCAGCCATTCTCTTTTCTACTACCACATGCCTTTTTCTTGCCATTGCAGGCATCATAACATATTTATCTGCGTCCTTTACGTACGCCTTGAGCTTGATATCCTCTTTTTCGCCAATATCCACGGCACTTTGAGAATGAGACACCCTGGTGGTAAGCCTGACAATTACCGGACAATCAAATTGCTCACTTATTTCAAAGGCATACTTGACAAAATCCTTGCATTCCTGGCTGTCGGAAGGCTCAAGCATGGGAACCTTGGAGGATCTTGCATAAAATCTGCTGTCCTGCTCGTTCTGTGAGCTGTGCATACCGGGATCATCAGCCACCATAACAACAAGTCCACCGTTTACTCCCGAATAGGAAACTGTAAACAGTGGATCGGCGGCAACATTTAAACCCACGTGCTTCATTGAGCATATAGCCCTTGCTCCTCCTATGGATGCACCTATGGCAACTTCCAGAGCGACCTTTTCGTTTGGTGACCATTCGGAATATATTTCGTCATATTTTGCTATGTACTCTGTAATTTCAGTACTGGGTGTACCGGGATAAGCCGCTGCAACCGCACAGCCAGCCTCATACGCACCTCTTGCTACAGCTTCATTGCCAAGCATGAGCTTCTTCATCTTAACCTCCATCCGCGCGGATCCTCCACGCTTAAATCAGAATAATATAATGTAAAATTCTCCAAAATTACTAAAAATTTTATTGAAATTTTATCAAATTATAGTGCTAAACCATAATTATTATTATAATGGATTTTAATACACAGGTTCAACAGAAAAATTCCGGCTATGTGAAAAATTTTGCTGAAATTCAAAAAAGTCAATTACCCTCAGCTTGGAAAGCTGTCTGTAATTGACTTCAGATATCAGGTGCGCGAATATTTCAGCTAATCGTCATAGATAATTTCAAGTTTGATTTTGTCATAAACATCCTTTGAATTTCTGGACAGCATGTAAGGTGACAAAAGAATAAATTCAATCATATTGGCCCTGTACTTCTTGCTTTTCTTACCCTCCTTGGGATACAGCTCGTAATCTACCACATTCTTTAAAATAATGGGAACCATTACCCCTCGACTGCCTAAAAAATTCAATTCAAGTGTTTCTATCTTAGAATCCTGGCGATTTGTCCAATAGGGCTTGTAACCTATTGCTATGAGCTTTCCCTCAATACCAAGATCCATACTTCTCAGAGTCCATTGATTTCTCAGCATATCTGAAAACAGGTTTTTCAGCCTGTCAATATCCATATAGTCCAAGTGACCTTCCCCCCTTAGAAAGCTGTAAACGCTCTATGATATATTATGTTGTGTAAACATAATATGTTACCCTCTATTAACAATGTATAATACGTTTTTGAGCGGAAAATTCACCCTTCGGCTACGTTGAAGCCGTTTGTAAGGCACAAAGTCTTCCTTCGCCAAAAACATAGCCGCTTAATTTGATTTATATTAAAAAAGATTGGAGATTATATATGGTATAAACAACATTTATGATATAATTCTATGATGATAAAAATACAAATTTTAAAATGAGGTCATATTTAATGAACACAAGAAAGTTTACTTATATAACAACTATTATTTTGGGAGTATTTCTTTTTGTACTGGGAACGGTTTTTATGTTTTACATAAATAATGTTGCTCCCGAACCTGGTTCCAGCGCTCCCATACCACAAATTTTAAACGGCCTTACCGGTACAAAGAAAAATGACCCCATGAACTTTCTCATACTTGTAGGCGACAGGTCCAGCGGCAATACCGACTCAATGATGGTGGCAAATTATAACCCTGATTCAAAGCAGATAAGTATAGTAACCATACCAAGAGATACTAACGTAAAGCTTAAAAACAATATCCTTCCCAAGATAAATGCCGCCTATGCGGCAGGCGGACGAAAGCATGAGGGTGCTGTATATGCAGCTGAAAAGGTCAGCAACCTTACGGGTATAAACATAAACTATTATGTTCACATTAATATTTCTTCAATCAAGAAGATCACAGATATGCTTGGGGGAGTCAACTTTGATGTCCCGGCAGATTTGCGTTACAGAGACCCCACACAGGATCTGAATATAAACCTGAAAAAAGGGTATCAGCTTTTGGACGGAGACAAGGTTGAGCAGTTGCTCAGATTCAGAAAACCCAATGAAAGGCTGTATACCAAAAGTGAGCTCAAGGAATTGAGGCAGTTTTATGATGGCAGCGATATAAAAAGAACAGAAATGCAGGTTAAGTTCATCAAGGCGTTTATGAATCAGAAGCTGAATATCCAGTATCTTCCCAAGTTTAATTCCGTAATAAACTATGCATTTGAAAACATTATTACAAATATGACCTTAAGTGATGCCCTGAAACTGGCCTCAGGGGTTATAAATATTTCGGGCAGCAACTTCAATTCCTTCCGGCTGGATGGAGAGGACAGGATTATTAATGGGGGCTGGTTCTATATATATAACGGAAAAATGATTAATATTGACACAAAGGAATCCCTGCCTTCCGAGGACATTGTTTCCATGTATTTCAAGTCCGTGGGAGGTATAGCCACTCCCACCGAATTATTCGTACCCAGTGGAAAGGACGAAGACAGCAGTCCTGCCAGCAACAGCAAAAAACCGGCAACAGTAAAAAATCCATCCAATTCTGAGACGGATTCAAAAGGTTCGGGAAAAGACAAGCCCTAGCTATTATTTATGTCTGGGTGATTTTTTAACGGCGACGGCTGCTTTTGTTATAGAGGCTATGACATCAACCTCAAACTGGTTTCTGAGAGAATTGACCTTGGAGTACAGTTCACCTTTTTCAGTTGCTATGTATTTGGGCGGCAAGTCATTTAAAGCAAGAGCAGCTACATCCATCACGCATATTTCGCACTTGCACATGTCCATATCTTCTAAAACTCCCTTTAGAAGATTCAGCACTACTTCTTCCATGTAATTTTTTAAAGTAACCATTTCTGGCCCTCCTTTTGAATCTTGCTTGATTCTTAGCCTGTTGGCTCACCCTGCCTCTGCAGCACATGGATTTTACACTTTTCGTCAAATATTATGCAGATGTTGCAGATACCGGCTGTACTAATTATCCAATATTTGTATTCGTTACTTTTTTAATAAATCCTCTATTCCAAGTATAAGATTTAAAATTTTAGCAGCCTGGCTCCTGGCTATTGACTTTCCCGTCCATATTTCAAAAGCCGAAACACCTTGATTTATTAGCATCCCAAAGCCATTTCTTATTCTGCAGCCGTTTTCCTCAGCCTGTTCCAGGAAAGGTGTCTTGACAGGTGTATAGATTACATCATAGACCAACTGCTGTTTTTGGAAGGTGAAATTGCGGTCAAAGGGAGTTTTTGTCTCAAATGTACTCATGCCTGCCGGAGTGGTATTAATGATTATGTGGCTTTCCTCAAAGCTCTTTGAAAAACCTGGCGCGTCGGGAGTAATACCTTCTATCAAATTTCCATAATTGTTTCTGACCAGTTCAGCGATATTTTTTGCATTTTCAAGGGTTCTGTTTGCAATTGTCAATTTCTCCGCACCCTCGGCGGCAATTTTTAAGGACAGAGCCCTTGCGGTTCCTCCTGCTCCCAGCAGCAGCACCCTTTTACCTTCGAAGCCCGTTTCAAAATAGTCCTTAAAGTCTCTTGAAAAACCCTCAGCATCAGTATTATAGCCTTTCAGCCTGCCGTCAATGTTTTTAACGGTATTCACCGCTCCCATAAGCAGTGCATCATTTGAAACATCATCCAGATATTTAATGATATCCTTCTTATAGGGTACGGTGATATTAAAGCCTGAAAAATTCTGCGCCCTCATCCCTTCCACTGCTTTTTGCAGGTCCCCCTGTTTTACATGTACGGGCACATATATTGCATTTATATTTAATTCTTCAAATAGAGTGTTATGGATATAAGGAGATTTCGTATGCTCCACCGGACAGCCAATCAGTCCGAACAGCGCGGTTTTACCGTTAACAGTTTCATTTAATCTCAAGGTGTCTCCTCCCTCATTCATAGTCTGCTTTACTTTTTATATCCGGAGTATCTGTTTTTTTCCACCGCCAGTCTGCTGCGTTTCCAGATTTCTCTTCTCTTTAGCTGATGTTCCAGCTTCTTCATAAAACCGGAGAGTATAAGTTTTTCCGGCCATCTTTTCAACCTTACAAACAGAATTTCCCTTTTGTCGATTGGCTTTACAAGAATAGTCAGCATATTTGCCTTGTTTCCTCCATGTATATCGGTAAATATCTGATCTCCAACAACAGCAATATTTTCTGGTTCAAGTCCAAGAGTTTCAGCTGCCTTCAAAAAGGCTTTGCCTGACGGCTTATATGCCCTGTGTATGGCAGTAACCGCTATATCCCTGTTGAACCTGACCACTCTTTTTTCAGTGGCGTTTGACAATATGCACACTTTGAAGCCTTTGGACCTAAGCTCTGAAATCCAGCTTACGGCATTTTCATCGGCGTCCTTGCTGTGCATGGGTACAAGAGTATTGTCTATATCCAGTATCAGACCTTTAATACCATTGTCTTTGAGCATATCCAGGTCTATATGCCTGATACTGTCATAATAAAAGTCAGGATAGTACTTTTCTATCATTTGTTATTTTCCTCCATGTCAATAATTTATAATAACAAAAGAATCAGTGCCAGACAAGCTTATGTTTCTTAATTTATATCTATTTACATCTGTATTTATATCTATTATCAGTAACTTTGCTCAAATTAATCCCACTGTTTTTTAGCCTGCAAAAGATTGACCTAACCTTCAAATACAAGCATGCGGTTTTCCAGGCATATTCCCAGGTCAAGCGTCCTTTCAGGGCCGTCCTTGAATCTTATCCGGGCATTCATACTGTTTGGCTCCATGGAAACAATGCTGCCAGGGCCGAACTTTTTGTGCACTATTCCCGTTCCCACAGAAAAGCCCTTTTCCAGTTCCTTTTTTAATAGTCTGCACACCTCGGATATAAATACCGAGGCTTGCAGATTTCCCTGGCTTGAAGCAGAGGGATAGACCAGATACAATTCCTTTCTGGCCCGGGTCATACCCACGTAAAACAGCCTTCTCTCCTCCTCCAGCACCGTCATGTCCTTTAATTCAACTGCTTTTTCCAGCAGCCTGTCCCCCGGCAGCTCACTGTTTATAAGGTCAATCATAAATACACGGTCGTATTCCAGGCCCTTGGAGGAATGAAGAGTGCTGAGAGTAACACCTGCGTTGCCCTGACCTGCAGGTGTTTCCTTATTCCCTTCAAGCAGACCGTCCAGCTCAGACAGTCTGTCCAGAAATCCCACGATGCTGCTGCAGTTGCAGGCAATTTCCTGTAATATTTCAAAAAGCCTGCAGCTGTATTCACTGGAAAGGCCCACAAGCCCGCAATACTCTTTTACGCTTTCCAGGTATTTAAAGTTGTTTTTAATGTACTCCAGAGCATTCCAGGGCCTCTTTTCAGCAAGCCGGGCAAATTCCACCCTGACTGCCTGCAAGCCTTCCAATTGAAAGGGCTTCAGCTCAATTCCATTCATTATGCGGTCTATAACCGGCCTGTCGCCGCTTCCGGTCAGTGCACACTCAAGCATGGCCTTTGATATAAAGCGGTTCATTCTGTACTATATCTTTGAGAAGGCCTCCACATCCCGGGGATCCAGCGCAAAGTGCAAAAAGGCAGTTACTTCCTGTACCAGCCAGTGTCTGAAGAAATGCAGCTTGTTCTGCCGTATTCTGAACCGTATACCGTTCCTTTCAAGCAAATCCGCCACCAGTATGGAGGACAGGTTATTCCTGTACAAAACGGCTGTATGTAAATGGCTGTCTCCACAGGTATTCCCGCCCTCACCTACCTTGTCCAGTAAAAACTTCAGCTGCTCTCTCTGGCTCCGGGTTTTGACGGTTTCAGGCTCCTTTCCCGGTGCATTCACAGCTGCATGGTTCTTATCATATCTGTTTATGTTCTGCCTTATAAAGCTGCTGCTGAGCCTTACCATATTTCCGCCGGAGCGGTAATTGCATTCAAGCCTGTAAATACTGCATTGTCCGAATTGCTTTTCAAAATCCAGTACGTATCGGGGGTCTGCCCCACGAAAGCCGTATATGGACTGGTCGTCGTCAGCAACTATGAATACATTTCCGCTCTCAGCCGACAGAAGCCTTATAAGCTCAAACTGTATTTTTGAAAGATCCTGACCTTCATCTACCTGGATATAGGTATATTTACTTCTGTAATAAGCCAGCAGTCTGGGATATTTGGTCAGTATGCTGTAGGCATAGGTCAGCATATCGTCGAAATCTATGAGCAGCTTGCTCTTTTTGTAGTCCTCATATGCCCGGTATACCTGCGGAAACCTTTTGGTATTGAAATTCAGGCCGTCAAACTCTTTAATCATACTGTTTTTCACAAGACCTATTTCATTTATCAGGGTTTCCAGTTCATCATCATTTATTTTTACAGTGTTTATTTTCAGGTAAATATCCTTTAAAAGCCTGTGTTTTCCCGATTCCTGCTCAGCGCCCTCTATTCTTTGGAGCCTGCGGCCCTTCATTCTTTCATATTCTCTGACCACCCTGTTGCAAAAGCTGTGAAGCGTAGCAAAATGAACCTTTTCAGAAATGTCGGAGCCATACTGCCTGATAAACCTCTTTTCCATCTCCAACTGAGCGGCTTTGTTAAAGGTTAGGGTAAGTATGCTCTGGGGTTTTATGCCTGCTTCCTTTATCAGGAAAGCCGCTCTGGGGGTTATGGCAGTAGTTTTCCCACTTTTATGGTTCTCCAGATATTCCCGCATAGGTTTCAAATCTTCTTCAGTCACATCTTTGGGGACTTTGCCGGTTTTATAAACCGGACCATATTTAATTAAATAGTTCACTCTGTTTACAATAACTGTAGTTTTGCCACTGCCAGGCCCAGCAATTAAAAGTATTGGTCCCTCCGTAGCAAGAACTGCTTGTCTCTGTTCTATATTTAATAGCTTGAACTCATTTTCTATTATTGTATCTCTTAAATTGCAAAATTCCTTGTGTATTTCCAGCTGGGTCATAAAAAACCCTTTCTTTTATTTATATATCTCATTAATATTATTATTTAAATTCCACGACCCTTTTATATGAATTTGCACTCTAACAAAAGCAATGCCAATTATTCATCAGGAGGAGACCAATCCTCCACCTTTTGCCATGGCTTATCCTTTTCCTCCCTTTCATATACTGAACCCAAATCTCCCTTAAGCGGGTGAAGCAAGGTAGGGTCTTTATCCAGCAGGTACCCGACCTTAACAAGCGAAATGTTACCCGGAGCATTGTTATATTCCTCACTTTCAAGACCTGTGAACATTCTCCATCCGCTATCCTGTTCCCTGTCAGGTTTTTCCCTGTACAAAAATCGTATAATATTACCATCCTCCATACACATTTTTGATACTAAGGCCATCTTCTCACTGGAGTCTATCCAACGAGGGTCACCCTTTTTAATAATAGTCTGAGCAATATGCCTTGCTTCAAATTCAATCTTATCACCAGCATTAATGGTCTTTATATAAACGGGTTGATTAGTCAGTACTCCTGCATATTTTCCGTGCTTTGCATCGGTAATTTCAACCCACATTCTTTCTGCCCTTGGCTCATCTTCCTTTGGGCTATTGAGTAAAAAGTGCAATCTTACCAAATCTCCTTTTTTCTGAGATTTACGTTCCTCTGACAAAGGAATAAAAAAATCATTTGGGTTCTTCTTATTTACTGCTTCTACATCTTCCAATGACCAGTCCGTCATAAATACCTCCTAAACAATTTGAGTAAAATATAAATCATAATAATATCCGCCTTCCAGGCAAATATGTGCCTTCAACCATTTTATTTATGGGTTCCCGCGGTTTGGGTTTTAAGTAGTCATTACTTCAGGAGGCTTTCAGCCGATAGTAATTGACTTGTCCAGAATTGCTCCAGCTTTTTTTGCAGCTCACGGTTGCTCCTCACGCTGCTGCCATGCTCCCAATGCTTTGGAAACAAGCTTCTATAGTTTCTTTGAGAAAAGCGCTCATCCACCAGCAGCACCACACCCCTGTCGTTTTCCGAACGTATGACGCGCCCGGCAGCCTGGAGCACCTTGTTCATACCCGGAAACATATAAGCATTTTCATAGCCCATCCCGTTCTTTTTCTGGAAATATTCCATTATTATGTCCTGCTCGATGCTTATCTGAGGCAGCCCCACACCTATAACAATGGCTCCTATCAGCCTGTCCCCCTTTAAATCTATGCCCTCTGAAAAAATTCCTCCCAACACTCCGAAGCAAATCATGGGAGAGGTATTGGAGGGCTGAAACCTGTTGAGGAAGATTTCCCGTTCTTCCTCACTCATGGCACTTTCCTGCACGAAGGTATCAATTTCAGGATATTTTTCCACGAATCTTGAGTAAACCTCGTTCATGTATTTATAGGAAGGGAAGTAAACCAGGTAATTGCCCACCCGCATGTCAACAGCTGCCTTTATAATATCAACAATGGATGCATAGCTGTTCTCACGGTTTTTGTACTTTGTGGAGACGGCGTCCTGCACCAGCAGACAAAGCCTCTCAGTGTCAAAGGGGGAGCAAAGGTTTATATTATAGTCCTCTGCATGGCCTCCCAGAATATCCATAAAATAACCGAGAGGCGTCAAAGTAGCAGAAAAAAACACTGCCGACTTTCCCCTCTTTACAGCTTCACTCAGCAGATATGATGGGTCCACACAAAAAAGCTTTACTCTGACCTCACTGCCATTGGCCTCAATAAAGGTCACATATCTCTGGTCGTAAAATTCCGATATTTTCAAAAAGGCTATAGCGTTGAAGTATACTTCCAGCAGCTGATCAAAGCCTTCAATACCCTTGTTCTGGTTCTTTACTATCCATTCCTCCGCCTCTGTTACAAAACGGTTCAAGAGCTTGTAAAGGTCGCCCGGTTCCTCCTTGTTTATCATATAGCCGGTCTCCCCGCACTGTTTTCTCAGAGAAATCATGCAGGTATTTATATTGTTTAGTGACTTGGCGATTTTAGGCTGATGTTTCTTCATGTTCTTTTTAGCCTCATAAAAAGCCGTCTTGGATATTTGCGCTGAAAACATTTCTCTTGCCCTGTCTACAAGATTATGGGCCTCATCCACCAAAAAGGCATAGTCCCCGTCATTGTTCAGGAAAAATCTTTTTAAATATACCCTGGGGTCAAATACATAGTTGTAATCACATATGACACAATCCGCCCACAGGGACAAATCCAGTGCGAACTCAAAGGGACATACCTGGTGCTTTTGAGCGAATTCTTCGATTATCTCCCTTGTGAGAACCTGGGATTTATCCAATATATCCGTCAAGGCATCGTTCACCCTGTTATAATGTCCACTGGCATATTGGCAGTGGTCGGGATTGCAGTTTACCTCAGTGCAAAAGCATATCTTATCCTTGGCAGTGAGGGTAAGTGTACGAAATTTCAGTCCTCCCTCCCGCATTCTGGAAAAAGCTTCTTCGGCAACCTGCCTGGTTATGGTCTTTGCAGTCAGATAAAATATCTTTGAGATGTGCTGTTCACCAAAGGCTTTTACGGCGGGAAAAAGCGTAGAAATTGTTTTCCCTATTCCAGTGGGAGCCTGCACAAATAGCTTCCTGTCCTGGATTATTGTCTTGTATGCAGCCACCGCCAGCTCTCTTTGACCCTTGCGATATTTTGGGAAGGGAAATTGAAGCTGCTTTATGGAGCAGTCTCTTATGGTATTCCAGGCGTCGGACATTCTGGCCCAGACCAGATAACTTTCCAACAGCTGTCTCATAAAGTCCTGGAGCTCATTTATTTCATAAGCTCTGCGAATTATTTTCTTTTCCTCTGTATCTATCTGAAAATAAGTAAGCTGTACAAAAATATTTTTTATATCATTTTGGACACAATAAATAAAGGCATAGCATTTAGCCTGGGCCCAGTGAAGCAGGCTGAACTCCTCGTCTATATATTCCAGCGGCCTTGCAGTTGACTTTATTTCATCTATGACGATTCCCTCCGGCTCAGAGATAACCCCGTCGGCACGTCCCTCAAGCTTTATGTTAAAACCGTCTATGAGATAGTCATAGGAAAGAAATACTTCCTTTGTATACTTGTCTCCGCTTTCCTTTTGAAGCTTCTGGTGAATCTTGGTGCCTTCCAGCATTCTGCCCGAGGAGACAAGTCTGTTGTCTATGTCTCCCGATCTCAGTACCAGTTCCACAAGATTTCTTATTGAAATTTTTATCTGAGCTTTTTCCATGGCTTATCCTTATGTTTTTTAAAGAGGTTTTATGGTCATCCAGGCTGCTTTTCAGGGTTCCCGGTACAATGTATTTCAGTACTTTCAGTGTATTCAATAGGCTCTTAGAGCTTCTTAGGGCTTCTTAGGGCTTTTCAGCGCTCTTCAGGGTAACTGAAACCAGCTCCGGAGGATTGAACATTCTGGGCAGCGGCGCATTGTTTCCCAGCCCCCTGCTGACTATCATGGTTGTACCCTCCCCTGTCCACCTGCCGTCGGTATAATCAGGAAACCACCTCTGCTTTTGCTGGGGAGAAACCAGTCCGCCCATAAAGGGAAGCTGCAGCTGCCCTCCGTGCATATGTCCCGAAAGCACCAATTGAAACCCTTTCCCCTTGATATGGTCAAACATGTTGGCCCTGTGGAAAAGGAGTATGTTAAAACCCTTCCCGGGCTTGAAAGCCCTGAGCCTTTCCTTCAGGTAAGCCTCCGCCATAAAGTCATTCCAGGTTTCCGGGTCCCGTATACCAAAAAGCACAATACCTGCATTGCCACGCCGGAGAAGCAGCTCCCGGTTGTCCAGAAGCTGTACTCCCGTATTCTCCAGCATTTTTTCAAAGGCTTTAAAACCATTATACCAGACATCGTGATTCCCCGACACAAAATACACCGGAGCCACCTTGACAAGTGCGGTTGCCAGTTCTATGACCGGTTGGGTGTTTATTCTGTCCTCATCAATAAGGTCGCCTGTTATTACAATAATATCAGGCTTTTGTTCTGTTGCCTTTTGAATAAGTGCTTTTGTCCCTCCGTGAAAGGTTCCTGTATGAAAATCAGATATTTGAAGTATCTTAAAGCCGTTAAATTCCACAGGTATGCGCCGGGATTCCACAACGTAGTGCGAAACACAGATTACCGTAGAAAAATAAACCAGTACAGACACAAGAATCAGATTTGACAGCAGAATAATCAGCGCAGTAATGCCGGAACTTATTTTCTTCTTAAGTTTTGGCTTTACTGCCTTTGAAAAAATCAGAACTGCAAGATTCCATATTAATGTCAGCAGCAGTAAAGTACTGGCAGGATTTATCCCCCTCATATTTCCCCTTAAAAATTAAAATACATACTTATAATATATTTTCTATAACCGGAAGACATACGAAAAAACATAATATAAATTCCCGGTTCTTATTATTTTCATGTTACTTTATATGTAATAAAAATTCAAGCCTGTCAGAAATTTTCCTGACAGGCTTGGAAGTTGCAAGCTTTTAAGCTTTACAGGCTTGCGCCGGGAGTGAAGGTTGAACAGTCGGTTTCCTGTGAATTTGAGGCATTTCTTGGCTGAACCTCAATCCTGTCCGCTGTACAGTGGTCACCTTGCATGTAATAGCTGCAAGTGTTTACCACACATCTGATTCCCTGGTTTGGTTGATCCATCTTTTTAGCTTTCATATAATATTCCTCCAGAATAATTTAAATATTTTTCATAAATATTATCTGGATAAGTAAATTTTTTATTCTTCCTAAATTAACCTGCTTAGCTGGTTACTACCTTCTCGCCTTCCCTGTTATATGCTCTATGGCAAGTTTCATAACCTTGGTCTTGTCCATATCCTTTTTTATATACTCAATGCCCTGGGGTACAAACGCGCCTGAGTATTTTTCCACAAGAGCCAGCAAAGCGGCTTCCTTTTCAGCACCAGTTACCTCGGTGCAGTGACCGAAGGCTATTGCGCTTATATACCTGTAGCTGAATTTGTCTGGAATAGGCTCCGAGTTTCCGATTACACAAAAGGAAACCTTGCTGCTAAAGGCAATATTATCAATTTTTTCACCTACCGGAGCACAGTGAAAATAAATGCTGTTGTCCAATAATACATGGTTCAAGGGAACTCCATAAGCATATCCATTTCCCCCGGTTGTGGAAAGCACCCCGTATTGTGCTTCCTCCATAAGCTTCAGCGCTTCTTCACTGCTGACCTGTCTGTCGTTTCTTCTCATCTCTCTGAACATGACTCTATCCTCCGTGCTACAAATTAGATTTTTATTAATGCTTGATTTATTATTTTATTAATATTCCTTTTTCAACAGCGCTCTCAATAATTTCTTTTGCAAAATCCCACAACTCCGGCACATGCTGCTCCAGCAGCCTGTTTCTCTTTAGTACCCTTTCACTGGTGACTCCCGGCTTCTGCCAGGTATGCCCGCCGGTATTAAAGTTCAGTAAAAGAGGCTGAAGCCTGTCCATACATGCAGCAAATCCGGCCTCCGGAGTTTCCAGCTCTTCAAACTCCCTCCAGAGCTGAAAGATTTCCTTTGCCTGTTCCTCCGGCAATATGCCGAACAGTCTCTCAGCCGCCTTTTTCTCCCTTTCAGCCTTATCCTCCAGGCCTTTGTCATCATAGCAGAAGGTGTCTCCCGCATCTATCTCCACCAGGTCATGTACAAGTATCAGCTTCAGTACCTTGAGCATGTCCAGGTTCTTTTCAGTTGAATATTCACTGAGCACCATAGCCATGACAGCCATATGCCAGGAATGCTCAGCATCGTTTTCATTTTCAGTGGTACCTATAACAACATTCTGGCGAAAAATCCTCTTCAGCCGGTCAATCTCCGTAACAAACCCTATCTGTCTTTTAAGGCGTTCCTCAAGCATTATTCTCTCCTTTGGCATTTTCCCGTATTATAAAGTATCGCCGCATTCATTCATAAATCTCATTATACTACAAATAATAATAAAATAAATAACCATCAATGCTATTATGTAACCTATTCCGATGACAGGGATGAAAGCCATCAGCGGTGCCAGAAGAATTGCCAGCTGGATGAACAGATAATGCCGCCACTGGCTCCCTGCTTTTTCGGCAATGGAAACCAAGCCTTTACTGTAAGCCACGTCAATAATACCCTGGAAAAGATAATAGGCATAGGCAATGCTCAGAGCTGTGGTCACAAGGGCCAGGGGTATGGACAAAAGTCCCAGGGACCCGAGATTTAATGGTCCGATGTTTTCGTTGGAAGGCCTTTGATACAGGTCGGTTAATGAAATAGCCAGGAGTGGCAGGCTAATATAAAAGGCCCTTTTGAAATGCCCGCTAAAGGCCATTATGGAATAGGTTCCATAGGCAAACATAATATACCCCACAATGTCAGGCAATATATCAAAGCCTTGTATCCGGAAATCAATAAATAGAAATAAAAAAGCAAAGCCGATTATATTTAACGCACTTTTATTCATGTCTTAACCTCACTTCCAATAACATAATATGTCTGAAATAGTATGGCTGAATAATTAAAATGGCCGTTGCGGGCGGTGCTTGACCCCTGCTTCAAACATTTCAACAAATCATTTACTCTCAGCCAAAAAGAAATTGTCCAGGTATTCCTGCAGTCTTTGATAATATTTCCCCACATGAACGCCGTCAACCAGGGCGTGGTTGACCTGCACTGAAAAGGGCAGCAGGATTTTGTCATTGAGCGTGAAGTATTTTCCCCAGGACAGCCTTGGCACCGAGTCATTTTTATTCAGATGGAAGGTATGGGATATATGTGTGAAGGACACCCATGGAATGCAGGTTATATACACAAAATCATCCCTGCCCGCATTTTCCTTTATGGGAAAATACTCTGTCTGGGTTCGGGCTTTTTCATCAGCCGCTCTTGCAAATTCCCTGATATCCTCCTGTAGCCCAACGGTAACAAGCTTGAAAAGCTCTTCCTCATCCTTTAGCCAGGTAAAGGACGGAGTCAGCTTATCATGCAGCACAACCCGGTCCTCACGTATCCTGTAACGGAAATTGATTATTTCGTTTGCTGCTTGTGTTGCGGCATAAATCATGGAATAATAAAACGGAAGTCCTTTTTGCCTTATCAGGCTTAAAAAGCTTGTTATATCAATATTGGCACAAATATTATATTGAGCGTAATCTGCCCGGTGAAAAAAGTCAAAATGTTCTTTTCTCCCCCAATTGTTCATATCTACAAATTCCATGTTGGCTGTCCCTTCCCTTCAAATAGTCTTAAAGCTCTTTCATATAATTCGTTTGCTTCCATGAATCCCACCCTCTCAGGAAAACCGATGTCACAGGAACAGGCCACCATCTTATAGCCCTGCTCCACAAAATACTTTTTAAAGAAATAAGCCTCCGGCTGGCTTTTGGAATCCAGCCTTACAGCCTGCTCACCTATATTGACCGAAAAGGAGTCCAGAGGTATGGACAGTCCCTTGCCTATTGCCTTGATATAGCTTTCCTTGGAGGCCCATAGCTCATAAAAAAACTCTTCCCTGTGGGCTTCCTCCTTGCTCATAAGACTCTCAAACTCCTGCTTTGAAAAGAATCTTTCTGCAATCCTCAGGTCAATTGGCTTTATCTGCTCTATATCAATTCCCACCGGCCTGTCAGCCAGGGCACAAACCACCCACCTGCCTGAATGGGAGGTGTTGTACTGTATACCATAATAATTTGACACAAAGGGCTTACCGTACTCATTTGTACTGAAAAGCAGCTCCTGGTTGTTCACCTTCAGTCTGCCGCACACCAGATATCTTACCAAAACATCTGATATCAAGGTCCTGAGGGCATCCTCGTATTTATAAAACCTGACCACCCTTTCCTGCTTTTCAGCAGCTATACAAGTTAGCAGCCGGGCATATTTACTTTTTTCAAAAGCATAGTCCAGCCTCACTGCATATATTTCCAGCATATCTGCTACTCTCTTTTCTTATTGATTGACAGGACAGAATCCAGTCGCAGCTTGTCTGCTCTTATGGGGAACAGTGCTCTTACGCTGCTGCATTCCTTTATATCCATTGTCTGAACCACAGCAGCCTCTTGAAGGCTGTCCAGAGCACCCGTCACATTGCCCCAGGGATCAACAATACAGCTGTTTCCGGCAAAGCTCGTTTTACCGTCCATACCGCACCAGCAGTCCATTTGAATAACCGCCACTTTCAGAATATCACTCATACGTAACCTACCGATTCACAAATAAGCTTTCCAAAATAACAACGTTCCTGTAGTTACCCTTCCAGACCGTCACGGTTACTGTTTCCACTATATGAGCAATTTAATAAGATATCATTTATTGCAGCTGTAACTCGCTCTATATCCTCCACAATGAAAAAATGCCCGCTGTCAAAGCCATAGACCTTGCATGCCTTCAAGGAAAACCTTTCATAGCGCTGCATATCCTGTTCCGTCATTTCGTCCTTTTTGCCGTAAAATGCGGAAATGCTGCAATCCAGCTTATAGCCCTTCTGTGAAAAGGAATGGGTTTCAATTATTCTGAAATCATTTCGAATTATTGGTAAAAATATTTCCATCAATTTTCTTTGAGCTAATATTTCCTCAGTCATACCGCCATATTTTTTCACCTCATGGAGAAATTCATCATTGGGCAGCTTGTGGTACTTTGTAGCCTCCTTGCAGTCATCGGGCGGCTTCCTCCCTGAAAGGAACAGGTGCGCCAGCGGAGGCAGATTATTCTCGTAAATCTTATAGGCCAGTTCAAGAGCTATAAGACTGCCCATGCTGTGCCCAAATATGGCATAGGGCGTGTCAGGAGTTATTTCCTCCTTCAACTGCCCGTAAACATCTGTCACTGCTTCTTCAATATCCCTGTACTGGTCGCTGGTAAACCTTTTTCCCCTGCCTGCCAGCTCCAGCTGTATAATATCTATATCCCGGTTCAGGTAGGGTCTCCACTTGCCATATACTGACGCAGAGCCTCCTGCGTATGGAATACAGAATAATTTTATCTTTGTCATCCAATCACCTGCTAATGTTATTTAATCTGAATTGCACTAAAGGTACTAACACAAAAGCTTTTATTAAAAATTTTCCGTCTTCAGCATTATATTTCATATAATAACATTTTAACAGATATTTGTAAAAACTGTTTTTGCTTATCTTACAGGTTTCTTTTTGAATTTTATTATTAAGGTTTATTAAGAAAGGTGCTTAAATAGGGGTGTATTTTACACCCCTGTAGCTGAAGCAGCTGCTTCTATTTTTTCTCAGCTGTGTTTTTGATTGCTTTTTTTATTGAGTCAACAACAGAGTCTTCCGGGACACTGTCCTTAATTATCTGAAAATCATTACTTTTACTGGTTTTACCGTTCACAAGGAGCATACTGCCCTGCTGGGGATTTATTAGGGAAGCAGGTGTCTTATATTTATATTCATCGCTATCGAACGTTTTTAAGAATAGAAGTCTGTCTTCTCCTTCCTTAAAAAATTCAACTTCTTTCTCAATACGTTGAACACCGTTGTATAACCCACCAATTTGCTTAACTTTAACGAGGTCGTCTTTATTTATATTACCTTTAATAACCTTTTCCACGCAGAATTCCGATACAGTATAAATGTCCTTTATTAAGTCTCCTATTTGAAGCTCCTGAGGAGCATTTACCTTAACAACCCTGCCAATGAATATCAAATCAGCCGCTGCAGCAAGCTCTTCACTATTTTTGAAATACGCATATGAGGCAGTGGTAATTCTTTTTGATGGTTCATTATCTGGAATATCAGTATTAACAGATGAGGCCTGCGAAATACTTTCAGAAGCTATGTCTGAAAATACCTTAACAGGTCTTTGATTGATAAATATAATAGCAGCGGCAACAATTACAGCTATAACCAATAAAGAAAGTATTATGTTTTTTTTATTTTTCATATTGATTATTTCCTTTTCGCTTTATTAAAGGGTATTTTAAAGTTATTCACACCCCACCTGCCTTACAAATCCATCTTAATTCCGTTATTCTTCAGCTATTCTTTCCTTCTCTCATAATCAGACAGAATAGAGGCAACCAAATCCCAAAACTTCTGTGAATGGTTCTTTTCAAACATATGGCACATTTCATGGACTACGATATAATCCAGCACTGGTGACGGAGCCATTATACATTTCCAGTTAAACAGCAGTTCATTTCTGGAAGTACAGCTTGCCCACCTTTTCTGCTGGTCTTTAACTCGGATATATGCTGGTTTTTTATGAAACTTGCTCTCATAAAACAAGCATTTATTAAAGCTCGTCCGGGAGTGAATAGCACTTTCCTTCAAAACCAACCGTCATTCCGTGTCTCATACGCACTTTTCCTCCAGGACCTGATAAAAAGCCTGGGATAGAAAAGCAGGTGCAGCAGGTAAAAACGCATTTTAAACTCAAAGGCACTCATGTGCAGGGGTTTTACGGTAATATGCGCCCCATCCATTTTTTTTGAAGACAGGTGCTTCACCTGTGCCTCATATTCTTCATAGGCCGCTGTTCCCTTGTAGGGGGTAAAAATTCCGAAAACCACCCACAGCAGCTTCTTCTTCCTTATAAAGCTGACCAGCTCCTTGAAATACCGTCGGTTGGACTCATGGCTGAGGACAAACAGGCCATTGCAGACTATATTATTCTCTCTGAGTATTTCTATGGCCTCTTCATTTATATTTCGCGTGGTTTCCTTGTTGTAAACGTCCAGCAGCTTGTCGGTAACGGCTTCCAGCCCCACCATTATGTCCCGCACTCCAGCCTGGTACAAAAGTGGCATTATTTCTCTGTTTCTGACTATACTGTCGGCTCTTCCGTAAATCATCAGCTTCTTTTTAATACCGCCGTCTATGATTTTGTTGCAAAAAGCCCTTACCCTCTCTGTATTTATAAGGAAATCGTCATCCATAATCCAGATGTTTTTATGTTCAATCTCACGGATTTCCTCCAGCAGCTCCTCCATATCCCGCTCTGTATACTGACCGTTGTTCATTCTGGTACAGTAGCAGAAGCTGCAATTATAGGGACAGGAGAAAGAGCCTCTGACAATGGCATAGCTGCCCTTGCACAGAATGAAGTTTTTACTGAGCCCTTTGTAAAACTCCCGTCTGTCAGGCTTCACATGATATCTGCAGATTGCGGGGGATTTCTCCCGAAAGACCCATTTTCCGGAATTGTCCTTAAAAGCAATTCCGTTTTCTTTCTTGAGAACAGCAGTATCAAAATTTTCCCTATAGCAGCGCTCAAGTGATTCCAAGCCGTTGTCATAGCAGACATAGTCCACCTCCTCAATGCAAAAATCCTTGTAGTTCAGCTCCACATGGGGCCCGCCCATAAGAATTTTCAGCTGGGGAAGTTTTTTCTTCAGCCTTCTGGCTGAATCCAGACAGTAATCTACAGAATTGGCATTGACATGAAAGCCTATATGAGTATAGCCCTGGCTTTTTATTTTGTGAAGCAGCCTCTCAAATAGAAAGAGGTTTACCATATTAAA
Organism: Bacillota bacterium; assembly: GCA_023400235.1. Taxonomy (GTDB): domain Bacteria; phylum Bacillota; class Clostridia; order Acetivibrionales; family DSM-1351; genus Ruminiclostridium. The sequence continues at coordinate 342,337 of JAEXFI010000045.1, forward strand.
GGCGTCAAAAATTTCATAATATATATTTATTCCATTAAGCATACCACCCACATATTCCAGACCCAGCGGCTCAAGATTTACAAGTATGGAGGAATATTTGGGCCGAACCAGCAGTACTTTCATAAGCTCTCCTTTATGTGGTCCGCCACTTAAAATATAGGTTTGGCGGCGGACAGTGACCCTGTCAGGGTTGTATCCCTTAAAAAATATTTGGGGGGATTTTACGCTTTATGTACGAGCGGTAGTGCAGGTTGACGAAAAACGCAAAAACATAGAGCAGGGGCTTTTTGAGAAAATTTGGATGAAACAGTGTCCTGCGTATTATGCCTCCTATGCTGAAAACCTTTTCGTTCAGCTTCCAGTACGCATCCTCCAGCTCCTCCGGCTCCATATTCGCCGGCTGGTAAACAGGCTTTGTACCGTCAAAATTTGAAATGTCCTCCGTCAGCAGCCTGCCCTCCTCCTTGAATTCATTATACAGAGGAGTAGAGGGTATGGGCGTGAGTATGTAGAACCTTGGAATGGCTATTCGGGCTTTTTCAACAAAACGGGCGGTTTCTTCCAGGCTGCCCTTCGTATCGCTGTCCGTTCCCGCTATCATTTCGCTGGACACAAGAATTCCCGCCTTATGGATTTTCTCTATGAGAGTCAGATGCTCCTCCACTCTCAGCCACGGCTTACCCAGGCGGTCAATACCCTCCTGTGTTATGCTTTCAATACCGAAGCTAAGCATGGATACACCGGCCTCCGCAGCCAGCTTCAGGAGCTTTTCATTTTTGGCCAGCTGTATTGAGCACTGGCTGCTCCACCGCATTTTCAGCGGCTTTATGGCAAGGCACAGCTCCTCAAAGAAGGCAGGATTTCCAATAATATTGTCGTCAATCATGTAAAATTCCTTCATTCCCATATCCCGGATGGCTGAAATATCCCGGATTATTTCGGGTATGGGGCGAACCATATACCTTTGCCTGTACAAGCAGGCTATGGAGCAGAAGGAACAGCTGTGTGGACAGCCCCGGCCCGCCTGAACGGGCAGCATGGTACCGATGGGCTTTTCCATAAGCAGGTCATACCGCGGAATAGGAAGATTATTCAGATTGTCCACGGGATTTCTATATATGGGCTTGAGCTCCCCGTTTTCAAAATCCCTCAGCACCTGAGGGAAGGATATCTCTCCGTCCCCTATGGTTATGCTGTCAACCTTCCCAGAGGCATATTCATGGGCCAGGGACACCATGTAGCCCCCCATAATGACGGTTTTTCCTCTTTTCTTAAACTCACGGGCTATCTCAAGTCCATGCAGGGCAGCATATCCCATACTTCCGATTCCAATAATATCGGCACTGGTATCATAGTCAATATCCTCTATTACCTCGCATTGAATGCGCACCTTCCAGTGCTTCGGCGCATACGCCGCAAGAAAAGGGTGGGACAGGCTGGGAAGGTACAATCGGTCCTGCTTGCATATTTCTCCGCTTCCGGTTATCTGCGTTGGTTGGATAAACAATATCTCAGGCATGTCCGGCCTCCTTCATTTTTTGTCTGTACTGCCTGTAAACCATGGTACTGCCTAAAAGCATTTTCAGCAGCATTTTTATGGGATACGTCCTTACATATTCAAAAATTATTCCCGGCCGGAACAATATCCTCCGGTACAGTTTAATTATCTCACCGTAATATTCCCTTTCAGAAAGCTTTTTGGGTCTCACTGTCACATGGGCCAAATCCCACTTGTGGTAATCCTGCCTGGAGACAGTCACCTCACTGTCCGGAAGGCTTATATCCGTTCCCGGCAGAGGAGTAAAGGGCTGAAGATTTACATAGGTTATGCCCATGTTCAGCAGCTGTCTCCCGCACTCCGCAAATTCCTCCCGGCCCCAGTCCGGCGACAGTATGACGGTGGCAAAGCAATCCACCTTGTTCTCCTTAAGCACCCTTATTGCCTCCCGGTTGATTTCAAGGGAGGTGTTTTTTGAGTAGGCAGCCAGCTCCTCTTCAAAGACCGACTCTATCCCCACTATGACAGTTTTCAGACCCACCTCCCGGAAGCTTTTTATTATATCGGGGTTTTTTGCAATAAAGTCCGCCCGTCCATATACTAAAAAGGTCTTTCTTATATTTCTTTCCCTGAGGGCTTCTATAAAGCCCATGAGCCTTTCCCGGCCAAAGAGAAAGTCATCGTCCACGATATAGATATGTTCCTCTGCAATGCTTTCAATTTCTGCTATTACCTGCTCCAGCGCTCTTTCGGCATAAGCGCCGCCCGTAATTTTTCTGCAGAAGCAAAAATTGCAGGAGTAAGGACAGCCAAAGGCTGTTTTTAAAAGAGCTACAGGGTGATGGAAAATGTAGAAATATTTATCTCTGTATTTCTGAGTAAGGTCACGTCTGGGAAACTCCGGATATGTGGCCGGGTCAATGGCCGCCAGGGGCAGACTGGAGGATTCCTTTCTGCCCAGCACTCCCTCCGGCTTGGGGCCTGAACCCTGAATATGGTCAAAGAGCTTTTTAAAGCTTGTAAGGGTGTCTCTGACAACCCGGAAATCCACATAGGGGCTCTCAAGGTCCTCGGGGCATACCTCACAGTGAACGCCTCCGCAGATGGTGACAACGTCAGAGTTGAAGTCCTTGGCAAGCCTGCAATACTCCAGCATCTCCGGAATATTTGTAATATAACCCGTCACACAAACAACCCGGGGCCTTTCCCTATGTATTATTTCTTCAATGGAGTCCTTTTCCATAATCATGTCCGCAATAACGGGACGGCAGTTCCCGGGCAGGACCGCTGCAAGCACTTCCAGCTCCAGAGGCTCCACCTTCATAACATATTGCAGCCCAATAGTTTCTGCATGGGGTCCGGGCCTTACCAGCAGAACCTTCAACTCCCCGGCATCATTTTTAAATGTCATATATCTGCTTCCTCCTTGAAAACCCGGTTCCGGGGAAATTTATACCTGTACTCCAGAATACCGCCTGCCAGCTTGATTACCCTGCTGAAAACCCGCGAGGAATGCTGGGCCAGCATATACTTATCCACTACGCTTCCTCCGGTTCTGAGCTTGGGAATTTCTGCGGTCTGACCCAGGTCAACATATTCCGCTCCGCCTTCTATCCCCTTCTCAATTATGTCATACAATATATTAAAGTAGGTCTCGTATTCATTGTTAAGGCTGTACTCTATGCCTCCCAGGAAAAAGTACATTGTCCGCCGGTAAAGAACAGTTATATGCCAGCCCAGCAGCTTGCCTTCCCCATAAAAACGGGTGAGCCTGAAAACCGGGGGAAGCTCTGCAAAAAACTTGCAGGACAGGGTTTCCAGCTTTCCCCTGCTTCTATTCAGTACATTGAGATACAGCCTGTATTCTGCCTCTCCAAAAGCTTCGCAGCCGGTAACCACTGTCTTGACATTCCTGAACAGGGTCCTTGACTTTCTGTACCGGCGTCTGTATTCATATCTCATGGCCCCTTCATATTCTGCAACAGCTTTAAAGGGTGTGGGAACAACTATTGTAGGAAGCGTATGTCCGGTGGCCTGTCCCGATTGCGGCCTATGCTCCAGGTTCAGGAAAAGCTTCAGCCCCTTTTCCTGCTCAAATATCACCGGCAGCAGCTCCATAGCACATCTTCCCAGAAGCCCGGAAGCGGAAACCGAGCATGGAATACCGCAAATCCTCATTTTTACCGGGCTCTTTATTTTCAGGTAGGTGAACAAATCCGGAGCCAGGGTATAAACCACCGCCCCTGCCACCAGGACGCCTTCCCTTTTCAGAACATAATAGCTCTGGCTGCAGGGATTATTTTTCTCGCAGTGTATAAGGAATTCCCTTGTCTGAAAGTACTCCAGGGCAAGCTGATCCCATTCCGGCGGGATATCCTCTGCGCTATTTATATTTAAGATTTCGTCCATATAAACCTCGCTCTTAATAAACCTCGTTTTTTCACCGCAGCTGCCGTTCAAACACGGCATATTCCCTGTATGGCTCCAGAGCTTTTCTCATGGACCGCAGTCCATACCTGAGTGAAACGGCAATACTGGAGGCGTTTTCTTCAAAAATAAACCCTCCTTCCAGCATTTTGTACGGGGTTTGCCGGATTATTTCCGACAGCTTTCTTATCATCTCATCCACTACCCTGGAATTGCGGTACTTTGGATGTACGCCGAATTCGGTGAACCTGAAGGTGTCAATGGGATTGAAAAGTCTGAAACGAAGCCATTCCAAAGCTCCGATATGTCTGCTTCCCTTTACCAGCTGATTGAAATCAGGGTACCATAATAAAAAACCCGCAGGCTGTCCGTCAATCTCTGCAATCAGGAGATTTTCCTCGTCCAGCATAGGCCCGAAGGGCTTGAAAAGCTCATAATCCTCCGCTTCGGTTCTGTCCGACCAGTAAATGTGGTTCTGGAAGCTGGCATTGTTAAGGTAGGTGTATATGGCTACCTCTTCCTTCAGCTTACTTTTCCTCATGGTCCTGACCTTTATATTTTGCGCAGAAGAAGGACTTTTCCTGCTGCTATAGTATTCAAAAAAAGGCTGTGTAGGGTAACGGAAGGAAAACATCCTCTTACATTCATAAGCCTTAAAATATTCCATATAATACGGCATCGTATAGGGCAGTCCAAAAACCGGCGCTTCCTCAAAGCGGGAGCATAAAAAACCAGCTCCATAGTTCAGGTGGGCATTTAAACCCACAACCAGCCTGCTGCAGCCGGGGTACCGTTTTTTAGCCTCAAGAAAAAGCTGTTCACCCAGTCCCTGAATTCCAGGCAGGGCTTCAAAAAAAGCTATCTGAACCATGTCAGGCTGCTGTTGGTCCAATACCATGCAAAAACGACCAAGTACTATATTTCCCGTATCCTCCGTAATAAGCAGCGGAATAAGGTCTGCATGACGAAAGAATACGGATTTCTTCTCAACCAGCATGCAAGCCACGTCATGCTCCGTATCCCTGTAATATGCATTATTTTTATACAGCTCCGAGGCAAAGGAATAAAATGCCTTGTACTGGCTGGGAGTCAATACCTCTGTAAATATCATACAAACAGCTCCTCCGGCTTTCGGAACCCAAGAAATTCAGTGTAGGAGGAGGCACAATAGGAACCAGCATGTCCAAAAACAATTATGTCCTTTACTTCCACACTACCCAGGTCTGTATTTTTTGCAAGCAAATCGCGGGAATAGGTAGAACAGCCGTGTATCAGGCTTTTTATCCCGCCCCCGTCCTTTTGTCTTCCCTGGGAGTCCAACACAGTCACAGGATGACAGGCCGTATCAGGATAAAACAGCGGACGCGGAAACTGGGAAACACAAGCATTGACTCCAATCAGCTGCTTCTTCTGCCTCCACTTCACATCAACCACACTGCAGGCAAAATATCCCGCTTTGCCCCCAAGGATACGTCCCGGTTCAAGTATCAGATTAACAGGCCGTTTCAACCCGCTGCACAGCTCCTCCATATATGAGCTGACTTTTTGCCCGTAGGATTCTAAATCAAATTCTTCTGAAAGATTTATATCCTCGATTCCAAAGCCGCCCCCGACATCCAGGTATTCAAGCTCTGGATACCACTTGATAAACTCACCTAATTTACGGTAACATTCAAGAAAATACTCGATTTCCATTATATCGGTGCCCACATATAGATGCAGTCCTTTTACCCGGGGATTTCCTTTGAGTGACTTCATTTCCTGTATGGAAAGACCCAAACGGCTGGTTTTGCCCAGAAAATATCCCGCACGTGTCTTTCTTGGCTTTACCAGGTTTCCGATATTGCAGCGGATACCAAAACCCTTGCCTCCGGAAACCTTCTCCCAGTCAGCTATTTGCTCCAGGGAATCCAGGTTTACCAGGGCCCCGCACTCCAGAACCGCTTTCATGGCTTCTTGATTCATGGCTGACGCCGTAAAAATTATTTCTCCGCCGTTATAGCCTGCCTCCAGCACCTTTTCCATATGAGGAATTGAATTGACAAAAACCCTTATTCCCTCCTCACGAATTACTTTAAGAAATGTAGAGTTTATATTTGCCATGGTTGCAAAGTGTATAGCCTTTGGTTTATATGGAATTTTCATAAAGGATTGGCAATTTGACCGGATTTTCAAAGTGTCATATACATAGATGGGCGCCTGGCTTGTGACAAAATGCTCATTTACAGCGTTTATTACAGCTTGGGAAATATGTAGTTTCTGCATTATGGAGCTCCTTGAAATATTTTATTAAATTGCTTTTATATACGTAAACTACTTTTTGATACCAATAAGGGAGGCTGTTTAAGCCACTCTGTTTTTTGAATCCTGATTTCTGTCATTTATTCCGGAGCAGCTTTTGACAGCTCCCATATGGTAACATTTTTCAACAAAATAACCGAAACTTTATGGGGCAATTATACCATTTTATCCATAAAACAGTCAAGGAAAGAGGTGTTTGGAGGGCTTTCCATATCAGAGCCTATTAATGATAATTACTTTCTTTTGTCTATAAGGCTTAATAATTCCTGCCATTCCTTAGCAACCCAGACACTAAAAAGTCCTGATTTTGATATTTGCGCCTGGAAGTCGAAGGTTTCAGCGTAATTGACTTTACGCCGCTTTTTCTTAGTGCTTTTGATATATACTTAAGTATCAGTATCCTAAAGGCTTTCCAATAATAATTACCTTTATCCTATCCTTGTTAAACTGCCCCTTTATGACAATGAAATCATTGCAAATCCTATCCCTACTTTTACAATCAATGCAAAGACCCGTAACGGCACAAGGCGTATTTTTATTAAGCCGCTTTGCGTCTATGGGCGCAGAATAGTTCCTTACCCTCTTCTCTGCAGCCTCCAAATTTCCAACTATTTTGTTGATACCTGCAACAATAATGACCTGGTCGGGGCCGTACAGCATGGCAGCTACCCTATTCCCGTTTCCATCGATATTGTACAATTCACCCTCCTCGGTAAGTGCATTGGTACTGCACAAATATGTATCTGCCGAAAAGCATTCTCTATAAAGTTTTTTCTTCTCTTCACCGGTAATATCCTCCCGGTATTTATCTAAAAACCTGTAGTCGCCACTCCTTAAAAAGTCAATAATTCCCGCTTCAAACAAGGTCATGGAATCTCCGACGCCTACCGTAGATCCTTCTGGAATCAATTCCTTTACCCTTTGCAGCAGCTGAGCTTCATCCTTAACATAGATGGCTGTAATATTATGCTTTTCAAGGTTCACCATGGTTCTTTCAATCTGCTTCTGGAGAAACCAATCAACATTCTTATCCATTTCACTAAACCTCATGCCTTTTATATTTCGACATTGTAAATAAGCTCCAGCAACCCTCTTGTGTTACAGGCCCTTCAATGTCCCTTTCTCTTTTCTGTTAAATTGTATCATTTTTCTAGTCTATTGCCTACTCCAAAAGCCTCGGAGTGGGCAAGTTGCTTCATCATATTCCTCTGTATCTAGGTAAAATCTTTTCAATTGATTTTACTGTTTCTTACTATGTGCTACCTATAATGACACCATCTGCTCCCATTTCTTTTATTTGCTTGCAATAATCAGCATTTGAAATTCCAAACCCGGACAAATAGGAGTATTATCCAATAGCCGATTGTGATTGTCACACTTGATAATTCTATATCCAGCAGCTTTTAGAGCTATCATTGTTCAGATATGTTTTAATAAAAACAAAAAATGCCATACCATTTCTGGTACAGCACTTTTCAATACTGTTTCGATCCGCATGAATACAAGATAAATAAAAATTTTCCTCAAGAATGGAGCTTTCACAAAACTTGAAACTTACCCCCTTCAACCCAGTATCCAACGATATAAAGTATAGAGATATTCAATTATAATCCATAATAAGCCAGGTATAAAAAACAAAAGTATTATCCAGGTTCGTATTCTGCGCTTTTTGTTGTATTTCTCACATAATTCAGCAGTATCTTCATCGGGATTTTGTTGCTCCGTTTCTGCAGCAATTCCGTGATCGCTTTCAATAATCTCTTTGGCCTTTTCCCTCAGCTTTGATGGCACATATAAGTCTATCCCCAGATTTGTCGCACCCATGTAAATATCCAAATACGCCCCTGCTTCCTTAAATTTTTTAAGTACAGGAATTTGATTTGAGTTCAATAGTGCTTCAATCATTTCAGCTTCAATGCTATTTGCTGCTGAAACCAAATAAGCTCCTGTATCATATTCAGTATCAGTGTCAACCTGCGATAATTCATCTACCAAATCCGTGTCGCAATCAGCGCAAGTCATAAAGCCTTTTTGATATTCGCATCTGCATTTTGGGCACCAGGGCATAATCCAGCCTCCTGTTCACATATCTTTTTCCCAGTATTTATAAGCTATTTATAGAATACCATAGGTCAAGTTCCTATTTCAAATTTTTGTTGGAGCAGGAAATTACAGTAACTGTTGTATTTAAAACCTGCAATGTAGGCTAAACAGCAGCGTATAAGCACTTCTAAAATAAACAAAGGGGTAGGCTGTTACGCCTACCCAACAATATTTATTTACCTTATAATTCCAATTTTTTTATTAATCCTCTTCTGCCCATTTTTCAAATCCAAAGGGCAGAAGTTCTCGCCGTACATCCTCTATTTCGTTATCGCTTGGTTTATCTGTCGATTGGGTTCTATAAACATCATTTAATACTACAGCACTGTCTTTACCAGTACAAAGTGATATTATCTCAGCCAAGTTTCTATCAGACATATATTCATACAGCAATGCTATTAGAGGCAAATATCTACTTTCATTAATTCCGTCAGTATAAGCAGCAATTATCATTTTGTATGTACTCTCTAAATGCTTAGGTATTTCAGCATTTGGGTTGTTCATATATACACCTCTCTCTGTCTAGTAATTTTATCTCTTTGTTAAAGGTACAGGGTCATGAATGAATGTATCAAAATCTACTCCTTGAGCTTGGGCACCTCTTACAAACTTTGCATCTGAAGTCATGGTTGTGATTCCTAAATTATCTCCAGTTCCAAAGATTTTTATATCATTCGCTCCGACCTTCTTAGTAGTTTGTAGTCCTAACGCCCTTCCCGAAGGATTATCAGGTATCACCTGAACTCGTTTTAAGAATCTTTCAGCTCTAGCTTGTTCCAGAGGTCCACCAACCCCGTTTGCGATATTCTTAAATTCACTCACTGCTGTGTCGGTCATTACCATTTGTTTCCCATTAACGTATGATTTAAGCTGGCTCCTTATTGGCGAACCCTCTGAAATAAATGCATTGGCTGTTCCTGTGTCTATATTTACATACTTGACCTCAGACGCTCCCGCATTACCCATTTTATTTTTCAAAGCATCTGCAGGGCTTATATCATCAACAAAAGAAACAGCATTATCCAGATTTTTAGTAACATTAATATAGTTTTCCTGAATGACATTTTTCTTTACTGCTGTTTTAGTGACATCCTCCAGTCCATTAATTGATGATGCATTAAAGGAAAACCCATTTGTACCTGCAAGCTGCCTGGAGGGAAAACTGTCAGATATATCTGACAGTTTTTTAGTGGTTTTCTCTTTGGCAGAATCCACGAAAGAGTTAAGTGCCTTTGAAGAGGAAAGCCCGGAGCTAAGGCCGCCTGATACCCCGCTTATTAAAGCTGTACTTGCCACCTGGCCCCAATCAACCTCACCTTTTACTGCATACTGAGCCATTGCATTTGCATAACCAGCAGTAGCAGCCTCTACTGCCATTGTTTTTACAGCCTTTTTAATTATCTGCTTACCGGTCTGTTTTCCAGCTGTAGCTAAAAGTGAAGCTCCGCCGGTAGCAGCTCCCAGGACACCGGATATTCCACCGTCAACAGTACTGACTGCAACAGATTTCCAATCAATTTCATCAAAACTTTTGTGTTCAAATATCATCTGGCTGCCGATATCCATAACCGCGCCGGCGACAGAACCTATCAATCCACCCACCAGTAAATGTATCCAATGTCCGGTGGGGTCATCATATTTAACAGGATTATTGTTAACATAGGTATACAGGTTAAGGGACAGCGGGTCATTTGCTTCTCCTCTGTAGGTATCCTCCTGGAGGAATCTAGCTGTCTTTGGGTCATACATCCTTGCGTTGAGGTAATATAGTCCGGTCTCACTGTCATACTGGTACCCCGCATAGGTGATGCTGTTGCTGGCACTTCCGGTAGTATCGGTTATATTGCCAAATGCATCGTAGTAATATGTGGCAGCTACTGTCCCATCAGGCCTTAACAGTGCTGTTACATCTGCATGACCATTGTACATGTAGATGTAGGTTTCAGTTCCGGCAGTTCGCATCAGAAGATTTGTTCCATATACATTTCGTCCCGTCTGCCTTCCTGTACCATCCAGTTCCAGTACTACCTTGTCATATTCGTACAAGTACCTTGTTAATACCCCGTCAACTATCTTCTCAACTCTCAATCCTTCGCCGTTATACCTGTTTTCTACAGTTTTACCGCCTGTTACTGTCTTTACGAGCTGATTCAATTCGTCATAGGTATTTACAGCTATTACAGTTCCATTTACTGTTACGCTTGTCATATTGCCATTGTTGTCATAACTGTAATGAGTTGTACCTGTATCCACTCCGTTTACCGCTGTAGCTACTTCAAACAATCTGTTCTGCTCATTATATCTGTAGTGGTTTACAGTTGTGTTTGAGCCTTCCGATATTACTTCCCGTTCCCTGTTTCCTGCCCTGTCAAAAGTATATGTGGTTGTCCTTCCGTTTGGCTCTGTTACGGTTTTCAGTCTGTTCAGTGCATCATAGGTATATGCTGTTGTTCCGTTTGCATCAACCTTTGAAGTTTCATTGTGTGCAGCATCGTAAGTATAGGTATAATTGTCTATTACTGTTCCATCAGCCTTTGTATTTATCAAGGTACGAAGTAAATTGTCTTTGTAATAGGTATAAGCTTCTCTTGAACCATCACTGTATTCTACACTTTTTCGTGCTCCACTGTCATTATAGCTATATGTAGTGGTATTTCCTTCTGCTGTTACTTTTTTTAACCTGCCAGCTCTGTCATAGCTTTTAATTGTTTCATTTCCCTTTGAATCTGTGGTGCTTTCAGCCCAATTCCCTTCCGGAATACCTGCAGTTATATCATAAGTATATACGGATTTCCCGATATTGGGAACTTCCTTTGTTATTACACGATTTAACTGATCATAGGTTCTTATTGTTTTTCCCGTTTGGTCGGTTATTGTCAGCTGGTTCCCATTTTTGTCATAGGTATACTCGATGGTTATTTCACCAACTGCTTTTGATATAAGTCTGCCATGGGTATCGTAGGTATAGCTTGTGACTATCCCGTTTCGGTCAGTCTTGGCGGCAAGGCTTCCGTCAGCGTTGTAGGTATAGCTTTCCACCTTTGTGCTGTTGTAAGTATAGCTTCCCTCGGTACCTGTCCTTCCGCCTTCATCTATACGCCTTGTAACCTTATTGGCAGCATTGTATTCCCAGATTACCTGGTTTCCCTCTCCATCGGTATGTGTCAGCATGTTCCCGTTCAGATCATAGGTGTAGCTAGTTACTCCGCTGCCGGCATCTGTGACTTTGGTCAGTTGGTTTTGTTCATCGTACTCATAGGAGGTAGTGTTGTTGCTTCCATCTTTCTTTCTGCTGATATTCCCTGCACTATCATACTCCTGGCTGGTTACATGATTTTCCGGATCGGTGGTATTCAAGAGCCTATTGTTTCTGTCATATGAATACTGGGTGACATTATCCAGGGCATCATAGGATTTTACCTGTACATTGTTATTGTTGTATTCATACTTTTCAATTGATATACCATAGGGGTCCTTTTTGTCTGTAAGCCTGTTCAGACCGTCATAGCTGCTGGTATAGGAATTCCCCTTCCAGTCGGTTATGACTGTCTGATTCCCATTTGCATCATAGCCATAAGTAGTAAGCTGTTCTGTCCCGGATACTATTATACTTTGGGATTTTAATCTGTTCAGACCGTCATAGGTATACTCTGTAGTAACACCGTTGCCGTCGGTTTCAAAGCGTTTGTTGCCTTTTTTATCATACCTGCTTGTTGTTGTTATTGACTCAGTGCCATCAGCTTTGCTTTGTGTGTGTCCTAACAGTCTTCCAAAGCTGTCATAGCTGTATGTATCTACTGCTCCACTGCTGTCTTTTCTTACAGCAAGGTTTCCCATGACATCATACTGATGGATTATACTGTATTCATGTATTGTTGAATCCCCCGGATTTATGGTTTTGTACAGCTTTCCAAAGGAATTGTATTGGTACCTGGTGGTGTTTCCGTTTCCATCTGTTTGTGTCTTTTCATTACCTAGCAAATCATAGGTACTGGTTTTTATTATTTTTTCAGAGCCGTTGAAGTACCACTCAACTGTCACCTTTGTGATATTTCCTGCATCGTCATAACTATAACCGGTGACCGTCCTATTTGCATTGGTTTCTGTAAGCACTCTCCCCAGAGCGTCGTATGTATATTGGGATTTATACCTCCAATAATTCTGTTTTGACTCTGCATCTACTATGGTTGTGACTTTTCCTGCTGGATTATATGTATACTCTGTTCCATAACCTGTATCAATTTTATCCTCTGCCGAAAAACCAGTTCCCGCCTGGTAGCCTGATGCATCAAGTTCCTTTATTACATTGCCTTGATTATCATATTTGTAGGCCTTCTGTACAATTTCAACCTGTGAGGTTGTCCAGGTGTGTGAGGTTGGATTATACCTCTTCTCCTCACCAGCATAATTTACTGTTTTTACTCTGTCCATGACATCATAGGTATAGGTAGTCCTGTCCATTTCCTCCAGACTTTTATCGGCAGCAAATGCTTTTGGTGATACCTCCGCTACTTTTCTTCCGGCTCTGTCATAGTAATATGCTGTAATTCCATCTTCGGCATTTTTTACTGAAAGCAGCAAGCCTCTTTTATCATAGGTATTTTGTGTTGTTTTTCCGTTTCCATCTGTAACTGAAACCACATTACCCTCAGTGTCGTATTCTGTGGACTGACTGATATTAACGCTATTACCATTTTCATCAGTCCCTGGTTTGCTGACTGATATGGTTCTGTCCAGCTTGTCATATTCATAGGTTGTGGTTATACCGTCAGGAGTTTTCACACTACTGAGCATACCATTTTTGTCGTATTCAAGGTATGTAGTCAACTCTATTGTATCGGTGTCCTCAGTATCGTTACCTGCAATATCTCCTTTTCTTACTGTTATTGATTTTTCTTCAGGTTTGCCAAGATAGTTGTTTTTATAGGTTGTTGTAATTGAGTTCTGTTCCTCAGTAAACACTTCTTCGCCTTTGACATTTCCATCGGCATCATAGGTATAGACAGTTTTTCTGCCGCTGCTGTCACTTTGCTCTTTGAGTTTTCCGTTTTTATAATAGGTATAGTTGGTTATTACAAGCTTTGACGGTATTTCATTAAGTGCTGTTGTATCTACTCCCTTAATTTCTTTTATCTTTCTGCCCGACTTATCATAGTCTATTCTGGTATAAGCATACTTTACTGATCTGATTATATACTCCACCGGAACGTATAGCTCATCATAGCTTGTGTTGGTACTGCTGTCATATTTACCGTAGTAATAATATGTGCTGCAACCGTCTTCATCGGTAGTTCTTTTTACTTTTCCATCTCCATAATATTCGGTATATACCAAGGTACCGTCGGCATTTTTCTGCTCTACCGGCCTTCCTGCATAATCATAAGTATATATCGTTGATGTTGTCTCAGTATCATTGATATACCTTTTCTCTGCCTTTTGAGTTCTCTTGTCTCCAAGTATGGTATAGCTGTATTCTTCAAGCACTGCTGTGGCGGCTTCGGCATTTTCCTTGAAGGATATTTTAGTCAGCCTGTTCATCACATCATATTCATACAAATATATGGACTGGTTGGGTTTTGTTTCGGTGTCCATATTCCCATAGATGTCATAGGTATAGGTTGTTGTATTATTTTCAGAATCGGTTACTGTATGACGCTTTCCATTGTCATAATATGTGTACCTGTAACCGTCACTGCCACTATACGAATGGTTCTGCATATGATCCTGGTCAGAGTTATACAGCTTTGGCGATATGTCCTGCTTTTTCCTTCCTTCTTCATCATAGGTGGTCCTTGCAACACTTTCTGCCGTTGTTCCGTCTTCACCGTATTTTATCGTCTTCTCCAGATTGCCGTTTTTATCATAAATGTATTCTGTTCTATAACCTTTTGAAGACACTTCTTCATTTTTTAACCTATCCTGATTGTAGCTGTATACTGTTTTTCTTATCCCGGGGTTTTCACCGTCCTGAGGTTCAATCAGCTCCTTTATGCTGCCGTCACTGTAATAGGTATAGGAGGTTATACTTCCCATAGGATCTTCTATGGTTTTAACAAGTCCTTTTGCCTTATACCCCAGCTGCTGCCTCTCTGAGTCGGTATAATACACATATCTGGTAATTGCAAATTTTGACACATCGCTGGTGCCTTCCACATATGAACTAGTACCATCCAACGGTTGAACTTTTTTTAACAGGAACACTTTTGCAGCATCATAAATGTAGAAGGTATATCTGCCCTGCTGGTCTTTTTCCTTAATGACATTGTTCCTGTCATCATACTCCAACTCCTTGGTTGTGAGGTCAGGATATGTAATCTTTTTTATGTTTCCTCTCTCATCCCTGTCAAATTGGGTAGTATTGCCGTTGCGGTCGGTCAGAGCTTTTTCTTCTCCGTACCTGTTCACACCATCCGAACCGGTGTCATACTCCGTAATCTCAATTTTTTCTTCATAATCTCTTTGATTTGTGACAAACATTGAGCTGTCATACCATTTGACTGACTGTCTGCCGTTGTTGTCTGTTATGATGGTCTTTCTGTTTACATTGTCATAGGTATAGGTTTGTGTCTTACCGTTTACGTCGGTGGTCTTATCAACCTTATGAAGGTTTTCCCCTTCGGAATTGATATATTCGATAGACTCCGTTACCTTGTTGCTGCTGTTCCTGATCTCCTGCAGATAGCCCTGGGCATCGTAACTGTAACCGGTGACATTGTTCATAGGGTCATAGGCCATGGTCAGAAGTCCATTTTCATATTCATACCTTACCGTTCTGCCGCTCACATCATCCTTTATTGCTGTAATATGCCCATTTTCATAGGTAACAGTAAAGTGCCTGCCTGTTTGATCGGTTAACCCTCTGATCTTTCCGTCACTATCAACTTCAATGGAAACGGTATTCCCGTATTTGTCCTTCATATATTCCAAATATCCATTGGAGTTAAAACCGAATTGATTTTGATCCTTGGTAGTCAGTAAAAAAGTTCCGTTTTCTTTTCTTACAAGGCTGTTACGGTTGTCCCTGGCAGTATATGTGCCGTTACTGTTGACATCAAAGGTCTGTACACTTCCATCAGGAAGCCTTACCAGCTTTATTGGAATAATTCCGTCGTAATCCTTTATATTGCTCTCAAAACCAAAGGTCCAGCCTTGTCCGAAGGGTCCGTTCTGCCTGTCATCACCTGAATTGTAGGAACGGTTGAAATCCAGTGAAAATCCGGGACTGCTTATGCTCATGTCAGTGAAGGTGCGGGAGTAATTACCTGTAGGCGCATTTGTTCCGTTTCCTCCAAAATGGAACTTGTACTTCAGTTCCTGACCCAGGTAAGGATAGTAGTTAATACCGTCTCCAACCTTATCTCCTGTTCCTACCCAATACCAACGGTTCAACTTTTCGTCATACATACGTATGGACGGACCATCAACCGCCCCCCAGTAATTATATTGAGCATCAACTGTCATGGATTGATTATTTGCATTTTCCATACCGAATTCATTATGTTCAATGGTGACGGTCTCAAGTACAGGCTGTATATCGGTGTCTAAATATATTCCAGTTCCTCCGCTGTAGCTTACTTCCGAGTTGGTCAAAACCAGCTTGCCGTTAACCTCAATTGACATAGCCTTATAACCGTAACCTCTGCTTCCTCCGGCATACCTGACCTTTATATTGTCCCCGGTGAACTCTCCGGTACTTTTAATATTGATACCATACCAATCGAAGGTTTGACCGTTCCCGTTACCATAAACTTCATCCTTGGGGGCAGTGAATATTATGGGATCGGCTTCTGTGCCTATAGCCCTTAGTATACCCTCAACATAAATTCCGTAGGAACTGTGCGGACCACCGGCAAGTATCCTGACTCCCGGCTGTATCGTTAAGGTTTTCCCGTAAGGTACTCTAAAACTCCCCACATTTATATACTGGTTTTCAGTTAGTGTCACGTCCAAAGCAAACTCTCCGGTTAAGCCTACTCCATCAAAACTTGAGCCGCCATAGCTGTTGCCGGTGAACTCATTTCCCCTTATTCCTCCAAAAATAGAGGAACCAAGCCTGCTGAGGTTCACAACTATAGGCAGATTGGCGTTGTTGCTCATGAGATTGTCTTTGATGCTTAATATGCCTGTGCCAAACCCGCTGATGAATACCCCATAAAGTGGATTGTCGTTTATACTGCAGTTTTCCACAGCCAGGTCTTGCAAGCCCATAATGTCAACATATATTCCGGTCTCATAGGAATGGCTGACCTCCGAGTTGGTCAAAACCAACTTTCCGCTGGTCTCAATTGACCGTCCTCTGCCTTGATAGCTCCTGCCTCCTCCGGCATACCGTATCTTTATATGGTCACCCGTGAACTCACCTGTTTCTGTTACTGTTATTCCATACCAATTAGAGGTTTGACCGTTCCCATTGCCGTAGACTTCATCTTTCGGTGCAGTAAATATGACAGGCTTGGCTTCTGTTCCAATGGCTCTGAGTATGCCTTCCACATGTATCTGGTTGGAACTGTTCCACTCACCGACGGCAAGCATCCTGACTCCCGGCTCTATGGTCATTATTTTACCTGCAGGTACACTTATGCTTCCCACAATTATATACTGGTTTTCAGTCAGTGTCACATCCGCAAGCAACTTACCACTCAGGCCTATTCCGTCGAAACTTGAGTTGCCATAGCTGTTGCCGGTGAACTCGTTATTACTTATTCCTCCAAAAATTGAGGAACCGATCCTGTTCAGATTCAAGGCTATGGGCAGATTGGCGTTGTTGCTTATGCAGTTATTCCTTATGCTTAATTCGCCTGTACCAAAACCATTGATGTATATTCCGCTTCTAAGGCTGTCTTTTATAATACAGTTTTCAACAGTGACGTCCTGAGTTCCCTGGGTATCTATATTTATACCTGTCCCATAGGTATTGCTGATCTCAGAGTTGGTCAGAGTCAATTTGCCGTCGGTATCTATTGCATTGCCCTTGTCGCCATAGCTTCTGCCTCCGCCGGCATATCTGATTTTTACATAATCTCCAGTGAACTCTCCGGTATCTGACACTGTTATCCCGTACCAGTCATAGGTTTGTCCATTCCCATTACCGTAAACCTCATCTTTGGGCGCAGTAAATATGACAGGCATGGCTTCTGTTCCAATGGCTCTTAGTATGCCTTCCACATGTATCTGGTTGGAACTGTTCCACTCACCGACGGCAAGCATCCTGACTCCGGGATCTATGGTCATTATTTTAGCAGCAGGTACTCTTATGCTTCCCACAATTATATACTGGTTTTCAGTCAGTTTCACATCCACAAGCAACTTACCACTCAGGCCTATTCCGTCGAAACTTGAGCCGCTATAGCTGTTGCCGGTGAACTCGTTGCCGCTTATCCCTCCGAATATTGATGTACCTAAACCATCCAAATATACTGCTATTGGCAGGTTGGCATTGTTGGAAAGGCTATTGTTTTTGATGCTCATGCTGCCTGTACCGTATTTGTTTATGTATATTCCATTTCTCAGACTATCTTTTATAATACAGTTTTCAACAGTGACGTCCTGAGTTCCCTGGATATATATATTTATACCTGTTCCATAGGTATTGCTGACCTCAGAGTTGGTCAGGGTCAGTTTGCCGTCGGTATCTATTGCATTGCCCTTGTCACCATAGCTTCTGCCTCCGCCGGCATATCTGATTTTTACATAATCTCCAGTGAACTCTCCGGTATCTGCAACTGTTATTCCATACCAGTCATGGGTTGCTCCGTTGCCGTTTCCATACTCAGTATCCTTTGGTGCCGTAAATATTATGGGATCAGTTTCAGTTCCAATAGCTCTGAGTATCCCATCAACATTTATGTTATGTGAACCACTATCCAATATTCTGACGCCCGGCTGCATCGTCAGTATTTTCCCTTTGGCTACTCCTATGTATCCTGTAATAATATACAGGTTCTTCGACAGTGTCACATCTGATTTCAGTGACCCGCTTATACCTATTCCATCGTAGTTCAGATTATTATACTTATTACCTGAAAACTCGTTGTCGCTTATCCCTCCGAATATTGATGAACCTAAACCATCCAAATATACTGCTATTGGCAGATTGGCATTGTTGGAAAGGCTATTGTTTCTGATGCTCATGCTGCCTGTACCGCATCTGTTTATGTATATTCCATTCCTCAGATTATCTCTTATAATACAGTTTTCCACAGTAACGTCCTGAGTTCCCTGGATATATATATTTATACCTGTTCCATAGGTATTGCTGACCTCAGAGTTGGTCAGGGTCAATTTGCCGTCGGTATCTATTGCATTGCCCTTGTCGCCATAGCTTCTGCCTCCTCCGGCATACCGTATTTTTACGTGGTCACCCGTGAACTCACCAGTATCTGCAACTGTTATTCCATACCAGTCATAGGTTGCTCCGTTTCCATTTCCGTAAACTTCATCCTTTGGTGCCGTAAACACAACAGGGTTGCTTTCGGTGCCCACTGCATTCAAAGTCCCGTCAACACGCAGACTGTAACCGCTGCTTCCTGACAAAGTCACTGTTCCTGCTTCAGCAGTTAATGTCATTCCTTTAGGAGCCGTCACACTTCCAGTAAGTATATACTTATTTGTGGACAGTGACACATTTGTGGCTATTGAACCGCTAATTCCTATACCATCAAAGTTATAGTTATTGTACTTATTGTCTGAAAACTGATTGCTCCTTAATCCTCCAAATATGGATGATCCCAACCCACTCAGGTTGACCGCAATCGGCAGGCTGCCGTTATTGGTCATGCTGTTGCCCTTTATGCTTACACTGCCCGTTGCGTATTTGCTTATGTATATTCCATTTACCGAGTTGTAACTTATATCACTGTTTTCCACAGTAATATCCTTTGTTCCCTGTGTATCAACATTTATGCCTGTTCCATAGGTATGGCTGACTTCAGAGTTGGTCAATACAAGCTTTCCCTCAGTAGATATTGCATTGCCTGTATTACCATAATTCCTGCCTCCACCGGCATATCTTATTTTTACATAATCCCCGGTGAACTCTCCGGCACTTCCAACTGTGATTCCGTACCAGTCAAATCCAGTCCCGTTTCCTCCGATCAGACTATCCTTCGGCGCTGTAAAAATTATTGGTTTATCCGGCAGTCCCACAGCAGACACTTTCCCCAGTACAGTCAGCCTGCTGCTGGATGAGCTGGTTTTTACAATTACTCCGGGCTCAATTGTCAGAGTAACTCCTGCCTCAATAGTTACGTTGCCCTGCAGCTCATATGGACTTTCAGCAGCTGTCCAAAGGGTATCCTTTTTTATTGAGCCGCTTACAACTGTACTTAACAGTGTTGTTGCTGAAACTTCATTACTCCACGGGCCTGATACATCCCCATTTCTTGCTCTAACCTTATACTTGTGAACAGTGCCTCCCTGGAGGTCCTTATGAACATATGAAGTAGCAGTGATATTTTCCGCCAAAACATCATCAGCCATAAGATCATATGCTGTCGCTTCGGCTACAGCATCCCATTTTACTGTAATTGTGCTGACTGAAGACAAAGCAGACACATTACCCGGAATGCCAAGTGTTGTGGTCACAGTAACCTTATTGCTCCACTCGCCCAACAGACTTCCCTTTTTTGCCCTTACTCTATAAACATGTGTAGAGTTAGGATTTATATCTCTATGAATATAAGTTGCTGAAGTTACTTCTACTACGCTGCCATCTGCTTCAACTTCATATGCTGTAGCACCAGCTACACTATCCCAGGTAAGCTCAACAGAGTTTGAAAGTACTTTAGTATTGATATTTTCAGGCGCATTGAGAAGAGTTGAAACTTCTATAGGCTGGCTCCAGTCACTGACTATAGTCTGATTGTTTTCATATATGGCTCTTACCTTATATGTATGGGTTGTGTTAGCAGCCAAGCCCACATGAATAAAGGACGGGGTAGTGACAAATTCATTCAGTTCACCGTCTAAAAGGATTTCATAGCTCGTTGCCTGCTGGATTTCATCCCAGGATATAGTAATTTGCGACACTGTCGGTACAGCAGTAATGTTCGTCGGAATAGCCAGGCTGGTTGTCGCATTGACTGTACCGCTCCATTCACTAAATATGTTTCCATTTTTTGCTCTCACTTTGTAGGTATGAGAGGATTGTGGCTCCAAACCCATATGTAAATAATTGTTTTTGCTAACCTCAAAAATCTTGTTATCCGCTTCAATCTCATAGTTTGATGCACCTGCTACACTGTCCCAGGTTACTGCGATCGAATCAGGTCCAGGCTTAGCAACGATATTTGAAGGAGTTTCAAGCGACGTACTCACCCATATTAGATTGCTCCATTGGCTGGTTATATTGAGGTTTTCTGAGCTTATTGCCCTTATTTTATAGCTATGAGTTGAGCCTGAAGATAAATTACCATGGGTAAATGTCGCCTCATTAACAGCTTCTGTGGTAATTCCGTCAATAAGAACTTCATAACCGTTGGCTCCTCCAACTTTGTTCCAGGTAAGGCCTATTTGCTTCAAGCCAGGTGAAGCTATTATATTTCCCGGCGTTTCAAGCTTTATATAAGCTGGTAACGACTCACTCCATTGGCTCGTTCTGTCAGGATTTGCTGAATCTATTGACCTTACTTTATAGCTATGGGTTGAGCCTGAAACCAAACCGCTGTGAACAAATTTTGCTTCATATACAATTTCTGTTGCCAGATTATCAACCAGCACTTCATATTCTGTAGCTCCTGCTACAGAATCCCACTTAAGGTTTATTTCAGTTCCGGAAGCAGTGTAACTCAAATTAGTGGGTACTGAAAGCGGCTGTACTCCTCCTGCTACATTTGATACCTTAAATACATATGTTCCTGTTCCTGAACTCTGATCATAGTGTCTGACCTTTATATAATAGGTTTTGTTAGCCTGAAGAATTGCTGTAATTGAAAAATTATAGCCTATTGAATCATCGTTGTAAGTAATAAGCTGCTGATTGCTGTCATACAGGTATCCGTATGTATCCATGCTGCTTTCGGTATACATTGTATAACTACCGCTGATGGTTGGAGTAAAGGCAAAGAAGTCTACATCTCCGGCTGTGATTACTCCCGGTATACTTTGTCCCGCCTTGACCGGGGTTGCGGTATTAAAATCATTACCATGGTCATCCTGGGGTAATGCTACATTTATCGATGACTCAAGATAACCTATAGGATTGTTTGCATAGTCAAAAAGTATGACAAGTGCATACCAGTTTCCCAGAGTATTTACATAGGTAGGATAATAGGGGTCATAATACCAGTCGGACCAGCTTGTGTACGATGGATTTATACCATTCTCAGCTACATTAAAGGGGCTTTTTGAGGTTATAACCCTTATCTTTGAAAAGTCCCGGGCCCATTCCGGCAAGGAGCTCCTTGTTATAACTGTATTAAAATAATTTTGGTTTGCCGAATTCTCAAGCTTAATTCCTGTGGTTACAGGTTGAATACTTTTTTTTGTGTAAGTTACGATTTCATAGCTGAAAACTGATTCATTTCCTTCAAAGTTCTTAGCCTTTACCTGATATACATGCATGGAATCGGGCTGCAAATTATTATGGACATAATTTGTACCATACACCGTTGTCAAAGTTCCGTCAGCCAGCACTTCATAATACGATGCTCCCGGAACAGTACTCCAATAAAGCTCAACGGAGTTTGAAATAACTGTTGTATAAAATACTGCAGGTGCCTGAAGCAAGGTCACTTTTGATATAACCTGACTCCACTCGCTGGATTTTTCAGGAGTCATCGGAACGCTGGCCTTTACCTGATAGTTATGAAAAGTATTAGCTGGCAAATTCATATGGACATACTCTGTACCTGTTACATAATAATAGATATTATCCGCTATGACTTCATATCCGTCTGCACCGGCAACTGCATCCCACGTCAGCACAACTGCTCTGTCGGTAGAGGAGGCCCTTATATTCTGCGGAACAGGCAGTTTGGCGGGTCCTGTAACATTTATCTGAGCCTCAAAATATCCTATTGGATTATTGACAGCATCTACTAATATAAGTAATATGTTATATTGCCCAATTTCGTAAACATTTGTAGTAAAATACGGATCAGTATATGTGAATTTATCCATATTCCTGATAAAACCCGGTATTCCGTTCTGCTCTACATTTTCTTTAAAGGGTTCTTTCATGGAATGTACATATATTTTGCTGAAATTCCTCACTGCTTCAGGAAGTACATTCCTGTCTATTATGGTATTGAAACCCCTGTTGGCAGCACTGTTTTCAAAAGTAACTCCAGTTGTTAATAATGGCGTTCCAAGGCCACCGGCAGTAAGATTTACTTCACTTTCCATATACCCAACCGGATTTTCATTAATATCAAGCAGAACTATCAATACATCATAGTTACCGGGTTTGTCAAAGCCAGAGAAATAATATGGTGCTTTGTAGACTTCTTTTTTTGTATATTGGAGTGCTTCCGGCAAGCCGTTTACTTCAATATTAAAGGGCTCCTTTTCAACCAATAGGCATATTTTACTGAAGTCTTGGGCAAATGCAGGCAACTGGCTTCTGTCCACTAATGTATTTATTCCGGTATAGCTCGGGTTGCTTTCGAAGCTTATTCCGGAACTTATTTCTGAGGTTGCATTTTTGGTTTTTACCTTAAGCTCTGCACTCTCTTCTGATTGATTTCCATTATCATTAATTGCTTTTAACCTGTATGTATGAAGTGAATCGGGTTCAAGTCCTGAATGGACATAACTTGTCCCTGAAACTGTTAACTTTTGTCCGTCAGCAGTTAATTCATATCCTGTTGCGCCTTCTACAGGGTTCCATTTGAGTTCTATTGAACGGATTGCAGTTTTTGCCCATATGTCTGAGGGAGTCCTCAAGAGGGTTTTCTTGGTAACAATATCGCTCCAATTACTGGATAGTTCAATATTATATGTGTATATAGCCCTTAGCTTATAGCTATGCTCAGAATTCGGTTCAAGTCCGCTATGAAGATAGCTGTTCCCATGAACAATTTTTGCTGTTCCTCCGTCTGTAACTATCTCATATTGCAATGCACCTTCCACCGCAGTCCAGCTTAAGCTGATTGAATCCTCATAAGCTGTTGCAGTTATATTTGAAGGCACTGGCAGTATAGTATATTTGTAGAAGGGTGCACTCCAGTCACTGAATCTGCCAGGGTTATTTTCATCTATTGCTCTTATCCTGTACCCGTATTGAGTCACAGGAAATAACCCACTGTGAGTATATTCAGCTGTTGGAACTGTAACGCTGGTGTTTTCACCTATTAGCAGCTCATAACCTGTAGCTCCCTCAACATTGTCCCAGGTAATATGTACCGATGAATCTGACGAAGATAATAAGATGTTCTGCGGAGTAGGCAATGCTTCCAATATATTTACTTTTGTCTCAAAATAACCTACCGGGATGTTGGAATTGTTAAATAGAATAACCAATATGTTCCGTTCACCAAGTCCATAGGTATTAAAGGGATAATAGGGTTCCTGATATTCATCTGTATATCCGTCTTCAATCCACGAGGGTAAGCCATTGCGCGAAACATTGTATGAGTCACTGCTTTCAATAGCTCTAATCTTACTAAAACCTGCAGCGTTTTCAGGCAGCAAGCTTCTGTTGACTCTTATATTAAAACCTGTACTGTCTGTAGATCTTTCCAAACTTATTCCAGCCTCCAAGGCAGGCAGTGTTATTTGGTTTTCAGCATTGAAAGAGGTTTCATAATAACCTATAGGATTATCCTGATTGTCATATAAAACTATAAGTACATAGTAATTTTGGTAACCATAAACACTAACAAGGTATGGTCTCTCATATATCTTTTTATAAGAATTTGCCATCCATCCAGGCAACCCATTCTGAGCTACGTCAAATGGAGCATATGAAACTGTTCCGGTTATTTTGCTGAATTGTCGTGCAAATTCCGGCAGCTGGTCTCTGGATACAGTTGCTTCAATGCCTCTATATATTGAAGAATTTTTAAGGGATAAACCGGAGCTTACCTGAGGTAAACCGGCTGCACCTGTAATAGTGACATATGCTTCGGTATATCCTATAGGATTTTCATTAGCATCATACAGCACAACAAGCACGCTATAGGTTCCAGGCCTGTCTACACCAGTAAATATGGGATTTGAGTAGGGCTGTTTATAGCCGTTTAGTATATATCCCGGAATGCCGGCTTGAGCAACATCATAAGGTGTGCTATTTATATTAACCGTTATCTTTCTGAAATCTCTGACAAATTCGGGCAGGGAATTATTCGTCACACTTGTATAGAAACCGTTATAGGCAGCCGTATTCTCAAAGTTAATTCCGGAGGTTACGGCAGGAACCTGTATACCTGGTGTGACGTTAACAGTTGTCTCCAGGTAACCTATTGGATTTTCATTGGCATCAAATAGTATGACCAGTGCGTACCAAAGGTCAGGGCTTTCCACTGTTGTACTGACAGGTTCGGTGTAGGTCTGCTTGTATCCGCCTGAGACCCAGCGTTGTATTCCATATTGTTGAATTTCGAAAGGGCTATTCATCCTTTGTACGCTTACTTTGCTGAAGTTCCTGGCAAACTCAGGCAAATTGGCTCTTTCAATTATGGTGGAAAAACCCAGATAATCCGATAGGTTTTCAAACCTGATTCCCGAGGTAATTGTCGGAAGCTGAACCCCTACTGTTATTTCAACATTAGACTCATAGTAGCCTATTGGATTATCCTGACTGTCATATAATACTATAAGCACTGTCCATGACCTGGCTTCTCCGACTCCAAAACTGTTGGAGCCGTCACTATAATCATTTCGGTATGTATTGTATAGCCAGGGAGTCAGTCCGTTTTCAGGAACATTAAATGAAGCATAGGAAAGCATGGTACTGTAAGTGCTATAACTTCGTAAAGCTTCAGGAAGTTCCTCTCTTACAATATCAACCATGTAACTTAAGGGTTCAGGCGACGAAACGCTAACACCTGAGGTTATTTCCGGAACTTGTTGTCCCAATGGCACATTTATATTTGTCTCATAATAGCCCAATGGATTTTCTTCATTATCAAAGAGTACAACCAGGGCATATAAATCTCCAGTTTGACTAACCGATGAAATGTAGTAATTGTCATCATAGATCCCCTTATAAGCTGATGAAATCCACTGGGGCAAGCCCGACTCAGCTACATTATAGGGAACTGCCGAGCAAGCTACCATTATTTTGCTGAAACCTTGAAGAGATGCAGTCAATTCACCTCTAGCAACTCTGGTTTTAACTCCTGTATATTTCGTCATTGCTTCCAGAGTTATTCCGGAGGTTATTGCTTCAGCTTGAGTCTGCTCATTAACATTCTGGACTGAAGCTTTATCTTCTTGCTTGTTTTGAGTATATTTTAAAGGCTGCTCTGAAGAATCCGGCATGGAGGAAGTCTCATCCTCTTCAGCAAATAAATCAGAGTATATGTCTGTTGTGATATTTATCAGGTTACTTGGTTCAGACACCTTCCCAGCCGCATCCCTTGCTCTGACAGATAAGCTGTACTCCGTTGAAGGCGTAAGTCCTGTTATTACACAACCGCTTTCGGTTACTGACCGAATAATACTGTCCCCATTATATACATCGTATTGTAAAACACCTGAATTATCTGCAGGCTCCTGCCATGTCAACACCACGCTGTCACGGGTTTTGGAGCTCATAACCAGATTCACGGGTCTGCCTGGAGCTCTGCTTGGAGCTTCTGAGCCGGTTTGAATTTCATCACCGGCATTTTTCTGATCAGAGTCTGCTTGAACTGAATCTGACTGAGCTGAATTCGATGGTGCTGAATCTGACAGTACTGAATCTGATTGAACAGAACCAGTTTGTGCTAAATTTGTCCTGATGAATTGTTCATTAAATAAGTTTGTAAGATTACTTTTCTGAAGAGAGCCTGACTGAACTGGTGCTTCAGCGGCTAATGATGTTGGCATAGGGCCTATTCCCGAAACTACAAAGGATACGCACAAAATAATTGCCATAAGTCGCATTTTGACGTTTTTCACAAAATATCCTCCTATTATTGTGATTTGCATACTATTATGTTGTATTTTGCCTTTAATAAAAAATATACCATATGTTTACACTTGTTTCAAATAACTTTGAAGAAATTTACATAATAAAAGCACCTGCTTATATAGACAAGTGCTTGTAAAGCTATGATGAAAAATGTTGTACAACACTACAATGCTATCTGCAACAGTAACAATTTGTATCTGTACCACAAGAAAAATGCTCATCAAAATGGCAGGCCTAAGGAAATATTATCCTTTAGAGGTTTAATAAATAATAACTCCCCATGGCTGCAAAGCGTTCTTTCCTGACATCTATCTCCTTTTGATTCTCATGATAGACAAGTTGCCCGCTAATATCTCCTCCTAGGTAATAACAAATTCCTATATAATCATAAAGCCGGCAATAAATGATGCAAGGTTAGCAATCACAGTGTACATAACAATTTTTCTTTTATTAACTTTTCCAAAAAATTTAAGATAAAGCAAATACTCTGCAATAAATACGAAAATTTCTCCTATCAGTAAAACTACAAAGTAACCTGTGTTAAATGGAAATGAATGAAGTATTGGATAATCAAACAGCATTCCAACCGTTAATAAGGTCTGAGTCAGGAAGTTAATTACAGCAATAACAGGAATTCTTCTCAAACGCTTATAAAAGAAAGGGATAGCAATAAGTATTTCAATAAGTATGGTAATCGTTACTCTTATAAAATAATCGTTAAAGAATCTACCGTTAAATTCTATACCTTTCTTCAGTATATTTCCGCTTACTGAAAGAACCTTATTCTGCTTCATATCATAATGCACTACTGCATTGAAATGATTATTATGGATAACATCAGACACTTGTAGCGAGCCGTCAGACTTTTGGACAATTATTTTGAATTCTTTCGGTACTCCAACATAACCGAAAGAGTGCTTCATACTTATTAACTTGCCATTTTTATCAGTTTCAAGAGGCTCCCCAGTAAGTTTTCCGTTTAGTAGCCACGTACGCATGTGAATTGCTTTCCAACCATCAGTATCGTACTTATATATTGGTTGGTCATGTAGACTATAATATTCCTTATTGCCATCTGTGGCTCCAAAATAGCCATTTTCTCCTTCTTTGCCGAGAAGGTCAAGATAGTAATTGCTGTCATCCAAATTTTCGACTATAATTTCAAGGGTAGGCTTTGGTCCCGTATCAGCATACACAGTATTCACTTTCAAAACAAGTATAACCATTAACAACATGAATACAGCAAGTAGTCTAATCTTCCTCATAGCACAATTCCCGCCTTTTAGAAATTTTGTACTTACAAGTTACCTTTATTTGACGGATTATTCTGTATTATTCATCCTTATCTGCGTTTTTCTTAATTTACCTACGTTTATCTCATTGTACAACACTCATTTTGTAATGTAAATAATTGATTTATGAGACAGACTCCGCGCCGCCATTAACATAATTTTCCTAAAAACTTGTCATACAATCACCCCCTTCTGGTTATGTAAAACCGCAGACTCCAGCCAGGGGATAGTTGTTGTTTCTCCTGTTTCCTTTTCTATGAGTATGTCTTCGCCAGCAGCGGCAAGGCTTTTCGTCGATAGGACCCCGCTGTCTCTATCTTCTTCGTCGTATTCCCTTTCTTGATTTCTCCTTTTCATCAATTATTCTTCCAAATCGTAGTTATTTACTTCTCATTTTTGAGACATATACAATTTAGTACATGATTCCGGTGGAAATCAAGTATTTTTATAAGTTTCTGAAAAAAATAACGATTTAGATGAAAATCATCCAAACCGTTCATAAATATTGTTATTCGTCTCTGTAATGGCTTCCGCATTGGATAATCTCAATTCGTCCTTCTTGGATGCGATATACAATACGGTTGCAATCATCAATTCGCCTGCTCCAGAACCCTTGAAGTTCATGTTTAAGCGGCTCTGGCTTTCCAATCCCTTTATTGCCATTACGATCTATGTCCAAAATCAGCTGGTTGATCCGTTTCAGCGTCTTCCTGTCTTGTGACTGCCAGTAAAGGTAATCTTCCCATGCATCATCTGTCCATATCTTAATCATCGCTCACCTCTATGAGCTCGTGTTCCTGGGCTTTACCTGAATCCAGTTCCGCAATTGCTTTTTTCAGTCGAGCTAGATTTGTATCTGAGTAAAACGGATCTTCCTTAACCGCAATTTCAAAAGGAATGCGATGCTCCCGGACGACGGTTTTAATAAAAAGGTTAACTGCCACCGATGGGTTCATACCCACTTCAGTGCAAAACTCATCGAACTGTTTTTTTACTTTTTCATCTATACGCAGGCTTAAAGTTGTCTGTGACATATTTATCAGCTCCTCTACAATTATTGTAATACATCTATATGACGTTGTCTATACAATGTTGCACAATAGTATGTGCTGAAAATGGAATATTTATTACTGTGATCGTTCAAAATGGCTTCAGTTACAGCTGATTTATGCCATCAGTGGTGACATAGTTTTATAGAACCGCTTCATCTAACTATTATATCAACCTGCCCTTTAATCCTTTTCCCCTTTAAAACAAAAAAAGAGGCTTTTCGCCTCATCCTCATCCGGAATCCAACCATGAACTCCCCACGCTGTTGAACTTTAACCGGGTTTTGCAGATTTACTTACGACCACTAACACAAAACCACCCGCCAAGAAGCGAGTGGTTTTGATGTATAAAAATGAGTAAGTCTATAAGCCGGGTTCTGTATTTGATGATCATCTATCTAGGCCATACATTTCTGTATCGCTCAAGCCACCTCCCCGGGACTGACGGGCAGTCATTGCGTCCCTCCGCGGCGTTGCTCCAGGTGGGGTTTACATAGCCGGCAAGTCGCCATGCCGCTGGTGAGCTCTTACCTCACCTTTCCACCCTTACCATATGGTTTGTCAGTTGTGACAGGCCACGGTGATTTTAACCATATCTCAGGCAAATCCATTTCATAACCTCTCACAACTGCAAACCACAGGCGGTATATCTCTGTTGCACTTTCCTTAAAGTCACCTTCACCGGGAGTTACCCGGCACCCTTGCCCTATGGAGCCCGGACTTTCCTCATTTGCGCCTTTTCAGGCTGCACCTGCGATCATCTGGCTTACTCATTATTAGACTTAATTCGCCGAAATTTATAAAAGTTATATAAGTCTGCAATTTATACAATTTCATAATCTTATATGCAAATATTCTTGGACAGCTAATTATAGCTGCTGCCTCTGCATATGTCAAGCAAAAATAAATGGGTCGCTTTCCATTTTACTGCATACCACCCCAACCCCATCAAATCTTCCGGACAGCTTCTCCCTCAGCTCCTCCAGAATCACCTGCTCAGACGCGAAATGGCCTACATCCAGGATGCAGAGGCCCATTTCCCGTGCATCCGAGGCAGTATGATACTTAATATCTCCTGTTATCAGCACATCAAGACCCAGGCCTTTCAGATATTCCAGCTCCACATCAAAGCTGCCGCAAAACACCCCTGCCTTTAGAACCTTTTCAGGTTGGGCACCTATTATTCTGAGACTGCCGATATTCAGCCCCGCCTTTACTGAAGCCAGGAAGCTGTTAAATTCCGTTTCAACCTTGAGGGTTCCAACCTTGCCAAGGCCCAGATTCATATTTGAGCCTTGGGGACTGTATGCTTTAAGAGGCTCCATATCAACAAGACCTATGGTTTCGGCCAGAGTGTCGTTTACTCCCCCCACTGCAACATCCAGGTTCGTATGTGCACTTATGACACTTATGTCTTTTGTAACCAGAGTCTGTACCTGTCTGCCCTTAATTGTGTCAAAATCCAGCCTGTTCAGCTTTCCGAAGAAAAAGGGATGATGTGATACTATCAGCTCCGCACCGCAGTCAACAGCCTCTCTTATCACTTTTGAAGTCACATCCATGCAGAGCAATACCCTGTTGACACGGCTTTGCCTGCTGCCCAGCATAAGGCCTACATTATCCCAGCTCTCAGCATATCCCCAAGGGGCAAGCTCATTAATATATTCAAGTATTTCACCTACCGTCATTTAACCTTCTCCTTTAACATACTGCCTTATAAATACTTTTTATTATTTGCTAAAAACATATCCGCTACGGTTTCAGTTGCTCAACAAGCTGGTTATATTGACCTTTAAGTTTTTCATGGAAGTCTTTCAGCCGTTGGTTATCCTCCATGCGGGCCAGCTGTGCCAGCACCCTTTCAAGCTGCCTGATTTTCATTTCACAGTATGGCAGCAGCAGCGGGTCACTTTTCTTTATCAAGCATTCTCCCACATGCAGCTGAAAATCCTCATAGCTTTTATTCTGCCCGGTATGAACTGCGGACATAACACAATATATTTTATTTCCCTCAGCAGCCAGCTCTTCGTCATATATGTCATATTTGTGGTCATAAAGCCACTTCCTGACAACATCCAAATCGTTCATGGGCTGCAGCACCAGTACCGCCCTGCCGCCTATTTTGTCCGCACCTGACTCCAGCAGTTCAGCCAGCAGTGTTCCACCCATTCCGGCAATAATTATGGCATCGGCTTCACTCATATTAAGAGTTTCAAGACCGCTTCCCATCCGGGTCTCAATCCTGTGGGACAACCTGTATTTTGAAATATTTCTGTCCGCCGCCCTGACTGGCCCCGGCCTTACATCTGACGCTATGGCCTTTCGGCATCTTTCCTGCTGTATGAGGTAAACCGGTATATATGCGTGATCTGTTCCAATATCTGCAACTGTTTTGCATTGTGGAACCTTATCCGAAATGAGTTTTAATCTTCCCTTTAGCTCCAAGCTCAAAATTCCCTCCGGAATTGATTTTTTTATGTTTTACTGTATCGACAAGTAAAATTATACACATAATATTAAGGTATTATCAATACAAAAGTCAAATACGCTAGAAAGCCGATAGTTTGGGTTTGAGGCTAAAGCCTCCTGAAGTATGGACTTCTTAAAGCCCAAACCGTTGAACTCTTAAACAAAGTGCTTGAAAGCACATATTCGCCTGGAAGGCGAAGGTTTCAACCATAATTGGCTTAATGAAAGGAATGTGAAAAATGCCACCCTATAAGAGAACAAACAAGGTACTTGACATAGAAAAGCCCATCTCCACCGGAATTTTAGGCAGAGCTGTTCTGGGAATACCTCCGCAGGTATCCGCCCTAAGCAGCACACCAGCAGACCTGCAGGAGGAAGAGCTCAGCATGGACTTTACAGGAAAACCCGTCAGGCGGGAAAGAACCTAAACCTTCCCCCCCAGAAGGTTTAGTATTAGCTTTCGTTGACCTTATGCCGCCTTAGGGCGGCTAATACAACATTTTGTCAATAGAGTGAATAAATTTAGCCGGTTCAGGTTTCCGTATACATATATTTGCTGTAATCCCATAGTAGCTCGCTGAGCTCTGTATCCTTCTCATAAAACAAATCCAGAAAGATGTTCTGTACCTTAACAATTGGCTTTAGGGGATAAACCGGGTTTACATGCACCAGTTCACCTATTTCACCGGTACTGAGCATTACATAATCACCTATGTAATGACAGACTATTCTTTCAATAAACACATTCAGCATAATCCGGTCCAGGATATTTGACATCTCATTCTGCATGTATCTGAGCACCTCAAACACTGATTTCCGTTTCTTGTATACCTTATCAGAGGTCATAGCATCGTATACATCTGCAATGGCAAGCACCTTTGCATACTGATGAATCTGATCCTCTTTGGCTCCCAGCGGATAGCCCGTTCCGTCCATCCTCTCGTGATGCATCAGAACTGCCATCTTAATTCCCTTACTTATGTCAAACATATTTTCAACCATACGATAGCCATAGGTAGTATGATTTTTTATTTCTTCGAATTCATCCGGGGACAGACTGTCCTTCTTGCTCAGAATAGATGCATCAATTTTGGCCTTG
Source organism: Bacillota bacterium (assembly GCA_023400235.1). GTDB lineage: Bacteria > Bacillota > Clostridia > Acetivibrionales > DSM-1351 > Ruminiclostridium. The sequence goes on from JAEXFI010000045.1 coordinate 374,630, forward strand.
CCAATATCGTGCAGAAGACCTGCTTTTGCAATTTCTTCAACCCTTAGTTCGTCATAGCCCAGCCACTTTGCCAGGGTCATGGCCAGCAGGGATACATTTACACAGTGTGCATATGTATATTCATCCACCGTGCGGATGGAATCAATACATTTGAGAACATCAAAGGAGTCATGCACATTTTTTCTTATGTTAACCAATGCGTGGTCAACATTCTTGCTCTCCAGACTCTTTCCAGAATTAATGGCATCCAGAACTTCCTTTACTTCTTGTTTTGCATCTGCATAGGAGTTGGACAGTTCAGCGGACATTTGTCTTTTATCAATATTCCTGTCATAGCCCCTGATTTCTTCTACCGAAATATTGTCATCATAAATTTCTACCTGAATAGGTTTTAAACGGAACCGCTTGACCTTCTTTTCAAGGTCTTCGGTAATCAATGTACCTTTTGGGATAAGACAGGCACCGGCCTGGGTACATATATCTTCAGTCAAAAGCATACCAGCAACACAACTTTGAGCCGTAATATAAATATGCCTCATGAATAATTCCTCCGAAGTATAATTAGAAGAACATTAATACTGTTTTTTATTATACTACAGTACGGTAAAAAATGCTATTTATTATATATTATAGTCGCTTTTTATGTGAAATTACAGATTGCACCCTCCTGAAACCGGCGAGGGGGAATCCCCTCTTGTCCATATACCGTGGGCCTTCAGACGAAAGCGTCAGCAAAGAATGCCGGTGCGCATTCTTTGTAGCTTGAGAGTCCCTGTCAGGTTTGATTTATCAAACCCTATCCGAGCGGCAGCGAGGAAAGGCCAGGCAAACACAAAAAGAACACTCTGTTGAGTGTTCTTTTTGTGTTGGTGGGCCTTCAGGGACTCGAACCCCGGACCAACCGGTTATGAGCCGGTTGCTCTAACCAACTGAGCTAAAGGCCCGTTGTGGCTCCTCAAGTAGGACTTGAACCTACGACCCTGCGGTTAACAGCCGCATGCTCTACCGACTGAGCTATTGAGGAATATGTGATTTTCAGCTGACTGCTTTTGAAGCCATCCCGCCGTTGTGCCAGCTTTTTTTAATCAAGCCCTGTTGCACTATACATTAGGGTTTGAAGGCACTGCGTCCTGAGCACAAATAATATTATACTTACGAACGGCCACCTGGTCAACAGCAAAATATTCATTTTTTTACCGTTTAGAAGGTTTATTGCCCATTTTCATTGATTCTTTTAGCAAAGCTACATATTGCTAACATTTACATAATTATTTCCATGCCCCCACTTCACAAAACTCTATGAAAGTCACGGCATGGAATCGGTGCCACATTTTTATCTGCTTCAAAATTTCTTTCAAACTTAATCCTCTGTTCTAAATGCCTTGGATATATTTCATTAAAAACCAGCAGGGCAGCAAATCTAAACAACACATATAGAGCATTATCATAAACATTACAAGAAAAAATATGAAAACAGTACCGTCAAGTTTTTGCGCAAATTGATTTTGCCGCTTGGTTGCCAGCTATTAACCAGAATGGCTTTCCGATTGGCTTCATCTGTACTAAAGTTTAAAGTGCTTATGATGCACGCTCCAGGAAGCATAAAAAACAAAAAGACCCGTTGTCGAGTCTCTCATTTTTCTTATACTGCTTTAAGATAGTTATATAGCTTTAATCCAGGTAATCCTTTAATTTTTTGCTTCTGCTGGGATGTCTCAGTTTGCGCAATGCCTTGGCTTCTATCTGACGGATACGCTCTCTGGTAACATTGAATTCCTTGCCAACCTCCTCAAGAGTTCTGGCACGTCCATCGTCCAAGCCAAATCTCAGTCGAAGCACCTTTTCTTCACGGGCGGTCAAGGTATCCAAAACGTCTATGAGCTGTTCCTTAAGCAGTGTAAAAGCGGCAGCTTCAGCTGGTGCCGGAGCATCATCATCAGGAATAAAATCTCCCAGGTGGCTGTCTTCCTCTTCACCAATCGGCGTTTCAAGAGAAACCGGCTCCTGTGAAATTTTCATTATTTCTCTGACCTTGTCAACCGACATGCCGATTTCCTTGGCTATTTCATCGGGCTGTGGTTCTCTTCCAAGCTCCTGCAGCAATTGTCTTGAAACTCTGATCAGTTTGTTTATGGTTTCAACCATATGAACAGGAATACGTATGGTTCTGGCCTGGTCCGCAATTGCTCTGGTTATGGCCTGTCTGATCCACCAGGTGGCGTAAGTACTGAACTTGAAGCCCCTTCTGTAGTCAAATTTTTCAACAGCCTTGATCAAACCCAGATTTCCTTCCTGTATTAAGTCAAGGAACTGCATACCTCTTCCCACATATCTTTTTGCAATACTGACAACCAATCTGAGATTTGCTTCAGCAAGTCTTCTCTTTGCTTCGATATCTCCATTTTCCATACGGTGTGCAAGATCAATTTCTTCGTCTGCTGTCAAAAGGGGTACTTTGCCGATTTCTTTAAGGTACATTCTTACCGGGTCGTCAATACTTATACCTTCCGGGATACTGATGTCAAGTTCTTCATCAGCCATCTGTATCTCTTCCATTTCGGCTTCTATGTCCCCTATAACATCAATGCCCATATTTTCAAGAGTTTCATAGATTTTTTCTATATGTTCAGGCTCAAGCTCTATTTCCTCGAAAGCGTCGATTATTTCCTTGTAGGTGAGCATTCCCTTTGACTTGCCTTTGTCTATCAAATCCTTAAGTATTGCCTTTCTGGTTTCTTGATTATGCTTCATAAGTTCCCCTCCCTTCATGAATTTTTATTAATTTTTCTTCATTACAGCTATATTCAATACAATACTGCTTAATTCCCGATTTAATAACTCAACATCTCCTTCTGTCAGATCAGATCTCTTTTTTAATTCTATAATCTCGTTTTTTCTGGCTTCCAATCTCAGCAAACCTATTCTTTTGAGAATATCCAGAGCTGCTTTCCTGTTATCCTCAAATACGCTCATGGATTGGACAATATTTGCAAAACTTTCTGCAAGAGCAGATGAAAACTTATTTAATATTTCTCCCGTAAGAATCCCCGACTTGTTTTCAACTCTCTCCGCTGCAAAACTAAAGGCCTGTCTTATTTCATCAGATTTTATATTGTTAATACCTATAGAATCCTTAATAAGAAAATACACATTATTTTCCAGACAAATCGTAGACAGTAACATAAGTTCCAGCTTCTTCAGCCGTTCTTCAGCAGTTTCTGCTACCCGTTCTTTTTTTACTGGGTTCTTTTTAATTATATTTGTGTCTCTTGCCTGCTTTACATTGCTTTTGTCCGTTTTCCGCTGCCTCCTGGCTAGCTCTGAATATATGGCCTGTTCACTGACTCCGTAGTCTTTGGACAACTGCTTGACGTAAAGTTCTCTTTCTACATTATTGTCAATTTTATCTAATATAACCATTGCATTATCAATAAACTTGACTTTTCCTTCATTTGTGGAAGTGTCAATCCTGTTGTCCAGGATATCCAGCTTAAAGTCCACAAGATTTCTGGCTTTACTTACCAGCCGCTTAAATTCGTCAACGCCACGAGTTTTTATAAACTCATCCGGGTCCTTTCCGGAGGGTATTGTCAATACCTTTACATTGCAGCCAATCTCATTGAGCAGATCCAGGCTTCTCATGGCTGCAGCCTGTCCGGCATTGTCCGAATCAAATGAAAGTACAATCTCCTCGGTATACTTTTTCAGCAGCTTGCCTTGATTCTCAGTCAAAGCCGTTCCCAAAGGTGCAACTGCATTTATTATTCCACTTTGATGTAAGGATATAACATCCATATAGCCTTCAGCTAAAATAATCTGCTTTGCACATGCATTTTTTGCAAAATTCATAGCATATAAATGTTTACCCTTGTGGTAGACTTCAGTTTCGGGAGAATTCATATACTTGGGCTGTGACGAATCCATAACTCTCCCTCCAAAGGCAATGACATTTCCCCTGATGTCAAATATGGGAAACATAATCCTGCCTCTGAACCTGTCGTAAACCTTTTTAGTCTCTTCCTTAAATATAACAAGGCCGCTGCTTATTATTGCCTTTTCACCATGACCGTTGGTCCTCAAATGCTTGTAAAGTGCAGCATAGCTATCTTCTGCATAGCCCAGCCCGAACTTGATCAATGTTTGCCTTTCGAGCCGCCGGTTCAGCAGATAGTTCAATGGTGCCTTATCTTTACCGTTTATAAGGTTGTTGTGAAAAAAACGTGCAGCTTCTATGTTAATCTCAAGAAGTTCCTTTTTTAATTTTGACAGTGCATCGTCCTGAACACCCGTACCATTTTCCGGTAAAGATATTTTGGCCCTGTCGGCAAGCAGTTTCAATGCTTCCGGGAAATCGAGGTTTTCAATTCCCATGATAAAATGTATCACATTCCCGCCCTTGCCGCACCCAAAGCAGTTAAATATCTGCTTCACAGGCTCTACTGAAAAGGATGCTGTCTTCTCGTTGTGAAAAGGACATCTGCCGAAATAATTCTTTCCCTTTTTATCCAACTTAACGTATTGGGAGACTACTTCAACTATATCATTATTTACTCGAATTTCCTCAATCAGATCCTCAGGAAACAAATAAGCCATTATGCACTACATTCCAATCTGGTTTGATAAAGCATTTATCAAATATTATAAACATTTATACTGCTAATTATTTTGTTACTGCAAAAATACTGCCAATTACAGTCAGACTCAGACATTTAGGGAAGTACTGCTAATATCCGATAGTAATTGACTTAATAATTGTTCGACATTATTATTAATATTCCTTCTTTTTTGATAAAAAAAAGTATACACAAAGGAATAATTATTAATTACGCCCTTGGTATACTCGTTGTTTCACAATATAAATGGTCTGGAATTTACTTTCAGCACCAGCCGATTTGCTGATTGCACCGGTTAACTTCCCGTAATGAGCTTATGCTATGCAATCATAAATAATATCTCTGGCACTTACCGGAGTAACAGAATTTTTGTACATCAGGTCGATAAGATCTATCATGCCTGATTTAGTAGGTAATACATCCTTTATAACAGCTGTTTCGGAAGCACCGCTGTCATTGGTCATGCTTATCTGAATACCGTATGTACATGAATTATCAGATTCACAGGATACTAAATAATACTCTAAATTAATCTCTTTGCAATCGTATACTACGGATTCATTGATTTCAAGTTTTTTTGAGCAGATCAGTTCCATCACATTACCCCCCATTTTTCCTTACCGGTTTACATTTACTTAAATGTTTATAGCGTAATTATATTATATTGCCGGCATTTCAATCTACACAAAAGTTTTTAGCTAATTCGACCACTTTACATAAATTTATTCCAATCTCTGTAAGTTAGGTGTCGAAGAATGCAATTTTATCAATAATTAACATTGAACTTCCTTGTTATTGATGTTAATATTTACGTGAAGTTAATCTTTTTTATTCAAAATTTATAAATTCTACAGAATACGTCATTTTTTTCAGTATTCTATTTTTCATTATATAAGTTTACAATCAGGGGGGTATTCCATGGAAAGCAAGCAAAATAACAGTTCAACAAAATTTAATGTACTTAAGCTGATTAATTCCGCAGTCTGTGAAATGTCAGAATTTCCGAAAAAAATGTTGAAATATGCAACACCTGCTACTTTGGCCTTGTTAGCAGTAGCAACTGCCTTGTTCGTAGCCAACAAAACCAGCAGCAATTTCAGCAGTGTGTTTGAGTTTACAACTACGACCCTAATAACCAACTGTATATTTGTTATGGCCGAGTTTATAATAGCCTCTCTGGCTATTGATATCTTTATAAGAAAGAGATCACAATAAGCAGCTTCTTTTGCCTGCAAAAGAGCAGTACAAGCTATGTTTACCAAAGTCAATTACTATGGCTTCCAGCCGATAGTAATTGACTTTATGCATTATTTGAAAGTCTCAATCCGCCATATTTTAAAACTAAAACTAAAGTCTTGATAAGCACAATGCAGGAAAAACCCAAAAAGCACCGGGGGCCCCGGTGCTTTTTGGGTTTTCTGCTTTATTTATTTCCTTCTTAAATATCTTATGCTTTAACAGCTTTTGTTTTCTTCTGGCTTTCCTTCCACATAACATACAGCGGACTTGCTATAAATATGGATGAATAACAACCTGCAGCTATACCTACTATAAGCGGGAAGCTGAATTCTGCAATGGAACCGATTCCGTTGACCTTTGCAAAAACAAATACGGTTGAAATCGCTATCAAGGAGGTAACAACAGTATTTATTGATCTGTTCAAGGTCTGCATGATACTGTTGTTAACCAGTTCAGGCAATGGTACTTTTCTAAGCAGTCTGCTGTTTTCTCTGATACGGTCATAAATAATGATGGTATCATTCATGGAGTAACCTACAACTGTCAGTATGGCTGCTATAAAGGATTCATTTACAGGTATCTGGAATACCACATACACAGCTATCATAATCAACACATCATGCACAACGCCTACTACGGCAAATACACCGGCAGATAAACCTGACATGGTTCTGAACCTGATCCATACATACAGTATTATCAAAATAAATGCAATAGCCACCGCTTTTACGCCGTTTTGCATTATCTCCTTCCCAATAAAGGGCTCAACACTTTCCTCACTGATGACAGGGTCCTCAGCAGTGAGCTTGAACTCCTTTATAACTGCTTCTTCAACCTTTGTAACCTCTGTATTTGTAAGTGTATCCATACTTCCTATGCTTATTTTGATAACATCGTAGCTCTCATTGGCTCCGCTTACATCAAAGGCCGAGGATTTTTGAACAGATGCAGGCTTGTCTATGGTCTTGGTAACAAAATCAGCAATCTTTGTCTGCATGTCCTGAGTATTTGCTGCAGTAAAGGTATCCTTGTTTGCTCTTAGTTCTATAACTGTTCCGCCTTCAAACTGGATATCCAGCTTAAATCCACCGTGTATAAAGTATGAAGCTATACCGGCTATAAAAATTAATACTGAAAGTATAAAGAAATAATATCTCTTTGCATATAAATTAACCATTTGTCTTGCCTCCTTTCAGTCTTGCACTTACACCATACAAAACCGGATGCTTTGCAACATCAAGATCTGATACTGCCTTAAGCATAAGCCTGGTTGCTGTAACCGCAGTTACGAAGCTGAGAATAACTCCTATGAGAAGAGTATAGGCAAAACTCTGGATAGGTCCGGTACCAAACTTCAACAATACCAGGGCAGCTATAATGGTTGTGACATTTCCGTCCAAAACCGCTGAGAATGCACGTTTGAAGCCTACATCTATGGCAGCCCTAAGGGTTTTGCCGCTTCTTATTTCTTCCTTTATTCTTTCAAATATGATTACGTTGGCATCAACGGCCATACCTATGGTCAGAATAAGACCCGCAATACCCGGCAAGGTCACCGTTATATGCATCCAGGACAAGGCCAGCAGTTCCATTACCGTATGCAGGAACAAGGCAATTGCAGCAATGAAGCCCGGCAGTCTGTAATAGAAAATCATAAACAAGCAGATAAGTATAAATGCCACAACGAAGGCGTCAATACTAACAGTTAAAGCATTCGAGCCAAGTGTGGGGCTTATGTTGTTTACCTGCTTTGCTTCAAGCTTGAAGGGCAGTGCACCTGATTTGATAAGTCCCGCAAGCCTTTTTGCCTCTGCCTGCTGCTGATCAATAGCAGTACCGTTAAGAGAAATTCTTGCAACACCGTTCGGAATAGGCTCGTTAACAACCGGAGCACTGATCTGGTTATTGTCCATGTAAATAGCTATGGGCTGATTTACCAGTCTTGCAGTGGCTTCGGCAAACTTCTTCTTACCTGCATCAGACAGCTGCAGTGATATCTGGAAACCTCCGCCTTCCTGGGACGGCTCTGCAGTTGCATCCACTATATCAGTACCCTGAAGGATTATTCTTTTCTTTTCATCCTCTTTTGTAGGATCGGCAGGTATATACGTACCGTCTTCCTTCATCTTTGTCTTATCGACTTCCTGGAAGGTCATTAATGCCGTTTGGCCGATTTCTTCTATGGATTTCTGCGGGTCGAAAGCTTCACCTTTTTTATGAGGAATTTGAACAAGTACATAACCCTTCTGATAATCGACAGTTACAATCTTGTCAAATATATTTTTTGCATCCAATCTTCTTTCAATAGTAAATCTTGCCGCATCCAAATCCTTTTCAGATGGAATCTTTCCATCTTCTGTTATTGCATACAGCTTTGCGTCTACTCCTCCCTGAATATCAATACCTGGCCTGATATCCTTCGCACCTTTGATATCAAATCCTGCGAAAGATCCGAAAGCTGCTATCCAGGTTAAAATTCCGGTGATAATCAATATCGAGAAAAATTTAACCGCGTTGCTTCCTCTCATTTGTAGAATTCCCCCTTATTTTTAATAATGAATCCGTAATTTTTTATGCAAACCGGGTGAGCTTAACCGACCAACCCGACTTGGAAAGATTCATACCACATAGGCCATTATATAACTAAGAAAAATCCTAGTCAATAAATATGTTGCATTCTTCACTAGAAATTTACAACTTTTTACCTTATTATGCTAAATATGGTCGTTATTAATTGAAAAAATAAAATTTTAGCAATTTATTTATTACTTAAACACAATACTTATAGAGTATACAATCCTCAAAAAAATATTACTCCTGCTCAGACTTTACCGGCTGTTATTTGTAATATTTCAGCAGATTGATATATTCATTTGCATTTAGCTTGATTTCTTCAATCTCCTGCTGGGACAAAGCCCGTTTGACAACTGCAGGACTGCCGGCAATCAGGCTTCCGTCAGGAATTTGTGTTCTGGGCGTGACTACACTGCCGGCAGCCACAAGGCAATTATTGCCTATGACAGAGTCGTCCAGCACAATTGCCCCCATTCCGATGAGCGTATTGTCTCCCACCCGGCAGCTGTGCAGTATTGCCCCATGACCAAGCGTAACATGGGAGCCGACTTTTATTTCCACGCCCTTTTTGCAGTGCAGTATACAGCCTTCCTGGATGTTGGTGTTGTCACCAATTTCAATTCTGTCAATATCACCTCTCAATACGGCATTGTACCAGACTGTGGTGCTTTCTCCAAGCTCCACATCTCCAATAACCGTACTGTTCGGGGCAACAAAAGCAGTTTCATGAATTCTGGGTGTAATATTGTTAAAATCACTAATCACAATGTTTACCTCTTCTATTCTTGAGTTTTAATCCAGATTGCGCATTCAACTCTCTTCTTTTCAAGCTCGCAACCTATCTTATAAGGAATATTAATATCACTGTTGAACTGATATGCATTTGCTGCACAGCCACCGCTGCAATAAAATTTTGCCCAGCATTGGGAGCAATCCTCTTTAGTATAAACATTTGACTTCTGAAAATCCTTCTGGAAGCTTGTATCGAAATCCCCCCGGTAAAGGTTTCCCATTCTGAATTTTTCATCCCCCACAAACTGATGGCAGGGATACAGGTCTCCCTCAGGGGTGACAGCCAGGTATTCATGGCCCGAACCGCAGCCCCCCAGCCTTTTTATGACACAGGGCCCCTGCTGCAGATCTATCATAAAGTGGAAAAAGTTAAAGCCCTTTCCCTCCCGGTCTCTTTTTACATATTCATGAGCAAGTTTTTCATATTCTGAAAAAAGCTTGTCCAAATCCTGTTCCCTGATATCATAGCCGGAATCTCTGGCAGCCACAACAGGCTCTACAGAAACCTGCTTGAAGCCCTGGTCGGCCAGATGCAGCACATCTTCAGAAAAATCAAGATTTTCTCTGGTAAAGGTTCCCCTTACATAGTAATTATCCTGATTCCTTGACTGTGCCATATCCATTATCTTGGGAAGTATGCTGCTGTAAGTACCCGAACCGTCCATTCTGGGCCGCATCCTGTCATTGGTTTCGCTTCTGCCGTCAATACTCAGGACAACATTATGCATGTTTTCATTTATGAAGGCTTTATTGTCTTCATTTAACAATAAGGCATTGGTGGTAAGTGTAAACCGGAAATTCTTGCCCGCTTCCTTTTCCCTGATTCTCGCATACTCAACTATTTCCTTTACCACGCCGAAGTTCATCAGAGGTTCTCCTCCGAAGAAATCCACCTCCAGGTTACGTCTTCCTGCGGACTTTTCTATAAGAAAGTCAATTGCCCTTTTGCCTGTCTCAGCATCCATCATGGTTCTCTGACCGCCAAAGCTGCCGGTGGAGGCAAAGCAATATTTGCAGCGCAGGTTGCAGTCATGGCAGATATGCAGGCACAAGGCCTTGACCACAGGCTTTCTCTCCCATTTGGCTAAAGCATCGGAATATGAATCCTCACTAAAGAGCAGTCCCTGTGACTTCAGGTTTGAAACCTCATCATATGCATCAGAAATGTCCTGGGGGCTGAATTTTGTCCTTAAGGCTTCTATTATCTGTTCTTTAGTTTCAGTCCCGTACATGTCCACAACCTCATATGCAGCAGCATCAAACACGTGAACTGCTCCGCTGTTTATATCCAGAACTATATTAGTACCATACATTTTGTACTTGTGAATCATTTAAACCCTTTCTGCGTGCAATGGTACGCAAATAATTAGTAAATAAGCACGCCTGCAATAAAGGGCGCCAGGCGTGGAAAGGCTGCTTAAAACTCAAGCCTTGCGTTTCAGCATAAAAAAGTGAAAAGTGTTTAAGAAAACACCTTTCACCTTTATTTTCAATATGCAAATATAAACTTATTGTTTATTACTTCTTTTCGCAGCTTTGGTTTGCAACAGTACATGATGTCTTGCATGCAGACTGACATGAGGTCTGGCATTCTCCGCATCCGCCGTGAGAAAGACTTTCCTTTAGAGTAGCGCTGTTTAATGTCTTGATGTGTTTCATCCTTTTGGTCCCTCCTGTATAATTTTCTTAGCAGATTATAGCACATTTCAAAAAGTTTGAAAAGGCATATTTTATATGCACATGAAACCGTATATATTGCTGCAAATCTGTATATTGCATAATATCAACGGAGATTGATTCCGAAAATGCCACCCAGGCAGCCTACAATGGCACCTATTACAACCGTCAAAAGCACCTGTACGTCAACGGCGAAATTCATGAAGATTATACTGCTTGCCAGATAAAGAACAGCCACATATAAAACTCCCACGGCACATCCGTTTATCCAGCCCTTGCTCCTAACATTCCTGGTGGAGTAAGCTGACGCGGTAAGAACACTTATGACAGTAGTTATAAGCACCGCAATAAAAGTATATTTTTCAGGAAAATCCGTATAAGTCAAAAATAAGGCAAAGGCAAGAAAGCATGGAAGAGTTATGAGAAATGACAAAAGCAGTCCTTTTATTACTCTCAGCAAATTTACATGTTCATCAAGCTGCTTTTTTAAACCTGGTATCTGTCCGGCCATAATGTACCTCCAAAATAAAATATAAAATCCTCTCCCTATATCTTATTTTTATGGCCGGCTGCTTAGAACAAGCTGTTGCTAATTTGCCTATAAATTTATCAACCTTCTACAGGCTTTGCAACATCCTTTATAGCCCAACGCTTAACAACTACCTTAGTCTTCTCAACACTTGACTCTACAGTTATTTCGTCATCCTTTATGTTTACTATCTTGCCGCAGATGCCGCCTATTGTAGTAACATTCCAGCCAACCTGCAGTGAATTGAGCAGTTCCTTTGTCTTCTTTTCTTTTCTCTTCTGAGGAAGAATCAGCATAACGTACATAAGTCCGAATACTAATGCCATTGGTATGACAAACCCAATCAGTATTTGTTCCATAAAATTATAAACCTCCGTTTGATTATATATTTAACACAGCAGCACTGTATTAACCAGATATTATTTTTTGGTGTAGCCGTATTTATAATAAAATTCGTCCCTGAAGCTACCCAATCTATCATCAATTATAGCTTGTCTTACCTGTTTCATCAAGTTAATTAAGAAATATAAGTTGTGCCAGGTGGTCAATCTCAGGCCCAGAAGCTCACCGCACTTTATGAGGTGCCGGATGTACGCCCTGGAATAGTTTCTGCAGACATAGCAGTCACATTCCGGGTCCAGCCTTGAAAAATCTCTTGCGTATTTGGCATCTCTGATTATCACCCTGCCCTGACTGGTCATAACTGTGCCGTTTCGCCCTATTCTGGTGGGAAGCACACAGTCGAACATGTCAATTCCCCTGATAGCCCCTTCAATCAAATAGTCCGGGGAACCCACCCCCATAAGATAACGGGGTTTATCCGCCGGCATCAGCGGCGCAGTATAGTCCAGGACCTCATACATAAGCTCCGCAGGCTCTCCCACGCTCAAGCCCCCTATGGCATAGCCGGGAAATTCCAGTTCGTTCAGCTGCCTGGCACTTTCAATTCTCAAATCCTTGTACATACCGCCTTGGATAATACCGAACAGAGACTGCTGCTCGGTATTTTCATGTGCCTCCCTACAGCGTCTGGCCCAGCGGGTGGTTCTTTCCATGGATTTTTTTACATAGTCGTATTCTGCCGGATAGGGAGCACATTCGTCAAAGGCCATTATTATATCTGCACCCAGGTCATTTTCTATCTTCATAACCGATTCAGGGGTGAACACATGCTTTGAACCATCCAGATGTGATCTGAAGGTAACACCCTCCTCGGTGATTTTTCGTAGTCCGCTCAGGCTGAATACCTGAAAGCCTCCGCTGTCGGTGAGTATGGGCCTGTCCCAGTTCATAAAGCCGTGGAGGCCTCCCGCCTCCCTGACAATATCCTGCCCCGGCCTTAAATAGCAGTGATAGGTATTGCTCAGTATTATTCCTGCATCTATTTCCTTCAATTCTTCCGGAGACATGCCCTTTACTGTGGCCAGTGTGCCCACGGGCATGAATACAGGGGTGTCAAAGGAGCCGTGCGGGGTGTGTACCTTGCCCAGTCTTGCTCCCGTCTGTTTACAGGTTTTAATAAATTCATATGTTACTGCAGCCATTTAAAAGTCCTTCCCTTGTTAAGGTTGTTAATATTTTTTTGATATAATAACTTTGCAATTGTATAGCATTTTAAACAGTTTTTCAATTTAATTCAACTCATAGTCCATTTCAAAACCTTGCTATTTTATAAACATTGCGTCCCCAAAGCTGAAAAATCTGTATTTCTCCCTTACCGCAACGGAATAGGCCTTGAGCACCTTTTCCCTGCCTGCCAGCGAGCTGACCAGCATTATAAGTGTTGATTCCGGCAGGTGAAAATTTGTGATGAGCCTGTCCACTATTTTAAATTCATAGCCCGGATAAATAAAGATGTCCGTCCAGCCTTCTCCTGCTTTCAGAACTCCATTATTGCCGCCGCCCACAGTTTCCAGCACCCTGCAGCTGGTGGTGCCCACTGCTATGACTTTTCCGCCGCTGGATTTAGTGGTATTTATGGCATCACAGGCTTCCTGAGCTATGGAATAAAACTCTGAATGCATTTTATGCTGCGTTATGTCATCCACCTTTACAGGCCTGAAAGTCCCAAGACCCACGTGCAGCATAACATAAGCAAGCTTTACGCCTTTTTTCACAAGGGTGTCCAGCAGTTCCTGTGTAAAATGCAAACCGGCAGTTGGTGCCGCCGCCGAACCGTTGTATTTTGCGTATACGGTCTGGTAGCGCTCCGGATCCTCCAGCTTCTGGGTTATATACGGCGGCAAAGGCATTATTCCCACCTTGTCCAGTATCTCTTCAAAAACACCTTCATATATAAATCTTACCAGCCTGTTGCCTTCCTCCAGCACTTCCAGAATCTCAGCCTTCAGTTCTCCGTTCCCGAAAACAAACCTGGCTCCCGGTTTTGCCTTTTTCCCGGGCCTCAGTATTACCTCCCAGGTGTCACCCTCTATTCTTTTGAGCAGCACAAACTCTATTTTCCCGCCGCTGCCTTCCTTCTCACCCAGGAGTCTTGCCGGAATAACCCTGGTATTATTCAGCACCAGGCAATCCCCTTTATTTAAGTAATCAGCAATATCCATAAACAATTTATGTTCAATCTCTCCGGTCTCCCTGTCCAGCACCATAAGTCTGGACTGGTCCCTCTTTTGCAGCGGGTGCTGTGCAATCAGCTCTTCCGGTAAATAGTAGTCAAACTCCTTTAAATCCACAAGAAATCCTCCAAAAACAACTAAAAATTGTTCTTATATATATGTACTATTATGTGTATAAGAAAGGTCCTTAAAACCTGTATCAAAGAAACAATAAATATCATACATTATAATTACTTATATTACAAATACTTATTGCCATATATACTGTTTTTTTGTATAATTTATGAGATATAAAGCCCCAAGAAAATACTGGGAGCTATCTCATAACAGAGCAAGGAAAGCTGAATTTTAATGAAAGCCACCCAGGCCGGCCTTTGGCCGGTTGCTTATTATCTGCTTCCGCTGTTTTTAAGGTAACTCCTGTCAAGTATAAAAAACTATAAGTTATTATGGATGGAGGATGCAACTCATGAAAGTAGCAAAATTTGGCGGAACCTCACTGGCAAATGCCGAACAAATAAAAAAGGTTTGCGATATTATTCTATCAGATAGTGACAGAAGAGTTATTGTAGTGTCTGCTCCAGGCAAAAGAGATAAGGAAGATACCAAGGTTACAGATTTATTGATTGCCTGTGCGAACAAGCAGCTTCAGACCGGCAGTTCAACTACTGAGCTGGATGCGGTTGTAAAGAGATTCAAGGATATTGCAGACGAGCTCAAGCTTGACAACACTATTGTGGAAGAAATAAGGAAAGACCTGGTGGAAAGAGTGCAGCTGGACACCAGCCATCAGGGAATGTTTATGGACGCTATGAAGGCTGCTGGAGAAGACAACAGTGCAAAGCTTGTTGCAGCCTATCTTAACAGTATCGGAAAGAAAGCCCACTATGTAAGTCCCAGACAGGCGGGACTGCTCATGAGCAGTGAATTCGGCAATGCCCAGGTTCTGCCTGAATCCTTTGAAAACCTTAAGATGCTCAATAATTTTGATGGAATTATTATTTTCCCAGGCTTCTTCGGCTATACCACAGAAGGCAAGGTAGCCACCTTCCCCAGAGGCGGTTCCGACATAACCGGTTCAATACTTGCCGCCGCTCTCAAGGTGGATTTGTATGAAAACTTCACTGATGTAGACGCAGTGTATGCCGCACATCCAGGCCTGGTGCACAATCCCGCCGCCATATCCGAGCTCACCTACAGGGAAATGCGGGAGCTTTCCTATGCAGGCTTCTCCGTGCTGCACGAGGATACTCTGGTTCCGGTATTCATGGCAGGTGTGCCGGTATGTATCAAGAATACAAATAATCCTGCTGCACCTGGAACAAGAATCGTACTTACAAGAGAACAGACTCCAAACCACGTTGTTGGTATTGCCAGCGATTCCGGGTTCTGCTGCATATATGTCAGCAAGTTTATGATGAACAGAGAAATAGGTTTTGGAAGAAAGCTTCTCCAGATACTTGAAGAAGAAGGTATCTCCTATGAACATACCCCCTCGGGAATTGACAACATATCTGTAATATTAAAGCAAAGCCAGTTTAAAACTAACGAAGTGGAGTTAAAGGTGCTTTCCCGTATAAAGGATGAGCTGGAATGCGACGATGTTTCCATTGACCACAATCTAGCCATAGTCATTATTGTGGGAGAAGGTATGAAAAATACCGTGGGTACTGCCGCAAGGGCAACTTCAGCTCTGGCTAAGGCCTCAATCAGTCTTGAAATGATAAATCAGGGTTCTTCGGAAATAACCATGATGTTTGCCGTTAAGGAAAACGAATCCAACAAGGCAGTTATTTCTCTGTACAATGAGTTCTTTTACAAATAGGATAACAGCTTGAAAGATACATGTTGTGTATCAAAGTGACTTTCAAGCAGCGAAAGCCACTGCGTGCCTTTCATTACTATTTGTGTATGCGCTGGGCGCGTAGATGGGAGGTTAGCTTGAAAGATACATGTTGTGTGTCAAAGTGACTTTCAAGCAGCGAAAGCCACTGCGTGCCTTTCATTACTATTTGTGTACGCGCCATGCGCGTAGATGCGAGGTTAGCTTGAATTAATACGAAAGGTCTGCTGCTTTAGGTGACAGTCTACTGAATATGTTTGTACGAAAGTGTCAGACTATCCAGCTTATGTCTTGCAGCAGACCTTTTATTATACTCGGTTATACATCAGCGCTGCTTATTTCCACTCCAGCACTATTCCTCCATGTGTGAGTCCTCCCCCAAAGCCATACAGCACCAGCTTCTGACCCGGCTTGATTTTGCCCTCCTCTATTGCCTTCCACAGGGAAAGCGGAATTGTTACCGAAGAGGTATTACCATGGTATTCATTGCTGGTCAGGGTTTTTTCCATGGGGTACTCCAGCCTTTTGGCAAGGGCTTCTATCATACGCATATTTGCACTATGAGGTACAAACCAGTCTACCTCCGGAAGGCTGAGTCCGGCCTTTTCCAAAAGCCTGTTAACTCCCTCGGGAATATTCCTGACCACGTATTCGTACAAAAATTTCCCCTCCTGCTGGAACTGCCCCTTTTTCTCAAGCACCCGCCCGTTTACACTGTCTGAGAGTGCACTGCAGGCCACATTTTCAGCCATTTTTCCGTCCGAGGTAAAATAAGAGGCCAGTATGCAGCCCTTGTCTTCCGCCTTCTCAATTACCACTGCTACGGCAGCATCCCCAAAAAGTATGCAGGTATTTCTGTCGGTATAGTCCACAATCTTAGAAAGTACTTCCGAAGATACAATCAACACTTTCCTGAAGCTCCCCGCCGTAATCAGAGAATCCGCCACGCATACGGCATAGGCGAATCCCGTACAGGCCGAGTTTATATCCATGGTTCCGGTGTTCCTTATGTCAAAATGACCTTGAACAAGAGCCGAAACCGAAGGTGTCAGGTGATCAGGCGTAAAGGTAGTGACAATTATCATATCCACACCTTCCAAAGCCGAACCTTGCTTTTTTAAAAGGTCTTCTACAGCCTTAACGGCAAGGTCACTGGCAAATTCATCTTTTCCGGCTATCCTTCTTTCTCTGACCCCTGTACGCCTTAATATCCATTCGTCATTTGTGTCCACCATCTTCTCCAGATCGTGGTTTGATAGAATTGCCTGTGGCAAGTATGCACCTATTCCTGTAATTTTTGAGCTTGAGTTGTATTGCATATTTACCTCCTTAAGATAATTTATTACCTGGTACTAACACCTAATAACAACATTTTACCATATATTTCTATTTACAGTCAATATTTCTTGAGAAATAAAAAGCTGCAACAAAGCCATTTACAGGTAGCTTCGTTGCAGCCCTATATTTAATATATATACATTCATTTTAATATTATGTTCACTTCTGCTTCATATAGTCAGTCACGGTTGAAACCTGAGCCCTTAAACCCAAACTATGGGCTTTCATACCATATTAATTGACTTCTTATTTCTTTATATCTATCCTGGTTCCGGTATAGTAATGAGTGAGTATTTCATCAAACTTGAACCCGGCGTCGGCCATGCCTTTTGCACCCTCCTGGCTCATACCTACCGCATGTCCGTAGCCTCTGCCTGTAAAGGTATATCCTGTAGAAACACCCGAGAGCTGGTTGGTATTTCCGTTGGCATCGATGACTGTGAGGCTCTGCCCCGGCTCAACGCTTTTGGTCTTGCCGTCTGCCGATATTATGGTTAGCTGTCCAAGCTGCTTTTTCTCTGCCTTTCCGTCTACCAGTACTGTAACGTCAGCATTGCTGGTGATTGTATACCATTGACTGTAAAGGCTCATGAAAGTCCTGCAGCCGTCTTTTGTAAACTTGACCCCCTCAGGCTTCAAGGTACCTCTTACAATAAGCTCTATGGGCCTGCCAGCCTCTGAAACCCTGGTAACCTCTATGCTTGTTACATTGCCGATATTATAGTTTTTGAGCTTCTGGCTGACTTCATCAGCAGTAAAGGTCAAGGTCCAGTTATATTTTGGAGAATTTCCCGATTCATACTTATCTTCCACACTTTTCAGATATGGAGCGCCGGTCCATACATTGGAGCCATCCTCAGTACGTCCTCCGCTGGAGGCTGAGTAAACCGCCTCAATCAACTGTCCGTTGTATGTAATGACCATATCCTGGGTCTGGTCTACAGCCCCATTGGTATTGGCATTCTCAGAGCCCATGCCCCTGTATACCTGGCAGTGAATGTCACTGCAGAGATTGAAGCCGTAGTTCAGGTGTGTGTTTGACTTTGTGGTCTTTGTAAGGTTCAGGTATGCATAGGTTCTTGCCGCCACAGCCTGAGCCTTGAGCGCTTCTGCGTTTGAGTAGCTTTCTATCTCATTTGGTACCACACCATATAAGTACTGCTCCATTGACAAAACATTGATGACTGTCATGTCACTGCCTGTCACCCTAAAAAATTCAACCTGACCTCTGTATGTATTGAGCTTGGCCGTCCCTATTTTAACCGGCCCGCTTTCCTCCAGTGACTTTCCTCTCAAAAGCTTCTGAGCCGAAGCAAACATAAATACCACCTCTCCGGTGGAACCATCCGCTCCGCATATTCTGGTATCAACCTTGTCAATAACCGTACACTCCACCTGGCCCAGCTTTCCCTTGACATCGGAGATTGCGGCCTGAGCTGCGGCATTGTCCACGTAGAAGCCGGTCCATACGTTCCAGCCCCCATCCGTATATACGGGATAGGCTGCTATTCCCTTCTGTTTATAGGTGTTAATCACGGGTAGTGTATCATTATAGGAATTATATGTACTCTGAAGCTTCAAGTGAAAAGGACCCACCGTTGAGCTTCCCCCTGCCGGGGCTGCCGTCAGCTTGGCACCGCTGCCGGTAAAATAGCTGTCTTTACGTATATTGAGGGTTTGACCCGGACTTGACGCGTACACCCTGGTATAAGTGTTTGCAGTTGTATCGTATGCGTTATACTCCACTCCCTTTTCGCTGCTGACGGGTATCTGGCTTTGCGCCGTAGAGCCGAAGTACAGGCCGATTTTAACTGTGGAGTTGGCCGCTGCATAGACCGAAGGACTGCTGATGCCTGAAAACATAGCTGTAAAAAAAACCATGCTTAATAATAAGCAAATCTTCTTCATTAGTAATAAGCTCCTTGTTTATTTTTTAGCTTGTTTCGACATTAAATATTCTACCTCCTGCCTTTGGTTGAATTTGTAACAGAATTGAAACATCAAGCATAAACTGAAGCATAAACTGAAATATATATAAAATAGCATAAAAAAATTGACACTTTAATTTACCAATGATATGATTAAAAAAATGAATAGTAGATTTTAGATAGAGGTGCGTCTTTTATAAGTAGCTGCATTGAGGATTTTGGGATTCTGTGATGTGCAGCAAAAGGAAAAAACGCCGAAGGTTATTACTTCCCAATAGTATGTAATACCTGGTTTCAATGTTAAGAGCTTTGAGACTGTCATCATAAAGAAGTGGTGGAGCGCTATCTGTTTATTATAATTCAAGGATTCGAGGATTTAAGGATTATAAGCTTGTTAAACAGACGTTGGCTCGGGCCGGCGTTTTTTATTTGTGTTCAGAACGATAAAAAACATTAAATCTACTCACATATGGAAACAGACAACAGCGTACATACACGCAGACGGAGGTTATTATGAGAAAACCGATTTTTACAGGGTCAGGCGTTGCCATAGTCACACCTTTCACAAATGAAGGAACTGACTACAATAAGCTTTCGGAATTAATAGAGTACCAGATCAAGGAAGGCACTGACGCAATAATCATTGCAGGGACCACCGGTGAGGCTTCCACAATGTACGACGATGAGCACAAGGCGGCAATCAAATTTACAGTGGAAAAGGTTAACGGGAGAATTCCTGTAATAGCAGGAACCGGCAGCAATCACACCGTACACGCCATTGAGCTGAGCAAATACGCCCAGGAGGTGGGTGCAGATGCCATATTGACCGTTACCCCCTACTACAATAAAACTACACAGAGAGGTTTGTATGAGCATTTTAAGCATATTGCCAACAGCATCAGCATACCAAACATACTTTACAATGTTCCTTCCAGAACAAACCTGAACATGACTCCCGAGACAATCAAGGCCTTGTCCGAGATTGAAAATATCGTAGCCATAAAGGAGTGCAACCTGTCTCAGGCTGGAGATATTGTGAACCTCTGCGGAGAAGACTTTACGGTGTACTCGGGAGAAGACGGCTACGTAGTCCCCTTCCTATCAATGGGTGCTAAGGGTGTCATTTCGGTAATGGCAAATATCATACCAAAGGACACTCACGACATGGTTGCGAAATATCTCTCAGGAGATGTTGAAGGCAGCAGGAAGCTCCAGTTGGATACTCTTGGTCTTATCAAGGCACTGTTTATAGAGGTAAGTCCGATTCCCATAAAGGCGGCAATGAATATGCTGGGAATGAACGTGGGCAACTGCAGATTGCCGTTGGTGGATATGACCGATAGTAATCTGGAAATACTTAAGAAGGAATTAATAATTTACGGTCTGCTTTAAGTCAATTGCTATGGTCTGAAAGCCGATAGTTTGGGTGAGGCTAAAGCCTCCGGAAGTACGGCCTTCTTAAAGGCACATATTTGTCTTGCGGGCGAAGGTTTCATCCGTAATTGACTTTGTTTATAACATATTTCTCAAATGACTGTAAGATTAATATACTAATACTATAGATTAGGATGTGAAAAGCAAATGATTAATGTTTTGCTAAGCGGCTGCAATGGAAAAATGGGCCAGGTCATAACGAGGCTGGCACAGAATTTTACCGGCTTAAAAATAGCTGCAGGCTACGACTTGAATGATAATACGGCCAACCCCTACCCTGTTTTCACTTCACTTAACCAGTGTGATGCAAGGATAGATGTTATTGTGGATTTTTCAAATCCCAAGGCCTTCGGAGGTCTTACAGAATTTGCACAGGATAGAAAAATTCCCCTTATCATGGCTACTACAGGGCTTTCCAGTGAGCAGACCCAGGTGCTGAAAAATGAAGTGTCGGAAAACATACCGGTATTTTTCTCCGCCAATATGTCCCTTGGGGTCAACCTGCTCATAGACCTTGTGAAAAAGGCCGCCAAGGTGCTGGAGGGCCAGTTTGATATCGAAATAGTGGAGAAGCATCACAACCAGAAAATTGATGCTCCCAGTGGCACGGCACTTGCCATAGCCGACGCCATTAATGAAACTCTTCTGGAAAAATGCGAATACACCTATGACAGGCATTCCAGAATGAAAAAGCGCGGCAGGCAGGAAATCGGAATACATGCAGTCCGGGGAGGCACTATTGTAGGCGATCACTCGGTAATTTTCGCAGGAACTGATGAAATTATCGAGATAAACCATACAGCCACCTCAAAGGAAATATTCGCCGTAGGGGCCTTAAAGGCAGCGCTGTTCCTTGCTGGAAAAAAGCCGGGACTGTACTCCATGACCGACCTGATTGCTGAAATCAACTAGCTTGGTTAATTTATATTTTAAGGCAAATATAATGCCGGTTAACAAAGTATTTAGCATATGAGCTGTACGCCAAACGGGACAACTTTTAAATAAATTATCAAAAATAAAGCTTACAGGAGGGAATTTCTTATGTCCAATAATTCAGTTACAAGTATGAGCACGCTTTACAATGTGGCAATGGTGACAGTAGATAATCTTCCAAACGATATGCTGATAATATCCGACATCTTCAGCAAAATTGCAGAAATGCATATAAATATCGATATGATTACCCAATCCCCTCCGTTTCAGGGAAAGCTCAATGTGTCCTTCAGCATGCCCCAGGAGAATATAGCAAAGGTCATCGGGCTGCTGAATACCTATAAGGGCACGGTTCCCAGCCTTCGTATCAGCATTGATTCCGAGAGTACAAAGATAAGCATTTTCGGCGAGGCCATGAAGCAGGTGCCCGGCGTTGCAGCCCGGCTGTTCAGGCTTCTGGCGGCCAATGATGCAGAGGTCAAGCTGGTTACCACCTCCGAAGTGGATATATCCTTTCTGATTTATGACAAGGATACGGACAGAGTGGCCTCAGCCATTAAGAAGGAATTTTTGATATAAAATATTGTGGCAACCCAGCAATATTGCAAATTTTTTAAATATTACTTTACAAAGCTATGCAGACTGACATCATTTCCTAAATGATGTCAGTTTTGACTTAATCTGAATGCTTATTATTGAATGACCTTACCCCGAATTTTGTAAACATCAATATCATTTACATATTATCTTATCTTGCAAACTTTCTAAGATACATAATATGCTTAAACTTTTTGACTTGAGATATCTTCATTTTTAGGTAAAAATACATTGGGAAAAGAAATCAACAAGCTCACAGGGATCTTTATATATAAAGATTCTTTTTGATATTCCCATTAAAGTATTTGAAATTTCAGAACCTTCCTGTGCAATTGTAATAATTGGAACACTTTTGGCAAAAGCATATCCTGCTTCAATTCCTAAGCCTATGCCCTTTTCAGTAAATTCTATTACGACAATATCACATGAATCTATTTCACCAAGGGCCTTTCCCATTAATTCCTTTGGTTCATACTCAACTGTTCCCCACTTTTCCATATCTCTAACTACACACGAAGTAGTAATGGAATTCTTTTCAAGGGCTTCTGATATTTTTTCTATGAGCTCCCTGTTCCTGCAATCTTGATAAAACTTAATTCCAATATATGCCTTCATTATTAGTCCTCCAATTAGTATTTTGATAAATCTGCTTAACGTATAAGTGACTTCTAAAAGGCTCTTTGAATCATCAAAATTTCTACATGTACCTACCTAGCCAGACATACAACAAAACTGACACCGTAAGTAAAACGATGCCAGTTCTTATCAATCTATCGCTTTTTCGATTCTCTGCTTGCTATTCCTTCTCAGAAGCCTCTGCTTCCCCATCTGTGCCATTTTCCTTGTAGTCCTTTTTGTAAAAGCTTTCCCCTTCCTCCTCGTCTTCGTCTGCTTCTTCCAGCTCCGCAGAAGTTGCTTTTTCAGTCACAACATATTTTTTGATGATGGGATTGACATAGAAATTGTTCATTAATCCCATAAAGCCCGGCAGTATTAAAACATAAATCAATAGACCTACTATTATGTTATAGAACGCCGCATAAGCTATGACCATATTCAGCGCAAGGAACAGCACATTTGGCAGCAGCTTTAATATTGAGAATATGAATGCATTCCTGTATAAGTCCTTAATGCTCAAATGTACCGTAACCAGCATTGGATAAATATACAAATGCATTATCAAAAAAACTATAAGGGACAAAAATACAAAGGACGTTGCCGCAACATAAATCAGACCGCTCTGGCTGGTATAAAAGTTTATGGCTATGCCCAGGATATACATGACCACAATATCAATCACAGTAATTATCATTCCCTGCTTGAAATTCTTTGTAAAATTCTCTTTGAAGTCCCACCATATAAAGGAGTGCTCTTCTCTTGAATAGTTCCTCAGTATATAGGTGATTCCCGCCTGGACAGGGCCTATGGTTATTACAGGTATGAGTGTCATTACTGCAGCAAGAAAAAACCTCACATAAAAATCTCCCAGCCCCTCATCTATCTTAAGCTTTTGCAAAAAATTTGAAGCCACGATAAATGACACGAATAAGGCAGGTAAATTGAACAAGACAAACATAAGGTTTATTTTCATTACATGCCAGAACTTGCGTTTCAAAACATCAAAAAAAATGAAAAATCTGGGCTTTGGAGGAGCATCCTTCTCTACTCCAGGACCCGGTTTATTGTAATTTGCACTGAATAACCCCACAAGCATTCTCCTTTTCTGTCACAGTCATATGTATTATGCTATGTAATAATAAGTATTTTATCAATTGTACTGCATTCCTTCAACATATTTTTTAAAATTAAAGAATTCCGGCACTGTTCAGGTACTGTTCAAATACTCTAAAATACTGCTCCAGGCCAAACCTTCTGCCTTAAGCCGGTGATAATTGCTTTTGATATTTAGGTATAAAAAGTTACCGTAATGTCGGAGCATATATGCAAATCCTGTTATAGTCCTTGTTTTGAAGCCTTTAAACTTGCTTTTAAAATATTTTGTACAAAAAACATATTTTTTATGATATTTTTGTTGACACTCTCAAAATATCCTAGTATAATCATACTTGCTGATGCGGGAACGCATTAAAAAAGCATAAATGCGATCGTGGCGGAACTGGCAGACGCGTACGTTTGAGGGGCGTATGGGAGACCGTATGGGTTCAAGTCCCATCGATCGCACCAAAAAGAAAAACTCCATTTTTTGAAATGGAGTTTTTCTTTTGCCGTAAATAACATATCAATTTTGTTGGAGGATTTCTATAATGGATCAGAAACCGCAAGAAGTAAAAACCGTTTTCGCAGACCCTTCTGCTCTCGGCCTTTTTGGATTGGCTATGGTAACACTTGTAGCCTCCTCCCAAAAGCTGGGCTGGACGGACGGGCTGTCTCTCGTTATTCCCTGGGCTCTGTTTCTGGGAGGCTTTGCGCAGCTGTTCGCCTGCATCGGTGATGCTAAACGCAATAATGTTTTTGGAACCACCGCTTTTGGAGGCTATGCCTTCTTCTGGTTTGGAGTTGCCTTCTCCTGGCTTGTAAAGCTTGGCTTTTTCGGTGAAAAGCTTGTTTCCGCAGCGGACGGCAGGCAGTTGGGCTTTGCCTTTGTAGGATATTTGATTTTTACTTTCTTTATGTCCATATTGGCAACTGAAACCAATAAAGTACTGTTTATAATATTTGTTCTCATTGATTTTTTGTTCATAGGACTTTCCTTGAGCACTTTTGGAATTGCAGAAGAATTCACCCACAAGCTGGCTGCCTGGGCTGAACTTGCAATTGCCCTGTGCTCCTTCTACGGTTCGGCTGCAGCAGTTTTCAACGGACACCTGGGGAAGGTGGTTCTGCCCGTGGGAAAACCTTTGGGATTGCTGAGGAAGTAAACTGAATGTCTGAATTATATCAGAGGCGTATTTCCAACTAGTTTAAGATTTTACTTTCAGTAGTCAGATTTATATAGATTTTATTAATCAATTTAATTTAAGCCTGCAGTGCTCTTTGGTTTTAATCAGAATCAGAGGGCACTTTTTATATTTCTAAAAGATTAAATAGGGGCTGAGAATCATGTGGGTGATGTCTGATTTCTTTTCTATATTGCTATAATCTCTAATGCCCAAAGCCTTCTATTTTCCATCCCGTCTGAGGAGATTCATAGACCATGCTGCAATCCCATGGCTGCTCCCCGCTGCTGATGGATATCACCTTGTCATACTGAAGGTCTGCTGTTATTCTGAAGGTCTTGGTGTTTTTATCGGGTTCATTTATCAACTTGGCTTTTATAAGCCTCGCAGACTTCAGGCTGTCAAAGTCGGAATCTGTTAACAGCAGACCATATCCCTCCTTGAATAATTCATTGTTCGGCATGTTTGAGGTAAGGTTGCCCAACAACGTCTTTTTTGAGATGCAGCCTTTCGCTGTCTGTGCGTCTTTTTCATTCAGTGCGGTGAAATATTCTTTGATTATCTGCTCAGGTTCCAGTTTTGAAAGCTTTTCATCGTTGGTATCTACTTGAACTCTTTCTGCAAGCCATTCGTCAACCGTTTGACCTGCCGTCTTTTCAAAGCTGTTATGCTTCAGACTACAGGCATTAAAAGCGCTGTGCCGTCCGGCGCTGATGAACGCGCCGATGATTTTACCATTCTCTTTTACCACAATACCCCTGCAATTCTGTATGGGATAAAACTCCTGCGGCATACTCTCCCGGATTCTATAAATTTCAATATCAATATTCGCGGAATTGGAGTATCTGCTCATGTCCAAGCCTATATCCGTTGAGAGAACATTGTTATATGCGAAGTAATATGCATTCGGATTGAAGCCGGTCAGAACAGTTATATTATTGAGCTTGTTATTCATCGCACTTATCTGATAATCAAGCGTCCATCCATATTTCCTAAACAGAGCTGCGGCATCAGTATCATCTATTGCAATCTTGATGTCTGTATTCTCCAGAAGTGAATCGACATAACGGGCAAAATTGGTATTCGTTTCGGAAAGGCCTCCGTCTCCCACAATATAGGCTTTGTTATACAGCGTATCATAATAAAGACCGTAGCTGGATCCGCTGATACTATTAGATAGTTGTATAGTGTATTGATTAATATAGTTTTCGTTCAGGTCTACCACTTTTTCAGTCGGTTGCCTATTCCGAATTGTTGAATCGATATATGCCACAATCTTTGAAGCAGTCGTCTCAAATTCGTCTGCCGATTTACTCCCATTAATTCCGGAAGGAAATGTTATTTTTACCCTGTCAAAGACCGAATTATTTGCCGCTTCTGGCGTGCCTTCGGCTTTCACGATTTGTTCCGACAAATCGTTTATACCGCCGGAACCGGTATATATTTTGTATATTGCAACGCTTGCGTTCCTGTCGCTTCGAAATATTCCCACATACGGCTCCTCAATATAGTACGCATTTCCCTCAGCATACAGGCACAGCGTCCTTCTCTCCCCCGCAAGGTTAAGCCTGACGATGAGATAGTTGTTCAGTACCGGATAATCGTTTACAGATTGCCGCAATGTTTTTCTTGCTCCAGAAAGAGCGGACAGTACGGTTTCAACATTGCTGCTGTCAGTTATAGTAACGACCCCAAGGGTTTCGTATTCGTTGTATTGCTCCATGTCCACGGAAATTACAGAGGCTGCATCCGGAAGTGCCAGCGATTTTGCCGGGTTCGCCAACAGGAGCAACGTAACGGCGATACACGCAATAACCGCAGCTATAACCATCCAAACCGCAGGCTTCTTGAAGTTCATAATATTCTTGATACGGCTCTTGATGTTCCCCTCGCCAAACGCCAGCGGGCTGCCATTAATAGGTCTCCGTCCGGTCGCAAGGGAAAGCAATGATGTGGAATACGCCGTCTTAATCTCACCGCCCATTTGTTTGAGGACACGCTCGTCACAGGACATCTCCATGTCCTTGACAGCGCAGACAAATGCCACCCACACCAGCGGATTGAACCAGTGCATTGCCAGAGCGAGAAAGGCAATCATCTTGACCATATGATCAAGCCGTTTGATATGTGTCTGCTCGTGCAGGATGATATAATCCTGCTCCTCAACCGATATGGTCGACGGCAGATAGATTTTAGGCCGGAATAAACCTATCACAAATGGCGTTGCGATGTGGTCGGCAAGATAGATGTTATCCCGTAGCCGTACTGCACCCACGAGTTTTCTACGTAACTCCAGCAAAGATACTGCACTGTATATTAACATCACCATGATGCCGAGCAGCCAGAGCGTGGTAGCGGCTGACATCAGTAATTCAAGCGGGTCAGCGCCGGTCTGCTCACTGCCCTGGGGCAGGGTTTCGTTTATGGCCTCGCTGACGCCTGGAAGCGGCAAATTCACCCGAGGGTATTCCGTATGGACAATATCGCTGGGGATATAGGTCATGCTGCTGTAGGCGCCGCCGTCGCTTACTGTCGCGGTGGGCGTATTGAAAAGACCGAGCAGCGAGAATTCAGTTGAAAAGGACACTGGGCAAAGGAGCCGGAATAAGACTACAGCCCAGAGCGCATAAGAAAATACCTTCGGCGACTTCCTCAGCAACAAACGCGCAAGCAGCACGATAACGATGACGATGCTTGCCGTCAGGCTCATATTCAGGATTTTAGGCAGTAGCGTATAGGTCCACATCAGAATTCACCCCGCTTCTCATCGATGAGCTTTTGTAGCTCATTGATTTCAATATCCGACAGCTTCTTTCGCATGGTGAACGCCGCCAGAAACTGCGGCAGCGACCCGCCGAAGGTCTCCTCCACGAACTTTTCGCTTTGCAGGGCGGAAAACCCCTGCCTGCTTAAAAGTGAAGAAACCATCCCGTCCTTATTCTGAAAGATACCGCGGTCGATAAGCCGGCGTAACATAGTGTATGTCGTTGACTTCTTCCAGGTCAGCTCCTTTTCGCAGAGCTTTACCAAGTCGCCGGAGGATATGGGCTCATTATCCCACATCAGTTCGGCAAATTTCGTTTCCATGACTCCTAGTTTACAATCTTCCATGCCATTGCCTCCAAGTCTAATGATATTAAACCTCATCATTAGTTTAATGCCGTTAGACTAAAATGTCAATAGTGCGAATCTCAAAAGTGCAGATTCTTCAAACCAGCTCCAACGCCATCGACACAATCAATAAAGGCAAATGCATCGTCTGCCCAACCGCACAATGGCGATGTTCGTGTCGTAGACGGAGAAAGGTAAGGCTTCTGCCACCTTCAAGTGTGTTATGTAGTGGCTGTGACATTACCTCAATATTATTAAGCATACAAAACCGCCGGCAGCAACCAGCTTCCGGCGGTTTTGCATATAAGTCACTTGGTTCAGGCAGTTTTTGCACTACCCTGCCGGGTTTACCTGTACGGTAAAGGTGGTGGTTTTGGTCACATCCCCTACAGTAAAGCTTACCCTTACAGTTACGGTGCCCTGGGTGTCAAATGTGCTTCCCGCAGCAGGTGCGGTAGTGTATTCCGTGATAATATTATTTGTGTTGTTGCTGTAGTTTGCAGTCACCACCATACCTGACAGGACAAGGGTCTCACCAGCAGTATAGATTGTCTTTGCAGGAGGAGTTGTTACGGCAATGGCTTCCAGCACTACAGGCTTGTCTTCAAATTCTGCGGTAACAGTGACATTTTCTGCAGGCATGATGAAGCTATTCCCTGTGACCGCAGTGCCATTGTATTTTAAGCTGCCGGCTCTAAGCTGCTTTAAAGCCTCCGGCGTTACAGTCAGAGTGACCACCGTCCCAGGTCGTGCTTTTGCCGGAGCAGCTGAAACCGTACCCCCTTCAAGTGAAGCAATGGTTACGGTGTATGAAGGAACAGATATGTTGTATATCAGCTTGCACAATTCGGCGCGTGTCACCTTGTCCGCCGGTTTAAGGCTCTCACTGTCATACAGGCCTTCCAGCACCTTTGCATTTATACATGCCGACACTCCATCCCTGGCCCATTCCGAAATAGCGGCAGCGTCTGCATAAGCCTTGTAGGCATCCTCCTCTGCAACTCCCAGATTATATGTCTTCATTGTTATCAGGGCCAGCTGCTCCCGGGTTAGATAGCCTGAGGGTGAAAATTTTGCTGCGCTTGTGCCGCTGAGAATTCCCAGGCTTCTTAAAATGACCACGGAACTGTCGTAATAATTCCTAAGCTTTGTAATATCGTTGTAAGGATGGTTGTCCTCTATGATATTCAAGGACCGGCACCATATCGCCGCAAATTGTGCTCGGGAAACCTTTGCATCAGGCGAAAAGGTACCGGCACCGGTTCCAGCCACAAACCCATTGGCCCGGCTGAACTCCACAGCATCCCTGTAGGGATGGTTCTGCGGCACATCAGTAAAGGCGGCGGCGGATATTGAAGTGATTGCTGCCGTAAAAAAAATAGCTGTTAAAAATATTGCAAGCAGTTTTTTTAATTTTTTAAGACCCATGCTCTCTCCATTTCCAGCCGAAGAAAATTTCACTTTGAAATGCTCCGGCTTCCATAACAAATGCTTCATTGACAAATGCTTCATATTCCCTAGTCTTTGGCAAACTGCCACTATTAAAACCATGAATATAAATCAATATTTGTATGGAAGGACTATAACAGCCACATATTGGATTAAGCTTTAGAAAATTTTATCAGATTTGCTTTCTGACAGTCTTATACTCGTCATTGAAACGGAAATATGGGCAGTTGTTATAGGAATTCCTTAAAAACCGCCCCATTTCATCTTCATCCAGATTTGCTTCACACTGATACGCGGCAAAATCTTCATCATATATATAGTTAATGCAGCATTCGCAGTTCTTTGCGCCTTTCATATTAAACTCCCGTCTACTCGCATAGGGCGTACAGACCTCCCCATAGAATTGGTATTTTATCTTAAAGTTTCTTATTTATATATTAGCATTTTTACGGAGGAAGCAAAAGCAGTTCAGTAAAATCAGCTCAGGCTACCTTCCTGACTGCTCTCCTGCTCACTTTCCAGCCTGCTTTCCCAGCTACTTTCCAGGGAGTTGAATTCCGCCTTTTGCCTGGCCGGGAACTCATAATATTTATTGCTCAGATCCTTGAAGTCAAGCCTTTTTGCAGATGGCAGCAAATACGCCGACACAGTGGAGCCTTTTCTCCTTTTCTTGTTAAGTAGCTCAATTATCCTTTCCCCTGAGGCTATTCCAACGCCATGCCCGTAATACAGACCGTTGTCCAGCAGAAATACATTTTCCCCCTGCCACTCAGGTTTTACAGGGTCAACATCTGGATTTTTAAAATATCTGCAGTCTCCCGGAAGGTAATCGGCTACTCTGATGTAATCCACTATTCCAAGATTATAGGACAGGTGCTGCCAATTCATAAGATATATCCTGGGGAATAATCTGTTGAACAGCTGTTCCGGCAAAACATCCACAAGAGCCTTATAATATACGATGACCATAGCAGTTGCGCACTCGGTAGCATACATTGAACTGTTTATGTATATGTCTTTTATGGCATCTGACGGCTTGACCCCACTTTTAAGCTCAAACCCTCCCTCACCGGTTCTGTACCAGAATTCGGGATTGCACCTGGACTTTCTGAATACACTGAAGTCCATACTGCTTTTATTCAGGCTTTTGGAAGCATTGACGAGGCTTTTTCGCACGCTCAGCTCAAACTTAAGGTCGTTCAGAGAACTGTAATTGTAGACCTCACTGCTGCTCATGAGTATATCCAATACCTTTCCCTCTGTGCTGTTTGATCCGTACTGGCTGATAAAATCCGCCTCCAGCACTTTCCCGTTAATCTTAATCATTGAACATCCCCCATTACCCTTTCAGCTATTTCAATCTGTCTTTCCACCGGACTTTGTATCCACTTGTTCCATTTATACCTGTTATAGTGATAGAGTGCATTTGAATAATTTGAAAGTAAAAGCTTATAGTCCTCCTCCAGTTCCTTGAACCGCTCCAGATTTTCATACCCTGGGCCTCCTGCAAGCCTGGACTGGGGCCCGGACTGCTGCAAAAAACCTCCCACCGGCTTTTGAAGGTACTTAGCCTCAAGTGCTACTGCAAACCTTGCTGGCTCAAAGGTCTGATTATTGGTAACTCCCGTGTAATACAGAAAGTTCTGATTCTGGCTTATCCATTTCAAGGTGTTCTGATGCTGCTTTCTCGGACTATCCTCCCTCTCGCTGACTGCAGGTATGAAATTCAGCAGCTTCCTGGCTAATTCCACATCCTTGGGTTCGGAGGAACGCAGCCTGGCAGCCAGCCCATTAAGATTTTGAGGATTTATGGTTTCAAAATATGCCCAGGTCAGGTCATAAATAAACGAGCCCTTTCTATAGCGTTTGAATATCATATCCTCGATTATCCTCAGGCTGCGGTTGTTGCCGTATACTTTTAAGAGGCATATGGCAGCAGTATCCAGTACTTGATCATATTCTTCACTTAGTCCGTCCTCTGCATAGCCCGATTCAAGCATCCATCGCAGGAATTCGGGGTTCTCGGGATTCTCCGGAATCTCGGAATTCTCCCCGGCATGTTCCTGCAAAAGCACCTGGGAATCCAGCTCTTCTGCCTCCAATACCCGGCTTATGAAATTATATGCATATGTACTCCTTGCGTTCAAGCCATTTGAAAGCTGCAGCCTTTTGATTTCCGGACAGAGTATGAACATGGAAGGAAACTGCAGATTCTTCTGATTGACAGACTTCAGAGCTTCATTCGCATCGTTTCCTGCCATGTCCCTAAAGACTGTCAGCAGCCTGTCACTTCCATAATAAATCCTAATCTCATCAAATAACGAAATATTCATACAATACTTTCCTCTTTCATAATATCGTATGTATTATTATATGAAAAAAGGCCCGCATGTTTACAGTTGAGAGTAAAAATCCTTGTTATAAATTGCTATTCCATTATTTTCAGGTTGTGCTATAATAGCTATGGTTGTCTTCACTGCACCAATTACATAGCTATCGGAGAGTACTTTTTATGTCATCCTTAATAAAATTCTGGCCGTTTCTGCTTTTAGTCGTGTCAAATGTTTTCATGACCTTTGCCTGGTATGGCAATCTCAAGTTCCGCGGAAATTCGGTATCTTTGCCGTTAATCATCCTTATAAGCTGGGGAATAGCCTTCTTTGAATATTGCTTTATGATACCTGCCAACAGACTTGCTTCCCGAAATTTTGATACCGCACAGTTAAAAATAATTCAAGAGGCAATAACACTGGTGGTTTTCGCCGTTTTCTCAGTGCTTTACTTAAAGGAAAGCTTCAAATTGAACTATTTGTTATCCTTTTTGTGCATACTGGGAGCTGTTTTTTTTGCTTTCAAAAAATTCTGAAAAGCAGAAAAAAGTAAATTACTTTAAAGTATTTATTGCATTAAAGCCAAATGTTTCAACCGTAATTGACTTTATGAATAAAAAGCACCCTTTGGGTACTATATTATATTGTTAAGATATAGCCAAGGAATTTGAGCAGAACAAAATGCTCTGGAAAGGTGTGATTTTTATGACAAGTAAATTATCCTTAAAAAAATGGGTCTACATCTCCATTCCTATACTTTTCGCCATAGGAAGCTGCTTTCATTTTCTGTTTGAGCTCTCCGGCAAAAATCCGGCTGTGGGAGCAATTGCAGCAGTAAACGAAAGCGTTTGGGAGCACTCCAAAATGCTTTTGCTCCCCATACTGGGCTGGTGGTTCATATTCTATCTTACTAAAGGTAAAAAATATGGCATTGACCCCCGAAGATGGTTTTCAGGCATGCTGGTCAGTGTTGCAGCAGCCATTCTTACAATCTTCCTGGTTTTTTACTTTTATACCGGGGCCTTTGGAGTTGAATGTCTGGTGGTGGATATACTGCTTCTGCTGCTGTCGGATGCTGTGGGTCAACTGCTGGGCTACCACGTGTATAACTATGGCAAGGGTATCAGTGTATTCCTGACGGCTGCGGCGGCTTTACTGCTGGTAGTCATTTACGTTGTCTGGACCTTTAACCCTCCCCATCTGCCACTGTTTCTGGATGAAGCCTCCGGAAAATATGGGATACAGCTCAAGCGTAGCGCCTTCTCAGCTTACAGCTCTTCCCCTTTTGTCCTCATACATCAGCTTATCAATATGCTTGTAAAATTTCTGAATTGATACTCCCGACCTTGTGTCATATATGTCGTAACCTATACTAAGGCTTATTTCATATGGAATAAGCTTTTTTTCGTTATAGGCTGCTACATTTTCCTTAAGGCGGTTTATCATGCCAAGCAGTTCAGACTGCTCCCTTATTTCAACAACTATTACAAATTCGTCTCCTCCGTATCTGGCAATGAAATCATTTTTTCTGAAGCTCCTTTTAAGGATGTCTGAAACACAAATCAATGCATTGTCTCCGGAAGTATGTCCGTATATGTCATTGATTTGCTTGAAGGAGTTTACATCTATCATTACACCTGCCAGGTATTTGGCATGCATCCTGTTCTTGATTTTCTGGTAAAGATAGTTGTCAAGCTGCCTTCGGTTGTACAAACCCGTCAGGTAGTCGGTGTACAGCTGATTATTCTGGATATTAATAAAAACTATCAGCAGAGAAAAGGCCATGCATATCCATATAATCGATATTCCATAGAAAAATATCTGAAAAACCGCACTGATAAACGGCGGAAATGCAAAAAATACCAGTGCCACATACTGCCTTCTGTCCATCCTGTTTTTCTTTCTTACCAGCTTAAGCATTGTATATGCGAAATAAAAGTAGCATATAAGGCACAGAAACATAAAAAGGCTGCCCCTGTGATAGGTGTTGCTTTTGTCAATATAAAACAAAAACCCGTGTTCAGGACTCAAAACTGCCAGAATACCATTTATGATTACTGGGATACTTAACGACCTGCTGATTTTAATAATACGGTTTCTGTCCTTGAATATTTGAAAGTCTGCGTAAACCGACCAAAGCATACACGGCACAGGGTTGAGAATATAATATACGGTGTTTGCAAGGTTGTTCATGAGCCTGGTGATTTCTCCGCTTCTCATATTCAAAATCCAGGTGGCAGTATCAAATACTAAGATCAACCCGTTGAAAAACAATATAAGAATAAAAAGCTTTTGATCATAAAGATAGCTCTCCTTTTTATTTCTTATATTAAAAAATATAATCAGCAATATTGCCATGGCTATCATGTTAATCTCGATATAATTGAAAGTCAGCATATTATCACCCTGCACTTTTCTTAAAACAATTTATATCATTTTATTCTATAATACCTTTTTCTTTTTAATTTTTCTGTCGAAACCTGTCACCTATAACTATCTTTTCTTAATTTTACATTTTAAACCATATTAATGTGTTAATTTCCTTGAAAAAGTTCAGAATAATTAAAACTTAAATAATATTTTAACAATGCTCATGTCCTCAAAAATAGCATTATAGTGGATTTTGCGCACTAAGCAGTCCATTGTTGAAGTGTTATTTTATGTTACCCTTCACGGCCAAAACTACAGTTCTCTGAAGGTATAAACCTGCAAAGACAGAGAACTGTGGCTTTTTCTGCCAATGGTAATATGCGCATTTTTCGACAATAACTAATGGTCTGCTACCGGCCCGTGCTTGTGGATTTCCTCTATCAACTGCTCCACAGCTTCGGGAGTAGTGGCCCAGCTTGTGCAAAATCGCACAGCACTGGCCTTTTCACTGACTTTAACCCAGAAAGAATATTCAAACCTTTCCTTCAGCTTTAATAATACACTGTCCGGTATTATAGGAAACTGCTGATTTGTGAAGGATTCCACCAGAAAAGCGTAACCGTTGCTTTTAAAGGCTTCTTTTATAAGCATAGCCATTTTGTTGGCATGTCCTGCCAGCTCAAAATACAGGTCCTCCCTGAAAAGTGCCGCAAACTGCACTCCAAGCAATCTACCCTTGGCAAGCATCCCGCCCTTCTGCTTGATTATATATCTGAAATCCCTTTTAAGCTTGTCATTGCACAATACCAGGGCCTCCCCGAAAAGTGCCCCGACTTTGGTGCCTCCTATGTAAAAGGCATCGCACAGCTTGGCCAAGGCGGGTAAATCCAGATCATTGCCCTCTGCGCACAGCGCATAGCCCAGGCGTGCTCCGTCCAGATACAAAAACAGGTCCTTTTCCCGGCAAACCCTGCTGATGGCAGAGAGCTCCTCCCTGCTGTAAATGGTTCCTATTTCAGTAGGATTGGATATATACACCAGCTTGGGCTGCACAATATGTTCCCTGGTTTCATCGTTTACATGAGCCTCATAGCAGGCTTTTATATCCCCTGCCGTCAGCTTTCCGTCTGCTGAAGACAGAGCCAGCACCTTGTGTCCGCAGGCTTCAATGGCACCAGTTTCATGGGTGTTTATATGCCCGGTGCCTGCGGATATTACCCCCTGATGGGGCCTTAACGCAGCCGATATGACTGTAAGGTTTGTCTGTGTCCCTCCCACCAGAAAGTGTATATCTATATCCTCCCGGCGGCATTTGCCTTTAATCAGACCTGCGGCCTGGCTGCAATGTGCATCGGTACCATAGCCGGCGGTCTGCTCCATATTTGTTTCTATAAGTCTTTCAAGCACTTTTGGATGTGCACCTTCACTGTAATCACAATTAAATCGTATCATTTTGTCTCCTGTTTCGGCGGCAGCTCAGAGCTCCAATATTAATATCAATTACTTTAAGTTCAAATTATACTCCAAGAAATTTATTATCTCAATAAAAAATACACTTTTGCTTTTGGGCAAGGTGTTTTTGCTCTATCAAAAGTGTAACCTATTAGCATTGGTTTACATAATATTATATTAGTTGTGTTTACCCAAATGCAAAAGAAGTTGAATGAGGCGGTAACAAAGAGACCTCAGAAAAACAACTGGCATTTGCTCCTTTTTTTCATGTACCCGGATGAAAATCCGGGTGCATTTTATATGCAAGGCAGCCTTCCCATTTAACGCAGCGCGTTTATGTAACTCAGATTGCGCGGATTGCTTTTCCCGTTATTCACCCTTCATAGCCCTTGTCAGTTCCACCAGTTTGTTCATGGTCTTCCAATTTCGCACGGTAGCCGCCCCGTCCAGCCTCTGAAGATTATTGGCCAGCTTTGACTTACGGATGCTATGGCTCAATAAAATAAAAACCTCACTCCCTACTATGCCGTACCTGTCAGCTTCACTGCTATAGACCTCCAGGCATTCCGGCCTTTCCTGCGGCGGAAGCTGAGACAGCAGCGCAACATACAGACTTTCTACTTCTGACGCCAATTCCGCTTCAGCTATTTCTTCCTGAGAAAAAGGACAATTCAGGGTAATTTGTTCCAGTTGGGCTGCGCTCCTCAAGATAACTGTACTGGAAAATCCAAAGCGCCCTTCAAATTCCTGCTGGATTCTTTTTTGCAGGCTCTCCCGGTCTTCAGCTGATTTGAACAGCACATTGCCGCTTTGAATATAGGTTTGTACTTCATATAGCCCAATAGCTTCAAACAGCTCTTTTAACTCCGCCATCCTGACGATGTTCTTTCCTCCCACGTTAATGCCCCGCAAAAATGCCGTATAAATGGTCATAATTCAGTCCTCTCCGGCAAAAAATCATTAGCTGCCGGCTCCCTTCACAATACTTTGTACTTCTTCAATGAAAGCACCTACGTCCTCAAAGCCTGTGGCATCCATTCTGAACTTCAGCTTGCCATGACAGACGTTTTTTTGCTTATCCTGCCATTTGTACCTGGTTTTCGCCAGACAGTCCCTGTAGCACCCAACACAATCATCCAGGCTGTAAAACATACGACAGGCGAAATCAGGTGCCTTTTGTCCCAGCCTGTCCAGGGTCTCCTCCATCAAATCGGCTTTCCGGTGCCAGGTTTCCGGCTTGCCGTTGGTTATAAGATACCATTGCACAGAGTGGTCAAAAATATCCTTGCTCAGGTATATGGCATAGGAAAAGCCATAATCGGGAGCTACATAGGTTATCTTATTGCCGTGCTTCTCCAATTGCCTTTTGAATTTAAATATTTTCATGCTTTTTAAGTATTCATCCATTTTGACAATTTCAGCTTGAAGGTCCAAGGGCAAGAAAGAAATACACCTTTGAAAGTCCGGCTTCTCCCCCTCTGCCATAAAAATATTTTGGGTTATGGGGGCAGGCAACTCATCCCCCTGACGGGAAATGGGGCTCTTGTCTTCATACTCGGTAACTGTAACAGATTTGATACAAAGATTTACCAGCTTGTCGCATGCAAGCTTCAGCTCAAAGCCCTCCCTGTTCATTTCAGAAAAGGACTTGGCTTTCATATATCTTTCCTTGTTGGAGTAATATCTTTCCTCACCGTTTATGAGAATCTGCATCTGCTCAAAGTCATAGAGCAGGGAAATGTCCGTGAACTCATTCATGTGCATATGGTTGTGAAAGTACATTGTCTTTCTTGCGGGGGCGGCAATATCGTCCATACGCCTGTTGTCGGAGCATAGGGTGCCCAGATTCACATGCCCCTTTCCCAGCAATATGTATAAACCAGGGGCATCAATTTTTGCCGTCAGGTCAATTCTCAGCGGCACCTTGAATCTGCCGGGCAAATGAATATACGAATTTATAGATAAGTGTTCCGCATCAAAGCGCCGGGTGGGTATTGCACGTTGAGTCCTCACATAAAGAAGCTTTTCCTTGAGTTCACATTCAACCTGTCCGTTTGTTAAGAAGCTTTCAAGGTCAATAGCATGTACTTTCACTGTAATCACTCCCATTTAGAATTATCATGTATAGCCGGATAAAAAATAACATTTAAAGAAACGTTATGAATATAATATCAAAAATCACAGGAAGCATACAGAAATACTTTTAATCATGGCGGAGCCTAAATACTCACTTTTTCCTATTAGTCCGGTATCTTGCTTTAAAGCTTTCAAGGCAATCATACATAACCTGAGTATGGCCGGATATATTCACTGCCAACAATTCCTCCAGATAACCCGTATCTGTTCCCTCATCCAACAGCGCAAAAAAATCATAGGCGTAAACAGCCTTCTCCAGCTTTAATAAATTGCTGAAGCGTGCTATTTCAAAAGCAAGACAATGCTCGCTTATATTGTACCTGTCCCCTAAAATACAGTCCTCCCAGAAGCCAAAGTCCTGCGAATTCTTCTTACCCTTCACACTGTTTCTAAGCTCTTCCTCCAAATGGCTGCCCAATAAATTAAAATATTCATCAATCAGGCTGAATAATGTATTAATGGCATTTTCCACCTCTGCTTGGGAATATGTCCTTTTCATCCAGTATATTTCCAGACC
Source organism: Bacillota bacterium (assembly GCA_023400235.1). Lineage (GTDB taxonomy): Bacteria > Bacillota > Clostridia > Acetivibrionales > DSM-1351 > Ruminiclostridium. The sequence goes on from JAEXFI010000045.1 coordinate 412,965, forward strand.
GATTTCATTTTTAAGAAATTCCACCTGGGAATAATGGGTTTCACTGATAAACCCCATGTGTTCATGGGATATGGTGCCCAGCCAAACCTGTCCATCAGCCTTGAGAAAGGTCAGATCTTCAGGCCAGAAGGGCTCTCTCCACTCATAAAGCCCGTTCAGCTCCGGCAATATAATTGACTGTGTGGCCTCACTGCATTCATAGAAATAGTGCAGCAGGTCTGAACTATAGCATTGTATTTGCTGATAATCCGGTGCAGCCAGCTTTTTTATCAAATATGGCTCCAGTCTCTTGAATATTTCCGGCTCAGGGTAATATGACAGTATTTCCTTACGAACAGACAGTACAAAGCTGCTGCAAATTTCAAAGGCATACTGAAGCAGCCTTTCATATTCCATATTTCTCGGCTCTTTTAATATATTTACAGGCAAAGCTTATCCCTCCTACTTTTTGCACGCAAAACTAAGGACCCGCACTTATAAATTTTTCCCATTCTCCTAATGTAGAAACCTTTTTATCTCCCAACCGGGTTCTGTAGAAATCAATATATCCCTGCAAAATGCCGAAATCGGCTGACGCCACATGCTCCAGACTGCTGAAGCCTTGGGGTAACTCTGGGTCACAGGATAAAAACTTAAGCTGCCCCGTTTTCAAATCATATTCCCAGTTATCTCGAACCACAGGGCGGTATTTACTTTGAATACCATAAAAACCTGAGTCTTTTGAATTTGACTTGTAGGCATATTCAAAGCTTATTGAGTAGGCCAGGTATACCCTGGAATCACCGTCATAATCTACCGAAGCAGAAAAATAAGCATTTGCCTCGGGTATCACCATCTGGGGAAAGAATAAAGCACTGCCTTCCACAGGATATTCCCCCGCGACAGAACCATCCGGGTTGTACCAGCTTTCATCGAAAAGCTGCAGGCCGCTGCCATGGTTTGCCTCGTGCCTTAATACCAGCCAATATTTTGTCTGGTCACCGGAGGCTTCAACCCTGTACTCCGGCTTTTCCCTCTCCTTCTGGTACGCAAAACCGTCAGCTATCCATTTATCCTCGTTATTTGAAAACATTATGTATATGTACAGGTGTCCCTTAATTATCTGCAATACGGCAACCTTTTTGTTTCCAATGTTAAACCCATTGATTTTAATGTCTGAGCAAGGTGAATCAATATAATCCTCTTTTGGTACTTTTTCCAGCAGCCTGTCATAAATACCATAGGATTTTAAAAGGTCATCCAGCAGCCTGCTGTTAAAGCCCATATCTGCATCCCTTTCAAGGCTCTCAAATTGAGTAAAGGGGGATACCACCACTTTTTGCTCCCTGGGCTGCAGGGCTTGTGAGACTAAGGAATCATTGGAAGGAGCAGCGTTGCAAGAAGTCAAAAGTAAGGTACTGACAATTATTATTAATAATGCTCTGATTTTCATTTGTCCTCCTGTACAGATATATTACTATCCCATTGCATAAAAAATTGGTGCCCGCAGGATAATTCCATATTTCCCTGCAAAATACACTATTCTTTTATTTTACAGCTTATATGGAGCTTTAAAAGTTACAGCTTTGTAATATATGCTGCAAGAGGCTTAAGGCAATACTGATACTCCCCGCAGACCCGGCTGGAGTGGTTTTTACTTGTAGGAGCAGCTATCTGCCGCATAAAGTAAATGCTCCTTCAAAGGATTGCCCTCGGGTATATTTGGATGCTGGAATTCCGTTACTTTTGACAGACCGATTTTCTTCATTACATTTTCAGACTGGATGTTTATTTTTGAGGTAAGGCTGTATATCTTTTCTAAACCCAATACTTCAAAGCCATATTTCAGACAGGCCTTTGCTCCTTCTGTGGCAAAGCCCTTACCCCAGGCTTCCGTTCCAAGTCTCCATCCTATTTCCACACAAGGTGTAAAGGGAGCAGCGAAGGTTGCCCAGTGGAAGCCTATAAAACCAATAAAGTGCTGGTCAAGCTTTGTTTCAACTGCGTAAAGGCCATAGCCGTATTTTTGGAATTCTTCCTTGATTATGTTATAAAACCCGTCCGTTTCTTCCGGGGAAAGTGCTTTTGTAAAATATTTCATTACCCTGGTATCTTTATTCATCTCCCTGAACTCAGGCAGGTCCTCTTCCCTCCAATCGCGGAAAATAAGCCTTGGTGTTTCAAAATAAACCATGAATGCCTCCTTGTATAAACTGGATAGTCCGAATGTATATAGTGTTTTGTTTCTTAAACAGCCTTTTACAACTTACTTATCTATGGCGTTGAAATATTTTCGCCGTCTCCATAAATAAATAAAATTTGGAATGCACCAGATTAAAAGCTTTGATATTGCTATGGATAAATACCCGTCGGTGCTTCTCGCTCTCAAAACAGGCATTGCAAATGCCGCCAGCAACAATAAAATAATATTTAAATTCCAGCCCCATATTTTCCACTTGTGCATTGCGTACATTGTTAAAACCGCTGCAGTGGATGCTATTCCCACAATTAAATAATTGTACCATGATGGATTATTATAGGCTACATAGAAGCTGTTAATAATTCCATACGGAATACTTACATATACATAAAATTTCAACCACCCTACACCCAATTCCTTTGGTAAACAAGCTTCTACAGGCTGCTCCTCATAATTATCCTGGTCAAGCCCTCTTCTATCCATTTCCTTTCTGGCAATTTCCAAGGCATCCTCCCGATAATTTGAATGCTCCTCAAAAACCATCTTATAAAGTTCAGAATTGGATAATCCTGTGATTCTATCATATAAGCTCTGATTAATATTCATTTTTTTAACTCCTGCCCCTGTGGAATTCAACACATACGTAGAATATTGAAATTTACCCTACAACAGTTAAACATTGAAAATCTGATTCACTGGTATAAAACTCCTTCAATCTGTCAGCCGTCAAATCACTTACTTTACAAAGCGTTTTCTTCCCGTAAGCCGGAATTTCTTCACTTCCCAGCCATACGCTCCACAGCTCAAGTTCCGGGGCAGTTTTTAAATGATTTTGAATGTATTTGAGTACAACATCAACTGTATCCACGGAGTATTTCCATTCCAGAGCAGTACAAAATTGTTTGGAGGTTCCTATGTCATCGTAGAAATCCTCTTTATTTATAGAAAAAATATTTGGATACTCAAATTTAGTTTCATCCTCCCAAAACAGGATGACTTCTGGCGTATCTTTATTAAAACTATCATCTAACAAATCTGAATTGATTTCAAGTCCTAATTCCAAAGCCTGATTGACAGAAAGAAGCTTAACATATGGATTACGCTGTTCTTTCAGCATACTGTCGCTTCCAAAATAAAATAATCTGCTCATGGGTATTCCTCACAAACTCATATTTGATATCTCTGCTCTATTTATTCTATAATAAGTTTTACATATCCATCAATTTCTTTGTTATATACATGTTTTCCTATCAAGGCACGTAAGTTTCTAATATCCTCTAAATCAGGGCTTGCAAATTCTTGATAACATTTTTGAGACTCAACAGTATTTAGTTCCTGGTAAAAATCCGAAATATGACAATAAAATTTATCCAGTATATCTTCTAAAGGATATTGTGTTATATGACTTGCATTAGCACCTTCATTAAATTCCGGCTCTTGAACAAAAGATAGTGACGTCACATATAAACTCTCACCATCCTCTTTTGCTTCATATACTCCGCTTTCAATCTCAGAATACGTGTCACTATTATATTTGTTTGCATTATAATTTTCGATTTGTTTCATACTTGGTTCTCCTTTGCAATGTGTTGGAGCCTTACTTCGTAAACAATATATGTTATCTATTTAACCAATAAAATCAGGTGTTTTATTATTGTTTTATTGGGACCCTTGCCGCTGGAACTAATTTCGCTGCTGGGTCCGTATGAACAGGTTGGTCATCAAAGAAAATATTAGCACCAAATGCTTTTAGAACCTCGCTTTTTTCGATTCCTCCCAAGAAAAAAGCCTCATCTACTCTGACATCCCATGCCCTCAGTGTTCGCACTACACGTTCATGAGCAGGAGCATTCCTGGCAGTAACGAGTGCTGTCCGAATAGGAACCAATTCTTTAGAAAACCCTTTTTGAATGAAAGATATTGTCTTTAGAAGCTTCGCAAAAGGCCCTTCTGGAAGTGGACTTTGCGCATTTTTCCTCTCATACTCTGCAAATGCCTGGAGACCCTCTGCTTGATAGATTCGTTCAGATTCGTCAGAAAAAATAACAGCATCTCCGTCAAACGCGATTTTTATTTGTTTTATATCGTCTTCTACATTAATTGGAAATTCTGAATGGGAGCAAATAATTCCAGAAGCAATGTTGGCGTTAATAGCCTCTTGAACATCAACTTCGTTGGCCGATAAAAATAAATCTGTTCTGAAAGCATTTAGGTATGGCGCTACGGATGTTCCTCCGACAAGTGCGGCTCTACTGATGTTAAGACCATAGTGCTCAATTGAGTTGAAGATGCGCAAACTGGTATCTGCACTATTTCTGGACATTACAATTATTTCTGTCAGATAGCGCCCGTCTGCATTAAGCTTGTGAAGTGCTTTTATAAGTGGAAATGCAGTTCCAGGGTTAAGTACTTCATTCTCATGTTCAATTTGGTACTTTGAATAAGCCTTAAGCCCTTCATTCTCATATATTCTATTTTCTTCCTCTAAGTCAAACAGTGCGCGCGATGAAATACCTACGACTAATTTATCATCTAGTAAAAGTCCCATGGAGTCCCTCCGATTTTATTAATAAATTCCAGCAAATCAGCCATTTTCTTTATATTCCATCTTTCATGGTAGAAGACATTCTTTCATGGTATTCTACCTTTAATAAAAATTATGTTACAAAATTTTGGAATCTATTAATTTTGCTGGTTTATCATATGCACTTAGACAATTTTCCAGAAATTTTTCCATATGCAGAGCATAGGCTTGAACGTCATCAGATGAGAAATCAAGCATTGAATAAAACTTTTCTTCTTCTGCCTTGTTTTTTGTGAATCGATAATACATATACAAACCATACTTTGCAGCCATACTAAATTTGACAGCCTTTTTCATGGTCTCTACCAGTGTATTAACACGATGGCTACCCTCCGGAGAGGCATTATCATTATTACCCATGACCATTTCTATTATCAGAAGATTAGAAAGCACCGTATTTTTATTAATTGTTTCAAAAACTCTGCGAGCTTCATAAAAATAGTTATTTTGCATAAGGCATTGGGCATAAGACGATAAAACATGCCATTCCCTGCCTGTCGCAGACAAGGCAGCTTTCAGAATTTTCAAAGAACTCCATTCCTCATTACAAAAACAACTACTTTCTGCAGCCCATCCTAACCATATATCCGTACCAGAAGCGCCTTTATTAATGCAGGCTTCATGATAGATCCACAGGGCACTGTTTTCCAGCGCATAGTCACCAACACCATGCGTCTCCTTTTCTATCTTCGCCCATCCTAACCATATATCTGTACCAGAAACGCCTTTGTTAATGCAGGCTTCACGATAGATCCACAGGGCGCTGTTTTCCTGTGCATAGTCACCAGCTCCGTGCGTCTCCTTTTCTATCTGCGCCCAGCCTAACCAAACAGCAGAATCACAAACGCCTTTGTTAATACAGGCTTTATGATAGATCCACAGAGCACTGTTTTCCTGTGCATATTCACCAACTCCTTGCGTCTCTTTTTCTATCTGCCCCCAGCCTAACCAAACAGCAGTATCACAAACGCCTTTGTTAATGCAGGCTTTATGATAGATCCAAAGGGCGCTGTTTTCCTGTTCATACTCACCAGCTCCATGCGCCTCCTTTTCTATCTGCGCCCAGCCTAACCAAACAGCAGAATCAGAAACGCCTTTATTAATACAGGCTTCACGATAGATCCACAAAGCGCTGTTTTCCTGTGTATAGTCACCAGCTCCGTGTGCCTCCTTTTCTATCTGCGCCCAGCCTAACCATATATCTGTACCTGAAACGCCTTTATTAATGCAGGCTTCATGATAAATCCACAAGGCGCTGTTTTCCTGTTCATAGTCACCAACTCCGTGCGTCTCTTTTTCCATCTGAGCCCATCCTAACCAAACGGCAGAATTAGAAACGCCTTTGTTAATGCAGGCTTCATGATAGATACACAGAGCACTGTTTTCCTGTTCATAATCACCAGCTCCGTGTGCCTCCTTTTCTATCTGCGCCCAGCCTAACCAAACAGCAGAATCAGAAACGCCTTTGTTAATGCAGGCTTCACGATAGATCCACAGGGCGCTGTTTTCCTGTACATATTCACCAACTCCGTGCGCCTCCTTTTCTATCTGCGCCCAGCCCAACCATATATCTGTACCAGAAACGCCTTTGTTAACACAGGCTTCCTGATAAATCCACAGAGTACTATTTACCTGTGTATAGTCACCAACTCCGTGCGTCTCCTTTTCTATCTGTGCCCATCCTAACCAAACAGCAGAATCAGAAACGCCTTTGTTAATACAGGCTTCCTGATAAATCCACAGGGCGCTGTTTTCCTGCGCGTAGTCACCAACTCCGTCTATTTTATTCTTGGCTTTTGCCCAACCGTGTATTATCTGTGGATTAATAATATTTTTTTTATAGCATTTTTCAGAAAAATCAATGCGCACATTAGGTCTTGATATCCGGGAGTAAATTCTCTGTAAAAGCGGCACATTACCTCTCAAATCTTCAACTATTCTCTGGAGCATCATAGAGGGATTCTGAACTTCATTGATGAAATTTATACATAAGAGGATGTTATCGGCTGAGATAGCATCAGTATTGCCCACACTATTAAGATATGTGTTTAGAGCGAAGTCTAATAATTCATATTTCATTTCATCGCTATCTGAAGTTTTAAATTCACCATTTTCACCAAATAAAATCGTATAAAACAACTTAGATATTTGTGGATGCCTGGTTTCACGCCTGTTTCCCTTATGCTGCAATTCCAATTCCAGTGCGTCTTTTGCATCTTTAGGTTTTAACGATAACTTTTTTAAAAAGGCTTGATATTGTAGTTCAGTAAAAGTTGCTCCAGCTTGTTCGGTAAGTATGGCATAACCTAACAACTTTAACGCGTTGTAACTATTATTTCTTATTTTTTTAATGATGTCCTCTGCAATTTCTTCAAACTTTGTTTTATCATAGATAGACAACAGCATAGCAGCGTAAAGAAAACCATGCTCCTCTGAATTGTGCAAAAAATCATCAATCAGTACGGCCTTGTCAGCATCAGGTCTGTGATATTGAACGATACAATCGGCAAATGCAAAGGCTTCTTCGTAATCCTTAATTTTTTCCATATCAACTTCTGTGACTGCACGCTTTGTATTTAGTGAGATGTTGTAGCGCTTACAGAAAATGTTCCATTCATTACGCCTTAATGCAAATATTAGTGTAATTTCATTTTCTATAATTTTCTGCAGGAAATCAACAAAATCTTTTTCATCAGGTTCATCAACCACAACAACTACGTTGGTTGGGAGTTTATCTGGCAACTCATAACCTTTTCGTTCATTATGAAATATTACAGTATATCCATCATGATATAATTGTACGCATAGTTGTTTTAACAAAGTGCTTTTTCCTTCTGCGCCGGCACCTAATAAAGCAAATACGCCTCCATCTCGTATTTTTAAACGAAGATCACCGATCTGTTTTCTAGATACTGGTAATCCGCTGAACGCTAGTGCCCAGGTACACGGATATCCCAATAAAAACCGGCGCATACTCAAGTCCAGATTTTTTGCTTTCTGTTCCTCAAGCTTCCCATCTATTAATTTCCACTCAGTACAATTTACGGGGTGAACATACTTAACAGTGTCTGGGAGAGATAATTTAGTAGTGGGTACCTGCCGCATGTTGATTCTTTTGTCAAAAATCTCACTATCAACCTTAAAACCATTATCGTTAGTCCAGTTCCACCCCTTTAGAACTGCGTTTTCATCTTCCCACTCACTAACAATAATTCCAAACCTCGAGTATTCATCTTTGGGATCAGGTGCTGATTTGAAACTAATTACACAAGGTATCTGCTTCCCCTGGTTGTCATCATACTGTATTTGTTTTACTTTATTGATATGTGTATCTCCACATAAATAAGCGCAGATATGATTATTTCGAATGTAACCTTTAATTCTATCTTGCTGCTGCGGATTCAAATCAAAAAAACTATTATGTGCCAGAATCAATGCCGGTAAATCCTTGTTGATTATTGTTTTAACCAAACCATCTATATCAAGAACTTGATTATCTTTTGTAGTCCCGTTCGCTGCAATTGCTGTATTACAATGAATGAGCGAGATTTGATTGCGCCAAACACGGGTATGAACTGCTGATGGTTGTTCGACAGGATACGCAGGAATTAAGCCTTTAACAAATACATCATAATCATGAAACATACCAAGCAAGGTCTCAAGCCGATTTGCGGCAATATTCAGAGGCTCCGCACGTGCAGCTACTAAAAAGGTATCTTTATACGTAATCTCAGTTACACCGTCATGGTTTCCTGGAATAACAAACAAATCTTCGGTAATATTTAATCCCAGATCACTGGTAACATTTTTCAGAAATTCTGCGGCCTGTTTAAAATTATTACCCTCAGAATAATTATGAAAATCTCCCGTTACGACCATAAAATCTATTTTCCCTATTTCCTTGCACTTATTTACTATCTCTATTTTAAAGTTGTTCCAATCAGCTTTATCGCTAATATGTAAATCGGAAATATGCAACCATCTTATCATTTTTACCTCTCCTATGTGAGTTGCAGATTTTTCGTGATAAGTCAAAATATGTGAGCCTTACCCTTATTTCAACAATCAAGCTTTACTTAAACCCATGTAACCTTCACAATCCCACCTCCCTTTATATTCCACCATTATTTGATAATTCCTTCCAAGAACATGAATATATTGAAAAAAATACGACAATTATTTTCATCCTAAAATCAATTTTTCATATACCCACATTTCAGGCAATTTTTTCATTTGTAAAAATAACTTTCAGGACATATAATAATATCGAACACATGTTCTGCATATATTATTAAGGGTGATGCTATGGAAAGAGTTATTTTGCATTCGGATTTAAACAACTTTTATGCAAGCGTTGAATGCCTGCATCAGCCTGAGCTGAGAAACAAGCCTGTGGTTGTGGGCGGCAGTATAGAGCACCGGCACGGGATTATTCTGGCAAAAAACAATATAGCAAAGAGCTTTGGCATCAAGACCGGAGAGGCTATCTGGCAGGCACGGCAGAGATGCCCCGGCCTGGTGGTGGTTCCGCCCAACTACGACAGATACCTGAGATTCTCAAAGCTGGCACGAGAAATATACCATGACTATACTGACAAGGTGGAAGCCTTCGGCATCGATGAAAACTGGCTGGATGTCACTGCCTCCACCCGCCTGTTCGGCAATGGCCGGGATATTGCCGAGGAAATCCGCAGGCGCATGCTGGAGGAAACAGGCATTACCGTCTCGGTGGGGGTATCCTGGAACAAGATATTCGCCAAGCTGGGAAGTGATTTAAAAAAGCCCAACGCCGTTTCAGTAATAGCTCCTGATGACTATAAGGAAAAAATCTGGCCCCTTCCTGCGAAGGAACTGCTGTATGTAGGCCTGTCCACCTGGCGCAAGCTCACAAGGATAGGCTTGTACACCATAGGTGACCTTGCAACGGTTTCTCCCAATGTCCTCACAGGTTTGCTGGGCAAATGGGGTGAATACCTGTGGAGCTTCGCCAACGGCCTGGATACCACCCCTGTGGCAAATACAGGCACCGAAAGCATCATTAAGGGCATAGGCAACAGCATGACTACGCCTCGTGACCTGGAAAGCAACGAGGATGTAAAAATTCTGCTTTATGTGCTTTCCGAAAGTGTTTCCGAAAGGCTTCGCAAGCATTACTTTAAAGGCAAAACCGTACAAATACATATACGTGACAGAGAGCTTTACACCATAGACAGACAGGCGCCGCTCAAGGCTCATACCTTTGTCAGCAGTGACATTGCGGAAAAAGCCTTTGACATATTCCTCAAAAGCTGGACCTGGGATAAGCCCATACGTTCCATAGGCGTAAGAGTTACCGATCTTGTATCACCTGAGGCCTATACCCAGCTAAGCCTGCTGGAGGATGACAATAGGAGATTTAAAAAAGAGCTGCTGGAAAAGTCCATTGACGGAGTAAGACACCGCTACGGCCATTACTCCGCGCAAAGAGCCTTGCTGCTCAAGGATAAAAAGCTTAATGCAAACCCCATAGAAGAAAATATTATTTTTCCCGTATCCTATTTTAAATAGCAATGTAAGGTGACAAATAGAAAGTAGAAAATAGTACGTAACAAATGGAAAGGAGCTTTTCTTATGCGCAAGGTTTATGTAGATGTTATGTCCTCCTTCACAAAGGAGGGTGCCCTGCTTCCCCTTTACTTTGTGTGGGAGGATGGCACGAAATATGATATAGACAAGGTATTTGACTTTCGGAAGGCTGCCAGCCAAAATGTAGGCGGACAGGGAATCCGATACAGGTGCAGGGTGAGAAATAAGGAGGTATATCTTTTTATGGAGGATAATAAATGGTTTATGGAAGGAAAATAAAGCTTTTGTAAAATATAACGTCCTGGCTATGGGAAAATAATTGGAGTGATTGATATGGTTCCATTTGGATATGAAAGAAAGCAGTTGGAAAAAGAGCTGGCAGCTAATGCCCCAGAATCCCGTTACAGAAGAGTATATCTTGATGTTACGGCTTTTCGGAGAAGCAGTACGGGCGAATTGATTCCCCAATCCTTCCAATGGGAAGGCCGTACCTATACGATCACCAAGGTACTGGACAGTAGAAACGGTCAGAGCTTCAAGGAAAAGATAAACGCCTGGAGGTTTTACTGTACCTGCCGCGGCAAAAAATTTCAGCTTTTTTTTGAGGATGGGGGCTTTGGAAATCAGAGATTCTATATTGAGGTAAAAGAGACTTATAGCCATGAATGACGTATATTATATCTCTTATAGCGTTATTACCTACTCTTTATGTAACCGTAAGACAAAGCCTGCCATATTATGTATTAAAAAGATTACGTATAAGGAGTAGATTTATAATGTCGGATCAATATGATGGCTATGACGAATTCGATGAATTCGAAGAGTATGAAGACTATGACTATGACTATACCAGACCTGATGGAATGCCAAGCCCCATGATGCCTCAGCAAGGCCAACAGCCTTGGCAGCAGGGCCAGCCCTGGCAGCCGGGTCAGCAACCTGGACAGCAGGGTCAGCCCCCCTGGCAGCCCGGCCCACCGCCTGGACAACCGGGTCAGCCCCCCTGGCAGCCGGGTCAACCACCTTGGCAGCCCGGTCAGCCCGGTCTTATGCCATATGCTCCAGGGCCTCACAACTTTGGTCAATTTGCCCCCACCATGCGTCCTCCGGGATATATTCCCCGCAGGCCGAACTTCTTCCCTGGCCCCATCAGACAGTGCCGGAACAGGTTTGCATTTATCTGGCTGAATAATGGCAGAAGCTTCTGGGCATGGATAGCAAGTGTGACTCAGCGTGTAGTTTATGGCTACAGATGGAACGGTCGTATGTGGGTTTATATGGAATTAAATGTAAACAACATTAATACCTTCATATGCATAAGATAAGTTAAGGTTTCGTATTATGCCTGTATAGCCTGCGTAAATGGGAGCTTTTTCCCAAAGGCACCCATTTACCGGGTTTGTACCCCTTTAAGTAAAAATGCTATAATCATATATGTCTGTATTACAAGTGTGAAGGGCAAAAGATAAATTTTAATCCCGAAAGGTGGAGGAAAATATGTGCGGACGTTATGTTGTATTTACAGAAGAAGAAAATGCAGAAATACAGGAAATACTGGAGGGCATTAACCAGCGCTATAAAGCTGAGGCTTCCCGTATGAAGACGGGAGAAATATTTCCTACTGATACCGCACCGGTTATCATGGGCAGTTCCGGCAGTCCCGATACTTCCGGCAGTTCAGACTGTACAGTCAGTACAGTCAGTTCTTGCGCTTCTGACCGCTCAGGCACTGCAAAAAACCTGCAGCTTTTTAAGTGGGGCTTCCCCAACTATATGAAGGCAGGTTCCGTCATTATAAATGCAAGGTGCGAGACACTGCAGGAAAAACCCACCTTTAGGAAGCTTCTTGCCGCAGGAAGATGTCTCATACCTGCAAGCGGCTTTTATGAATGGAAATCCGCCACCGGCAGTACCCGCCAAAAGGACAAGTATCTTATCCGTTCAGCCGGCTCGGGGCTTATTTACTTCGCAGGTCTGTATGGCAGCTTTGCGGACAAGTCCGGCATTCCCTCCACCCGTTTTGTAATAATAACCACCGATGCCAATGGACAAATGTCTGAAATACACCACAGAATGCCGGTTATACTTGAAAAAGACCAGGCGCTGGCCTGGATAGGTCACACCTATAGCGGCAGCTCTCTGGAAGGACTGCTCAAACCCTATGAAAAAGAGCTGACTCTCCAAAGGATGGGATAGCTTAAGGAATCAGAGCCTGGAGATCTAAAATTTAAGCTTTAGGGCGGAACTGCAATAATGCTATGCCTATACTACACTGCACTACACTGCACTGCACTACACTGCACTACACTACAACATTCTCCACCCCCGGCATTTTGTGCAGCCTGTGATTTACTATTATAGAAAGAGGCCCGTGGCCTCCGCAAATCATACAGGGCTTTTGCACTGCTTCCCCTACCTCTTCCGCCAGGCTGATTATCTGCTTTCTCATTTCAGTGGCCTTTGCGGAATCAGAGTTTACGCTGTTCATCAGATAAGGTGCCAGAGAGTTGAATTCTGCCCGTTCCGGGCTGAAACCGCTGATATTCACAAGAAGGTCGCCGGTAAAAGCCACCCCGAACCTTCTGTTCACAAAAACCATTTCACCGTAAACATGTCCTCCGCTGCCCTCCAGCACTTCAAAATCCAAATCTGCAACCGTAAAAGCGCCTATGTGCAAAAGCTCCCGGTGCTCCTCGGGCACATCCCCCCGGTCCAGGATTGTGAAATTCTCAGTATCAGGAGGAATATATCCTGAAATTATACGGCTCAGCTTGCTGTAGCCCAAGCCTACCTCGTTGTGCTCCCTGTAGTCGGGAATGCCCAGGTATTGACGCTTCAAATTCTCCGCACTTTTCCTGTTAACACAGATTTCCGCATTTCCCAGCTTTGCCAGAAGTCCGCAGTGATCCACATCAGCATGTGATATATATACCCTTTTGAGCTTTGCCTGCCAGTCACCAAAAAGCCTCCTGAAAATTTCAAACATTTCCCCCTGATAAATGGTATAGCCGGTGTCAACCAGCACCAGCTCGTTTTGGGCTTCCAGCACATAGGTGTTACTGCCGCAGGGTGGCTGGATATTGTATAAGGTCACTCGGGGACTTAATTGCACCTTATCAATGTCGGCTCTGAAATTGCCGTCTCTGTGAAGACTTATAAAGTTTGCAAACCTTCTTATATAATCAAATACCTTTTTGGGATTTCCCCCTTTTTCCTGGTGCACCTGCCATATTCGGTTGGATTCCGCAATAAACTCCAGGGTTGTCTCAGTGCTTAAATGCAGGAGCTTTTGCATCTCATTAGCCAGGCGCAAATAGAAAATAGTGTTATCCAGGCTGTTTTCAGCATCATCATAGTCAACTATATCTATCTGATAGCTCTCACTGATTTCCTCCAGCAACAGCTTGATTACGCCGGGATTCTCAATGAGCAGGCCCATTTTAAAGTCCTGAAACTCCGTATCGTTTGAGCTTGAGTTGATATACGAGATATTGATTCCGTACCTGTCCAGTATTCTCAGTATGGGCAGCACGGAAGAGGGCTTATCCGGTATTTTTATATTTACCACAACAACCCTGGTCTCGGAAATCCTTTCATTCAGATAGCCCACACTGCCCAATTCCCCGGCAATCAAGGCCAGCTTGTCCTCCTGAGCCTCCACATCTATGAAGATCGTATGAAGGTCAACAGCCTTGTTATAGCTCACCCTGACAATATTTCCATTGTGCCTTGCAATGATTTTCGTAGCAAGCATAAATGCCCCTGTTTTGTCAGGCATATTTGTTACATAGGTTCTTCTTGGCATTTTCCCTCTCCATACACGCTGTAATCTTATATTATTATACCTGATTCACAGCGGTTAAAACAAGGTCAACTGTCTGTCCTCGTACCCCTGCCTGTATGCGGAGATTATTTCCTTCATACCGTACAGCAGCCCCAGCCTGTTGCACTCCTCCCTGAAAATGGCCCTCAACTCCTTCAGCCGCGGGGAATCACAGACATATGAATCTCCGAACTGCCTGATATACTTTTGCTTCACTCCCGGAAACTGTTCATCCAGCTTGTCATAATACCAGTCTCTCTGATTCAGTCTCAGGGTAACTCCGAAGGAAGAGAATACGAACCTTGCTCCGCTTTCATGAGCTAGCCTGAGTATACCCTTGATATTCTCCTCTGTGTCTTCAATAAAAGGCAAAACCGGCATCATAAGTATTCCTGCAAAAATCCCCATGTCCGCAAGACTTTTTACGGCGGCAAACCGTTTTGAGGAAGCAGCGGCATTCTGTTCAGCCTTTTTTGCCAATTGGTCGTCACAGCTTGTAACAGTCACCTTGACAAGCACCGGCGAATGGCCTTGTATCTTTTTAAGAATATCCATATCCCTTACCACCAGGTCACTCTTTGTGGCAATGGAGCAGCCGAAGCCAAACCGGTTTATAAGCTCCAGAGCACCTCTGGTAAGCTCCAACTGCCCTTCAAAAGGATTATATGGGTCACTCATGGCCCCCGTTCCCACCACTCCTTTTTTCCTCTTGGATTTCAACTCCCTTGCGATGATGCCCAAGGCATTTTCCTTTGCCCTCACCCGGTCAAAATCCTCCACACGGTAGCAGTCACTCCGGCTGTCACAGTATATGCAGCCATGATTGCAGCCCTTGTATATATTCATGTTGTAGTTTACTCCAAACCAGTTATTATTCTCAGCATAACCGGATATTATTGTTTTTGCAGGTATATATTCCATTTCAGCGTCACCCTTCATATTGTCCCAAGGTCTCCTTGAGCCGTTCAATTATTATGTTCCTTATGTGTTCGGGTTCTATAACCCTGGCAGCGCTTCCAAAGGACAAAATATAGCCGTATACCCAGTCGCTCTCAGGGTAGAAGGCTGTAACCTCAAAGCTTCCGTCCCCGTTTTTTATAATATGCTTCTCGTCAAACTCATCATAGACCCGGTATGCTGCCGCTTTGTCCAGGTGCAGCTTGAAATATACAATTTTGCGGGTATCTGTTTCCGCAGCAGGCAGCTCCAGTTCCTGAGCCGTCCTTTTTGAGAAGGTAACTTCCGTAAGCCTGACCTTCTTCATCCTGGTAAGTCTGAAGATGCGCATGGCCTTCCTGGTCAGGCAGAAGCCCTTCAGATACCAGGTCTTGTCCTTGAACCACAGCTGCACCGGCTCTATCTCCCTGTTGCTGCTTTCTCCGTAAGGGCTGGAATAGTCAATGGCCAGCACCCTTTTATTTATGATTGCAGTCTTAATCAAATCAAACTTTTGCCGGTTTGCCTCTCCCCAATGGGAAAAGTCCACGTCCACCCAGTTGTAATCCTCCTTGTTGAACAAAAGCCCCAGCTTGTTCATTACCTTGTCAACCTCCGGATAATGGACGGCATTAAGTCCCTGCAAGGCCGCAAGTATCTCCTTTTGCTCCGAATCAGACAATATGGATTTGTTGAGTACATAATTGTCCAGAAGTCTTATTCCCCCGCCCTTCCCCCTGTTCATATATATGGGGATTCCGGCCTGGGATAATACCTCTATGTCCCTGTATATGGTCCTTACCGACACTTCAAAATGTTCCGCAAGCTCTCCGGCGGTCATGGACTTTCTATCCATGAGAAGGTAAACTGTTTCAAACAACCTGGTTATATGCATAATGCACCTCTTAGTCAATATTATAGCATTTAAAGCTGACACAGGTATGTCATATTATATAATATAAATATGCAATTCTCCGCGAAGGCTTCAGGCACAAAACAGGGCACCCTGCAAATCAGCTCTGCCTGGGTGCCCTGAATCATCTTAAATATTTTATATCCACTTAAATATTTTACAAAGGTTACGGTTATTTACCGCTAACAGTTTCATATGGCCAATCTTCAATACCGCCAAGGTCATATACTTTTGTATATCCCATCAAGGTAAGCACTTCAACTGCGATTGCACTTCTTCTTCCGCTTCTGCAATAAACAAATATGACAGCAGCCTTGTCGGTCAGCTTCGCCGGAGCATCGCTGTCAATGCCCTCCACAGGTATGAGAATACTGCCCGGAATGCGCTTTTCGTTGTATTCCTCCTCAGTACGTACATCCAGAAGAATTACACTCTCCCCTTTGTCAAGACGTGCCTTAGCCTCCTGGGGTTTTATCTCCATATTGCCAAGCTCCTTTGTTGACCCGGTTTGTACCGACGCCGTATTTTTACTTTCCGGCAGGGACAAAACTTTCACCTGTGTACCGCAAGCAGTATTTATGATACCCAAAACCATCATAATAACTACTAATAGATTTTTCATGCTAACCCAGTTTTTCCAGGAACTCAGAGCTTTTTTCAACACAGCCCACGCAGGAAAGCTTTTTCAGCCCCTTGATGTTGCTGCATTCCAGTGCACCGGCATGTTCCAGAAAGTGCCTTTCCAAATCCTGCAGCTTGCCGGGAGCCTGTTTGTCTAAAATGTACTTTACTGCATAGTAGGCTCCGCACAGGCCGTTGGGAGCTCTTCCTCCCCCATAGCCCTGAAAGGTCTCCACCATGGTTTCATCTATATTGAAATTTTCCTTAAACGCATTCAGGACCGCCTGTGCACAATTCATCCTCTGGCAGCCGCCCTGCCCTGTATAGTAATTTTTTGCTTTGACAACCGACATTATAAAATTCCTCCCATCCATAAATCATATTCAGGTATATTTTTGTTAATCCTTAATATTGCTTAACTAATATAGCTTAGCACATTTAAAAATTAAAACCAATACATCCTGCAGCAATTAACCCTGCTGCCCTTACACGCGCCCTTACACGTCCTTACACCTTTGCGAGGCAGCTTTTGGGACATTTGTAAACGCATTCGTTGCACTTCAGACAGTCAGGGGCTTGAACCTCTCCCATAGCTTTATAGCTCAGAACATCTATTCCCACAGGACATGCTTTTGAGCACAGCTTGCAGCTTACGCACTTTTCCTTTTCAAAGGTAATCTTTTTATTGGTTTTTGCGGTGGGGCCCTTTGCAGCAGCTCTTGTGACCCAGGAGGCCATAGTGCCCATGGGGCAGATGACGCACCAGGCTCTTTGGCTGTATAATACTCCCAGAATTATTGTTATAATTGTAGTAATTATTATCATACGTACAAATACAAATCCTACACTTTCCAGGCTCCCCCAGGCTAACGCCAGCTGAACGGCAAAGGCACTCATCAGCAGCACCAGAAAGAGGTTTCTGAACCACTTGCTTTTCAGCAGCTTTGGCAGCGGACGTTTAAGGCTGAGCCTGCGCAGTACGGAGTCATTAAAGCTTCCTCTTGGACAAAAGCTGCCGCACCAGAACCTGCCCTTCCATATGGCAACAACCGATGGAGCAAGCATGCATATAAGCGCTATAACCCCTACTGCAGGATAAAACACTCCCACTATGCAAAAAGCAATAAGTACAATCCATAACCATTGATGAATAAATTCCTTTGATGTCTTCATTCCTATCTCCCTTTTAATTGATTACTTATTAAGACTATTATAAAACCCACAACTATATTTGTCAATCACTATATTCAAATATTACAATATATTATATGAATTATTTCCCAGTTGGTTACTGTTTTAGATGGCTCTTATTTCAAATAGTTCATATTCTGATTGGTTCCTGATTTTAACTATTTTCAATAGCCCCTGTGAGAAATTCGATAAATCCGTTTATGAAATCCTCCTGCCCGCAATCCAGATATACGAAGTTAAAATCACGCAGGATTCTTATCCCTTTAAAAGGCACTGTTTTTAGTGTTCCTGCTGCCACTTCCTTCCGAATGGCCTCCCTGGATATTACCGTATAGCCCAAATCTGCCTGCACCAGTGATTTTATAGCCCCAATACTGCCAACCTCCATATATATCTTTACCTGCTGGAGCCCTATTCCCAGCTCAAGGAGCTTGTTTTCAAAGACACTCCTGGTGCCTGAGCCCTTTTCCCTGAGTATAAGCCTTCCCATGCCTGCAATATCCGCAACTTCTACTTCCGCCATTTTGGCAAGAGGGCTTTTGGGAGATACCGCCAGAACCAGTTCATCCTCCTTCAGCTTCTTATATCTGAACCTGGTCTTGTCAAAAGGCCCTTCCACAATGCCCAGGTCAAATTGTCCGAAGCTAAGCCTTTCTATTATCTCTTCCAGATTGTGCACATGCATTATAATATCAACACTTTCAAACCTGCGCTTATGCTCCCCCAGCAGTCCCGGTAGTACAAACTCACCTATGGTCAGGGTGGCTCCCATATTGTACCTTTTTATAACGGCAGATTTATTCATCAGAGTTCTATGAAAATTCAGTTCCTTTGTTTCCAGCTCATTTGCATATTTTAAGAGCATTTCACCTTCTTCGGTCAAGTCCAGCTGCCTTCCCTTCTTCTTTACAAGCGGCACCCCGTAGTAATCCTCCAGCTGTCTGACATGCTGGGAAACCGCCGGTTGAGTCAGGTTCAGCAACTCGGCGGTTCTGGTATAATTCCTGAGCCTTGCCAGATTTATAAAGGTTGTGAGCTTTGAATCTATCATACATCCTCCAGAATTCATAAGTAATAGTACCTAACATTAAATAATCATAAATATTTTTTATACATTTATAATAAATCATAATTTGAAATTATGATAGTCCGGCACTAAAATATTTATATGAAATAAAATTACAAACATGGCATTGGATAGCTTAAAAGCCAATGGAATTGGAGTCTATTATGGGCTGGTTAAGAAAAAATACGGCAGGAATTCTGTTTTCCTTAGTAATTGGGATTGCGGCAAACTGGCTGGGAGGAATTTTCCCCATAGTGGGAGCACCGGTATTTGGCATAGTCATAGGAATCCTCGTTAATAACCTTGCAGGTAAGCCGGCATGGATGGAAACCGGTATAAAATTTGCCGCAAAAAAATTGCTGCAATATGCCATTATTTTGTTGGGTGCAGGTTTAAGCCTGAGTCAGGTCTGGAAAACCGGCAGAGAATCCCTGTGTGTCATGCTGGTTACACTATCAGTTGCATTTGTGTCCGCCTGCGCCTTCGGGAAGCTTTTAAAAATACCCGGCAGGCTCACTGCCCTTATCGGGGTGGGGACAGCAATCTGCGGCGGGTCTGCAATTGCTGCGGTCTCACCGGTTATTGAGGCTGACGAAAAGGAAGTCGCCTATTCCATTTCAACTATTTTCTTTTTTAATATTGTGGCAGTACTGATTTTTCCTCCCTTGGGCCATTTGCTGGGTTTTTCCCACAAGGCCTTCGGACTGTGGGCAGGAACAGCCATAAACGATACTTCCTCCGTGGTCGCTGCGGGCTATGCCTTCAGCAAGACTGCCGGAGAGTATGCCACCATTGTAAAGCTGACCCGTACCACCATGATAATCCCGGTTTCTTTGCTTTTTGCCGCCGTCACCTTGCTGGGAAAAAGAAAGGCAGCCAAAACAGCCGATAAGATAAATTATAGTTTTATACGGATTTTTCCCTGGTTTATTGTGGGCTTCCTCGCACTATGCTTGTTAAATACCCTGTCGGTTATCAGCACTGCCGCGGCCTGGGGCCTGTCTGAAGCCGGCAAATTCCTGATAGTTGTAGCCCTTTCAGCCGTGGGGCTGGGTTCCGATTTCAAGGATATGCGAAAGACAGGCTTTAAGCCTATATTTCTGGGCTTGCTGGTGTGGCTTTGCGTAGCCGCCTCCAGTATAGGAATACAGTATCTCACAGGTCAGATATAGAATATTTATGTTTCTATCTCTATTTTAATCTGCAAATAAGCTTATGGTTTAAAATTGCAGCATAATATTTGCCTTACAGCTTTAAAATAATAAAATAAATTTTTATAGAGAGGTAATATGATGTATGACTTTTTATGGCTGGTACCCCTTGGATTTCTGGTGGGCACCTTCGGAACCCTCATAGGTGCAGGAGGCGGCTTTATTCTTGTACCTGTCCTGCTGCTGCTCTACCCTGATAAAAGTCCTGAAACCATTACTGCAATATCACTTGCGGTAGTATTTTTCAACTCCCTGTCAGGTTCTTTTGCCTATGCCAAAATGAAAAAAATTGACTATAAATCCGGTATTATTTTTGCCGTAGCAACGCTGCCAGGCTCTATTCTCGGTTCCCTTACCACCTCTCTGATACCGCGGAATACCTTTGACATACTTTTTGGCATACTGCTGCTGGCAGGATCCATATATCTTTTCATAAATCCGGGTAATAAAGCCGGTCAGGGTAAGAATCGGGGCTGGCAGCTTGCCAGAAGAATTACAGATGCTGACGGAGTTGTCTATACCTTTTCCTATAATCCTCTGGCAGGCATAGTCATAAGCCTGCTGGTGGGCTATTTGTCCAGCCTTTTGGGCATAGGAGGAGGAATCATTCACGTACCTGTCATGATACAGCTGCTCAATTTTCCCGTACATCTGGCCACTGCCACCTCACATTTTGTGCTGGCTGCCATGTCCCTGTCAGGAAGTGTTGTCCACCTGGCAACAGGCGTACTGTCCAGCGGGTTCCTGCAAACTGCCGGGCTCACTATTGGAGCACTTTTGGGAGCACAACTGGGGGCAGTGCTATCAAAAAGGCTCAAGGGCGGCTGGATTATTAAAAGCCTGGCCCTGGCCCTGGGACTTGCAGGCATCAGAATATTTGTTATGGCCTTTATCTGACTTTCATATAATTATTTGTTATAATTAATTCAGGAACTTTTTGGATATGGATTAATATTATACGAATAAAGGAGTTTTTATGAGCGATTTTATTGAGCTTTCACCCGAAAAATTTAATGAGAGTCCCTTTAAGCTGGTCGGTCAGGATTGGATGCTTGTGACAGCTGCCAAGGCAGGGGCTGTCAACACCATGACTGCCGCCTGGGGTGGTCTGGGGGTAATGTGGACCAAAAATGTGTCCTTCGTTGTCATTCGTCCACAGCGCTATACCAAAGAATTTATAGACGGCTCGGACTATTTTTCCCTTTCCTTCCTTGACGGCAGTTACAAAAAGCAGCTGAGCTACCTGGGTACAGCTTCGGGTAGAGATGAGGACAAGATTTCAAAGTCTGAACTGACCGTGGCTTATGACAACGGGGTTCCATATTTTACGCAAGCCGGAAAGGTCATGATATGTAAAAAGCTTTATGCACAGCCCTATCAGCGGGAATTCTTCATAGCTACAGAGCTGGATTCCAAATTTTATCCTGACAGTGACCATCACACAATGTACATTTCCGAGATTGTCAAGTTAATGGTAAAGGAATAATCTGACCTTTATTATCAATAAATACTACATATACAGCCGCACTTTCAGCCTGGCTTTTCACCGCATGAAAAATGCAATGCGTTAAGCCGGGCTGCTTTATTTGTCGTGGGAGGATATAAGTCCAGACAAGAGCTTTTTCTCCACCTCACCCTTTGGCAATGGCTTTGAGAACAAATAGCCCTGCATTTTGTCGCACTCATATTTTTTCAGATACTCCAACTGCTCTGTATGCTCCACACCCTCTGCAATTACTGACATCCCCATTGACCTTCCCATCTTGATAATGTGCCTGGTTATAGTCTTATTTTCCACACCGATGGACACATTGTCTATGAAGCATTTGTCTATCTTCAAGGTTGTGATTGGAAGCTGTTTTAAGTAGCTCAGGGAGGAATAGCCCTTTCCGAAGTCATCCAGAGCAATACCTATGCCCTTTTCCCTCAGCTGCCTCAATTTCTCATATACTATATCAAAGGATTCAATCAGGAGTGTTTCGGTTATCTCAAGCTCCAGGAAATGAGGGTCAAGCTCAAAATACTCAATAATTTTCAGTATTTTGCTGTTGAAATCAGCCTGGAATATTTGAAGGGGTGATATATTCACCGACATTGTCATATTAGTCATGCCCTGTTTATGTAAATGACTTAAAAAATCGCAGGCTTGAATCAGTACCCATTCTCCCAGTTCAATTATCATATGGGTATCCTCGGCAACCTTTATAAATTTTACGGGAGAAACATAGCCCAACTCCGGATTATTCCACCGAAGAAGTGCCTCAAGCCCAGTCACCCTGTTTGTAGCAAGGTCAAGCTGGGGCTGATAGAAAAGCTCGAATTCGTTGTTGTCCATTGCAGTATGCAGATGTTTTTCAATCACCATTCTTTCGGTAAAATCCTTGTTCATGCTTGCATCATACAATATATACCTGCTTTTCCCGCTTTCCTTGGCCTTGTACATGGCAATATCCGCAGATTTTATAAGATCCTCTATGGTGTTTCCGTGGTCCGGATACATGGCAATACCTATACTGAAACTGATATGAAAGCCAATATTGTTTATAAAGAATTTTTCCCTGAAGCTGTACATAATGTCTGCCGTGAGCTGTTCCGCCCCCTCCAGGCCCGTTTCCTCTGCAAATATTATGAACTCGTCTCCTCCAAGCCTGTAAAGCGTACTGTTTTCAAACAAATCCAGGGACAGCCTTTCACTTGCCCCCTTTATGAGAAGATCTCCGAACTCATGACCCATGGTATCATTTATATACTTGAAATTATCCATATCAATAAATAGTAAAGCCGCTTTTTTTCCATTGCTGTTTATAAGTATCCTGTTGGCATCCTCAAACAGAGAACGCCTGTTGGGAAGTCCTGTCAGCATATCATGCATGGCCAGGTATGTATACTTCTCTTCACTTACAGAAAGGTTATGCTGTATTTCAGAAATCTCCCTCAATTGGTCCTTCAGCTCATTGTCAGTTGCAACCAGCTCTTCATAAGTCTGCGTCAGCTCCTCGTTACTGATATGCAGCTCCCTTCTTATCCTTCTGATTTTCCTGATATACATCAGCAGAATCATCAGGAAGAGTATCAGGACAAAGAATGCAGAAACAACTCCGCATACCAGCAGCTTGTAAGTATCGAAAAAAGAAAAGGGCTTGTTTATGAGCAGTGCATCTTCCGGAAGCTTATTCAGTGGAATATTGAACCTTTTTACCTGAAAATAGTCAAATTCCTTCCGGGACGCCTCCCTGTATGATACGGGAATATCACTTGCCTTCTCACCCTTTAATATTCTTAAAGCCAGTTCGGCGGCATAGCTTCCGTAAAGCCTTCCGCTGAGCATATTGCCTCCGAAAGCGCCGTAGTTCAGTCCGAAGTCATACTGGTGATACATGGGAACGGTGCTGTATTGGCTTATTTCCCTGGCTGCACGGTTAAAATCTATAATGGTGCCTGCAGCATCACTATAATATGTAGCAAAAAACAGCATGTCGGTATTTTCAAGCCTGCTTACCGTAGTCAGAAGATTTCCGAATTCCAGATTGTTCAGAGGAACAACCTCCAACCCCAAGTCCATCTGGCTTATCTTTTCAGTTATAAGCTTCCCCGTTGACAAGCCGCTTTCCGTTTTGTCATACACCAGATATACCTTTTTAATCTGCGGATTTATCTTCAAGGCAATGTTAATGGTTTCAACCGGGTCAATTTCCTCCACCACACCTGTAAAATTCATGTACCTGTTCTCAAGCTCCTGTACCTTGTCCTGGTTTACACCTGAAAACACTATGGGGGCTCCGGAAAAAAGATATCGCCTGTTCTCCAACGCAAAATTCAAAGCCGCATCATCTGTGGTAACAATAAGGTCTATTTTTTTATCGGAATATTTATATTGGAAGTAGTCGAAAAGTGAATCCAGATTGTCTTGGGAGGGATAGTTCTTCCAATCCATGTATTCCACATAGATTGCGCAATTTTCAGCTGACTTGCCCAGGGTATCAATAATACCTGCATTCTGCTCGCTGGTCCATCGTATACCTTCGTTGTATGAATGAATTATAAGAACATTTTTTTGCTTTTGGCTGTCTATGGCAGACACTGAATAAGCCATGGATATAATAACCAAAAATGTAAATACTGCCAGCAAAATCCTTTTAAAATTTTTCTGAATCATCCACCATATACCTCAATTAATAAAATTAATCACTATTAAACCAGTAAACAGTATTACATTCCCACTATTAGACTTCTTGCCAGCATTATACCATATTTTTTGCATTTTCAGCAATAATTGTCAGCAAAAAAGCCTTTTTAATTTATATTTACCCAGTCAGCCAGTTATAAATCACTAAATTTATTCCTGTTATTATCAAAATTTAATGGCTTATTGGCCATTTTTATTTAAATTATAATTAATTTTGTAATCAAATAATAACTTTTAAGAGGAGGATAACGAAAAAATGACCAGGATAGCTATAATCAGTGCTATGGAAATTGAACTTGCTCCGCTAATTGAAATACTTACGCAGGACGGCTCATGGGTGTCGGAAAGCAATGAAAGCTTTGTAAATAAAGACTTGGCAGTGACCGTTTACTGCGGAGTGCTGGGTGTGGGAAAGGTAAACGCTGCATACCGGACGGCTGAAATAATACATATTTTCAACCCTGAGCTGATTATAAATGTAGGCTTTGCCGGTGGACTTAAGACCGGAGCTGCAGGTGGTGACATTGTTATAGGAAACGATTATAAACAGGTTGACTTTCGGGCATTTTCCCTGGGTAATGAGGCGGGGTTGGTTCCTCAGGCAAAGCCCTGTATAGTTCCGGAAAAATTCATTGAGCTTTTAAGACAAAAGAGCCAGGCCATGAGTTTTAGCTGCCATGTGGGCCGTATAGCCACCGGTGATTTCTTTTTGAATGATACCCATACGAAAAACCGGATAATTGCTGACTTTTCACCAGTGGCATTTGATATGGAATCTGCTGCTATTGCCCATGTTTGTGCCGAAAAGGGCATACCCTTTGTAGCCGTAAGGACCTTATCCGATCTGGCTGATGACGATGCCCATAAGGCCGTTAAGGAATTGACAGGAAGAATAGAGCAAAGACCCGTTCAAATAGTGCTAAGTGTACTTGGAGAAGCGGAGGGCTGCTCAAAGTGGAAAACCTCATAAAGGTATCCTTTACAGTGAGTGTCGCAAAATGGAATTGCTTTCATTTTATACACTCACTATAGAAAAACTGCTTGTGGGCCAAACGCTAAGGCCCACAATTTTGCATCCATTTTTCCAAAAATGGATGCAAAACCGCACTTTTCCCCTTCACCTCTGCATATTTATACGTTTTGCAACAGTCTCTGTAACTGAATACGCTGCTGTAATCTTTATATTGTTTTAAATATGGGCAGCAGTTCATTTTCTATCTTGTATATGTCCGCTACCAGAAAATCCGTGGATGGTGAACTGTCTGCCAGGTGCTGGAGGGTAATACCGTATTTGCTCAATATATCATAGGATTTCAGTGCCATATCCCAGTGCCAGTCATTTTCAGGTGTCCTGTGCCCTTCAAGGGCAGAACCGGGATTTGGGTTCCAGGCTCCTGTAAGGCAGGGTATTCCTCTGGAAGCAAAGTACTCCACCCCCTCAAGTGTGGATACCTTTGGCTCAAGCCCTGCAACTATACCCGTCCTGGCTCTTCCGAAGCCGAAAACCCTGCTTGCATATTCTATGGCATCTATCCAGTTCTGCCAGCCGCCGCATTCCAATTCCTTTCCGGGACATACCGCCTTAAAGAGATTCCTGTCCCAGACCTCTATGTTTATGGCAATTGTCCTGTAGCCCGCTTCCTTGTACTTGTCTATAACGCTTAAATCCAGAGGTGCGCCTATAACCGCAGTACCGTTGAAATCAGCCAGTCCGGTGGCTTCCTGCACAGCCTCCGCCACATCAATATAGTAGTCCACCTCCCTCCTTTCAGGTATAAAGCCGCCTGTGACATTCAGGTGATTTGCAACCCCTTCATCAATTGCCGCCTTGTAGGTTTCCGCTATCTGCCTGGGATTCTTCCATTGGTGATGCTCATGCTCACCATAGGTATTCTTTGTGGCATTTACATTGCAGAAAAGGCAGTCCTGCCCCTTGTCCTTCAAGGAGCATTCATTGCTGTAGGTGATATGTACCGTACCGCTTTGGGTAAAGGTGCCCACATGGGACATCACTGTTCCGTCGGAGGTTCTTTTATCATAGTATTTCGGACGTTGGTGGAAGGTAATGGGGAATACCTCATTACCCTTATACGTAATAAAATATTTTCCGTTGTAGGTTTCAATTTTATATTTTGATTTTCTGTCCCACTTGAAACCAAGCCTGAAGCCGCCGGGAGTTGAATAGCCGCAGGGGAAATCCACACCCACATGAGTCTCGTGATCCCCCTCCGACTGGCTGTGTATCTGCTCCTGATAGGCGCCGCCCAGATCCAGGTCCTTGAATATGGAAAAATCAAAGCTTACACCATCATTGCCAATATTGTTCTTTAATTCCAGTTCCTTATATAAGCCTGCTTTTAACTGTTCCTTTGATATAGTCATGAAAATGCTCCTTTCAAATTTATAGTGATATTAAACTGCACTTAGGGCGGGAGACGTTTTGAAAACCGGCAGCAATTCCTCATCTATGGCAAAAAGGTCATGTATGAGAAAATTCGGACTTGGTGCCACATCAAAATAATCACTGTAGGTAAAGCCGTTGCGCTTGAAAATGTCATGGCATTTATAGGCCATGTCAAGGTGCCATTGGGGCTCTGGTGTACGGTGCCCTTGAAGTGCGGAACCGGGATTTACCGTCCACGCTCCCGTAAGGGCCAGTACTCCTATAGATGCAAAATATTCAACGCCCTGAAGGGTTGCAGGCTTGGGCTCAATCCCCGCCACAAAACCCGAACGCACCCGGCCTTTCCCAAAGACCTTCGCTGCATACTCTATGGCTTTTATCCAGTGCTCCCTGCCTCCGCACTGAGCTACCTTTCCGGGAAGGATTACTGGATAATAATTTTCATCCCACACTTCCAGATTCATGGCCAGCGTCCTGAAGCCCGCTTCCTTGTATTTGTCGATGACGCTTAAATCAAGGGGAGCCCCTATAACGGCAGTCCCGTTGAAATCCTGAAGACCCGTTGCCTCCTGTACGGCCTCTGCCACATCGATATAGTAGTCAACCTCCCTTCTCTCCGGAATAAAGCCGCCTGTAAGATTCATGTGCTTTACCCCGTCAAGCTTAAAAGCCGCACTTACCGCCTCGGCAATCTGACGTGGATTTTTCCAGCCTATTCCCTCCTTTTCCGCATAGGTGCTTTTAGTGGCATTTATATTGCAGAAAAGGCAGTCCTGACCCTTGTCCTTCAGTGCACATTCATTGCTGTAAGCTATGGAAACAGTGCTTCCATAAACAGTATCTCCCTGGGAAAAGCCTGCAATAGTGTTGAAAGGCGTGCCATCACTGGCCTTCAGCCCATAAAAGCCGGGGCGCTTGTCAAAGGTGACCGGGAAAATCTCCTTGTTATCCTTTGTCACTACATACTGCCCGCCATCATAAACGAGCTCAAAATCAGACCTTCTGTCCCATTTGAAGCTTATCCTCAAGCCTCCGGGAGTAATAAAACCCGTTGGAAGGTCTATGTCCTCATGGGTTTCATGGTCCATCTCAAAGCACAGGTGGACCTGTTCCTGATATTCCCCGCCCAAATCCAGATGCTTAAATATATTGGGATCTGCATTTATACCTTCTACACTTATTTCATTTTTTATTGCCAGTTCCCTGTAGAGCTTTTGTTTTATTGCCTCGTTACCCATCTTTCTACCTCCATTTTTATATTTATAATTTTTAAGGTTGACTTTCCTCAAGCCTTCTGTGGTTCACTCACGAGATTTTTTGCCCAGGAATATCTTGTTATTCTCCAACGCACAAAAAAGCTTTTTATGACTATTTCCACCAGGGTAAGTCCGAAGGCCGCTTCGATTGACACCTTGAAGACCATGCCCGAAATGAAAAGCAGCGGAAGTGAAATGAACCAAACGCCTATTGTATCCAGAATGAAACAGTAGAAGGTATCTCCGCCGCTGTTTAATATTCCCACAATACCAATATGGTTGTATGCATTAAAAACAATTGATATACTGAGCAGTACAGCCATATGGTAAACCTGACTCTTCACCGTGCCGTCAACCTTGTACGCACCGATAATCAAGGGAGTGAGCAGAAGGAACACCGAACTGCAAATGATGCCTATAAGCGGTGCTATCTTTTGGAGTCTTGCCGAATTCCTATAGGTTCCCTCCATATTCCCCGCTCCGATCTCCCTGCCGGTCAGGACACTGGCTGCCGCTGCCGCCCCGGTCATAAAAACCGTGGAACATTTCTGTACTATTGACACAATGCTCACCGCCGCAACAACCGAAGTTCCCATTCTGCCGTAAATAGTGTTATACAGCATGGTTCCCATCCCATAGAGCCCCTGGTTGACAGTCACAGGATAAATGGTCTTGAAATACCGTTTCATAAAGCCTTTTTCTATTGCGAAATACTCCTTCAAGCTGCCTCTTAAAAACGGTATCCATCCAAAGGCAAGCACGGCCAGCAGGCAGAGTTCCAGTGCTCGGGCTATTGTTGTGGCAATGCCCGAACCCCTTACCCCCAGGGCAGGAAAGCCTGCCTTTCCATAAATCAAGGCATAATTAAGCAAAGTATTTATCACTATTGAGACAACAGAGGCAAGGAGAGAGAACTTTGACCGTTCTACACTTTTCAGCCAGGAGGCAAGTGTAAATATGGCAGTAGAAAACAGATAGTTAAGTGCCGAAGCCTTTAAATACTCACTTCCTAAAACGATTACCTCCCCATCCACTGTAAACAGCCTCATTATAAACCCCGAAAATACCAGGCATGCCGTACAGAATACCACGGCGAGACCTTCACCCAGTATGAGATTGATACCAAACATTCTCCTGATACCCGCATAATCCTTTTTGCCCCAGTATTGGGCGGTAAATATGGCTGTTCCGTTGCACACGCCGAAAACCAGTAGGCAAAACATAAAGTAAAAATTATTGCAAAAGCTTACGGCGGCAATGGCAGCCTCCCCCAATTGGCCTACAAAAATTCCGTCTATAAGGTTCACGGAAGTGTCCAAAACCCTTATAAGCACCAGTGGAACAGCCAGTGCTGCAAATTCCTTATAAAAAGCTGTCCCCTGCCTTATACCGGAATCTAATTTTGTCGTAATCATTTGCTGCCGGTTTCCTTCAGGGCATCGTTATAGAAAGAAGGATCATACCAGGCATCTATGTCCACTACCGAATCGGCAAGCTTGTTGTCTTTGAGAAATTGTGCCACGCTTTTAAGGTTGCTGATGACCTCCTTGTCCGCTTCAACCTGGGTGGAGTAATTTTTCAAATCCGGGTAAACAAGGTCTATAACCTTTTCCGGAGTGCCGGCTTTTATCTGCAAGGCCCTCAGGTCTATAGGCTTGGCCTGGGCATATTCCCTTGCCCTCAGCAAGGCCTTAATGAAGGCTTTGACCACCTCAGGATTTTCTTTTGCATAGGACGTATTGAATATGGTTGCGGTGGAATTCAGCCACTCCCGGTGTCCTTCCGTACTGTCCAGCAGCTCTCCAAGGCCTTTTGAAACAAGTGTCTGAGACTGGGTGGCACTTACTACGATGGCATCTACGGTTTTTGCTGCCAGTGCGTTGACAGCATCCTTTGCAGTCATGTTTACAAACTGTATGTCTTCGATTTTCAAGCCGTTGTCTTCCAGCATCAGGTAAAGCACTCTCTGCATATAGGCGCCGATTTGCGTTGCCACCTTTTTGCCCTTTAAATCCTTCAGGGACTTATAGCCTTTTCCCGGCTGGGCTACCACATATGTAGGGGCATCTGCAAGTCCTCCTGACACCATTACCGTATCTATGCCGCTGGCCTTGGCCACCAGGGCTGGAACATCGCCAATGGCTCCGGCATCAAGGCTTTTACTGGCCAGGGCCGCATTGATTGCAGGTCCGGCTCCTGTAAAGGGTATAATTTCCACCTTTGCATTGACCTTTGCAAGCTCTTCTTCAAAATATCCCTGGTCCTTTGCTATGCCTACAAGCCCGGTAGCAACACCTGAGCCCTGATCCACAAAGCCGTATTTAAGTACATGTACCTCGCCCTTTTGAGAGGTTTCTGAAGCCGAGCTGCCTGCCGGTTTCGTATTTCCTCCGGCGGAAGTGCTGCCTGAGCTGCTTTCACTGTCTGTTCCGCAGCCCGCAAGAAGGCTGATGAATACAAGCATAATTGCCAATATTGATTTCATTTTTTTCATAACTCTACCTCATCTCGTTAATATATTTGTTTTAATCTGTGGTGCTGATTTGAAAATGCTTTATTTCTTCCATTTCAGAGCTCTCCTGGTTATTTTCCTTAAAATCAAATCCACCAGCCACCCAATGACGCCTACAACCAGCATATCAACTATGAGCTCGTTGGATCTCATCAATTGCTGGGCATTGCTGATGCGGTATCCCAGTCCCGAGCTTGACGCCAGCATTTCCGCACCCACCACCGACATCCAGGCCATTCCTGCTCCCAGCCTGAGTCCCACAAAAACAAAGGGTACCGCTGAGGGAAAATACACTTTCCTTATGAGCTCCAGCCTCTTGATTCCGTACAGCCTTGCAACCTCAAGATAACCCTTGTCAGTGTTTCTGATGCCATCAATGGTATTGAGCAATACCGGAAAAAATGTACCCTTTGCAATGAGCACCACCTTTGATGTATCTCCTATACCAAACCAGAGAATAATGAGCGGCAGCCATGCCAATCCGGGTATCTGCCGTATCCCGTCAAATATGCCGGAAAAGAAACGATTTGCAAAGGAGGATATCCCCATGAGAATTCCAAAGGTAAGTCCAAAAAGTCCTCCAAAGAAATACCCCTTCATTACCCTGACCAAGCTGACGGACAGGTCGGAAAAGAGCAAGCCTGTCTTTAGCTGCTCCGCCAGATTTTCCGCTACTGATTTAAGTGACGGTACCAGCATTGGCGGAAAAATATTTAGTACAGAAATAATTTGCCAGGTTATTAAAAGTATCAGCGGAAATGAAACCGAGGTCAGTATATTGAATACGCCGTTATATCCCCATGCTTTTGCCTGTTTGCCGCTGCCTTGCCTGAGACCCGGCTTGCTGCGAATTTGCTCCAGTGCTTCATTTAATCCTCCCACGTATTTTCCTCCCTTTCATCTCTTTAGTTAAAGCAACATATACATATCATTCATATATGTTTGTTGCTAATATTATATTTTTTTGTAGTATTTTGTTTCAAGTGAATATATTTTGATAATAGCCTTGTTTTTTTTAGATATTGAGTTGATTGTTACAGAATATAAAAAATGCTTCAAATAACCCTTTTGGCAATTCAAAAGGGTTATTTGAAGCCGTCTGAACTATAGATAAAAATTGCTCATGGATGTATTGCTAATTGGCTGTATTGCTTTATTCCCGAGCCCGGCCAGGTACCGTCCTCTATCTGAAAAATGTCGTGTATGGGAAATCTGGCGGGAGCTCCGTTGAACACCTCTTCAAAAGTACGCCCGTATTTTCTCAAAATCTCAGCATGCTTAAGCTGTACCTCCCAATGCCAGTCAATGGTGGGAGAACGGTGTCCTTCCAGGGGTGAGCCTGCAGCTGGAACCCAGCTGGAGGCTATAGTCACCACACCCCTTGAGGCCAGATACTCAATACCCTCGTACAAAAGTTCCTTTGGCTGGAGACCGCATACAAAATTACTTCTGACCTTGCCCTTTCCAAAGACCTCCACCGCATATTCTATGGCGTTGATCCAATTATCATAGCCTCCGCAGGCATCTACCTTGCCGGGGCACACAAGCTCAAAATATTCTTTCCCCCAGACCTCGGTGTTAAAGGCAATTGTACTGAAGCCTGCCTCCTTGTACTTTTCTATTACCGAAAGATCCAGCGGCGCACCTATACAGGCCGTCCCATTGAAGGTTTCCTGCCCCAGGGCCTCCTTTATACTGTCCGCCACATCCAGATAGTATTCCAGCTCCCTGCGCTCGGGAATAAAGCCTCCTGTGAGGGTTACATGCTTGTAGCCCTCATCATATGCAGCCTTCACCGTCTCACCTATCTGTTTGGGGTACTTCCACACAGGCCCGTCAGGACCATCCTCATATTTCTTCTTTGCATTAAAGGTGCAAAACAGGCAGGTCTGTCCCTTATCCTTAACCGAGCATTCTTCACTATAGCATACCACTATGCTTTTATCGGTACTGCTTACGGAACGGTCCTGGGCAATATCCTTCATATTTGCCCCATCCTTTGTTTTAAAGGAATAAAACTCCGGCTCAGCATCAAAGCTTATGTCGGAAAGATAATTGCCCCTGTGCTCTATTCCAAACACATTATTGCTCTCTACTATTCTGTAGGGGGAATTTGCGTCTGCCAGCGGAAATACCCCAAAGCCATTCTGCAAATGCAGGGCATGGGGAAAATAGTAGTGCTTTTTGGTCTGTGAAAATTTCCCCGGCCCGCAGAATTCAACTGTTTTCACTTCCTTCTTTTGTACCAGCTTTTTAAGCACCTCTTCATCAAAGCTCACGCCTTCAATTCCCAAGGCTATCTTTAGCCTCAATTCCTCATAAAGCTTATCCTTTCGCTCACTCATACCTTCTGCCTCCTTATAAAAATTTAACAAATACCTGATTTTCTGCTCTGACGCTCTCTGTTAAAACTCTCAGGCATCCCTGTCTGTATCTGAAAGCACGCAGAATGCAGCATTTTCCTTAGCCTCCGACGCTTCTGTCTTTTGCACCCCTGCCAGCTCTGTTATTTCAGTATCAGCATAATCAACCGAACCGGGCACTCTGAATTTTGAAATATCAAGTCTTTCTATGGAAATCTCCTTGGGAACCGGAAGCTGAGGAACCCAATCATAAGGTGCCCGGTAGGCCCGGTAAACAATATTCATGGAGGGGGCAAAGCCTCCAAAATAGGGATTAATATATTCCCAGACGATTTCATGCTCCTTTGTAACCTCTATAAGTCTCCCATTTGAGCCTTCCGTAACGAGTGTGTTCCCGTTGGGGAGCCTCTGGGCACTGCTTATAAAAGGGCTGTAAAACTTATAGGAATCCAGGGGATTTACATGTCCTGCTTCTGCGGGAGTGTACTGCCACACTATTTCCAGGGTAACCGGATTGAATTCCAGCACTCTGGAATAATCTCTTTTGGCATTCATCCTTCCCGTAGGAGAGGTTGGATTGGGGGTGCCATAGCCTCCCCAGCCTCCATTGTCAAACACCAGCAGATTCCCTTCTCCCGGCAAGCCCCGTGGAATCATGTGCAAATGGTGCTGCCCTATTATCCAGCCCAGTTCCTGCAATTCTTTTGAGGCGCTGAAGTCAGGTCCTATTCGCCATACGACCTTGCCGGTTTCCTTGCTTATGATTGCAAGTATGTTGGCTTCTCTGGAATCCCAGATTATGTTATCCGGATGAAATCTTTCATCTCCTCCGTCATACCACTTGTTTTTACCCAGGGCAGATATTGAATTTATGTGGAGCCAATCCCCCATTCCTCCGCCTGCCGGGCGCATGTTTGGGTCTCTTGCCAATATGTTTTTTGCCGCCTCGTCAAAGCCCAGCTCATTAAAATGCTCACTGGCCTTCCACTGCCAGAGTATCTCCCCGTCCCAGCTCACCTCAATAATCTTGTCATCCAGCAACAGTTTATCGGTTATTTTAGTATTATGAAGATTTTCATGCACAAGAATCAAGGTGTTTCCCCTGTCCACAAGCGGCAGGCTGTCCGGGGAATAATATCCCACCGGGGAACCCTCTCTCTGGAAGTCGTGATGCTGCCTTGCCATCCATCTTGGCTCTTCTCCCGGGTCTTCTATGTACTCCAGTTTGTCGAACTTCCATACAATATTGCCCTCCCAGTCCACCTGCAGTAAATCCACCTGATCCTGCATGCCGAACCTGGGATTTCTGGTGCCGGAGGAGCCGAACACCTGCCCCCCGGGGAGCAATTTATTGGGAAAGCCCTGAAGTCCTTTCCACAGCTTCAACTCCCTGCCGTTCATATCTATGAGCAGCGCTCCTCTGGCAGTGGGTAAAACCGTATACCCCCCATAAGCCTTATCTTTGTTGTAAATTGTTGTTCCCGTAGGAATTATACTTGGAAATCCCATAGTCAGTCTCCTTTCCGGCTCGGTTTTCAATCCGCTATTTATCAGCTAATACAGCGTTACTGTATTCCTCAAGGAAGGCAAGACCACCGTCTGCCCCCAGCAGGCTTTTTCTTAAAATAACGCTTCCTTCGGTTGGAAGTGAAATGTAGAGCAGAGGAATTTCAAGCTCTTTGGCAACACCTTCCTCCAGTTGGCTTCCCAGGATTATTTCCGGGGAAAGCTCCCTGATTTTTTCCTGTATCCTTTTACCGTCTTCAGAAAAAAATGTCTCAACTTTTACTTTTTTCGAGATATTTTCCTTTTCAAACTCTGCAGCCTTGTCGGTTAATATTATGCCCTTGACAATCTGACCAAAGCTGTTTTCAAGAAAGCTTGCAACAGGTGCGGCTATATAGGTTGGCCCCACCACTACCACCTCTTTCTGGATATGCCGACTGTAATAGGTGGGGGCCAGCTTTGAAAGAAAATACAGGTATTTGTCCCTCTTCCGCTGCAATAATGCCCCAAGCTGCTCCTGCTTTTCACTGCGGACAGCTGCCAGCTTCTCCAGTATTTCTTCAACTCCCTCTATTCCAAGTGCTGCTTCTTCAATATAAATATATGGTGTATGGTATTTTTCTTTAAGATAACGGGCTATATCCAGGCCCCAACCAGTAAACGCCACATTCAGGCCCGCGTTTTTTATCTGCTTCCAGTTTTCCACCGAGCTGCCGTAGCCAAACAGAGGATTTGGCCTGAAATCGGCTTCCTCCAGGAGCAGCTGCAGCTCTTCAAGATTTCCTTCCCAGTGTGGATCAATATTGGGCGCAATGCCGAATATATTTATAAGAGCTTCGTCAACTGAGGCTTCCGGGGCCTGAAGCTTTTCAAGGCCATCAATAATCCCTCTGACTACTCTTGTGTACGCATCAAAGCTGTGGCCTTTAAAGCCGGGAGTGCTTATATTAATCACAGGATAGCCCTGTTCGGCGGCTTCCTTGGTCATTGCCCCAATATCATCTCCAACTATTTCGGCAGCACAACCGCTGACTACCACATACAGCTCACCCTCCAGCACCTTTACGGTATTCTTGATCTGCTCTCTGAGTCTTGAGCTTCCGCCGAATACTATCTGCTTTTCAATTATGTTGGTGCAGGCAATGGTGTAGTTGTCTGTGTAACTGCCTGCGGCATTTGAGATATGTTTTTCCTGTGCCGCACAGCCTGCTGTGGAGTGTACAATGGGAACAACGCCTTCAATGGACTTTAAGACGCTCACAGCCCCCTGCAGAAGACAGCCGTTCCTGTTGAGTTCAATGTATTCCGCCATTATTTCACCTCCTGCTTTATATACCAGTTTGCGTTTTTCTTCAGCCAGCCGGTCTGATAAACAGTTGGCTTGGGAGCAGCAATGAAATTTTCGGAAAAGCCCCTGTATTTCACAAGTCTGTAAAACTTTTCTGCAAAACCTATACTGCCTTTATATCCAAGTATGTTAATATCCCGCAGGTCCAGCACGGGAATACCCTCTGTGGCTATTGCTCCCACAGCCTGGTCATTTCCCACATATACCTCCGCTCCCGACTTTCTCAGAATATTTATCTGCTCGTAGGGCTGCCCCTCTCCTATAAGCAAGGACAGCTCGGGATTTTTCCTGTACAGCTTTTCCACCTGGTCAAGGAGCGTAATATCCAGATAAGGCACCTTGATACCTGTCACTTCAGCGTTCAGCTCTTCCAGAAGTCCTATAAGTGAATATGCATATTCCGGCTCACAGCTTAAATATACCTTTACCCGGTCAACCTTGTACCTTTCAAGAGCCTTTAGGGCATAGCCGCTTTCCTTTTCAACAAGTTCACCCGCCTCCTGCTCCCTGCACAGCTGCTTCCCAACCTGAGCAAGCCATTTTCCTGTAGCCTTGATTCCCACAGGGGCATTTGCTTCAATTTCAGGTGTCTGATAAATCTCCTTGAGAACCTTGGCGAAATAATCCCCCTCACCTTTTTTTACAACCAGATTAAATGCTGCGCTGCCTGCCCTTGCAAGGTTCTGATGTTTTGAAAAGCCGGGGAACACATTGGTTTCAACGCCAAGAGCGTCTAAAAGCCGCTTCAGCTCCTCAATGCCTTCCTTGTTTTCGTTAAGGGATATCACATTTATAAAGTTTTCCTTTTCCGCCTGGCTGGGCAGCAGGTGCTTTACTATTGAATGAATGGCCGTATCATAGCCTGTTATGCCAATTTTTGATTTAAACCCGTCGGTGTAAATGGGAACAACAGGAATCTCAAGCTCCTCGGTCAAATCCTGTGCGACGGAAGCCACATCATCGTTGTTTATGGCAACCACCGAGGTTGTAAGGATAAAAATGATTTCAGGCTGATTTTCCGTGTAAATACTTTTTACGGTTTTTTTAAGTTTTACATCACTGCCTAAAATAGAATCCTCCTCGTCAATATTGGTTACTGCCCATTGGGTAGCCAGGGAGTTTCTGTTATTGTAATGGTTCTGAATTATTCCGCAGCCCCTTGGACCATGTATGATTATCCCCACATTTTCAATAGAATTTATTACCTGTAAGGCATATAAAATATCCGAATTTGTCTCCTGAGAAAAGGTTCTGATACGCTGTTTCAGGTTACCATCATAAAATTCTCTCAAAAGAGCCTCTACAGTTCCATAATAGGCACCGATGGCAGATAACCGCTTTTCTCTGATAACCGGAGCCTTGCCTCTCAAAACAGCCATAAATACCTCCGTATTCCGCACTTGCGGTCATATATTTGCATTAAGGTCGCTTGCCGCATCAGCTTCAATCTTTAGAATCCTGTCGCCCCAATCCTTTGCCCAATCTCTGAGCTCTGTGACACTTAAGGGGTTTGGAACGGCTGCCTGGCTGTCCTCAATGATGTATCGAGCCAGCTCCCTGTATACATCTGCCTGCTCCGAAGCCGGATTTGCCTCTATTACGGTTTTGCCGTGCAATTCGCTTTGGGCCACAACTGATGAACGTGGCACATATTGCACCACCTTTGTGCCTGTCTTGGTTGCAAAGTCATTAATAAGCGGTTTCGCATAGGGTGTGAGTACGCTGTTTGCTATAATACCGCCCAATTGGGCTCCCCCAGTGGGTGCATACTTGCTTATTGCCTTGAACAGGTTGTTTGCCGCATATACAGCCATGAAGTCAGAGGAGCTTACCACATAGACCTTGTCGGTTATGCCTTCACGTATAGGTACCGCAAAGCCTCCGCACACCACGTCCCCCAGTACGTCATACAGTACCACGTCGGGCTTGAATTTTTCAAAAAGGTCCAGTTCCTGCAGCAATGTGATTGCCGCATTTATTCCCCTTCCCGCACAGCCTACCCCCGGCACCGGCCCTCCGGCTTCTATGCAAAGCACCCCTTTAAAGCCCACCACGGATATATCCTCGATTTTTACATTGCTTCCGTCTCTCAGACTGTCCAGCACGGTGGGAAGATAATTTCCGCCGCGCAAGGTGTTTGTGGAATCACTCTTGGGATCGCAGCCTATCTGTATCACCCTGTAGCCGGCTTCCGCCAGTGCCGCGCTTATATTTGAAGTCGTAGTGGATTTACCTATTCCACCTTTTCCATAAATTGCAATATGCTTGATTTTTTTACCCATTCATACCACCCTTTTTTTGTATGTTTGTTATACTCTGGGATATGTGCCATAACCCGTGTTATTTACTGCTATTTATTCAATTCCTTTTTTGCCTTTTCAAAAAAGCTGGTGTCCACCAGAGA
Organism: Bacillota bacterium; assembly: GCA_023400235.1. GTDB lineage: Bacteria > Bacillota > Clostridia > Acetivibrionales > DSM-1351 > Ruminiclostridium. The sequence continues at coordinate 451,033 of JAEXFI010000045.1, forward strand.
ATCTATATCAGCACTTTTTTCTATGTATTTGTATTCCAGAAGGAACTCGTTGAGCTTATTCAGCCTTGCCTTGTCGGCCTCTTCAATTCCTCCGTCCAGATTTGCAAAGTTAAGCTCCTTAGAGTACACCTTTTCTATAACATCAACCGGAATGCTTTTTGAAGCAAAAGCCTGCAGTGCCTCGTCCTTGTGCCCCAGTGCATAGTCATAGGCTCTGATATAAGCCTTCAGCACTGCAACCACCACCTGGGGATGTTCTTTTGTAAATTTGCCCGCAGCTGCCAGAACTGTCTGACTTGCAAATTCCGGATAAGTTTTTGCAGTTGATTCTATGACCTTTACAGGATACTGCTTGTTTATCAGTTGTGCAGTCAGGTCAATAGACAGGAGTGCATCAGCGTTTCCGCTTATAAGTGTGGAATTTGCATTGGCCACATCATTTATCAACTTCACTTTTCCCGCATCTATGCCGTATGCCTTTACCAGATTGCCCCAATATTCATCCAGTATGGTGCCCCTGCCAACTATGACTTTTTTGCCCTCCAGATCCTTTGGCGTCTTGATATCCGAAGCCGCCGGCACAATCACCGACATATTGAAACGGGAGTCACCCACAGACACAATGGATACATCTATTCCCTTAGACTTTAAAACCACCGGCGGAAGATTGCCATAATAGGCCAGATCTATTTTCCCGGACACAAAGGCTTCATTCACAGCGGGCCCTGCTGCTGCAAAACCCAATACCTTCAGCTTGTATCCCACCTTGTTCAATTCTTCCTCAAGATACTTCTTTTTTTCCGCCAGCCCCCAAATGCCCGTAAGCTCGTTTGACTCCTGAGCCAAAGCCAGGGTAACGGTTTTCTCGGAAGGCTCTGAGCCTGCTGCGGAAGCGGTATCCTTCACCGCGGTGGAATTATATCCGCAGCCGGTAATTGATAATGCAAAAACTAAAAACACCAACACCTTAAAGTTATTCTTTTTCATAATGCTGCCTCCGTTTCAGATTACATACTCGATTTCAATATTTTCGTCCTCAAAGAAATGGTTGTAAATTTTTTTCTTTATACGTGCAAAATCAGTGCTTCCCCTGTCCTTTACGGAAGCTGTGTTCACATCTATGATTTCCTTGATTTCACCCGGCCGCGCCGACATTACCACTACTTTTTGACCCAGAAATATTGCTTCATCAATGTCATGAGTCACCATGATCATTGTATTTTTTTCCTCTTTCCATATTCTCAGAATTTCTTTCTGCATCTGGATTCTGGTCAGGGCATCCAAGGCTCCGAAGGGTTCATCCAGCAGCAATATCTCAGGATTGCTTGCCAGGCCTCTGGCAATTGCCGCTCTTTGAGCCATTCCACCTGAAAGCTGGCTGGGATATGCTTTTTCAAAACCGTTGAGCCGGACTAAATCCACATGCTTGGAAATAGCTGCTCTCTTCTTGTCCTTTGACAGGCTGAAAAGTCCGAAACCTATATTTTCTTCAATGGTCAGCCAGGGAAGCAGCCTGTGCTCCTGAAAAACCATTCCCCTGTCTGTTCCCGGTGCGGTTATCCTTTTTTCTCCGTAGGTAACCTCTCCCGTCTCATATTCCACAAGCCCGGCAATGATTTTCAGCAGGGTGCTCTTTCCGCAGCCGCTGTGCCCCACAATTGTTACAAATTCGCCCTTTCGGAATTCCAGGCTGATATTCTGCAAAACCGGAACTTCCTCCCTGCCTACCTTAAAGGATTTATATAAATCTTTTATTCTTAAAACCTGCCCGGCCATATGCTCCGACTCCCTTCCTAAATATATTGCTACCTTTTGCTTCCAAGCCATGGAGTAGCTTTTCTGGAAACAAACGTGAGCAGCTTATCCATCAGTATGCCAACCACGCCAATCACAATCATTCCCATTATTACAATATCCGGCTTCATAAGGCTTCTTGCATCGCTGATTCTGAAACCTATTCCCTCTGTGGAGGCAATGAGCTCTGCGGCTACAACCGCCATCCAGGATATTCCCAGACCAAGTTTCAGGCCCACAAAGATTTGCGGTATGGCAGATGGCAGGTATACTTTTCTGAAGGTATTCCATCTGCTCAGCTTATACAGCCTGGCTATTTCAATATAGCCAGGAGGAGTACCCCTGATGCCGCTGAAGGTATTTACCATGATGGGAAAGAAGGCTCCAAGTATTATTACTACTATTTTTGACAACTCGTCTATGCCAAACCATAAAATAATAAGCGGAATCCACGCCATCATGGGAATCTGACGTATTGCGTTCAAAGTAAGGGAAAAAATGTAATTCATATTTCCTGACATGCCCATGGTGGTTCCAAGTATTACTCCCAGCAGAACCGCTGCAGCATACCCCTTTACAACTCTCATCAAGCTTATTCCCAGGTCCTGGGCAAGCTGTCCCGACGCAAGGTTTTCCTTAAATACTTTTAGCACGCTGGATATGCTTGGCAATATGGCTTCTGGTGCTATTCCCCTGGCTGTCGCAATACTCCAGAATATGATTACTGCTGCCGGAATTATTAGACTGAGCAGAATTACTCGTAAATTTTTCATATCTGAAGGCCTCCCTTCCATGGCTGAATGTGGTGCTATAGTGGTGCTATAAAGATATAGAGCTGACTCTCTGTGCCGGTTCAGAAGCTTTAAAATCCAGAACCTTGATTCTTTCAGCCTTGATTTTATAGATATTGTGATTATGTATCACAGAGGAAAGCTGGGGTCTTCTGTTTAGAATAACCTGCCTGCCGGTGCCCAGTTCATCCCCCTCAGCCAGTAAAGCCCTTCCGTAAAGAGTTATATTTACAAAATCCGGTATTGTCTGATTTTCATGCTGGAATAACACGGCAACTTCATTATTGCTCTCCAACTGTTTAACCTTATTGCTTTCTTTTGCCGTGGCAAAATATACTTCCAATCCGGACACCCCGTACCCCCCAAGAGTCCTGATATCCGGCTCTCCGGCTTCATTCACCGTTGCAAGTGCCAGAGTCTTGCTGTTATTTAAGTAAACTTTGATTTCTTCCTTATCAATTGACATAGTGATATCCTCCTTATGCTTTTCATAATGGCAGTCCTGAATTTCAGGGGATGCCTTCTTTAAATTTGAGAAAAACCCGGCAATATATTATTTGACATATATATTTACTAGGTTTTACGTTTCAATTTGTTATTTTATATTGTATTCTCATATCTTTTACCGGACAATAGAGTATATTTGGATATGTGGTGGACTAAATTTGGAAATTAAGACTTCTGACTGCAGCATTATTAACAGCTATATTATTAATGCTGTCATGAACTATGCATATTTTGCCTATATTCTTGGGCGGCGGCGTGTGCCTTTGAAATGAAAAGCCCTCTGCGAGCTTTAACTCATGACTGCCTCCGGGCGCCACATACACATCAAATTTTTCAAGTTCCAGGTCAACAATAATCCGGATGTTATAGTTCTGCATCTTTATATATTCCATTTGACATATGGCCTGGTAGCTGTCACGATTCAGGGCGTCGAAATAGCCCTGGGCATTTAATCTTAGCTGTACGGGCAAATCATATAAAGCTCTCACCCTGACTTCCTCCGGTGCAAAGCCTATTAAAAAGTTAAGTTTTTCAGCCATAGCAGTCACGGCAAAGCTAATCTCCAGCCTTCCTGAGCAGACAGCATCAAGCTTAAAGTCAGAAGCAGCATAATGCCTGCTGCCGGACATTCCTTCTGCTGCAGCCGGCACCGGCCTTGACTTGCTGCTTTCCAGTTCCTTTATTAATTCTTTGAGCAGGGTTGTTTCTTCATTGGCGGACTTTTCAATAAATGAAGCAATATTATCAAGTATGGTTTTTTTGCGGATTATCATGTATTTTAAAAATTTATGCATTACCTCAGAATACATTTCCGCCAGCTCATTAAAATATCTGCTGTACTTTCCGTCCTTAAGCCAGCCGGTTTCCTCCATATAGCAAAGCCTTAAGGCCATTAGCTTTTTATGCTCATACAGCATATATATGGGCTTGACCAGATTCCAATCCCACTTGTATTCATGTATTGCCTCCAAATGAAGCATAAGGGGTCTGTATATGTCCGTGCCGAAATAAAAATTCCGTCCGCCGTTAAACTCCAGATAATATCTTGACTGGGAATCCTCTCCGTTGACAAATTCCTTTAACTGCCTGATTACGGCTGTTATGTCAAATTCATACCTCTTTCTGGTCTTATTCATTTTCAGAAGATATATCTTATTATTATCTTCGTAGTAGTCTCTTCTATAATTTTTATAGGCTTGTTCTATTTCAGCAAAGCTAATTTTAGAGTAGGAATATTGCATGTTTTTATCATAGCCTGCAGCATAAAAATACTCTTCTCTTTCATCGTAGCCATATATAAAGTTTATATGTCCATAATGAGTTTTACTGTATGCCCTTCTGTCCCTTATGTAAAACTCATTAAGATTTATCATTATATAGTTATCTGAATTAATAGAGCCGGTTAAAAAACTGATTATGTCGTTTCCCAATAAAGCCAGTGTATCCATATGTATTACTTCATAGTCGAGCAAGGGATTTCTGGTATTCCACACGTTGCCCGTGCCATCTGCATAATAGAATCTTACCGGGTTATACATATCATTTTCATCAAAATGCAGCTGTATAAAATTGCAGTAAAACCATTCCCACGCATAATCATGATTTAAAAGCACAGAAAGTGGATATGCATAATCCGGGTATCCCTTTATTGGAGGATCAGTGATTTTTAAAACCTTCATTTCAGCTACCTGCCTTTATTGTTTCCATATAATTAATGTAAATCGTATTTAACTTTGGTAAAGAACTATATTTTGACAGCAAAAGTAATACGCAATACCAATAAAAAATTTATCACTTATAACTTTTTTTGTCAATTTTGTAAATGTTATTTAGCGCTTATTTCTCCTATTTCTCATTATTTGTTATTAAGTATAAAGTAATATACTATTTTTCCAGCTCCTTTATTTTATGCTTAAGGTCCAGGTAATTCATTACCTCGTTTGTTTCAACCGTCTCAATTTCAATATTCCCGTCCTGAGACGTGGTGCCATCTGCTGAAGATATGGCAGTATCATCACCTTCCCTGGTGATATTCCTGACCCTGGTGATACCTTGTCCGTAGCTCACAAGCTTGTACTTATCCAGTTGGCTGTTATAGTTTAAAAACAGTACATAGTCTCCGCCCTTTACAAAATTCCTGTCGCCGGTACCTATCAGCCCAAATTCAAACTTATCCTCAACGGAACCCTTCAGGCTTTCCACGGTTTTCATTTTGTAGGTGGTCACGGGGGCTTCAAATTCCATATCCTCTCCTCTGCCATTTTTAGTTAAAGATGTTATATTCCTTGTTTCTTTTTTCCCGGTGAATATACACCTGACTATAACGTCGGAGCTGCCTATAAGGGTATTTTCATCATATCTCATTTCACTGAAGTAGCTTGTTCCACAATTAGCCTTGCTGGACATATCTGCGGTTGCATTAGCTGTGTCTTTGGCTTTGTAAAAATCATCTATAATATATGCTGCAAAAAGCAGCACTAGGGCGGCAACTGCACATGCTGTCAGAATAATTTTTCTTTTCATTTTATCTCCCATCTGCGCTCACAGCGCGTACACAAATAGTAATGAAAGACGCAGTGGCTTTCGCTGCGTGAAATCCACTGTGACTTACCACATGTATCTTTCACGCCAACACCTCAAATATATGTAGTATGTCTTTATTCATAAGGCAAACACAAACCTGTATAATGTTATTTGGAATTTCACCCATATAATGCTATATAGCCATGACTTGCCGATACAAAAAGCCGGCAATATTAGCTACCGGCTGTTCATAAAGAAAATATTTTTATTTACGTCACTTCAAGCTATTTTTCCAGCTCCTTTATTTTATCCTTAAGCTCCAGGTAATTCATTACCTCGTTTGTTTCAACCGTCTCAATTTCAATAGTCTGCTCCTGAGATAAGGTCCCGTCTGCAGCAGCTTTTGCTGCATTTATCTCTTCCTGTCTGATTTCTTTGACCCTGTTGAAGCCCTGGCTGTAGCTCACAAGCTTATACTTATCCAGTTCGCTGTTATAGTTTAAAAACAGCACATAGTCTCCGCCCTTTATAAAATTCCTGTCCCCGGTACCTATCAGCCCAAATTCAAACTTATCCTCAGCAGAACCTTTCAGGCTTTCCACGGTTTTCATCTTGTAGGTGGTTACGGGGGCCACCATTCCATCATCTTCCCCTTTGCCGTTTTTAGTTAAGGCAGTTACAGTTTTTGTTTCTTTCTCCCCGGTGAATATACACCTGACTATTACATCAGAATTATTTATAAGTGTGTTTTGGTCATATCTTATTTCGCTGAAATGTACGCTACCAGAATTAGCTTCACTGGATATACCTGCTGTTGCAGTGGCTGTGTCTTTATATTTGTAGACATTATTTATAGTATATACTGTAAAAAGCAGCAGTACAGCGGCTACACATGCAGCCGGAATAATTTTTCTTTTCATTTTAACCTCCCATTTACGCGCATAGCGCGTACACAAATAGTAATAAAGGACACGCAGTGGCTTTCGCTGAGTGAAATCCACTTTATCTTACAACATGTATCTTTCACGCCAACACCTAATCCTTTTATTTAATCAGTGTATATACATACTGTACACCGCTTATATCATCGTTTTCCAAGGTTCTCCAGTAATATGTAACATTATTTCCTAAGACATCTGTAGTATTGGGCCACATAGTTGGATAAGATGCAGCAGGTGTATTTGCCGGCGAACCATTTCCGGGCATGGTGCCGCTATGACCCAGGCCTGCAGCATGGCCGAATTCGTGTGTAAAATTCCCCTGCATATCCAGGTAATTACTGCTGTTACCGCTTCCCCAGGAACACTTAGTATTAAGAACTATATCAAAACTATTATAATTATTATTTTGATCAGTCCAGCAGTATCCCGATGCTGTAGTTGGAACTTGATAATACCAATCTATTTCGTCAAAATTTCTAAAGCCCACGTCCGATGTAGAATCTCCAAAATTAATGTATCCTGTCCTATCCCCCATAGTGCCGAAAGATATTCCTTTAGTAACACATGACCAGGTATAAGCAGCATCCATAGCAGCATTCTTTTGTGTCTGGGTCATGCCATTGGTGTAAAAAGACAGGTTCTTGGCAGTAGGTCTTGTAGGCATCAAAGTATACGCCAAAACACTGAATGTAAATGTTACAAGGATCATGGCAAAGCCCAGTCCAAGCAGAAATCTTTTCTTCGTCATTTGTATCCTCCAATTTTAATTATTTTGCAAATATACATGATTTCTAGAGCATTATATACCATTTATATATTAGCTCTATTTTCTATTTATGTCAATTACTGTAAATTAGTACATTTTACCCATTGCCAGTAACATTTGCTGTGAACTTATAAGGTATAAGCTTAATTTAACCCGTTGTGCTAGTTAATAAAGTCATTAAGAGGCAAGTTTGCAATCCACGTCAGGACAACTTTAAAGAAATGCGCAGTATGATTAAAAGCTTTTTTATACAAAAAAGCAATTGCCGGAATAACCGTCCAAACAGTAAAGTCTGAACCGGTATGCTTTCCGGCAATTGCCTTGGGTATCAATCTTTTATTCTGTTGTTAAAGAGATTTCAGCAGGCCTGTTTTGCTGCCCGGTGCTATATTGCCTGCTTCAGCACCGGCAGTATGCCGCTTTCAATCTTATAAATATCGTGTATGCATGAATTTGAGGAAGCACTGCAGTCATACAGCTGATCATATGTAAATCCGTTTTTGCGGAATATCTCTGCTATTTTCAAGGTCAGGTCCCAATGCCATTCAGGCTCCGGGCTCCTGTGGTTTTCCAGCTCGGAGCCGGGATTTGGGCACCAGGCCCCGGCAAAGCAGACAACGCCCTTTGAAGCCAGATATTCTACCCCCTCCAGAGTTGAACGCTTGGGCTCCAGCCCCGCCACTATGTTTGAGCGTACCCTGCCATGACCGAAAACCTTTGCGGCATGTTCCAGCGAGGACCTCCAGTTCTCCCAGCCTCCACTTAACTGCTCCTTCCCGGGGCAGATGCTTTTAAAAATATTTTTGTCCCAGAGTTCTATATTTATGGCCAGAGTACGGTAGCCTGCCTCCTTGTACCTGTCTATAATGCCATGATCCTCCGGTGCTCCTATTACAGCCGTTCCGTTAAAATCCCCCAAACCGGTTTCTAGCTGGATCGCCTCGGCAACATCAAAGTAATAATCCATTTCCCGATGCTCGGGTACAAAGCCTCCGGTCAGGGTTACGTGATGCCTTCCAGGCTCCTGGTAGGCAAGCCTTACTGTTTCGGCTATCTGCTTTGGATATTTCCACTTGATGCCCTCCACATCAGCGTATGTGCTTTTTGTAGCATTAATATTGCAGTACAGGCAGTCCAGCCCTTTTTCCTTCAGATGGCACTCGTTGCTGTAGGTTACAAAAACCACTCCCTCGTGATTATAAACCGCGATATTCTTCATCTGAACCCCGTCACTGGTAGTGTGACTGTAATATTCCGGCCTTTCCAGAAAATCAATGTCAAAAACCTTATGTCCGTTATCAGTCAGAATGTACGAACCCTTGTCATAGCCTATGGAAAATCTGGATTTCCTGTAGGAATTAAAGGGAAACAGAAAGCCCCCCGGAGACTTGAAGCCCACAGGATGCGCAATCCCTGCATGAGGCTCCTTATCGTATTCAAACATACCGTGTACCTCTTCCTGATATTTTCCTCCCAAATCCAGATTTTTCAGCAGTGCATCCACTTCTTCGGTTATCTGTATTCCTTCCACTGCAACTTCGTTTTTTAGTCTAACTTCCTCATACAGCTTACTTTTCACACTCATATCAATCTCTCCTTCTTCTCCTTCTCATATTTTGAAAATCATTCAAATCTTCTGGTATCATTAATACCATACCTGCCCAATACGGTCTTTCCGAAAGCCCTGATAAGCCTGTCGGAGACATAACCCATAAGTCCAAGGGTCAAAAGCCCTACAAATATCCAGTCCGTTCTGAAATAAAGCCTTGAGGTGTATATGAGAAAGCCTATGCCCTCCTTGGCTGCCAGCATCTCTGCCGCAACGATTGAGGTAAAGGCTCCCCCCAGTCCCAGCCTTATGCCTGTAAAAATATGAGGCAGTGCGGAAGGAATCAGAACAGAATAAATAATTTGAAATTCCGATGCTCCCAGCGACCTTGCAGCTTGCAGCCTGTTTTTGTCAATACTGAGAACTCCCACTATTGTATTGATTAATATTACAAATACGGTGGCATAAAAAATAAGTACCACCTTGGATTGCTCCCCTGCTCCAAACCACATTAGAAACAGTGTCAAAAAGCCTATGGCAGGGATAAATCTGAGAAAATCTATCAAGGGCTCAAAAATCCTTCTCAAAAGCTCCAAACGGCCAATTATAAGGCCTGCGGGTACGGCGAATAAAATCCCCAGGCTCCAGCCCCACAGTACCCTTTGAGAGCTGATAGCAACAAATTTTGCCAGGGTTCCGTCCAGAATAATCTCTTTTGCTCCTGCAACAGTTTCCAGGGGACTGGGTAAAAAGTCAACTGTATACGCCAGAGAGGCAAGCCCCCATATACTGAAAAGCAGTATCCAGGTGAGTATTCCTTTTTCTGCAGCAAACCAGACGGCAGCCTTTAAATATCTCAAAAAAAGGTATACAGCCTGGCTTTCACACTTTTCCCGCTGCTTTTTTTCCGTATGGTTAACAGCTATTTCAATTGCTCTTTCCACGTTTGACGCTCCTTTCCTCTTACCTGCTTTTTTATGCTTATCTTAAATATATTCTCCAAAATCAAAGTGCCCCTGTATTTGCCCGAACAATGCCGAGAATCCCGGTGAAGCTGCATTTCTAGGATAGGGCAGGGTATTTTCATATATTTTATATATGGTGGCCTCCGGTGACTTTGACATAATACTGATTCTTTGACCTAGAATTATAGCTTCGGCTATATCATGGGTTACAAAAATAATGGTTTTTCCGGTTTCCTGCCATATCCTCACAAGCTCAGTCTGCATAATCCTTCTGGTATGAGCATCCAGAGCTCCAAAGGGTTCGTCCATGATTAAAATCTCCGAAGCATTTGAAAGGCTTCTTGCCATCTGAACCCTTTGCTTCATTCCGCCTGAAAGTTCTCCCGGATATTTATTTTCATGGCTTTCCAGCCCAACCAGCCTGATATATTGTGAAGATAGCTGTCTGCGTTTTCCTGAAGCCATACCCTTCATTCTCAAGCCGTATTCAACATTTCCTCTTACCGTCAGCCATGGGAAGATTGCAGAATCCTCATTCTGGAATACCACTCCCCTGTCCCGTCCCGGTTTTTTGATTTCAGTGCCGTTCAAGGTCACGCTGCCCTCCGATTTGGAAATAAACCCCGCTATAATGTTTAGCAGCGTGGATTTTCCGCAGCCGCTGGGGCCCAGGATTATATGGAATTCTCCCCTGCCTATCTCCAGGCTTATGCCCTTTATTACATTCCGCCCGGGGCCCCCTGGCTGCAACCCGCGCGTATAGTCCTTTGAAAGCTTGTCAATTTTAATGCAGGCGTTTCCTGCCATAATCATAAGCCCATACCCCCTTTGCTGGTGGAAATAAATATGACTGCTTAAATTAACTCATTGTGCCAGTTAAACATGTGATGAACATGAATAAAGTTCTTGATACTGTCCACGCGAGGACAACTTTAAAGAAATGTATTATATACCTCCTTAACCAGCACTTCGGTTAACTTACAGTTATTTTTTATATGTAACTGCCTCCGGAAAGGTCTTTTCCAAGGGCTTTAAATATATGTAGTCCCTGACATTAAAGTCATACTTGATTAATTTGTTCTGAATGGACCATTTTGTCACACTGTCCAGTTGCTCCACATCCTGTTGGCTGAGTCTGATGTCAAAAATCGTGTCATTTAACACCTTTGCAATATTCTCCACAGGTATTTTAAAGTTATCCTTAACAATGTTGGCTGCCTCCCGGGGATTGGCATTTATAACCGTAACTGCCTCCTTTAAGGCCTGAAGCAGCCGCTCTATGCCTTCAGAATTTTTATCCAGGTAGGTTTTTTTCAGCATCAGAAAGCCCTGAGGTGCAAAGCCTATCAGGCTGTAATCTCCCAGGCTCTTTCCTCCCAATTCTTCAACCTGCCCGCTTATATCACCGCCTGCCCATATGGCATCGGCATCTCCAGACTTTACAAGTGCAAGCCCCTCGGCAGTACTGCTGATATACAGAGGATTTACGGACTCAGGATCAATTCCGTATTTATCATAGGTTTGTGCCCATACATATTCATTTACTGTTCCCTTTTGAACCACCACTGATTTTCCGGAAAGATCCTGAATTTTCTTTATACTGTCCTTAAGTACATACAGTTTTGAAGCACCCAGCTTGTTTCCTGCAATAAAAGAAATAAACTGCAGTTCACTTGCTCCGCCCAGCCTGCTTACAGCGGCAAAATCCATGGCTTCGCCTATATCCGCCTGGTCAAGCTGTACAGCATTGATGGTATCAATTCCATACGCATAGGTCTGAAAGTCTGCTTCTATATTGTATTTTTCAAGTATACCTTTATTTTTTGCGACCCAAAAAGGATAGGCAAAGGTCCCCGAATCCACCGCTATATTTATTTTGAAAGCTGCGGCATTTCCTGAAGCCGTTTCTTTTTGTGCTGCCGCTGAAATTTCCGCCCGCTCTGAGGACCCGGTTTCCGCCGCCGGCTCAGGACTGCTGCCCCCGCCGCAGCCTGCCATGCTTCCAAGCATAAGACCTGTCATTAATAATGCTGCTGCAAATGCTTTATATCCTTTATACATATTTATTTCCCTGCCTCCCATCTGTGCTCTCCTGCACACTCATACAGTTTCTGCCGTATCATTACCTACCTCTTTTCAAACCCCGAGTATAGGAATTTATCAGTTGGAAATTTCCAGTGTATCGCTTATACTTTAGTAGTATCAACGCTTACAACTATATCCAATATATATAAATTTCTATACACTAAAAAAAGGACAATCGCAGTATTCCACTGAGATTATCCTTTAGTTCCTCTAATCAGATATTCATTATTTTAATGCTATTGCGGATTTGTTGTCTACTCCACTACAGATATTTTTTTATTGCCTCCACCCGGTCAAGTCTTTCCCAGGGCAAATCTATATCTGTCCTTCCAAAATGTCCATAGGCGGCCGTCTGTCTGTATATCGGCCTTCTCAGCTCAAGTGCGTCAATTATGGCTGCCGGTCTTAAATCAAATTCCTTTTGTATGATTTCTACAATTTTTTCGTCCGGTATTTTTCCAGTGCCAAAGGTTTCAACTGCAACCGAAACCGGTCTAGCCACACCGATCGCATATGCCACCTCTATTTCCAATTTGTCCGACACCCCGGCGGCTACCAGATTTTTGGCAACCCATCTTGCAGCATAGGCCGCCGATCTGTCCACCTTTGTAGGGTCTTTACCCGAGAAGGCTCCTCCTCCATGTCTCCCCACCCCGCCATAGGTATCTACGATTATCTTTCTGCCTGTCAGCCCTGCGTCACCTTGAGGTCCGCCAATAACAAATCTTCCAGTGGGGTTTACAAAATATCTGGTTTTATCATCCAGCAACTCTGCCGGCAGAACCTCCTTTATTACATATTTGACAATGTCCTCCCTTATCTGCTCCAAGGTCACCTCTTCTGCATGCTGGGAGGATATGACCACAGTATCAATCCTTTGTGCCTTTCCCTCCTGGTCAAATTCCACTGTAACCTGTGATTTGCCGTCAGGCTTCAGATATTTGAGAGTACCGTTCTTTCTAACCTCGGTCAACCTTCTGGAAAGACGATGAGCAAAGGAAATTGTTACCGGAAGGTAATCCTCCGTCTCATTTGTGGCATACCCGAACATCATGCCCTGATCTCCTGCTCCCGTTCCAAAATCCTCTCCGGAATCGCCTGCTTTGGATTCAAAAGCTTTATCCACGCCCAGGGCAATGTCTGCGGACTGTTCATCAATAGATGTGAGAACAGCTATTGAATCTGCGTCAAAGCCATCGGCATTCTTCGTGTAGCCAATCTCTCTGATTGTATTTCTTATTATTTTTGGTATATCAACATAAGCCTTTGTTGATATTTCTCCCACTACAAGAGCAAGCCCTGTGGCAACAGTTGTTTCAGCCGCCACTCTTGAATATGGGTCTTGCTCAATCAACGCATCCAGTATGGCATCTGATATCTGATCGCATATTTTATCCGGATGTCCCTCTGTTACTGATTCTGATGTAAATAATCTGGCCATATATTTGATCTCCTTTTATGTTATTCACGGCTCCAAGCTCTCTAGGGCTGTGCCGTTTTATTGTATACTTTTCCCATATGTTTATTTTATTAACTTGTGCCTTCCATTTCAATGGAGTATATTTTGAAAAATGGTAGACTAAATTTGGATATATATTTACGGCTTTCTTTTAATTATATTTTTCACCAGTATGGCAAGCTGATGCAGGTTCTCCTTCAAAAGGTACGCACAGCAGCTGTTTTTCATGGCATATTTTATGCTTTCAGGGGATACATCCTCAGACACTATGATAAAAGGTGTTTTGGGTGAAAGCTCATTTCTGGTAAGCAGTGCTTGGATTGCACTAAAATGAGGAGTTGAATCATCCGAGAGAATAATGTCATACTGCTTTTTGATAAGTGCCTGTCTCATGGCATCTTCACTGGACACATATTGGCTGTCTACTAAAAAGCCGCCTCTTTTCAGCTCCAGAACATTTAAATCTGCAATGTATTTGAATTCTTCTATTATCAAAACCTTTATTTTTTGCATATTATCCCCCATCCACGCGCATAGCGCGTACACAAATAGTAATGAAAAACACGCAGTGGCTTTCGCTGGGTGAAATCAATTTTGACCTACCACATGTATCTTTACACTAACCTCACGGGTCATATTGCTTTTTTAACAGCCAGCCAATTACAGGTATTTCCATTAATAAATTATAAAATTTCTCTTATGCACTGGCAATAAGAGTAAATTTGGATTTTAACTGTATTTTTTTGGGTATTCCTGGCTGGATATACAAATTTTAGCTGTTAGCTACTACTAGATTGCTTATTAAACTCATATTTTTAGTAGGTTTTTCAATTGACAAATTATTCTTTAAATTATATATTATACATATATTCATAGTATGTATTTGAGTATTCTCGGGAGTGATTACTATTATTAATAAAGAGAATTCCTATTATAAAAACCCGCTTAAAACAGAGGTTCAGGAGGTCACCAAAAGACTGGAGGTATCCAACCATGAACTACTGGCCTTTAATTACACCATATCCCATGAAATAAAAGCACCTGTGCGGGCTATAGACGGCTATGCCAGAATTTTTATTGAAGACCATAAAAATTCAGTTTCCAGTGAGGGCATTGAGCTTATTCAAAACATACGGGACATATGCAGCGATACCCTGGTTCTGATAAACAAGCTTTTGGACTATACCAAATTTACCGACTTTGATCCTGTTCTGGAAGCACTGGATGTAAGAGAACTTGCAAGCACCGTTTTTAACGAACTGATAATCGGCTATTCCCAAAAGCAAAGAATCCAGTTGCAGCTTGAAGAGAATATCCCCTTTATTCTGGCCGACAAGATTCTGATGAAGCAGGTATTTGCAAATATCCTGTCAAATTCGCTGAAGTTCACAAGAAATGTGGATACCGGAATTATCAGTGTGGGTTACGGCTATGAAAACCATGAAGGCTATTTTTACATAAGGGATAACGGCGTAGGCTTTGATATGAAGTTTTCCGAAAACCTGTTTGGCATGTTTCAACGCATGCACTCCCCCAACGATTTTGAAGGCAGCGGTGTGGGGCTTGCAATTGTTAAAAAAATCATTGAAAAATTTGGAGGCCGGGTCTGGATAACAGGTGAGGTTGGAAAAGGCGCATGTGTGTACTTTACCCTCAGCCCAGGGAATATTCTGGTATAAGCGTTTAATATTAAGGCTATTTGGAAATGAGGTGATGTTAATGCACAAAGCTTTGCTTGTGGATGACAGGGATATTTTCCTGATTGAAATGGAACGGTTAAAAGTCTGGGGAGAAGTCTCAGGGTTTGAAATTGCCGGAAAAGCCAATAACGGCAGCCAGGCTATAGACCTGCTTAAAAAGAAACCCTACGACCTTGTGCTGACAGATATCAGAATGCCCATTATGGACGGGCTTCAGCTTTTAAGAGAGATAAAGCGGGACAGCTTGTCCCCCTGCGTTGTCTTAATCAGTGAATACAGCGAATTTAATTATGCCCGGCAAGGTATCGTACTGGGTGCCTTTGATTACCTTGTCAAGCCCGCCGATGAAAAAAGCATACTTGAGCTTCTGGGCAGGGCTAAAAGGTTTTTATACAAAAACCAGGAGCACAGCTCCAAGAGCTTTGATTCTACCAGCGGGCCGGAATGGGCTTACCCGGCGGCCGAGGAAAAAAGCATAATCAGCCTTATAAAAAATAAGGACTTTTCTGCAGTTCAGCTCTTTGCAGCCACAGTTGAAAACCTGTATCAGGCTTTGCGGGATAATATAATAAAAGCTGATATAATAATAAAAAAGCTGTATCACAATATAATTTCGGCAATTTATGAAGAGTATAAATGGCTTGGCAATTATACGGCAATAAGCTACTTTGAGGAAATTGACTATCTGCATGAAGGAAATACTGATGCCTTTAAGGAATTCTACCTGAGAAAGCTGAATTTCCTTATAAAATTCATTTTAAAGTTTCACCTGGAAACTCAGGATGAAAATATCCGCAATATTTGTGACTACATATTGAATAATCCCCAGCAGGATTTGAAGCTTAAGGTGATTTCCGATAAATATTTCATTAACAATACATATTTGAGCAATTCCTTCCCGGCAAAGACCGGCATTCATTTCAACGATTATGTTACTATGGTGAAAATGGCAAGAGCAGAGTTCCTTTTTAAGAATACCTCCTTGAAAACCTATGAGATAGGTTTTCAGATAGGCTACAGGGATCTGAACTATTTTATGAAGCAGTTTAAAAGGATAAATGGCAAAAGTCCTTCCCAATTCAGGAATTCCGACTATTCGGACTATCAGATTTAGCTCCGGTAATTGACTTGTACAGCTTATATTCATGTGCTATTATAAAGTCAATTACCAAAGTCAGTTACTATGGGCTTTCAGCCCATAGTAACTGACTTATGGATTAAAAGGTGGAGCCGGAGGGGTTATGTCTAAAAATTTTAAATTAAGAATAAATAGAGATATTCTTGTGTATGTTTTTACAATTGTACTGTCTGTGATTTTGCTTATTGTTGGAAATCGTATTACAACCAAAAATCTCGATATACTCAGCGGAGCAGAGGGTGTCAAGGCTGAAAAAGCCCGGGTTGTTGAAATATTAAGCTCAAAAAAGGTTGAATATGATCTGGGAGGTGACAATCCGGAAACTGGCAAGGATATAACTTTTTTGGCAAAGGTACTGTCAGGTACTCTTAAGGGCAGTGAAATCAAGGCACTGCAGACCATCGACCCCTTTACGGGGGCTTCTCTCAAGGAGGTTGAGCCCGGTGACAAGGTGATACTGTATAATCTGGATAATGCAGATTCGCAATACGACTGGGTTCTGGGAGAATATCTGAGAACAGATATTCTTATGGTGCTGGGAGCGGTATTCCTGATTTTCCTGGTCATTTTCGGCCGTTTTAAGGGCTTTAACACCATAGTTTCACTGGCCTTTACCTGCGTTGCAATATTTGCTGTATTCATTCCTGCGGTGCTGCAAGGCTTCAACATTTATTTCTGGTCCATAATAACCTGCGTTTTCATAATTACCATGTCTTTTTTGATAATATACGGAGCAAACAAAAAAAGCCTGTCGGCAGGAATAGGCTGCCTTGTAGGCATTCTGGTATCAGGCTTCCTTACTCTTATGATGGACAGGCTGCTGAAGCTCACCGGACTGGTAAGCGAAGAATCGCTATATGTCATACGTGTAAATCCCACTCATCCCATTGACCTTCGTGCCATTATTTTTGCAGCCATACTCATTGGAGCAATCGGAGCCATTATGGACGTGTCCATGTCAATTGCCGCCGCCCTTGCAGAATTCAAGGAAAAGCTGGAATACACGCCATTTTCACTTATAATCAAATCAGGCATGGCCATTGGCCGTGACATTATGGGAACTATGGCAAACACTCTTATACTGGCCTACATAGGAAGCTCACTATCTGTGGTTCTGCTGCTGGTATCCTATAACAGCTCTATTTTGGAGCTCATGAATAAGGAAATGATAGTGGTGGAAATACTCCAGTCCCTGGTGGGCTCCTTCGGTATTCTGGTAACCATCCCCATCACCTCCCTTATTTGCGCCTACCTGTTTTCAGAAAAGGTAACCAGGCCAAAAGCATATAAGGCTCACGGAGTTGATGAACTGACAGATGAATACACCGACGGCTGGAAATAATTTCATATAATCAAAGCACTCTTTTGTGTACAAGCTAAGTAGAACTACAAATTCGGAGGGCTATATATGTTTGTTCCGCAAAGAGTGATTTTTGAGACAGGTTCCCTTGATTATCCCCTTGGAAGGCAGCTTTATGAGAAATTCAAGGCTGAAAAGCTGCCTGTGCTGGAAAGCTCTATCAATAAAATAAAAAGCAATATTCCGGGAGATACTCCCGCCCAACTGTATCAAAGCGGAAAGGCCACCTTGGTAGTGGGCGTAAAAAAAAGCCTGAGCTTTCAAAGCTGCAAGCCCTCGGCTCATTTTCAGCTTCCGCTGGTCAGCGGCTGCACCGGCCAGTGTGAATACTGCTATCTCAATACCCAGTTGGGTGATAAGCCCTTTATAAGGCTTTTTGTCAATCTTGAGGAAATATTCAGACAGGCGGACAAATACATTTTACAAAGACTTCCCGACACCACCATCTTTGAAGGTGCGGCCACCTCCGACCCGGTACCGGTGGAGCCCTATACGGGAGCCCTGAAAGCTGCAATCTCCCACTTTGCAGCTGAGGAAAACGCCCGTTTCAGGTTTGTCACCAAATTTACGGATATTGACAGCCTCCTTGGAGTGGAGCACAATAACCACACTGAAATAAGGTTCAGTCTCAATACCCAGACCATCATAAAGGCCTACGAGCACAAAACCGCCTCGGCAAAAAAGCGGCTTGAAGCCAGTGCAAGGTTATATTCTGCCGGATATCCAATTGGCTTTATAATTGCTCCTGTATTTATTTATGAGAACTGGCAGGAGGAATATAAAGAGCTGCTTTTGGAGCTGCACCGGCTATTTCCTGCCGCCGCCCGGCCCATAACCTTTGAGGTCATATCTCACAGGTATACAACAAAGGCCCGAAACAAAATCACTGAAATTTTTCCGCAAACAAATCTTGACATGGACAACGAAAAAAGACAGTTCAAATACGGACAATTCGGCTACGGAAAGTATTTATATCCCGGTGAAACCCTGAGCCAGGTCAAGGAATTTTTCCAGCGGGAAATAAGCCAAATCTTTGAGAACGGCCAAATAAAATATATAATATGACTGATTTTTTTAAGCACGTTGGTCAAGCTTGTCCTTCCGGGAGTCAATCTCCCGGTCATCGGCTGAGGTACTTTCACCTGTGTGCCTTTTCAGACTGCCACTATTTTCTGCCCGGATACTGTCCTTTTGGAACAGAGCCTCAAGCTCAAGCTGATTTTTGGCCTTTATTTCTTCTGCCTTAACCATGGCATCCGCCCTGATCTGCTCTTTTTTCAGCTTAAACTTTAATATCTCCTGCATTGAAACATATGTAAATGAAAAAATGCCGATAACTCCTACCACTATGGCTATAGCCGTATTTTGATCCATACCCGTCTCCTTGAAATACATATTTTAAAAACAGAAAAGTGAAGCTATTAAAAGTACCGTTTGTTAAAGTAAACCTGTTAAAAATCAAACCTGTTTAAAATCAGGCCTGTTAAAAGTCAATCTATTACAGGTGCAACTGCCGCCTTGATAAATCCAATGAGCTCCCCCGGCTTCAGCTCCACCTGCAAACCGATTTTGCCTGCGCTGAAAATAATGGAGTCAAGGTCCTCACAGGAATTGTCTATAACGGTTCTGTAATCCTTTTTCATTCCTATGGGGGAGCAGCCACCCCTGATATAACCTGTCACCTTGTTTATCTCATCCATTCTTATCATTTCCACCGACTTCTCTCCCACCGACTTTGCAGCTGCTTTGAGATTCAGCTCCTTGCTTACAGGTATTACAAAAATAAAAAAGTTCTTACTTGCTCCCCTGGTTACAAGGGTCTTATAAACCTTTTCCGCAGGCTGTCCTATTTTAGCGGCTACGGTAACACCGTCAACAGCGCCTCCCTGGCTTTCATAGGTATAGGTTTCATAGTGTATATGAGCGCTGTCCAGTATTCTCATAACATTTGTCTTTTGAAGCTGCATTCCTTACCCCTCCTGCTTTGGAAATCTGAAGTGCCCTATTATCCTGCCGCTCCTGCTCCACTTGAGCAGTACGTTATCCTCCTCAACAGCTACCGTACTGGAATTGTGTATTATATAAGGCACTCCGTCCTTACGCCTTATGTCCGATACTACGGCCACGTGCTCGGTCTTGTTCAACACCACTATATCACCGGGCTGCCACTGATACAAGTTTTTCTTATCATAAGGCCTGACTTCCCTGGTCAGACTGGTGGCGTACTTTTCAAAAAAAACTATCTGGTTCTTAACACGCCGGAAATCAATATTCGGATCGGGTATCTGTACACCGTTGCTGTAATCCTTTGTATGCTCGAGAATATCTTTGTCCATGTTCAGCTTGAGATTGTAGCCGGCATTTTTCAAAGCCCTCCAAATTACATCGGTGCAAACCCCCTCCCATTCAGGCGGATACCCACCCTCATAATATGTGCTCTGGTATTTTGTCTGATTCAGCACTTCCATTCTGGCCCCCTGAACAATATCGTCCATATCATTGATTCCGTCGCTGTCCATATCGCCTTCACACACCAGCTTTTCAACTGTAACCTTGCCCTTTAAAAAGAAAAAAGCGTCCAGATAAACAATTTTATTATAGCAGAGTAACGCTATAAATCCCAATGTTAGTACTATTGACGCTATAATTATATTTTTTTTCATACAAACCTCATTACCAGCCATGGGTATTTATTTGACCGCACTGGAGTAAAATTACGGTAGACTTTTCAGGCTAATCCGTATATATTTTGCTCAATACATATTTTAGCCCTCTCAGCGGTCCTGGAGTCGGACTTCAGAGAATTTTCAAGAAACTCAGGATGCTCCAAAAGGAACGTCCTCATGGTCTCTGTGGGCTTCTCAAGGTAATTCCTCAGCATTTTGTGCTGTTCATATGTAATATGAGCCGCTTCCAGCGCTCCGTCGAATAATTCCTTGTCTACATTCATCAGGGCATGGGACTCAACACCCGCTCCATTTAGCTTTTCGGCTCCTCCCTGAAGTCTGTCTATGACTACCAGGCTGTATTTCAGGTTTCCATTGAGGGCCTGTATGGCAGGTATCCATGCTCTGGTGTAGCTGGAGGCTTCTGTTATGATGTCCGCTATGTGAAGCACATCGGCATTCTTAATATCCTGAACCTCTGAGGAAACTCCGTTCTGGAACAAAACAGCAGTTAAGTCCTTGAATATGGTTATATGCGGTAATTTCAAAATATCTGCTATTATCAGGGAAAAGAACCAGTCTCTTCTTTCACCGCCAGATAGGTAGCTGATTTTTTTCATGTCAAAATTACTTCTAATATACTCACACATGGACAAAATCAGCCCTCTGTATATTTCGTCGGTTTCAAAATTTTTGCGGGTGAGCTCCAAAACTACCTCCGAGCATTCCAGCCTATTTTCCTTGCAGACATCTATAACCTTCAGCAAGCCGTTTGCCTTTTCTTCACTGCCGTACAGAAAGTGTGTATTGATGTAGTAAGGTCCTATTTTGGACGAGGTATACCAGAAGGGTTTATTTTCAGGACATACTCTTACAGCATCTGTTTTAAAAAGCCAGGTAACAAGTTTGTTCTTTTCCATATTTATTTCAGTGCCCCCCATCTTGCACAAAACCCCATGAAAGTTACGGCATGGAATCGGTGCCACATTTTTATATGTTTCAAATTTTCTATCAGCCTTGCCTCCGTATATAAAATGCTATTTCAGCTTATTTTGCTTACGCTTTTCTTCCATAAAGTTCTGCCACCATTCCTGATTTGCAATAGTGCTCAATTCAAAGTCCAGGTGCTCGGTGTCCCCCTCCATCAGAACTTCAAATTCATCCTTTTTATCATCATAATCAACCACAGTAACAGATGTATTATCGTGCCAGAATATGTTTTTCAGATTTTCCAGCTTATGTCCGTAAAATCTGCAAAGGAGGGTTCGTATTGCAGCACCGTGTGTAACAATACATATGTTTTTCCCCAGATTGCTGCTTATAATATGTCTGACCTCTCCCAGAAGCCTTTCATAAAACTCAGCAACACTTTCTCCGTTGGGCATTTTGTGCAAATGTGGCTCTTGTTCCCAAATCCGGTTTTCATCCGGATACAGAACCGGCAGCTGGTCAAAGGGCATGTCTTCCCAATCCCCGCCGTTTATTTCTCTGAGCTTATCTGTCCTGATTATTGGAAGCTGCTTTCGGTCTGAAATGTACTGAGCAGTCTGCAAGGTTCGCGTCAAGCTGCTGGAATAAATTATGTCAACAGGTACGGAATCCATCCTTTCAGCTACCTTTTGGGCCTGCCTGTGTCCCTTTTCAGTTATCCTGCTGTCGAACCAGCCGTGGAAACGCCTGTTGATATTGCCCTCCGCCTCAGCATGTCTGACTAATATAAGTCTGGTTACCATTGAATCCTCCAATATAATAAATAATTCCTTCGGTCTTAATTATACCAAACTTTTGATTATTTATTAATACTATAACAGACAAAGCCTGATTATTCCTGTTTAAAATGTTAATATAAATAACCTGTTGTAAGAGAATACAATTCACTCCCCCACAAGCTTCAAAATCAATTCAGCTCCAAAGCCCCAATCAGTTCTTTCAGGCTGGTCAAGCCGTAATTTTCCATATAAGCCTTCAGTCCCTTTATAATTTCAACGGGCACTAAGGGATTCACAAAATTCGCTGTTCCTACCATTACAGCTGAAGCCCCTGCCAATAAAAATTCTATGGCGTCATCACAGGTATTTATTCCACCCATGCCAATAACAGGTATTTTTACCGCATGTGCGGCTTCATAAACCATTCTCACGGCAACAGGCTTCACAGCAGGCCCTGATAGACCGCCGAAATTGTTTGCAAGTATTGGTCTTCTTCTATGAATATCAACAGCCATGCCCAGCAGCGTATTTATAAGGGAAATACAATCCGCTCCTGCGGCTTCCGCAGCTTTGGCCATGACCTTTATATCCCCCACATTGGGGGACAGCTTCACAATCAAGGGCTGTCTGCAGTATTTTTTTACCGCCCGGGTTATTTCTTCAATAAGCCCTGGATCTGTGCCAAAGGCCATACCTCCCGCTTTTACATTTGGGCAGGATACATTCAGCTCCAGAGCAGCAACCTCAGAATCCCCCAGTATTTCTGCCATTTTGCAGTATTCTTCTATGGTGTTGCCGGAGATATTTACTATAATCCTGGTATTATATTTTTTCAGAAAAGGGAGGTCGTGCTCCTTGAAGGCTTCAACTCCAGGATTTTGTAAACCCACACTGTTGAGGATGCCCGCAGGAGTTTCAGCTATTCTGGGTGGAGGATTTCCCGCCCTTTCCTTTAGGGTGAGTCCCTTGACCGATATGCCTCCAAGGGCGTTAAGATCTACGTATTCTCCATATTCACGGCCAAAACCGTAGGTGCCTGACGCCATGACGACAGGATTATTAAAATTGATTCCTGCAATATTTACACTCAAATCAATATTATTTGACATATTATCTCCCATCTACGCGCATAGCGCGTACACAAATAGTAATGAAAGACACGTAGTGGCTTTTGCTGAGTGAAAGCCATTTTGACTAACCACATGTATCTTTGACGCTGCACTCCATTCCGCCGCAGTCGCAAGCTGCACAAATAGTAATGAATGACACATAGTTGCTTTTTCTGCGTGAAAGCCGCTTTGACATAAAACATGTATCTTTCACGCTGCACTCCAATTCTGCAATGTCAAACGCAGGTATGATATAAAAATCCGTTTGAGGATTCCTTCAAGCTGTCAATGCCCCGCCACAAGCTCTATCCAAAAAAACACTTGCGTTTTTTCTTGGCGGAGTGCCGCACTGCTTGCACTAAATGCCGTCTTCACATTAGTCCCAGCAAACCTCAGTACTCCAGAACACAGGCCCGTCCTTGCACACATGGCTGTAGCCCTGCCCATCCTCTCCTTTTTTGGTCTTGCACGCACATACCAGACATGCGCCTATGCCGCAGCCCATTCTCTGCTCCATGGAAACCTGGCAGGGTATGCCGTGCTTTTCTGCTATGTCCGCCACCCTTCGCATCATGCTTGCAGGGCCGCAGGTATAGATTATTTCAGGCTTTTGCTCAAGCAGCCGCTGTTCCAGCAGCTCGGTGACAAAAGCCTGCCTGCCGTATGTGCCGTCATCAGTGGCTATTTCCACATGCGGTGCTGCGGCCCTGAACCTGTCTTCCAGCACTACAGCCGCTTTTGACCTAAAACCCAGAAGAGCTGTTTTCTCCGGGGCGCCGCTGCTTTTTAGCAGGTACAGCAGTGGGAAGGTACCAATCCCCCCTCCAACCACAAATATGTTTTTGTGGCTGGGGTCCAGAGTGAAGCCTCTTCCCAGCGGGGCCATAATATCAGCTTCACCTGAGCACATGCAGCTAAGTCTGCCGGTTCCGCTGCCCTTTACCTGAAAAACAATATCAAAGGTATTGTTTTTCAGGTCTACATCACAAATGCTGATGGGCCTTCTGAGCAGGACATCAATATCCCCGCACCTTATATTTACAAATTGACCTGGTACTGCATTTGCAGCAACATATTCCGAGCTGATGGTCATCTTGTATACATCGTCGCTCAACTGCTGCAATTGAGTAATCTGCTCCTTGAGAACTTTTTTCATTTTATCTCCTATTTACGCGCATAGCGCGTACACTCTTTAAAACCAAACCGTTGAAGCCTTTAAATAAAATGCCTAAAAGCATATATCCGCCTGGAAGCGACGGCTTCAACCATAGTTGATTTTATGACTACTTGAATATGTCCAGGTTCAAAACCTCCAACTCCCCTTCGGTCTTGCCCAGCTTCAAACACTTGATTACCGCCAGTGCCGTATCCAGTGAGGTCAGACAGGGGATTGACATCTCAACAGCCTTTCGTCTGATTTTGAAACCGTCCCTGTCAGGCTTTCTTCCCTTGGTGGGGGTATTTATAATCATCCCCAGCTTCCCTGACTGTATAAGATCAAGGATGTTTGGCGAACCCTCGTCCAGCTTCTTTACGGCGTTTGTTGCTATACCGTTATGGTTCAGCATATGAGCGGTTTTCCCTGTGGCATAGAGGGTAAAGCCCAGCTTTTCAAACTCCTCGGCTATATGCACCAGTTCAGGCTTGTCCGTATCTCTCACGGTCATAAGAATTCCATCCCCCTTCTGAGGAAGTCTGATACCAGAGGCAATAATGCCCTTGTACAAGGCCTCCGGGAAATTGTCCGCTATACCCAGCACTTCTCCGGTGGATTTCATTTCGGGCCCAAGGCTTATATCCACGTCATGGAGCTTCTCAAAGGAGAATACCGGCACCTTTACGGATACATATTCAGGCTCCTTGTATAAGCCTGTACCAAACTTGAAGTCGCTGAGCTTCATACCCATCATGCACTTGGTAGCCAGATTGACCATGGGTATGCCCGTGACCTTGCTGATATAAGGAACCGTACGGCTGGATCTGGGGTTTACTTCTATGACGTATACTTCATTGTTATAAACCACGTACTGTATATTTACAAGACCCACAATCTTCAGGGCCTTTGCCAGTCTTTCGGTGTAATCCACAATTACCTTTTTTATCTTGTCGCCCACAGTCTGGGTAGGATATACCGAGATGCTGTCCCCCGAGTGAACTCCGGCTCTTTCAAGATGCTCCATTATACCAGGGATCAAAATGCTTTCCCCGTCGCATATGGCGTCAACCTCTATTTCCTTGCCCATCATATATTTATCTACAAGAATAGGGTGCTCCTGTACGGTTCTGTTTATGATTTCCATAAACTCCGCCACATCCTTGTCATTATAGGCTATCTCCATGCCCTGTCCCCCAAGTACATAGGAGGGTCTTACCAGTACCGGATAGCCAAGCTCATTTGCCGCCTCAAGGGCTTCTTCGAGAGTAAATATAGTCTTTCCCCGGGGCCTTGGAATACCTGTCTTTTCAAGTATTTCATCAAACTTTTCACGATCTTCGGCAGCATCCACGCTTTCAGGCTCTGTTCCGAATATTTTTACACCCAGCTCATCCAGAGCCTTTGTCAGCTTGATGGCAGTCTGTCCGCCAAACTGTACAATAGCTCCCTTGGGATTTTCAGCCTCCACAATGTTTTCTACATCCTCAGGAGTAAGGGGCTCGAAATAGAGCTTATCGGCTGTGTCAAAGTCAGTGCTGACAGTTTCAGGGTTGTTGTTTGCAATAATTGTTTCATAGCCCATTTCCTTAAGCGCCCATACCGAGTGTACCGAACAATAGTCAAATTCTATACCCTGACCGATTCTTATAGGCCCGGAGCCCAGAACCAGAACCTTTTCCCTTTCAGACTGCTTGACCTCTGAAAAATCATCATAGGTGGAGTAGTAATAAGGGGTTGCAGCTTCAAATTCTGCAGCGCAGGTGTCAACCATCTTATAGGCGGCCTTTATTCCCTGCTGCTTTCTGAGGGCGGTTATCTGTTCTCTGTCTGCTCCTGTGAGTTTTGCTATTATTCTGTCTGTAAAACCCATCTTTTTAGCTTTTTTGAGGATTTCCCTGGTCAGCTGGTCAGGAGTCAAAGCCTTCAGCTTTTCCTCCATCAAGACCAATTCCTTTATCTTACATAGGAAGAAGTAATCTATCCTGGTTATTTCATGTATTTCCTCAAGTGTTACAGAGCGGCGTATAGCCTCTGCTATTACAAAGATTCTTTCGTCATTTATGTCTGAAAGCTTCTTTACAAGCTCGTTTCCTTCAAGTTTTTTGTATATGTCCTGTTCCAGTGTGAAGATTCCCAGCTCCAGAGAACGGATGGCCTTCATAAGTGCCGCCTCAAAGGAGCTGCTGATGGACATTACCTCCCCTGTTGCCTTCATCTGGGTGCCCAAGGTCCTCTTTGCCTTGACAAATTTGTCAAAGGGCCACTTTGGTATCTTCACTACTACATAGTCCAATGTAGGTTCAAAGCAGGCATAGGTTTTGCCGGTTACTGCATTTTTTATCTCGTCCAAGCCATAGCCTATGGCAATTTTTGAAGCCACCTTTGCAATAGGATAGCCGGTAGCCTTTGAAGCCAGGGCTGAGGAACGGCTTACTCTGGGATTCACCTCGATAACAGCATACTCAAAGCTTGTGGGATGCAAAGCATACTGTACATTACAGCCCCCCTGTATTCCCAGGGCGGATATTATCTTCAGTGCCGAGGTACGGAGCATCTGATATTCCTTGTCTGCAAGAGTCTGTGAAGGAGCCACCACTATGCTGTCACCCGTATGTACTCCCACCGGGTCAATATTTTCCATGTTACATACGGTAATAACATTGCCTTTGCTGTCACGCATCACCTCATACTCGATTTCCTTCCAGCCAGAGATACATTTTTCAATGAGCACCTGATGAACACGGCTGAGTCTCAGGCCATGCCCTCCAATCTCCCTCAGCTCCTCTTCATTGTATACTATTCCTCCCCCGGTTCCTCCCAGAGTGTAGGCAGGCCTTACTATAACCGGGTAATCTATTTCCTTTGCAAAATCCAAGGCATCCTCAATTGTAGTGACAACCTTGCTGGCAATACAGGGCTCTCCTATGCGCTCCATGGTATCCTTGAAGTCCTGCCTGTCCTCCGCCATTTTTATGGCTTCGGTGGCTGTTCCCAGAAGCTTTACTCCCTGCTCCTCCAAAAAGCCCGATTCCGCCAGTTCCATTGCAAGATTAAGGCCGGTCTGACCTCCCAGTGTGGGAAGGATGCTGTCAGGCTTCTCAGCTCTTATTATATTTTTAACTACTTCAGCCTTGAGAGGTTCAATGTATACCTTGTCGGCTATATTTGTATCCGTCATGATTGTTGCAGGATTGCTGTTCACAAGTACGACTTCTATACCTTCTTCCTTGAGGGCCTGACAGGCCTGCGTACCCGCATAGTCAAATTCCGCGGCCTGTCCTATTATGATAGGTCCTGATCCGATAACCAATACCTTGTGAATATCGTTGCGTCTTGGCATTCTATTCTCCCATCTGCCGCTATACGGCTTCATATAAGTAATGAAAAAATTTGAAACTATTGTGCCAGCATTTTTATGAATTCATCAAAGAGGTATGCAGTATCTCCCGGCCCTGGGGACGCCTCAGGATGGAACTGCACCGTAAACAGAGGGGCATTTTTGTATCTCAAGCCTTCGATTGTTCCGTCATTCATATTAATGTGGCTTATTTCCATTATTTCAGGGTCAAGCGATTCCTTTACTATGGTGTAGCCGTGATTCTGAGAGGTGATGTAAGTCATATCCTTAGCCAGGTCCTTGACGGGATGATTGCAGCCCCTGTGTCCGTATTTTAGCTTTTCGGTATTGGCACCGTTGGCAAGGGCTGTAAGCTGATGACCCAGGCATATTCCAAATATGGGCTTTTTACCTATGAGCTTCTTTATATTTTCTATTTGGAAGCCGCAGTCCTTGGGATCTCCTGGGCCGTTTGACAGCATTATCCCGTCAGGCTCCACAGCCAG
This sequence comes from Bacillota bacterium, assembly GCA_023400235.1. GTDB lineage: Bacteria > Bacillota > Clostridia > Acetivibrionales > DSM-1351 > Ruminiclostridium. The sequence continues at coordinate 479,094 of JAEXFI010000045.1, forward strand.
CACCTCTTCTGCAGTGGCTGTACATGGAAAAACATACACATTGCAGTTTCTTTTTTGCAGCGACCTGACAATGTTTTTCTTCAGTCCGTAGTCCAGCAGGGCAATGGTGTAGCCCTCTCCATTGCTGCCGTAGTGCTTGACCTCAGGAGTTGTCACCTGAAGCACCGGATTGCTTATGGTGTATTTTTTTACCTCTTGTATTTTCTCCTCTATTTCCTCCAGGGTATCTCCGGTGACAATGGTTCCCTTCATTGTACCCCTGTCTCTTAATATAATGGTCAGAGCCCTTGTATCTATGCCTTCAAGACCAATTATCTCATTTCTTTTCAGATATTCATTAAGTGATTCTATGGATCTCCAATTACTTGGAGTCTTGCAAAGCTCCCTTACTATAAACCCCTTTACCTGCGGCCTCAGAGATTCAATATCATCAATATTAACCCCATAGTTGCCAATCAGCGGATAAGTCATACATACAATCTGTCCGCAATAGGAAGGGTCGGTCAGCACCTCCTGGTAGCCTGTCATTCCGGTGTTGAAAACTACTTCTCCAACAACCCCGCCTTCCATTCCAAAGCTGTTTCCCTCAAAAACCGTTCCATCCTCCAGTAGCAGAAATGCCTTCATCATTTATCCTCCTAAGTCATTTATGGCTATGCCGCTAAGCGGCAAATCATTAAATATTATCTTTGCTCCAGCGCATTGTTAAGGTCTTCCTTCATCCTTATAACCTCGGCTCTTGCCGCATCAGCAAACCCTTCGGGGCTGTACTGCTCCTTCCAGCTTTCAGACATATATGCACACATAACACTTCTGGAGGCATTTACAATCGCCCCCAGGCCGTCAGAGTTGAAGCTGTTCACGCAGTCCCGGGCAGTCCCGCCCTGGGCGCCGTAACCTGGCACTAAAATATATGCATGCTTCATTATTGAGCGCAGCAGCTTGGCCTGGTTTGGGTAGGTTGCGCCCACCACCGCGCCCACGCTGCTGTACCCGTATTGACCTTTTACATTCTTGCCCCATTCATTCACATAGGACGCCATTATTTCATAGATGCTCCTGCAATCCTGCGTTACCAGGTCCTGCAGCTGGCCGGAGGACTTATTGGAGGTTTTTACAAGTACAAATATGCCCTTTTGATGATTTGCACAATCGTCTATGAAGGGCTTTATACCATCTCCTCCCAGATATGGGCTGACAGTAAGAGCATCCACATCAAATGCCTTCTCAGTTATTCCATTTTCAAGAGCAGTCTCTCCAAGAAATGCCTTTGAATAAGCTTCTGCAGTGGTTCCTATGTCATTGCGCTTCCCGTCGGCTATTACCAGCAGGCCCTTGCTTTTGGCATATTTACAGGTTTCATCAAAAGCTATCATGCCCTCCGTGCCATACATCTCATAATATGCAAGCTGGGGCTTTACAGCAGGTATCTGGTCGTAAACCGCATCCAAAAGCTGCTTGTTGAACTGTAGTATGGCCTGAGCAGCACCTTTCAAGTTTATGCCATATTCCTTGAAGGCCTTTTCCCTTATAAAAGCGGGCAAATATTCAAGCTTGGGATCCAGACCAACAACTGTAGGATTGTTTTTTTCCTTAATACTCTCAATAAGTCTGTCGATAAACATACTAGCCTCCATTCACGTGCTGGGCACGTATACAAAATAGTAGTTGATAGATTTGACGTTATGCAGGATTACCCTTTTATATTATCTGTCCCGCTCTTACCACCGGATTGCCGCCTACTATGGTATATTGCGGCTGTCCATAGAGCTCATACCCGTTGAAGGGTGAATTTTTGCTCTTTGACTCAAGCCTGGTTGTATCTACAGTAAATTTTTCATCTATATGGAAAATCATAAGGTCCGCACTGAAGCCTACTTCTATTGTTCCCTTATTCAACCCCAGCATTTTCGCGGGATTTACGCACATTTTGCTTACCAGCTGCTTCAGGCTTAGGTGCCCGGGCTTTACAAGACAGGTTATTGCCAGCGGGAATGCCGTTTCAAAACCTACCATTCCGTTTGCCGCCTGCTTGAACTCAACATTTTTTTCGTCCAGATGGTGGGGAGCATGGTCGGTGGAGATAATATCAATGGTCCCGTCCTTTAAGCCTTCTATAATGGCATCAACGTCCTTTTGAGTCCTTAAGGGCGGATTCACCTTTGCATTTGTATTGAAGCCTTCACAGGCCATGTCGGTAAGTGAGAAATAATGAGGACAGGTTTCGGCAGTCACGCTTACACCTCGCCTTTTTGCATTCCTTATAAGGTCCACCCCCAGTTCTGTGCTCACATGGGCTATGTGAACAGTGGCCCTGGTGTATTCGGCAAGAATTAAATCCCTGGCTATCATAACTTCCTCCGCCGGGGCAGGATTTCCCTTCAGACCCAGTATTGAGGAATAGTAGCCCTCGTTCATGAGTCCCTCGTCCACAAGCTCCAAATCCTCGCAGTGGGATATTATTGTAATGTCAAACATGGAGGCATACTGCATGGCCTTTTTCATTAATGAAGAGTTGTTTACAGGCCTTCCGTCATCTGAAAGGGCAACTGCTCCCGCAAATTTCAATTCGCCTATTTCACTTAGCTCCTCCCCCTTAAGACCTTTTGAAAGAGCTCCGATGGGGTATACGTTAACCATTCCGTCAGCCTTTGCCTTGTTTATAACATATTTTATCATTGCTTCATTATCTAGTACCGGACTGGTATTGGGCATGCAGGCTACCGAGGTGAAGCCGCCCTTGGCAGCGCTTCTGGTACCGGATTCAATATCCTCCTTGTACTCCTGACCGGGATCTCTCAAGTGGCAGTGTGCATCAACCAGCCCCGGTACAACATACATCCCTTCAGCCTCAATAATTTCACAGCCTGTGGAATCTAGACCGTCTCCTATCTCAACAATCTGTCCGTCCTCCACCAATATATCGGTTACCTTGTCCAGGCCGCTTTTAGCATCTATCACCTGACCGTTCCTAATCAATAATTTCATTTGCATCTTCCTCCAAATATATACTTTCAAAATCTGCAAACCAGATTTTGGCTATGCTATGAGCGATAAACTATAAATTGCTCTCACTTTCCATCGCATTCCTCCTGGTCAATAAATAAAGTAAAGCCATCCTTATTGCCACACCGTTGGTAACCTGCTCGTTTATGGCGGACTGTTCCCCGTCCATAGCTGATGAAGACAGCTCTACTCCTCTGTTAACAGGTCCGGGGTGCATTACCAGAGCATCTTCCTTCGCCAGCTTTAACCTTTTCTCATCAAGGCCGAAAAATCTTGAATACTCTCTTATGGATGGGAACAGGCCCTTCTTTTGCCGTTCAAGCTGGATTCTCAGTCCCATGACAACGTCGGCATCCAGTATTGCCTCCTGCACCGTGCTGAATACGTTGACTCCCAGCTTTTCCATGCCGGGAGGAATCAGTGTGGCAGGGCCTGATACGCTGACCTCCGCACCCATCTTTGTAAGTCCCCATATATTGCTCCTGGCCACACGGCTGTGGAGTATATCTCCTATTATGGCCACCTTCAAGCCCTTCAGGCTGCCTTTTTTCTCAACCATCGTAAACATGTCCAGCAATGCCTGGGTTGGGTGCTCATTCATACCATCTCCTGCATTTATAATTGAGGATTTCACATTTTTTGCCAACAGGTGGGGTGCTCCCGACATGGGGTGTCTCATTATTATTACATCCGAGCCCATGCTGTCTATGGTCTTTCCGGTATCAATCAGTGTCTCACCCTTTTGCACGCTGCTGCTGGAGGCTGATATATTTGCGGCATTGCCCCCCATGTATTTTGCCGCCAGTTCAAAGGAAAGCCTTGTTCGTGTACTGTTCTCATAGAACAGTGTAATAATTGATTTCCCCTGAAGGTGGGCGGTTTTCTTATTGTTTGAACTAAGAATATATTTCATGGTTTTTGCAGTGTTGAGGATGTATTCTATCTCTTCTGCGGTAATATCTCTCAAGCCCAGCAAATCTTTAGATTTTAGATTCATACCTTATTCTCCATTTCCTCTTTTTAGTCCTTGTTGGATATGGTAACGCTGTTTTCCCCGTCTATTTCCAGCAAATTGACATGTACTATCTCACTTCTTGAGGTAGGGACGTTTTTGCCCACATAGTCGGCTCTTATAGGCAGCTCCCGGTGGCCTCTGTCTATGAGTACAGCAAGCTGTATCATCTGCGGCCTGTTAATATCCATGATGGCATCAATTGCCGCTCTGACCGTCCTGCCTGTATAAATCACATCGTCCACCAGCACCACCTTTTTATTTGCTATGTCAAAGTTAATTTCAGTGCCGTTTATAACAGGATGCTCGTTCAGCAGACTCAGGTCGTCACGGTAAAGGGTTATATCCAGTATGCCTACAGGAATTTCTCTGTTCTCAACGCTTTTGATTTTTTCAGCAATCCTTTTGGCAAGCGGCACGCCTCTTCTTTGAATTCCAATCAGTACAAGCTTTTCCACGCCCTTGTTCTTTTCAATGATCTCGTGAGAAATTCTTGTAATGGCTCTGCTTATTGCGCTTTCGTCCATTATTTCTGTTTTTTGCATCCCGATCATCCTTTCAGATTTTTATTTTTATATTAGTATCAGTATTAACTGTTTATCATAAAATCAATTATACAGGCACTATTCCCGTCTCATGAGATATCGCCCATGTAATCAAAAAAGCTTCCTGCCCTAAGGCAAGAAGCTTAAACATATCAGAATACAATCCGTTTGATGCATGAGACATTTAAAGCACATGCACATCCAAAGACCATATAGTAACCATGTCAGTTCAATATCTCACCTTATAGCCTCACTGGACTAATTTAAAGGCAAACCATTTATTTCTTAAAATCATATCATATGAAGTTGAGCTTGTCTATAACTTTTTGACACTGTCAAAAGTAAATGTGCTGAATTTACAGTCTGTTTCCGGCCAACTCAGAAACAAGCTTCTGAAAATACTCCGGCACCGGAGTCTCAAACTCCATCAGCTCGCCGGTTGCAGGATGCTGGAAGGTAAGCCTTTTTGCATGGAGCACCTGTCCTCCCGTATCAAACCGCTGCTTTTTCCTGCCATATACCAGGTCACCGATTACCGGATGTTTTATATAGGACATGTGAACTCGTATCTGATGCGTTCTTCCCGTCTCCAGCCTGAGTTCAACATATGTGGCTTCCTGAAATCTTTCCACTACCCTGAAGTGGGTGACTGCATTCCTGCCGGTATTAGTGTTTACGCTCATCTTCTTCCTCTCCACCGGATGCCTTCCAATGGGTGCGTCTATCTTCCCGGAGTTCTCATATATGATACCTTCAACCAAGGCAATATACTCCCGCTTGATATCATGAGTCCTGAGCTTTTTTGAGAGAAATTCGTGGGCATGATTGTTTTTTGCAACCACCAAGAGTCCTGAGGTGTCCTTGTCGATTCTGTGGACTATCCCCGGCCTGATAACCCCGTTTATATCCGACAGGCTGTCTCCGCAGTGCTTCATGAGAGCATTGACAAGGGTACCGGTATAGTTTCCCGCAGCTGGATGCACTACCATCCCTTTGGGCTTGTTTATGACTATAAGGTGTTCATCCTCATATACTATATCCAGAGGTATTTCTTCGGCAGTCACCTGCAGTACTTGCGCCTCCGGAATACAGGCGGTTATTTTGTCCCCGGACTTCAATCTGTAATTGGACTTTACCTGTTCTCCGTTAACTCTAATATTTCCATCCTGGCAGAGCTTCTGTACAAAGGATCTGGAAAAGTCCTCCAGTCTGGCCGCCAGCCAGGCATCAATACGTGCAGGGCTCTCATTGCATTCTATAGTTAGTTCCTTCAAATTTGCCTCCATAAAACATAAAGTCATTATTTTGCGTCGTCGTCCGCCTTGGCAGCTTCAACCTTTGGTGCTTCCTTATATATGAACAGGATATATATTGCCAGGAATATGGTTCCTGCCACTACGAAGCAGTCTGCAACATTGAAGGTGGGAAATGCATAGCTTCCAAAGTGGAATTCCAGAAAGTCCACTACCTTTCCATCATTAAAAATCCTGTCATAAAGGTTGCCCAAGGCTCCCGGCAGTATCAAGGATATGGACAGCCTCAGGAATTTATTTTTATTTTTCACCAGAAAGCCAAGCATAAATAGTACTATGACAGACGTTATTATGATAAAAAACAAAGTCTTGCCCTGAAGGATGCTGAAAGCAGCCCCTTCATTTTCCAGATGCCTTAAATAAAAGAACTTATCAATTACAGTAACAGGATTCCCCTCAATTTTGTCCATTACCCAAAGCTTGGACACCCTGTCCAGAATAAAGCCTGCTATTATTATAATTGCCCACATCATATTTTTCCTCCGACCGCCTTCCTGGGTGATAATCATGGTAAATACCATCTTGTTATATCATTGTATTTATTCCACACGTAGGGATTTACAGCACCTCTTATATTTTTTCCGTACATCATGCTGTCATTAATAAAATAAAGGCCTATATACGGACGTTCATCCACTACGGTATTTATAAGGTTTATAAATAAGCTCTTCTGTGTCTCTGCATTGCTATTTGTCAATATCTGCTGGAGATAGCCGTCCACTGCCGGATTGCTGTAGCCTGCCACATTCAGCCCTGACTGGATTTCAGCTGTTGAGTAGGCAAAGGACAGGTCCGGGACCGAAGACACCTTGTAGCCGGTTAAAGCCAGATCATATGCTCCTGATTTCAAGGCATTTTTATAGCTTTCCCAGGGCAGCTTCACTACCTGTACGGTTATTCCGCTTTTTCCAAGCTGTGCGGCAAGCTCCGTGGCAGTATTGAATCTCAGGGCATTTCCGTCATTTACAATGAGCTTTAGGGCTATGGCCTTTTTACTTCCCTTTTTTACATACTTCTTTTTGGCATCCAGGGAATAACCGCTTTGTGCCATGAGTTCCTTTGCCTTGCCCACGGAATCTTTTTCTTCAAGATTCACCAGCTTGTAAACCCAGGAATTTGGAGTTAAGGGTATCTCCGCAGGAACTGCAATTCCTGTGGCAGCATTGTCCACCAGCAGCTTCTTATCCAACATGTAATTCAATGCATTTCTAAGCCGTTTGTCCATTAATGGACCCTTCTTTATGTTCAAAGTCAGAAACTCAAAATTTCTCCCGGTATACCTTTTTAAGTTTATGTCCGTCCTTCCTATATACTTCCTGTATTCATTGTACTGAGCGGGAAGTACGTCTACATCCCTGGCCTGGAAGGCCGAATAGGCACTGCTTGAATTATTGAATACCTTTATTTCAATGGTGGCAAGGTATGGCAGCCTCAGGGAGTTATCTTTTTGGGCAGAACTGGAACTTCCGGCATTATTTGCGGTATCTGCGGTATTCGCGGAAGTTTGCCTCTCATCCGGTTGACTTTCTGCATTCCACCATTCTTCATTAAGCTTAAGCTTGACACCGTTCTTCTCATCGAAGGCTTCAAAGCAATATGGCCCTGTGCCCACAGGTGTGAGATTTGCCTTTGACTTTTTGTCCTCAAGCTTTGAATTTGCAAAGATATGCGAAGAAATTATGGGAAAGGTCAATTGGTTTTTAATAAACGAATAGGGCTGCTTCATATTTATTATGACCTTGTTACCGCTTGCAGTAACTGCCGCAATATTTTGAACATTTTTTTTATAGACACTGTCAGTCTTGGCATCCAGAAGAGTATTTATGGTGAATACCACATCCTCCGCCTTAAAAGGCGTCTTGTCATGCCATTTGATATTTTCCTTCAGCTCTACTGTCACAGTCAGACCGTCTGTGGAAACAGAAGTTCCTTTGGCAAGCACCGGCAAAGGCTGCTGCTCATAGTCAAGAGTGTACAGTCCTTCAAATACAAGGCCCAAAAAGTCCTGAACATACAGGTTTCCGGTGGTGACAGGATTGAGGGTATCCACAGGAGTGGTAAACAGCCTTACGGCTCCACCCCTGACAGGCCCCTTGTCAATAACATCATACCTGTCTTCATAGGCAGCGTCCTCTACAGTTCTGTTTTTCTCCAGATTCACAGTACAGGCACTGAGAAATACGCTCAGGGTCGAAATTGTAAGTAACAATATCTTAAAGGTTTTCTTCATCTGCTATTCTTTCTCCTTCATAAGTCAATTATTGCCTCCCACCGGAGCATTTCTCCCCGGAAAAATCATGGTTCAAGCCCTGATTGACTTCGGTAAAACCAATTATTTCAGCATAACTATTGCGGCAAGGCTTCCTGTTTTTGTTTTATCACCCCTGTAGGAGAAAAACATGTCATTGTTGCATTTTGTGCATACATCGCTGATAAGAATATTAGCTGGGTCAACACCTCCATCGGTGAGCTCCCTCCTTATAATCCGCTGCAAATCTATATAATATTTTCCGTTCCTGCTTTCTATAAATTCGCCGCACCAGGGATGAGCGCCAATAAACCCTTGGTAGACCTCTTCCCCCACCTCGAAGCAGCTTTTGCAGATGGAAGGCCCCACAGCCACCTGCAAATCCTTCATATTGCTGTTGTATCTGTCCTTCATCATTTTCAGCCCTTGAAAAGAGATATTCAGGAGGGTGCTCTTCCAGCCTGAATGGATTGAGGTCACGGCTTTTTTAACCGGATCCAGTATAATAACGGGAACACAGTCTGCATAAAAGGTAACCAGCGGAATACCGGGTATATTTGTTGTAAGTCCGTCATAGCCGGTAATATTGCTTTCCCTTGTCAGGCCCTTTCCTGCGTCGGCTTCTTCCACATACCATATCCTGTTGTCATGCACCTGATTTGATAAAACCATTTTATCAAAGTCCACGCCTATTGCCTCAGCAATAATATGATAATTGGCCAGCACATTTTCCCTCTGGTCGTTCCGGTTGAAGCTCAGATTCAGAGAGGCACACTCTCCTGTACTCACACCCCCAAGCCTTGTTGTAAAGCAGTGTGTAAGCATATTATGGTATTTTTTCAGGTTGCTGAATTCTATATATTGCAAGCTGTCCTTCCGGTGTACAATAATCTTGTCGTTGCTATATATCATGGCTTCTCCTGTCTTGCAGGCTCTTTACACTTTATATGCAAGCTCTCTGCATGTCATACTCTTTTTATGCAACTCACTGCACTTGCACATTTTCAGTTCAAATTCACTGCATCTGGCACACCTTCTGTGCAAGCCCACTGCATCTGCGCACCCTCTATGCAAGCTGGTGTTCTTCGAAAAGCCTGTTTATTCTTTCAATCTTCAAAGCCTTCCCTGTTTTATCATCCACTTCAAGAAAAATGGCGCAAAACTGAACCTTTCCCCTGGCAACCTCAAACTTTTGAGGCATCCGGTTTATAAATCTTTCAATTATCAGTTCCTTGTCAACCCCTATAACACCTTCATACGGCCCCGTCATGCCAACGTCGGTAATTATTGCGGTGCCAAAAGGGAGTATTCTTTCATCTGCGGTCTGAACATGAGTGTGGGTGCCTGCAAGACAACAGATTTTTCCGTCCAGATACCATGCAAGAGCACACTTTTCAGAGGTCGCCTCAGCATGCATATCTACAAACACCACCTTGGTTCTGGCCTTAATAAGCTCAAGCTCACGGTCTGCCGCAAGAAAGGGGCAGTCTATACTATCCATGTACACTCTGCCCATCAGGTTCAGCACTGCCAGCTCCTTATCCTGTGATTTCAGTATTGTATAGCCCCTTCCAGGCACATTGAGCGGAAAGTTGGCTGGTCTGACTATCCGGTCGTCCGAGTCAATGAAATTCAGAATTTCTTTCTTGGACCAGGTGTGGTTACCCATGGTGATACAGTCCACACCTGCTTTGTAAAGCTCCTGTGCAATTATATATGTTATGCCGCTGCCTGCAGCACAATTTTCTCCGTTTGCAATACAAAAATCTATCTCAAGTTCCTTCCTTAGTTTTGGTACACATTCTTTAACAGCTTTTCTTCCCGGGTTTCCATAAACATCCCCTATAAAAAGTATTTTCAAAGTATTTCCTCCAAAGCTAGCGTAATTATTAATTTAAATCTGAAATATTACATAAATGTCAAGATGCTGGCATTAATCAATCTGTCAATATATTATTATACCATTAACAATTATAATACAAAAATCCATAAAAGGTTAGAGTTATTTTTTTAAAACAAAAAAGCGTGGTTTCCCACGCTTTTTGTTTTAAACCGGCTTTACGCCGATAGAAATTACTTAGCATATTCAATAGCCCTGGTTTCCCTGAGCAGAGTTACTTTAATCTGTCCGGGATACTCAAGTTCATCTTCTATCTTCTTAACTATTTCCCTTGCCTTGAGTACAATGTCCGCATCATTGACAACTTCAGGCTTAACCATAATCCTGATTTCTCTTCCTGCTTGAATTGCAAAACACTTCTCAACTCCTTCAAAGGAATTTGCAATTTCCTCAAGCTTTTCGAGACGCTTGATATAGGACTCAAGAGTTTCTCTTCTTGCGCCAGGTCTTGCGGCAGATATAGAATCTGCAGCCTGTACCAGTACAGAAACAACGCTTGTAGCCTCAACATCACCGTGATGGGAAAGAATTGCATTTACAACATCAGCGCCTTCCTTGTATTTCTTTGCTACATCGGCACCAATAGTTACATGCGATCCCTCAACCTCGTGGTCAATGGCCTTACCTATGTCATGAAGCAAACCGGCTCTTTTTGCAAGAGGAACATCAACTCCCAGCTCAGCCGCCATAATACCGGCCAAGTGTGAAACCTCTATTGAATGGTTAAGTACGTTTTGTCCATAACTGGTTCTGAATTTCAGTTTACCCAGCAGTCGGATAAGTTCCGGATGCAAACCATGCACACCTGTTTCAAACGCTGCGTTGTCACCCTCCTGACGAATGGTATTGTCAACTTCTTTCTTGGCCTTTTCTACCATTTCTTCAATCCTTGCAGGATGAATTCTTCCGTCAAGTATAAGCTTTTCCAGCGTTAACCTTGCAACCTCTCTGCGTATGGGGTCAAATCCTGACAATATAACCGCTTCCGGCGTATCATCTATAATCAGGTCAATTCCTGTCAAGGTCTCGAGAGTTCTGATATTCCTTCCCTCACGACCAATTATTCTACCCTTCATCTCATCATTAGGTAAAGGTACTACAGAAACAGTTGCTTCAGATACATGGTCAGCGGCACACTTCTGAATGGCTGTCGCCAGTATGTCCTTGGCCTTTCTGTCTGCTTCCTGTTTCGCATTTGCTTCAATTTCCTTGATAAGCGCAGCAGCTTCGTGCTTAACTTCATTTTCAATATTTCTGAGAAGGTACTCTTTTGCATCTTCAACAGATAAACCGGAGATTCTTTCAAGTTCTTCAGTCTGCTTTTTAACAAGCTCCTCTGAACGATCCTGTAAAATCTCAATATCCTTGATTTTTTTGTTTAAGGCCTCGTCTTTCTGTTCAAGAGCCTCCACCTTCTTATCAAGGGTCTCTTCCTTCTGAACCAATCTTCTTTCCTGCCGTTGAAATTCATTTCGCCTGTCCTTGATATCTCTGTCAAGTTCTATCCTGCTCTTATGAATTTCCTCTTTAGCTTCCAGAAGTGCTTCTCTCTTCTTACCTTCGCCTTGCTTTAACGCTTCTCCAACTATTTTCTGAGCTTCCTGCTCGGCACTGCCTATAGTGGCCTCAGCTTGTTTCTTTCTGGCCTCAAAGCCCTTGTTAAAAGAGATTTTGAAAGATATAAATGAAGCAATTGCTGCGATAATCAATCCAACGCCTAACCCGATTAAAATGCTTGTAAGTTCGATTGTCACACACCTCCTCCTTATTCAGTTTTCAATGCTCAATTTTCAAAATTCATATTCAAATAGTAGTCAATTATAGTCCTCTGTCTTCCAAAGTATTAACGGAAATTGACTTTTTATGATTGGATATAAGTCGGAAAGGAGAAAGAAATCCTTACTGTACCGCAAACAGTATGATCAAAAAACTAAGCCTATATGCTACAAGCTATACCTGTACATAAAATGTACAGGTATTCGATATGAGATAAATAAAAAACCTGCATATATAATTAGCCTAAAACAAGCTTATATTCAAAGTCAATAATCTGACAAATGCGTTTTCCGATACAAATAACCTTCTACGATACAACCAACTTAATTGCCATAATCAAGTTAATTTTAATCTTTTTTAATTTTTATGTCAAGAATTAAAAAAATTCATGGGATATTCCCAGGTTTTTTTGTGACTTTTTACCTATAAAACCTGTTGACTATTCCAAATTATTCTGAAGCAAGGTTGCCTTCACGGTATTTTTCATAAGCATTGCCCTGGTCATGGGACCAACTCCGCCTGTAACTTTTGTAATGGCAGATGCAATTTCTGAAACAGCCTGAAATTCAACGTCCCCCACCAATTTCCCGTCTGCCCCTCTGGAAACGCCCACATCTATTACAACTGCACCAGGCTTTACATAATCAGGCTTAATAAACTCAGCTTTTCCAATAGCACATACGATTATATCTGCACTCCTGCATATTTCAGCAATGTTTGCAGTCTTGGAGTGACAAATGGTAACCGTTGCATTTTTTGCCAGAAGCAATATGGCCTGAGGCTTTCCTACAATATTGCTCCTGCCCACTACAACACAGTTTTTCCCTTCAATACCGATATCGTTTGCCTCCAGAAGCTCCACCACTCCCGCAGGTGTGCAGGGCATAAATACGGGCTTGCCTATCATCAGATTGCCCACGTTTTCGGGATGGAAGCAATCTGCATCCTTTAAAGGATTTATGGCAGCTATGACCTTTTCATCGCTTATATGCCTGGGAATTGGCATCTGAACCAGAATTCCATTTACATTCCTGTCGTTATTCAAGGTTTCAATAAGTTCCAGCAGTTCTTCCTCCGTTGTGGATGCAGGCAGGGCATATTCAAAGGATTTGATGCCAATCTCGGCACAGTCGTTTTTCTTATGGTTGACATATACCCTGGAGGCAGGATCATCTCCTACTATTATGACTGCCAGACCGGCATTTATACCCTCTTGCCCAAGTGCATCAACTTTTTTCTTAAGTTCAGCTTTAACCCTGGCAGCAAGTTCTGTTCCATTTAATACTTTTGCTGACATAAAAAGTTCCTCTCTTTTGTAATTTTATCCGTTTAATAATTTTATCCGAATGGAAAGTACTAAACCCAAACCGCTGAAACCTTTAAACAAAATGCTTGAAAGCACATATTCGCCTGAACGGCAAAGGTTTCAGCCGTAATTGACTTTATATTCCAAACAGACTCTTTATATATTTTATTTTAAGGACTTTCAGTTGTCAATTTTTTTGCTGGAAAATATAAGCTTCAAATATCACGGCCTCTTCCCCCAGGGCCTTTTACCTCCCGCCACCTGGGACTTGCCTTTAGCCTTGGGGGACTTGCCTTTTGCCTTGGGATTTTTGCTATCTGAGGCCCGTCCTGCGGGTCTTCCGCCGTCCTCATATTTTTTCCCTTTTGTCTGTGGACTTCCGTTTTCCTGCTTTTTGCCTTTGGCACCCATATAAGCTGTGGTTCCGGTTCTATCCCCAGCTCTGTTTCCGGAACCTGTCCCGGAGTTGCTCCTGAAAATGCTCCTGGAACCACTCCCAGAACCACTCCCATAGCTGCTCCCAGTTTTGTCTGCGGCTCTTTTATAACCGTCTTCCCCTTTTTTTGCTCCCCTCTTCTGCTTGAGAGCTTCAGTTCTTCCGGCCGGTTTTTTGTTCTTGACGGCTTCCCCGTTTCTTCCGCCGGCTTTTTCACCGGCTTTTCTCCCGCCTTCCTCCTGCCTTTTACCCTTTAAGGGCTTTATCAGGCAATGAGGCCCAAACCCAATGAGGTCCTCCCTATGGGCTTCTTTCAAAGCTTCGGTCACAAGCCGGTAGTTTTCCTTTTTTCTATATTGCAGCAGAGCTCTCTGCATGGCTTTTTCCCTTGGGTCTCTCGGGACATATACCTTTTTCATATTCCTGGGATCCAGGCCGGTATGAAACATGCAGGTGGACAGAGTACCCGGCGTTGGATAAAAATCCTGCACCTGCTCGGGCATTATGCCATGTTCCTTCAGATATTCCGCCAGCTCCACCGCCGCATTCAAATCACTGCCTGGATGGCTGGAAATAAGATAGGGCACCAGATACTGCTCCTTGTTTATTCTCCTGTTGATATCATAGAACTTCTTCACAAATCTGTCATAGAGCTTCCGGTCAGGCTTGCCCATCTTTTCCAGAACCCTGTCAACCACATGCTCGGGAGCAACCTTCAGCTGGCCGCTGACATGGTGCTGGCACAGCTCTGTAAAAAAGTCCTCGTTCTTATCCAGCATGAGGTAATCGTACCTTATACCCGAGCGGATAAAAACCTTTTTTACTTCCGGAAGGGCTCTCAGCTTCCTCAATAAATCCAGATATTCCGAATGGTCCACAATCAGGTTTTTACAAGGGCTGGGGTGAAGGCACTGCCTGTCTTTGCAGACTCCGTGCTTAACCTGCTTTTCGCAGGCAACGCTTCTGAAGTTTGCTGTAGGCCCTCCCACGTCATGAATATAGCCCTTAAAGCCTTCTGTCCATATAAGTTTTTTTGCTTCGTTTATTATTGAGGCCTGACTCCTCTTCTGAATAGCCCTTCCCTGATGAAAATTAAGCGCGCAGAAGGAACAGCCCCCATAACACCCTCGATGGCTGGTAATACTGAATTCCACCTCGGTTATAGCTGGTATTCCCCCCATTTTTTCATAAACCGGATGAGGATTTCTTTCATATGGCAGAGCATACACCTTGTCCATTTCTGAAACGGACATGGGCAGGGTGGGAGGATTCTGCACCAGATACCTGTCTCCATGCTTCTGCACCAATATCCTGCCGCTTACGGCATCCTGCTCATTGTACTGTATCTTGAAGGCGGCGGTATAGGCTTTTTTGTCCTCGGCTACCTGTTCATAGTCAGGAAGCACCGACACATTTTTAGAGCCATTTGTATCTACCGCCTTTCTTATTTCAGCCGGAAGCTCGTCATAGCCTGCCAGATAACAGCAGCCCCTGGTATTTTTTATGCTGGCTATGGGGACATCCTTTTTAAGCAGTCTGGCAATTTCAACGATGGGCTTTTCGCCCATACCATAGGACAAAATATCAGCCTTTGAATCCACAAGTATGGATCTTCTAACCCTGTCCTCCCAATAGTCGTAATGGGCAAATCTCCTGAGACTGGCCTCTATGCCTCCGATTATGACAGGTGTATCCTTGAATATTTCCTTTATCTTGTTGGCATATACAATAACAGCCCTGTCAGGGCGGTAGCCTGCCTTGCCTCCGGGAGAATACAGGTCATCCGAACGTCTTTTTTTACCGGCAGTATAGTGGTTTACCATGGAATCTATTACGCCTGAAGAAATGAGCACACCATATTTGGGCCGCCCCAGCCGTTTAAAATCCTCGCTGTGCTTCCAGTCGGGCTGGGCTATTATTCCTACCTTGAAGCCCTCGTTTTCCAAAACTCTTGTTATTATGGCATGTCCAAAGCTGGGATGGTCCACATAGGCATCCCCGCTGATATACAAAAAGTCCAACTGCTCCCAGCCCCGCTGGTTCATATCTTCAAAGCTCATTGGTAAAAAAGCCATTTATATCGTCCTTTACTAAAGAATTAGGTGGCACCGTTAAGGTGCATTACATCAAATAAAAACAATACTATTCTAACACAAAATATTCAGTAGTAAACAAAAAACCCATAAAACCGGCTTTATACCCATGTCTGACCCTGGTATATCTTTTTGAGCCATGGTTTTTCTGATTGGAATAAGGCAATTATCCCTCCTCCAGCAGCAGCCTGCCCTGAAGTGAATCAAAAACATTGTTTGCATATATCTGCTGCCTTATGTCAGGATTAATGCTTATAGCTTTTTTGAGATTATCCATTGCAATATCCAGTTTTTTCATCAAGGCATAAACCGCAGCAATATTATAATATATCTCCGCTTCTCCCATATTTTGATTCAAGGCCCTGCTGTAAGCCTTAATTGCCTGCTCGTACTTCTTTGCCTCGGTAAGTGAAGCCCCCAGATAATAATACCCATCCGTGTCCTGGGGATTTTTTTCTATGAATCTGGTAAATACGTCTGCAGAATCCTCATACCTTCTAAGCTCGAACAGCACCACACCCATGTTGTAGTAAAGCTTGTGACTTTCCCTGCAGGCTTTTACTCCATTTGTATAGGTTGCCAGGGCTTCCATGGGGCTCTGCATTTTTGAGAAAAGTATACCCAGGTTGTTATAGGCGTCCACAAAGTCCAATTTCAAAAGTATGGCGCTTTTGTAGTGTTCAACAGCCTTATCATATTCTCCCTTTTCTTCATAAGCCATGGCAAGATTGAACAGGCAGTAGCTGCTGTCCGGCTTTAATGCCAGAGCAGTCAAATATCCGGCGATGGCTTTGTCGGTTTCCTTTAGCCTGAAATAGCAGCCTGCAAGATTATAATGCCCATTGTAGTCCGACTGGTTTATTCCAGTATAGGCTTTATAAATTTTAGCCGCCTGTTCATACTCCTTTATGCCCATAAGCAGCTTTCCAAGCTCAAAATAACCTTCCGGCCCTTCCTGATTAAGCTTGATGCACTTTCTGAAGCATTCCTCCGCCTGCTCCATATTTCCCATTTCCATAAATAATTTTCCCAGTAAAAGAGCAATAATATAATTATTGCTGTCCTTCTCCAATATGTCCTGGTAGTATTTCACGGCTTCCGTTTTCTCGCCCTTTTCGGTAAAAATCCTTCCAATGCCCTCTTTTGCTATATTAAACCCAGGATTTATTTCCAGCGACCGTTGAAAGCAATCCAGCGCAAAATCCAGTTTTCCCATGTTTAAATATGTAACACCGATGTTATAATATACAAGATATTGCTTGAACTGAATATTTTTTATGGTTTCTGCATTGGCAGAGTCATGCCCGGACTTTTTCAGCTGGCCGATAAGCTGTTCATTGAGTTCCAGCGCTTTTCTGTAATAGCCCTGTGCCTCGTTGTACATTCCCTTTTTAAAGGTTGAGTTGGCATAGTTGAAATGAAGGTGTGATGATGCACCAAACAAGCTTATAAGGCTGTTATAGATATCATAGGCATCCTCATAGTTCCCTTCGTTATACAGGTGCTCGGCCTGAACCAGCTTCCTCCTGATTCCCTTAAAGGCATCCTCCTTTATATAGCCAAGCTCTGAAATGGTATCGTTGACAGAGGCTTCATTTGAAATAACGCTCATTACCTCTGAGGTGTTCTCGGTTTTGCCGGAATTTCCCGGGCCAATGGTTATAAAGCCCTCATAGCTTCCCTTTTCCTTGACTTTTTTTATCATGGAAATATAGTCAAAACCAATGAGAATACAGGGAAAAACTATTCCAAAAAAAAGATAAAACAGTTCCACGGCAGTACTGGTTTGCACCTGACTTACCAGCGAGAGAATAACAATTGTCAGAGCGGAAAGCTGAAGTGTGAAAGAGATAAGCGTTACAAGGCTTTTGGTCTTCAACAGCCTGTAAAACACATACACAATAAGCAGACACAAAATAAGCATATTAAATGTCGTTAAAAGAAACATACATACACCCCCACGTAATTTACAGCAAGCTAGAATGCAATAGGAAATAAAATAGTCGGTATTTCCTGAGCATTTCATGCTTAACCGAGTCTTTTGCATTTAATTTACTTGCCGTGCCTGCAGGAAAGTCAGAATTCTGCTGAAAACAATGACTTGGACAACTTGAGCTTCCGTGCCGTTGTCTAAATTTCCCGCCTGGCAATTATAAAAATCAATTGGCACCACAAGTATATTTTAAATACCCTTTTGTATTATATTAAAATGAAAAGTTAATTATTAACCCGGGGAAATATGAATTGAAATTATTGCTGTCTAGCACTCTGCCTGTCTTTTTCATTCATTTGCAGCTCCATCCACTGCTGCTTAGATATAAGCACCTGTCTTGGCTTGCTGCCCTCAAACCTGCCCACTATATTTCTTGCCTCCATCTGGTCTATTATTCTGGCGGCTCTGGAATACCCCACCTTAAACTTTCTCTGCACCAGGGAAACCGACGCCTGCCCGGCCTCAACCACCATATCGATGGCCTGATTCAGCAGCTCGTCATTGTCGCCGGAGTTATCATCATTTCCTGAACTCTGGTCATTTATTTTTTCAATAATATTTTCATCATAATTTGTATAGCCCTGTGTCTTGATAAACTCAACAACCTTTTCAACCTCACTGTCGGATACAAAGGAGCCCTTTACCCTGAGCGGCTTTGGCTCTCCCACGGGGTAGAACAGCATGTCTCCCCGTCCAAGCAGCTTTTCCGCTCCGCCCATGTCCAGAATGGTTCTGGAATCCACCTGGGAGGACACGGCAAAGGATATCCTGGAGGGAATGTTGGCCTTGATAACACCGGTTATAACATCCACAGAAGGCCTCTGAGTTGCAATAACAAGATGCATGCCTGCAGCTCGCGCCATCTGTGCCAAACGGCAGATAGCATCTTCAACATCATTGGGAGCGACCATCATCAGGTCTGCAAGTTCATCAACAATAATCACTATCTGGGGCAAGGCACCGGGTTCATCATTTGCCTTCAGCATTGCATTATAGCCCTTCAGATCCCTTACGCCCTTGTCGGCAAACAGCTTATACCTGTTTACCATTTCCTGAACTGCCCAATTCAAGGCACCTGCAGCCTTTTTGGGATCGGTGACCACCGGTATGAGCAAATGAGGAATACCATTGTATATACCCAGTTCAACAACCTTTGGGTCAACCATCAACAGTTTCACTTCCTCAGGTGAAGCCTTGAACAAAATACTCATTATAAGGCTGTTTATGCATACACTCTTACCTGAACCGGTAGCACCAGCAACCAGCAAATGAGGCATTTTCCCTATATCTGCAACAACTGTTTCTCCCGAAATATCCTTTCCCACAGAAAAGGCCAGCTTTGAGGAATGGTTTGTAAACTCCTTGGAATCCAATATATCCTTAAGCAATACCGCCGACATTTCCTTATTTGGGACTTCTATACCTACCGCCGCCTTGCCGGGAATGGGTGCTTCTATTCTGACGCCGGCGGCAGCGAGATTCAATGCTATGTCATCGGAAAGATTTACTATCTTGCTGACCTTTACACCAGGACTGGGCTGAATTTCATATCTTGTGACAGCCGGTCCCCGGCTTATATTTATGACTCTTGCCTCCACTCCAAAGCTCTTTAAGGTGTCCTCCAGCTTTTTTGCACCTTCAAGAGCACTGTTTTTAAGCGCCTTGACATTGGTTGCATCATCCCTGCTCTCATCCAGTAAATCAAGGGAGGGATAATTGTATACAAGGGGCCTGGGCTGCTGTTCTATCTGAGGTATTATTATTTCTTCATTTTCTGTAGAACCTGCGCCTACTGCAGCAGTATTTTCCTCACGAGCACCCTCCGCAGAACCGAGTTTCATTTCTTCTGCCACAAGGCCTTCGGGAGATATCCCCATGCCTTTTATGTCTGCCACCACCATATCCTCGGCAACCTCTTCATTAAAGCCAGTAAGGCTGACAGTAAAAGCCTCTTCTTCCGGCATTTCAAGGGCATCAAACGCCGCAGTAGCAGCAGTGGTGGCAGTCTCGTCCTCCTGAGTGCTGTTCCCCAGCTTTTTGGGAACCTTATTGGCCCTGCTTTCTCTTTCTATTTTAAAGTTGATTATTTTTCGCTTTTCAGCTTCAGAAGCTTTCTCCTCCTGAAGTTCCTCTTCTTCTGCTTCGGACTCAGCCTGTCTTTCCTTCAGCCTTTCAGCCTTTCTGATTTTCCTGGCATCATTTGCCGCCCGGAATTTCCTTGACAGTAAGGCGGAAGCATTGCTTAAAAAAGCAGCCATGGATACATTTGTCAAGAGGATAATGTCTATTATTGATATCGTTGTAAGTATAATGATAGTTCCCAATATCTGAAAGGTCATGAGAAAGGGCAGCGTCACAAGTCCTCCCAGGAGCCCTCCCCCGCTTATTTGGGTACCCTGGGTGTAAAATTCCACAAGGCTTTTATAGAAAGCTCTTCCCGCATAGTCATCATATTTGAACTCCGCCACCTGCCAGAAGCATGAAACCAGCAGAATAAGCACGCCAAGGTAAATGACTCGGAGTTTGAAGGTATGGGAATCCTTTTTGAAAATCATAGCCACTCCGTAGACAATGAGCACAACAGGAACCAAGAATGCAGGTACACCCAGGAACCCCAGAAGCATGCTGGTTATAGCTTTGCCAAATACACCCATGGACTTGCTGAACAAAAAGCTGAACAGCGCCAGCACACCAAAGGCAAATAAAATCAAACCTAAAATTTCATTTCTGTATTTTGAAAAGCCACTTTCCACCCGTCTGTACTTTTTCTTCTTTTGCGACTTTTTGGCTTGCATCAGGTACACCCCTCATTAGTAATTTGACTTGGCTCAAAACATGCCTGTTGCTGGCAGACGATGAAATTATATCACATTTTCGAGAATTATTCCAACACGTAAAATACGCCCCACCAAACACAATAGCGAGGCTTCCGGCTGTAAATCAAAAAGCTGCAGCCTTTTTGACACATGAGACAGCAGCACTTATTGTAAACCACATATTAAAATGAAATTCATGGAGATAAAATAATAACAGGAAACTTAAAAACGCCATACTGTAAGATTTTACGCAGTTTCACCACCAGGCAGCCAGACAGCTGCCCGGTGCGCAATCTCTCAGAAGTTTCCGACACTGCTCTTATGGGGCAGCTTATATACTGAGATGGTATTACTCTAAATCATTGTCGGTATTAAACAACTGCTTAAGCAATTCCAGCTGAGACAGCAGCAAGGTTTCGGATTTGGTTTTGAAAAGGTGAAGCCTTTTTCTCATCTCTTCATATTCAAAGCGGATTTTTATCACTTCCTGATTTGCATCATTTATTATCTTCTGGGCCTTTAATTCCGACTCCTTGACAATATTTTCAGCCTTTTCATAAGCATTCTTCTTGATCTCTTCTCCGGTCTGCTGTGCAACAATAAGGGTATTCTGCAAGGATTCCTCTATATTCTTGTAATGTTGTATTCCTTCGTTTAAAACGGAAATTCTGTCCTTGAGTTCAATGTTTTCCTTTATGTAAAGCTCGTAGTCCTGTATTATGCTGTCGAGAACCTCATTTACCTGATCTTCATTGTAACCCATAAAATTCTTTTTAAACTTGATATTATCAAGATCATTAGGAGTATAGTTCATATTCAACCAACCTTTCCAAGATATGATATCTTATTCAAAACGCCTGATAACTATATTTATCCGGTCCTTTCGGGTAGTTCCGCCAACCTTGTCCAACACTATCCGCCCCTTGCCCCTTATGGAGATGACATCCCCTTGGGAAAGCTGCTTGGACGGGTTGGCTACCAGCTCCCAGTTTACATTAACTCTTTGAGCCTTGAAATACTCCATAACCTTTGTTCTTGAAAGCCCAAAGCCGCTTGCCGTCACGGCATCAGCCCGTACCGATGCCACTGTGGTATTAATGATTTTCTCCTTTCTTTCGGGAGGAGTGTACATATAAACCTGCTGAAGCTGGCATTCAACTTTAGCATTACCAATTTTGTCCAAATTGTATGAAACATATTCCGCAATCTTATCAATCAGAAATACATCTCCATGGTTCTCATATACCAGTATATCGCCAATCTTTTCCCTTTTGACTCCCAGCCCCAGTATGGAACCCAGATAATCCCTGTGGGACAAGTCCTTTTCCATAAGAGGTTTAATCCTGAGATAACTTATGGGAGCGCTGCTTAAAGCGTCCTCCTCAGTTATGAAATCCTGGCTTATTGCGGCCAAAACCCGCTCTGAGCCTTCAAAGCCGCCTGTAAAGGTATAAAAAACTCCTGAAACCTTGTCCAGTACTTTTTTTGCAACTGCCGCCTCATGGGGAGAAAGAAAATCCGAATACACAAAAGAGGAATAACGGCATTGTTCCACTTTGTCCAAAATACGCGAAACCATCACCCTATCCTCAATTTTAGAAACCATTTTCAATAATTCGCTTTTATTCATAATTTAATATATTTTCAATGTTTTATTTTTAAATAAAAATCATATATAGCCTTGCAATTACATTTCTGATTACACCAATAAGAATAAACGCAACCAAGGGTGAAAAATCCATCATGGAAAACATGGAGTTATTCATAAATCTTGATTGACTTAACATATTCCTTATTGGAGACAGTACCGGCTCAGTGATTATAAACAGCAAATCTACCGCCTTGTTATCCCTTGATACCGGCAGCCATGAAATAAGCACCCTGGCAAGCAGTATATATCCAAAGGCTCGCAACACCATATTTATAGCATAAAAAACTGCATCCATCAGCATTCCTCCGAAATAAGAAACCCACCCATCAACATAATATAGACTGTCCAAACACAGTCCTATTTAGCCCAGGGAAATACGGTCTTATTTCTCAACTCGTCCTTCAGATCTCCGCTCACATCAACATTGTTTGGAGCTATGACAAATATATCACAGGACACTTTTTGTATGCTTCCGTCAAGAGCATAGATTGAGCCGCTTAAAAAGTCTATTATTCTCTGCGCATCAGACTTCTCTATACCTTCGAGATTGATTACCACAGGCTTCTTGCTCTTTAAGTGATCACAGATATCCTGCGCATCATCAAAGGTAGTTGGCTGGGAAACAACCATTTTAAACTGATTTGCGGAATGAATATTTACAACTTTACCAGCTTGCTGTTTCTTGGAATTGTTGAAAAAGTGAGTCTGAATAGGTTCACTTTTGAGATCGTCCTTAAAGTCGTTATCGCGAAGATCCAAGTCTTCATCCTCTTCTTCGTCAATAGCTTCCCATCCGACGAAATTGAAAACTTTGTTTAAAAGTTTTGACATTTCAAATTCCTCCTGCGTCTTTAGTAATTTATTTAATCTTTTCTCACTTGTAAAAAAAATTACTTTTGTGCATAATCTCTCTTTCCAAATATACTGGTGCCGACTCTGATCATATTTGCGCCTTCTTCCACTGCAATCTCAAAATCGTTACTCATGCCCATGGAAAGATAATCCATACTAACATTATCTATTCTTTTCCTCTTTATGTCAATATATATGTTATAAAGATTCCTAAATACAGGCCTTATGTCCTGTGGGTCCTGAGCATATGGGGCTATAGTCATCAACCCTCTTACGGAAATATTATCCATATGGGCAATTTCATCCACATATTCGGGTACTTTTTCCGGGCTTATTCCAAACTTCGTTTCTTCCCCTGAAACATTTACCTGCAATAGTACATCCATTTTCCTATTGTGTTTTCCCGCTCTTAAGTTGATTTCCCTTGCCAGCTCCAGGCTGTCCACAGAGTGAATCATTTCAACCTTGTCAATGATATACTTTACCTTGTTAGTCTGAAGGTGCCCAATCAAATGCCACCTCACATCTGCCGGCAGCTTTTCATACTTTTCCAGCAGCTCCTGAACCCTGTTTTCACCCATATGGCGAAGACCATATTCATAGACACTTTGTATCCTGTCGGTCTGTACAGTCTTAGTAACCGCAATTACATTGATATCTTCCAGTCTTCGCCCGCTTTTTTCTGCAGCCGCCTTAATACGGTCATAGATATTATCCAAATTGTTTTTTATATCTGAATCAGTCAATTATCTGTCCCTCCTGTATATTCTTAGGATTTAGGATATATGTATTGTAAAGGGCTATTGAATTTTCACCCTCCATATTGTCAATTATGACTGCATCATCATTCATACCTTTAATTCTGACTTTCTTTATTGTGGCGGTATGGCCCTTGACCAGGGTTATTGCTGCAGTTCTGTTTTTTGTGTCTATGCTCTGCAAGGCGCTGTGGGGAACCTTCAGCCCGGTGGCGCTGGAAAGTATTATGTCAGCATTTATTCTTCTCAGGCCCACTGTCTCATTTAAACTTGTATCAAATTTAAAGGCTATTATTCTTTTTCCATCTATGATATCAGAGCTGTATACTACTTTTGCATCGATGTATAGCCCTGTATCATTTACCCTCAGCGTCACAGTCTCGTCCAGCTTAAGAGACTTGCAGTACTTCTCCTCAACAGCGGCAACCATATTGCTCTCCAAATCCTTGACCAGCTTGGCAATAGGTTTTCCCTTTCTTGCCTCAATTACATTAAAATCCCTGTTGGTCTCCTTTGTGGTTATCTTTTCCAGTTCAACAGGAGTAATATTGCGTATGGCGGCGGGAGTAAGTATGGCTTCATAGCCGTCCACCGCATAGGATATCACGCCCGCACTTTTTGCGGTTATTTCCTTTATATTGTTGTTCAGCTTGCCTTGTATGACGGCTTTTTCATTTTTCAGCTTATTAATATAGGCTGCAGATTTGCTGCTGTCACCAAATATATCCGACTTTCTGTAAACAATCTTATCTATATTTGAGATACTGTTGTAGCTCTCCACTAGACTGCCTCCAGCAGACACCTGCGCTAAATTCTTCATCTCTTCAATTATTTCCAAATCCAGTTTTTTTATATCGCTGGAAAAGGTGCTTATATTTTGCTTTTGCGCATTTTGCGCTCTTGCAATCTCCAGCTCCTTGGTTTTAAGTTCCTCGTACGTGGATACTGGAACATTTTTTACTACGGATGCTATTCTGTAATTTGAAGGCACCTTTTCGCCGTCCATGGCATCCATTACACAGTCTCCGGTTTCCGGCGACAAAATAAGCTCTTCATTCCGGATAAATACCCCGTCAACATTTTTTATTTCTTCTATCCTGCCGATTTTCAGAATATCAGTTTCAATACCGTTTCCGTATATTATGAATAGCAGTGCAGGCAGGTATATTATCAGAAATACTCCCAATATCAGCGTTCCGATTTTAACACTCTGTTTTCTGAAAATGCTCATATATATCCTCATTTCCCAAGTTAAAATCTGCTTCCATTATTAATTAGCTTCTGCAGTGCAATAATATTTCCAAGCTTTACATGCTCGTATACCAGACCGCCCTGCATATATGCAATGTACGGACTCTTAATGGGCGCATCGGCGCTGAGTTCTATTGAGGAACCCTGTACGAAAGCACCTGCTGCCATTATGACCGGTGAGTCGTAGCCGGGCATGTCCCAGGGCTGAGGCGTGACATAGGAGTCCACCGGTGAACCCTTCTGAATACCCTGGCAAAAGGCTATAAGGCTTTTTTCATCCTTGAATTTCACTGCCTGGATTATATCGCTTCTTTTTGCAGCAACTGAAGGCAGCGTTTCAAAGCCCGCCCTTGCCATAAGTGCCGCACAGAAAACTGCACCCTTCAGGCTTTCTGCCACAACATGGGGAGCCATGAAAAGGCCCTGGAACATTAATCTGTTATTTCCCAGAGAAGCCCCGACTTCCTTTCCCAGCCCAGGTGATGTAAGCCTGTAGGCCGCCTGTTCCACCAGATGCTTTTTACCGGCTATATAGCCTCCGGTCAATGCAAGGCCTCCTCCGGGGTTTTTTATAAGGGAGCCCGCAACAATATCAGCACCAACCTCCACAGGCTCAGCTTCCTCTACAAATTCGCCATAGCAATTGTCCACCATTATTATGGTTGAACTGCTGACAGCTTTTATAGCTGTAATAATATTTTTTATGTCCTCAATGCAAAGTGCATCTCTCCAGGAATAGCCCCTTGAGCGCTGAATCATTGCGATTTTGGTTTTTGGAGTGACCACCCTGCTTATCTGTTCTATGTCCGGCTTACCGTCAGCCTTTAATTCTACCTGCTTGTAGCTTACCCCAAATTCCTTCAGGGAGCCGCAGTTCTCACCTCTGATTCCGATTACTTCTTCCAGGGTATCATAGGGCTTTCCAGTTACTGCTGCCAGTTCCTCCCCCGGCCTCAGATTTCCGAAAAGGCATAATGCCAGAGCCTGGGTTCCCGACACTATCTGGTGCCTGACCAGAGCGTCCTCAGCCTTAAAAACCTCCGCATATACACTGTCAAGGACCTCCCTGCCCCTGTCGTCATAGCCGTAGCCGGTAGTTCCGTTAAAGTGGGAGTCACTCAGCTTGTTATCCTGCATAGCCTTTATTACTTTTAACTGATTCAACTGCCTTATATTTTCTATGCCTTCAAATACCTTACGGGCATCTTTTTCTGCTTCCTGTGCAAGCTCAAGCACTCTATCCCCAACTTCAAAATTTTGCTTTAAATATTCTCTTATTTTGCCATCCATTGGAACTGTTCCTCTTTCGTATTTTAAATAAAATTGATTATAAGCTTTTTAATAGCATTATATACCATTTAAAAGTATCCTGCCAGATTTTATGTATATAAACCGGGTAATTATTTCTTTATTTCTTTATCAATCTCTTCACGGTTGCAGCCCAATGATTTTTAAATGTATAATAGTTCTGTGCGGAGCCGTACCTGCAAGAGGTTTCCTTGCAGCCGGCCGCCCAATACTGCTGTTATTTACCCTGGGGAGGTTTTATGATCTTAGAACACAACGCCGACATTTCTGATGCCGGCAAGCCCTTGAAAAATTTGCTTAAGGGCAAACTGAATATATCTGAAAGACTGGTAAAAAAACTGAAATATCAGAATAAAATTTATGTGAACAACCTGCCTGTGCATGTAAACCATATCTTACAGGAAAATGACCAGGTAAGAGTTGAAATAGAGTTTGAAGAGGATTGTGAATATATTGAGCCTCAAAATATTCCTCTGGATATAATTTTTGAAGACCATTGCCTGCTTGTTTTGAACAAGCAGCCAGGCATAGTGGTCCACCCCACCTGCAGTCATCCCGACTCCACCATTGCCAACGGCATAGCCTATTATCTGAAGCAAAAGGGAGTACTCAGGAAAATCAGGCCGGTCAGCAGGCTTGACAGGGAAACGTCAGGCATTATCATTTTTGCCAAAAATCAATTTGTTCAGGAGACCCTTATTAGACAGATGCAGGCAGGTATATTTGAAAAGGAGTATCTGGGCATTGTTCAAGGCATTCCTGCTTCAAATTCAGGAACAATTGATTTGCCAATTGACAGAAAACCCGGCAGCATTATGCTCAGGCATATATCTGATACGGGCGCTCCCTCTGTGACACATTATGAGGTGGTGGAGAGCTTTTTACAGCATCAAGCCTCCCTGCTCAGCTTCAAGCTGGAAACCGGAAGAACTCACCAAATCAGAGTGCACTGTCAGGCAATGGGCTTTCCCATTTACGGAGATACCCTTTATTCCACCAGCCTTTGCCAATTAATTTCCCGTCAGGCTCTGCATTCACATACTACAAAAATACTCCATCCGGAAACCCGAAAGGAAGTAATCTTCAACGCCGGACTGCCTTCGGACATAAATAACGTACTGGAAATAATGAGGGCCTGACCTGTAAATATTTTACATGCGCTCCCCTGTGTGCTACTATTTTCTTATTGGTTGTTTTGCGCCGGACAGCGGCAAATCGGGCAACTGGTTGTACAAATGAGAAAGTACTGTTTTGGGAGGAATGGGCTATGGATATTTTAAAGGACAGATATTCTATTACAGAGTTAAGTGAAGCATTGAATATAACAGATCATGCGCTGAGATTTTATGAAAAGGAATTTGGCCTGAAAATTCCCAAGGACAACAGGGGGCGAAGATTTTATACTCCTCAGCTGGCAAATGTCATGTACCAGATTAAGGATATGCGGGATCAGGGACTTGAGCTTAAGGCAATCAGAAAAATTCTGGAGGATCAGAATATAATACAGGAAAGTGCAGTCCCAATACCGTTTAATCCTGCCATCCCCATAAGTGAAGACAACCTGCCGGCGGTGATTGCGGCACAAGTCTCTCAAATGGGCAGCAAGGAGCTGTCTGTTATCATGGATGCCCTTAACAGCATGAAGGAGCAGTTTTTTGAGAATATATCCTCTGAACTGTCCTCCACCAAAGAGCAGATAACTAAAGAAATACAAAAATCAAAGCTGGAGCTGGGCGCATGTGTTGAAAACAGTTCAAGAAAGCTTGAAATAAAGCTGGACAGGCATTTCCAAGAGGTTGACCGGAATATTACCAGCTGGCGTGAGAAAAAAAATACCACCCTGGGGGGAAGACTGAAGAAATTAATCGGGAAGTAGTGGTTTACTCATATACGCCATATTTACAGTTTCTTTGTCATATGCAACTCTATGTCTTATTTTCATAGCCTAAGCTCCCCTATCTAAAATAATATTTTTGGCTGCTTCAAGTAGCGCCAGGTAATTCTTATACACTTTCTGGGCAGACTCCCATATCTGATTATTGCATTTTTAAACATATTAAAGATGGTGCATTTTATTTTTCATGTATTAATCTGCACTCAAATCTGTTAATTGCAAACCTAAATCAGAAGGTTAATAAATTGGGATTAATTATTAGCTCCTTCTCAATATTTCGGGCAACAGTTGTGATTGTGGCTATTCCGTATGTTCCAAGTATTTGTGGTTGGTGTGTCAATTCAAGTCCATTTTCTTTCAAATATTTACCTTTTCCAATGCTATAAAAGCCATAATCAAGTTCTTCTAATTCCATAATAAACAATAGTATCAGGATTACCTTTATTCAGCCACTTGAGTGTATCTTCGGCTATCTCGGCCCCGCCCTTAATAACCCTCTCCGGCTCATTGCCCGCAGCCTTTCTGACGGTGGCACCCACCTTGTCCACTTACACTGGAACCCCGGTAAACAATTTTTGTGCTGTTTGGGCCGCTTGTTTATATTTTATACTTTTCCTGACCAATTTTTATAAATCTTCAAAAGTGCGTTTGATTCTTTTTCACCATCAACAATTTTTGAAGTTAAAACTCTTACAACATTTGTAGAATCGAGGTCAAGTCCACCTTTAAATCCCACTAAAACAGGCTTATTAATATACGCCAAACTTTTAGGCTTTGAAACAAAACTCCATTCAATAGCACTGTGCTCCTTTATGAAGCACTCAGAAAAGTATATAGCAATATCCATCGCTACCGCCATCCAACCTATGCTGATTTTTTTGTCACTTAAGTTTGCTTGTATCCATTGAGGATATTGTTCTCTTTCATTATTTTTGATTTCTTCGGATTTTTCTTCAATTTCTACATTGTTTACATACCATTGCCACAACTTTATCAATGACTCTGGCGAATAGTCTAACTCATCCTTGGCTATGCCATTCATCTCACTATACGTATTTTGAAGCAACTTCATTCTGCTGGGAATTTCTTTGATATACCAGGCAAAATGGTCTTGAGCTTCTTTTTTTGTCATGTCCGTAAATGGCTTTATTTCAAAAGGTGGCTGCATAAATAAATAGTCCATTTTTGTCTCCTCCTAATTGTGAATTACATATGTTATTCCATGCTGTTTTAAAAATTCAAGTAAAGGTTTAGAAACTCCACCTTTACCTGTTACTTCACTCTTGAAGAAGTGCCAACTTGACCCTTTAATGACACCCTGTTCAATCAACTCAGCGTCCTTTATAATTTGATTTTTCACAAAATCCGTCAAGGTCGTATATCCAACTTTTGACTCATATGCAACATCTCCGGCTAGTTGGTCAATATACCGCCCTCCTTGGCTAGTCTTAAAATAAACTTGAGATTTCCCGCCTACAAGCTTTGCCAAATACTCTTCCCCTGCTTTGCCTGTCTTAAAACTTAAACTAGTCCCGCTCTTAATAACCCTCTCCGGCTCATTGCCCGCAGCCTTTCTGACGGTGGCACCCACCTTGTCCACTTCCTTGCAAACCATCTCAATGCCGCTTTCCATTGAGTTTGCAAAGGCTTTTACAGCCTTGGTGCCCTTTTTCCCTATGGCAAGCCTTACAAGGAAGCTATCTCCTATTGACCCTATCAGTTTCGGCAGCTTCCTCAGCGTTACCTTTAAGCCTCTTAACAGACCTGACAGTTTGGAAACCACCTTGCTCAAGCCGCCCAACAGTGATGCCAGCAGCTTTACGGCTTTTTTAACCAGGGTTACATTTCCCGCAGCCCTGACCAGGGTTTTTATGGGTGCAGCTATTGCCGAGCCCAGCCCGGGTATCATTGCTATAGCTGATAGTACCGCATTAATCCACTGTTTTCGGATTATAGCTATTCCGGTATTTACTGCATCCGCAATGTCTCCGATTCCCGGTATGAAGCCCACAATATCAAGGACATTCACAATTATATCCAGTATATTGCCGCTGTTTTTACTTTTCTTCTGTACAACCTCGTCAGGCTGTCCGCTTGCCGGGGGAGCCTCTCCCTCAGTCTGCCGCAGACCTCTTCCCCTTCCAGGACTTTCTTCCGGAGTTATTTCAGGAATTATTTCAGGGATTTTCTCAGATACTGCCTCCCGCCTTTCTCCAAGGCTTTTTGAGCTATCTCCGGAATAGGAGCCCCCCGCAGCCAGGCTGCCCATTTTGTCGGCTTCAGCTTCAAGCTCCTCGTCATCATTAACAGGTGCACCAGTTTTGCTCTTGAAGGTTGGTGCCACTCTTCCATTTTTCAGCAGCAGGCGCCTTCTGCTTTTCAACCTTCAATCCAATTTGCATCTTTCTCACCCTCACTAAATTCACTTACCTATAAGTAAATTTAAATGAGTAATTAACAGCCAGTTTTGGGAAAAATGCAAATTGCTTTAATAAAATATTATATTAATCCGCCATAAATGTAAATATTTGCTTGTTGCCCATTGCACTAAGCAGGTACTCCTTCAAGTAAAACTCCTTACAGCAAAAAGAGCATCGTCCTGTCAAAACAGTTACGATACTCCTCAATCATCTCTATATAAATTGTTGTAACCCGTTGATTATGAATGCAAGCAAAAACTAAAGCCTGATTTTCTAATCCTTCAAGGCAACGCCCTTGGCATCCTTGTTTATGCTGCCGGAAAGAATCATTATGCCTTCAACGAGTCCCCAAATCCAGGTTGCCCATGAGAGGAATCCGCAAGAAAGTACAGTTATCAAAAGCTGGGCCAATCCGATTCCAATGTGTCCAAGATAGAACCTGTGAACACCAAACACCCCGAGAAATATTCCGAACAAGCCTGCTGCAAGCTTAGACTTCTGCTGACCGTAAGCATTCAGGTTGACTCCGCACTTCATACACACCTGA
Source organism: Bacillota bacterium (assembly GCA_023400235.1). GTDB lineage: Bacteria > Bacillota > Clostridia > Acetivibrionales > DSM-1351 > Ruminiclostridium. Next base: position 510,219 of record JAEXFI010000045.1, read on the forward strand.
GCCATCGAATCCGTTATATCTCCACACAGCGGGCAATAATTATTTCCTTTTCCGACCGGCACTCCACATGAGACACATATGGCAGCCTGATCATTCATAACATTACCGCAATTTCTACAATACATAATATTTACCTCCTAGTTGATATTTATGGTTAAGCTCTAGTTTTCATACAAGTTTCGAAAATGTATTACATGTAAGTATACGAATCAGTGCAATGTATGTCTGAAATTAATCGCATGAAATTTATTTATGAACGCTTGCTTTTTTAACTGAATTTCGATTATTTATCCACATTAATATATATTATATTTACAAAAAAGTCCACTCAAAAATAATGAAATAATGAGGTTTGTAAACATAATCACCATAGTTTTAAAAATATGGTGATTTTTGTATTAATTTATGTTAAAATTGTAAATATAGAATTTTTTTTGCGAGGAGCAGATAAATATGAGATTTGTCCAAAAGTGGTCTTACTCATGTGCAAGGCACTTAGCATTAGCTTTAAATGAAAATCATAACAGAAAATCTATTTACTATTATGGATTTTACATAGTATTAAGTACATTGGTCAAAGGTATAATTTTAGTTTCAACATCGTTACTGCTGGGGACTTTAGTTCCTTCCCTGCTGATATTATTGGTTTTTGGTTCCTTAAGATTAGTGGCCGGAGGTTATCATTTTGACACCTATGGTAAATGTCTTCTGGTTTCATTGGCACTGATTCTTTTAGGAGCTTCTATTTCCAGGTATACCTATACTTATTGGAGCACTCCTGCGATTGTAATGCTCTTACTTGCAGTATTTGCATTCAGCCTGAGCATGCTGGTAAGGTATGCTCCAAAGGATACACCAACCAAGCCAATTACAGACCCGGCAGCCATAATGAAGTATAAAAGGTTATCCATAGCATATCTCGGTATACTGCTGGTACTTTGCTGTATATTGACAGTTTTCAAACTGAATATGCACATTATTGCCATATGTACGGGAATCCTGTTGGAGGTATTTTCCATAACTCCTGCTGGACATAGATTTTTTAACAAAATTAAAGTCAGTTTAAGTAAACGGTAAAACGTGGGTTTAGTAAATATTTAGATACAATATTTGCTCTTGCATTAATTAAATACACAACAGATAAGGGGTATGAGTATGATTGACGCATTATTTCAGAACAGCCTGGCGGCTAAAATTATATTAAATACACTTTTTGTATCAATCCCTGAGGAGCTATATGCTGTAATGTTCACTCTTATATTGGTGGGGGAATTTGAATACTGGAAGGAGCCTGAGTGCAAAAGGCTTATAAACAGGTTTGACTATGTGAGGGTGTTTTTGCCGACAGTTGTCGGTGCATTGTTGTCAAACATATTAATAAATGCTGGTTTAAATTATGGCATTTTTCAGTTCGTGTCTCCTATAGTTACATATATTATCATTGTACTTACCAATGATGTATTTGGAGATGCAAGTGCTGTAAAGTGGATGCTGAAAGCTTTTATTTTCTTTTTATTTGGTTTTCTTTCAATCGGTATATTTGAATTCACTTATGTACCCTTTGTTCTATACAGTACCGGTCTTTCTATGGATGAAATCAGAAGTAATCTATTTCTATATTTTATGCTGTCACTTCCATCAAGATTTATACAATATCTACTGCTTACATATCTTGTAAGTAAGAGACGCAGTTTGATTAAAGGGAATCTTATAAAAATTCTTCTGTCAAGACCTATAGTTGCCGTGATATTTTCTTTTTTGATATTTGTTAATATCTTGTTTTTACAGATATTATGTTCGGCGATTGTTTCTGATAAATTGCTAATACCTCTTTCACATATTTCGCAACTGCTTATTATTACTGGCGTTGTTGTATTTCCTATACTAAATATTTCAGTATTTATTTTGTGTGTCTGTTTCCTAAAAAATGCAGAAGTCAAATCTATGAAAAATGCTGCCGAAAAACTTACTATAATGTTGAAGGAAATAGAAATATATACAAATAATGAAAAATATGATAATATTAGATGGAAGCTAAATGAAATTGGCGTGGGCATCGAGGATGTAGCACAAAATCTATATAAAGAAATTAAGACGGATTAAAGAAAATAATTAAAAAGGAGGTTGATAGTAATGAAAACAATTTTTTACACTATTTTATCAAATATTTTATATATTCTAGTATTATTACTTGGAGTCAAACCAGCCTGTTGGTGGTTTCTTCATCAGCCAAGAGTACCGAAGCTTAAGTAAAAACTATTGCTATCATTTTATATAATGCAAAATGAAAAATATTCAAAATCCCTCTGCTTTATTTACCGTTTCATTTCTTTATATTGCTTGTTGCCAGCAGTAACTGTCCGTTCCTTAATGTCCATAGCCAATTCTAAATACGGTTCATTTGCCGGATCCAGTACGAATTTTCTTACTTCTTCCGGCAAATGGCTTAATTGCGGGTCTTTAACTTCACTGTGACCCGTAAGGTAATCCACCGATACGTCAAAATAATCAGCAAGCAGCTTTAGCTTTTCAATTGATGGTTCTCTCTTATTGCTTACATAACCATTAAAGGTTGGGATTTTTATATTTAGTTGGATGGCAGCTTCTTGCTGCTCCAATCCTTTTTCTCTGACCAACTGCTTTAATCTCTCTCCAATAGTTTTTTCCATAAATTTTTCCCTCTCATTCATTTCCTTACAATAATTATAATTATAAACACGCTTTAATGTCAATTATTTTCTACAAAATAAACTTCATTTTGCATTTTAACAACAAAATATTCTATATTTTTTATTGACAAATTGCGTTTTGAATTTTATAATTGTGTTAGTGGCAATTTATTACATTATTCAACTATATTGGAAACATGAATTAATATATATTATACCATTATATTAAATACATGCATTACTTTTTATTATTTTATTAACAACTCGTTGAGTGAGGAGGTTTTGATATGCTGGTTGAAGAAATAAATAAATTAAAAGAAGTCCTGAATAGACAAGTTGACATCTGTACTCTGGACAATGATACAACCCTAGCACTCAGTCAGGACTTGGATAAACTAATAGTTGAATACTACAGGGACGTACTTCTGGTGCACAATATGCGGTAAACTGCCCGGTATATATCCTTTCAGTTTTTCTTACAGTCAATTTTATTGCATTGAATTACTATATAGTATATAATTTTTATGGTAATTTTTAATTAAAGAATAACGAGACGAGAGGATAGATATATTAATGAAACTAGGTATTGTTGGACTTCCTAATGTAGGTAAAAGTACTTTGTTCAATGCTATAACCAAAGCAGGTGCCGAAAGCGCAAATTACCCGTTTTGTACCATTGAACCAAATGTAGGAATTGTTGCAGTTCCAGATGAAAGACTTGATAAGCTGGCTGAGATGTACAACCCTGATAAGGTAACGCCCACAGTTATTGAGTTTGTTGATATTGCAGGACTTGTAAAAGGTGCCAGCAAGGGTGAAGGACTTGGAAACAAGTTTCTGTCACATATCAGAGAAGTTGACGCCATTGTTCATGTTGTGAGATGTTTTGAAGATGGAAATATAGTACACGTTGACGGTTCAATAGGACCGAAAAGAGACGTTGAAACCATAAATCTGGAATTGATATTTGCCGACCTTGAAATGCTGGAAAGGCGAATTGACAGAACCAGGAAGAATCTTAAATCCGGTGACAAAAAGTTTCAGGTGGAAATAGAATTGCTTGAAGCCATAAAGGCTCACCTGGAAAGTGGAAAGCCCGCCAGGTCAATGACCTTTGACAGCGAGCAGCAGCAAATAGTGGATCAGATATTCCTTATAACCTTAAAGCCTGTTCTATATGCAGGAAATGTATCGGAAAACGATCTCTCCTCCCTGGAAGGCAACGGTTTTCTCTCTGAATTGAAGGAATTAGCTGCCGCAGAAAGTTCTGAAGTAATGGTTATCTGTGCAAAGGTTGAAGAAGAAATTGCACAGCTTGCCGAGGAAGAAAAAGCAGATTTCCTTGAAGCAATGGGTCTGGAGGAATCTGGACTGGACAAGCTGATTAAAGCCAGCTACAAGATACTCGGTCTCATCAGCTATCTTACAGCCGGTCCCCAGGAAGTCAGAGCCTGGACTATAATAAAAGGCACCAAGGCGCCCCAGGCGGCAGGTAAAATACACAGCGACTTTGAAAGAGGCTTTATAAGGGCTGAAATTGTGGCCTACAACGATCTTATGGCCTGCGGCGCATATAATGCCGCCAAGGAAAAAGGCCTCGTCAGATCGGAAGGCAAGGAATACGTTATGCAGGACGGTGACGTTACACTGTTCCGGTTTAATGTATAAAAAATCGGTTATAGTCCCCCTGCATATCTTCCTAAAGAATATGCTGGGGGATTTTTTTATACTTTTGAACGCTGTCCTTTGGTTTTGTACTTTTGCACTTTTGTAGCTGCGAGCTGAACTTTGCACTTTTGACTTTTGCCTTGACCTGCCATTTCACCTTTATCCATTACATATGACATCTGCTTCAATCATGTTAGAAAGCCTGTGGGCTTTTATCATTCCAGGAGTACTTTAATTGCCAAATGATTAAATATTTTCTCTTGAAATGAATTGCGGCAAAAGTAAATTGCTATCGGCTTTCAGCCGATAGCAATTTACTTTATGAATATCTTTTCATTTTGCCGCATAAAAAAACAAAATTTATGTATTCTGTAAAAACCCTTTGTTTTTAAAACATTAATTATTTAACATATCCGACGTATTCAGCCTGTAAATATTTATATTGCTGATGTTTGCTCCTCCATCGGCAGCAAAAAACCGGATTCCTGTTGATGACAGACTTTTTGAAATGCGTGCACACAGAGAATACTTGTCATTCACAAACACCTCCAGAATATCTCCTTCGATAATCATACGAACGGTATTCATCCCTGAAAGGTCACCGGACGTCACAGGAAGCTCGCTAAAGTTGGTCCAATTTCCTCCCCCGCTGTCTTTTCGAATTCTAATCAGATTATTTGCCTTATCCAGGGTTACTTCATAACCATAGGGACCAGAGGCATCCTTATCGATTAATAATCCTGATCTGGTACAGCCAGTGTCCATGGTCACGTTAAACTCCATATCCACACGACCATAGGAGCCGGACAATTTTGCTATGCCGAATCCGTTGCCGGTTAATGAGGCCGTGTTGGAATACATGGTCCAATTTCCCTGTTCAGCCGTGACGGTACTGTTATTGTTAGCCGGGAATAGCTTACCTCCGCGTATTTTTGAGCTGGTAGAGCTCTCGAGCCGGGTTGCAAGTCTTCCATCAGCCAATGGATATACCTCTCTGGGCAGATTTACATTTCCCCCCCAGGCATTTCCTGTTGCCTGCTGAGGAATCCATCCCAGCATTACCCATTTAGAACCATTATATACCAGCTGGGCAGCGCAAAGATCTTCTCCTTCCAGTGTATATGACGATTTTGCCGACCAATTGTCAGCATCAATGCCGGTATTGGAATTACCGATCCAGTAGGTGGGCTTTCCTACCCAATGGACGCTCTGTCTGGCGATACTGGCCAGAAGATACCAGCGGTTTCCAATTTTTAACATCTGACTGCACTCAGGCTCTTGTGCCAAGTTTGTCGCAACACCCAAATTCGGGTAACGGATCATATCCGTCTGGGTACCCCATTGCGTCAGGTTACCGTTTACCGCAGTAGTCAGGGCGATGGAACAGTCGATTCCGGTTCCTATTCCCCAGTCCTGGTTGGATCTGTATGCCGTTGACACACATCGGTAGGTTCCGCTGTCGGGATCGTAGAACACATAGGGGTCTCTCGCACCTGCTGCATATACTGAAATGTTGTTTGGAATATCATAGGAAGATGACGCATTTGACCAGCTTGTCAGGTTTGCGCTCTCTGATCCCTTCATCACTGTGCCGTTTCCGTAATAGCTTCTATAGGTATTCACATCCCTAAACACTCCCAGCGTATAGTAGGGTTGAAAAGCATCCGGCGATACATGGGCCAATACAGCCGGCTGCCAATTCAGCAGATCGTTTGATTTCACAAGCATGGACCCAAAGGTTCCGGGCTTCAGATAGTACAGGTACCAATACCCGTTTTCATAATATGGATGAACGTCCCCTATATAATGATCATTCTGCTTGTAATGTATATTTGCTCCCTCCACGTAGGAATAATTTACGGAAGGATTCCAGTAAGTGCTGTCATTGGAAATGTTCCCGTTCCGGTTTAACATAAAGCGTATTTCATCTCCTTCTGCTACAGTTACAGGTACGTTCACATCATAACCTACACTGTCATTGTAGGCTATATCCTGCCATCCCGTGGCGGGCCATACCTGTGTACTGTTTTTCAGAATCCTTGCTTTAACTCCGTCACCGCCTGAGACATCCAGCTTTCTTATGTCTCCGGTAATTACTACACTTCCTGACACAGGGCAGAGGAAAGCTCTCACACTGTCTGTTGCATCTCCTGGATGCATGCTTCCGGCACCATTCCATCCAATGTAGGCGTAATTGCTTCTTCCTTTCCAGGCATTTACTGTTGTATCATAGGTCATATTCTGATAAGTACTTCCGTCCCAATCCTTATAGTACCAGTTGTCAAAGCCCTGGGTTGCTGTGCTGTACCCGTCAGAGGCTTTATAATTCTTGATCGCATACACATCAACATTATCAAAGTGACCATGGGACTTCCAGGTTCTTACCCCTACCCTTCCCGAACTGAAGGTCGAATCCGAAATATCAATTCTAGGCGACAGCTCCCGGTTAAAATACACCTTGATGCTGCTTCCCTGCAGAACAACCTTGTAATGGTACAAGGTATTGTCTGATATTGCCGGCTGTGCAGTTGCCAGTGAGGTCCATACGCCATTGACCTGCTTGAATAGCTCAAGCCTGTTATTGTTATAGAGGCTTGACCAGGTAGAGCTTCGAATGGCAAGACAGTACAGATTGGTTTCATTCTGTACTCGAAAGGCAAGTGCCGTGTCGTATTCTCCTCCCACCGTTTTTACATCTGCTTCGTAGCTATAATTCGTCCAGGTTGTCTGTCCTGAGAATGAAGCGGCAGCCCCCGAAAGGTTCTGCAAGCTGTATTCTCCGCCTTCAGCCGCACAGGTTCCCTCACTGGCTGCCCAGTTCCCTGCACCACTACTGAAATCATCGTGCAGCAGATTCCCTGCCGCAAACAGCAAATTCCCTGACAAAAGGCATATGACCAGTACTCCGCATAACAGCAATAATAGCTTTGCCTTTTTCATCATTATCTTCCTCCTTATATTAATTTATTGGGTCCGGTTTTTTAAGAAGATAGGATTCCATGCTTTTAACTTCTCCTGAATTGCCGGAAAAGGAATAGACTTTAGCTGCTTTATTTGTTCTTTTTACGCGAGCGCATAGAGAATACCTATCGTTCAGAAAAACTTCAACAATATCTTCGTCGAATATTACATGGAGCTTTGCTTCCTTAAGAACATCAATATCAATGGAGCTGTACTCAAATACAGCCTGGCCATCCCTTAACTGCAGGATGCGGAGCTTCTCTGCGGGTGTGTCAATTAAGACAGCGGTACCTTCCGCAGCATCCAAAATTATACCCGTTTTTGTTCCCTCACTCAGTTGAAACCCAACCTTTATACCAAAGTTATCGAGTCCGCCCTCAGCATCAATATGATAGCCCAACTCCCCGGCAGACTTGGCAAAAACACCGTAAACTGTTTTTCTCCCCATAATGCTTTGTGCAAATTCCTGGTCAAGCCTGGAGGCCAGTAAGCCATTCTCCAATGGATAGACCTCTCTGGGAAAATTCAGGTGACCTCCCCATTCCTGTCCATTGTAATTTAACGGTATCCAGCCATATAGATAGTATTTTCCTTTATTCTCCGCGATCTGTGCTGCACACAGATCTTCTCCGTCCAGCCGATACTCCTTCTTCTGCGACCAGTTCTGACTGTCAATGGGTATATCCTTGTCTCCGATCCAATACGAAGGAGCCCCCACCCAATGCACGGTTTGCCGGGCAAGGCTCGTAACCAGGTACCATCTGCCTCCTATGGAAATCATCTGGTTGCATTCGGGCTCCATACACTTCATCAGTTCCCTGCCCGAATTATCCAACGGCAGAAGCACATGCTGTTCAGGGACTTCCGAGTTATTTTTCTCTATAACGCCGCTTATGCCAACACAGCACTCCAGTCCGGACCCAAGCCCGTTATGCTGATTGGTAAAATAAGCATTCATGGTCACCCGGATACCATTATGGTCATGATCCCAAAAACAGGCATAGTCTCTGGCCCCGGCCGGAAAAACCTCGTTATTGAGTTCAAAGCGGTATATGCTGCTGGGCTCCCAATGAATCAAATCTCTGCTTTCATAAAATGAATTCTCTCCCGTCCCATTGCAGCAATAGTAGGTATCCTCCAGCTTGACAAGGTTCAGTATAATCGCAGGCAAAGGATATTCCTCCCAATCCGAATAGTTCCTGGTTACCGCCAGCCTGCTGGAGCTTGTTACTACCTTCTCAGGGTCTTCAAAGCAGTCATCACAGCGCAGAATTCCATTTGGCTTTAAGTAAAACAGGTAGAGTGTACCCCTCTCAAAATAAGGATGTACGTCCCCGATATGCCAGTCTTTGGCTGAATAATGCAGCATTACTTCACCCTCCCTGTATCATATAGATTCACTTCAAAAGCTGCAGATATATCCTCTGCAACCAATGCCATAATTCCAGATTGAAAGTCTGAAAATCTCATCGTAATTGAAGTCTTATTATCAAGAAAAATCTCTGCAATGTTCTTTTTCAGCAAAATTTTCAGATCAAAAGTTCTTCCTTCAAATGTCACCGGCACACAGGCCATTTGACGGACACCCTGAACAACGGCTCCGTATACCGTTTCGGAAAACCCATTTCGCACAACCTCAAGAATTTTCCTTCCGGTGTCAATCCGGCAGCAGTAATAGGTCGACAGATCCTGTGCAGCATTCAGTAAAACACCGCAGGTTCCGAAGTGTTCGTCTGCGTCTATCCTGAGATGGATGAGCTTGTCCTCACACTGTTCTGAAACCTGCATTACAGAAAACCCACATTTATAGGTGTTTTTCAGGGATTTGCCTTCTTCTCTCCAGTCACCCAGCAGTGCCTTGGTTTTGCAGATTTCAGACGTTACTGCATTTAGCAGCTCCTCCGGGAGCCTCACTCCCAGCTTTCCGTCCCCCACCACGTAGAGCTCGCGGGGAGATACCAGCTCGCCGCCCCATTGCCCGCTGCGGCTATCCTTTCCGCCCTCCTGGGTTCCGCACCAACCCCAGAGGAGCCGCCTTTTTCCGTCGAACAAGGTTTTTGCGGCGTAGAAAAACCCCTCTCCCCCATCCAGAACAGGATTTTCCGGCCGATACCATGGACCATGCAGGGAATCAGCATACCGGTATTCCGTAAAGCCGTACTGGGAAAAAAGCATGTACCACTTCCCATTCATTTTAAATGGGTCCGAGCACTCCATGGGCATATAGGATTCCGGGGTATAGATGGGCGGAAGCACCTCCCACTGAATCAGATTATTGGATTTTGCCAGACCTATGACTCCTCGCTGGCAGTTTGAAACAGGATTTCGCGCGCCCGTTGTAATCGTCATAAAATAACAGTTTTCCTCTTCATTCCAAAAAACGCATGGATCCCGCCAATCTTCATCAGCTCCGTACCACCTGCTGTCCAGTGTAAGAAATGGGTTCTTTTCGTCTTTCTCAAAGACGATTCCATCTCCGGATGTGGCATGCATGATTTTTTCTCTCCCCTGGGGATGCAGCGGAGAAAAACCTGTGTAGAAAATATGCCATATTCCGTCCTTAACAATCACTGAGCCTGTGAAGCATGCATGTCCGTCATGTTCAGTGGGATTCCCCGGATAAATGGCATCCGGCAAACGGGTGTAATGAATTAAATCCTTTGTGACCAAATGGCTCCAGGGTGTCTGCGAACGTGCCCATCCGCTGCCGTCAGCATTGGCATTTAAATAAAAAATATGATATTCGTTGTTATAATAATATGGTATCGCATCGGCTGATACCTTGTTGCGTTCTCTCCATCGAAGCATTGACAACCTCTCCCTCCTTGCGACCTCGTATCGCACTTATTCCTTAACTGAACCCACAATAATACCCTTAACAAAATATTTCTGCATGTACGGGTAAGCAACCAATAATGGAATTATCGAAATGATGATGGCTGCCGACTGAAGATTTTTCCCGAACATCTGCACCGAGCCGCTGGAGCTTGCGTTTGGGTTTGGATTTGTAAGCGCGGCTACAATGGAGCGCAATACTACCTGCAAGGGCTGCTTGCCGCTGTCATTGATAAACAATATTCCGTCAAAGAACGTATTCCACTTGGCAACCATCTGAAATAAGGTGATGGTTGTCAGTCCCGGAAGAGAGATGGGCAGGTATATTTTCCAAAAAACCCGGAACTCCGACGCTCCGTCAATCTTGGCAGCCTCTGCCAGCGTGGCGGGCACACCCATAAAATAATTTCGCATGACAATAATTGCAAAGCCCGAGATAAGTCCGCTAATAACAAGAGCATTCATATTATTGATCAGCTTCAGGTTCCGGTATACCACAAACAAAGGAACCATGATCATCTGTCCCGGAATAATCATTGTTGCCAGTATTACGTTCAGTATGGTATTTTTCAAGGGATAATCAGGTTTTGCCAGAGCATATCCTGCCATGGTACAAAACAAAACATGAAGCAGAGTTCCGAATACGGTGATATACACCGTGTTGAAAAACGCTTTGTTCAATTTGCTGGCAACCCAGATCTCACGGTAGCTGGTAAAATCAATGTGGTTTGGCCACAGGCGAAAGCTCAGCGATGAATTCTCAACCTCCGGCGAAATGGACATGACTACGATGTTCCAAAGGATATATACAATACTGAAAACAAACAATCCAAAGAATATATAATTAAAGCTATCAAAGAAAAGCCCGCTGGCGCTTAGTTTTTTTTTCATTTTGACCTCCATTTTTGCAATTGTGAAAGCAGCCTAATCATTTTCAACACCATAACCCGTCAGTTTTTTTGCAATAAGTGTCATTATCAGGGCAATGACTGAAATAAATACCGATACTGAGGAACCATAGCTCAAGTCAAGTTTGGTAATGCTTGTTCGATAGATATAAGTCATTAAAACATCGGTTTCCTGCATGGTAATCGGGTTTTGAAGGACGTAGATAGGATCGAAAAGAAGAAACATCCCCATTATATTCAGCATAACCATCACCTTGACTGTATTTTTGAGTGAAGGAACAGTTATATACAAAACCTTTTGAAGGCGGTTTGCTCCGTCAATCTCCGCTGCCTCGTATTGCTCCGGAGGTATTCCCACCAGGGTGGCAAGATAGATGATGATACCAAAGCCCGTTATCTTCCATTGATTGAGAAATATAATCAGCGTTCTTGCCAGCTCCGGTTTTCCAAAGAAATAAACAGGTTCATGGCCCATGGCTTTGACCAGGTAATTAACAGGGCCTACGGTGGGTGAAAGGAGGAACATAAAGGTACTTCCTACAATGACCCAGGAAAACAAATTTGGAAGATACAGCATTGTCTGTGTAAATCTTTTGAACAGAGAGCCTTGAAGCTCGCAAAGCATGATTGCCAGCAGACAGGGCAGGACAACACCCAGAAAGGCGTTCCAAAAGGCAAATATCAGTGTGTTCTGGAAGGCTCTCCAGAAATCCTTTTCCTGAAAGAGCATCCTTCGATAGTTGTCAAAGCCGATGAATTTACTGTCATTGATAAATGTAAAGTCTTGCAGAGAAATAGTTATACCTTTTACAATCGGATAAAATACAAATATGATTAAATATAGAACAGCAGGAAGAAGCATCAGATACATTTCCTTGCTGAGGTACGCCTGTTTAAGTTTAGCCCTTAATTGCGGCAAAAAATCACCCCCATGATTTGGCCGACAGGAAATAAGCAGGCAATGAGAACACCTGCTTATTCAGTATCAGCAACTGGCACGTAAATTGGAAAATCAGTCGATCAGATTTTTGGCCTTAAGCTCAGAAGCCAGTTCCTTCTGGAAATCCTCTACACTCATACCGCCGGTAATGCATTTGAGTGCCAATGGGCGTGCAATGTCATGGGCAACGGTTGCATCTAGGAGCGGAGCAGGGAATTGAATTTGTTTATCAAGAACAGCTGCACCGGCAATGCCTTCTTCGGTGGGATCCAAACCAATTGCCTGTATTGCCTTTACCAGTGTTCCGGTCTTTGAGACTTCGGTGATAAAGTTGCCATTTGTAGGATCGCCAACTTTTTTGCCGTCAACAACTTTATAATCCATACCTTCCTTTAAGCTGAAGTTTTTCGCGCCTTCTTCGGTGTTCCAGTATTCAATTAACGCAAATGCAGCATCCGGATTTTTGGAGGTTTTGGAAATCATCCACATACAAATTGTATTCCCCGGTGTTACAGGAGTAATTCCGCTTTTTGCGGCCACCTGCTCCATCGCAACCATTTGAGACTTTTTACCTGCTGCCTTTGCTTTTGCATTCATATCATAGTTTGCGCCCGGCCAATCCATGAAAAAGCCTACCATGCCATTGATTACCTTTTGACGTATGGGTTCTTCCTGTACCGTTGGGAACTCCTTATCCAGGATTCCTTTAGCATACATGTCCTGCAGCCATTTGAAACCTTCCGCAGCCTCCGTTGTCAGCCATGGGTGATAACGCTTGCCATTGCTGTCATGCTGCGGATTGGGTGAAGTCAGTCCCCACATGCCCAGGAAAGATGCGATATGATCGCCATAGGACCATTGATGGGCCATGGGAATCGTTGCGTCTCCTCCAAGCTTCGCCTCCTTGAACTTTACAAGGACATTGTTCAGCTCCTCGAAGGTTTTTGGCACTTGAAGACCCAGCTCATCCAGCCACGCCTTATTGATGGTAGGGATATATCCGGAAGCCTTCATAAGCGGCACGGCATATGCCTTTCCGTCATATTTTACAGGATCCAGGTAATCCCAGCCGAGCCAATTGTCAGCTGTCATTTCCTTTGAATTTTTCAGATAATCTTCCACTGGGATCAAATAGCCTTTTTCAGCCAGTGAAAGCATATCCCCGGGAGTTGATTTCCATATAATATCAATTTGCTCACCGCTGGAAAGCATAACATTCAGTTTTTCGCTGGCCTCTGCAAAAGGAGGGTTGATCACTTCAAGATCAAAACCGAACTTATCCCTGGTAATTTGACTATATTCTTTGTTCCTTTCATTTTCCTTGATAATCCAATTGGTGGCAAACACAACAACTTTTCCGTCAAACTTTCTGTTAGTTCCAGTGGCTGATGCAGCGCTTCCGGCAGCAGCCTTTGTGCTATCCCCGGAACTTCTTGCCTCCGAATTTTTATCAGTATTTCCACATCCGGCAAACAAACTTGTAAAAATTATCAATGCAGAAAATAAAGCAATTATTTTTTTCATATTTTCCTCCCATTAAATTTTACAGTCCTGCGCAGGAATGTTTGTGATTTCATTTTACTGGATAGGCAGCCTTAGCTCAATCAGACATTTTTAAGAAAGAAGGTGTCATTTTTTAAAGTTCTGTCTGTATTCCGAGGGCGTCATCCCAATGAGCTTCTTAAAAACCTTGCTGAAATGATGGGTATCGTAATAACCCACCTTTTCTGCAATTTCATAGGTTCTCAGTACCGAATCCCGGAGCATTTCCATCGCTCTTTCCATTCGCAGCCTTGATAGAAAGACAAGATAATTTTCCCCTCGTTCCTTTTTAAAAAGTGAACTTACATATTCCGGTGTGATGGAAAAGAACTCTCCAATCTCATTGAGTGAAATATCCCGGTTATAATTGTCTTCAATATATTTTGAAATGTCATTGATACTGACCTTGGTACTTTTTTCTTCTCTCTGGATAATATACTGGAGTGCTGCAGCAAATCTTTCCTGCATGTATCCTTCAATTCTTTCTATGCTGTCAAGCCTTTTCAGTTCTTCTCTCATTCCCTCTTCCTTGAGAAATACCTCCTTCTTTGGAATCCCTGCCTCCAATAATGTCTTACTCAGGCTCAGGAGTAAATAGCTTGAAATATCATGCACAGTCCTGATACTAATCCAAGAACAGGAAGCGATATTTGAAAACATCGCATATATTAATTCAGATACTTTTTTACTGTTTCTCAAATTGCAACACGCTTCAATACCCCGTATACTTTCAATATACAGCTCATAGACCTTATAGTCCTGAGGCTCAACCTGATCCGCCAGAATAATACTCTGAAATCCTGAAGACCCTTTGTAATTAAGGGCTATCCCAGCCTCATCGTGAGACTTTCCCACATGCTTTATATCGTCGTACATTCTCCCAACACCGATGGCCGTCTTCAGGCACAGCTCCGTCTCAAGCAGCTTCTTTATTTCACCACACAGTTCAACTACTCTAGTTTCAAATGAAATCATATCCGGAATGCATAGAACCACTACAATCTGGTTGTTTTTGTCAAAAACCAGGCTTTGGCTGTAACGGTTGCTGACACATTCCTTGATTGTTCCGATTGCCTTTTTCAGTGTATTGGAAATTTCAGCCTCGTATCCGTTGTCGGGCTCAAGTATCAAAACGCAGTATTTGCCTGTATTCCAGCCTTCTATAATATCATCCTCCGCCCACAGTTCGCCATCATCAATCAGCTCATAAAAATATTTCTCTTCAGCTTTTTTCCTTAACTTTTGTTCCAAGCAGGCTCGTTGCCGTTCTTCCCGGATGATGTCTGTTGCTTTGCGGACAACCCGGTCCAATTCATCCATATCCGTAGGCTTTAGCAAATAATCCAGCACCCCATGCTTTAACGCTTCCTTTGCAACAGCAAAATCATCATATCCGCTTAAAATAATTATTTTAATATCTTTATTTATTTTATGAATTTTTTGGATAAACTCCAGGCCATCCACATTGGGCATCCGTATATCGGTAATAATCAGATCGGGTCCAATATCCAAGGAAAGGCGCAGTGCTTCATCTCCGTCCTTGGCTTCTCCTGCAACCTCTATACCGTATTCGGACCAGTCAACCTCGGTTTTTAATCCTCTTCTTACCAAACCTTCATCGTCAGCAATGATTAACTTGAGCATCGTTCATTCCCTCCTCATTGATTTTAGGAATCCGTATCCTGGCAACGATACCCTGTCCGTGGCCATGCATGTACGTAAGACCGTATTTCCCTCCGAAATGCAGCTTGACTCTTTCATTTACATTAATAATTCCATAACCTGACCTTGCCTCAGCTTTGCCGTTTTCTACGATCTGCTGAATCAGCCCAGGGTCACCGCCCACACCATTATCCTCTACCTCAATCAGGATATCGTCTTCCTCCGCTAAAAGCCTGATTGTAATGATACCCTGACTATCCTTCCTCTCCAGCCCATGAATAATTGCATTTTCAACCAGGGGCTGTGTAATAATACCGATGGTATAGTAAGAGAGCAGCTTATCATTGATTTCAAATTTCACCTCGAACTTTTCTTCATAACGTATTTTCTGTATTTTCACATAGCTCTCGGCATGTTGAAGCTCTTCCGCCAGTGTAATGTACTCTCTGCCCTTACTGATGCTTATACGGTAAAACTTTGCAAGCAGATTTACCATGGTGCTGATTTCCCTTGCCTTATACCGCATGGCAAGCCAATGGATGGAATCCAGCGTATTATAGAGAAAGTGTGGGGAAATCTGTGATTTCAGCGCCTTATACTCTGCCTCCCGTTTCTTGATATCACTTTCGTAGACTTCCTTGATCAACTGCTGAATTTTGAATATCATCCGGTTATAGCTCTGATAGAGTATTCCGATCTCATCTTCCCTGTCCAGGGGGGGAATAGGCATAAACCTCTCTTCACGAATCTCCGCCATCCGGTCGGTTAATCGAAGTATGGGTTTGGATATGGTCTTGGCTACCCGGTTGGATATATAAATGGCAAAAAATATACTTAGCAGTAAAACCAGCACAATATTCTTTGCAATGGTATTAATTTTCTCAACTACTTCTCCCATGGGGACAACACCATAGGCCACCCACCCTGTCAGGTTCATCTTTCTCCGGATAAATTGCAGCTTTTTGCCATTCTCTTTGACAATAAAGTTTTTCTCCTCTACTCCGATTTTCTCAAGATTGTAAACAGCCTTTATATTTTTTCCCAGCAAGGTATCATTCTTGTGGGAGATAATATTTCCTTTATCGTCTGTAAAAAAAATATACCCGGTTTTTTTGATGCTTGTTGTTTTAACGCTGTTATCCAAGATTGCCGTAGGAATTTCAAATTGCAGAAACGCAATAATCCTGCTGCCAAACCGGAATTCCTTCATGGGACGGATCATGTAAAAGGATTTTTGCTTTTTTAAAGATTCAGCTTGCGGTACCTCAAAAAATATATCGAAGTTTTCAGATCCATATTTTTGTTTAAACCACGCTCTGTTCTTTACCATATCCAGCGAAAACACGCCTGTACTACCCTGGCTGTATATATTTCTGTCCAGGCTGAATATTTTAACCGAGCTTAATTTAGAGCTTTCGTTTATTTCCATCAACCGTTTTTCAACCTTTAAATATGTTTCCAATTCAGCGGGATAGGAATAATAGCTGTTAGACAAAAATTCCTGTATATCTTTATTGACATAAAGAAAATCAGAGACTGCATCAAGATTGCTGAGATTACCCGCAATACTGCTGTTTATCTGACCGATAACCTGGTCAATGGACCAGATGCCGTCTTCAGTTATAAGCTGTGCCATAAGGTTATAGGCCATGATTAAAATAATAATCATTGGCAGAAAAGCTATGAGTATGTATGATACAAACAGCTTTCTCCTGAGTCTGAGATTCTTAAAAAAGCTTTTCATGTTTATAAAAATAATCATCACTCTTTCCCATTTGATAATTACATCATAGTATAAATGAAATAAGTATTTCAATAGATACTTGCAAAGAGTTATGTCAAATAAACACAGGCAAAATTTTTATATTTCTTGTTAGTGCCCGGGACCCATATTTATTGCTCTTTATAACAATATTTTTATTATCCCGATTATAAAATATTTTCATGTACATGAAGAACTAAAATAACCGTGAATAAATAAACAACATTAATTAAGCTGTTTTTATGTTTTTGCATGGTGTAAAAAAATTACTACTACAAATAAAGATGAGGTATAAAGTGCTTTAAACCCTTGCAATATATCGGTTTCGCATTGTTCGTCTTATGTTTGCTAATGCAATAATAAGAAAGGCCACATCAAAACTATGTAACCCTTCTGAAAGCATTTACTTCTTTATTGGCATTCCTAACTTTACAAATTCCTCTATCGGAATTATTAGACTATAATCATTATCTACATAAATTCCTTCCAGAAAGTTTTTTTGTTGTAATATATTCTTTAAACGTTTTTCTGATGTATACGTCATTGTGATAACGTGTGGATTTTTAAAAGGCATTTTTTCCAGTTCTTCCTTTTTATAATCCATAAGAATTGTTCCTGTTTCATTATAATCATAAAATATATGATCTGTCCCAAAATCAACACAAAACCGGTTTCTAATCTCCGTTACATCGTAGCAATTGATACTATTAGGATGCTTGAATGCCTTTATTCTATCTAGATTAAATTTTTCGTCTCCTATCAATAAAATCCAATTCAAAATATACTCACATCCTCCCTGCAGTTTTTAAGGTAATTCAATAAATCTTGTTGGTTGGTAAAATACTTTTTGCAGTCCTTTAACTACAGCCGCACCTGGATTCTGGTCTGGTAAATAAACAATAACCATACTCATTAGCTACAAGGTCTATAAACTCCCATAATTCCTTGACGCCCTTTCTATATGGTATAAACCAATTATTATCAGGATTGTTATAATACTTCATGGCATCGTTGTAATATTTATCAATTTCAGCTTTGACTTCTTCTTCCTTTATCAGCCAGGCCGGCTTGTCAAAAGACCATCCGCCCTTAAGCATCTGCTCAATTCCTGTTTGAAATTGCTGTGTATTGCTGAATTGAATATCCTTATATGCGCCGGAATAAATATTATACAGCCTTAAATATGTTTTTCCTTTTCCATCCTTATGAGTAATTCCTTTTTGACCATTGATAACAATGGTTTCATTTTCTTCTCCTGTTTCCAGGGTTAAATGTCCTCCCAGATTATCTATGGTATTTCTGCTGTTCTTACCCGTAAGCACATTGGTAATAGTACCCCTATTCTCAATATACATACCCTTCAGGGAACCATCGGTAATGTCTCCGCCGGTAATATTATTTATATCTCTGCCTTCAGCGTTATAAATTTCAGCGGTTCCATTTTCACCCAGCCCAACCTGATTTTTTATCGCTCCTGAATTATTCAATACCAGGCTGCTGCTTTTTCCGGTGGTTATGGTTTCAATAATGCTCCTGTTATTTATTACGGTATGACTGTTATCTCCTGTTATGAATTCCTTGACAGTTCCGGCATTTATTGACGGTTACATTTGAGCCGTCTCGTGTCCTGACTGAGGTCACGCTCTGGTTTATATTTACAGTTGTGCTTCCTGTTGAGGTGCCGTTTCCAAACATGGAGTTATACCAGTCGCTTGTCATGGTCATGTGCCCGTCAACCGAGCTTCCAACTATATTTCCGTCACCGTTATATATTGTCCCCTTTTCGTTGTACAGGCTCTTTGTTATGCCGTTAACCGTGAAGGTGGCACGGCTGGCATCAGCATTCCAGACACTTACATCCGCCACCTTGTACATGGTTACGCTTGGTGCTGTCAAGCTAAAGCCGACCTGTTCCGCACCGCCTACTTCTCTGGGGTCAACTTACTGAATAAAGGAAAAGGGCGGTCATCATAAAAACAACTGGCTCAAATTATATTTTAATATTAACCTTTTTTAGGCAATCCAACAAATATTGAAATATCTACTCCTTTTGACATAAAGTAATCTTGTAATACTACCGACAATACTAAAATAATAATAATAATTACCGCATATTTAATAAATCTGAATGCACCCTCAAATAAAGCAACTTTTATATGTCCATAATAAAAAGCAGTGCCCATAATTAATCCAAACAATAAAGAAAAAAGTTTGAATGGCATTAGATGATAAATATCTATAGTTCCATCAATCGCTATTGGTAGAATATAGCCCATGATATATCCCAATAAATAATATTTCCATCTTTGTTTTAATAAATTTTTAATGCTTTCTATCTTAATCACCCTCTGCTTATATCGTTGCCTGCTGCATCCACTGTCTGCACCAATAAATACCTTAGAAATTACTTTTCCTCATAAAAGTACCAATTTTCTTCATTTAAAGGTTCTAAATCAGTTATTAGTCCATTTTGAGTACGTTTTCCATTGACTGAATATAAAACACCACGACCGTAGTCTTTATTAGACCATCTCTGAAAGTATATTCCATCTTCTTTTTTAATTATCACATTAAACCTATATTTTTCAAACAAGTCATCAATATGTTCAGATATAGAATCCTCAGATATATGAATATATTTACCTACTTCATTATTGCTAGTGGAAACAAACATCTCTCCTTTTTTATCTGTTGCCGTTATATAAATACTAATATATTCTTGCTTTTCCAAGTACTTGGCGATTTTTAATAGAATTTCTTTATTTTTAAAAAACTCATTTTCAATAGTATTTTTAGTGACCGGTGATGGATATACTGATTTAGTGTAAATCAGTACCAGCACTAGTGCCAGACAAATAATACCTATTACAACAGCTATTGAAATCTTTATGTATTTAAACCCTTTAATCATATTTTTTCCTTTAATGCATTAGAATAGAAAATTCGTTAATGATAAGAAAATATGACAGTAATTAAATGTAATAAAATAATTCCAGCATTTTAAACTGATTGTTGTTAAACTTTGAATATTTACTCTCGGGTTCACAACTCGGACCTTAAATCATTATTACATACTGTCAAGTTATGGTTGTAACATTATTCTCCCTCGTAAAAGAACCATCCATTCCCTAAGTCTGCAAAGTCTCGTTCTCTATTAAGTGGTGGAGATTTACCATCCTTCGAATATACTATAGATTTATGCCATTGAAATCCAGCGTATTTAACAAAATATATACAACTACCTTGTTCATAAATATCTTCAAATCCACATCTATAAAGCAGTTTATTGATACTATTTTTAACTTTAATCTCAACCGAGAAAGGCTTAATTCCATCTTTTGTATCTTTCCTATTGATTCTACATCTTTCCCATCACTTTTACGAAGAAAAATATTCCTTTCAATCCCAGTTAAATATGTTGCAATTTGGTCAAATGTATCTTTATTATTTTGAAAAAAGCTAACTAATTTTTCTTTACTTGGATTTTCCGGTAAATCAGAATGTATATTAATAGAAATTATCCCTATAATGCATATAATAACAAAAACGCAAGTTATGATAGTAGTTTTCTTCTTTTTCATAAATATTCTAACCTTAACCTTTCTTATATTTTAATAAACTTCGTTAAAACTCCGAAAGCTTGTTCCTGCCAGCTCATAGATTATGTCAAGGTGTCCCCCTCCGGGTCAGGCTTTTCAGCCTGTTTAAAGCATTATAGGTGAACTTTGCCGTAAAGCCTACCTGTCTCATATATCCTTTTTACTTTCTCTACTTTTTATTCAAGTAACCTTTTTGCAAAATCTATAATATCTTCTTTCTTTATCTCGCTGTTCATATTCTGCTCAACTTCCTCCGATGTAAATTGACCTGCTGCATACCTCTCAAATGTTCCTTTCATATCCGTATCACCGGCTTTTAAAAGAAATTCTCCACATGTTTTTATCCATTTCCAATCTCTTGTTTCAACCAAAGCTTTTGCAACCTGTGTAAATGAAGGTTTTTCATGTGGGTCGGTTTTCTCAATATCATTGATACTTATGCCAGCAAAGCTCTCGTTTCCAATTTTATATAATAATTGATTGTAAATCTGATAACATCTAATTTGTGGCTTATCAACAATATTCATAAGGTCAGACTGATAATACTCTTTATCATGAATGACAAAGTATACAATTTTTTCTTTTTTCTCTGCCGCCTTTATTAGGACACTTGTCTCTAAGTCAGGCATAGTTGTTGTTTCGTACTCTATTAAAAATTCATCACCTAAGCTGCTCCTCTTTATTTCATCCCCTTCCTTAGTAACTCCAGACATCCAATCATTAAGTCCTATTTTTATGATAGCTATAAACGCTATTAATGCTATAACAAGTACTATACTAACGATTATAAGAATTTTTTTCATACCCATACACTTCCCTCACTTTTATTATTTTTCATTCTGCATCTTAGTCCAGATAAAATCAGTAAATAAATCCCTTACTGCTTTTGATTGATTGCCAGATACATCAACTCCGCTAAGTAGAGGCCATTTCTTAGCAGGCCATACAAACCAGTCATCAGTATATTTACCCGCCAAACTGTTTAATTCTTTTTTCTTAGTACCTCCAGCAATATTCTGAACAAATGTAGTATATCTTTTGTCAGTACTACCATATGTATAATAGTTTCTTATTGCCGAATTTATCGAAGACGAGCCCAATAACTTATTAATATTAACTGCGTCTACATCTGCTAATAAATCAGTCATAGAGAATGAAGAAGTAGAATTGCCCATTAAATTAATTGCTGAACTATATAGTTTTTTATAATCATTTGATTTATTTGTGTCTTTTAGAACATCTTTTACTAGTGTCTGCAAATCTCCAGCCCACCCAGCTAAATTATCAATGTTATTTTCTCCGGCCAATAATTTAATTCCCGCATCACTCCAGGTAGTATCATAAAGTAAAGCATTTAACGTCGCCGCAAAATGGGTAATTTCAATTTTTTCATTGGAACCTGGATCAACAATATATACATTTCCTGAAAAGTACTTTGCTAAGTCAGAATTACTATTTTGAACATAATTAACAAATTTATTATCCACCTTTCCAGCAACCACATCCCAATCACTTGTTGTATATGATTTGTTAAACTGCCGAATATACATTAAAACCAGCTTATTTGCTAATGCCTTATTATTGGTATATTGGCTCGCCAACGAATATAACATATCAATATTGGAAAACAGTATATCGTTAGGATTATTCGTCTCCTCAAATTTCTTCAATAGTTTACCTTGAGGGTCATATATTGATTCAGAAACAGCACCGTTAGATAATCTGGTTGAAATTCTATATCCTTGTTCAAGCACATTTTTTGTTATTATGGTTTTTGTTCCATTTTTTTGAATAAGTACTATATTGTCTGAATTAGCTGAATCTCTGGTTACCTTTACAACATCAGCATAAGTTTTATTATTGGCAAATGTAATAGTAGTATTGGCAGGATAATTAATTGTACCTTGCCCGGATATTTTATAAGCACTTCTGCCATTAAAAGTTGTACTGTTTTCAAGCCCCGTTTCCAGCCACTTTACATATGCTTCTTCATTTTCATTATAAACTAGATTCTCGCTGTAATCCCCAGTATGTACCTCCCCCACACCGCCATAATTGAACAGGTTGATTTTGCTTTTCAGGCCCCCGGTTATCACCTCAATGCTCTTTATGTACTCATTGGTTTCAGGGTCTTTTTCCTGGTTATAGTTAAATATATTTGCAGTAGTACCTTCTTCAACATTTATTTTCATCACTTTTCCATAGTTGTTCAGATTAAGACTGCTGTCCTTGCCGGTATATATAGTCGCTATGTAGCCCTGGTTGGTTATGGAGGTTGAACCGCTCCCTGTGACAACAGTATCCAGCTTCATGGTGCTTGGTACATACATGAAGGCGGAGCTTTCCGGTGATTTGTTATACGCGTCAACTATATCCTTGCTTCCGGAGGTTGAGCCTATTTGTGCTCCGCCCGTTGTTACATTTATATGATTCCCCTCAAATATCACCTTGTCATATATGATATCGGGATTAAGGCCTACATTCCAGCCGACGGTTATTTCACTTACATGGCCTTTTCCGTTCTCATCCACATAGTAGTAGTGCCCGCTGAGGTCCACATACCGCACCGGGTCATTGACACAATAGGTATAAAGGTTCAATGACAGCGGGTTTTCATCCTCGCCCCAGTAGCTGTCCTCTGTGGTGAAGCGTCCCAGGTAGGGGTCATAGAATCTGGCCCGCAGGTAATACAGTCCGGTTTCAGAATCCAGGAATTCTCCTGCGTAGCGGATAGCGTTTTCAGATGCCTCTATTGTCAGCACAGGATTTCCCCATATGTCATATTCATACTGGTTCTGGGTGCTACCTGCTGCATCCACGGTCTGTACCACATCTCCGTGGACGTTGAACAGGTAATAGCTGTCCTTGCCTGTTCCATCTGTTTTGGATATGTAGTTTATTCCCTTTACATAGCTGGCTCTTGTGTTGCCCTCTGCATCTGTTTCCAGGATTACATTCTGCCTGTCGTAGAGGTAGTTTGTCACCTCGGCCTTGTAGCCGCTGCCGGATTTCCTTCACCTTGACCAGATACCCTCCCGCACTGTATTCATATGTGATGGAACTTCCAAGGGCATCTGTCTGCCTTGTCATTTCTCCGTATTGGTTGTATTCATATTTCGCACTTATTTTTCCCTGGGCGGCAGCCTCCGGTGTATAAACTAATTAATTTATTTCAAGTCTTTAACGTATTCAAGTAAAAAGTCAGCAACCTCTATTCCGTACAAATAGTAATTTGATTGCAGACTACAGAATCGAATCTCTTCCAACCTATTATCTATATGGTATAAAACTTTCTCGAGATCGGGTTTAATTGTATTTTGAATTACTAGTGTCTGTAATCGACTCTGAAATTCTTCAATACCAAATCTTCTTTGTTTAAATTCATTACATATTTTTGTTATAGATTCAATAGTTCCCATTTAACACCTCTATTATTTAGTCATTACTGTTACAACAGCACCTTGTTGATTAGTTATTATCTGCAAAGACCCTGAAGTATAAGATAAATTACCATTTTCCTGAAGCACTGGTTTAGTTGAATTTATTACTGTTTCAACATATTGCGGAGACACACCTCTACCATAGTCACCACCTGCTTGGTATACTTGTGAACCATATCTATTTCCACTTGGTTGCATTCTATCAACTGCATGTTTTGAATATAGCCGACCATTAATTAAAGCATATTCTTTTCCATACCCTGTCGTATCTACTTTAAAATAGTCATTCCAATTACCCCAGACATCTGGTTTATTAGTCTCCCAAGTAACATTATTTTCACCATACTTACTTTTAAAGTACTCATTCCACTCAGCTCCAGTTCTAGGAGTCTTTGCAGAGTTATACAGTTCCTTATTCCCAAAATTAAACCCTTTGAAGTCATCCTCAATTTTAGTCCTTGTTTTCAACGCCGAATTATTGCTCGATAATCTTGGGGTAAGCATAACCAATGCCAAACCCTCAAGGCCTTCCCTTGGATGATTTCTTATATAATGCTGTGCCGACATCTCCTGAATTGTATTATCTGAGCAAAATACCGCATCTGCCTTTAAAAGCTTTACATCGTATTCATTCAAACCAT
>JAEXFI010000049.1 GCA_023400235.1 Bacillota bacterium
ACCAACCTGAAAAAAGACGGGACAATCCTGGAAGAATACAAATATACCTATGACGGAGCAGGAAATCAGACCACAAAAACAGAAACAATTAAGGGGAAAGAAAAAGGCACCACAGCCTATCGCTATAACAGCCTGAACAGGCTGCTGGAAATAACCGAGCCCCAGCAGGCAACAGGAAGCCGTAAAACCACAGGCTACACCTATGACGCCTCGGGCAACAGAGAAACAGAGCAGGTACAGGCAAAAACCGCAACAGGCACAGCCATAACCCTGACCACCTACAAAAACGACGAGCAGAACAGACTGGTAGTAGCAACGGAAGAAAAAGGTGACGGCACCAAAAAAACCACCGCCTACACCTATGACAACAACGGCAACCTGACCCGAAAAAGTATGGAGCAAACCCGTGAAATAGACGCGTCCAACCCTCCCAAGGCTAAATTTGGAATGTACATAGAAGGCCAGAAGGACGGAGCTACAAAAAATGCAAAGCCCATAGTAGCAGGCACCGCCAGCTATGAATATGACGTGTGGAACCAGTTGGTAAAAGCCACCACAGGAGAAGGCACCAGCACGTATAAATATAACGGGGAAGGCTACAGGACAGAAAAAACAGAAAACGGGAAAACCACCAGAAGCCTTTACGAAGGGGACAAGGTAATCCTGGAGACAGACGAAAACGGAAAAGAAACCGCCAGGAACATATATGGGACAAACCTCCTGCAAAGGACAGTGACCACCAGGGAAAGCGGAACCACAAAAGAGGAAACCTACAGCTACATGTACAACGGCCATGGAGACGTAACAGCACTCTTGGGAGCAGTAGCCGCCAGCTATTACTATGATGCCTTTGGAAGCCAACTGGAAACACACTACTACAATGCAGCCGGCACAGAAATCAGCAAGGCGGTCGACAATCCGTACCGCTATGCAGGCTATCAATACGACAGCGCAACGGACCTCTACTACCTGAACGCAAGAATGTATGATGCAAAAACAGCAAGATTCCTGCAGGAGGATACCTATCTGGGCAATGCAGGTGACCCGCTGAGCTTGAATTTGTATACGTATTGCCATAATGAGCCTGTGATGTATGTGGACCCGACGGGGCATACGGCTGCAACAATTAAGGTTGGAAATGTGCCAATTGGAAATGCAAAGTGCAGTAATGGAGTTTCAACAGGTAATCTGACAGATATTGTAGACGGATTAGGGGGTAAAACTACTACTACTACTACTACCAAAGGAGTATACACAGTTACAATACCAAATGCTGTAACAGGTAAAAATGTAACACTTACTCTAAATACTAAAACCAATAAGATTTATGATAAAAATGGAAATGAATTGTTAGATGTTAAAATAGAAAACAATAAAACACAGGTCGAGGTTAAGCAATTGACCAACCTTGCCGGAGTAAGTGATACCGTTAGTTGGTGGATTGATTCTAATAAGCAGACAAATGTGGTTGTTCAGCCTGATATGAAGGGTGCAGCTGTTCAGGTAACCAGATCAGGTAATGCTATAAATGTTAATGCTTATATAGAATTTACAGGTGACTATAAGGATATATTTCCTGGAACAAATATAACATATGCTGATGTTGCAGCTGCTGGTATATTAAATAAATGGAATAATATATTTACAGGAAATCAATACGACTTTAGTCCTGGACAAAAAATTACTTTAAATACAAAGATTTATAGTAATCAGAAAAGTTCAGCTAACCTTTGGACTTCAGCTACTTTTAAACAAAAAAACTTTGTAGAAATAAATATTAACAATACTAATCCGACCATGATTTTTGGTATTAGAAAAGAGTGGAATGTTCCACATATGAGTGGGGGACAAGGAGAATGGTCTATAAATAATGAAAAGGAAATAACAATGTATCGCAGTCACAGTGGAGACCCTAATGAATATGGTCAAGATGGATATTCATTTACTGCAGCACATGAATTCGGTCACGTACTTGGGTTGGGAGATGCATATGGATATGCACCGGGAGCGTCTAAAGAAAAAATGAAGGAAAATGACAATAGACCAGAAGCACCAAACACAATTGAGTGCCCGAATTTAGGATGGAAAAAAGGCGGGATAATGAGAGATAATGGAGTTGTTACAGCTAATGATGTAGAAATGGTTTGGGAGGCATGGTCCACAAATGAATGGCAATATTTTACTAATTATAATGGACATAATAAATCAAGAGTAATAAGAAGTTATTAACCGAAAGGAAAATGTGACATGAAAAGAAATAGAAAAATATTAGTTTTATTAATAACTATAATAATTGTAGTAGTCGCAGCTCTTATTTTATTTATAACTAGCAAAGAACCCACATTGTCAAAGGAAGAAATTATTCAGCGTTTTGTTGACAATAAAGAAATATTTATTGAAATACAAAAATATGATGGAGATTACAATGGCAATGAATATTATAATAAAATAACTAAGTATCAAGAAATATCAAATGGAAATGGTATTTCGAGAGCTGGTGACATGATTTGGTTTGTAATGGATAACGAGAGAGGAGGGAATTGTATATATAAAGAGTGATATTCTGCCTGATGTAGACCCTGGTATGGGAGAGTGTGAACGTATTGAAAAGAATTGGTTTTATTATGTTATAAAGCATACATAAATGAACACGTAATCAAATGATTACTAAATTCACTATAGGAGAATTTTTGTAAAGTAAACAAATGAACTTTGAAAAGGAAAAAATTATGAAAAATACAAAAAGTTTATTGCTTAGGCCTTATATAATATTTTTTGCACTTATTCTGGTCTTAACATTGTCAGGTTGTTCAAATGATAGCTCTGATTCACAATATATTGTAAGTGCAAAAGAATTCAATAGTACATATTTTGAAATTGTTGAATGCATTGATTCGCGAGATACTTTAAAATCATTACAGCAATTACAAAATGAGGAGAATACCGAGAAATTAGAGCAAATCAAAGATCTATTAAAAGACATTAAGCAAAATATACCAAAGGATAGAGAGCAAATATTTCACACATTTGAACTAAGATATAATGACTTAGTATTTTTAAAGGGATCTTATTCCAAATTTGAAAGCTTAAATGAGGATGATAGGGGAAAGATTGACACAATATTCATATCGATTGATATGGATAAAGAGAACTGGAAAGATAAGAAGTCTTCTATTAAATGGTATTAGTGCAGAAATGCATAAATAGCAATTCTATAATCAAGGCTGGGAGCATTTTGCCCAAGCCTTGATTTATGTGGAAGATAAGTTTATCAACCGCAAGAGCAAAATCCCTATAGGCCCATGCTGACCGTGCTACCGGCAGCAGCCCCTGCAAGCAAATCCTGCAAGGTAATATTTTCATCAGCGCTTCAGCACATACACCCGTGAATTTTTAAATAGTCACAATTTATTATTAAAAACATAAAATGATAGTGCAGGGGCATAGGGCACATATACCGCATAATTGGCACAAGCGCAGAGCAGCGTCTGTGCTGCCTTTGTTAAAAACATTCTGACTTTGTGCTATATAATTAAGTGTTATGTAATTAAGTGTTATATAATTAAGTTTATGTATTCAAGTGTTATGTATTCAAGGAGGGAAAGTCGTGCAGTTTAAATTATCTATAATGTCCCAGCGTGACGGAGGTGTGTTTGATAATGAACAAATTAATAATAAAGGGAGGTAAGAAGCTCAAAGGTGAAATTGCTATCGAAGGGGCAAAAAACTCAGTACTGCCAATATTAGCCGCAACTATTCTGAACGGCGGAGAGAACGTAATAAAAAATTGTCCCATGTTCAGTGATGTGGAAGTCATTATTGACATACTCAGAACCATTGGCTGCAAGGTAAAAATAGAAGATAATGTTGCAATAATCGATTCCACAACAATATCTTCTACCGTAGTACCTGAAAGCCTGGCTTCGGAAATGAGATCTTCCATAATATTAATGGGCCCGCTGCTTGCCAGAGAAGGAAAAGTCACTATAAGCTATCCGGGTGGTTGTGTTACTTTATATCCCCTATGTCAACATTTCTTTTCTTCAGTTCCACCAGCATTTTTCTGAATTGCAGGGCCTTTCTTATTTTATTGATTAATAAAAACTTGTTGGTCATATTTAAAGGCTTCAGAATGAAATCATAAATATCATAATTATAGACCTTTTCCAACTGGTGATTATCTACACCTGATGCGACTATTACAGGTATTTCCTTGTAATAGGGTGTCTTTGAGAACTCTTCAAGAAAACCGTAGCCATCCAGAACGGGCATGACCATGTCCAGGATGATTATATCCACGTTGCGGCTTTCCACCAAATCCAGGGCTTCTCTGCCGTTTAAAGCTGAAAGGATATTTACGTGTTCCTTGTAGAGAAAATTTCTGAGAATTGCATTATCTAGTACGTTATCATCGGTAACAAGAATAGTACTGATCATAAGAACTCCTTTTTGTTAATTGTTATATTTAAGTAAATTCTATACTATTATTAATATTACCTTTTAAAAATACTTAAAAAAATACTCTAAAAATGTAAAAAAAAATGTTAATAGTTCACAAAGGGGAGCATAAAAATGGCCGGGATGTTTGCGGCTTAACATGAGGCTATGCTATAATGATTTTTGAAACCAAAGCTAAAAATTATATAATTTGGACCTATAAGAAGAAAGTAGGATCAAAATGGAATATGATAATGAAAAAAGATTGCTGACAAAAGCTCGGCAGGGTAGTGCTCAGGCATTTGAAGAACTTTCGGAGGAGCACTATACCAAGGTTTACAATATATGCCATAGAATGCTGAATAATCCTGAAGATGCTGTTGAGCAGGCACAGGAAGCATTTATAAAAGCCTTCAGATACATAAAAGATTTTAAAGGGAATTGTTCTTTTTCAACCTGGTTATATCGGATTGCAACAAATACTTGCCTTGATTTTATCCGGAAGAATAAAAATAAGCATAATGTTTCCTTGGAGCAGGAAACCTATGAGGATATTACCATAAAGGACAGGCTGATGTCGGATTTGCCCGGCCCTGAAAAGATTGCGGAAACTAATGCTCAGGTAGCTGCTATTAAAGAGGCTATGGCTAAAATGAGCGAAAAAAACAGAATAATCATTGTTCTCCGGGACTACATGGGACTAAGCTATGATCAGATAGCCGAATCTCTGGAGACCCCGGTAGGAACCGTTAAATCCCGAATAAGCAGGGCAAGGGCCGAATTAAGGGAATTGTTGTGCCAGGGCAAGGAACATTTGTTTACAGACTACGTCAAATAATATTGGAAGGAGGGATAACATGAATTTCTGTCAAAAAATTGATTTATATATTTCACTATATATTGACAATAAACTGGAAGCAGAAGCAGAAGAATCGTTTTTAAAACATATTGGGGAATGTCCGGAGTGCGCTGAAAAGCTCGAGCAAGAGACTCTTTTCACAGATTTGTGCAGGAATGACGAGCCTGTGGCCTTGCCGGAAAATTTCACGGCCGTGCTGCATTCCAAGCTTTTGGACGTGGCTCAAAAGGAGCAAAAAGCCCCCAATACCAGGTTGTTGTTTAATAAAAAGTATATGACGGCTGTTTCTTCCGCCGCGGTAGTGGTTATCTCACTTCTGGCATATAATCTTATACCCGGAAGCGGAGTCTTTGAAAACAAATCTGTTGCAGGCGCTTCAAATGAAAGCTTGGTATCCGGAGCGGTGGTTTCCGGAGGTGATTCTGAAACAGCTTTAAAGTTTAACGAGAGCATAGCGGGCGGAGAAGCCCAAGGAAATACCAGCAGTCCTGAAATACAAAAGGCTCCTGAGGGTGGAAATGTTACTGCGGAACAGGCTGCCCAAAGCAGCGAAGAGAATGCTCCGGTGATGAAAAATGAGGCTGCGGGGGATATGGGGATGGCTGACAGGAAAGCCTCCTTCTTTGGCAGTGCAAGCCAGGCTGAAAACGCAGGAGCCATAAAGGCCAAGTCTGACAGAGTAAGAAAGCAGGCGGAAGTTCCTGAGAAGAGTACCCCGGCTGCTACAGGCGGCAATGCCTCATCCCGGGACAACCAGCAGGACCAGAAGCAATTAAAAAGTGAAATGGCCTCCATACTTTCAGCCGATACAGGTATACATTATTACACCAGCTATGTTGAACTGGAGTTGATTTTTTCACATGCTGATACCGGCCTCAAGGAACTGGACACACTTATGGATGAAAAAGGAGCGATTCAGCTAGGCGCAGGCATGGTCAACGGATTTGAGGCAAACACTGCAGGGATAGCGCAATACGTGGATTACAGCGTTCCTCTGAGTGCGTATGCTGCTTTGCAAAGCGAAGCATTATTAAAATATAATATGGAATTTAAGGCTAAAACTGATATAATAAAAACTGATGTCACAATTGAATACAACAATCTTGAAAATGAGAAAATAGATATCGAAAATAAGATAAAGGAAGCCTTAAAAAACGGGAAGGACATATCCGCCCTGGAAACGGAAAAATCCGTTTTGCTCAAGCAAATGGAAGCTATCATAGCTAATAAAGACAGTATGACTGTCAGGATTTTTCTGGTGAACAAGTAAGGCTGGAGGGCATTAATGAACTCAGAAAAAATAATGGTTGTGGACGGAAACAGCATCTTGAACAGAGCCTTTTATGGTTTGAGCAAAAGCGCAATGCTTACAACTTCCGAAGGCATTCATACCAACGCTGTATTTGGTTTTATCAATATACTCACCAAATACTTGACCGAGGAGAATCCCAAATACCTCTGTGTGGCTTTTGACATGAAGGAACCCACCTTCAGGCACCTGGAATATGACAAGTACAAGGCCCAGCGAAAGGGTATGCCGGACGAACTGGCTGTTCAGATGCCCATAATCAAGCAGGTGCTGGATGCAATGAACATCAGAAGAATTGAGACCCCCGGGTTTGAGGCTGACGATATTCTGGGGTCCATTTCCCTGTGCGCTGAAGAAAGCGGCATGGAGGCCATATTGCTGACCGGGGACAGGGATTCCCTGCAGCTGGCATCAGAAACCACCAGGATAAAACTCCCGGTTACCAGAGGGAACAAAACCGAGACCGATGAATACGACTATCAAAAAGTAGTGGAGAAATACGGAGTTACACCCAAAATGCTCATTGATGTCAAGGGGCTGATGGGGGATGCCTCGGATAATATTCCGGGAGTCCCTGGAGTTGGTGAAAAAACGGCGCTGGATCTTATACAGAAGTTTCACAGTATTGAAGAATTGTATGAAAATATAGACAAGGTTGAAAAAAAGGGTGTCCGAGAAAAGCTGGAGACAAACAGGGAACTGGCATTTCTGAGCAAGAGGCTGGCTACCATCGTGCGGCAGATGCCGTGTATTTCAGACCTTCAGCAGTACGCCAGAACGGATTTTGACAGGGAAAAGCTTTACAGCATATTTAAGAAGCTTGAATTCAAAACCTTCATAGACAGGTATGGCCTGGGGGATGTGCCCATTGCCGAGGCGTCGGAGGAGATGGACATAGAGCATGTCAAGGTGGATACAACCGGTGAGCTGGAGTCCTGCATAAAGGCTGTTGAGGAAAGTAAGAAAATGGCCGTTTACTATCACCTTGATCCTGTGGATAACAGACTTGACCATTTATGCATATACGCCTGCCGGCAGGAATATGCCCCGGCAGTTTTGGAGTTTACTCAGGAGTTTACGGAAAGTACCGCAATAGCTGCATTAAAGGATGTTCTTGAAGCTTCGGGCATAAAAAAGTACGGACATGACCTGAAGAAGTTTATAAAATATTGCAAGGCAAGAGGAATTGATGTGAAGGGTATTGAATTTGATACCATGATCGGGGCATATATCCTTGAGCCTACTCGAAACAGCTATACCATTTCGGAACTGGCGGAGGAAAATCTGAAAAAGAGCATTCTGCCTGCCGAAATCCTGTATGACAAGCATGGAAGAATGCTGCAGCAGGGACTTGAGGTAAACCCGGCAACAGTCTGTGCTGCCTGCGTTTCTGCCATATACCAGTTGACCTTGAAATACGTGCCCATTATTGAGGGCAACGGACAGCATGAACTGTATTATGATATTGAACTGCCGCTGGTAGAGGTTCTGGCAGATATGGAGCTGTGGGGTTTTAAGGTGGACGTTGAGGGCCTGAAGGCATATTCCCGGGAAATGGATTCAAGACTGGTCATACTGGAAAATGAAATATATATGCTGGCAGGTGAAAATTTTAATATAAATTCTCCCAAACAATTGGGAATAATATTATTTGAGAAGCTGAACCTTCCTGCAGTCAAAAAGACTAAAACCGGATACTCCACAGATGCCGAGGTATTGGAGCAGCTGTCTCAGAAGCACGAAATAGTTGACAGGATACTGGAATACAGATCCCTCATGAAGCTGAAATCCACCTATGCAGACGGACTGCTGGGCATACTTGACCCTGTTACCTGCAAAATACATTCCAGCTTTAATCAGACTGTCACTGCCACCGGGAGGATCAGCAGCACGGAGCCGAACCTGCAGAACATACCCATAAAGCTGGAAATGGGCAGAAAAATCAGAAAGGTCTTCATTCCCACGGATGAGAACTTTTTGCTGCTGGATGCGGATTATTCCCAGATTGAGCTTAGAGTTCTGGCACATATAACTGGAGATGCCAACATGATATCCGCCTTCAGTAATAACGAGGATATTCATACCACTACGGCCTCCAAGGTGTTTGGAATTCCCGTGGAGCAGGTAACTCCGCTTATGCGGTCTCGAGCTAAAGCAGTAAATTTTGGTATAGTTTATGGGATTGGTGATTTCAGCCTGTCAAAGGATATCGGTGTTACCAGGAAGGAAGCTAAGAAATATATTGATGACTACCTGGAGAAGTACTCCAAAGTCAGGGACTATATGAGCGAGACCGTAGCAAAAGGAAAGGAAGCAGGCTTTGTAACCACACTCTTCAACAGAAGAAGATACCTGCCGGAGCTCAAGGCCAGCAACTTCAATGTCAGGTCCTTTGGGGAAAGGGTTGCGATGAATACGCCTATACAGGGCAGTGCTGCGGATATAATAAAAATTTCCATGGTTAAGGTTTACAGCGAGCTAAAGAAAAGAAAGCTTAAGTCCAGGCTCATTCTCCAGGTACACGATGAGCTCATAGTTG
The DNA here is from genome assembly GCA_023400235.1 of Bacillota bacterium. Lineage (GTDB taxonomy): Bacteria > Bacillota > Clostridia > Acetivibrionales > DSM-1351 > Ruminiclostridium. Next base: position 9,145 of record JAEXFI010000049.1, read on the forward strand.
AGACGGAGAAATCCGAGCTGGAAGAGGTTTCCGCATTGCTTAAGCAATGTATGGAGCAGGCCGTTGAACTCAAGGTGCCTATGACTGTTGAGGTAAAGAGTGGTGAAAGCTGGTATGAGACAAAGTAACTGCTCCCTGGTGCTTGGAATAACCGGAGGCATAGGCAGCGGCAAAAGCACTGTCAGCAGTATTTTAAAAGAAATGGGAGCCGCCGTAATAGATGCAGATATGATAAGCAGACAGGTGGTGATGCCGGGAGAAAAGGCCCTGGAGGAGTTGACGGAGGCCTTTGGCAAGGATATACTGGATGAATCGGGTCAGCTTGACCGGCAGGGGATGGCCCGGCTGGTTTTTGGCAACAGTGAAAAACTTCTGAAACTAAACGGCATTGTGCATAAATATGTTGCTCAAAGAATAAAAGATAATGTGAAGGAACAGCTGTCAAAAAAGACGAAGATTATAGTTATTGATGCTCCAATACCCATAAAGACAGGTTTTTTGGATTTATGCCAAAAGGTATGGACAGTTGCTGCAGATAGGGAGTTACGTATAAATCGGATAATGGAACGAAACGGGATGACGTATGAAGAAGCTGTTTCCAGGATCAATTCCCAGCTTAATGAGCAGGAATATATAAAAATTGCCCATACTGTGATATATAATAACCGTGATTACTCTCATTTGAGGGAAGAAGTACAAAGTCAGATAGACGGGCTGCTAAGGTGATTTTTTGAAGAAGAAGACTTCAGGCAGGTATAAAACTTTTTTTGTATTTTTACTGGTGGTATTTTTGGCTCTGTTTGCAATAACAGTGGTCAAGTATGCTCTGTATTATATGTACCCTACTACATATTCGCAATATGTGGAAAAATATGCACAGGAGTATGAACTGGATAAGCTTCTGGTCTATTCCATGATTAAGGCGGAAAGTGGTTTTGACTCCGATGCAGTGTCTCCCAGAAATGCAAAGGGTCTTATGCAGATTATGGACGGTACGGGAGAATGGGCCGCAGAGAAAATCTCTATTGAAAACTTCGAGACAGTGCAATTGCTGGAGCCTGAAACCAATATTCGGATTGGCTGCTGGTACATTGCCAGACTTCTGAAGCAGTATGATCAGAATATGGAACTGGCTTTGGCTGCATATAATGCCGGAAGCGGCAATGTCTCAAAATGGCTGAAGGATGGCAGCGTCAGCAGTGACGGAAAAACACTGGACAGGATACCCTTTGAGGAAACCAGAAATTATGTGGATAAAATAAAGAAATATAACTGGATGTACAATAAACTCTACAACCGGCAAAAATAAAACTTTATTAATAGGCAGCGGGAGCGCCGTACAGGCGGCTCCCGTTTATTGCATCAAGTCAAACAGATAACTATAATTTTCTTTGCACCGACTGGGCCACAAGTCTTAACTCAGCCATGAGTGACTCAAACTTCTCGGGCCTGAGTGATTGAGGGCCGTCACAAAGCGCACAGGGAGGATTGGGATGGACTTCTATAATCAAGCCGTCTGCTCCGGTGGCTATGGCCCCCTTTGCCAGTGCGGGCACATACTTCCAATTGCCTGTGGCGTGGCTCGGGTCAACAACTATGGGGAGATGAGACACCTCTTTGATGACAGGTATTGAGCTTAAATCCAGTGTATTCCTGGTAGCAGTCTCAAAGGTCCGGATTCCTCTCTCACATAGGATTACATTGTGGTTGCCCTCGGCAATTATATATTCCGCAGCCATAAGCCATTCCTCAATTGTGGCAGAAAGGCCTCTTTTGAGAAGTACGGGCTTGTTGGTCATACCAACCTCGCTTAGCAGCCTGAAGTTCTGCATATTTCTTGCACCAATCTGGAATATGTCCGTGTAAGTGTTGACCAATTCAACATCTCTGGTATCGACTACTTCTGTAACAAGCTTCAGTCCGGTTGCTTCACGGCCGGCTACCATGATTTTCAGACCGTCCTCCTCAAGGCCTTGAAAGGCGTAGGGAGAACTTCTGGGCTTAAAGGCTCCGCCCCGCAATATCTTGGCTCCGGATCTCTTGACGCTCCTGGCGGTTTCGACAAAATCTTTTTCATTCTCTATGGCACAGGGGCCGGCCATGACCACAATTTCATCTCCTCCTATTCGAACGTCCCCAACTTCAATAACCGTAGGGGTCTGCTGGAGCTCATTGCTGGCCAGCTTGTACGGTTTCATTATTGGAACCAGGGTTTCCACACCGGGCATCTGTGAAATTGCGTGAAGGTTTAAAAGTCTCTTGTCACCAATGGCACCGATTACTGTCTTAATGTCTCCGTAAATCGGGTGAGTTTTGAAGCCCAGCTCTATAAGTTTGTTTTCTACGTTTTCAATATCCTTTTTGGTAGCGTTCTGTCCCATTACAATAATCATAAAATACCTCCTGAGAATAATTTTTTTGCATAGCCCTGAAATGTTGTATAAATAAAAAAGCCCTCATCCCTGTGTAAAAGGGACGAGGACTTATAGTCCACGCGGTACCACCCAATTTGGTAAAAACCATCTCGTTCATGTACGGGAACTGCATATCCGATACACTCCTTCTGTAACGGGAAAGGCCCGGTATGACCTACAAATCAGGTTCAATCATACTGTTCATGGGAGAACTTGCAAATATACTATCCTGCAGTACTTTCACCGTCTACTGCTCGCTTTGGGGAATCATACAATATGCCAACCGATTCTGATAAAGCCAAATCGGTTTTCCCATTCATCACATTTTTATTTAAGCTGTAATTGTTAAGCTATAATATTAATAAATATACTAACATGTTCCTTTTAATGGTGTCAACTGTTTTTTACATATGAGTTATAAAAAGCCAGTCATACATGTTCTCAAACGTATTAAAAGGGTAAGCATTCAAGTGGCCTTTAATATGCGCTCCATGACCGAGGACCTTGCAGCCTCCTCAAAGGTATCGTCCAGAACTCCCAGAACTTCAAAATCCTGGTATTTCTGTTTGAGTGCCAGTGACAGCAGGTGATCTGTCAGCAGTGGGTTCTTTGGCAGCAGGCTCCCGTGAGAATAGGAGCAAAAGACATTTTTGTACACCGCACCCTCAAAGCCGTCCTCACCGTTGTTGCCATTACCTGAAATGATTCTGCCCAAAGGCTTTATACCCTGTCCCAGATAAGTTCTGCCGGAGTGGTTCTCAAAGCCTACAATCTTTAGCGGATTATCCCCGGTTTTAATAATGTCGCTTTCAAATACAATATTTCCTATCATGCGATCTTTTCCGCCTATGGTCCATAAATCCAGGGCCCCAAGGAACTCTATTTCCTTTCCGTCCCAGGTTTTATAATACCTGCCCATGAGCTGGTAGCCTCCGCAGATGCAAAGGAAAACCTTCATGCCTTCTACAGCGGCCTTTATATCCGAACCCTTCTGATTTAAAACATCCGACTGGATTATTTCCTGCTCGTAATCCTGTCCGCCCCCGAGAAATACTATATCATACAGAGCCGGATCAAAAGAATCGCCTATGGTTATGTTTGTGACCCTGGTGTCTATGCCGTGCCACTGGGAACGCTTTTGCAGGGCCAGTATATTGCCCCTGTCCCCATAGGTGTTGAGCAGGTCGGGGTATAAATGACATATATTCAAATCATACATATTATTTCCAGAACTCCTTTAAATTGTACTTTTTCATTAGGATACCACGAATGTCAAGCATGGCGGTATAAGTGGGCAATATGTGGAAGCAGCCGCCTGGTGGAGTCTCTTCCAGACCACGCTCCAGCAATAGGTGGTAATCCTTTACTATACGTATCTTCCTTGTGTCCAGGCCGCTGTATTTAAGCCGCACAGCCATATCCTCACCGCGGATGCCTGAGGCGAACAAGTTGCCTATTTTATGGGAGCTGCTGTTAAGCTGCTCGAAATCCACATCCCAAAGCCAGGAAATATCAGTACCGTCAGCAAGATTGTCGTTTATGAGAAAAGCCGCATTTAACACCTGGTCGTCCAGGGTTAAAAAACTCAGTACCTGATTGAAGCCCGTGGGATTCTTTACCAGGATGAGCTTTATTGTCTTATCTCCCACGGTTATTGACTCCATTCTTCCAAAGCCGCATTCAAAGGACTCAAGAGCAGCCGTCACTGACTGTCCACCGTAGCCCAGAGTCAGTCCGCAGGCTGCTGCTGCCATTGCATTATACACGTTGTACAGTCCCGGCAGATTTATTCTTGTGGTGTGCTGCTGTATGTCCGCTGACAGCGGAGGCCTGCTTATCCAGTCAATTTTGGTAAAACTGCTTCCGGCCTCTCTTATGCCTGTACATTCAAGCTCTGCCGCCGGTCTCCTGTAGCCGCAGTTATTGCAGTAAAAACCCCCCAGGTGTCCATATACCCGGTTGGTGTACTCGTATTTGCTCTTGCAGCGTATACAGAACATGGCATCAGTATTAATATCTTCAGCTCCGGGCTTTCCTCCGGTATCCGCATCAGCTGCCATACCGTAATAGAGTACCTGCTTTTCCGTTGCTGTTCCCAGTGAGGCACATATGGAGTCATCGGCATTGAGAATAAGGGAGGTACTGCTTGGAAGCCTGTCCAACCCGGCTTTGACAGCGTTGAGGGTGGAATAGAGCTCACCGTACCTGTCCAGCTGATCCCTGAAAAAGTTTGTTACTACCACGGCCTTGGGCTGCAGATGCTTTGTGACCTGATTGAAGGCTGCTTCGTCACTTTCTATAAGTGCCACCTTGTGACGTGGCCTGCCTGTCAGCGTTACTGCCTGGATGAATAATGTGGTTATACCGCTTAGAAGGTTAGCGCCTGACTTATTTGTTATGTAATCAACGGAATTGTTCTTAAGAATTTCCTCAATTATTCTGGTGGTGGTGGTTTTACCGTTTGTGCCGGTTACCATGATAATCTCAAAGTTACAGGCGATTGACCTAAGAATGCCGGGGTAGACCTTAAAGGCCAGTTTTCCCGGAAGTGTGGTTCCGCCTCTTTTCATAATGCGAAGCAGCTTTATGGCCAGCTTTGCCGTAAAAATGGATACTACTTTTCTAAAATTCATAAATGCTCCCTGAAACGACTCCTATTAATATTTCTGGTATTGTCTGTGTTATTGAATAAACCATTATAATTAACCATTATAACATCTTCTTGGCTTTTTAAAACATTAATTTAACCTGTAGTGCTAATTAAAAATGCGGTGCTAGTCCTTTAATCATACTGCGCATTTATTTAAAGTCGTCCTTACGTGATTAGCAAACTTGTCCCATAAAGACTTTATTAACCAGCACTGCATGTTAATTTATGCGCTGTGCTATTAAAAGTATTGACTTATATAATGAATTTTAGCAGAGGATATAAAAAATGTTGGATAAATTGATAAATTGGCCATTAAGCATTTAAGCATTCAGGCTTGAATATTTTACAACGTGTTTGATGGGCAATATGTTTTTATGGTATAATAACCCTGTCAAAAGCCAATAAAATAATACACACAGGTGGCTGTGAAATAGGCCCCAGACCAATTGACCTTCACCTGAAAGCAATACGCAGCCTGGGTGCCAAAATAAACGATACCAATGGCGGATACATAACCTGTGAAACTGACGGACTTAAAGGTGCGGACATATACCTGGACTATCCCAGCGTGGGTGCCACGGAAAATGCAATGATTGCCGCAGTCTATGCCCGTGGGGACACAATAATACGTAATGCTGCTAAAGAACCGGAAATAGTTGATTTGCAGAACTTTCTTCAAAAAATCGGTGCCAGGGTCACGGGAGCTGGTTCAAGCGTCATAAGGATAAAAGGCTTTGATAAGAAATTAAATAAAGTTGAACATAATGTAATACCTGACAGGATAATAACCGGTACATATATGGCGGCAGCCGCCATCACAGGCGGAAATGTGGTTATCAGGGATATAATCCCGGAGCACATTATTTCAGTAGCCTCCATACTCAGGGATATCGGCTGCCAGATTAATATAAAACGAAATGATATTCATGTAATAGCAGGGTCAAAGCTTGAGGCTGTGGAAGTAATAAGGACCTTGCCCTATCCCGGCTTTCCAACCGATATGCAGGCTCAGCTCATGGCACTGCTGACCTTGTGCAAGGGTACCAGCATTGTTATAGAAACCATTTTCGAGAGCAGATACAAGCATGTTGACGAGCTATTAAAGATGGGGGCGAATATAAGGATTGACGGCCGTATGTCGGTAATAAAGGGTGTGACCAGACTCAACGGAGCACAGGTGGTTTCCAGAGATTTAAGAGGGGGAGCCGCACTTATTCTGGCCGGCTTGGCAGCAAGCGGTGAAACTGTAATTACAGGCCTTGAGCACATAGACAGAGGCTATTACAAAATAGAAGAAAAATTAGCTTCCTTGGGAGCGGATATAATAAGGGAATAACAAATGAAAAAAACACCTGAAAAAACATATGTAAAAAAGAAAAGTAAAAAGGCCCGTATCCGGATGCGAAGAATAAGGCGGTTTTTACTTTTTATATTGATGGTTACCGGGCTGATCGTTTTTGGAAAATCATCAGTTTTTATAGTTGACAGGATAGAGGTCAGCGGAAATAAGAAATACTCATCCAGTGATATAATCTTGAATACCGGCCTTGTTTCGGGGAAAAATACCTTTGATATGCTGGGAGAGAAACCAAAGAACTTGTTGACCTTCAGGTTCAATGATTTGGAAAGGGAGATATATGACTCCATGCCTTACATAAAGTCTGTAAGTATCAGGCCTGCCTTACCGACAGCCATAAAAATAAAGGTTCAGGAGAGAACACCTTTTGCCATTCTTGACAAAGGAGGAAAAAGCCTTCTTATTGACAGGGAGGGCTTTGTTCTGGAGGAACTGGACAGCAAATCCCCCCTGCTGAACAAGTATTTCAGGATAATAGGTATTTCGGTGGATAGCTTTAAGCTGGGACAAGCTGTAAAATATAGAAATAATGAATCCTTAGTGGATTTGTTAAGCTTTTGTGATCTGGTTGCCAAAAGTGACAGGGATGATAAGGAGTTAAAGCTGTACAAGAGGATTACGAAGGTGGATCTGTCCGATGCCCCGTACACAACCGTTGAGTTTGAGAAGCGCATAACGGTGAAGTTCGGAGATTTGGAGGATGCAGACTACCAGATAGGTGCTTTTAGATATTTGTTTGTAAATAATATTACAGCCAAGCAAAAAGGCTCCCTTGACTTTACCAAAGGCAGCAACCCGTATTTTGTTCCAAGCCAGTAATGGCTTAAAGTACACACATATTGGAATAGAAACCCCATTAACACACATATAAAACTTGACAAGAGGAAAGGAAGAGAAGTTCATGATACCAATTTTAGGCTTGATTCTGGGAATACTTGTTGGCCTGTTTATTCCTATTACCATCCCATCGGAATATTTTACCTATGTGGCCGTAGCTATACTGGCAGCACTTGATTCGGTTTTTGGCGGCATCGTCGCCACAATAAACAAAAAATTTGAAATGAGGATTTTTCTCTCGGGATTTTTTGGTAATGCCTTGCTGGCCGCAGGACTGGCATATATTGGAGATAAATTGGGCATTCAGATATATCTTGCAGCAATCTTTGCATTTGGAAACAGATTATTCTTAAACTTTGCGTTAATTAGGCGATATCTATTGAATAAATTTATTAAAAAAGATAATATAGTAAAAGAGGATTTCTAAGCGTATTTGAGGGGATTCTCCATACATATTTCAGGGGGGCAGTTTCGTGTCTGATGTTATTGTGGGAGTAGATATAGGTACTACAAAAGTGAGTACGGTAATTGGAAAAACCAACAGTACCGGTGAAATAGAAATTTTGGGCAAAGGTATTGAAAGCTGTTCCGGTATTAAAAAAGGAATAATTGTGGACATTGACGCTACCTCTTCCTCCATACAAAGTGCAGTCAGAAAGGCTGAGGCTCAGGCTGAGGTTAAGGTTGTTTCGGCTTATGTAAACATATCCGGACTGCATGTGGATATAATCAATCACAAGACATATACAAATATTATGAATGACAGTAAGGAAATCTCCCGACATGATGTGGAAAAGCTGCTTTATTCTGCCGGAACCATTTCAATTTCCGAAGACAGTGAAATCATAGATGTTATTCCCAGACAATTCATTGTTGACGGCTATGATGGTATAAACGACCCTGTAGGAATGAAGGGCACCAAGCTGGAGGGGGATTTTGACGTAGTCATCGGAAAAATTATATCTGTCCGCAATATAGTCAGAAGTATGGAAAAAGCAGGCATCAGAGTGGACGGACTCATTGCCGAAGGCTTTGCTGCAGGCGAATGCATACTTTTGCCCGATGAAAAGGATATGGGTGTGATCCTTATTGATGTTGGAGGGGGCACCACCGAGGTAAGTGTTTACAAGGAAGAAAAGCTGTTAATGAATAAATGTATTCCGGTGGGTGGAGATCATATAACCAATGACCTGTCCATTGCGCTGAAAATGACTTATTCAGAATCAGAAAAAATAAAAAGGCAGTTTCAGTTGGCCTTGACCTCATTAATTAAAAACGACCAGGAAATATCAGTCAGTGATTTAAGCGAAAGCTTCAAGAAAAATATAAAGGTATCCGATGCCATAGAAGTGATAGAAGCCAGGGTATACGAGATATTCAGCCTGTGCAGGGAACTGGTGGATGCAAATTGTCCCGGCAGCTACGGAGCAGGTGTGGTGCTCTCCGGAAACGGGATAGCTCCGCTGGATGGCGCCATGCAGCTTGCCTACGATGTATTTGACATCCCTGTGAGGGTAGCGGCTCCAAAAGTAAAGAACATTAATACACTTGAATATTGTACGGCGGCAGGAATGGTGAAATACATCGCCAGACTGGACAAGGAAGGCAGCACCATTAGTATAAAAAGTCTCCCGAAGACAAACAGGAAAACCAGGGAAAAAACCTTTCTGAAGAAAGCTCTGAGTGCATTAAAAGAATTTTTTTATTAGGCAATACAAACAAAACTTGCCTTATTGAGTATTATATTATATTATTATTAGTGTGTATTTTTGTAACTTTTTATTGAAGATATTAACCTATTAATCAATATACAGATTAACAATTCCAGTCTAATTTACCAATGATAAAGGGGGATTTACTTTGCTAGATTTTGAAATTGATATGGATCATTTTGCCCAGATAAAAGTAGTAGGATGTGGCGGAGGAGGAAACAATGCCGTCAACAGGATGATTGATGCAGGGCTCAGAGGTGTGGACTTCATAGCTATAAATACTGACAAGCAGGCTTTGTTTTTATCCAAGGCAAATACAAAGATTCAAATTGGAGACAAGCTCACCAAGGGTCTTGGTGCAGGAGCAAACCCCGACATAGGAGAAAAAGCTGCAAATGAAAGCAGAGATGAAATAGCCCAGGCTATAAAAGGGGCGGATATGGTGTTTGTAACTGCCGGTATGGGAGGCGGAACCGGTACCGGTGCAGCTCCTGTAGTAGCCCAGTTGGCAAGAGAAATGGGTATATTGACTGTGGCAGTTGTTACAAAGCCCTTTATGTTTGAAAGCAGAACCCGTATGCAGCACGCTGAAAGAGGAATAGAAAACCTTAAAAGTTCTGTGGATTCACTGGTAACCATTCCAAATGACAGGCTGCTTCAGGTGGTTGAAAAACGTACTACTATGGTTGAAGCTTTCAGAATGGCTGATGATGTTCTCAGGCAGGGTGTTCAGGGTATTTCAGACCTGATAGCTGTACCCGGTTTGGTAAATCTTGACTTCGCAGATGTAAAGACCATTATGCTCAGTTCAGGACTGGCACACATGGGTATAGGCAGAGCCTCAGGAGAGAGCAGGGCAGAAGAGGCAGCCAGACAGGCTATTCACAGTCCTCTCCTGGAAACCTCTATTGAGGGTGCCAGAAGAGTCCTTGTAAATATAACAGGTGGTCCGGATTTGGGCTTGTTTGAGGTTAACACCGCAGCCGAGCTGGTTCAAAAGTCTGCAGACCCTGAAGCCAACATAATATTCGGAGCTGTTATTGACGACAACCTGAAGGATGAATTAATGATAACCGTTATTGCCACCGGCTTTGAGAACGGCCCTGTCTTAAAGAAATTTGACAAGCCGGCTGAAAAGGCAAAGCCCGCAGTAGCTGCACATGACAGCAGCAGCTATGTGGCAGCTACCAGCGAGAAAAACAGTTCAAGTGCGGTTTCACCGGATAATGAGCTGGATATACCTACTTTCCTGAGAAGGAACAGATTCAAGTAGGAAGGACTTGCATATTTAAGAATAAAACGTAGTTTATATTATGGGAATAAAGCAATTGGAAGTGTTAACCTGCCCTGAGGCAAGTACGCACTTCCTTTTTATTTGCCGGTCTTCATTGCAGGGTAAGGCATAAGGCTGCAATGCATTGATTTTAACGCCCAAAAAGCTGTAAAACATGAGGAGAATGGCCAGTCTGGGCCAGTTTATTTAAACATAATCGAAAGAAAACCTGAAATAAGCATTAATACCGCTTGTATCAGGTTTTTTTGTCATACGATATTTCTTTTTCTACATTGGTTTTTGACAAACTTTTATTTATTAACTAGGTATAATTAGGATTGTATCAAAGAATGGTTGATGTAATGACTTGGCATAAAAACAAAGGGGCTTGAATAATAGTAAAGTATGGGCATATGGTGGTTTATACCCTAATTTGCTGTTTTGTGAGGGATACAAAATGGAAATATATTTGGATATTTTGTTGCTTGAAAATCTGGTTATTAATTACCTTATATTATATGTGACGGCAAAGTTCTCCCGTTTGAGGGTAAGTACCCTGAGGCTGTTTGCAGGTGCCATAGTAGGAGCACTTTACGTGGTTTTCATAATTATACAGCCGGGTGCGGAAGTCTACTATACCGCATTTGCTAAAATACTTTTGTCGTTTTTTATCATAGCTATAACCTTTTCGCCCAGAAAGGTGCTGTCCTTTTTAAAAACCTTGGTCATATTCTACATATCCACTTTTATTTTTGCAGGTGCAGCGCTTGCCTTTTTGTATTTCAACCAACAGGGAGGTTTTGTTAAAAACGGCATAATATATGTTTTTGGCCAGTCCAAGGGCAGTCTTATGTTCTTTGGCATTGCCACTGTAGGAATCATTGTAAAGATTTTTATGGAGGTCATACAGAGCAGGATTACCAGGGAAAAACTGCTGGTGCCTGTCAGTATAACCTTTGACAACAGGGCCATAGCTTTTCCTGCTTTGGTGGATACGGGAAATTCACTCAAGGACCCACTAACCAACATACCTGTCGTTGTTGTGGAGTTTAAGGCACTGGAAGAACTCCTTCCTTCTGAAATAAAGGACATATTTGAAAACTCCAAGGAAGACGATTTGAGCTGTGTGACTGCTACTATAGCTACCTCAAGGTGGTTTTCCAGGTTCAGGCTTATTCCCTTCAGCTCATTGGGCAAGGAGAATGGCATGCTGATTGGCTTTAAGCCGGATTTTATACAGATTGGAGAAGAGGATCAAAGGCGTGATGTAAAAAATGTGATAGTGGGCATATACAACAGGTCTCTGTCGGGAAATGACATGTATAAGGCGCTGCTGGGGCCCGAACTGGTAGCTTGAAAGGCAGTGAGATATCCAGTGCTCCATGCTTGTTTTTCATAAAGTCAATTACGGTTGAAACCTTCGCCTTCCAGGCAAATATGTACTTTCAAGCACTTTGTTTAAAGGTTTCAACGGCTTGGGACTTGAAGAAGTTTGTACTTCGGGAGGCTTTAGCCTCAATCCCAAACTATTGGCTTTCAGCTGATAGTAATTGACTTTTTTATCAGGTTGAATGATTTAAATTAAAAATTAATACATATGCACAGTTGAAAGGGGACGGCCAAATGAAACTTTTTACCAGGTTGAAGATGTACCTTTTAGTAAAGTATGAAAAGCTTCTAAGAAAGTTAAATTTAGGAGGAGTATTTCCTGTTCATTACATAGGCGGCAGTGAGGCGTTGCCGCCTCCACTTACTGCTGATGAAGAGACTTATCTCCTGCACAGGCTGGAGGAAAGTGATTACGGAGTCAAGAGCATTCTTATAGAAAGAAATTTAAGACTGGTGGTATACATAGCCAGAAAGTTTGAAAATACTGGCGTTGGCGTTGAGGATCTGATATCCATTGGAACCATTGGTCTCATTAAGGCCATAAATACCTTTAATCCCTCAAAAAACATAAAGCTGGCTACCTATGCATCAAGATGCATAGAAAACGAAATACTAATGTATCTCAGAAGGAATAACAGAGTAAAGGCGGAAATATCCATTGACGAGCCCCTTAACATAGATTGGGACGGAAACGAACTGCTGCTGTCGGATATCCTTGGAACGGAAAATGACATGATTCACAGGAGCATTGAGGACGAGGTTGATAAGGAATTGCTCAATACAGCCATGAAAAAGCTGTCCATGAGAGAAAAAAGGATTATGGAGTTAAGGTTCGGCCTGGCCAACGGTGTGGAAAAGACACAGAAGGAAGTGGCTGACATGCTGGGAATATCTCAATCATATATTTCACGCCTTGAAAAAAGGATAATCAGCAGATTGAAAAAGGAAATCAGCCGAATGACCTGACAGCTCTGGGAACCCCTTAAAACAGGCTTTGTCAAGGCCTTTCACGAAAATTTTTTGCAGGTCAAAGCAGTATAAAAAGTACCTCTGTGGCAATAATGATATTGACGAAGACAATAATAAAAATTGACTTTGTTATTATAGCTCGGGAGGTTTTTATATGCTTATTAATAAAGTTGAGATCTGTGGTGTTAATACCTCAAAACTTCCTGTTTTGACAAATGATCAGAAAAAAGCATTGTTTGAAAGAATGCACAAGGGAGATAATTCTGCCAGGGACGAATTTATCAAGGGCAATCTGAGGCTGGTACTCAGTGTGATCCAGCGCTTCAATAACAGGGGCGAATATGTGGATGATTTGTTTCAGGTGGGCTGTATCGGACTGATTAAGGCAATTGATAATTTTGATGTATCCCAGAATGTAAAATTTTCAACCTATGCTGTTCCTATGATAATAGGTGAAATCCGGAGATATTTAAGAGACAACAATTCCATCAGGGTCAGCAGATCCCTGAGAGATATTGCATATAAGGCGCTGCAGGCCAAGGAAAGGCTGACAACAAAGAATTCCAAGGAACCTACAATAGCTGAGCTTGCAACCGAGCTTCAACTTCCGAAGGAAGACATAGTTTTTGCCCTGGACGCCATACAGGATCCCATATCACTTTTTGAATCGGTTTATCACGATGGCGGAGATGCCATATTTGTCATGGACCAGGTGAGTGATGACAAAAACATTGATGAAAACTGGCTGGAGACTATAACTCTCAAAGAGGCAATGCGCAAGCTGAATGACAGGGAAAAGCTCATTTTAAACCTGAGATTCTTTGAAGGACGGACCCAGATGGAGGTTGCCGACGAAATAGGCATTTCCCAGGCACAGGTGTCCAGGCTTGAAAAGACTGCCCTGATGCACATGAAGAAATATATTTGAAAAGGGCCCATAAGCTTTTGACTGAGGGTGATTGACTTGGGTAATAGACAGGGTAATTGACTTTACAGGCAGTGTCGGATAAAAAAGTATACAAAAATTATCAAATAAGGTAAAATGGATATTGAATTATTTTACATCCTGTTTTTTCTTGGAGGATAAAGAAATGAAATGTCCATTTTGCGGTTTTATTGAAGATAAAGTGATAGATTCCAGGCCTACCGATGAAGGGTCTGCAATCAGGCGGAGAAGAGAGTGCATCAAGTGCTCAAAACGATTTACCACCTATGAGAAGGTGGAAAGCCTGCCTCTGATGGTGATAAAAAAGGACAAGTCCAGACAGCCCTTTGACAGGGAAAAGCTTATGAACGGACTTCTGAGAGCCTGTGAAAAAAGGCCTATATCAATAAACGACCTGGAAAAAATGGTTGAAAGCATAGAGACACAGTTGCACAACTCCCTCATAAGGGAAGTAACCACCGAGGATATTGGGGAGATGGTCATGGCAAAGCTGAAAAACATGGATGAGGTTGCCTATGTGAGATTTGCTTCAGTTTACCGCCAGTTTAAGGACATAAACACCTTTATGGATGAATTGAAAAATTTGCTAAGGGATGAAAAGTAAATAGGTTTATTATATAAATTAAGAGGCAGAGCCCGAGAAATCAGGCTCTGTCTTGTTTTTTATGAAATGTGTTTTAGGGATTGACTTTACATTATTATGGCAATATAATTATATTAACATATGAACATACATTCATATGTTAATTATCACTAAGTGAGGGTAAAATTATGAGTTATTTAAATGTCATATCGCTATTAATATTTTTAGTATTTTTTGTTTCATATGTCTTAAAATTAGTAATCCTGTACAAAGAGAATGGAATAAAGGCAAATGTACTTGCAAAGAAAGGCAAGAGTAAGGAGATAAGCAGAGTTGAGCTCACTGTAAAAGCAACAACCTTCATATGGGGGGCTATGTGGCTTGTTTTCTCAGTTGCAGAGCTTAAGACAGAAAGTATTACAGGACCGGTAATTAAGGCAGGTATACCCAGGTATATTGGGATTATAGCTCTGGCGGCAGGTGTGTCTGTATTTATCTCTGCAATGGTGTCTTTAAAAACCTCATGGAGAGTGGGTATAGATAAGCAAACCCAGACTTCCCTGATTACCTCAGGAGTATACAGATATAGCAGAAATCCTGCCTTTGTAGGCTTTGATATAATGTTTGCTGGTTTTGCACTTACCTATCCAAACTTATTAACTATCTTGGTAGCAGTTATTAATATAGCAGCTATTCATAGACTTATATTACAAGAGGAAAAGCACTTGAAGTCGGTTTTTGGCAAGGCTTATATGGATTACATGAGCAAAACTCCAAGGTATATTGTTTTATTATGAGTTGTGAACTTTAACTGTGAACTGTAAGCAATGGATGCTAAGAATTGTTGCGCTTGAAACAAATTCAACATTTTTTGAAATATTTTGAAAAAACAGGTGATTTATTTAATAAACTGTGATATTATCGTTAAATAAGTCAATTGACTTATTATTCTAAAAAATGAGTTTTTTAGCAGGTTGCTACTTGTTATTTCAGTAGCTGTCTTTTTAATCCCTAAGTTTAAGTCTTTAATTTTCATCTGTTTTTCACTTGTTAATTTTGCTGTGCCTGTGTGCCAGAAAGCTGAGCAGTTATAGCAAAGCCATGCAGACAGCAGCTTGTGTTGCTTGCAGTAGTGGTACTTTGGACAGCAGTTCTTTTTTCAAAACTGACGTCACATGAAAATAACAGTATTATTTTTGTCAACTTAAATATTAAACTATCACAATGTAAAATTCTTTTTAATAAAATTCAATAAGAAAGGACATAAAGCCTATGGTTTCAAAGGTTAAAAGCTGCGTTCTTACCGGAATTGACGGCTGTGTTGCAGAGGTCGAGGCAGATATCAGCAACGGTATACCTGCCTTCGATATAGTAGGTCTTGGAGATACGGCAGTAAGAGAAGCCCGGGAGAGAGTCAGGGCTGCAATAAAAAACAGCGGCCTTGAGTTTCCTGTCAGAAGAATAACCATAAACCTGGCGCCGGCAAATCTCCGAAAAGCGGGCTCTGTTTATGATGTGGCAATTGCTGTGGGCATACTGGCCTCTGCAGGGGCAGTAAAAGCTTCTGAGACTGACAATTTCATGTTTCTGGGGGAACTGTCCCTGGATGGGGGATTAAGACCGGTTAACGGCATTTTGTCCATGGTGTGCTGTGCCAGGAACAACAACATTCAAAATGTGTTTGTGCCGGTTGAGAATGCAAATGAAGCTGCTGTTGTAAAAGAAATCAATGTCATGCCGGTGAGAAATCTTCTGGAAATTATTGCTCATTTGAATGGACAGCAGTCAATTACTCCGCATAATGTTGATATCAGTGATATCTTTCGTCAAAATATACCGTCATCGGTGGATTTCAGCGATGTCAGAGGACAGGCAAATGTTAAGCGGGCCTTGGAGATTGCAGCCAGCGGAGCTCATAATCTTCTGATGGTTGGGACTCCAGGCAGCGGAAAAACCATGCTCGCCAGAAGACTTTCCACCATATTGCCCCAGATGACTTTCCAGGAGGCATTGGAGCTTACAAAAATATACAGTGTATCAGGCCTGCTTCCATATAGAAACTCCCTGATAGCCTCCCGACCCTTCCGAAATCCGCACCATACCATATCGGACACGTCTCTGGTGGGAGGTGGACGGCATATCAGGCCCGGGGAGATAAGCCTGGCACATTATGGGGTACTGTTTCTGGACGAATTCCCCGAGTTTGCCATTGGGGCTGTGGAGGCATTGAGACAGCCTCTGGAGGACGGGGAGATATGTATAACAAAAGCAAACCACAGCATAACATATCCTGCAAGTACCACACTGATATGTGCGGCAAATCCATGCAAATGCGGCTACTATCTGGACTCATCCAGAAAATGCAGCTGCACTCCCAGAATGCTGAAGCAGTACCTTGGCAAATTCAGCCGTCCCATACTGGACAGGCTGGATATACATGCTGAAGTCAAACCTGTAAAATACCATGACATTGAGAAAAATGGAAAGGAGGAGACCTCGGAAGCTATCAGAAAAAGAGTTAACAGTGCAAGACAAATCCAGCTTGAAAGATATGAGGGCCTTGGCATTTACTCAAATGCCCAACTTTATCCGGCTCTTATACGAGCATATTGCCAACTGGACAGGACGACTGCAAATCTATTAAGGAGAGCCTATGAGAAGCTTGGCCTCAGTGCAAGGGCACATGACCGGATTTTAAAGGTGGCCCGTACAATAGCCGACATGGCCGGTAGTGATTCTATAAAATCCATGCATATAGCTGAGGCCATACAATACAGAAGCTTCGACCGGTTGGTAAATCGGGGCTGAGAAAAAGGAAAAGGTGACAAGAAGCATCAAATATAAGGTTAACTATCAAACTGCCACTATCAAAACTGGTAAGGAGAAAAGACAAGATGAAAGACGTTGATTATTGGGTATGGCTGTCGTCCCTTGCTGGACTGGGTCCGGTTAAAGCTCGGAGACTGCTGGAGAAGTACGGCCATCCACAGGTGATTTATGATCTGCCTGAGTCAAAGCTGAAGGAGCAGCCCCAGCTTACACAAAAAAATATGGACGAGCTCCTCAGCAGGGAAAAAAGGGAGGGATTTAGTAAAATAAAAGATTTAATGATAAAAAACAATATAAAGATCATAACACTTTTTGACAAAAGCTATCCTGAAAAACTAAAGCATATTTATGATCCGCCGGTTGCCATTTACTATAGAGGGAGCTTTGCATTGACCGAGTTTTCGGTGGCTGTGGTTGGCTCAAGAAGAACCACCAACTACGGCTTCATAACTGCCAAAAAATTATCCTATGAGCTGGCCTTAAGGGGTGTGCAGATAGTCAGCGGCATGGCCAGGGGCATTGACAGCATAGCCCATGAGGGCTGCCTGGATGCGGGCGGGAGGACGGTGGCGGTTTTGGGCTGTGGGCCGGATTACATATATCCCCCTGAGAACGCCAGGCTGTACGAAAGCATAATTAAAGCCGGGGGACTTATACTTTCCGAGTATCCACCCGGAACGCCCCCGCTGCAATACAATTTTCCGGCCAGGAACAGGATTATCAGCGGTATATCATCAGGTGTACTGATAGTGGAAGCAGCTCAGAGAAGCGGTTCCCTCATAACGGCCTCTTACGCTCTGGAGCAGGGCAGAGAGGTTTTTGCAGTGCCGGGAAATATTGACTGTGCCTATAGCTCGGGCACAAACCGATTAATACGTGAAGGAGCTAAAATAGTGCTGGGGGTGGAGGATATACTGGAGGAGTTCGGCTACAGGGAAGAGAAAGCCCCAGTGTCCTGGTACAGGGATTCCGCGCGCAGGGGAACTGTGGACGCTCATACGGGTACAGGATATAAAACTTACAGTGGACTCAGTACGGGGGAGATACGGGTTGTTAAAACAATTCAGAAGGGAATCCATCATATAGATGAAATAATCCAGCACAGCAATATTTCCATCAGTGAAATAAACAACATTTTATTCATGCTGGAGATGAAGGGAATTGTCTCACAGCTGCCGGGGAAATTCTTCGAGCTTTGCCGATAAAGATGTTTTCAGCTTTGTACGTATACCCGGTCATATTTTTAACTTATATGTGCATAATTTGATTAGGACGAGAATAATTCAACTTAAAAAGTTAAAAAAAGAATTGAGAAATAACTGATTTTTTAGTTGAATTATTGCAGTAAAAAAATTTTTGTTAAGTGCTCTGATAATTACAGAAATTACTATTTAACCAGTGTTATTGCTCAACGTAATGTTGACAGATTTTAAAAAGCAGTTTAAATTAGTATTTATCTGATAAAAATTGTAATATCATAAAAAGCACAGCAATTGATACGGAGGAATAAAATGGCGGATAACCTGGTTATTGTGGAGTCTCCCGGAAAAGTTAAATCCATTGGGAAGTTTTTAGGCAAGGGCTACAAGGTGGAAGCATCTGTAGGCCATGTTAGAGATTTGCCTAAAAGTCAGATGGGGGTGGATATCGAAAACAATTTTGAACCAAAGTATATAACAATACGAGGCAAAGGTGACGTTATATCCAAGCTTAAAAAGGAAGCCAAGACTGCGAAAAAAGTTTATCTGGCTACCGACCCTGACCGTGAGGGTGAGGCAATATCATGGCATTTGGCAAACCTTTTGAACATAGATGAAAGTCAAAAATGCAGGGTATCTTTTAATGAGATAACTCAGAATGCTGTAAAAAGTGCAATAAAGCAGCCCAGAAAGATTGATATGGATCTTGTGGATGCACAGCAGGCCAGAAGAGTTCTGGACAGGATAGTGGGCTATAAAATCAGCCCTTTGCTCTGGAAAAAGGTAAAGAAGGGTTTAAGCGCAGGAAGAGTCCAATCTGTTGCAACAAAAATGATTTGTGACAGAGAGGAGGAAATCGACAGCTTTGTTTCGCAGGAATACTGGTCCATAATATCAAAGCTTGCTAAGCTCAAGGTTAATCCCAGCTTTGAGGCAAGATTCCACGGAACCCAAAATGAAAAGCTTGAACTGACCAATGAAGAACAGGTAAATGCCATACTGAAGGAAATAGAGAAGAGCAGTTATATTGTTCAGAAGGTAAAGGAACAGGAGAAAAAGAGGGCTGCGGCTGCTCCTTTCATTACCAGTACCATGCAGCAGGAAGCTTCCAGAAAGCTTGGTTTTACAACCAAGAGGACAATGATGGTCGCACAGCAGCTATATGAAGGTATTGACATAAAGGGCCACGGTTCTGTAGGTCTTATAACTTACATGAGAACCGACTCCACAAGAATTTCCTCAGAAGCCCAGAACGAAGCCAGGGACTATGTGACAAAGAAATATGGAGAAGCATATATACCTCAGACTCCCAGGGTTTACAAAAACAAATCCGCGTCCCAGGATGCTCATGAGGCTATTCGTCCCACATATATAGACCTTACTCCCGAGGAGGTCAAGGATTCTCTGACTGCAGAGCAGTTCAAGCTTTACAAGCTGATCTGGAGCAGGTTCATTGCAAGCCAGATGTCTTCGGCGGTATATGACACCGTGAGTGCCGATATTTCAGCAGGCAAGTACATCTTTAAAGCCAACGGTTCCAAGGTTAAATTTCCAGGCTTCATGGTATTGTATATTGAAGGCAGGGATAACGAAGGCAAGGAAGACGCAGAGGACGAGGAAAACAATCTGCCTGAGCTGGTGCAGGGAGATGTCCTGGAACTGAAAAAGAACACTCCCAAGCAGCACTTTACCCAGCCCCCTGCCAGATATACGGAAGCAACGCTTGTAAGAGCTCTTGAAGAAAGAGGCATAGGCAGACCGAGTACTTATGCTCCGACAATAACAACCATCTTATCCAGAGGATATGTGGTAAAGGACAAGAAACTTCTTTTACCAACTGAGCTGGGTAAAATAGTTAACGAAATAATGAAGAAGCATTTTGTTGATATAGTGGACGCAGAATTTACTGCTCAGATGGAAAACGAGTTGGATGCCGTTGAGGATGGAGAAAAGCCCTGGAAGGCTGTAATGAAGGATTTTTATTCCTCCTTTGCGGGAGTTTTAAAAGAGGCTGAGGAGACTATCGGCGATGTTGAAGTGCCGGAGGAGGTTTCAGACGTTATATGTGAGAAATGCGGCAGAAATATGGTTGTCAAGCATGGCAGATTTGGGAAGTTCCTGGCCTGCCCGGGTTTCCCGGAATGCCGCAATACCAAGACCATAGTTGAAGAGGCAGGGGTACTGTGTCCTGTTTGTCAGGGAAAGGTATTAATTAAAAAGACAAAAAAGGGAAGAAAATATATAGGCTGTGAAAGAAATCCGGAGTGTTCATTCATGAGCTGGGATATGCCCTCTGGAGAAACCTGCGGCGTATGCGGCAATTTTATGCTGAAGAAAAGCGCAGGAAAGAAGGCTGAGCTGAAATGCAGCAACGAAAAGTGTCCCACCAACAGTGAAGATACCGTAAAAAAGACAAAAGATGCAAAATAGATTAAATAGAGCAAATAAAAAATGGTATTCCCCAGGTCCGGGCCTTATACCATACTATATAATTGACTTCTATAAACCGGAAGAACGGACTGTCTTTCGGTTTTTTTATTTAGGGTGTTGAAGCAGGTATCAAAGTTTAAAGTTTAATTAGAATATATCTGTCTGACCGGCAGAGGGAGGATTATATGAAAGCAAAAGTAACAGTAAATGTAATCGGAGCGGGACTGGCAGGCTGTGAAGCGGCCTATCAACTGGCAAAAAGGGGAATAGCGGTAAGGCTTTATGAGATGAAACCTCAAAAATATTCACCTGCCCACCATTCTGAAAATTTTGCAGAATTGGTTTGCAGTAATTCTCTAAGATCTGATCAGCTGGAAAATGCAGTAGGTCTTTTAAAGGAAGAGCTAAGGACCATGGATTCCTTGATAATGAAGGCGGCAGACAGCACGAGAGTGCCAGCCGGAGGAGCGCTTGCAGTTGATAGAGAGGGCTTTTCAGAATATATAACTAAAAGTATCAGCTCCATGGACAATATAGAAATAATTCATGGTGAGCAAACAGCCATTCCTGAAGGGGATATTGCAATAGTGGCCACAGGCCCGCTGACCTCCGAGGGCCTGTCGGATTTTATTAAAAAAATGGTGGGAGAGGATTATCTTCACTTTTTCGACGCTGCTGCGCCAATCGTCACCTGTGAATCCATAAATATGGAGAAGGCATTCAGAGCTGCCAGGTATGGAAGAGGCTCCGATGACTATATAAACTGTCCCATGAACAAAGAAGAGTATGAAGCCTTCTATGACGCGTTGGCAGGGGCTGAACCTGCCGAGGTTAAGGATTTTGAAAAAAACATGGTATTTGAAGGCTGCATGCCTATAGAAAGCATGGCACAGAGAGGCCGGGACACAATGCGGTTCGGACCGCTTAAGCCCGTAGGACTAATGGATGCAAGAGCAAGTCAAAAGCCCTATGCGGTGGTGCAGCTGAGACAGGATAATAAAAACGGTACCCTTTATAATATAGTAGGTTTCCAAACTCATTTGAAGTGGGCTGAACAAAAAAGGGTATTTTGCATGATCCCAGGGCTGGAAAATGCGGAATTTGTCAGATTTGGTGTAATGCACAGAAATACCTATATTAATTCCCCCAGACTGCTTGACAATACCTACAATCTGAGAAAAAATCCGTCAGTCTTCTTTGCCGGGCAGATTACAGGAGTTGAAGGTTATATTGAATCCACTTCCTCGGGTTTTGTGGCTGGCTTGAACGCTGCGGCAGGGATACTGGGAAAAGACAGGGTTGTATTTCCTCCAAATACAGCTATAGGAGCTTTGAGCAATTATATTTCAGACTTCAGCGTTAAAAACTTCCAACCCATGAATGTAAATTTTGGATTATTCAACAATTTCGACACAGGTATAAGAGATAAGAGAAAAAGAAATGCTGAAATTGCAGTAAGATCTCTTGCTATGGTATCAGAAATAAATGAGTCTGTTAAAAACTGGATTAAGTAATTAGTCCTATATTACGCTATATTCTAACTATATTTGTTGTTTTTTTAAAACTATTATGCTAAAATTTATCTAATAATATTATTCGTTTATGTAAAATTTAAGGAGGTGCTATTTGTAATGATACAAAATTTGTTCGAGAAAAGTAGTATTCTGGAGAAGTCGCTAAATGCTTCGTGGACAAGAAACGACATTATAACTCAGAATTTAGCAAATGTCGACACACCTCAATATAAACGAAAAGATGTAGCTTTTGAAGAATATCTTAACGATTCCATGGGAAAAAGCAGACTTGAAGGCACCGTTACTGATAAAAGGCATATAGCCATAAACAGCAAAGGCAAAGTTGACAATGTTGAGCCTGAACTTGTGGAGGATAATTCAGACTCCAGCATGAGAATTGACGGCAACAATGTTGATATAGACAGTGAGATGGCTAATCTGGCTAAAAATCAGATTAAATATAACGCTCTTATTCAGATGCTCAACGGCAGTTACAGTAAGATAAAGAGCGTCATATCAGAAGGGAGAGGCTGATAATGGGTTTTTTTACTTCACTTGATATCGGTGCATCGGGCCTGACAGCCCAGCGTCTGAGAATGGATACAATTTCTCAGAATATAGCAAATGCCAATACAACCAGAACTGAGGACGGTACACCTTACAGAAGAAGAGAAGTCATACTGGAAGAACGTACCGGAGCCGATTCGTTTTCATCGTATTTGTCCGCTGCCAGTGACAAATTAAACGGCGGACAGGGTGTCAGAGTCAGCAAGATTGTGGAGGATTCCTCGGAGTTTAAGAAGGTGTATGATCCCGGACATCCCGATGCTGATGAGGCTGGGTATGTAAGCATGCCAAATGTGGATATTGTTACCGAGATGGTAAATATGATATCTGCATCACGTTCCTTCGAGGCGAATGTTACTTCAATAAATGCCACCAAATCCATGGCTTTAAAAGCTCTGGAAATTGGCAAGTAAAAGGGAGGTATCAAATGGCGGTTAACAGTATATCTCAGATAAAGCAGCTGATGCCTGACAATGTTGGGCTAAGCAGTATAAATGAGGAGGTTAAAACTCCTGAAATAAGTTTTGGCGAATATCTGAACTCAGCTCTTATGAAAGTAACAGATATGGAAAACCAAGCCAGCAAACTAAAAGAAGATTTTGCTCTCGGAAAGACCGATAATATACCTGAAGTTTTGATTGCAGGTGAAAAGGCCGGCATAGCGCTGCAGTTCACCATGCAGATAAGAAACAAGATACTTGATGCTTATTCTGAAATAATGAGGATGCAAATTTAGGCTTACTAAATAGTTTACTTAAAATAATGGAAATCATCAGGTTTTTTACAAAAGATAAAATATTATAAATCGAGGTGGTAGAGTTGCCGGAAATTTTATCTCGAATACTTAAACCAATTCAAGATTTTTGGAAGGGACTTGATAAGTCTCAAAAAATAAGAATCTACATAACATCGGGAATAGTTGTTGTTGCAGTGGGCCTGGGTCTTTTTCTACTTACAAGACCTTCCTATACAACAGTTATTAGTAATGCCGACCCGGCCGATATTGCACAAATGCAAGGAATCCTGTCTGAAAAAGGAATATCTTACAAACTTACAGACGATAAATCCGGAATAATAGTTAACGTAAAAGATAGCGATACGGCTCATTTTGAGCTGGTTTCCGCCGGATATCCCAAAAACGGTCTGACCTTTGCCGATGCCCTGAGCAGTATAAAGATAAATACTACTGAAAGTGACAAGAAGCATATATGGCAGCAGCTTGATGAATCTGACATTGCCAGGCAGCTAAAGCTTTTTCAGAATGTCAAGGATGCAAGTGTCACCATAACCCGTCCCGAAAAGATACTGTTTATTGATGACGGCGACAGTAAGGATGCCAAAGCATCGGTAGTTATTACCAAAATTGGTGACATAACGCCAAAACAGGCTGAAAGCATTGTCAAGGTTGTAGCCAGCAGTGTGGAAGGACTTAGCCCGGAAAATGTCACGGTAGTGGATCAGAACGGTAATCCCCTCAGTATTGAGCAGGATCAAACGGGCATGGAAAAAACCGCTACACAGTATGATATGAAAAAGAAAGTAAAAAGCGATTATGAAAAGGATCTCAGAGCAGTGCTGAACGAGAACTTTGACAGCTTCGATGCTGCCAAGGTGGTAGTAAATCCTGTTCTGGATTTCGATACACTTTCCCAGTCCTCCAAAGAAATTTCAAATCCTGACGGAATGGATGCAGGAGCTATTGTAAGTAGGCAGGAATTAAAAGAGGATCTTAAAAACGGTGACTCAACCGATGCACCTGCCGGTGTCAATTCAAACCCTGGAACTACTCCGTCATATCCTATGGGCTCTTCTGATTCAAAGAGCTATAAAAAATCAGATTTGACTGAAAACTATGCCTATAACGAGACTTCAAAGCAAAGTGTAAAATCCTTGGGTGAGGTTGTTCCCGAGAAGACTACAGCCGCCATAACCCTGTTGTATGGGAGCCGTGTTACTGATGATTCCAAGCTCACCGACGAATTGATGGCTCAGGTGAAGGAGCTTGCCAGCATGGCAACAGGTATCCCCGTACAGAACCTGTCGGTGACAAAGCTGAAGGTAGCACCTCCTGTGCAGGAAACCCAATCGCTTGGCGAGACTGTTCAAGGGCTGCTGTCTGATTACGGCTTGCCTGCACTGCTGCTCATAATGCTGGTGGTTCTGGTTATAGTTGCAATGCCCAGAAGGTCCAAGAAGCCACAACTTTCACCTGTATTGGCAGGGGCTGAGGATGTGGTAATATCATCTAAATACAATGTTGATACCAAACAAGAGCCGGTACCGGAAATTGATATAGAAGAGAGATCAGAGGTTAAAAAGCAATTGGAGAAGTTTGTCAAGCAGAAACCGGATGCGGTTGCGCAGCTTCTCCGCAATTGGCTGACTGATGATTATGAATAATTGAGTCTATTATTTGTGGGGTGGAAAACTTGACGAGAAATAGTACCAAGACAGAATACACCGGTAAGGAAAAGGCAGCAATGCTATTGATTTCATTAGGGCCTGAAAAGTCTGCTGAGATATTCAAGCATTTAAAAGAGGACGAGATTGAGCAGCTTACATTGGAGATAGCTAATATCAGAGCAGTTACTCCCGATGAAAAGGAAAGGATACTTGATGAATTTTATCAGATATGTCTTGCCCAGGAGTATATTGCAGAAGGTGGTATCGGCTACGCCAAGGATATTCTTGAAAAGGCCCTGGGAACCCAAAAAGCGGTTGATATTATTAACAAGCTGACTGTTTCCCTGCAGGTTCGTCCCTTTGACTTTGTTAGAAAAACCGACCCATCGCAGCTATTGAACTTTATTCAGGGTGAACATCCCCAGACAATAGCTTTGATACTGGCATATCTTAAACCACATCAGGCTTCTGTCGTACTCTCTGCATTGCCCCAGGACAAGCAGGCGGATGTTGCAAGAAGAGTTGCTACAATGGACAGAACCTCACCTGATGTGATAAAGGAAGTCGAAAGAATACTTGAAAAGAAGCTGTCGTCTCTGGTTACCGAGGACTATACCGCAGCCGGCGGCGTACAATCAATTGTTGATATATTGAACTCAGTTGACAGAGGAACAGAGAAGTTTATTATGGAAACCCTGGAAATTGAGGATACTGATCTGGCGGAAGAAATTAAAAGGCGTATGTTTGTATTTGAAGATATACTTACACTTGACGGCAGATCTATTCAGAGATTTCTCAGAGAAGTTGACAACAATCAGCTTGCAGTTGCGCTCAAGGGTGCTACGGATGATGTTCAGAAGCTTATATTTGCCAACATGTCCAAGCGTTTGAGCGAGATGATAAGAGAAGACCTCGAGTTTATGGGGCCTGTTAGACTTAAGGATGTTGAAGAGGCGCAGCAGAAGATTGTCAATATCATCCGTAAGTTAGAGGATGCAGGTGAGATAGTTATTTCCAGAGGCGGAGGAGATGAAATAATTGTCTAATAATAAGGTGTTTAAACACAACCAGGTTAATGTAGGCATACCATTTTTAATTAAATCTCCTGTAACTTATCAGCCGCCGGTTTTACGAACAGGTAATCCCGCTGTTAAGGCCGACCCCTCAGAACTGCAGGATACCGGGAGGGTGGATTGCCGGGCTGAGAGAGAGGAAATGTTAATAAAGGCCAGGACAGAGGCTGACTATATAATAAAGGAAGCACTTTTAGAGGCCAAGGAAATAATGACAAAGGCCTCGGAAGAGATACTGGAGCTTAGGGACAAAACCCTGCAGGAGGCCGGTAAGGAAGGTTATGAGACAGGTGTGGCTAAGGCAGGGCAGGAATACGAAGGCCTGCTGAGGGAGGCAAGAGAGATCAAGGAGCAGGCGGGCCTGGAGTACAAGCAGGTGCTTGATTCTCTGGAAGCCGATGCGGTTAACACCATACTTGATATTGCCAGGAAGGTAATCAGCCGGGAGCTTCAATGCAAGGAGAATATATTGCTGCTTGTGAGAGAAGCTTTTGAAAAATGCTCAAAAGACCATAAGGCGGTTTTGAAATTATCTGAACAGGACTTTGATTATGTAAACGAAAATAAGGAAGAGCTTGTATCACTTTTACAGAGATCAGAGGAAGTTGAGCTAAAAAAGGACCTTTCTCTTAAGGAAGGGGGCTGCATTATAGAAACTCCTTTCGGAGGTATTGATGCAAGTGCTAAAACCAGACTTGAAAAAATTGAAGACGACTTTAGAGAACTGCTGGAGGAAAAAATTAGTTAAGGTGCTTATTTACCTTAACTAATTTTAGTAAACAGACTTTTACATAAAGGAGGCCGGAGGATAGTGATAGACCTGAAAAAGTACCGGGATGCGTTGGACACTAAGGATTACATTGACTATATAGGAAGAGTATCAAAGGTTGTAGGTCTTACTATTGAAGCTGACGGCCCCCAGGCAAGTATCGGTGATTTGTGCAATATACATGTTTCAAGAGGGGGGCCTCTTAAAGCCGAAGTGGTGGGCTTCAAGGATGAAAAGGTTCTGCTTATGCCCCTTGGGGAAATGAGCGGAATAAACCCCGGCTGTTCTGTTACGGCAAATGGAGACATTTTGAGGGTGGCAGTCGGGGAAGAGCTTGTGGGACGGGTCTTGGACGGTCTTGGCAGGCCTATGGACGATAAGGGGCCTGTAAATGCCGGAATATTTTATAAAACCGATAATAAGCCTCCTAACCCAATGACAAGAAAAAGGATAACGGAACCGCTGCCCCTAGGTGTGAAAGCCATAGACGGACTGCTGACCATAGGCAAAGGTCAGAGAATAGGAATCTTTGCAGGCAGCGGAGTAGGCAAAAGCACCCTGATGGGTATGATTGCCAGGAATACAAAGGCGGACATCAATGTCATTGCCTTGATAGGGGAACGTGGCAGAGAGGTGAGAGAATTCATAGAAAGGGATTTGACCGAGGAAGGACTGTCCAGGTCAGTGGTTGTTGTTGCAACCTCGGATCAGCCTGCGCTCATAAGGCTCAAGGGGGCAATGGTTGCCACAGCCATAGCGGAATATTTCCGAGACTGCGGCAAGGACGTACTGCTGCTCATGGATTCACTTACCAGATATGCCATGGCTCAGAGGGAGGTAGGGCTTTCAATAGGAGAGCCGCCTGTATCCCGTGGCTATACGCCCTCGGTATTCTCGGTTTTCCCAAAGCTGCTGGAAAGGGCGGGGACCTCGGAAAAAGGCTCCATTACCGGACTGTACACCGTACTGGTGGATGGCGACGACCTGACCGAGCCGGTAACTGATACTGCCAGAGGAATACTGGATGGGCATATAGTTTTGTCCAGGGCACTGGCAAACAAGAATCATTATCCCTCCATAGATGTGCTGGCCAGTGTCAGCAGGGTTATGAGCGACATTATAGATAAGCAGCACAAAAGTTGCGCCTCCGAAGTTAAAAAGACCTTGGCCATTCACAGGGAAGCGGAGGATTTAATAAACATAGGCGCCTATGTGAAGGGCAGCAATGAAAAAATAGACTATGCCATTGAATGCATAGATGAAATAACCGCTTTCCTTCAACAGGATACAGAGCATAAGGTAACCTTTGAGGAAGTGCACCAACAGCTTATGAGTTTACTTAAATAAAAGGCGGTAGGGAGGTAGTCCCATGCAGAAATTCGGTTTCAGGCTGGAATCTGTACTAAAACTGAGAACTCAATTGGAAGATAATGCTAAAAATAATCTGGCCCAGGCTGCCAGGGAGCTGGAGCACCAGAAGAATTGCCTTTTGGAGCTGGAGGAAACAAGAGAAGCTTCCATGAGGGCTCTGACCAGTGCTGTGGACGGCGGAGTGCCGGTATATCAGGTGAGAAATTTTAACAGTTTTTTTGGACATATGAAAAATAAGATAGTAAGACAGAAAGATAATGTAAATAATGCGCAGAATGATGTCGATATAAATAGAGAATATCTTGTTAAGGCAATGCAGGACAGGAAAATAATTGAAAAGCTCAAGGAAAAGAAGCATGAAGAGTTTCTCAAGGAGCAAAACAGAGAAGAGCAACTTTTGATAGACGAGCTGAACAGCTACAAGTTTAAAGAGGGCGTATAACATGCGGATGGGGAATGGACATGGCCGATAACAAAAGAGACACCAATGAATTGCAGCAAGTGGATGAGGCTCTCAAAAGCCTGAATAAGGATAGCAAGGCATCAGGTGAAGAGGGTGTACATAAGAACAGCATAATGTTTTATATACTTTCAATAATTGCCGCACTTTTACTTGTTGTTTTAATAATAGGAGGAGTTTTCTTTTTTGCAATAAAAAACAATGTAAACGGTGTGGCAGAAAACATGCGGGGCACCATAGAGAACATACCCGTATTGAAGCTGGCGCTCCCACCGCAGCCTGAGCCTGAGGATGAGAAGAACATGACTGAAGAGCAGGTAAGGCGGAAGTACACTGAACTCAAAAAAAACAATTCACAGCTTGAAAAGCAGCTTGAAGACGTGACAAAGCAGTCGGATGACATCAGTAAGCAGCTGGAAGCCAAGGATACAAACTCTACCCTGTTGCAGCAGCAGAAGGACGAGGCTGAGAAGGCGCAACAGAAACAAGCAGCTGAATATGAAGCCCTGAAAAAGGATTTTGATGAATTGACCGAGGTCATTGCAAAAGGCGACCCAACTGCATATAAGGAGTATTTTGAGAAAATAGACGCTGCAAAGGCTGCCGAGTTGTATGAAAAAGTCATGCAGGACAAAAAGATCAGTGCAGATGCCAAGAAATACGTAGCAATATATGAAAGTATGGATGCAGCGTCTGTGGCCACCATTCTGGAGCAGTTGGGAAAAAGCAGGATGTCTCTCATACTGGAAATTTTGCAGAATATGAAAAAGGAAACCGCCGCAGGGATATTGACTGAATTGTCCCCCGAATTTGCCGCACAGGTCTCGGAGCAGCTGGCCAAGGCATATAATGTAGGTACTGAAAAAGCAGAAAAGTAGTTTTGCGGTTTTTTGTGAGAGTAACCCGTTGCAGGTCATACTGCACCGTTACTGAATATATTTTTACCTGATTATTGAAAGGAGGTGAAAAAATGATTTCATATAATAACACGAACTTTATGGTGTCACAGACTTCCGACAAGGCTGCGCTTGATTTAAAATCAAAAACGGTTCAGGACAGCAAGGCTTCCGACTTCAGGGCCGTATTTGACAAAGCTATAGGCAGTGGTACAAGGGCAGCTGAAAGACCTGCCATAAAAGCTGAACGGGAAGCTCCTGGAAACTCAGATTCTCAAGCGAAATTCAAATCCTACAAGGACTTGAAGCAGGTAAAGGCAAATAACCCCGATTCCGGCGAAAAAGCCACGGTAGGTGAGACTCAAACAAAGCCGGCTGCCGAGACAGGTAAGGAGAAGCTTGAAAAAGTGGAAGGCAAGGCTCTAAAGTGTGAGGAGCAGATAAATGTTCTTGCACAAATGCTGGGGATATCTCCTGAACAGTTGGCAAAGCTGTCTGAAAAGCTTGGTTTCTCTTTACAAGACATGAGCAGTAATGAAAAGCTGGGACAAATCGCTGAAAAGCTGGGTGACCTGCTTCAACTGGATAATACACAGAAAGCAGCACTGGCTGGCTTGGTACAGGAGATAGCTAAACAATTGCCGGCAGCAGATACCAAGTATGAAGTAAAAGCCCAGGCAGCAGTTGAAGCTATGGTACAGACTCCAAACTTGGAAGTGGATGAAGCTGGTATATCAAACATTGCAGAAGCAGTCAAGGCAAAATTGAATGAACTGCTGCAAAATGCAGAAATTGAGCCACAGGCAACAGTTGCTGAGATATCAAAGGTCCTTGAGGCCATGCGGGCACAGGCACAGAATAAATTCACCCAGGCAGCACCGCAAAACCATACAGCTACAGCTCAAATCACAGATGAACAGCTCAAAGCAGCGGGTGTGCCAGAGCAAAAACCCGCAGAATTTGGTGTAAAGGCAGACGGCAAATACCCTGATAAAACCGGGGAGGACAGCAAGGAAGCCGGAGCGGCTGTTGCTGAAGGGGCGCGTGATTTACCCCCTGAGGCCAAAAATGTTTCTGTTCAAGTGGGTACAAATGCTCAGCAAAACCCTCAACAGCAATTTATCCAGGCTTTGAACGAATTCAGAGCTGTGGCGGGAAACCAGACTGAGGCTGCAAAATCAACATTTAGCATGCCCCAGACCATAAAGCCAGGTGAATTGCTCAATCAGGTGGTGGAGCAGGCCAAGGTGGTCATAGGCCAGGATAAGACCGAAATGGTCATACACTTAAAGCCTGATCATTTAGGGAAGCTTGAACTGAAGGTGGTGACAGAGCAGGGTATAGTGGCTGCAAAATTTGTTGCAGAGAATCAGCAGGTAAAGGAAATAATTGAGACAAATATGCAGCAGCTTAAGGATTCGCTGCAAAAGCAGGGAATCAACATTGAAGGTGTAAGTGTTCAGGTGGGTCAGGAAAAAAAGGAGCAGTTCCAGAACAATTCCTTTGGAAGCAGGAACGGCACGACAGGCTCAAAACAGGGAAGCAGTACTTCAGCAGCGGCGATAAATGCCGGTATGAGAGGAACCATCATGGAAACCCTTCCCGAAAGGCTTGCACAGTATTCCTATGAAACCAGTACCATAAACCTTACAGCATAAAAACCAGGAGGTGAAAGAATGGCGGCAACCAACGGCATATCCGACTACAAGACAATTGAGCAGATAATTGCCAGCACCAAAGCAAGTCAGGAATCCACGAGAAAAACCGGAGGTGATTTGGGAAAGAATGATTTTCTGAACCTTTTAGTTACACAGCTCAGATATCAGGATCCCCTGGAGCCTACCGACGACAAGGAATTTATTGCACAGATGGCGCAGTTCAGTGCTTTGGAGCAAATGCAGAACATGAACGGCGTTATGACAAATTCTCAAGCCTTCAGTCTCATAGGCAAGGATGTTACCGCAAGTATTACTGATCCGAAAACCTTTGAAGTTAAAACAGTTACAGGACTTGTATCCACAGTTAAGGTCAGCAACGGCAAAACCTACCTGATGATAAACAACCAGCAGGTGGAAGCCGACAAGGTAGTTGAAGTGAATGATAATATTTACAACACCAACACCAACCTTGCGGCATATACAAATCTTATCGGCTTCAAGGTAAGAGGTGCGGTTTATGATTCTTCAAACGGCGAATACATATATTTAAGCGGTAATGTGAAGGAAATCCAGAAAGGTACCCATGAAGACTATGCGGTAATGGATGATGTTACTGTAAATGTGGCTGAAATAACAGGTTCCACCTCGGCAGATCCAAACTTTATGAAGAATTACCTGGAAACCAACAAGGGCAAGCAGGTAAAGCTTACTATAAAAGATCCGGATTCCGGCTACAAAGTTCCTGTTACAGTAACCCTGAAGGATTACAGCATCGATGAGAGCGGAAAGATAACTGCCAAAGTTGGCGATTTGTACGTATCCGTTTTCAGTGTGTCAAATATACAGAAGCAAGTAGAGGAAAGCACTGCAGGTGAGGATGCTGGAAAAAATACCGGAAGTTCAACAGGCAATTGAAAGAAGGTGAGTAATGGTTATCAATAATAATTTTCACAACAGAATAATCAATTCGCCTTTATCCACCGGAAAAGTACAGACAAATGGAGTCAGAAGCAACAATACAGGAAATACCGGCGTTGGTTTTGACAGTATTCTGCAGCAGGCAATAGACAAAAGCTCCGGGGTCAAGTTCTCAAAGCATGCCGAGATGCGGATGCAGGCAAGAAACATTGATCTGACACAGACTCAGAAGGATAAGATCAGCAGTGCGGTTTCAATGGCACAGCAAAAAGGCGTTAAGGATTCATTGGTAATACTGGACAATATGGCCTTTGTAGTAAATGTTCCCAGCAAGACGGTCATAACGGCGGTAAATAACAGTGAACTCAAGGAAAATGTTTTTACAAATATCGACGGTGCAATATTCGCATGACAAATGCACAGGCAATATCGGCTGGACCCTTACGGGAAGCTGAAAGGTTCCTGAATGACGGACGGAACCATATTAAGAACCTTATATATACGAGGGGGTCAAATTAATTATGATGAGATCTATGTTCTCTGGTGTTTCAGGCTTAAGAGCCCACCAGACAAAGATGGACGTTATTGGCAATAACGTGGCAAACGTAAATACCTTAGGTTTTAAATCAGGAAGAGTAACCTTCCAGGAGGTATTCAACCAGACACTCAGAGGTGCAGGCGCACCAGATGCGGCGTTGGGCAGAGGCGGTACAAACCCCATGCAGATTGGTCTGGGTACAGGTGTGGGAGCTATTGATACTATGATGACAAGGGGGAGTTCCCAAAGAACGGATAACCCCACCGACCTTTCAATCGAGGGAGAGGGCTTCTTTATAGTAAAAGGCTCAAATACCGACAGCTTTAAGTTTACGAGAGCAGGAAACTTCGGATTGGATAAGCTGGGCAATCTTGTTTCGGGAAGCGGTATGAACGTGTATGGCTGGATGAAATACACTCCTCAGACCGACGGCTCCGTGAAGTTTGACACTGAGGCTGAAATCAAGCCTATTAACCTTTATACCGACGTGGATAACGGCAATAAGAGGGTTATAGCGGCAAAGGCCACTGAAAACGCGTTGTTTGCAGGAAACCTTGATTCCGGGCTGCCGGTTGATACCACCGCAGACGCAGTACAGTTCACAGTACCCTTTACCGTGTATGACAGTCTTGGAAATGCACATGAGCTGGCAGTAAACTTTACAAAGACAAAGACAAACCCTGGAGATACAACAGCAGATCCTCCGGTGCTGTCAACCACCGAGTGGACTTATACCATTACTGCGAAGAACGGCAAGGGAACCTATGATGCTGGGGGAAGTTCTACCATAAAGTTTGATTCCAACGGCAAGCTGGTAACCTCGGATGATACCATGCCGCCTGAGATAAAACTTACGGTGGACCCCGACGGAACTGCCAACGATTCCGGTATAGACCCGTTCAATATAAACCTTAACTTTAACAGTATGACCATGTTTGCAGCCGACTGCTCAGTTAAACCTACAAATGTTGACGGTTATTCCACAGGAAATCTGGTTACCTTCAATATAGGCTCCGACGGTATGCTCACAGGCATATACAGCAATGGACAGCAGCAGCCGCTGGGTCTCGTAGCTCTTGCCAGCTTCTCAAATCCTGCAGGCTTGCAGAAGGTGGGAGATAACCTGTTTATAACCTCCACCAACTCAGGTGAGTTTACAAAGGGAGTACAGGTTGGCTCGGAGGGTGTGGGCACCTTGAGTCCTGGAACTCTTGAAATGTCCAACGTAGACCTTTCAAGAGAATTTACAGACATGATTGTAACTCAGAGAGGCTTCCAGGCAAACAGCAGAATTATTACAACATCCGACGAAATGCTACAGGAACTGGTTAACCTTAAGAGATAAGAAGAATTTACTGGCTACTACCGTGGAACGTGGGTAAAACCTAGGTCCATGGTAGTAGTGAAAGTAATGCATTTAGTCTTATTTCGCAAGTTTTACGGAATTTATCTATTGTCTTTTTGGAGTAAAAATATTATGATAAGATTAACTAAGCTTAACAGGTCCTCCTTTGTGTTGAACTGTGAACTGATAGAAACGGTAGAGAGTACTCCCGACACAGTTATATCTACTGTCAACGGCAAGAAATATGTTGTTACCGAGT
The DNA here is from genome assembly GCA_023400235.1 of Bacillota bacterium. Classification (GTDB taxonomy): domain Bacteria; phylum Bacillota; class Clostridia; order Acetivibrionales; family DSM-1351; genus Ruminiclostridium. The sequence continues at coordinate 43,504 of JAEXFI010000049.1, forward strand.
CTGTGGATGAGGTAGTGGACAGGGTGTTACAATATAAAGGCAAAATTGCCGGAATCAAAGAAATTTCGACTTGATTTTTAACATAGGAATTATTTTTTAGCAGTCGATATCCATGAGATATTGGCACTAAAACATAAAGGGGGATACAATTTTGGAAGGAAAAAGCAGTTATTTTATTTTACTTGTTATTGTAGCGTTTCTTTCAATATCACTTGCTTTCCTTGCTATAGGATATTTCTTTTTCGACAACAAGGGTTCAGCCGGAGAAAAAGAGGTTGTTCTGGTAACTGAAAAGGTTCCTACAGACGAAGAGCTTGCCAACAAGGTTATATTTGAAAAATCAAACTTCAATCTGAAAAAGACAGACTCTAAACAGATTGCCGTTATTGTACTGAGTGCAAGCATGAAGCATTACAAAGAAGTCGAAGGAATGAAGGCAGAAGCTATAACCGCGAAGATTGACTTCTATAATAAAGAAATCAACTCTGCCATAGGTTCTTACTTCCAGGGTCTCACACTTGAAGAGGTAAGTCAGAGCGATGCCAAACAGAAAGCGTCTGAGGATCTAAAGAAAAAGATTAATGAAATATTGATGAATAATGACAAAAAGGCTAGCCCTCTTGTTTACTCCGTTGTTTTTGATTATTGGTTTTATCAATAGGAGGTGAGCTGATTGGGAGATATATTATCTCAGAATGAGATTGATGAACTGCTTAAAGCTCTTACTACAGGTGACATTGACGTCCAGCAGATTCAGACAACAAAAACCGAGAAAAAAGTAAAATTACATGATTTTAAGAAGCCTCCGAAGTTTGCCAATGATCATAAACGAACTTTGCAGTTCATAAATGAAAACTATGCCCGATTGGTACAGTCCTTTTTATCAGGATACTTAAGATCGCTGGTGCAGGTGGATGTCTTGTCTGTAGATGCACTGCAATACAGTGAGTTCAGCAATTCACTGGCAAACCCGGTGGTGCTGGGCATTGTGGATTTCAGCCCGCTGAACGGCTCTGTTATTTTTGAGATGGACCCGAGCATAGCCTATGCCTTGATTGACAGGATTTTGGGCGGCAGGGGTTCTGCCATGGAGCGGATAAGATCCTTTACCGAGATAGAGCTTGCAATTCTTGAAAGGATTATCATACAGATTTTAAATTTAATGCGAGAGCCTTGGGAAAGTATTATTTCCATAAAGCCAAGGCTTGAAAAGATTGAAACCAATGCTCAGTTTGCCCAGATCATCCATCCAAATGAGATGGTAGCTCTGATAACATTAAATGTGGTAGTCGGAGAGGTCAAGGGTATGATTAACATATGCATACCGCATATGACGGTTGAGCCTATAATGCCAAAGCTGAGTACAAAGCTCTGGTTCACAAATATTGAAAATGAAAAGACTGAACACAACAAGCAGGACATTGAGTTCAGGATTGAAAATACATTGGTTCCGGTCAGGGCTGTTCTGGGCAGGACCATAATAAATGTCGGCGAGTTCCTGGACCTTCAACCCGGGGATGTGCTGCCGCTGGAAACCAGTATAAATGGCGATTTGGAAGTGCTGGTAGGCGATTTGCCCAAGTTTTTAGCCAAGCCCGGTGTAAAGAAAAATAAAGTAGCGGTTAAAATTACCGAGGTGATTAGAAGGGAGGAAGAGTAGAATGGGAGATATGCTGACACAAGCAGAAATAGACGCTTTATTGAACGGCACTTCCTCTTCGGAAGAATCTGCAGATAATGTTGGGGGCAGCAGCAGTTCTGGTGAGGTCCTGTCAACACAGGAAATAGATGCTTTGGGAGAAATCGGAAACATTAGTATGGGAACCTCTGCTACAACATTGTTTACCCTGTTATCACAGAAAGTGACCATTACCACTCCAAACGTATCAATAACAACATGGGGTGAGCTTTCCCAGAGTTACAATTCACAGTATGTTGCCGTTAAAGTTGAATATACCGACGGATTAATCGGAAGTAACCTTCTGATCCTTAAACAGGACGATGTAAAAATAATAACTGATTTGATGATGGGCGGAGAGGGCACTATAGCAGACGGAGATCTTACAGATCTGCATTTGAGTGCCATCAGTGAAGCCATGAACCAGATGATAGGTTCTTCGGCAACTTCCATGTCGTCAATGTTTTCAAAGCGAATTGATATTTCACCTCCAAGAGCATTTGTTGTGAGTTTTGGAAATGGCGATCCTTACGGAGAATTTGAAATGGATGATGTGCTGGTAAGGATTGCCTTTAAAATGGTTGTAGGCAATCTGATTGACAGTGAGATTATGCAGCTGCTTCCTATGAAATTTGCCAAAGAGCTTGTAAGCAGCCTTCTCAATTCTTCCAAGGTCAAAGCTCCTGAGCCTGAGCTGCCTCATGTATCTCAGGCAGCTCCGCAATCTCAGCCTGTAATGCAACAGCCTGTGCAGCAGCAGCCAATGATGCAACAGCCAATGATGCAGCAGCCAATGATGCAGCAGCCAATGCAGAGCTATGGCTTTGACCCTGGTTACCAGGAAATGCAAAGGCCAAGAAATCCTGTCAGTGTGCAGCCTGTTCAGTTCCAGGCCTTTGATGACGGACTTTCTGCGGCGGAAAAGAAAAATATAAGCCTTATAATGGATTTACCTCTGCAGGTGACCGTTGAATTGGGGAGAACTCAAAAGTTGATAAGAGACATTTTAGAGTTCGGATCAGGTTCCATTATTGAACTTGACAAGCTTGCAGGAGAACCAGTTGACATATTGGTAAACGGAAAAGCTATTGCTAAGGGAGAAGTTGTAGTAATCGATGAAAGCTTTGGTGTTAGAATTACTGATATAATTCATCCATCAAAACGATTATAGTTTTAGAAAATCAACGAATAGTTAAGGAGAGAGCGTTATGGGGAAAAGTATATTAATTGTTGACGATGCAGCATTTATGAGAATGATGATTAAGGATATCTTGTCCAAGAATGGCTATGATATAGCAGCGGATGTTGACAATGGTTTAAAAGCTATAGAAAAATACAAGGAACTTACTCCTGACTTGGTTATTATGGATATAACAATGCCTGAAATGGATGGTGTGACAGCCGTTAGAGAAATAAAGAAAATACATAGTGATGCAAAAATAATAATGTGTTCAGCTATGGGGCAGCAGGCTATGGTTATTGAATCAATTCAAGCAGGAGCAAGAGACTTCATTGTTAAGCCATTCCAGGCAGACCGCGTTGTTGAGGCGGTTAAAAAAGTAATAGGCTAATGCAGCGTGAAATGCATTAAGTGAAAAAATATCCTGCTAGTTGCTATAAATTTATATGGTTCGGGTTTTCCCGCTGTATGATTTTTGTTAGATGACTGCAGGATATTTTGTAATGATGAACTTTTAAGCTTAAGTCATAAAGTCAATTACGGTTGAAACCTTCGTTTTGCAGGCGAATAAATGCTTTGCGCATCTTGTTTAAAGGTTTCAACGGTTTGGGTATTACGAGGTCCGGACTTCAGGAGACTTTAGCCTCAAACCCAAACTATCGGCTTTCAGCTGATAGTAATTGACTTTTGAGTAAATAACAGCCTGAAATCTTATCAATAAACCGGTTTGACTTTATTTATCAGGAGGGTGAGATGGAAGGGATTTTTAAGTATTTAACTGTTTTATTGGCCTTTGTGGTTGTTATGGCAATATTGCTTCTGACAACGAAATACCTGACTTACAAGTCAAAGAAGATGATGAAGGGCAATCATATGCAGATTGTTGAATCTCTCAGCCTGGGGATTAACACCAGACTTCATCTGGTCAAGGTTGACAAGGAATTTTTAATACTGTCTGCAACCAACAAGAGCGTGGAGTTTTTGGCCAGGGTAACCATAAGTGATTTTGAGGAGGAAGAGATAAAAAACCCTATTTCGGAGGTTATGGATTTCAAGGAAATACTGAAGAAATATGTAAGCGGGTTAAATTTCGGAAACTCTTCAGGTGCGCGGAATACAAAAACGAAAGAAACTGTTGCCGGCTCAAAACCGGGCGGTTATGCTGATAGCGCTGATGAAACGAATTTCAGCAGCCCCCAGCCGGAAGCAGCCTTAACGGATAATTATAAGTTCAAAAGCAATCTTGAGAGGCTGAAAAACATAAGCAACAGTATGAACGATAGACGGGGTCAAAATGAAGAAGAAAACAAAAATTAAGAAGTTTATGTTTATAACATGTATTTTGGCAGTGTTTTTTTGCCTTATGATGGGGCGGGCTATGGCGGAGCCTAACATTTCAGTAACCCAGGGGGGTATAAGCATAGGAGTGTCCGACAACCCGAAGGAAGTATCCTCAAGTATCCAGCTGTTATTGCTGCTGACGGTTTTGTCCGTTGCTCCGTCCATACTCATAATGATGACCGGTTTTACAAGGATTATTATTATCCTGTCCTTCTTAAGAAATGCCCTGGGAACGCAGCAAATGCCTCCAAATCAGGTTTTGATAGGACTTGCACTGTTTATTACCTTTTTTGTAATGAGCCCGGTTATTACAGATATTAATCAAAATGCTTTCCAGCCTTATTCAAAGGGGGAGATAACCTCTCAGCAGGCCATAGAAAAAAGCTCGGGAACCATTAAAACCTGGATGGTAAAACAGATTTTCAGCAATAAAAGAGAAAAGGATCTGGAGCTGTTTATGACTCTTGGAGGACAGAAGGAGCCCATCAAGGTTCAGGAGGCATCTAAGCTTTCACTGTCCATAGTGGCACCGGCCTTCTTAATAAGTGAGCTTATGGTGGCCTTTAAGTTCGGATTTTTAATATTTTTACCGTTTCTTATTATTGATATTGTAGTATCAAGTACGTTGATGTCAATGGGTATGATGATGCTTCCTCCTACAATGATATCTCTGCCCTTTAAAATACTATTGTTTATTTTGGTGGATGGCTGGTCCATGCTGACGCAATCCATCGTTGTGAGTTTTGCCCGGTGATGTTTCAGCCGGGCTCAGTCAATTAAGGCTTTTTAGTAAATTGTACATGCTCTGCATGTATTGAATATTAACACTTATGTAAGTTTATGAGCTTGTGCAGCAGGAAGGTTAGCGTGAAAGACACATGTGGGAAGTCAAAGTGGATTTCACGCGGCGAAAGCCACTACGTGCCTTTCATTACTACTTGTGTACGCGCATAGGGCATAGATGGGAGATAAAATGGACGAAAGCGGCATTATATACATCGCACAGGAAGCTTTAAAAATAGTAATATATGTCTCGGCTCCGGTATTGCTCATCAGTATGATTGTAGGCCTCCTGGTAAGTATTTTTCAGGCTACCACACAGATTCAGGAGCAGACTCTTTCCTATGTTCCAAAGATTTTATCGGTAGTGGCTGCAATAGCACTGTTCGGTTCGTGGATGCTGAGGGTTTTAATAGAATACACTCAGAATATTTTTACAAACATGAACCAGTTTATAAAATAAGGGAAGCCCAATGATCGTAAGTGCGCAGCAAAAGGGAGGCTGGAATGCAGATTCCGTTTAATATGTTCCTCAGCAATATAGAGCTGTTTCTTCTTATTTTTGTGAGAATGACAGGTTTGTTTGTAACCGCTCCCATATTTGGAAGAAGGAATATTCCGGTGTATTTTAAAATCGGCTTTGCATTTACAACTGCCCTTTTAATGGCAAATGTGGTTCCGGTGGGGCAGGTGCTGGATACCGGAAACTTTATGATATATGCACTGTATATTATCAAGGAATTTGTTGTGGGAGTTGTGATAGGCTTTGTGGCATATGCCGTGTTTACAAGCATCTATATTGCAGGACAGATAATTGACATGCAGATAGGCTTTGGTATGGTAAACGTACTGGACCCTCTGAGCAACATACAGGTGCCGGTAACTGCAAACCTGTATTATATGACGGCGATGATAATATTTCTTGTAACCAACGGTCACCATATGCTTATTAAGGCCTTGTATCAGAGCTTTAGCATAGTACCGCTGGGAAGCGCCGTCATAGGTCCCGGCATGGTGGATAATATAGTAATAGTATTCAAAAACATGTTTTCAGTGGGCTTTAAGATAGCCGCACCCATTGTTGCAGCAGTAATAATTACTGATGTGGTGCTTGGTATTATATCCAAAACCATACCTCAGATGAATGTTTTTGTGCTGGGTATGCCCCTGAAGGTATTTTTAGGACTCATTATAGTTTTGCTCACAATTCCCGCTTTCATTTATATTGTGACAATGCTGACAGAAGATATGAGTGTTGAGATTTTCAGATTTATCAGGTCAATGGTGCCAGGGTAAGGATTAACCGGTGGGAACTTTAGGAGGACTTAAATGACAAGCTTGGTTAAGGGACAAAGCCTGAAGCTGAATTATCAGCTATTCGCCGGAGGCGGAGACGACAAGACGGAAAAGGCCACTCCCAAGAAAAAAAGTGATGCCAGAAAAAAGGGCCAGGTATTTCAAAGCAGGGAAGTGTCAGCCTCACTGGTGCTGATTTTGATGATTGTTTCCATGAACGCCTTCGGTTCCATAATATACGGGCAGTTGTCCTCATTTATAAAAAAGGCATTTACGGAGTACCTGACCAACAAGGATGCCATTGATACCGGTATTCTTGCAAAACTATTCATTGACGGTATTACCGTATTGGCCAAAACATCACTGCCCCTGCTGCTGATTGCAATGCTTGCAGGTTTGATTGTGGGATATGCCCAGGTGGGAATCCTTTTTACCCTTGAGACTCTGAAGCCCCAGGGAAACAGGATAAACCCCTTCAGCGGATTTAAAAGGATATTTTCCCTGAGATCCATAGTTGAGCTGGTCAAATCCATTATAAAGATTTCAATTGTTGCAGGAGTGGCATACTCCTATTTGAAGTCAAAATCCAATGAAGTGGTGGGGCTTATGAATGCCGACCTGAGGGATATCCTTTCTTTTATAGGTGGTTCGGCCTTTGCAGTGGCACTGAGGATATGCTTTGCAATGATACTGGTTGGTTTTTTTGATTATTTATACCAGAGGTATGATTATGAAAAAAACCTCAAGATGACTAAGCAAGAGGTCAAGGAAGAGTTCAAGCAGTTGGAGGGTAATCCTGAGATAAAAGCAAAGATAAAGCAAAAGCAGCGTCAAATGTCCATGAAAAGGATGATGCAGGAGATACCAAAGGCAGATGTTGTTATTACCAACCCCACCCATTTTGCAGTAGCCATTAGGTACGAGGCCCAAAAGGCCAGTGCACCTTATGTGATTGCTAAGGGACAGGATTATATAGCATTGAGAATAAAGCAGCTTGCTGCTGAAAATAAAGTTCAGATTGTTGAAAACAAGCCGCTGGCCAGAACCTTGTACAGTACGGTGGATATTGGACAGCCCATACCGCCGGAGCTATATCAGGCGGTTGCTGAGATTCTTGCCTTTGTCTATAATTTAAAAACCGGCGGCAGAGCAGGTTAGACTTTATTTAAGGGGGACAAAAATTGTCTAGGTTAAATAACTTTTTTATACCAATAATAATTATAATCACCATATTAAATCTTATTTTGCCTATTCCGCATATTATGCTGGACTTTATGCTGGCAATAAATATAATACTGGCTGCAATCATTATGCTCAATACCATTTATTTAAAGACGGCGCTGGATTTGTCCATATTCCCCACGCTGATAGTTGTTACCACCATTTACAGACTGTCTCTGAATGTTACGGCCACAAAGCTGATTTTATCCGAGGGTGAGGCCGGAGATGTAATCAGGGGCTTCGGTTCCTTTGTGGGAAGGAATAACCTGGTAGTTGGCTTCGTTATATTCTTTATCATAATGATAGTTAACTTCCTGGTAATAACAAAAGGTTCGGAGAGAGTGGCAGAAGTTGCTGCCAGGTTTACCCTTGATGCCATGCCAGGAAAACAGATGGCCATTGATGCAGACCTGAACACCGGTCTTATAAGTGAAGCTGAGGCAAAGGAAAGAAGAAAGAAGATTCAGAGGGAAGCAGATTTTTATGGTTCCATGGATGGTGCCAGCAAGTTTGTAAAAAACGATGCCATAGCAGGCATCATAATTACTTTTTTGAATATAGCAGGGGGCTTGATAATAGGTGTAGTTATGAGAGGTGAGGAAATAAGTGAAGCCCTTAACAACTATACCATTTTGACTATTGGAGACGGTTTGGTCAGCCAGCTGCCGGCCTTGATGCTCTCGGTGGCCACTTCCTTCATCGTCACTAGAGCCGGTGCGGAATCTGATCTTAACAAGGACTTTATAAGACAGTTGTTTTACAATCCCAAGGTTTTATATGTCTCTGCGGCGTTAAGTGCAGCCATGGCACCCTTTCTGACTCCCGCGCCGTTTTTGATTCTGGCTGCAGTGTTGGTGTTTGTGGCTTACAAGGTAAAACAGCTCCAAAAGGAAGCTGTTATTGATGAGGAAGTTCAGATACAGGAAAGTGAAGTTGAGGAAATCAGGAAGCCGGAAAATGTTGTTACCCTGCTGCAGGTTGACCCTATAGAATTGGAGTTCGGCTATGGAATAATTCCTCTGGCTGATGCCAACCAGGGCGGGGACTTGCTGGACAGAGTGGTGCTTATCAGAAGACAGCTTGCTCTGGAGCTTGGTATGATAGTTCCCGTAATCCGGCTAAGAGATAACATACAAATAGGACCCAACGAGTATATCATTAAAATAAAGGGCTCGGAGATAGCAAAGGGAGAGCTGCTGTTTGACTATTTCATGGCTATGAACTCAGGCGGGGTTGAGGAAGAGCTTGACGGTATAAAGACAATTGAGCCGGCCTTCGGCCTTCCTGCCATCTGGATTCAGGAGGGTCAGAGGGACAAGGCGGAAATGCTGGGATACACCGTGGTAGATCCACCGTCAATTATTGCCACCCACCTGACCGAGGTAATAAAGAAGCATTCTTACGAGTTGCTGGGCAGGCAGGAGGTTCAGACTCTGGTTGACAATATCAGACAGACCAACCCTGCAATTGTTGACGAGCTTGTACCCAAGCTCATGGGAATCGGAGAGATTCAAAAGGTACTTGCCAATTTATTAAAGGAGAATGTGTCCATCAGGGATATGGTCACCATAATGGAAACTCTGGCGGACTATTCACCTATGACACATGATGTGGACATGCTTACAGAATATGTGAGGCAAGCAATGGGAAGATCCATATCACAGAAGTTCTTTAACGGGAATTCAAATGTAATCACCATAGATCCAAAGGTAGAGCAAATGATAATGGACGCAATTCAAAAGACGGAATTTGGTTCATATCTGGCGCTGGACCCCGCTGTGAGCAATACAATAATAAACAATGTTTCAAGAAATGTTCAGAGACTTATGCAGCTTGGCAACCAGCCCATAGTGCTGGCTTCACCCATAGTCAGATTGTATTTTAAAAGACTTACGGAGAATGTTATACCAGGTCTGATTGTACTGTCCTATAATGAGATTGATCCGGCAGTTGAAATACAGTCCATTGGAACTGTCAGTGTGTAGAACGGGCGGCTTATGCTGATTCATAACATTTTGTGGCCGGTTTCGGCTCGTGGAGGTTAGCGTGAAAGATACATGCCTCAAGTCAAAGTGGATTTCACGCAGCAAAAGCCACTACGTGTCTTTCATTACTATTTGTATAAGCGCTATGCGCGCAGATGGGAGATAAGATGAAGATAAAACGGTATATGGGTAAGAATACACAGGAAGCGTTGCTTAAAGTCAAAATGGACCTTGGAAACAATGCAATTATACTCAATACTAAAAAGGTAAGGCAAAAGGGAATAAAGAAGTACTTTACACAGCCCATGATTGAAATTATGGCAGCTATAGATGACGATAACGCAAAAGCAAGGGAGCGGGAATTGTCAAAAACCGGAGGATTTTATCCAGATAATCAAACTACGAAAAATATATTGTCGCAAAAAGAGGAAAAAATTGTTGAGCTAGAGAATAAAGTAAGTAATATTGAAAGTTTGCTGCAAAGGGTTCTAAATACTGTAAAGACTGACAGCAAAAGTAATGAGACTGTAAAAAGAACCGAAGAAGACGTAAGGCGGACAGAAGCTGAAAAACTGCCCCAGATATTTCAACTGCTGTATGGCAATCTGCTGAAAAATGAAGTAGATGAAGAAATTGCAAGAAATATTATTGAACAGGTTGCCAAAAAAAGTGATTCCCGCAACATTAACGATGCATCCCTGGTGATGCACTCTGTTATAGCATCAATGTTCGGCAAGCCTGAGCCAATTGCTCTCCGAAAGGATGGGAAACCCACCGTCATACTTTTCGTGGGGCCCACAGGAGTAGGAAAGACTACAACTCTTGCAAAGCTGGCAGCCACCTTTATGCTCTCAGGAAACAAGAAGGTGGGGCTGATAACTGCCGACACTTACAGAATAGCAGCGGTCGATCAGCTGAAGACCTATGCCGAAATACTAGGCATACCCATATCGGTTGCATACTCTGTAATGGAAATAACAAACGAGATTCAGAAGTATAATGATAAGGATGTAATTTTAGTTGATACCGCAGGCTGCAGTTACAGGGACAAACAGAAGTTTGACGAACTGAAGAAGCTGGTTGCGGCGTCAAATGCGGACAGTATATTTTTGGTGTTGAGTTCTACCGTCAGCTCGAAAAATAGCAGGGAGATAATTAGGAATTATGAGTTTATTCCCAACTACAGGCTGATTTTTACCAAGCTGGATGAAACTCCGGTATACGGAAATATACTAAATACAAAATGTTTTTCAAATAAGAGCCTGTCATATATCACCAACGGTCAGAATGTTCCGGATGATATTGAGATTGCCAACATTGACAGGCTGTCAAAAAACCTTTTGGGAAACATGTCGTAACTTTAATGACAGGATGAAACCAGGTGGCCGCTCTGGAAAACACGGAGGTTAAGAATGCTAGATCAAGCTGAAAAGTTAAGAAAGATAGTAAAGGATTTGAATAGCGAGCCCTCAAAAAACTCAAGAAACATCCAGGTTTCAGCTGAACGTATAACACTTGAAAAAAGTGCAAAGGTTATTGCTGTCACAAGCGGAAAGGGCGGAGTGGGAAAGACCAGTGTTACCGTCAACCTGGCCCTTGCTCTGAGCCAGAAGGGTTATAGGGTTGTTATTATAGATGCAGATTTGGGCCTTTCAAATATAGACGTTGTCTTTGGTATTGTACCAAAGTATACACTGCTGGATTCCGTCAACAATGAGAGAGGTATTCTGGATATACTTTGCGACGGGCCAAATAACATCAAATTCATTTCAGGAGGCTCGGGAGTTCAGGAGCTTATAAACCTGGACAAGAATTCGCTGGATTCTTTCATAGCAAATATGTCCCTGTTGGACCATATAGCAGACTATATTCTCATAGATACAGGTGCAGGGCTTTCCGACACCGTTATGAACTTTGTATTGTCCGCAGATGAGGTGCTTCTGGTGGTGACACCGGAACCAACTTCCATTACAGATGCGTATGCCCTTGTAAAGACTGTTTCTTATTCAAAAAAGGATTGTATCATTAATGTACTTATTAACAGGGCGGAAAATGAAATTGAAGCAAAGACAGTTTACAATAATTTTGCAATGGTTTCAGATCGGTTTCTTGGGATGAAGCTTGAGTCATTGGGGTATTTGCCCTTTGACCAGTTCTTCATAAAGTCGGTGAAGCTTCAGAAGCCGTATTTGTTATGCTACCCCAAAAATTCTACCAGTAAAATGATAAACGATGTAGTTGATTCTCTTTTGAAGAGGGAGACTAATGTGAACGGCTTGGCACAAGCCGGAATTAAAGGATTTATTAATAAATTTGTTGGGTTGTTTACCAATTGATAAAATAGTATACTATTATTAAGTGGGGTAGATCGCTTGAACACTGTATATAACCTGAAAGAATTTTCAATCGGAACAAAGATTGAAATGACAGTTGTTGATCCGGTTGAGGGAAAACTTGATATGGGCTTTGTAAGCCAGTTGGAGGGCTTTGTCGATGTTAATACCATTAGGATCAGTGCTCCCATACATGAGGCAAAGATATATCCTGTAAGAGTGAATTCGCATATAGAAGCATACTTTTTCTATAAGGCGAACCAGATATACAGGGTTATAGGTTATGTCACAGACAGGCTTATCATTGACGATATTGCACTATTGGATATAAGAGTCACAGAAAAGCCCGAAAAGATTCAAAGGAGGCAGTTTTATCGTTTTGACTGCAGAGTTCCGGTATACTTTAGTCCGCTAAAATCGGACGAGCCGGGAAAACATGATGAAATTACAGGCTACACCATTGATATAAGCGGCGGCGGAGTTTCCTCCCAGACTGACTATATGCTTGCGCCAAATTCTGTTATATCGGGTTCCTTATTATTTGATGATTTTGAATTAAAGTTTAAAGGGAAGGTAATCAGGTGCAGCAGAGAAATCATAAATGAAGAGATAAAGTATATTTCTTCCATTAGCTTTGAGGACATTGAGTACAAGGAGCGGGAGAAAATAGTTGGTTTTATATTCAGACAACAGAGGGAATTATTGAAAAAAGGTCTAAGGGGTAGCCAATGAGTTCAAAGCCAAAGAAGAACAGCTTGATAAGAGTTTTGATAGTCGACGACTCGGCTTTTATGAGAAAAGTCTTATCTGATATGATTGATACGGAAGAATCCCTCTCAGTAGTGGGAACAGCCACGGATGGAAAGGATGCACTGGTAAAGATAGAACAGCTGAATCCCGATGTAATCACTCTTGATGTTGAGATGCCCATCATGAATGGAATAAGCTGTCTCAAAGAGATAATGAAGAGGTTTCCAAGGCCTGTTATAATGCTTAGCAGCGGCACGGAGCACGGAGCCGAATTGACTATACGGGCTCTGGACGAAGGTGCTGTGGATTTTATTGCCAAGCCCAAAAACATATTTGATATTAAGAATGATAAAAAGAAAAATGAAATAATAGAGAAAATTACTATTGCTAAAAATATAAAATTCAGCTCTGCCAGAAATAAGGCAAAGGAAAATGAAAGCAGCATTGTTAACGGCAGCAACAAGGTATTGAAGCACATAATCGCCATAGGGACTTCAACGGGAGGGCCAAAGGCGTTGCAAAGCGTAATCCCGTTTTTGCCGGGAGATATCCCCGCAGCCGTATTGATTGTTCAGCATATGCCGCCCGGCTTCACTAATTCACTGGCAGACCGGCTGAACAGTAAGAGCGAACTGATTGTAAAGGAAGCTTCTCACCGGGAGAAGATATTGGCGGGACATGTTTATATTGCACCAGGTGATTCACATATGCAGATAGAGGCTGCCCCAAACGGAGATATAGTTATAAATCTTGATAAGTCCCCTCCTGTAGGCGGACACAGGCCATCGGTCGATGTAATGATGCAATCACTTTCCTCCACAGGTCTGAATAATATTGTCGGGGTCATTATGACGGGGATGGGGGCTGATGGCAGCACAGGTGTGAAAAGGCTCAAGGAAGTCAACAAGAGTTATATTATAGCTCAGGATGAAGAAACAAGCGTGGTATTCGGAATGCCGAAAATGGCAATACAAACAGGAGTAGTAGATAAGGTGGTATCACTGGACAAGATTTCAGAAGAAATTATACAATATTTGGGGGTGCGTTAATATGGATATGAGTCAGTATTTACAAATATTTATCGAAGAGGCGAATGAGCATGTACAAAGCCTGAATCAATGCCTGCTGCAGATGGAGAAGGATCCTGAGGACAAGGATGTTTTGAACGAAATCTTCAGAGTCGCTCATACTCTAAAAGGAATGGCAGGTACAATGGGTTACACCAAGATGACAAAACTGACCCATGACATGGAAAATGTACTGCACGCCATTAGAAATAATGAGATAAAAGTGACCTCGGGCCTGGTGGATGTGCTGTTTAAGTGTCTTGATGCACTTGAAAACTACGTAAACAGTGTAATAGCTACCGGCGGAGAAGGTGACAGGGAATATAAGAATGTCATAGACTCCCTGAATGAAATACTTGAAAACAAGGGTGCTGTCTCCGCCCCGGCACAGGCTGAGAGAAAGGCACCGGAGGCAACCGCAGCAGTTCCGGCGCAGAATGATGAAAAGTATGTTTCAGCCAGGATGGAACTGGACGAATTTGAGCAGGGTGCTGTTAATAAAGCCCTGGATATGGGTATGAATGCATTAAAGATAACAATCGTATTGAATAAAGCCTGCCTTTTGAAATCTGCCAGAGCGTTCATACTGTTTCAGACCTTGGAGCGTTATGGCGAGATAATCAAATCACAGCCTGTAGTTCAGGACATAGAGGATGAAAAGTTTGATTTTGAGTTCACTGTAGTGGTAGTTTCAAAGCATGACGACCAGTTATTTTCAAAGGAACTCAATTCTATTGCGGAAGTGGATGAAGTAATAATAAGGCCTATGAGCAGGGTTGCCGCTGAGGGCTCCTCCGCGGAGGCTACAGAAAAATCCGAGGCAGCTTCAAAGGCCTCTGCTGTTGCGGACAGTCCGGCTGCAAAGGAAGGAGAGGCTCAGGAGGCTTCAAAGCAAAATGCACCCAACGCTCCTAAAAAGACCCAGAGGACAGTCAGAGTTGATATTGACAGGCTGGATGTGCTTATGAACCTGGTGGGAGAGCTGATTATAACAAAGACAAGGCTTGAAGGCACCGACATCACTGAAAAGCCACAGGAATATCACGAAACCCTGGAGTACCTGGAAAGGATTACCACAAACCTTAATGATGCAGTTATGAAGGTCAGAATGGTTCCTGTTGAGACAGTGTTCAACAGATTCCCCAGGATGATAAGGGATATAGCTAAGGATTTGGGCAAGGAAATCGATCTGGTCATGTCGGGTGAAGAGACTGAGCTGGACAGAACGGTCATTGACGAAATCGGTGATCCGCTCATCCACCTGTTGAGAAACTCCTGTGACCACGGTCTGGAGTCCACTGAGAAGAGAAGACAGCTGGGCAAGTCCGAGCATGGAAGAATAAACCTTACGGCTTATCAGTCCGGCAACAATGTTATTATAGAGGTATCGGACGATGGGGCAGGTATAAATATCGAGAAAATAAAAGAGAAGGCAATTCAAAATGGTATTCTGACCAGGGAAGCCGCAAATGCCATGTCTCAGCAGGAGGCAATAGAGCTCCTCTTCAGACCCAGCTTCAGCACCGCGGAAAAAATTACCGGCCTTTCAGGCAGAGGTGTGGGGCTTGATGTAGTTAAGACCAAGATAGAGCAGCTTGGCGGAACTGTTGAAGTGGAAACCTTCAGCGGAAAAGGAAGCAAATTCCTCATAAAACTGCCTCTTACACTTGCAATCTATCAGGCGCTGCTTGTTAATGTGGGAAGTGAAAAATATGCCATTCCTTTAGGCTCTATTTATCAGATATACGAATGGAAGGCAGAGGATGTGAAGTCGGTACAGGGCCAGGAGGTCATACTTCTGAGAAATATGGTTGTTCCCATAACGAGGCTGGCTGATTCCCTTGAAGTACCTGACAGCAGCACCAAGACACAGAAAAAGCTCAAGATTGTTATTGTAAGAAAGGGCGAGAAGCTTACAGGCCTGGTTGTAGACAGTGTAATAGGGCAGCAGGAAATAGTTATCAAGTCACTTGGAAAGCTGCTCACAGGCATAAAATATCTTGCAGGTGCCACGATTCTGGGTGATGGCAATGTTGCATTGATAATTGATGTTAACTCTATTACATAAAATATTTTTAAGGCTTTGCGCCGAACACGAAAACAGGAGGTCAATATGGCAGACGTACAGGTTAATGATTTTGATACAAGACAATTTATTGTATTCAGTCTTGGTGATGAGCGTTTTGGAATAGATTCCTTGAAGATAACAACAATAGACAGAATGAAGACTATTACCAGAGTGCCGAAAACACCGCCATACATAAAGGGTGTTATAAATCTGAGAGGCGATATAATTCCTGTAATGGACTTAAGGGCCAGATTCAATCTGCCTGCCGTTGAGGAAACAGAGGAGACAAGAATCATCATCCTTAAGCTGGAGGAAGTGTCCATTGGAGTTATAGTAGACCAGGTGCAGCAAACCATACAACTGAGCGGAGACGATATAGAAAACACAACAAGCCTTATTAACAGTGCTGCTGCAGAATATATCTTCGGAATCGGCAAGGTTGGCGGTGAAATAGTAACGCTGATAAACTTTGAAAAATTAGTTAAGCTTTGATTAAAAAATTAAAATTGAGGTAAAAGCAATGGCGATTAGTTTTGATGAGTTAAATAATCTGCAAATGGATGTACTAAGAGAAATAGGTAATATAGGAGCAGGAAACGCTGTTACATCTCTGGCAAAAATGATTGATAAGAAGGTTGATATGGCTGTGCCCAAGGTGAAAATCATGGGCTTTGACAAGGTAAGCCAGATTTTAGGCGGAGAGGAAATGATAGTTGTAGGAATATTGCTTAGTGTTACCGGAGATTTGACCGGAAACATGATGTTCATTCTGGACAACTTTGCTGCCAGGCAGCTTGTAAACATCCTCATAGGCAGTGATTCAACCAGCCTTAGCTTTGATGAAATGGAGCTGTCCGCGCTCAAGGAAATAGGCAACATACTGACCGGATCATATCTGAATGCACTTGCAGGACTGACCAACCTGAGGATATTGCCTTCCATACCGGAGCTGGCAATAGACATGGCTGGAGCCATATTAAGTGTTCCTGCCATCGAGTTCGGCAAAGTGGGAGACTCGGTACTTTATATCGAGACTGAGTTTAGTGAGGGCATTACTAAAGTATTGGGGGACTTTCTTTTAATACCTGATATTGATTCATACGAGGTATTATTAAAAGCATTGGGAGTTATAGAATAATGGATATTGAGACAATAAAGGTTGGTATGGCTGATTTAAACTCAGCTCACCATCCTTGTATGATAACAACACTTGGGTTAGGCTCCTGTGTGGGCATTGCTTTATATGATTCTGCTGCAAAAGTTGTTGGTTTGGCGCACGTAATGTTACCAAGCAGTGAACAGGCAAAGAATAATAGCAATATTGCCAAGTTTGCCGATACGGCAATAGTTAAACTGGTGGAGGATATGGTAAAGTTAGGCGCCAGAAAGGAAAGAATCACTGCAAAGCTGGCAGGCGGAGCCCAAATGTTTGCTTTTACCCAGGGATCAGACCTGATGAGGATAGGCTACAGAAATGTAATAGCGTCAAAAGAAAAGCTCAAGGAGCTTAATATTCCCGTGTTGTCGGAGGATACCGGAGGAAATTACGGGAGAACTATTGAGATATATTCAGAAGACGGAAGGCTGATGGTCAAGACTATTGGCTGTGGAATCAAACAGTTATAGAGAAGTGCAAGCCAAGGTTAATTATTTATTTAATTTTGTTTAAACTAAAGAAAAAGAATGTAGATATTCTTTTTGAAGCCATTTTGTGGCTTTGCTTTCACTCGCATCACGCGTACATGAGAGGTAAGAATGGAGACAATTATGAAGATACCGTTCCTTTTGGCAATGACGGCGGCTTTGGTTACCGGGATTATAAGCTTCAGCAACAATGCCGGTACTAACCAGACCTGCATCAGAATGATCATAGCACTGATTGGATTTTATATATTAGGTGCCATAGTGAGTTCTACACTGACCGGGATTGTTGAGGAACAGCAAAGACGAAAGCAGGAAGAGGAAAAGCAGCTGAGGCTGGAAGAATACAAGCTGGAACAACAGAGACAGCAAATGGCTGAGATGCTGGACCAGGAGGGGCATTTGGGCACTAATCTGGATCTGGTAGCAGGCAGCGCCATGGACGACGGTTTTTCTCCACTAGATTTATCACAAGCAATCAGGACAAAAGTTAGGGAATAGACAGTTTGGTGATATATATAGTAAAGGTTTGGGGGATTTACATGTTTAGTGTAAGCAATATTAGTCAGCTTTGGAAACAATATACCGAAAATAAGGATCCTGCTGCAAAGGAAAAGTTAATTGTTCAGTATGCTTATTTGATAAAGTATGTGGCAGGAAGATTGAGCATCTACTTCGGATCAAATGTGGAATTTGACGACCTGGTGGGCTATGGTGCTTTTGGCCTTATAGATGCTATTGAAAAGTTCGACGTAACAAAAGGTGCTAAATTTGAAACTTATGCCTCCTTGAGAATCAGAGGCTCTATTATAGATAGTATCAGGGATCTGGATTGGGTTCCAAGGTCACTGAGGCAAAAGAACAAGGAACTGGAAAGAGTATATGCTGAGATAGAGAATGAAGTAGGCCATTCCGCTACCGACAAACAGGTTGCTGAAAAGCTTGGAATAAGTATGGATGAATTTTACAGACTTCTGAATGATGTAAATGTTTCGTCAATGATGTCCCTTGAAGAATTTATGGAACAGAATTACGAGAGAGGTCTGGAAATAGTCAGTGAAAATACAGAGGACAAGCCCGAGGCATCATTGGAACTAAGTGAGATAAAAGAGCTTTTGGCCGATTCTATAAATAAATTGCCCGAAAAAGAGAAAGCGGTAATTACTTTTTATTATTTTGAGGAACTTACTTTAAAAGAAATAAGTGCCATAATGAATGTAACGGAATCAAGAATTTCCCAGTTGCATACAAAAGCACTTTTAAGGATGAGAGGCAAATTGTTCAGACACAAAATAATGCTTGAATCTTAAAGGAGAATTTATGGCAAGTCAAAACGAGGTTAAAATTTCAGTTACAGTTACCCCGGATGAGCTTAAGGCTTTTGTAACCCTGTTTCCGGGTGAAGAAAATTCAGGAGTGAGCAGAGCGGACATTGTTTCAGCTCTGCAGAGCCAGAAGATTGTATATGGGATAAAGGAGGAGGTAATAGATTCCTGCTGCAGTAATCCTGTATATAATGAATCAATTTGTGTGGCGGAAGGTTTACCTGCACAAAACGGCAGGAATGGGTCTGTAAATTATCATTTTGACACCACGGTTGACAAAACTCCAACGGTATTGGAGGACGGAAGGATAAATTACAGAGAATTGAACTTGATTCAGTCGGTAAAACAGGGCCAACTGCTGTGCTCTGTTATTCCGCCTGTAGCGGGAACTCAGGGAATGACTGTCAAGGGCAAGCCCATACCGTCAGTAAACGGCAAGCCTGCTGTTTTGCCCAGAGGGAAGAATGTACATGCCTCTGAGGACGGACAAAGCCTGTATGCTTCTACAGACGGAGAGGTTGAATATCTTGACACTACAAAAGTAAGTGTTTATACAAATCACGAGATTCCTGCGGATGTGGACAATTCCACCGGGAATATTAATTTTGTGGGAAGTGTTATCATAAAAGGAAATGTCTTATCCGGCTTTAGTGTGGAAGCAGGTGGAAATGTTGAGATTTATGGGGTAGTTGAAGGAGCCACCATAAAGGCTGGAGGCAATATCATACTCAGAAGGGGAATGCAGGGCATGGGTAAGGGCACCCTTATTGCCGGAGGCGATATTGTGGCAAGGTACATAGAATACAGTAATGTGGAGGCTCAGAATAACATCCAGTCGGAGGCTGTAATGCACAGCAATGTCAAGTGCGGAAACAAGCTGGAATTGACCGGAAGAAAGGGCCTGCTTGTAGGAGGCACCTGCAAGGTGGGTAAAATAATAGTAGCCAAGGTAATCGGTTCACATATGGCAACGGTGACTGACCTGGAGGTCGGGACTGATCCCACCGTCAGAGAAAGATACAAGCAGGTCAAGGAAGAGCTGACGTCCGGCGAGTCGGATGTAAAAAAGGCCGATCAGGCCATAACAATATTGAAAAAGCTGGAAGGCATGGGCGCGCTGACGCCGGACAAGCAGGAGATTCTTACAAAAAGCGTGAGAACAAAGATATATCTGTCCTCCAGGATTGAAGAGCTGAAAAGGGAGATGCTGGTACTGGATGAAAAGCTCCAAATGGAGGTAAGCGGTAAGGTACGCTGCTTAAACACCATTTATCCCGGCGTGAAGGTTACCATCGGCACATGTATGATGTATGTAAAGGAATCCCTGCAGTACTGCACCCTGTACAGAGACGGTGCCGATATACGTGTGGGAGCAGTGGACAGGTAATCAATTTGTTTTATTATTTAACTATTTAACTATTTAAATGTATACCTGTATAACTATTTAACTATTAACGGAAAACAGGAAGCCTTATAGATTAACCATTTTCATATGAAGATATGGAAATATGGAGATATGGAGATATGGAGGTCAATATGTCAATCAGGCCAATGGATTTTCAGGTCCTCTATCCAAAGACCACCGAGCTGTCAAAAATTCAGAATGAAGAAGCCAACAAAAACCAGGCTATACTTCAGCAGCAGGCTGAGACCAACCGGGACAGGATTGATCACAATCTGAAGCAGGTTGTAGCTCGGGAAAATGTTCAGCATGGACGGGTGAATGAAAAGCAGCAAAAAGACAATAATAAGCAAAATGAAAAGAAGAAAAAACAAAAAGATAATAATGGTCAGGCGGCTAAAATTGATATAAGGATATAGCTGCATTGAGGTGAAAATGGGCGCTTTTTATGTTAGCATAATATTTTTAGGGATTTTACTGGTAATAGGATCCCTGTTTTTTATTGCTATGGATAAGGTAAACGGAAAGGATTTTTTCAAGGAGTTCGACAGAAAAAAGGAAGAGATGTTTACCCTTATACAGGACTCCGAGGAAATGATTCAGGAACTTAATAAAATGTCCGACTATGTTGTGACAATTATAGCTGAGAAGAATCAGGAGTATTTTGAAAAAGTGAGCATGGCCAGTACGGAGAGCAGGTCTGGCCATCAGAGCAATATTACAGCCCCTTCCATTCCAATGCCGGCAATGCCTGCGGCGGGCAGAACAATACCTGTGATGCCTGTGATGCCTGTGATATCTGTGAAGGCGCGTGAAGAAGTGGCAGGAACAGCAGTCTCAGATTCGGCAGCTTCTGCTACGTGGGCAGCAGGTTCGTCCGCAGCAGGCTTATCAGCTTCAGGGCCGTCAATGTTGCAGCCTGCCGTATTAAAAGGGACGGATTCCGCACCGGTATTTTCGCAAGCTGCAACTGTGCAGACCATAGTTTCACAACTGGAGGCCAAAGAGCCCCAGGCCCAAAAAAGCAAAGAGGAAGAACCGGCAGCAAAAGCAGAGGACAAGGCGTCAAACGTCCAGGAAGCAAAGCCTTATAAAGAGGCGGGACGGGAAGTTAATACCCAGATGGCAGATATGTCTGAAAGGCTTAAGGAGAATGAGACCAATAAATCCAGGCTTGTCTTAAATGGCAGGAGACGTGAAGTGATGCAGATGATTGAGCAGGGCTTTAGCAATGATGAAATAGCAGACAGGCTTAAAATAGGCAAGGGTGAAATTGGACTTATCAGAGGGTTGAGCAAATGAAAAAGGTTCATGAGAAAAGTATAGTTCTGGGAATCGGCATAGGCATGATAATTACGGCAATAGCCGGACTGATTTATTCTGGTGGCGCCGGCACCGGCACACAGTCTCAAAAGCTTTCAAAGGAAGAAATAGTCAGGCTGGCTAAGGGATATGGTATGATAGAGCCGGTGCATCTTATAAAGGATGAGGACGCAGGAACCCAGACGGGAAGCAGTGCTTCATCAGCTTCTGTTCAGACCGGGGGTGCAGGTGCAGATACCGGAGCGTCTGACGGTGAAAATTCAGGCAGCACCCTTGGAAACTCCACTGACACCAGGACAGCGGGGGAAAAGGGGGATGCGGGAGAACGGAATATAGCTATTGCTATCAAGCAGGGCTATGATTCTGTAAAGGTTATAGATATTTTGCTGGAAAGCGGAGTTATTTCGGATAAGGATAAATTCTCAGAGGTTTTGGATTCCTTCCAGGCTTCTACAAAGATAAAAATCGGTAAATACAGCTTTAGAAAAAATGATGACTATGAATATATTGTCAAAACCATATGCCAGATAAAGTAAGCCCTTGTAAGTGAAAGCCCAGCCTTAAATAAAACTTATATAAAATTTTAATAAAAACAGTTTGAATAAAAGTGACTTGGTTAAAATTAAACCCAATATACATTTATATAATAGAACTTAACAAACACATAAACAAACATGAAATAACCGCCCTGAAGGTGCTTAAATGCCCTTCTGGGCGGTTATTGCTTTGTTACCCTCACTACACAAAATAAGGTCACCACTTCATAAAGAAGGCTTCAGCCTCAAACCCAGACTATTGGTTTTCAGCCCTGATAATTGTGTTTGCAGTTTCCGGGACTATTTCAAACTCACTCTTCCTGAGAAATTCTTCCTTTATGACCTTAAAGCCTATAGGTGTGAAAATCAGAACGCAGACCAATTCCGCAAAGGGATAGCAGAACCATACGCCGCTCAGACCAAAGATTTTGCCGAACAAAAAGGCTCCCGGAAGGATGAATGCCAACTGCCGCAGCAATGACATTACCAGGGCTTTCATACCGTGACCTACTGCCTGGAACATGGTGGTTATAATTACACCGAAAGCGGCAGGCAGGAAGCAGAGGCTGATTGCTCTGAGGGCAAATATTCCTATGTCGGATTTTTGTTCGAATATGGACAAAAGCTGGCCGGGTATCAACTGGAACAGCACCAGTCCCAGGGACATTATAACTATGGCTACAGTCAGGGACAGGTAGAAGGTTCTATAAAAGCGTTTCTTTTTGTTGGCTCCGAAATTGTAGGCCATTATAGGCATGGCTCCCTGTGTCAGACCGAATACCGGCATGAATATAAAGGACTGCAGCTTGAAGTAAATGCCCAGCACTGCAATTGCAGTCTCGGAGAAGGACATGAGGATGGCATTGAGACCTGTGGTGGTAACGGACCCTATGGCATTCATAACTATGGCAGGCGCACCTACCTTATAAATGTTAACAATATTATCCTTCTTTAATTTCAGGCCTCTCAAGGTCAAATGTATGTCATGGTTCTTAAGCCTGTACATGGTCATAACATAGCTCATGGCTGTCAGCTGCCCGATTACCGTCGCGGTTGCAGAACCGGCAATGCCCATTTCCGGCAGACCGAACATACCAAAAATCAGCAGGGGATTGAGAATAATATTTACTATTGCGCCAATCAGCTGGGATATCATTGGAATAAGCATGTTTCCGGTAGCCTGAAGTGTCTTTGAATGGATTATCTCAATAAACATTCCCGCAGAGGCTGCAGTTACAATGGTCAGGTAGGTGGTACCCATGGAAATAACCTCGGGATTTTTTGAGAACAGGGATATGAATGGTCCCGATACCACCAGGCCTATAACCACGAATATAGCCGCGTTGAGTATGGCAAGGAACAAGCCTGTTCTTGCGGTGACTGTAGCCTCGTCCACCTTGCCCTCCCCAAGCTTTCTGGCTATGAGTGAATTTGTTCCTATTCCCACGCCCACGGCAAAGGCTAGTGTCAGCAGCTGCATGGGAAAGGCTATGGAAACTGCGGTGAAGGCTTCTTCACCCAGCTTGGATACAAAATAGCTGTCTACCACATTGTAGAGAGATTGTACCAGCATGGACAGCATGGCAGGCAGTGACATACTTGCCAGAAGCCTTCCAACCGGTACGCTTCCCATTTTTTCTGATTTGAGATTTTCTTTTTGCATAATGACCCCTTC
This sequence comes from Bacillota bacterium, assembly GCA_023400235.1. Taxonomy (GTDB): domain Bacteria; phylum Bacillota; class Clostridia; order Acetivibrionales; family DSM-1351; genus Ruminiclostridium. Next base: position 67,105 of record JAEXFI010000049.1, read on the forward strand.
AATTTCTGTATACAATAATTAAGTAATTTATATCAAACAATTGATTTTATCAAATTATGAGGCATAAAGTCAAATAAAATAAAAAATATGTTTATGGTAAATTATGAAAAATTCAGAGAAAATTCAGAGATATGCAGTAAAGGGGCTTTGTGACTGGAACAATAGCTGTCAGGTGTTGATTTTCAAGGGCTAGACCTGTATGAGAGGCAAAGATCAGTGAACATAAATCAACCTGCAAAAAAATTATATTTTGAATATTTGGTATTGATTTGTGAAAGTTTCTGTGTTACTATATTTAAGCAGTGAAAAACACATGCCGAAGTGGTGAAATTGGCAGACGCACTGGACTCAAAATCCAGCGTTAGTGATAACATGTCGGTTCGAGTCCGACCTTCGGCACCAAACTTCTTAAGAACCTTGTAACTATTGAGTTACAGGGTTTTTTGCATTGCGTCCAGTATGGTCGCAATGTTATGGGTTACAAGTTTCTAGTCTGCCCTAGAAGTGGGAAAGACGTGAGCCATTGCGAATCATGTAGGAACCTGATGGTAAATCTCCGGTCAGAAATCACATTAAGCTATGGTTTTGACATATTCATCGGAAAGAGAAAAGGAGTTTGTTACTGCATTGAGGGAAGTGGGATTGATAGTAATAGAACTATATTAGGTAATAGCAAAGAATAATTTAGCCAACCAATGTTGATTATATGGAACATCATGGTAAGATATTAATTAAAGTATAAGAATTTATATTTCTCCAGAATAAATTGGAAAAGGCATAAGAACAAAACTAATGCAAAGTGTTTTATGATAAAATTGTGCTATATACAAGTAGACAAACATAATAAATGAAAATATAATAAAAATTGAGAATATTTAACTAATGAAGGAAGTTAGAGTAAATCGTATTCGTAATTAAGTAATTAATTGACCCTTTTAAATCAATAGAACTGTACAATGTGTTTCTTCATTTACTGTTAATTGATTATCCAAACAGAGTTGCATTATAGGAGGTTGTCGATTTTGAAAACTGATATAACAGAGGTTGAGTGGCTAAAAATTAAAAATCAAGGCATTCTTAAGTATATTACATTTCAGTGGATCGTTCCAATAGCGCTACCATTAAGTATTTTTTTACCATTATTGAGAGCTATAATACAGATGGATTTTAATCCGTTTTTAAACACCATTATAATTAATTTTTGCATTTTTTGTATTGTTTCAATATTTTTAGGTATTAGAAAGTGGAGAAAGTACACTAAATTATTTGATTAAATTTGCTTTAAACTGTTTTTAAGGGATTACTGAATTAAAAGGTAGTCCTTTTATTATGTAATAAAAGCTGGTTGTTTGTGAGAGTAAAGCATTCATCACATAGATTAATATATGATATAGGTTGGAATTAATGATACTCATGGCAACTTGCAAATGGTTTGTATTTTGCAAAAGTGTGGGCACCGGTCTTTTATTGACTTTTGGCAGCATTACGGGTAATAATATCATTATTATTAATCTGTCAATAAAATTACAAATAAAGGACCGGTTATGTTTACATTAAATAATATTTATCGACCAATCACTGCCCAGCCTTTTTTGCGTGACGAAACTTACACCGAGCTTCAACCCTGTGAGGCACTTAAGCCCTACATTTGCTGCTTTTGGTTTGCGCAGAAACAGCACTCAGGCTTAACTTCAACTCAAGTTAGAGATAAGCTTGTGATTCCGGACACCTGTATGGACATAATCTTTAACATTGATAAGGATAAAAATCAGCTTCATGGCCTGTTTGCAGGGATAAGTGATGCCACATTTATGGACAAAGGCAAAAATGCCGGTACTTCAACGTGCTTTGCCATACGGTTCTATAGCTGGGCTGTACCCCTGTTTTCCCACCAGTCCATGAAAAACGCACTTAATTCCTTTGGAGAAGTGGAAACTTATTTTACTAGCCTTAAGAAGGATTTACACGGTATACTCACCGAGACCCGGCTTATTCAGGATATTGTGGATAAGGCTGAAAAATATCTCCTTAAAAGGCTGGATTCCCGCAAACAGAACAATAATGTAATGAATGCAGTCTACAAGGTTCTCAGTTCTAAAGGTACGTCAGATATATCCGAGCTTGCCGGCTTCACGGCAGTCAGTCAAAGGCAGCTGGAGAGATTGTTCCTGGAGTACGTTGGTGTTTCACCCAAAAAATTATCAGGACTGGTCCGCTACCAATATCTCTGGCAGGATATTTTAGTAGACGGAAATTTTGACCTTCAGGATGCTGTCTATAAATTTGGATATACCGACCAGGCGCATTTGCATAAGGATTTCAAGAAATATCACACCATGTCCCCATGGGAAGCAAGACGATTTGCATACAGAACAATCTGATGTCGGATTTTTACAATACAACAAAAATATAAAATGCTATCATAAAATGCAAGGCTTGATTGGTTTGTGAGATTATGAGAATAAAATTAACAGTAGCGTATGAGCCAACAAGAAAAGGATGCTCAAATTATAGAGGAGGAATATATGCGGTCTATACTTCAGATTTACGTTAAGGGAAGTGACGAGGCTTTTGAGCTATATAAAACGGCGTTTGACGCCAACATAGGCTTTCAGGATATTGACGAGCATGGTACAGTCATACATAGGGAGCTTGACGTTTGCGGACAAGCCCTTGCGGTGGGTGAGGCCCATGACACCACCCGGGCCGGAGGGGATAAAAGACTTACAGGCAATACCATGCAGTTCTGCCTTCAATTTGGGGAAGGGCAGGAGGCTAAGGTACGTAAGGCGTATGAAACCCTGCTGGAGGGCAGTGAAATCATAACACCTTTTGGTCAACTGTTTTTCAGCTCCTGTGGTGTGGAGCTCATAGACAAGTACGGTGTCTGGTGGTGCCTGTTTGTGTAAACCCATTTAAACGTTGACTAATTCAGCGCAGATAAGTGTAAAATTTTGAAGCACATAAAATTGTGGCACCGATTCCATGGCGTGACTTTCATGGAGTTTTGTGCCGGGTGAGGAGGTATGGAAATATTTGTGAAAACACTTTCATTTAAGGACTATAATGAGGTTGAAGCTTGGATGTATCGCAATGCACGGCCCATTGAACTGGCACTTTGGCAGTATTATTTTGTAAATGGCAGCAAGGAAGCCGTTCTTTCCGCCCTTGCTTTTTATCAGAATGAAGACGGCGGGTTTGGACATGCTCTTGAGGCTGATAGCTGGAACCCCAATTCATCACCGTATACAACCTTGAGGGCAATAAATATTTTAAGGGGAATTGACTTTAGCCATAAGCAGCATCCCATACTACAAGGAATATTCAAGTTTCTGGAAAGTAACGTCTATTGTTCGGAAAATGGATGGTATTTTAATATTCCATCAAATGATGAATATGCTCATGCCCCCTGGTGGACGTACAGCATGGAGGACAACACTTTTGAAGGCATAGGAGTAACAGCGGGTCTAATCAGTTTTATTTTATTAAATGCCCATAAGGATTCCGAAATATATATAAAGGCTCTGACCCTTGCAGAGATCATAATCAGGAAGCTCAACGCAGTTGATAAATATGGGGAAATGGGCATAGGCGGCTATATTGTGCTGGTTGACACTATTGAACAGGCAGGGTTGACCGCACATTTCGACTTCAAGGCTATTACGGAGAAAGTTAAAAAGCTTGTATATGATGCTATAGAAAGAGATACCACAAAGTGGGCTTATTATTCCAGAAGACCTTCTGATTATATAGGTTCTCCTGAAAGTATATTTTATAAGGATAACCAGGACATTATAGCAAAGGAGCTGGATTACCTCATTGACACAAGGCTGCAGAACGGTGTCTGGAATATTACCTGGAGCTGGTTTGAAAACAATGAGAAGTATGCGAAGGAGTTCGCCATAAGTGAAAATTGGTGGAAGGCCAGCGTTGCCATTGACAAAATCACTTTTTTGAAAAACTTTGGCAGGCTGGAGCAGTTTTAAGTTGAAACATAGAAATACCAGGCGTTTCATGCGTTTGGTATTTTTTGTTGCGGGGACAAATAAGGCTGAATACCGGGCAAAGCTACTGTGAATATACTTTTAATTTATCATACGCGGTTTCATATTTTTCAGTTTTTTGAATGATTTTATTTTTATCAAATAAATCCCAAATGCTTATTTTATTGCTGGCAATTATATCATTTTCTATTGACCATTTCCCATTATATTTTTTCAACAGAGTCAGTCTATAATATGCAGAATTCTTACTAGATTTAGGTGTCTCAAAATTTAATGACATATTTGTTTTGAGCTTGGATTTTATTATGCACATATTGGAAATCAAAAAATATCCATCCCATACATTCCCGATTTTAGCTTGTGAAATTTTAGTGGTTTCTTTGCTATACAATAAGTTATAGTACTTATCCCGCCTATAAATTTGCTCTAGAAAATACTTATTTATTAATAATATTTTCATATTCGGGAAATTGATTTTTACATATCACATCATAATATTTATAATCGAATTCTATAATAGAGCTTTTAGCAGAATTAATATTAGGTATATACCAATATAAGACTAACAAGATAATAATTATTATTATTAATATTAGATAAAATTTTCGAAACCTATGTATAGTTCTCATAATCATCACCTTATCAAATTTACCTTTATTTTACTATTATATTGTATGTTTGACAATATGTAAAAATAGTTATACTATACATATTGAAATAAATACCAAATTTATATTATTTTAGAAGAAAAAATATGAAGCGAATTTACAAAAGTTATTTAGCCCTGTTGCTTAGTTTTTTATTTTTATCTTTTTCATCAATTAGTAGTTATGCTATAAGCAATGATAACACAGTGATTCAAAAAAAACTTTTATCAACTTCAATAATGAATGAATATCAGAAGATTAAGGAACTTCAAAGTTGTAGTGATGAGGAACTGCTAAAAAAGGGATTTTCAAAAACAGAAATTAAGGAAATAAAAGATTTTAATTATGCGAAAGAAATTGTAAAAAGAGCTAAATTAGGAATGGATGATTTAAAATCTCTTGGATACAATGACGAACAAGTAAATATATTAAAACGATATGCTTCGTCAGATATTCAATCGGAGACCCTATCAGAAGTGCAGTTAAACATTCTTTCATCAACTTGTACTCTGAATGTATGGGAATATGGGCATTTTTACTCATCTAGTAAATCTGAGGTATATTTAGAATCAGATTGGGATTGGGGAAATATTCCACCGGTCTTTACTGGAACTGACATTGTAGCAATATCATGGAGCGATGGACTTTATCCACAGATTAATAGCCAACAGGTATATAGTACATATTGCGATGTTAATTACTATTTTGCTGGTGCGTTAGGTAAAGTGTCATGGATAACTAAAGATACACTTACAGTTATAGGAGATACAAATCTGGGGGCATATGCAAAAATTCCAATGTTAAAAAATGTTACTCAGTCTGGAGCGACTATTACTACTTATGCTATGGATGGCCGACTACAAGTTTATATATCAAAGCAAGCTGCTGTACTTGAAATATCAGTTTCATCACAATATGGACATTCTACTATTACAGTATCTCCTACAGTACAATTTAAGGGTGCACCATCTATAACTTTTGGTGTCACTATGACCACTGAAGCAGCGGATTCAGTTTATATAAATATAAAAAAGCCATATTAAGGAGCAATGCAGAATTCTACAATTGATCCCAACAATAATGCTTTTTATTAATTTAAAAAATATGCAATTAATACAAAAGGGGGGCCATTTATGTTGGCACCCCCCTCATTCATTACTTTTATTAATATTCAGTTCTTAGATTTTTAAGTTTTTAGTAGGATGCAAGTTAATGATATAATTAATAAAAGTCTACTGGTAATTATTCAGAGTTTATATTCATTATAAAAGGGGTATTTGTTTGGATTCTATATTTAACGATTTCAAAAAATGGATTTTCAATAGGAGAATAATATGGGAAGAAGTTGGCTTAAACATAGATAGTATAGCTGATGCTTCTCATGCTCACCAGATTCATGTAGCTTTACATTCAAAGGCTGGATTTGGTCATATTGGGTTATTTGAAAGCAATAATATCTATTGGGTCGAATTTGAAGCTGTTATCGAAGGCGCTAAGAACTTTTATAAATACTATGAGTTTGATAAATTACCGTCATTTAGTATTGTTGAAGAAGAATACTTGTGTTTTATGACGGGAAACAAAGTCAATTGCCACCCGTAAAAATCCAGAATTCTTAACAAAATAGTGTAATATTTCATATCCAATATTCTTTTTAGCCATTTACTTTTCTTTACACAGGAAAAAATTCATGCTACCATATGAATGAACATTCATTCAGAAAGGTGCGCAATATGTCTATTCAAAGTGAAGCGCTTGATAAGAAATTTACGGAAGATTTTGAAAAAATGAGTCCTGACAAAGGAAACCGTCAGATAATTATGAATGCTATTGATGTGTTTTCCAGGAAGGGCCTTGCCGGAACAAAAATAAAGGATATAGCGAAAAAGGCTGGCTTTAGTCAGGGTTTTGTATATAATTACTTTAAATCCAAGGATGACATTTTCACGAAAATTTTTGACCTGGCACTAGATGGTGCGGGCAATTCGGTAAAATATGCTTCTGAGCTGGAAGGTACTCCATATCAGAAAATATATTGGCTGACAGAAGCATACTTATCACCGGAAGGTATTTCGATGCACCATTGGAGGCTGATAATGCTTCAAGCTACAACCTCTGAAGGAATACCCGAGGAAGCCAAAAGAATAGCAAAAGAGAAAGTAAATAAGCCCTTTGAATATATGCTGCCGATGCTCATACAGGGGCAAAATATGGGAGAGATTGTGAGGGAAGACCCTTTGATGCTTGCCATAACATATTTTTCATTTATACAGGGGTTGGGTATAACACGGGTACAGAATGGAAACAACATTCCTTTCCCGTCCATTGATATGGTCCTTAGCTTCCTGAAAAACAAAGCATAGCGGGTTGCTGTCAAATAATATGAGGAGGGGTCTCTATGGTCAAGGTGTTTAAGAATGAAAAGGGTAAAAGGCAGGTCTTGAATTCCTATAATCACTTGCTTGAATTATGGGATACAGCTTTTGAAGAGGTGGAGCTGGCAACCAGGTATGGAACAACACATTGCATTGTTTCCGGCAATCCGGAAAGTCCACCCGTGCTGATGTTTCACGGTGTGGGAGATAATTCCGCCGTTATGTGGGTGTTGAATATCAAGGAATTATCCCGGCATTTTTACTGTATTGCAGTTGATACCATAGGTGGTCCCGGAAAAAGTGTACCCAATGAAAACTATAACAAGAAGAGCTTTGACCAGGTGGGCTGGATAAATGAAGTAGCGGAACTGCTTAAAATAAAGGCTTTTAATATTATCGGCGTATCCAACGGCGGGTATATGGCATTTAACTATGCGGTAAATGAAGGCCGGAGAGTCAATAAGGTGGTGTGCCTGGAGGGCGGCATGCTTGTGAAGCCCCTTAAGGCAATGCTGAAAACAATAATGCTTCTTTTTCCGGAAATACTGATTCCAACCCAAAATAATATGCGAAAGATAATGAAAAAGCTGGTTTCACCCGACTCTGACTTTTTTGTACGCTGTCCGGAGGTGATTGACCACTTGATTATGGTAATGAAAAATCACAACCAGAGGGCTATGTTCATGCACAAGCTGGAAAAGTATGATAAAGAAAAAGCAATGCCTGTAAAAGAAAAGCTGTATTTTTTGATTGGTGGCTACAGGGTGGCAGACAAGAAAGAATTTACAGATATTCTGGAGGCTGGCGGGTACAAATACAAGGTAATAGCCGGAGCAGGACATGGTATTAACCATGAGCAGCCTGAAACAGTTAACAATGAGATAATTAATTTTTTACTGGGCTGATGTAAATGGGTTTATAACTGCATGCGTTGCAATTAACAGCAGCCAAAGGTACAGCATAATAAATTTAAAGGTTGTAAACCAGGAACATAGGGTTGCGCTGGTTTTGCTGAATACAGGATATTGCCCCAGCATATGCAAAAGCAGTATGTTTTCAAAGACATCCAGCAGTGCTCTCAAGACGCACAAAATATAAAGAAATGTTCTTAACTGCGGCGATACGGGTACGGCCTCCGAAACAGCTGCCATGGTAATTAGGAAGCACGCAATAAAAACGAAATCCAGCAGGAGAAACTTTTGATAAGCGGCCCTTCCGCCTCTATTTATTTGCTCAAAGGTTTTTCTTACTGTCTCACAGCTGTAATGAAATCGCATGTCCAGCAGCCTGAAAGAGCGGTCAAATGCCTGAATTCCACTAATTCCATGATTAGTTTTATACATTATCACAAGGCATATAAAGAAACCAAGTATACCTATTACCTTTATTAGTTTCATCAATTATATTCTCCTTTTATTTATCACCATAAACCGCAACACTTGTGGCGGTTTATGGTGTATAGTATACTATAGCGTGTAGCAGCAAGCAATAAAGTGAAGGCAAGTGCCACAAAAGAGGTGGTTTTGTGGCGCTTTACAGGAGGAGAGGATATGCTTCAAAGTATGAATCCAACAGCGCGGCAATCTCAGCAGTGGATAGTCCAGGCCTTGCTGGAGCTGATGGAGACCACGGACTATGCTGGCATCAGTGTGTCGGAGATTTGCCGCAAGTCAGGGTTGGACCGCCGTACCTTTTACAGGAATTTTGATTCAAAGCATGATGTATTGGAACAATATATTATTCATTTAGGTGAAGAGTATATTAAACAGTACTCAAAGCTTGACAGCCCCTCAAGTTACCTTGCGTCAAAATTCTTCTTTGATTTTTGGAATGGTCACTTGCATTTTATCAAAAACATAAAAAGATGCGGGCTGAGTGATATTATTTTCCAAAGGTTTGAAAAATTCACAAAGGAACATGCCGAGCTGCTGATAGGAGATGAGGTTTTAAAGCTGCCCGCAGAATATGTATTTTCATATAGAATCGGCGGTTTTTGGAATGTAATGCTGACGTGGGTGGAAAGTGACATAATGCTATCTCCGGATGAAATGGCGTCGATAATTTCTCAAATATAACAAGTTTACAAAACATACGTGTCATTGGAGCGGGCAGGGGAAAACAGCCTGGCCCTTGCCCGGCAGACGGTTTCCATAATATAATTAATATCTGTCCGGATATACCGGACATTAAATACCTTATTTATTTTATTAATATTACAAATGAGAGGCGAGGCTAATGAATATTGAAAGAATTTTTTCTGAAAGACTGTTACTTATTCCGCTTACACGTGAAGTAGCAGCTGCTGTTTTGAATGGCAGAAAGGAGGTGCTGGAAGAGTTGGGGCTAAAGGTGGACGAAAACTGGCCAGATAAGGAGAGTCTTGAAACACTGCCAAAAATCATTAAAATTCTGGATTCGGTAAAAGAGCCCTCCGGTTTTGAAGCGTGGCTGGTGGTAAAGCGGGATGCAATGACTGTAATCGGGGATGCAGGCTTTAAAGGCAAGCCCAACGAAAAGGGTGGAATAGACATAGGCTATTCTATAATAGCTCAGGAACAAAAGAAGGGATATGGATTTGAGACGGCAAAAGCACTTGCTGACTGGGCTTTTTTACATGGGGAGGTACGCTTCATCTCAGCAAGCTGTCTTTTGGGCAACAAGGGTTCTGCCAGAATTTTGGAAAAATTAGGAATGCAGGAAACCTCCCGGGATGAGACGATGATATACTGGAAAGTTTCGAGGCCGGTTTAAAAGGAGTTGGATACTTTACTCACTGGCGGGCTATAAATGTGGTAAACAGGCAGAGCCGCTTGAAGCAGATCGCATAGTTTTAATAAATAATTTTTTTGGTTTTAGAAAGCCGGTGCTAATTTACTTATATTATATAGGGAGCTGCCCTAAATAAATGGAATATGTTTAAAGGGACTAAAGCAGTGCAGAGGGGGAGGCAGACGGATACTGGCGCTCCTGCTGCACTGCTTTGACATTACGCGTCAGCCTTCATAGCTGTGCTGGCTTATCAGGCCTACTTTTGCTCGGTCCTGGCTATCTCGCCGGCATTCATGGTTATAATCCCGCTGGCATGCTTTCTTATTTGACCGGGATTGTGCGTAACCCACAAAACAGTTATACCCTCATCATTCAAAACCCGTATTACATTTTCCACAATTACAGCATTATCGTGATCAAGCTCTGAGGTGATTTCGTCCAGCAGTAATATTTCAGGCTTGAAAAGCAGACTCCTTGCAAGTGACAGGCGCTGCTTCTCTCCATCGGACAGATATCTGACCTCCTTGTATATAAAATCCGGGGACAGCCGGAAAAGAGAAAAAAGTTCGAAAATCCTCTTTTCATCTACCTTCAGATCTCTTATTAGAAATGGGAACCTGAGGTTTTCCATGACAGTGTCTCCAAAAAGGTAAGGAGTGTGAAAACAGTAGGTGATGCTTTTTCTTAGCTCCGAGGGAGTATAATTATAAAGGCTTTTGGATTTAAAGCTTATTTCACCCCTGGTAGGACTTATGAGATTGCAGCTCAGCTTTAACAGCGCACTTTTCCCGCTGCCTGAAGGGCCGGTTATCAGTAAGAAAGCGCCTGCTTCAACATTTACAGATACATTTTTCAGAACAGTTTTATTGTCATGAACATAAGTCACCTTGTGAAATTCAAGTAAAGACACTGTATTAGCACCTCCCGACATACTATCACTTAGTATATTCCCAGAAATAGATTAATTAATCAGCTATGAAAATTTTCTGCATTATGCTCTAAGAATTTTCTGCATCAGTGTATTGTAATCTTAAAAATAAGGGTATATAATTATGTTAATAGAATATTTCGTTAGGTGAGGTTCCTATACAGATATATGCTGCTGCCCGGAAACATCGAGAGATGCCAATGGGTCAACAGGTACTACCGAAATAAGGTTTTACTTAATGTAGCTGGAGAAGGTATTATTGTAGTATTCCAAAGCTGTATAGTGCTAAAACTCAACGAGTGAAGGTGTTTTTTTATGCTTGGAATCCGTCACTCGTAGTGTCGGTTTTTTTATTGTGCGAAATATGTTTATCAAATTTATTGGTACTTTCATTTTTTTTGTAAAGGCAGGTGAATGGTATGGATTGTGACCCTGATAGTAGAAACATAAAATTTAATACAAAATCATATGGGTTTATTTTTCATGCCGTCACGTATTTACTTGTCTAGACAGCTGTGCTTTGCAGTCTGAAAAATTAACCCTTGCACATTTAAAATTTTTTTAAAGAGGGTGAAAGATATGCTTGATATTTTTAAGACTGTAAATAATGAAATCATTCGCATAAATTCCTTTGAGGAGGGTTCCTGGGTAAACCTGGTCAATCCTACAGATGAAGAAATCAATAATGTACACGGCGTATTAGGTGTGGAGATGGACTTTTTAAAGGCCGCCCTGGATGAAGAGGAAAGAGCCCGTATTGAAAGTGACAGCGGACAAACCCTTATCATCGTGGATATTCCCATAGTGGATAAGGAAGGCAAGTCCAATGTATATACTACTATTCCGCTTGCCATTATTCTCATAAAGCACATAATTGTTACAGTATGCTTGAAGGAAGATACCATTTTAAGCGACTTTATAAACAATAAGGTAAAGTCCTTTCTGACCCAGTATAAAACCAGGTTTGTGCTGCAAATACTCTACAAGAATGCCACGCGGTATCTCCAGTACCTGAAGCATATTGACAAGACCAGCAGCAGGATTGAGCAGGAGGTTTACAAGTCCATGAAAAACAAGGAGGTTATCCAGATGCTGAAGCTGGAGAAGAGCCTTGTGTACTTCTCGACTGCCTTAAAGTCCAACGAGGTAGTGCTTGAAAAGCTTATGAAATATGAGCATGTAAAGAATTATCCGGAGGATACCGAGCTGCTGGAGGATGTTATAATAGAAAACAAGCAGGCTATTGAAATGGCTAACATATACAGCAGTATTTTGTCGGGAACCATGGATGCGTTTACTTCGGTCATATCAAACAATTTGAACATTGTAATGAAGTTCCTGACTTCTGTGACTATTGTAATGGCGATTCCAACCATGATTTCCAGCTTTTTTGGGATGAATCTCAGGAACCTTCCCTTTGAAAACAATCCGGTGGGGTTCTGGATTATATTGTCAATTTCCATTATAACCTGTTCCTTTGTGGGATACACCCTGTATAAAAAGAAATTGTTCTGATAGGATATTTTTGATACCACAGTATTTAAATAAAAAAAGTGCTCCCAACGGTAGTCCGTCATAAAACAGTATAAACAAACTATATTGTTAATGGGCAACTGCCAAGTGAAATGTCTAAAACAAGCGTATCGTTTATTATGAGCGATACGCTCTTTTTTGCTTTTTCTGTCCTAATAAGTAGAATGAGATAAACAAATCTACTGCTTGCCGGTTAGTGAAACTATTCTGGAAGCCGCTTTTTAGTTGATTTGTAACAATATTTTTTTATCAGCTTTGATATATCATGCTTCCGGTGATGCTTATGTGGATAAGTAATTGATTTTGAGTGCTCTAGCTTGACAATAAGATAAAAAAAGCAGTATAATCAAAATACAAACATATAAATGTATGTAAGTAGGTGATAACATGGCTAGAAATAAGTATCCTGAAATAACCGAAGCTCGCATTCTGGATGCTGCGACAAAACTGTTTCTTGAAAACGGATGGGAAGAAACAACAATACAGGATATTGTAGATGAACTTGGTGACATTACCAGAGGGGCGTTCTATCATCATTTTAAATCAAAAAATGATATTATAGATGCTGTAACAACCAGGCTGTTCATTCAGGATAATCCGGTTACAGTAGTCAAAGCTGATAATCAGTTAAACGGACTCGAAAAATTAAAAAAACTGCTGTTATTGGCTGTTACAGATAAAGAACAGTTAAAGTTTATGAAATCAGCTCCTTCTGTTTTGAGGAGTCCGCAGTTTGTGGCAAAACAACTGAACGACTGTATCTACTCTATATCTCCTCAACTGCAAGTGTATATCGAGGAGGGAATTCATGATGGTTCCATTAACGTAGCCTATCCAAAACAGACGGCGGAATCCTTAATCATCCTTACAAATCTGTGGTTTAACGCAGTTTTGTTTCCTGTTTCTAAAGATGAATTTATGCAAAAGCTTGAACATTTTAAGGCAATGTTTGATAGTATAGGATTACCGCTGATTGATGAACAGTTTCGACAAGCATTTGAACGGTACTACGATTACATTATAAGCTAAATTAAGACACTGTCCTTTGGGGCAGTTTCTTAATAGCAACATACATACATTTATATGTTTGAATAATATCAGGAGGTCATATGATGGAAAAAGAACTCGCAGTTAAAGTCCGTGGGCTGTGCAAAACATTTGACGGAAAAGAAGTAATCCATGATTGCTCTATGTCGGTGGAGCAAGGGATAATTTATGGTTTTTTAGGTATGAATGGCGCAGGTAAAACAACCGTATTTAAAATACTGACTGGCTTATTAGCTCCATCTATGGGAGAAGCGCAAGTTTTGGGAATGGATACTGTAGCACAAAATATTGAAATTCTAAAAAATATCGGGAGCTTGATTGAAACACCTATTTTTTATGAACATTTGTCAGCAACAGAGAATCTGCAAATACACCTTTCTTATATGGGTATTGAAATCGCTGAAGTTGAACCCGTACTGTCAAAAGTAGGCTTACCGAAAACCGGAAAGCAGGCTGTTTCAAAATTTTCACTCGGTATGCGGCAGCGTTTAGCAATTGCACGGGCAATAATTCACAAGCCTAAACTGCTGATATTAGATGAACCTGTTAGTGGCCTTGACCCAATGGGAATTATGGAAATGCGTGAGCTATTTAGGAATCTTGTAAAAAATCAAGGAGTAACCATTCTTCTGTCCAGTCATATACTGTCCGAAATTGAACATACTGCTGATAAAATTGGTGTCATTTCAAATGGCACAGTCGTACAGGAGGTTATGCTAAAGGAAATTAAAAACAATTACCCAAACGGTCTTGAGGACTATTTTATGAAGATGGTAAATGGAGGGAAACGCAATGGTTAAATTAATGAAACTTGAATTACAGCGCAACCGTATGAGAAGTTACATATCCGCGGCACTCATTATTACAATAGTCATGGTTGGCTTTCTTTACCTGTTAGCAGCCATCCCTTATCTTGATGAAACACAAACTGATATAGAAATGTTTATGACATATGGCAGTATTGCAACATTGGTGTGTATGTTAAGTATGGTTAGCTTTTCAATTTTATCCTCTGTTATGTATGCCCGATTCGTTGTAGAAGAATATGCTGGTAAAAAAGCGATTCTGCTATTTTCATATCCTGTAAACCGTAGAGGGATTTTATGGGCAAAAGTTGCAGTCGTGTTCCTGTTTACTGTGCTGTCCATGTTCCTTAGTGGATTAGTGGCTTTCGCTCTTTTCTATGCTACCGAGTTTTTAATACCGATTTGTAAAGACACATTAACGATATTTACAATCTTTAGGTCAATAGCGTTGCTTTTGGTCTATTCTCTAATGTCCGGGACATTGGCTGTCATTTCCTTATGGTTTGGTCTCTGGAAAAAGTCTACTCCAGCTACTATTGTATCGGGCACAATTGTCGTTACTGTTGTCTGCAATTTTTTAGCGGCAGGTATTTTTAATATACTTCCTGCTGTGCTGGTTTCAATTGTCAGCATGATAACGGCTTTAGTTTTAATTGTAGGAATTTCCAGTAAAGTTGTAACGATGGAGGTTGAATAAATGATAGAGGATAAATTTGAAAAAGCAGTTGAGGACTTTTTTACATGGTCATGGCAAACAGAAGTCATTGTATCCTGTATTATTGCTCTAATACTGCTTGTAATAGGATTTTTCTTGTTTAGAAAAAAAAAGAAAACGGCTGGCTGGATTTTTGTAGGTTGCGGCGTACTTGTAATTGTCCTTGATGTTTTGCGGCTCCTGTTACAGCTTTTGTTTTAAATGAATGGAGGGTGAGTTATTGGGTGAAAAGTTGTTTTCAAAAAACATCATTTTCTTAACCATAGGGCAGTCCATATCTATGTTCGGACCGCAATAATAAAATTTGCAAATTCTCTTTATGTGCTTGATTTGACTGGTTAGGCAGTTGTCTTTGGCATGATTATGGGAATATCCACTATCCCTACTGTTTTACTAAGGACTGTCCAAAGGGGCACTTTTCTATCTTTCAATTAAGTTTCCTGCGCCGTCATAAAAGCTTTCATCTGTTTGCCGCAAAATGCCTTGGCTGTCGTAAAACTCTTCGTCAGCCTGTCTCAAAATACCCATAGAGTCAAAATAATCATCACCGGGATCTCGTAAAATTCCTTCACTATCAAAGTAATTTTCGCCGGGATTTCTTAAAATACCTTGACCATCATAGTATTTTTCTTTAAGGGAATACAAAATTCATCACTCTTTCTGGAGAATTATTGACTACATTATAGCACAGATAAATGCCCTGGGGAAAGGTATTTTTCCTATTTAATTACTGAAATTACCAAAGGGCTTGATTACAACGGCGGTTGTGCTATAATCAAATAAAAGTTTTAGCATAATAAAGTGCACTTTTGGAGGTAATATGACAGTTAATGTTGATAATACATTTGACATAGTAATTATTGGAGCAGGAGCTGTTGGATGTGCCGTTGCAAGAGAGCTTTCCAGATATGACCTGAAAATCGCCGTGCTTGAGAAGGAAAGCGATGTGGCAGCCGGAACCAGCGGACGGAACAGCGCCGTTGTCCACGCAGGCTTCAACAACAAGCCCGGCAGCCTGATGGCCAAGCTGTGCGTGGAAGGCAACGAAGGTTTTGAGCAGGTATGTGCCGAGCTGGATGTACCCTACAAAAAGACAGGAAAGCTGATAGTGGCCTTTGACGAATCTGATTTCGCCGGTATAGACAAGCTGCTGGAGAGCGGACGGAAGAATGGTGTAAAGGGTCTGGAATTTGTAGATGCTCAGGTTGTAAAATCTCTGGAGCCCCATGTGGGGGGCATTGGTGCCATGCTGTCGCCCAATACTGCCATAACCAGTCCTTTTATATATACGGTAGCTCTGGCTGAAAATGCGTGCCAAAACGGAGTGCGGTTTTTCTTTGAAACCCAGGTCAACGGCATAACCATACAGGATAAGCTGTTTCGGCTTACTGCCGGGAAAAGGCATTTTTACAGCAGATACGTGGTGAACAGTGCGGGGCTTTATTCCGACAGGATTGCTTCTCTGGCAGGTGAAAAGGGCTATAAGATATATCCCTGCAGAGGGGAATATTTCATATTGGACAAGAGGACCAGCCAATATCTCAGCATGCCTGTCTATCCTGTTCCCAGGCCGGGTATCGGCGGGCTGGGAGTGCATTTGACGCCTACCGTAGACGGAAATATGCTCATAGGGCCGAGTGCGGAATATATTAAATCCAAAAGCGACTACAGTGCCACCTCCGGTGTAATGGAGCAATTGTTCAGGGAAGCAAAGGAATTGCTGCCTCCCCTTGAAATGAAGCACATAATCAGAAGCTATACAGGAATAAGATCCAAGCTGGTGGGCCCAAAAACCGGCGGTTTCGGAGATTTTATCATAGAAGAATCAAAGGTGGTTCCCGGTTTGGTTAACCTAATCGGCATTGAATCACCGGGCTTGACTTCCTCGGTGCCCATAGGCAGGATGGTCAGGGACCTTATTTCAAACAGGGAGGACCTTGTACCAAAAAAGGATTTCATTACCGGCAGAAAGGGCATAATTCCCTTCAGGGAGCTGGCTCTCGAGCAGAAGGAAAAGCTTATAAAGGAGTATCCCGAATACGGAGAAATCATATGCAGATGTGAAGGTATCACAAAAAAAGAGATAGTGGAGGCCATTAACAATCCCCTTGGGGTAACCACACTTGCCGGCATCAAGTACAGGGCACGCCCAATGATGGGCAGATGCCAGGGAGGCTATTGCCTTACCCGGATAGTTGATATTCTTAAGGAACAAAAGGGGCTTGAGCCTCAGCAGGTTACTCTCAGAGGTAATGATTCCAGGCTGTTTACGGGACGGGTAAAGTAAAGCTGCCCGGCTTAGGAGGTTATATGTTGATAAACAAGGATTTGATAATAATAGGTGCAGGCCCCGCCGGTCTGGCTGCCGCCATAGAAGCAGTAAAAAGAGGAATACAGGATGTGCTTGTACTGGAAAGAGAACCGGTTGCAGGAGGTATTCTGAACCAGTGCATACATGACGGCTTTGGTTTGATAAGGTTCGACGAAGCCCTGACCGGTCCGGAGTACGCAAAGCGGTTCACGGATGAGGCCCTGCAAATGGGCATTGAGATTATTACCAACGTGATGGTACAGGAGCTGAGCAGGGACAAGGAAGTAACCACCATCAGTCCAGAAGGCATTACCATATACCGGGCTAAGGCGGTCATACTGGCTATGGGCTGCAGGGAAAGGACACGGGGTGCCATCTGCATACCCGGTACACGCCCGGCAGGTGTGTTTACTGCTGGCGTTGCTCAGAACCTGGTGAATATCAGAAATGTTATGGTAGGCAGTAATATAGTGATTCTCGGTTCCGGGGATATAGGCCTTATCATGGCCAGAAGGCTCACTCTTGAGGGAGCCAGGGTGCTTGCCGTTATAGAAAAGCTTCCATATTCCAGCGGTCTGCAGAGAAACATAACCCAATGCCTTGAGGATTACGGCATTCCGCTTCTGCTGAGCCACACAGTAACTATGGTGGAAGGCAGGGAGCGGGTATCCTCGGTGACGGTTTCAAAGGTGGATGAGAAGGGAAATGTACTAAGGGGCACTTCTCAAAAATATAAATGTGATACCTTGATACTTTCAGTGGGACTGATTCCCGAAAATGAAATAGCCTTGAACTCAGGAATGGATATGGACAGTACCACCGGCGGAGCCAGGGTGGACGAAAAGCTTGAAACCAGTATACCGGGTGTTTTTGCCTGTGGAAATGTGCTGCAGGTGCATGACCTGGTGGATCATGTGTCTCTAGAGGGGGAACTTGCCGCAGTTTCTGCCGCCGCCTATATAAAAGATTACATCCGTAAAGCTGTGGATGGCATTGAGGCCGGGGAGAACTGTTGGAATGCCGGGGACGACCTGAAAATCCCTGTAACCGCCGGAAACGGAATCAGGTATGTGCTGCCCCAGGAAATAAGGCCGGGACAGGACATAACCTTTTCCATGAGGGTTTCAGTACCTGGCAGAGAAAAGTCGGTGCTGTTCAAGGCAGGGGACAAGGTTGTCAAAAAAAGAAAATATGCCGCCTTGAACCCTGCTGAAATGCTTCGTATAGAGTTGAGTTCAAAAGAGCTTGAAAATATCTCCGGACTGGAGGTTTACATAGATGGAAACTAATAAAGAAATAGTGTGTATCTTATGTCCCAACGGCTGCAGAATGAAGGTTTTTATTGATGACCTGAACAGGGTGTCAAAGGTGGCAAATGCTTTGTGCAGAAATGGAAGCACCTACGCGGCAAAGGAGGTCCAGAGCCCCGAACGAAGCCTTACATCAACCGTAAAGGTGACAGGAGGCGCCCTGCCTCTGGTAAGCGTCAGAAGCACCAGGCCCATTCCAAAAGAAAAAATAAGGGAGGCGGCTGAATTACTCCGGACTCTACATATACAGGCGCCGGTAGACTTTCATCAGGTGCTGCTTTCGGATATTCTTGGCACCGGAGCGGACATTATAGCCACAAAACAGGTTTTAATGGCTTAAGGCAGCACAAATAAAACGCTTCACAGCAGAAAATGGAATTTATGACAGAGAAAGCAAATTGTCTGAACTGTAAATATTATTATATAACCTGGGAAAGAAATGTACCCTACGGCTGCCGGAGCTTCGGCTTCAAATCCCGACGGCTGCCGTCCCTTGTGGTACTGCAGTCCTCGGGAAAGGCTTGCCAGGCCTTTGAGAGCAAGCAAAAGGATCAGCGCAGGTAGCAGGAAGCAGGAAGCATTGGACAGAACTCATATGTCAGAAACTCATTTATCAAAACTCATTTATCAAAACTCATATGTCAGAACTCGTTTATCAGAAAGTGCACAGCAAAACCACAGAACAGTGGATAACATTTTGCATAAGGGTGGAAAGCATTCAGCAGAACGGTGTACACAGCAGGACAGCCTACAGCTCCGGCGGTTACCTTTTGCTGTCTCAGGATACATTTGAAAGTTCCTCTGAGGCGGGGAGTTCAAATACTCCGTTGAGCATATCATATATAGCACCGCATTTACCCAACTCCACTGCCTTGGCGGCATACCTGCACCCGGCATAGACGTCTTTGTCCACACAGGCGCAGATGTGGCAGGGAATATGCCCTCCACAGCTTCCCAGCATTATTCCTTCCAAGGCCTCCAGCTTTATAACACTGCTGTTTACATCTAAGGAAAGAAAGTTTCTGTAGTATTCTTTTGAGGGCAGAACCTCAAAGTTAAGACAGGTGGATTTGAAAAGCCAGGGTATCTGCTCTTCCTCCTCAATAAAGGAAGGGCCCGTCATGATGGTTGGGTCGGGAACAATGCAGGGAACAAGAGAACTGCAGGCTTCGTACTGTCCAAAAGAGCAAACATATTTCTTTATGGCACTGTCATAGTGCAGCTGTCTGCAAAAGGCACAGGAGCGGAAGGACTCGATTTTGTGTCTGTAGTATAGCCTGGAGCCAAAAATATTCATGTAGTAAAGCCTGTAAATCAAATCCATTGAAATCAGACCTGTCTTTTTAAGAAATCTTACTATTGTATTCATTCTATTTTGAATGTATTCCATAAGTTTCACCTCCAGCACATTCTATCACAAATATTATTGAGTTTCCTGTATTTCCCATTTTGTTCCGGCTGTCTGCTGCGGCTGTCCGTTCAAATAGTCTGCATGCCCTGAAATAGCAGGGCTGAAGGGTTATGGTTCAAAAGGTCGGAATATATGGTCGGAAAATAACATAAATAATGTTTTAATGTATATTTAAACTCTGTAAGTGCTTTACTGTGATATAATTGTATATGGAAAACAAGCCTGTAAAAGGTTTGCTTAAATACGTGAGCGAATGAAAATCCGGGGAGAAGGATGTGCTTTACAAAAACCTCCTTCAACCCTTTGAATTTATGTCCGCAGAGCGGACGGGAGGGATAGGCATGAAAGACTTTGTACACTTGCACGTACATACCGAATACAGTCTGCTGGACGGCTCAAACAGGATAAAGGACCTGATACAGAGGGTAAAAGAGCTGGGTATGGGCAGTGTGGCAATAACAGACCACGGGGTAATGTATGGCGTGGTGGAATTCTACAAGGAAGCCCTTAAAAATGGAATAAAACCCATCCTGGGTTGTGAAATATATACGGCAAAGAGAAATATGCAGGATAAACAGCCCGGTCTGGATTCAGACTACGGGCACCTTGTCCTGCTGGCGAAGAACAATACCGGCTACAAAAATCTCATGAAACTTGTATCACTGGGCTTTACCGAGGGCTTTTATTACAAGCCCAGGGTGGACTACCAGACCCTTGAGAAGTACTCAGAGGGTATAATTGCCCTGAGTGCCTGCCTGTCTGGGGATATTCCCGCTGCAATACTGAATAATGACCTTGAGAAGGCGGCTGAACTTGCTAAGAGGCTCAACGGCATATTCGGGCAGGACAATTTTTACCTGGAGCTGCAGCACAACGGCATAAGCGACCAGAACCTGGTGAACCAGCAGCTCATTAAGCTGTCCAGGGAGCTGGGAATACCGCTGGTGGCCACAAATGATGCGCATTTCCTCACCAGAGAGGCCGCCAGGTCCCATGATATACTATTGTGCATTCAGACCGGCAAGACCATAAATGACGATAACAGGATGAAGTTTGACACAGAAGAGATATATGTGAAATCCCCGGCTGAGATGTATGAAAACTTCCGGAACGTTGAATCAGCTCTGGAAAACACCTTGAAGATATCAGAGATGTGCAATGTGGAACTGGAATTTGGAAAGCTTCATTTGCCAAGCTTCCAGGTGGAGGAAGGCTATACTCCCCAGGAGTACCTGCGGGAAAAATGCTATTTGGGACTGGAGCAGAGGTATGGTACAGACTGCAGTGAGGATATACGGCAGAGGCTGGAATATGAGCTGTCGGTTATCACTGCCATGGGTTATGTGGACTACTTTCTCATAGTGTGGGATTTTATACGCTACGCCAGGGAAAACGATATTATGGTAGGACCGGGCAGGGGCTCGGCAGCGGGAAGTCTGGTATCCTATTGCCTTGGAATAACAAGCATAGACCCCCTGAAATACAACCTTCTCTTTGAAAGGTTTCTGAACCCCGAGAGAATCAGCATGCCTGATATAGATATAGATTTCTGCTATGAAAGAAGGCAGGAGGTTATAGATTATGTTATCAGCAAGTACGGCAAGGATAAGGTATCTCAAATAATAACCTTTGGAACCATGGCTGCAAGAGCTGCCATAAGGGATGTGGGCAGAGCCTTGGACATACCCTATGGAGAAGTGGACAGCATAGCAAAAATGATTCCCTTTCAGATAGGCATGAATATTGACAAGGCGCTGGAGCTGAATCCGGAGCTTAAAAAGAAGTATGAGCTTGAGGAGGATACGGGCCTTCTGATTGACACTGCCAGAAGCCTGGAGGGGCTCCCCAGACATGCGTCCACCCATGCGGCAGGCGTGGTTATTTCAAAGGAGCCCATTGTAGAGTATGTGCCTCTGCAGCTCAATGAAAACAATGTGACAACCCAGTTTACCATGGGTCTGCTGGAGGAGCTGGGACTGCTGAAGATGGACTTCCTCGGCTTGAGAACCCTCACTGTTATCAGAGATACTGTAAACCTGGTAGAACAGGGGCATAACCTGAAAATTGATATAAACTGTATAAATTATGAAGATCCACATGTATATAAAATGATTGGAGAGGGCAAGACTGTTGGTATATTCCAGCTTGAAAGCGGAGGTATGACCCAGTTTATGAAGGAACTGCAGCCAAACTCCCTGGAAGACATAATAGCGGGTATTTCACTCTACAGGCCGGGGCCTATGGACCAGATACCCAGATATATACGAAATAAGAACAATCCGAAGGAAATAAGGTATCATCATCCTCTTTTGGAAAACATACTGAATGTTACTTATGGCTGTATGGTTTATCAGGAACAGGTAATGCAGATAGTAAGGGAGCTGGGCGGTTACTCGTACGGCAGATCCGACCTTGTAAGGCGCGCCATGTCCAAGAAGAAGGTTTCGGTCATGGAACAGGAGCGCAAGAATTTTATATATGGCATTACAGACGAGCAGGGGAATGAGGTGGTCAGAGGTGCCGTGAAAAATGGAGTGGACGAAAAGACGGCAGACAAAATATTTGATGAAATGATGGACTTTGCCAGTTACGCCTTCAACAAATCCCATGCGGCTGCATATGCAGTTGTAGCATATCAGACAGCCTGGCTCAAGCACTATTATCCCGTGGAATTCCTGGCAGCTTCCCTGAACAGCTTTTTGGGCAGCAGCGACAAGGTTTCACAATACGTAAATGAATGCAAGGTGCTGAATATAAAGGTGCTTCCGCCTGATGTAAATGAGAGCAACGTAAAATTTACAGTTGTAAATCATAAAATAAGATTTGGCCTGGCAGCCATAAAAAATGTTGGAGAAGGCGCAATCAGGTCAATGATTGCCGAAAGAACGCAAAACGGCCTTTACTCTACCTTCCTGGATTTTTGCCAGAGAATAGAAGGCAGAGAAATCAACAAAAGGTGCATAGAAGGACTTATTAAAAGCGGAGCCTTTGACTCCCTGAAAGTTTACAGAGCCAAGCTCATGGCGGTATTTGAGAGATTTCTGGACGGAATAGCCCAGGCAAAAAAGAAAAGCATGGAAGGACAATTATCCATATTTGAGCTAATGCAGGAGCCTCAGGAGTCCTTGCAGGAGGATTATCCCGACATAAAGGAGTACCCTCCCAACGTAATGCTTGCCATGGAAAAGGAAATGCTGGGACTGTATGTTTCAGGTCATCCCCTCAGCGAGCATCAGAGCGTATTGGACAAAAATGTGACACTTTACAGCAAGGATATGTTTGTTGACAATAATGAGGACAGCACCGGAGATATTGAGCTTGGGCTCAAAAAGCTGTCTGATTCCATGCGGGTGACAGTGGGAGGAATAATCGTATCAAAAAAGACCAAGACTACAAAAAATAACAATTTAATGGCTTTTGTAGGACTTGAAGACCTTTTCGGTACAATGGAGCTTATAGTCTTTCCGACTATTTATGAACGATTTTCACAATTGCTGCAGCAGGAGAGTATTGTGATAGTAAACGGCAGGCTTAGCCTGAAGGAGGACGAGCAGCCTAAAATCATATGTGAAGAGGTGCTTCCCATAAACAGCCTTTCGGAAAAGGGACTGTACATGAATTTTGAAAGAGAAATGACCAGAGAGGAAAGTACCGCATTGATAGCCCTTCTCAAATATTTCAGCGGCTCAACGCCCACCTTTATCAGGAAGAAGGAGGAGAAAGGCTTCAAAAAACTTGACAGGCAGTATTGGACAGATTTAAGCAATGTTTTGCTGGAAGAACTGGAAGCAAGGCTTGGAAAGGATAATATAAGTCTAAAATAACTTGCTTAATATTGATTTTTGGTGGAAAATAATATAATATAAATGTCGAGGTGGTTAAATGGACAACCTGGAAGATAAAATCTCCGGAGAGTACGTTGCTATAAAAGCCGGTGAAAACGGAGTTACAATTATCGGTTTAACACGTGGAAGGGATACAAAATTTCATCATACCGAGAAGCTTGATAAAGGTGAATTGCTTTTAGCACAATTTACCGAAAATACCTCTGCGATAAAAATAAGGGGCAAAGCCACTGTTTATTGCAGATATGGCACTATTCAATGCGGGGAATAACAATTTGAAAGGTAGTGTAGATGATAATGTGGACAGTGGTATATATGGCCCAAAGCAAAGAAGTGGCTAATCAGCTGCAGGAGCTTTTGTCCAATGAAGGTATTCTTGTTAAACTAAGGCCTATCAGCAAGAATCCTGAAAACAATGATAATTACTTCGAAGTACTTGTTCCGGAGGCGGAAGTCGAGGAAGCACACAGCGTTATTATAGAAACGGGTTATTGATAAAATTGTTAAAAGATAGCTCCGCGCTTATTAGCCCGGAGCTATTTCTACATTTATCCTTATTTTTTGAACGGGCAATTGCTGCGGCAGATAAATATATTTTTTTATACATGCAACAAATGACGTAATTATACGTAAAATGAAAGGAATGAGTGAATTGCTATACGTTGATATACCCTTGACAGTAAGGTATGCTGAGACAGACAGGATGGGAATAGTGCATCATTCAAACTATCCGGTCTGGTTTGAGGTTGGAAGGACAGAATTCATAAAGCAGAACGGCATATCCTATTCGGATATTGAAAAAAAAGGGATACTGCTTCCTCTGCTTGAACTAAAGTGCAGGTTTATCAGCTCATCTACGTATGAGGATAAAATTATTGTAAGAACCAGTATAAAGAGTTATACAAAGACCCGGCTCAATTTCTTTTACGAGATTTTCAAGGAGTCAAACATGGAAAGCCCCATTACCACGGGTGAGACGGTACATGTTTGGACAACTCCCAATCTGAGGCCGGTAAATTTGCAGAAATATGATGAAGAACTGTTTAATATCATTGCCAGAAACGCCGGAGCTGACATGGAGCAGGGCTGAGACTGCAAAATACATAATTTTATGTAAAGAAAGAAATGCTTGTACTGATTTATTGTTCTATGATAAACTAGGTTTGCTTGTTCTCAGTAAAATTCTGTCAGATTTTAAAAAGTAATCGGGTGGTGTGCAGGTGAAAAAAAATATTCCGAATTTATTAACTCTCATAAGGTTGATAGTTGTTCCGATTCTGGGCTATTTCCTTTACTTTGAAGCTTATGTTCCGGCAATGATTCTTTTTGCATTTGGAGGCTTTACTGACGTACTGGATGGATATATAGCCAGAAAGTACAATTTGATAACAAAATGGGGCAAGTTTTTTGATCCGCTGGCAGACAAGTTAATGCAGATAACTGCTCTGGTTTTTTTGGTTATGCGTGACTTTATTCCAATTATTGTACTGGTTATAGTTATAATAAAGGAGGCGTTGATGCTGACCGGCGGTATCATGCTCTACAGAAAGGGCAAGACTGTCATCGGGGCAAACTGGTACGGCAAGCTGGCCACGGTTTTGTTTTACTTTGCAATACTGGCAACCATTGTGCTCAGCATCGACAGCCTGAAAAACATGTATACCGCTATTGCCATCAATACTGCTCTTGGTTTGGCTGTGGCATGTACATTATTTGCTCTGGTTATGTATATACTGATTTATTACAGGTTTTCGAAGGATTATGAGAAGGGGAAGCAATAGCCCCTCAGCTTTATAGAATGGTTTGATAACATAAAAGGTACATTATTGATGTATCTTTTTTTGTTAGGTGCGTCGTGTGTCTAGCGAAGCTGGAGCACACTTGCAAAAAAATAAAGCCGTCTCTTGATTTTTTTAAAGTCCGGCTTTAAAATATTAATAATTTAGTAACATTTTTGTGGTATTATATATTATGGCTGCTGAAAAAACATATTTCGCTGCACTTCAGCAGTTGTTACAGGAGGACAAATTGTTCGGTTATATTATGCCGGAGAAGCCGGAACTTAAAATAAAAGAATTTGACATATACAGGGCCTACTATTGCGGAGTCTGCAAAGCTATCGGCAAAAGGCACGGACAATTGAAAAGAATGACACTGACGTATGATGCAGCTTTTCTTTCTCTGCTGCTGTGCTCCCTTCTGAAGGTGGAAACAAAACTGGTCAGGGAGCGGTGCATTGTTCATCCGCTCAAAAAATCCTTTGTCACTTACAATGAAATAATAGATTATTCTTCCGACATAAATATAATCCTGGCGTATAATAATATAAAGGATAAATGGAAGGATGACAGCTCCAAAGCTGCGTTGGCAGGCATGGCGGTGCTCGGCAGAGCGTATGGAAAGCTGACTCTGGAATACCCTGAGAAATGTGCTATAATTGAAAAAAGGCTTGAGGAGCTTGCCGTCCTTGAAAAGGACCGGTGTGCATCCTTTGACAGGGCCGCAGAACCTTTTGCGAAGCTGATGGAAGAGGTGCTTGACTACGAAAAGCTGGACGATGAAGCCAGACAGGTTTTAAGATGGATGGGCTACAATATAGGGAAATGGATTTATCTCATTGATGCGTATGACGATCTGGAGGCAGACCTGAAAGCTTCCGCCTACAACCCTTTTTTGCTGCATTTCAAATATGAAGGGGGCAGCGAAGATGTTGAGGCTTTTAAAAACCGGATCAGGGACAAGGTGGAATTTACCCTGCTGTATTGTCTGAGGGAAGCTTCCAAGGCCTTTGAATTATTAAATGCAGATGAGAATAAGAGTATATTGGAAAACATATTGTACATGGGAATGTTAAGCAAGACAGATAAAATATTATGCCGGAGGAGTTGTGGTAATTGTGAGAAATCCGTATGAGGTACTGGGAATAAAAGAAAACGCAACTGAAGATGAGATTAAGAAAGCATACAGAGAGCAGGTTAAAAAATATCATCCTGACCAATATCAGGATAATCCTCTTTCTCAGCTGGCAGAGGAAAAGCTCAGAGAGGTAAATGAAGCTTACGAATACCTTACCGGGAAGGGGCAGTCTGCGAAAGCCGGCAACGGCTGGGGCGGCAGAAGCGGCTATTCCGGCGGCCAGTCAGCCGGTGCCGGAGGAGGTCAGGGCGGAAGTGCCAGCTTCAGGCAGATAAGGATGCTGATAAACAGCGGCAATATAGCGGCAGCAGAGCAAATGCTTGAAAGCATGACTGAGAAAAGTGCTGAATGGTTCTATCTGCGGGGATTGATTTTCATGAAAAAGGGCTGGTATAACGAAGCTGCTATGAATATCCGGCAGGCCTGCAATATGGATCCGTCAAATTATGAGTACAGGGACGCCTTAAACAGAATGAACAATAATAACAACATGTACAGGGGAAATGCTCAAAACAGGGGTTATGGAGCAGGGCCCAGCTTCTGCGACATGTGCATGTGCGCCTGGTGTTCCGATTCCATGTGTGAATGCTGCGGCGGTGACTTGATAGGCTGCTGCTAGAAGCTGGAAGGAATAAGGGTTTATACAAGGTTTATTTAGCCGGAGGTTTTATTGCATGAACAGTGGCCCAGCTTCAAGAGTTAAGAGAATAACATTAAGCGGTATATTACTGGCCTTTACAGTGATATCTGTGTTTTTGGCAGCTACACTGCCCACCAGCAAGCTGTCCTTATACGCCTTAAGCTCCTTATTTATGGCCGTAATAGTCATTGAGTTCGGGACGAAGGCAGGCTGGGCATTCTATATAGCCTCTGGCATATTGTCTGCACTGCTTGTTCCAAGGCTTGAAGTGATTCCTTTTATTGTGTTTTTCGGGGTATACGGACTTATAAAGCTGTATGTTGAAAGGATACATAGCAGGATTATAGAGTATGTTTTAAAGCTTGCATATTTTAACGTCTGTCTGGTGCTGGGACTGGTATTTCTCAAGGAAATCCTGCTGAACGGGAACCTTCCGTCGGCACCTGTGTATGCAATTGCCGCCCTGCTGGAGGTTGTTTTTCTTCTCTATGATTATATATACACGCTGTTCATACGCTTTTATGGAAGCCAGCTTAAGCAAAGGCTTAAAATATAGACTGTGAAATAAAACCTCTTATCAGGAAATAATTTGAAATCAAACGCTTTGTATATTACAATAACTGTAAATATAAGGCGTATTTTATTTTTAACCGGTATGCCGGGAAGTTGGTACAACAAGGGCTGATGCAAGCAGCGGAATCAGGCTTTGCGGCACTGGCAGGCCTCATGCAGTGCATGAGTATATGGAGGGAAAATGACACCAGCGCTCTCTTATTCTATTGCAGTTTTTTTTATTATTCTCATAGCAGGCTGTGCAGTGAATCTGCTCATACAGCACTATATATTCCAATTGCTTGGCATTGCTTTCTTTTTTACATATATAATTGTCAATTCGGCCATCTTTGTGGAAAACGCACCGGCGGTAACCTTCAGGGTCCTCTTTTACCGTTCGCTGCCTTCGCTTTTCGGTATTTCAGCATGTCTCATAAGTATGACACTGGGTTTTTGGCTTTTCCCCGCCATAAGAAACAGAGTTAGGGATTAACCGGGCTGTGGGTGGTAAAATAATTTTGCGGCAGCGGCAGAGCTTGTGCTATAATTAAAATGTTTGTCATTGGATAAAATATGAAATAATTCCTGCAAACATTTAGTATAGTGCAGGCTTTTTTTATGGCCGCAGTTAAGCCGGCTTGAAAGAAAACCATTTTCAACCTTTGAATATATGTCCGCAGAGCGGACGGGGGATAAACTATGAATGAAAAAGTAAAGGATATAGCAGTCAGAATAAAAGGTCTGAGGCTTCTGGCGGGTTTAACCCGGGAGGAAGCGGCCAGGTCTGCGGGACTTAAAATAGATGAATACATTCGCTATGAGGAGGCTCTGGATGATATTCCGGTGAGTCTCATATATGAGCTGGCGGACTATTATAAGGTGGATATGACTGAAATATTGACAGGAACCTCGCCAAAGCTGCATGATATATCTTTTGTGAGAAAAGGTGAGGGACTGAAGGTGGAAAGGTACGACCAATACGGCTTTGAAAGCCTGGCGTATAAATACTCCGGCAGAAAAATAGAGCCCATGTTTGTGGTGCTTGAGCCATGCAGCAGTCCCGGTCTGGTTTCACACAAGGGACAGGAATTCAACTACTGCCTGGAGGGCAGAATGCGGGTGGTGGTGGGAAAAGAAACCTTTGATATGGAGCCTGGGGACTCCCTTTACTATAATTCCACCCTTCCCCACAAGATGACAGCTTTGGACGGGAAGGAAGCAAAGTTCCTGACGGTGATCCTGCTGTAGCATAGCCAGTGTCAGGGCGCTGTCTGCAAGAGGAGCGGAACGTATGCGCATTAAATTATTTAGGGGAGGACAAGCTTATGAGTCTTGATTCAAGGTATCTTGACAGAGCTGTATTTGATTCATATGAAGATTTCAGAAGGAATTTCAGACTGAAGGTTCCGGAAAATTTTAATTTTGCCTATGATATAATTGATGAATATGCTGCTATAGAACCTGACAGGCCGGCGTTGGTATGGTGTGACGATAACGGAGGGGAGCGCCTGTTTACCTTCGGGGATTTGAAGCTGTGGTCGGACAAGACTGCCAGCTTTCTAAAAGCACAAGGCATAGGCAAGGGCGATAAGGTTATGTTCATTCTTAAAAGAAGATATGAATTTTACTTTTTTGCATTTGCTGCCATGAAAATCGGCGCTGTTTTTATTCCCTCCACAAACCAGCTTATGAAAAAGGATATTGTTTACAGAAATAATGCAGCAGAAGTAAAGGCTGTAGTGGCATATAACGACAGTGAAATAATTCAGCATGTTGAAAGTGCCGCCGGGGAATCTCCAACAGTGAAGACCTACATTATGGTGGGCGGCAGCAGGGAAAGCTGGCTGGATTATGACAGTGAAATAAAGGATGCCGGACAAGTGTGGTCCAGGCCCCAGGGAGTATTTAACACATACAACGGGGATTTGATGATTATATACTTTACCTCGGGAACCACCAGTATGCCAAAGATGGCAATGCATGATTATACATACCCACTTGGGCATATTGTGACGGCCAGGTACTGGCAGAGGGTGCAGGACAAGGGCCTGCACCTGACCGTAGCCGACTCGGGCTGGGCAAAGTTTGCATGGGGAAAGCTCTTTGGACAGTGGATTTGCGGAGCGGTTCAGTTCCTGTATGATATGGAGCGGTTTGACCCCTGCAGGCTCCTTGAAAAAATAGAGAAATACGGTATAAGAACTTTTTGTGCACCCCCTACAATATACCGTTTTATGCTGCAAAATGACATTAGCCGTTACGACCTGTCGTCGCTGGTACATTGTTCAACGGCAGGGGAACCTTTGAACCCTGAGATTTTCAACAGGTTTAAGCGGCTGACGGGGCTGGATATACTAAATGGCTTCGGACAGACCGAGACCACTGTTATTGTAGCTAATTATGAATGGTCAAAAGTTGATCCCGGTGCCATGGGCCTGCCAAATCCTGCCTACAGCATTGATGTTGTGGATGAGACCAATAAGTCCTGTCCGGTGGGAGTAGAGGGCGAGCTGGTTATTAGGGGTGTGGATTCAGCCAAGCCTGCAGGATTATTCTGCGGCTACTACAAGGACCCTGAGGCAACAGCAAGGGTCTGGCATGACGACACCTACCATACAGGAGATGTGGTATACAGGGACGAGCATGGCTTCCTGTGGTTCGTTGGCAGGAATGACGATGTTATAAAGGCCTCGGGATACAGGATAAGCCCGTTTGAGGTGGAAAGCGCCGTGATTGAGCATCCTTCGGTGGTGGAATGCGCAGTGACAGGAGCACCCGATGCAATAAGAGGAATCGTGGTCAAGGCAACAGTTATTCTGGCAAAGGGCTATGAACCCACGGAAGAATTAAAGAAGGAAATACAGGAATATGTTAAAAACAATACTGCGCCGTATAAATATCCAAGAATAATTGAGTTTGTTGATGAATTGCCTAAAACAATCAGTGGAAAAATAAAAAGAGCGCAGCTAAGACATGATGATCACAGGAAATTTGAGTCCACATAGTGAAGAAAGGCCTGGTTTCCTGCTGAGGAAAGGTTAAGCGATTGAATTATGAATGCAAAAACATTGAGAGTACTGGAATACGGAAAAATTATAGATAAACTGAAGGGCTTGACTGCCTGCCAGCTGGGCAGGGAACTTGTGGAGGAGCTGGCCCCCCAGACTGATTTCAACACTGTTGAGAAACTGCTGGCTGAAACTAATGACGGGGTGGGCTGCATTTTAAGGAGGGGTTCGCCTCCTCTGGGGGGAATAAATGACATCAGGCCGGGCTTGAAAAGGCTTGAGCTGGGAGGAATACTGAATCCCGGTGAACTGCTTAAGGTGGGCGGAGTTTTAAGAGCTGCCAGAAGGCTTAAGGCATATGTAAATGACAAGCTTGAGGGCAGCCGTGAAAATGCCGTGTACGAGCTAATTGCCTGTCTTGAGTCAAACCAGAGGCTGGAACAGAAAATAGACCTTTGCATAATAAGCGAAGAGGAAATAGCGGACAATGCAAGTCCCGCCTTAAATACCATCAGGAGACAGATAAAGGAACAGCAGGCCTCTATAAAGGATAAGCTCAATGACCTTATCCGCTCCACCAAATATCAGAAATATATACAGGAAGCTGTTGTGACCATGAGAGGTGACAGATATGTAATTCCTGTAAAACAGGAGCACAAGAGTGACATTCCCGGCCTGGTGCATGATTCTTCCTCCAGCGGAGCCACTTTGTTTATTGAACCTCTGGCGGTGGTGGAGGCCAACAATTCCATAAAACAGCTGAGAATGAAGGAACAGGCGGAAATTGAGCGCATACTGGCAGAGCTGTCCCAGGAGGTATCGCTCATACTGCCGCAGCTGAACGCAAACATGAGTATTATGGCAAGACTTGACTTTATTTTCGCAAAGGCCAGATTTGCCGTGGATTTGAACTGCGTGTGTCCCAGGATAAACCAGGAGGGCAGAATCCTCATCAAGAAGGGCAGGCATCCCTTGCTGGCCACGGACAAGGTTGTGCCCATCGACTTCTGGATAGGGGACAGGGTCAGGTCGCTGATTGTTACCGGCCCCAATACTGGGGGAAAGACAGTGTCTTTAAAAACCGTAGGGCTTTTTACCCTGATGATGCAGAGCGGACTTATGGTGCCTGCCAATGAGGGCACGGAAATGAGTATATTTGAAAAGGTATACGCAGATATTGGAGACGAGCAGAGCATAGAACAAAGCTTGAGCACCTTTTCCTCACATATGAAGAATATTGTGGAGATACTTAAGAATGTAAACGAAAAATCCCTGGTGATGTTTGATGAACTGGGTGCGGGAACAGACCCTACAGAGGGCGCGGCGCTGGCAATGTCCATCCTGGAATGCCTGCACCAGCTGGGGGCTACCACTCTGGCAACAACACACTATGCAGAACTTAAGGTATATGCCATATCCACCGAGGGTGTTGAAAATGCTTCCTGTGAATTTGATGTTGAAACACTGCAGCCCACCTACAAGCTTTTAATCGGGGTGCCGGGAAAGAGCAATGCCTTTGCCATATCAAAGAGGCTGGGCCTCACAGAGGACATTATAGAGCGTTCAAAGGAATTTCTGTCCCAGGAGGATATCAGATTTGAGGATATTCTCCTGAGCATTGAAAGAAACCGCAGCGAGGCGGAAAAGGAAAAAATGAGGGCCGAGAGCTACCGCCTGGAAGCAGAGCGCTTGAAAAAAGGTCTTGAGGAGCAGAAAAACCGATTGGAGGCTCAGAAGGAAAGCGAGCTTCGAAAGGCAAGGGAAGAGGCCAGGCGTATACTGGTGGATTCCAAAAGACAGGCAGAAGAGCTTGTGGCCGGGATGAAGAGACTGGCAAAGGAACAGGAGGAAGCCGAGCTGAGAAGGCAGACGGAGGAACTTCGCCAGAAGCTTAACAAGAGCATAAGCAGCCTTGAGGATTCCCTGGTGGAGGCTATAATGCCAAAGCAGGGTCTGGTGAAGCCTCCAAAGAATCTGAAGCCGGGCGACACGGTGCTTATAGTGAACCTGAACCAGAAGGGGACTGTTTTGTCGGTGCCTGACAAAAATGGTGAATGCCAGGTGCAGGCCGGAATTATTAAGATCAATGTCCACATTTCCAACCTTAAGCTTGTCAATGAGCAAAGCCAGCAAATGCAAAGAACAGGTATGGGAAAGATTGGTGTGTCAAAAGCCCGCAGCATGTCCACTGAAATCGACCTGAGAGGAATGCTGCTGGATGAGGCTATTACTGTCGTTGACAAATACCTTGACGACGCCAGTATAGCGGGGCTGGGAGAGGTTACGCTGATACACGGCAAGGGCACGGGTGCACTGCGGGCAGGAATTTCGCAGCATTTAAAGCACAATCCGCATATAAAAAGCTTCAGATTGGGCAAGCTGGGTGAAGGAGAAAGTGGAGTAACCGTAGTGGAAATAAAGTAACAGGTTGTTATTTTGCTGTATAAAAGACCTCTATTTATGACAAAATCCGTTAAATATGCATGGTTGACATTTTGGGTCGGGTAAATTAGAATTAGTAGGGGTTTTTTTATATTATCCTCATTTGTTGTGGGTAAAACGCCTAAAGGGATATAGTACCGGGTATTTTTAAATATTTTACGGATATTTATTTATATAAATATATGCTTAACCATTTGTTTATGAAGGAGAATTTTTGTGGATATCAGACAGGATATAAGAAATATTGCAATAATAGCACATGTTGACCATGGAAAAACCACGCTTGTGGATGCCATGCTCAGGCAAAGCGGTATTTTCAGAGAAAATGAGGCTGTTGCTGAGAGGGTTATGGATTCCAATGATTTGGAAAAGGAAAGAGGAATAACCATCCTTGCAAAAAATACAGCCGTAAATTATAACGGTATTAAAATCAACATAGTGGATACACCAGGTCATGCGGATTTTGGCGGCGAGGTGGAACGTGTACTGAAAATGGTGGACGGAGTACTTTTGCTGGTTGATGCTTTTGAGGGTTCCATGCCTCAGACCAGGTTCGTTTTGAAGAAGGCGTTGTCACTGAATCTCAAGCCTATTGTTGTTGTAAACAAGATAGACAGGCCCGAAGCCAGGCCGGATGAAGTGGTGGATGAGATTATTGAGCTCTTTATAGAACTGGGAGCCGATGACGACCAGTTGGAATTCCCCGTGGTATTTGCTTCCTCAAGGGAAGGCTTTGCAGTATGCGACCTGGGCGGAGAGAGAATTGATTTAAAGCCATTGTTCGATATGATAATTGACAAGGTGCCTGCACCAAAGGGTGATTCCTCGGGTACGCTGCAGCTTCTGGTCTCCAATATCGACTATGATGAATACGTAGGAAGAATTGCCATAGGAAGAGTGGAAAGAGGCTCCGTAAAGCTGGGACAGCAGGCTATAATATGCAAGAAGGAAGGCCATGTTTTAAACGCAAAGATTACAAAGCTGTATTGTTATGAAGGCTTGAAGAGAATTGAGGCCAATGAGGCTAAAATCGGGGATATAGTTGCTGTTTCCGGTGTGGGAGACGTAACCATCGGAGACACGATTTGTGAGGCAGGTTCTCCTGATCCGCTGCCTTTTGTGGCAATAGACGAGCCTACCCTGTCCATGACCTTCAGTGTTAACAACAGTCCTTTTGCCGGAAGAGAAGGAACCTTTGTCACTTCCAGACACCTGAGGGACAGGCTGTTCAAGGAACTGGAAACCAACGTAAGCCTGAGGGTTGAGGAAACCGAGACTGCCGATGCCTTTAATGTTTCGGGCAGAGGAGAGCTTCACCTTTCAATATTAATAGAAACCATGAGAAGACAGGGCTATGAGTTCCAGGTGTCCAAACCCCAGGTTATATACAGGGAAGTGGACGGACAACTGCTGGAACCAATCGAGTACCTGATGATTGACGTTCCAGAGGAATACATGGGTGTGGTAATGGAGAAGCTGGGAACCAGAAAATCCGAAATGGTCAATATGACTTCTGCCAACCAGGGCTATATGAGACTTGAGTTCAAGATACCTGCCAGAGGCCTTATAGGCTACAGGTCGGAGCTTTTGACCGATACCAAGGGAAATGGAATAATGAATCACGTATTCAATAGCTACGAGCCCTTCAAGGGTGAAATAGCCACCAGGCAAAG
Source organism: Bacillota bacterium (assembly GCA_023400235.1). Taxonomy (GTDB): domain Bacteria; phylum Bacillota; class Clostridia; order Acetivibrionales; family DSM-1351; genus Ruminiclostridium. Next base: position 102,037 of record JAEXFI010000049.1, read on the forward strand.
AGGTTCACTGGTAGCCTGGGAAGATGGAGAGGCAGTGACTTACGGTCTCTACAACGCACAGGAAAGAGGCACTCTCTTTATAACTCCCGGCACTAAGGTGTATCAGGGAATGATAGTGGGAGAAAATGCCAGATATGACGACCTGGTGGTAAATGTCTGCAAGAAGAAGCATGTTACAAACATGAGAGCTTCTGGTTCAGACGAAGCCCTGAGGCTTACTCCTCCTACAAACCTGAGTCTTGAACAGGCTATTGAATTTATTGCCGACGACGAGCTGGTTGAAATGACACCTAAAAATATACGTTTGAGGAAAAAGATACTGAACAGTGAAATGAGAGCCAAGGACAAAAGCAAGAAATAATTCCGTTTAAAATATACCGTTGCAGAGCTGGCAGCCTTGCAGCGGTTATTTTGCATAGTGGGGCACGGACTCCTTGCAGGCATTCATAACTGCAGGTTTTTTAGGGAGAAATTGAAATTTTCTCTCAAGCAGACTTTTTACGAAAAGGACAAGTATAATTTCCTGAAAGCCCACTAGTGGTCTGTGGCATCAAAAACGTATATTGCCGTCGTGGAAAATTTTTGCAGGGTAAGGCGGAGGGCGAAGGCAATACTGTGTTTCAACCGTAATTGGCTTTATGACAGCAAAATTCTGCGCAGGATTTAAACGTCGGCAATATGTGACTTTATAGTGTTATAGACCACTAATTATAGACAAATGCATGAAAAAATATTATAGTATTTAGTATGGATGTACTTTTGCAAGCACATTATGCCAGCAGATTGTGCAAGTACATTATACTGGTACATTATGTTTTTGATGTATAGATTGGAGCCGCATATTGATGAGTAGAAAATTGAAAGTTGCCGCACTTGGTATAATTGCAGTTATCATTGGGATTTTTCTATCGGTGCCCAATATAATGAATTATTTAAGAACAATACTTAAGGGTTATGATGCCCAATACGGGGCGTTGAATGCCTTTCTTACCATTCTGGGACTTGTTCTGGTGTTTTTTGGCATGTTTATTATCAGTGCAGGTCTTAAGAGGATGGCTTTCGTCCTGACAAGCCTGGCTGTGTTTTTGTTTGTTTTTTCGGTTGGGGCCGTTTATTCCTACAGCAGTACCGTTGAGTCCTCCAAGGATGATGTTGTAAAGGAGGCCTTGCGGATTTCCGCCACCTCTGAGGGAGCCATCGACGTAGAAATACCTATGGGTTCGGACACCAGTGCTATTGCCGAAATACTTGGAAAAGAAGAAATCATAAGCAAGCCTCAGATATTCAAAATTGTATCAAAGCTCAATGGCTATGATGGCAGGTATCAGGCAGGCACCCACATTTTGCAGAAAGGGCTTGAACTGGATACCATTATGAATATTCTCATAAGCAAGCCTGAAAGTGTCAAGATTACCATTCCAGAAGGGCTTACCTATAAGCAGATTGCTAAAACCTTTGTGAAAAAGGGTCTGGCTATTGAGGACAAATTTGATTCCGCAATGAAGTATGAAAAGTACGATTATGATTTTGTAAAGCAGATAAAAAATGTAAATGACAGGGAATTCATGCTGGAGGGCTACCTGTTTCCAGATACATATGAGTTTGCAATGAATGCCAGTGAAAAAACCATTGTGTCTGTCATGCTTCAGAACTTTAACAGCAAATTGACCAAGGAGCATTATAAGAGGGCCAAGGAGCTTGGAATGTCCATGGATGAAATCATAACCCTGGCGTCAATTATAGAAAGAGAGGCCAACACCAGCAATGACAGAAGATTGGTCTCAGCAGTATTCCATAAGCGTTTGAAAAGCAAGGATACCACTCTCAAAAAGCTCCAGTCCTGTGCCACCATTCAGTATGTTTTCCTTAATACAGAGGGAAAGGTACATGAGAAGCTAACATATGAGGACACTACCATAAGCAGTCCGTACAACACATATATTCACCCGGGCCTGCCGCCGGGGCCCATCTGCTCTCCGGGTATTGATTCCATAAATGCGGCATTGTATCCCGATGAAGACACGGATTACATGTTCTTTATAGCAAAGGGTGACGGAACGACCAAGTTTACCAAGAATTACGCTGAACATTTAAAGGCCATGAAGGAATATGGCCTGGCGAAATAAAAAACTGGGGTGGCATAAAGCCACCCCAATTTTTGAGAATATAGGTATTTATATATTTTATAACAGGGATGAGATGCCCGTAATACTGAGTTTGAGTGTGTACACCAGAAAATTCCATTCTATAAATTCCTATATTCGGGGTTTGGAAAGCTAAAAAAATTAAAATTCAGGGATATTTATCATGATAAATTACGAATATATAAATGAATACATCAGGTCCACCATAAAGCCCAACAGTGGTTTGCTGGCTCAGCTTGAGGAGTATGCGGCCCAGAACCATGTTCCCATTATCCAGCCGGAGGTGGCTGCACTTATGAAGGTGCTTGGAAACATGCACAAGCCTTTGAGAATCCTGGAGGTGGGAACAGCAATCGGCTATTCTGCAATGCTTTTCTCAGGCTTTTTAAAAACCGGTGGCAAGATAGATACTATTGAGAGAAATGAGCAGATGCTGGAGCTGGCCAGGAAAAATATCAAGGCCGCAGGACTTCAGGATACCATCAATGTCATAGCTGGAGATGCCCTTGAGGTTTTGGAGTGTCTGGACAAGGAGTATGACATGATTTTTCTGGACGCTGCCAAGGGTCAGTACAGCGAGTTTCTGGAGCAAAGCAAGAGGATGCTTGTTGCAGGAGGCCTGCTGGTGTCGGACAATGTGCTGTACAAGGGCATGATTGCAACTGATGAGTTGGTGGTAAGGAGGAAGAAGACCATAGTTACCCGCATGAGGAGCTTTCTAAAGGAGCTGTGCAGGGATGAAGGCTTTGAAACCAGCATCATTCCCATTGGTGATGGGGTGGCACTGAGCTACAGGAAATAGCCCTCAAGAAAATTAATGATAAATATGAATACCAAAGTCAATTACGGTTCAAAGCCTTCACATTTAATTACCTTCAGGTGAATATTGCTTTTATGCTGACTTTGAACGTAGTTTGGATTTGAAAGGGTTTTTTACTTTTAGGGTGCTTTAGCCTTAAACTCAAACTATTGGCTTCCAGCCGATAGTAATTGACTTAAGCATGAATACTTAAAAATGAATGATTGAAATGATACCTACTTAAAAACGGGAGAACCTATGAAAAAAATCGAGCTGTTAGCTCCTGCAGGAAATTTGGAAAAACTCAAAATGGCAATTTTATTTGGTGCCGATGCCGTTTACATCGGAGGTCAGCGTTTCGGGCTCAGAGCATCGGCGGACAACTTTTCGCCGGAGGATATGAAGCTGGGGGTGGATTTTGCCCATGAGAGAGGCTGCAAGGTGTATGTGACTGTAAATATTATTCCTCATAACCAGGATCTGATAGGCTTGCCTGATTATATAAAGCAGCTGGAAAGTACAGGGGTGGATGCAGTAATCGTTTCCGATCCGGGTGTTTTCACCATAGTGCGCAGTACGGCGCCGGATATGGAGATTCACATAAGTACGCAGGCCAACAATACCAACTATTTAAGTGCAAAGTTCTGGTATGAGCTGGGAGCTAAAAGAGTAGTTGTGGCAAGGGAGCTGTCCTTTGAGGAAATAAGTGAAATGGCTGCTTTGACTCCGGCAGACCTGGATATTGAAGCCTTTATTCACGGAGCCATGTGCATTTCCTACTCGGGGCGCTGCCTGCTGAGCAATTACATGACGGGCAGAGATTCCAACAAGGGAGCCTGCTCCCATCCCTGCCGCTGGAAATATTCCCTGGTGGAGGAAAAAAGGCCGGGAGAATACTACCCGGTATATGAGGATGAAAGAGGCACCTATATTTTTAACTCCAAGGATTTATGCATGATTGAGTATATTCCGCAGCTTATAGCTGCAGGAATTTTCAGCTTTAAAATAGAGGGGCGCATGAAAAGCTCCTTTTATGTGGCTACCGTTGTAAGCGCTTATAGGAAGGCTATAGATGCCTATATGGCCGACCCGGAAAATTACACCTTTGACCCTCAGTGGCTGGTGGAACTGTCCAAAGCCAGCCACCGGGAGTATACCACCGGCTTTTATTTCAACAAAACCACAGATAAGGACCAGATATACCACACCAGCTCATATATAAGAGAATATGATTTTGTTGGCATGGTGCTGGAATATGACAAACAAACAGGAATCGCCAAAATCGAGCAGAGAAACAGGATGATAGTGGGCGATGAAATTGAAGTTGTAATTCCAGGGAAGGACTACTTCATCCAGACTATAGAGGTAATGAAAAATGAGGAGGGTGAGAGCATCAGAACCGCTCCCCATGCGCAGATGACGGTTTACATGCCCATGCAGCAGGAGGTTCTGCCCTTTACCATCTTGAGAAAGAAATAGGTTTGATAGAAAATGGCGCCGGTGATTTTAAGCTCTGGGGCAGGTTTAGTGGTTAGGATTTATAAGGATAAAAATACTAAAGCTCAGGTTTAATAAGGTGCGAATGTGGAGCGGACATTAAAACTCCGGTACATTCGCACCTTATTTTTGGCAAAATTTCAGGAAGGTTTGTAATTTATTTAATGATAAGCAATAAAAGGTATTGTGTCATTTTGAAAATATTGTATAATTTATACAACGGAAGCTTATAGTTTCTGTGTAGTTTTGCTGTCGCTCCTTGCGTAGGAGCGTGGATTGAAATCTTTTTTTTCGATTCCAAGTACTGCACCACAAGCAGTCGCTCCTTGCGTAGGAGCGTGGATTGAAATTTGTATGTGGTCTCCGACACCGTTGTATCCGGCTTGTCGCTCCTTGCGTAGGAGCGTGGATTGAAATAAATATGTCAGGCCTTACGGCGTAAAATTCCCCCGTCGCTCCTTGCGTAGGAGCGTGGATTGAAATTCAGAATACGGAAGAAATAGTTGTTGTAATTAATGTCGCTCCTTGCGTAGGAGCGTGGATTGAAATCATTTTACTCACTCTCCTTTAGTAGCTCTTGATTTGTCGCTCCTTGCGTAGGAGCGTGGATTGAAATTTCACGACAAACAATAAAACATAACTCTATTTCAGTCGCTCCTTGCGTAGGAGCGTGGATTGAAATCCCAATGATGTTTCGCTGCCGTACTTCTCGCCAAAGTCGCTCCTTGCGTAGGAGCGTGGATTGAAATAGTATTTTGTTCGTTTGGAATTGTCTAAAGGTGGTGTCGCTCCTTGCGTAGGAGCGTGGATTGAAATTTCTGAATACACGTCCGGGTCTATGTGCCCTTTAGTCGCTCCTTGCGTAGGAGCGTGGATTGAAATCAAGCTGCGTATATGTATCAACCGACTTTGCCCGTCGTCGCTCCTTGCGTAGGAGCGTGGATTGAAATTATGACTAAAACTGAGTATGACAAATTGGTGTCTGGTCGCTCCTTGCGTAGGAGCGTGGATTGAAATTCTTGCATCATCTTCAAGTTTGTCAACTTTGTCCGTCGCTCCTTGCGTAGGAGCGTGGATTGAAATTGCCCTTTTGTATAAGATGCTCGGCGTTAATCAGAGTCGCTCCTTGCGTAGGAGCGTGGATTGAAATTGATTGTGTTAATTTGGCTGTATAAACCTTTTCTGGGTCGCTCCTTGCGTAGGAGCGTGGATTGAAATCAGGCTCGAGGTGCAATACACTACCATGTGTTGCTGTCGCTCCTTGCGTAGGAGCGTGGATTGAAATTGAGAAATCGGAGGTCGCTATTTTTGTTTAACTCCGTCGCTCCTTGCGTAGGAGCGTGGATTGAAATCACGCATAAAAAAAGAAGCCGTTAAGCTTCTGTCGCTCCTCTTATAGGTGCGTGTATTGAAATTGGTAGAAGATTTGTTATTGGGAGGCTACAGATTACCAATAACAAATCTTCACCCTGTGTTATCAACCGGCGCAATGACAGGAAGATTACCATTTGCCGTAATGAATCTTGTCTTCAGCATATCTGTTTTCGGGCTCCTTTGTTTCAGCAGGATATCCGATAGATACTAATGAGAAGGGTGTAATGTGTTCTGGAATATTTAGCTCTTCCCTTATGTATATACCCTTATCTTCCTCGGGATATATACCCAGCCATACACTGCCCAGACCAGAGGCTTGTGCTGCAAGCAGCAGATTTTCCGTTGCAGCTGCACAATCCTGTGTCCAAAAATGTTTCAAGATTGCCGCCTCAATTTCACCGCAGATAAGAATTGCCAGAGGCGCATCTTTTAGCATTGAATACCCGGAATTGTGTGCTGAAAGTTTATTCAATGTGTTCCTGTCCTCTATAACGAGAAAATGCCAGAGCTGCTGATTGCAGGCTGATGGAGCGCTCATTGCTGACTTGATAAGAGTTTTTATGAGATCGCTGTGTACTGCTTGGTCAGTATACTTGCGTATACTTCTTCTGGTAAAAATGCTGTTTAAAGTGCTTTCCATAAGCTTGACTCCTTAATGTTAATATTATCTAGCTGGTTACAGAATACTAAAACTAGTGATTTAACAGAAATACCGATTTTATCAATATTACACTCTACAATCTACTAGCATTATGTTAAAATAATATAACATAACGGTAAAAAATACAAGTATATGAATAAATGTAATATAATAACATTTAAAGCCATAGATAAAATAAGCAATACAGATGCAGTAAGATCGTAGAATAATATTTCAAAAAATAAACTAAAGCTGTCTATAAACCTTAAAGTTCTTATAGCGGCAGATGGAGGGTTTGCTATGACATATTTGCTTAAGCCATTAAAAGTTGGAAATTTAACACTTGGAAATCGCTTTGTAATGCCGCCCTTGGTTACGAATAAAGCTGATGCCTACGGTAAAGTTACAAATGAAATGCTTGATTTCTATAAGGATAAATCTCAAGGAGGATATATTTCCCTTTTCATTGTTGAGAACAGTTATATATGCAGGGAAGGGAAATTTGACAAAAGACAGCTTTCAATTACTGATGACAGTATGATTGAGGGCTTAAACAAGCTGGCGGCTGCTATACATAGTAATGGTTCTAAATGCATTATGCAGATTAATCATGCAGGAGGCAAAGCTTACGAGAAAGATATAGGCACAAAACCCGTGGGACCTTCAGCGTTTTCAGATAATAGCGTGAGAGAGCTATGCCCCCAGGAGATAGAAAATCTTGTTCAGATTTATGGGGATGCGGCAGGCAGAGTTAAGGCAGCGGGGTTTGACGGTGTTGAAATACATTCGGCACACGGGTTCCTTCTTAATCAATTTTATTCTCCGTTAATAAATAAACGCACAGATAACTATGGGGGGGATGTCTACAACCGAATACGCATCCATTTAGAAATAATTAAAATGATACGTTCGGTTGTAGGAGAGGATTTTACAATTTCGCTGCGGTTGGGTGCAGCTGATTATATCGAAGGTGGGACTACTATCGAGGATAGTCTTATAGCAGCAGCGGAATTTGAAAAAGCTGGGGTGAATATTTTAAGTATATCCGGCGGACTATTGGGTTTTACAATACCTGGTGTAACGGCGCAGGGCTATTTTGCACCACTTAGTGAGGCAATTAAAAAAGTTGTTGCTCTGCCAATAATTCTTACAGGAGGGATTACCCAGGCCAAGTCTGCCGAAAAACTGTTGATTGACAATAAAGCTGACCTTATAGGGGTTGGCAGAGCCATGCTTATGGATTCTAAATGGGCAAAAACTGCTGTAGAAACTTTAAAGCTGTGAGCTATTAAGTTATGAGCAGAGCACAAACTATTTATAAGCAATACTTTTCTTTCAGCAATTTACTTTTATCCATAGTCATTAAAGCTGTTTCGCTGCAGTCACGGAAATAAACCTGATAGGTATTTTTGCTCATCAGGTTTATTTCATTGATAAAATTTATATTTATTATGTAGCCCTTATGGGAACGAAAGAAATTTTCGGGCAGCCTTTTCTCAAGATTTTCGATGGAGGACCAAATTGAATAACTTTGATTTACAGTTATTAAAAGGACTTTTCTATCATACCGTGTAATAAAAATGATATCAGCAATATTGATGATATAGCTTTTTCCTTCACTTTCAATAAATATTTTACTTAAAACATCGGGAGTTTTTGTGGATATATCTTTTGAGAACGGGGTAAAATTATGAGTTTCAAAATTATTGATTCTATTAAGAGTCTGAATAACACGCTGCAGCTGTAATGGCTTTATGAGGTAGTCATAAGCATATACTTCAAAAGCCTCCTTAAGATATTTTTCTTGTGAGGTCATAAATATTATGCTTGTCAAAGGGCTAAGCATATTAATTTTTTTGGCCACATCTATCCCATAACTTTCATGTAATTCGATCTCAATAAACAGAACATTAGGTTTGAAGGTACTGATAATTTTAAGCAGCCCCTCTTCACTGTCTGATTCTCCAATGATGCTTACGTTTTTAACTTGTGATAATAATTGTTTTAATTCATCTCTTGATTCAGAAGAAACATCTGCAATTGCAACTTTTAGCATATAGAATTCCACTCCTTATTAAAAATGTTTTATTATGGAAATAATATCAAAAATAGGAATATAAGTTAGCTAATTATGACTATAACTGTCCTTTTATTGTCTATATTGTGTTAATAAATGCATATAGGTTTTATAACTTAAGGTATATTTCACCTTTTTTTCACCTTGTCTTATCCAGCCGATTTTTAATTATTAAGAAATTGCTTCTCTAAATCCTATAAAATTTATCGGAATAAGTGGAGATAACATAAAATATAAGGCTTATACATCTAAAAAATTTTTCTGTTATAGACATAATAAAACATCTTATGCACCATACATTGCTAAAATTAGACAATAACTATTTCAATTAATCATAATTAAATCTACCATTAGACAATAAAGGTTAAAACTATAAAAAAAGTAAAATTATAGAAGAAAGGGAGTTTTATATGAATGTAATGATTACAGGAGTAACTGGTTTTGCAGGCAGCTATTTGGCCGAATACCTTACAAAAAAGCCAGGAATCAATGTTTTTGGTCTTAAAAGGTGGAATAGCCCTTTGGAGGATATTAAACCAATAATGGATAAGATAAATTTAATAAATTTTGATCTTGGTGATCCTCATTCAATTTATCGTGCAGTTAACGAAGTAAAGCCGGATAAAATCTTCCATCTTGCAGCACAATCCTATGTACCTATGAGCTTCAGGGCTCCTATAGATACACTCAGGGCAAATGTTTTTGGAACGGTAAGCCTGCTTGAGGCAGTACTGGAATCGGGATGTAATCCGGTAATACATGTATGTACTTCATCGGAAGTATATGGTCAGGTCGAAGAAAAAGACCTGCCCATAGATGAAGATACTCCATTTAAACCACAGAGTCCCTACGGAGTGAGCAAGGTGGCTGAGGATCTTACTGCATATCAATATAATGTTACCTACGGATTAAAAATAATCAGAACACGATCATTTACACATACTGGTCCCAGAAGCAAACAGGTTTTTGTAGCACCTTCCTTTGCAAAGCAGATTGCAGAGATAGAAGCAGGAGTCCAGAAGGATAATACTATTTATGTGGGAAATCTTGATTCTGTTCGTACCTTCCTTGATATAAGAGATATGGTGGAAGCTTACTGGATGCTTACAGAAAAATGTACTCCGGGTGAGGCTTATAATATTGCAGGTACTCATACATGTACTGTCAGGGAAATGCTCGGCACATTACTTGGGATGACAGATGTAAAGCCAGAGATAGTTGTGGACCCGAAGCTTCTTCGTAAGTCTGATGTGACTCTGCAGGTTCCTGATGTATCCAAGTTTATAAACGCAACGGGCTGGGAGCCAAAAATAAAGTTTGAAGAAACTATGCTGGATATTTTGAATTACTGGAGACAGCAGGTAAGAAATAAATGACACTAAATATAAGTTTACTAGAAAGGCAGGTAGATAAATGCAAGCGGATACATATTTTATAGCTGAGATTGGAAAGGCATGTAACGGCGACCTGGATTACTGCTTAAAGCTTTTGACGGAGTGTAAAAAAGCTGGTGTGAATGCTGTAAGGTTTCACCATTTCTTTCTTGAAGAAAGCGTACATCCAAGTGTTTTGGGAAAATCATCACAGAATGAGCGGGCATGGTCACTGCAGTTAAAATTGCCATTTATTGATGAGGTGCTGTTTAATGAAAGTGACTATGTAACTATTCTGGAATACTGCAGAGAACTGGGGTTGGATTTTATTGCTACTCCTTGGGATATTAAGTCCCTTGAATTATTCAGGGAAATTGGAATTACTGATTTTAAAGTACATTCAATGAATGCCATGAATATACCTTTAATAACCGCCATACTTGAAAAATGCAATAAACTCTACCTTTCAACGGGTGGACTGTCAGAGAAACATGTTGAAACATTATGCCAGAGGCTTAGGCTTTCGGAATATAATGTCGTGTTGTTGCATGCTGCGTGTGCGTATCCTGCGCCCGAAAGCATTCTCAATATGGAAGCGTTGACAATCCTCAAAAAATATCATAAAGCGGTGGGCTATTCCAGCAATGACCTGCTGGCAACCTCAGTTTTAGCTGCCGGTACTCTGGGAGCGGAGGTTATAGAGAAGCATGTCCATTTGCTGGATGACCAGCAAGATTTACACAAGGCATCTGTGAATATAGAAACTATAGGCGGAATGATTCGGGACATCAGGGAAATTAAAGCTGTCATGGGAATGAAAATCAAGTATGAATCCCGGGGTGAAATGGTAAATCAAGAAATCCTGTCAAAAAGTATCGTTTTAAAAAATGATGTCAAGCAGGGTAAGATACTGGAAGAAGCTGATTTCGCATTACAGCTTCCGGTAAAGGAGATCAACTCCAAGCAATGGTTTGATGTAATAGGGAAAGCAGCAGCAAGAGATTTACAAAAAGGCAGTTACTTATACAGCTGCGATATATCAAAAGCTGGTTTTGAGGATTCACAAAAGGATTCATTTATATTGAAGGATGTAAACGAAAGATCGTTTATTCCTGGGAAAATAGGTGTAGTAGCAAGGTTTAAAGATATTGATGAAATGATTAAGGGCAGGAATGTGGATTACGTGGAGATACATTACGCAGCCAGTGACTTGAAGAAAGAGGATGAATGCAAGGATTATGATCTGGATTTGGTAGTGCATTTACCTGAATATGCAGATGGAAAGCTACTGGATTTGAGTTCATATGATGAAGCTTTTAGATTATTTTCCGTAGATGTAATAAACAAGGTAATGGAAAAGGCCAGAAATCTGAAACGCCACTTTAAAAAATGTACTGGTGATGTTAAATTCATAGTTCACCCGGGTACAATGACATATCCTTATTTTTTAAATAATCCCGGCAGGCAATATGATTTGTTTGAAGATTCACTAAGAAGAATGGATACCAGTGGTCTTGAAATTTTAGTGGAAAATATGGTTACCTATCCGTGGTTCATTGATGGAGACTGGGCGCCAAAGCAGGGAGTGAGTAATACTTTCCTGGACGCCGGGGATATATATAACTTTTGCAAAAAACATAATTTAGGTATGTGTCTGGATTTGTGCCATGCAAAATTGTACACCAACTATACCGGCGAAAGTTTTCTGGAATATATGAAAACAGTCAAACCGGTTGTAAAGCATCTTCATTATTCGGATTGTTCGGGTGTAGACAGCGAAGGACTTCAGGTAGGAGAAGGAGATATGGTCTGGGAAGAAATATGTGAGACCTTTAGTGATTTTCAGTATGGATGGACTCCCGAAATATGGAACGGACATCATGACCATGGAGAAAAATTCTATGAAGCTCATAGGAGACTGAATATGGAATTCAAGAAGTTCAGATATGCAAGTGAAAAAGATGTACATGAAAGTAAAAATTATGCAGGGAGGCTGGCTATGAAATGATGGCTGTAATATTAGCCGGAGGCCTTGGAACCAGGCTGAAGGAATATACCGGGGAAGAAGTTCCAAAGCCAATGGTGAAAATAAACGAAGAGCCTATTCTACTATATCAGCTTAAAAACCTTAAAAAGTATGGAATTAATGAAATCATCATGGTAATAGGCTATATGGGAAGTAAAATAAAAGATTATTTTGGTGACGGCACTAAATTTGGTGTAACAATTAAATACTTTGAAGAAACTAAACCGTTGGGAACTGCGGGAGCATTGTATTATCTTGGAAACCTCCTGCCGGAGCAGTTTATAGTAGTATACGGCGACATAATATTTGATATGGATTTTGATAGATTTGCAAGCTTTCACAGTGAGAAGGGAGCAGTTTGCTCCCTGGTAATACACCCCAACAATCACCCCTTTGACAGTGACGTTATTGTTCTCGACAACCATAATAGAGTGACTGAAATTCTTGGGAAAAATCAGGATAGAGATTTTTATTATCATAACTGTGTGATTGCAGGGGTATTTCTCCTGAATAAAAGTATTCTTGAGTATATAAAAGAGGATCAAAGGCAGGATCTGGAAAAGGATGTAGTAATGGGGCTGCTTCCCACTAAAAAGGTATTCGGCTATAGAACTACTGAGTATCTCAAGGATATGGGCACGCCGGAGCGTTATCTTCTGGTGCAGGAGCATTTATCCAAAGGCATCGTAGCACAGGGGAATTTGTCAAACAGGCAGAAAGCCGTTTTTCTTGACAGAGACGGGACTATAAATAAATATTGCGGCCTGGTATCGAAACCGGAGGAATTGGAGATTTTAGAAGAGGCCTATACTGCAATAAAATTGCTGAACAACTCTGAATATCTCTGTATAGTCATTACAAATCAGCCTGTAATAGCCAGAAATCTGTGTACAATTGATGACTTGGATAACATTCATAAGAAATTGGAATACGAGCTGGGTGTAAGAGGAGTATATATTGATGATTTATACTATTGTCCTCATCACCCGGATAAGGGTTATCCGGAAGAAAATAAACTTTACAAGGTAGAATGTGAATGCAGAAAGCCTAAAACAGGGCTTTTACAAAAGGCTGCTGAGAAATACGATATTGATTTTTCTGCTTCATATTTTATAGGTGACACAACCGTGGATGTTCAAACAGGAAAAAATTCCGGTATGAAAACTATTCTTCTGGCATGTGGGGAAGGGGGAAAAGATGCAAAATATGAAGCCCTCCCTGATTATTTTGCTGCTGACATATCAGAGGCAGTAAAAATTGTTATTCCTGATTAATATAAACAAAGTAAACAGTACAAGGCAATGTATTAGTGTATCAGCGAATAAGTGCCCATACTCCCCCTTTTGCACGAAGGGAATAAGCGGACACTGCTGCGTAGGATTATAGTATTTGAAATAAGGAGGAATTGTGATGAAAACATTAAGCTTGGAGAAAATTGATGTTGATTTTACGGTAAGTATTAATATGTATTTAGACATTTTGAAGCTGCAGGTTGATAATCTGGACATACAAGAAATTCAGAAGGTGATTTTGAGATTACTGGATGTATATGAGAGGGGAGGATTTATATACATCTTTGGTAATGGAGGCAGCGCTGCAACGGCATCACATTTTGTAAATGATTTCAATAAAGGTGTAAGTGAGAATCTGGCTAAAAAATTCCGCTTTTGCTGCCTTAACGACAACGTATCCTCAATGATGTCCATTGCAAATGATATCAGCTATGATGAGATATTCAAATTTCAACTGGAAAATTATCTGACAAAAAATGATCTGGTAATTGGAATTTCGGGAAGCGGCAATTCACAAAATGTTGTTTCTGCAATAGAGTATGCTAATTTTATCGGAGCAGAGACAATCGGATTGGTGGGATACGACGGAGGAAAGCTGAAAAAGCTTGCAAAGCACAGTATCCATGTTCCTATACATGATATGCAAAAGGTGGAGGATATACATATGATACTGGATCATTTAATGATGAGTATTATAAAAGGATATTTAAGGGGGTGATGAAATTGGTCATCAGTCAAACACCCCTGAGAATAAGCTTTTTCGGCGGAGGAACTGATTTTAAGGATTACTACGAAAATTATGGTGGAACAGTATTAAGCGCTGCAATAAACAAGTACATATATGTCATTGTAAATCCAAGAAATGATGATGACATTGTATTGAATTATTTTAATCGAGAAAGAGTTCAAAATGTCAATGAAGTAGAACACAAAATTATGCGCGAAGCACTGAAGATAACCAAAATAATCGGAGCTATTGAGATAACAAGTTTTTCAGACATACATTCAGATGGCAGCGGACTTGGTTCGTCAAGCGCATTTACGGTAGGTCTGCTGAATTCACTCTATGCCTACAAGGGAGAATATAAGAATCCATCCGAGCTGGCAGAACTTGCGTGCAAAATAGAAATCGACATTTTAGGAGAACCCATAGGAAAACAGGATCAGTATGCATCGGCCTTTGGAGGGGTAAAAAAATACAGCTTCAATACTGATGGTACAGTTACAGCTAAAGAAATTGAAATTGGGCCTGAGGCGTGGCATACACTAAATATGTGTACAAGCCTGTTCTATACCGGAATTACCAGAAAGGCTTCCAGCGTATTGCATGACCAGAAATCAAACATTGGAATAAACCTTGACAATCTCAACATGCTAAAAGAAATAGTACTGCAGGGAGAAGAATATCTTAAAAATGCAGATATTGAAAATATAGGCATTCTGCTTAATGAAAATTGGGAAAAGAAAAAAAGGCTGTCAGACAGGATAAGCAATGAGGAAATTGATGCCATTTATGCTCAGGCAAAGGAGGCAGGGGCCTATGGAGGCAAACTGCTGGGTGCAGGGGGAGGAGGCTATTTCCTTTTCGCATATCCCCAGGAAAGCTATAAGCATATAACGTCAGCTCTGAAAGGCTATAAGGAAATGCCATTTGCTTTTGATGCTTCAGGAAGCAGGATTGTTTTCAATAACGGCAAAAATAAAATGTAGCAGGATTAGAACAGAACATAAAATATTTATGCCATGTTTCGGACTGGAGACGAAATGGAAGATGTAAAAAACAACCACTGTAGTATAGACCTTTTATCTGCATCAGAACGTTTGTCCCGCGCTCTCCAATATAGAACCATATCTTTTGAGAATACAGACCGGATAGATAAGTCGGAATTTCTAAGCTTTCGCACATTTCTTGAAGAAACATTTCCAAATGTTTTCAAAAAATTTAAAATGGAGCTTATTAACGAAATGAGCGTTCTTTTAAAATGGGAGGGTATTGGACATGATGCAGGTTCGATGCTCCTGATGGCGCATATGGACGTAGCGCCGGTTGAGGTGGGGACTGAAAATGAATGGAGATACCCCCCGTTTTCAGGAAAGCTATCAGACGGATATATTTGGGGACGTGGTGCACTTGACATGAAAAGCCAGTTAATGGGCATTCTTGAGGCGGCGGAGGAGCTTATAAAAAATGATTTTAAGCCCCGGAATACTATATATCTGGCATTTGGACATGATGAAGAAATAGGCGGGAGAAACGGTAATGCACATATAGCTGCTTATCTGGAGTCAAAGGGCATTGCCCTTTCAACAGTGCTGGATGAAGGCGGATTTATTCTGAAAAATGCCGTTTCAGCTGTAACCAAGCCTGTGGCCTTAATAGGGGTGGCCGAGAAAGGCACTACTACACTGGAACTTATAGCCTTGGCTCAGGGCGGGCATTCATCTATGCCTCCCAGGCATACGGCTATCGGAAAGCTGTCATCTGCTATATACAGACTGGAGCGGAAACAATTCCGTACAAGGCTGGATGGAGCTGCAAAACAATTTTTTAATGCCATACTACCGGAAATGTCATTGATTAGAAAAATTGTTTTTAAAAATCTCTGGCTGTTCAAGCCTTTAATTCTTAGAGTCCTCACAAAGTCTGAAACTACTAATGCCCTCATAAGAAACACCGTCGCCGTAACTATAATAGAGGGAGGGGTCAAAGAAAATATACTTCCGAAGCAAGCAAAGGCAATTATCAATTTCAGGGTTTTACCAGGAGAAAGTATAAATGGTATCAAGGAAAAAGTTGAGAAGGTAGTAGAGCTTGATGGCATTAAGGTAAAAATCAGAGAAAACAGCTTCAACCCTTCTGGTGTTTCCAGCAGTAGTTCACCGGAATTTAAAACTATAAGCAAAGTCGTAAAAAATGTTTTTAGTGAGACAATAGTTGCGCCATACCTGACTGTTGGGTTAACTGACTCCAGGTATTATCAGAAAATTTCCAGTCAGATTTACAGGTTCAGTCCTATTGAAATCAGCATGGATGACTTGAGCACAATCCATGGCATAAATGAGAAAATCAGCATGGAAGCATATGAAAAACTCTTGAAATTTTTTTATTTATTGATGAAAGAATTTTGAAAGACTGTTTAAAATGTGAGGGAGATGTGGATATGTTAAAACATAAAAACTTGATACAATTAATAGAACACGTGAAACAATGCGATAAAGGAATCATTTTTATAGAAGACAGTAAAGATGATGTTTTCATGACATATGAAGAAATGTATATTAAGGCTTTGGGGATTCTGGGCTTCTTACAGACGAAGGGAGTAAAGCCCGGGGATGAGATTGTATTGCAGATACTCGATAACAAGTCCTTTGTCTGTGCTTTTTGGGCATGCATATTGGGAGGGGCAATACCTGTTCCAATACCTATAGGAAATAATGAAGAGCACCGGCTAAGGGTTGTTAAGGTATGGAATATTCTGAATAACCCGTACCTTATCACAGAGGCAAGCCTTCAAAGTCAGCTGTCCGACCAGGAAAATATAAAAGCCCGTTCCTTTTTAGTAGAAGAGGCGGACAAAGCAGGCTGTCCGGGAAAAACACATACTCCTGAGTCTTCTGACATTGCCTTTATCCAGTTCTCTTCCGGCTCAACAGGTGACCCCAAGGGGGTGGTCCTCACACACGAAAACCTATTAACGAATATCAATGCTATTTTAAAAGGCTTGCAGGTTGTTCCCGAAGATTCAACACTGAGCTGGATGCCCCTTACACATGATTTGGGGCTGGTAGGCTTTCATCTGTCTTCACTTGCAGGAGAAATCAGCCAGTATATCATGCCTACCTCACTATTTATTCGTCACCCGGTGTTATGGATTGAAAAAGCTAATGACTATAAGATATCAGTTCTGGCTTCGCCAAACTTTGGCTACAAGCATTTTTTAAGCTCCTTTAAACCTGAAATTGCCGCTGATTGGGAGCTATCACATGTACGTCTGATTTTAAACGGTGCTGAACCAATTTCATCAGAACTGTGCAACTTATTTTTAGCTGCAATGTCAGGGTACAATTTGAGAAGAAACGTAGTCCTCCCTGTTTTTGGACTTGCAGAGGCAAGTCTTGCGGTATCCTTACCTCCTGTAGGAGAAGAATTTGAAACGTTAAGTCTGAAAAGGGAGTCTGTTTCTCTGGGTCAGAAAGCAATTCAGGATAGTTCTTTTACTGAATCCGTGAAATTTGTGGATTTGGGGTATCCTGTACAGGATTGTTTCGTCAGAATATGTGATCAGGACAATATTGTTCTGGAGGACAGTACAATAGGAGCCATACAAATCAAAGGCAAAAATGTGACAAAAGGGTATTACAATAATCCCGAGGCTACAGCTGCTGTGTTTACACAAGATGGCTGGCTGGATACCGGCGATATTGGTTTTATGCGAAATGGACGTTTGATTGTTATAGGGAGAAAAAAGGATATTATTTTTGTTAATGGACAGAACTATTATCCATATGATATAGAAAAGGCAGCTGAAGGGATAGCAGCAATAGAGTCAGGGAAATTTGCAGCGTGCGGTATACAGGATGAGATCAGTAAAACAGAAGAAATAGGACTCTTTGTTTTGTACAAAGGCAAAATTGAGGATTTCGTACATATAGCCATTGCCTTAAAAGCCAACATTAATAAATTAATGGGTCTGGATATTAAGAACGTGATACCGGTGGAGAATATGCCTCTGACAACAAGCGGGAAGGTTCAGAGATATAAGCTGGCTGAAAATTTTAAACACGGTATGTACGCTGATATTGTCCACAGGATAAACCGCATTGCAATGGAAAGGACTCAAGATATTAATATTGTATTACCCGCAAATGAAACGGAAAAAAAGCTTGTAGAGCTTTGGCGGGATATACTGGATATAGAAAAAATAGGAGTGACCGATAACTTTTTCGAGCTGGGAGGGAATTCACTAAAGGTATCAACTTTATTGTCTTGTATAGAGGAGCAGTTTGGCATTGAAATACCCATATCCACTGCTTTTGAAATCCTGACTGTAAAAAAACTGTCTGAGTTTATAGAGGATGCCAGGAAAAAAGCTTACTCAATAATACCTCACATTGAAAAAAGAGAGTACTATCCTGTTTCTTCAGCTCAAAAAAGGTTGGTCATACTTAATCAGATTGACAGTGCCATTACCTACAACATTTCTTCAGCTGTAGAAATTGAGGGTATGCTGGATACTGAAAAGTTTATAGAGGTTTTCGGTATGCTTATAGAAAGGCATGAATCTCTTAGGACTGAGTTTGAATTTATTGACGGTGAGCCTGTTCAGAAAATCAAACATAGGACAGATTTGAAAATGGAGCTTACTAGTTGCAAGGATGGGGATGTAGCTCAGATAATAAAAAATTTCATAAGACCTTTTGACTTGGGAAAGGCACCACTGATAAGGGCAATGCTTTTAAAAATAACCGATACCAGACATATTCTGCTATGTGACATGCATCATATCATATCCGACGGGATTTCATGCAGTATTCTGATCAGGGAACTAATAAAGTTATACCAAGGTCGGACACTAAATAAAATAAGAGTTCAATACAAGGATTTTGCAGCATGGCAGAATGAACAGCTTAAAACAGAGTATATAAGCGCCCAGAAGGAATTCTGGTTAAAGCAATATTCAGATGAAATACCAGTACTCAATTTCCCTTACGATTATCAAAGACCTGCTGTCCAAAGCTTTGAGGGAGACAGAGTCAGCTTTGAAATCAGGGGGGATTTGCTCAAAAACCTGGAAGCACTGAGTGTTAAAACCGGGACTACATTATTTATGGTGTTTCTGTCGGCATACAATGTACTTTTACATAAATATACCGGACAAGAGGACATTGTGGTGGGTACACCAGTGTCGGGAAGAACTCGGAATGAGCTGAAGGATGTCATTGGCATGTTTGTAAATACGCTGGCATTAAGAAACTCTCCCAAAAGCAATATTAAGTACAGCAATCTTCTGGAAGATGTAAGGAACAGGTTTTTAAGGGCTCTTGAAAATCAGGATTATCAGTTTGAAATGTTGGTGGATGCACTGAAAATTAAAAGGGAAATTGATAGAAATCCATTGTTTGATACAATGTTTGTTTTTCAGAATATGGGTGGGATTGAAGTTGATGTTCAGGCAGACAACCTTAAATTTTCAAAATATGAATTTGAAAGCAGGGTGTCAAAATTTGATTTTTGTCTTTATGCAGTTCCCAAGCAGGGCAGTATTTATTTTGAACTGGAGTACGCTGCAAAGCTGTTCAGAAGAGAGACCATTGAACGCCTTGCTGCACATTATCAGAATCTGCTGGATATAATCGTAAAAAACCCTGAAATTCTTATTTCTGATATAGATATTTTATCCCAACAAGAAAAAAACCTTCTTTTATACAAGTATAATCAAACACAACAGGAATATCCCAAAGAAAAGACCATTTGTGATTTAATCCAAGAGCAGGTCAGAAAAGCGCCTGAAAATATTGCTGTAGAGGCAGGTGACAAAAAGCTCACCTATGGTGAGCTTGACCGGAAAGCAAACAGTCTCGCGGGTATATTGAGAACACATGGCGTAAGACCTGACACAATAGTGGGTTTGCTGGCAGAACGCTCTATTGAACTGATAATAGGTATTTTAGCCGTATTAAAAGCAGGGGGGGCTTATCTTCCCATAGATCCACAGTATCCTGAAACCAGGATAAAGTACATACTCGAAAATGCAGGTGCAGAAATTTTACTTACAGTTGATGCTATAACGGAAAAAATAGAGTTTAGTGGTACTGTAATCGATCTTTTGGACAGCAGTATTTATTCTGAAAACGACCAAAGAATTGAAATTGTAAATAAACCTGATGATTTGGTATATGCCATCTATACTTCAGGCTCCACGGGAAATCCAAAAGGAGTAATGATACAGCATAAGTCCCTCAACAATTATCTGCACAGCATTTATAAATGGTATGACGAAGAAGTAGGCAGCGAAGATAAATGCTTTAGTCTTGCCAACATATCCTTTGATGCAAATGTTGTGGAAATTTTTATGCCTCTTGTATTCGGAGCCACTCTTGTACTAAACGACCAGCCGAGGCTGATGGACTTAGAGCAGCTTGCTGACACCATCGCAGAAAAGGGAGTAACCTTTACATTTCTTCCCCCCACCATACTTCAGGATTTATGCAGATTATTGAAAAGAAGAAATACAAGATTAAATAAAATACTTACAGGCCTGGAGAACATTAAAGATTATGTTCTTGAAGAATTCTTCGAATTGAATAAAGCTATGAAGGTATTGATCGGATATGGTCCTACTGAAGCTACAATATGCGCATCCTTTTACCGGTATGAATCCAAAAAGTCTGTTGGAAAAACCGTGCCCATAGGAAAACCGCTGGCAAATACTCAGATATATCTTACGGATACGAATTTCAGACCCGTACCAGTGGGTGCAACAGGAGAACTGTGCATATCCGGCGAAGGTTTGGCAAAGGGGTATCTGAACAATCCAACAGTAACGGCTGAAAAGTTTGTAAATAACCCTTTTATTTCCGAGCTTAGGATGTACAGGACAGGAGACCTTGCCAGATGGAACAGCGAAGGCAATCTGGAGTTTATGGGCAGAGCTGATTTTCAGGTTAAAATCAGAGGCTACAGAGTTGAGCTTGGTGAAATCGAAACAAGGCTGCTGAAGTACGGGTCTGTGAAGGAAGCTGTGGTGCTGGACAGGAAAGATTCAAACGGAAACAGTTATTTATGTGCCTATATAGTGGCAGATGCTGATATTAATCCTTCTGATTTAAGAGAATTTTTATCTATGGATTTACCGGATTACATGATACCTTCCTACTATGTCAAGATTAAAAGCGTTCCCTTTACATCAAATGGCAAAATTGACAGAAAGGCATTACCTGAACCGACACTGGGCTGCGGTACAGAATATGTACCGCCCCGGAACGAAATAGAACAGGAACTGGCAGAGGTATGGCAGGAGGTATTAGGAGTCGGAAGGGTAGGCATTTTTGATAATTTCTTTGATTTGGGGGGCTCCTCCCTAAAAGCCATTCAGGTCAGCGGAAAGCTTAAAAGCTTTGGCTTGAACATGATGAACATACTTAGAAATCCGACAATAGCAGAGCTAGGCAAATATGCTGTTCCATTTGGAGGACAGGGAGTGGTGCTGCCTGAACAAATGAAAAAGAATATGGAGTTGGATTACTATTTCAGTTCACAGGGAGACCGTGATCCTTTGACTGAAAAAATGGATTGTGCAAATGTAATGCTTTACTTTATTCTGAAAAAGCAATTAGGAAATAACGGCAGCTTTTATGAGTATTTTGCTCAAGGCTTTGATATGAATATAACCGAGAACCGGTTTGGGGGAATTTACGACATTAATTTTTCCACTTATCATTTATGGGAAGATGCTTTTGAAATAAATAATTACAGCGGAAAGGGTGTTGAAGCCCTGTCTCACATTGAGCAGCTGCTTGATAGGGGAGAGCAGCTGGTAGTGGATATATACTGTCTGAGAAATCCTTACTTCAGAGAATTTGTAAGCTATGATGCTCCGGAAGAAAAGGAGAGAAGAGGGCATTTATTTATGCTTGTTGCACATGACAGGGATAATTTATATTCTATTGAAATGCCTGAAATGATAAATGCTGATAGATATATTCCTTATATCGGGAACAAATCGGTAGGACTTATCTCTAAAAAGGATATACTACCGGCTTTCGAATTTGACGTTTTCTATTCTACCATTACTGTAAAGAAGGAAAAATTAAAAGGAGAATCAAAGCTAAAAGAGCTGGTAGATCTGATGATCAAAAATTATAACAGACCAGCATCAATTGAAAATGGACTTACAACCTATTACGGAGAAGCTGCAATTGATAAGCTTGTAGAAATATCCTCCAAGGAGTTCCAGAGGCTTGATGACAATAATAACGTGCAAACCCGTACCCTTCAGGAAATACTAGATTGGAAGCTTGTTACACTCTCAAACCGCAGAAGACTGTTTAAGACTGCCTTGGAACATTATAACGGGGAATGCAACAACGATATCAGGGACAGGGTTATAGAACTGTTGGAAGGTTTGGCTCTAGGGTTGAAGGAAATATGTCATAGTCTTACAAAGAAATACAGCCTGGCAAGTGTTATTGATAAGGAAGCCGGCTGGTGTTTCGCAGAATTAAAAGAACAGGAAAAGGAATTAATGTACCTGATGGGCAGGTTATGGACTTGAAGCGAAATTACTGTTGTACATACATGAATTACTCAAATATTAATGTTTAAATGGTTCAGCTTTAATAAAATATACTTGGAAAAGGAAGAAGAGTGAATGCAAGGTGAAGAAATCTTAAAGGGAAGCGTTATCCCCGTTAATTTGAAGTTTAATTTTTTGCTGCTGGTATCAGGCAGATTCATATCAGGTGTAGGAGCAACAGTAATAACCTTTGCTTTAAGCTTGTATGTACTGGACATAACAGGATCGGCAGGCACTTTTTCATTGGTAATGAGCCTGTCCGTCCTTCCTATGGTTTTTATAAACATATTTACAGGTGTTTTTGTAGACAGATATGACAAGAAAAAAATTATTGTAGGCTCAGATATCATATGCGGTGTAATAGTTCTTATATACTCGGAACTGCTGGATTTTTACCCTGAAAACATCGTACTGATAATCCTATATGTCTTAACTGTAAGCACGATTCAGTCTTTTTTCAACCTTGCAATAAACTCGGCTATTCCTGAAATTGTAAATAAAGACAACATCTCTGCTGCAAATGCGGCAATTCAGGGAATAACAGCTGTTGTAAATATAATCGGCCCCATTTTGGGAGCTGTTCTATATACGACAGTAGGAATCAAAGTAATATTTATGTTCAATGGAATAGTACTTGTTACAGCAGGCTTATTAGAAATATTTTTGAAATTTACAAAACCCGATACTCCTTCTGAGGATAATCCGTGTAAAAAGGGATATTTAGCGGATTTAAAGACGACCTTCAGCTATTTATACTCTCAGAAAATCATAATATTCTTTTTGGTATTTGCAGCTATTGTAAGTCTTATGTATTTTCCAATGGTAAGCATGGTTTTGACATATGTAAGCTATAACATTATGAAAGTTACCGAAATACAATTGTCTTTTATACAGGCCTCCACGGCAATAGGCACCATAGCAGGTGCTGCTCTCATATCTTTTATAAAATCACTCGGCAGCCATATGATTAAAAATTTTTTTACATTGTTCAAGGTACAGGCGGTTTTGTTCATTTTGTGGCTCCTGCCTCTGGGGGCCCAGGTATTAACCGGAAACAAATGGAGTATAACAGTCATTTTCAGCATAATACTTGTGGCATTAAGTTCTGTAAATACTTTACAGAATGTATCTATGATTTCTTATTTCCAGTTTCAGATACCTAAGGAGCTGCTAGGGCGTGTATTCGGAGTATTCATGACAGCGGCATATATATTTAGTCCCATAGGTATATGGTTGTATGGCTTTTTACTTAATTTCATCAAGTGGTATTATTTAACTACTGTTTCCGGAATTACTTTGTTGATTATAGGTATTTTTGCAGTAAGAAGTAAATATTTTTACGATTTTATTAATGATTTTAAAATCAAACAAGAAGTATAGACGCTCCTGGAAGGAAACCTGAAAAGTTATTGGAAGTGGGAAATGAATACTTTTTAAAGGAGGTGACAAGTCCATGTCATTTCTTTCATATTATATTAATAAAATATTTTATTTAACTATTTTATTAAAATGTGAGACATGGACAAAAAATGAAAAAGATGCAAATAACAAGATTATTAAAAGGAATATTTTTTGCTATATCATATTTGCTGATATACCTTTTAAATTCAAAATTTATAAGTATATTTATAAATTACTCAGCGAAAACAAAATTTAAGGGTGTTGTAGAAAGTCTGAACAATGCAATATCTTTAGAAATGATATTAAATGTTGCAATCCCTGCATTAATATATGTATTAATTCTTAGAATAAGAAAAATCAATTTATTAACCTTCTGCAGATTTAAAACCATAAGTATAAAAAACCTGATGCTATGCATTTCCATTGGTATTTCAATATCAATATTCATATTATGTTTTATGCATTTAAAGTATTTTGCAAACAATATACAGGCAGTAATAAGCTTTTTTGACAGATTTAATAACGGAAGTGTTTTCTATTTTATTTTTTATAACATTATTGTGTTTACAATTTTTGAAGAAATGCTGTTCAGAGGGTTGATTTTCAATGAACTGAGGAAGGTCCTGCCCCTTGTACCGGTAATCCTTATTCAGGCTTTACCTGCTGCGTTTCAGTCTGATATCGTGTTGAGTGCTTTTGGGTATGCGAGCATGGTAATTTACTGTCTGGCCTATATTTGCTCCGATTCCATATGGGGTTCCGTTGCGGTGCTGTATACTTCTCATATATTTGTAATGCTGACCAGAAGAGCAGGTATAGACAAATGGCTTTCAAAGCTGGAAAATAGTATATTAATCACAGGAACGGGCATAAGCATATTAATAACAATCAGTCTGTTATTTTATATATGGAAAGGGTATAGCCGCAGCAGGCGGACATCAGAAGTTATACGGAATAATAACCCAGTCTCATTAGAATAGACCTCCCTTAAAACTCCTCTGATATCTGCACTCCCCAGAGGGTCATTGCTAATCCACTTTCTGCTTAAATTTCATATTTGGGCTAGTTAGCCAATGAGATTTTATTTAATATTTTCAGCTGTCCTTAAAAAATATATGATTTGTTGTGCTGATTAAAAATGTGATAACAGGAAGAGAATGCTATTCACTCCCGGACAAGCTTCAAATAAATGCTTGTATATAACGCTTTTGGCGAAATTGTAATGCCTTTCGACATGCCTTTTTAGCCGTCGCAGCAACTCGGCCGTCCAGGCCTCGGGTGCTGCTTAAATTGACGTCCTGTCAATTTAACTGCCAAAGCAGCATGCCCAAAGCCTACAATTTCAGCAAAAGCTTTTAATCATACTGCGCATTTCTTTAAAGTCGACCTCACGTGAATTTCAAACTTGCCTCTTAATGACTTTATTAACTGGCACTTAAAGTTCTGTTATGAGTTCTGTAGATTGGAAATGTGCCACCCCACTGATTCCAAAGAGGTATTCTTCAACAAAATATTTAAAGGACATAATTTGATTTTTATGGCTAAACAATAATACTCTTTTGGTCGTACTCAGCATTAAGAGTCCTATTATTCTATATAGAGCTCTTAGACGATAAGGATTGCCAATTTTCAGATTTTGTTATGCTTACTTAGCACAACATCACTTCTACGGAATGTAATCAAAAAACAAGAACTCATTAAGTTAAGTAGATTGATTTGTAAATAAAATGGTATATAATATAAAATAAGTAATAAATTACAAACATTTGATGATATAATGGAGAAATTTATGGTTATAGCACATAAAAGAGAGAGTGACGACGCCGAACAAAGTGTAAAGGAGCACCTTGAAAAGACTGCCAAGAAGGCCAGGGAGTTTGCCGGTCAATTCAATGGGGGTGATTATGCATATTTTGCTGGACTTTTACATGATATAGGAAAGTACTCCAGGGAATTTCAAAAAAGAATTCTGGAAAATGGTAAAAAGTGTGATCATTCAACTGCTGGTGCCATAGAAGCCGCAAAAATTAATAAATTTGGAAGAATCCTGTCATACTGCATTGCAGGACATCATTCCGGTTTACTCAATTATGGTTCTGTAACAGATGTAGGTATAGAAGGGACACTAAATGCAAGGCTTAATAAGCAGCAAAAAGATTTACCGGTATATGACCAGTTTTTTAATGAAATTGATTTAAAAGGGATAAATAGTCTTAAAGCACCGGTAATAAAGCATTTCAGCCAGAATAGTATTGGATTTATTCTATCATTTTATATAAGATTTATTTATTCCTGCCTGGTTGACGCTGATTTTCTGGACACTGAAGCCTTTATGAGCAATAACTCCGTAGACAGGAGTACAAATTATGATTTTGAATTATTCCGAAAACAATTGGACAAAAGGCTTAGCAGTTTTAAGGGTGATGGCTTGATTAATGAATACCGTAAAGGCATATTGAATGACTGTATTAACAAGGCCAGGCTTGACAAAAATTTATTTAATCTTACCGTTCCCACCGGGGGAGGAAAAACACTCAGCTCCCTTGCCTTTGCAATAAACCATCTTATTGAAAATTCCATGAAGCGAATAATTTATGTAATTCCATATACAAGCATAATTGAGCAGACAGCTAGGGAGTTCAAGAATATATTTGGTGATGAGAATGTACTTGAACATCACTCAAATTTTGATTTTGACGATGACGAGGACAAGATAAAAAACAAACTGAAGCTGAGCTCTGAAAATTGGGACATGCCTTTTGTTGTTACCACAAATGTACAGTTTTTTGAATCTTTGTTTGCTCGTAAGCCCTCCCGCTGCCGTAAGCTTCATAACATAGCCAACAGCATTATTATTTTTGATGAAGTTCAGATGTTTTCAATAGATTATTTAAAGCCATGTATAGAGGCTATTAAGCAATTGGTTCAAAATTTCAATTCCACAGTTGTCATGTGCAGTGCCACTCAACCTCCTTTTGAGAAATTTTTTAAGGATTTAAAACCAGTAGACATATGTGAAAACCATTCTGTACTTTATGATGTTTTTAAGAGAACTGAAATAATTAAACGCGATGTAATTGAAAGTACTGCCCTTGCACAAGAATTGAATAAGCTGGAGCAGGTGCTTTGTATTGTTAATACAAGAAAGCATGCATTAAAGGTATTTTCCATGCTGAAAAAAGAAGGCTCCTTCCATCTGTCTACTCTTATGTGTCCCGTCCACAGAAAAGAAGTTGTACGGGAAATAAGGCAAAGATTAGAAGACAAGCTGCCTTGCCGGGTTTGTTCGACCAGACTGATTGAGGCGGGTGTGGACGTTGATTTTCCAACTGTATTCAGGGCCATGTCCGGTTTGGATGGTATCATTCAAGCTGCCGGAAGATGCAACAGGGAAGGAAGGCTTAAAGTGGATGGCAGGCTGGTTAAAGGGAAAGTGCATGTTTTTATACCTGAAAATGAATTTGTTCAGCACCAGCCAGAAGCATTCAAACGTCCTATTGGAGCTGCAGAAAGCATAATACGCAATTTTGAGGATATAAGTTCATCGAGAGCAATAGAAGCATATTTCAATGAGTTGTATGAATTAACCGGGGAAGAAGGAATAGATGTAAAAAAAATAACAGACAGGTTGGAACGTGATGCTATTAACTTCAATTTTTGTTTTGAAGATATAGCACGTGATTTCAAACTGATTGAAAATACTACAGTGCCTGTAATAATACCATATGATGAAAAGGCGTGTGAGCTTATTGAAAAATTAAGATATTCAGACTATAAATCAGGTATTTTACGTTCACTTCAGCCGTATACAGTGGGCATATACGAGAATGAGTTTAAAAGTCTGTTTGGCATGGGTGCCTTTGAGTTTATTTCCAATGGCGGAATTACCAGTAAAGAAAGTGCTATTTTGAAAAAAGATTTATTCAAGGATTTATATGATGAAAATACAGGACTAAAGATAACAGAAGAAACCGGTATAGGAATTTATATTTAAAGAACTATTTAAAGGAGGATGAAAAATGGGCTTTGGAATCAAATTGGAGGTTTGGGGTGATTATGCATTATTCACCAGACCTGAAATGAAGGTTGAACGTGTAAGCTATGATGTGATTACTCCATCTGCTGCAAGGGGACTTATTGAAGCAATTTACTGGAAGCCAGCTATAAAATGGGTTATCGACAGAATTCATGTCTACAACAAAGTACAATTTACCAATATCAGAAGAAATGAGGTGAGCGGAAAAATATCAAAGTTGAACGCAAAGTCACTTATGGAAGGCACCAGGACTGTTGATTTTATTAATACCAATGAACTGAGGCAGCAAAGGGCTGCCCTGGTTTTAAAGGATGTTCGCTATGTTATAGAAGCCCATTTTGAGCTTACCGGCAAGGCGGGAGAAACAGATACTGTTGAAAAGCACTATAATATTGCGCTGCGGAGAATGAGAGCGGGACAGTGCTACCACACTCCATGTTTTGGTTGCAGGGAGTTTCCAGCAAATTTTAAACTCATTGAAGAGGCGGTTAAACCCAGTTGTTTAGGAGAGCTGGACCTGGGCTTTATGCTGTATGACCTGGATTTTAGCGATACCGAAAATATTTTACCGGTTTTTTTCAGAGCAAAAATGATAAATGGTGTAATTGATTTGAAAGACATAGAAAAAGTGGGGTGATAAATTGATTTTACAATCGTTGGTGAAATACTATGAGATTTTGGCAGAGGATGAAAATAGTGATATACCCAGGCTTGGATATAGCAAAACCGGCGTATCCTATGCTTTGAATATCTCTATAGGTGGAGAACTTCTGGGTGTAATACCTTTGAAAGTACCTGGTGAAAACGGGAAGAAGATGGTGTCGCAGAGAATGATAGTACCTGAACAGGAGAAAAAGACTGTTGGCATCAAATCCAACTTTTTATGTGAAAATTCCAGTTACATTCTTGGAATAGATAACAATGGCAAGCCGGAAAGGACTAGAAATTGCTTTGAAGCCTTTAAAGAATTGCATAACAAGATTCTTAAAAATGTTGAGTGCGCCGAAGCAAAGTCTCTTTTGAATTTTATTAATAAATGGGATATTGATAACGCCCCAAGTCATGTTGAATTAAAGGACTATTTGGAAGACCTTTATACTGGGGCAAATATTGTATTCAGACTTGACGGAAGGGGATATGTTCACCAGAATAAGCTCATTTTAAAAGCATGGGAAGAATACAAGAATAATTCCGAAGGCTCTAAAAGAATGCAGTGTCTGGATAGCAGTGAAAATGCAAATGTAGCAAGACTTCACCCCAATATCAAGGGTGTCAGAGGGGCTCAAAGCGTAGGAGCCTCAATAGTATCCTTTAATGATAGAGCCTATGAGTCCTATGGCAGGGAAAAAGAACAAGGGCTGAATGCCCCTGTAAGTGAATATGCCACGTTTGCCTATACCACGGTTTTAAACAGTATGCTTTCTGATAACGCATATAAGCAATATCTGGGAGATACCACCGTGGTCTTTTGGGCAGAAAGTCCAAAGAGATATTATCAGGACTTTGCAGCTATGTTTATTGACCCTGATGAGATTAAAGACGATGCTAATTCCAAGTTTGAAAGAGATAAGGGTGCGGCGGCAGCAGTAAAATCAATTTTTGAAAAAATATCCAATGTAGCAGCCATAGGTGATTATTCAAGCGGTTTTGACAAGAATGTAAGATTTTATATTTTAGGTCTTGCGCCAAATGCCGCCAGGTTGTCCATACGATTTTTTATTATGGACAGCTTTGGAGGCTTCATCGAGAAAATAGCCAGACATTATGAAGATTTGTGTATGGAAAAGCAGTTTCAGGATGAACAGGATTTATTTTCATTGTGGAGGTTATTGAATGAAACTGTTTCTCCTAAAGCAAATGATAAAGCTGCATCCCCGATACTTTCAGGAGCTGTGCTCAGAGCGATTTTGACGGGCTCACCCTACCCCGCAGCATTATTCAATTCTGTAATGGTCAGAATTCGCGCGGAACATTCAATTAACCATCACAAGGCAGCAATAATTAAAGCATATCTTTTAAGAAATTCAAACAAATATAAGGAGGTTTTGACAGTGTCATTAAATGAGCAAAGTAATAACAGGGCGTATGTGCTAGGAAGACTTTTTGCTGTTTTGGAGAAAGCTCAGCAGGATGCCAGTGACGGGCAATTAAAAGCAACAATCAAAGACAAATATTTTACATCAGCCTGCGCAACGCCCGCAAGCGTTTTTCCTATTTTATTGCGCCTCTCGCAGCATCATATATCTAAGGCTGAATATGGTAAAGCCAACGATATAAAAATTTCCGGTATTTTAGATATGCTGGATATTGAGAATAATCCGATTCCCGCACATCTGTCACTTGAAGAGCAGGGAGTTTTCGTTTTAGGATACTATCATCAAAAAAATGCACTTTATAAGAAAAATAATCAAAAGGAGAATTGAAAATGAGTGAAATTATTAAAAACAGGTATGAATTCACAGTTTTATTCGAGGTAAAAAACGGCAACCCCAATGGCGACCCGGATGCGGGAAACATGCCAAGAATTGATCCTGAAACCGGCTATGGAATAGTAACTGATGTGTGCTTGAAAAGAAAAATAAGAAACTACATTGAAACCGTTAAAGAAGACTGTACAGGCTACAGGATATACATAAAGGATGGGGTCCCTTTGGAAAGAAGTGATAGGGAAGCCTTTACATACATAGGCGTATCCGATGAAAAAGAAGCCCAGACCAGGAAGGAAGAAATTGATGTGAAGATAAGGGATTTTATGTGTAAAAATTTCTTTGACATCAGAACCTTTGGCGCAGTAATGACTACCTTCGTTAAAGCAAAACTGAATTGCGGGCAGGTCAGGGGACCTGTTCAAATAGGTTTTGCAAGGAGCGTTGATCGGGTGGTACAGCAGGAAATAGCAATTACACGAGTTGTTGCGACTACAGAGAAGGATGGCGCTAAGAAAGAAACTGAAATGGGAAGAAAGTACATAATACCATATGCTCTATACAGGGTTGATGGATATATATCCTCAAATTTGGCAAAAAAGACAACAGGATTCAGTGAAGAAGATTTAGACTTATTCTGGGATGCTGTAATAAATATGTTTGAGCATGAGCATTCGGCAGCAAGAGGAAATATGGCTGTCAGAGATTTGATTGTTTTCAAGCATGACAGCGAATTTGGAAATTGCCCTGCATATAAGCTCTTCGAAACTGTTTCGGCGTCTAGAAAGGATGAGAGCAATCCTCCAAGAGGCTTTAGTGATTATATTGTAAATATTGATGAGAAGGCTATTCCTGAAGGAGTTGAGCTTATAAGAAAAATATGATGGAATATAACGAAGAGGACTTCCTGCTTTTATCCGGTATTCAGCACTTTGCCTTTTGCAGGAGGCAGTGGGCGCTGATACATATCGAGCAGCAGTGGCAGGAAAATCTGCGGACGGTTGAGGGCAACATACTTCATGAAAGGGCACATGACGACGGCTTCTCAGAAAAAAGAGGAGACATAATCATTTCAAGGGGTATGGCTGTTTTCTCAAGAACACTGGGAGTCAGCGGAGTATGTGATATTGTTGAGCTGCACAAATGCGAGGATGGCGTTAGCATATTTGGCAGGGAAGGCTTGCACAAACCGGTTCCAATAGAGTATAAGAGGGGAAAGCCAAAGGAAAATGAAGCAGATGTGCTGCAATTGTGCGGACAGGCAATGTGCCTGGAGGAAATGCTTTTATGTGATATAAAGGAAGCATATATGTTCTACGGCGAAACGAAGCACAGGTTAAAGGTCATTCTGGATGGCGATTTGCGCCGGCGAGTAAGAGACACACTAAAGGAAATGCATGATATGTACAATAGGAGATATACCCCTGTGGTAAAGCCCTCCAAGAGCTGCAAGGCATGTTCCTTGGCAGATATCTGTATGCCAAGGCTGTGCAGGCAGCCCTCGGTATCGAAATATATTAAAGACAGCCATAGAGAGGTAGATATATGAGAAAACTGCTAAATACTGTTTACATAACCTCTCCGGACAGCTACCTGTCGCTGGACGGGGAAAACCTGGTTGTACTGAAGGGTGATATTGAAGCTGCACGCCTTCCTCTGCACAATCTGGAAAGTATCATCTCTTTTGGCTATACCGGTGCAAGTCCGGCTTTGATGGGCGCATGCGCAAAGCGCAATATTTCACTTAGCTTTATGACCCAAAGCGGTAAATTTTTGTCGCGAATCGTTGGAGAGGTCAGGGGAAATGTAACTTTAAGGAAGACTCAGTACAGATTGTCCGATAGTATGGCAGAGAGCACGAAAATAGCCAGAAACTTTATTTTCGGCAAGGTTTACAACGGCAGATGGGTTATAGAACGTGCAACAAGAGATTATCCTGACAGACTTGATACGGAGAAGCTGAAAAGGGTATCGACTGGGCTGGCCAATTCCCTGGGCTTTGTTTTGGGGAGTGAAAGCCTTGATGAGCTGCGGGGCTTTGAAGGAGAGGCGGCAACACAGTATTTTAATGCCTTTGACCATCTGATACTTCAGCAAAAGGAAAGCTTTTTCTTCCACGGAAGAAATAAGCGTCCTCCTCTGGATAATGTGAATGCCATGCTGTCCTTTGTATATACCCTTCTGGCCCATGATACTGCTGCGGCCCTGGAAACTGTGGGTCTTGACCCATATGTGGGCTTCATGCACAGGGACAGGCCGGGAAGAATATCTCTGGCCCTGGATTTAATGGAGGAACTCAGGTGTATTTTTGCAGACAGGTTTGTGCTTTCGCTTATAAATAAAAGGGTGGTCAATTCAGGTGGGTTTACTCAAAAGGAGGATGGTGCGGTCTTAATGAGCGACGATACCAGAAAATTAATCCTGCAGGCCTGGCAGAGCAGAAAGCAGGAAAGAATAACACATCCTTTTTTGCAGGAGAAGCTGGAATGGGGGCTGGTGCCTTATTCTCAGGCAATGCTTCTGGCCAGATTTATACGGGGGGATTTGGATGAATATCCTCCGTTCTTATGGAAGTAGGTGATTTTTATGCTGGTGCTTATTACATATGATGTGAATACTGAAACCGAAGCCGGAAGAAAAAGGCTTCGGCAGGTGGCAAAGCAATGTGTCAACTATGGACAACGAGTTCAGAATTCCGTTTTTGAATGTGTTATGGATGCAGCCAAATGCAGGGAAGTAAAGAATAAGCTGGAAAAAATTATAGACAAGGATAAGGACAGCCTGAGATTTTATTATCTGGGAAACAACTATCAGAATAAGGTTGAGCATGTAGGTGCAAAGGAATCCTATAATGTGGAGGGTACTCTGATAATTTAGTGCGAATGTGAAGTGAACATTAAAAACCCGGTACATTCGCACCAGATTTTGGACATGCTTTTTATGAGATTATTGAATAATTTATATTAGTAGTATGTAAAAGCAATTGAAAACCGCTTTGTTATTATATATTTTATACAATAAAGATAAGCGGTTTTTGTTTACTTTTGCTGTCGCTCCTCTTGTAGGAGCGTGGATTGAAATGGCTTTGATTGCTTTTGCCATTTCGTGGGCCTTTTTGTCGCTCCTCTTGTAGGAGCGTGGATTGAAATAGCTGCCAGTTCGCTTCCCAAACTCCCTTGGACTGTCGCTCCTCTTGTAGGAGCGTGGATTGAAATCGATGCTCTAAAATTTATTCGTCCTTCTTTTGCCAGTCGCTCCTCTTGTAGGAGCGTGGATTGAAATTTCGTCAATCTGCTTATCTGTCATTTTCTCGGCAGTCGCTCCTCTTGTAGGAGCGTGGATTGAAATTCTTATAACCGTTATAAATTGGGAGTTGTACCAATGTCGCTCCTCTTGTAGGAGCGTGGATTGAAATTTTTACATCTGCTATTGTAGGGGGGAATTTTAAAGGTCGCTCCTCTTGTAGGAGCGTGGATTGAAATGGCAAGGTAGCGGAGTTTGTAGGCAAATACTTTGTGTCGCTCCTCTTGTAGGAGCGTGGATTGAAATCGCTGGTGGAGGCGTTAGTGCAATAATACCAAAAAGTCGCTCCTCTTGTAGGAGCGTGGATTGAAATAGCCAGCACATCAACGTAAACCTTTTTCATCACAGTCGCTCCTCTTGTAGGAGCGTGGATTGAAATAAATTCTCCGATACACAACAGGTCCCTGGCAGCGTCGCTCCTCTTGTAGGAGCGTGGATTGAAATTCTGTCAGGGATGAACATTATTAAAAGATTTGGTAAGTCGCTCCTCTTGTAGGAGCGTGGATTGAAATAAGGATGGCGGCTAGTCTTATTTGTTGCTGCACTTGTCGCTCCTCTTGTAGGAGCGTGGATTGAAATTTTAACAGTGAGACTTTTTGGAATGCTTGGAGGGTCGCTCCTCTTGTAGGAGCGTGGATTGAAATAAGAATAGAGCTCCATGTGCAATACCCGAATGGGTCGCTCCTCTTGTAGGAGCGTGGATTGAAATTATTTATGGTATGATTTTACAAACAGGAGGACATTGTCGCTCCTCTTGTAGGAGCGTGGATTGAAATGCTTCAAAACTATTTAAAGAGAAGAAAGACATAAAGTCGCTCCTCTTGTAGGAGCGTGGATTGAAATCAGCCTGTTTTGCGGCTTCAATCGCGGCTTTTATCGTCGCTCCTCTTGTAGGAGCGTGGATTGAAATTGGTATCCGTCCAACAAATGCAGGACAAAAAACGGGTCGCTCCTCTTGTAGGAGCGTGGATTGTAATTCCAACAACCCTTCTTCTATCACTTCGTACAGGGTCGCTCCTCTTGTAGGAGCGTGGATTGAAATTGATATGATTGCTTCCGGCTTGACTTCTTAACTGGTCGCTCCTCTTGTAGGAGCGTGGATTGAAATAGAAAAAATTACGGTAAATAGGAGATGATTAAAGTCGCTCCTCTTGTAGGAGCGTGGATTGAAATACTGTTTTGGCTGCAGTAACTGAAAAAATAGTGGGTCGCTCCTTGCGTAGGAGCGTGGATTGAAATTCTGTTTTTGAACTGCTTTTTGAAGTTACCCCATGTCGCTCCTTGTACCATATACCACAAATTTATTGAAAATATTCCCATGATAGAGGATAATTGTAGTATATAGCAGTATCGTGTAAAATATTTAATAAATTTCATATGCCATATTATTCTATAATTGAGTTAGTGTAAGGCAGTAATCAAAAAAGTAATCTCAATCAGGTTAGGAGAATAAAAATGGAACAACAAACCGCCTTTTTTCTACGGTATTTGCCAGTTAAGATTACGCTGGTATCAATGGGAACAGCTAAGTTGCCGTCCTATCTCGGGTCTGCCCTTCGCGGAGCCGTGGGACAGGCGTTGCATCAGGATGCTGCCGCATTCAACTACCTTTATAATAACCGTGTACTTAATGACAACGGGCAGGATATTGTAAATCCATATGTGATTGTTCCGCCTGCAATCAGCGATGCTCCTTACCATACAGGTGAAGAGCTGAGCTTTGACATTTATCTGTTGGGTGATGCAGAACGGTATGTTCAGCCATTAATCAATGCACTGCATGGTATGCAAACACTTGAACTGGGTGCGTCAAGATATCCGTTTGAGCTTAAAAAAGTAACTCATAGCCTGGATCAGCGTGTTATCTGGCGAGAGGGTTTTTTTAATGCAATTGCGGCTCGAAGTGCAGCTTTACCATACAGGAGTTTGCCCTATATCAGGAAATTGACCATGTACGCACATACTCCGCTTAGGATACGCCGGAATGGTGCTTTGCTGGAGGACATTGATTTCCAGACCATTATCCGCAATATCACAAACCGGCTTGAGGCGGTTGCGGCGAGGTATGGAGGCTGGGTAGACCGAGCGGAGGCAGAGCGTATACAAATACTTTCGGCGGAAGTCTCAGTTATTCAGAAGCATCTGGAGTTAAAAAATATGAAGCGATACTCCAACAGGCTGGGAGAAAAGATGGATTTCAGCGGTTTGCTGGGCAGCATCCAGTTTGAAGGTGAATTAACACCCTTCGTACCATGGCTGTACGCCGCTCAAATATTGCATATGGGGCGCAATACAACCTTCGGCATGGGGAGGATAGAGGTGGAATTCATATAATTACTTATCAAAGTGCTTGATTAAAAAAACAATATATAAGAAAGGAAGGGAAGAGAATGGGTGACAGCAGGGAGCTTCAAATGCAAGACGGCAAAACTATCTGTAATATCCTCGGAAATTACGTCCAGAACGAAAAGGCACTTGTAAACCAGCTTTATTTCAAGACCAGCCATGGCGCAACTATCGGAGGCTTCCGGGAAGACATATGGAGGGGGATGTTTGAACAAATTGTTCCAAAGAAATTTGTCATTGAGCAATCTGTGTTTATCATTGATTCTTATGGCAGGGTATCAAATGAGGTTGATTTGGCTATTTTTGATGAGACATATACCCCTTACATATTCCGTTATGGCAGATTAAAGTTTCTTCCTATTGAAGCGGTGGCGGTCGCCGTAGAATGCAAAAGCACATCGCCTAATAAGGAAAAGTTAAAAAATTGGGCTGAAAGCATAGCGGCATTGAAGACCTCGTGCAAATCCTATACAAGAACCATTTATGAAATCATTGTTGGAGAGGAAAAACAAAAAGACACAAGACTAACTCAAACCGCGACTCGTCCGCTGCGTATTTTATGTTGTCTGAATGAGGGTAATGCAAATGAAAGACTTAATTCGGGGGATAAGCTGTTTGATATTGTTGTCCGGGCGGACGAAAAGGAACAGAGGTTGACTATTGAAATTGATAAAGAAAAAGAGAATCTTCAGCAATGGTATCTTGAGCTAAATCATGAGGTATGCCGGTCAGATAATAAAGAAAAGGGAAGCAATATAAGCGGTATCAAGCTGGAGGAATACCAGGTCAATTGCAAGGGGGAAAACGGGGCAGTTCAGGTAGCACTCCTGACCTTGAATTTGCAGTTAAACCAGCTTCTCATGCTTATCAATAATCCCATACTGTTTCCTCATAAGGCATACGCAGAGATGTTCAACAAATTCGGAAAGGATTGTAACCCCTACGATGAATAAATATATTGTCGCACTTTCCATTGATAAGGTGCAATCTTACCTGACCGTTGCAATTAATGCACATGTGCAGGAAAAGCAGACTGAGGACGGTACCCTGAAAAGCATTATGAATTCCTCCCGGGAGATATCCGGCAATTTTTTTGATATGATAGAAAAAGCCTTTTTCGGGAGTGAAGCACAAAGGCTGCTATATTGCTCCGGGGTATATATCTTTACCTGTATATTGCCTGAGGAGGATATCATCAATAGGCTCAACAGGCTGTTTGTGGATTATTATAAAAATTCCAACGGACAAAAGCTATTGCGGTATGTGCATTTTAACGCTGATGGGTATGATGAGATAAATGCGATTCAGAGGGCAAAAAAACTCCTTAAGCAATACAAGCCTTTTAATGAAATAATAGAAAGAAACAGGGAGAAGCTGTTTTCCTTTTGCAAGGCGGAAAAGCCGGACGAGCCGTTCACCCAAAATAAAGAGGCTTACACCATGTTTGCAAATGATATAAATGCTCTGTTTCGCCAGGAGGAAGCGGAGAATAAAAATCACTTCCGTATTGCAGTAATTAAGGCAGATTTGGACGGCATGGGAGATACCTTTAAAAATATCAGCAGCTATGATGAATACAGTAAAGTAAGCAAAATACTCTATGACAGCGTATCTTTGCAGAGCTTGCACAGGGCTGCTGCCGAGGTGTGTGCTGATGACCGGGAACACTGGCTTTTCCCGTTTTATATCGCAGGGGACGATATTTTTTTCGCCGTGTTTGCAGCAGACATGCTAAAGGGCATAGATGTATGCCGTAAAATGCTGGAAAGCATTAATGGTCAGCTTTCCCGTGTGGATGAGTCATATACGCTGTCGATGAGCATCGGAGTTGAGCTTACCTTCAACAGGCAGCCAATACGCTATTATCTCGAAATGGTGGAAGAGCAGCTTAAACACGCAAAGCAGGCTGATTGCCCTGAAAACCTGAAAAAATTCCTCGGAGCGAAAATATCAATCGGAGCAATGACATTTCTTGATATTGATTATAATAATTTTAAAGAACATAAAAAGGAAATAAAAGATAATAAAGACACCGAAAGATCAGACCTCAACTGTGAGATTAATTCTGTGCCTGTATGGAGCTTTTTTACAAATGATGTGAGAACACTGCTTTATATAAAGGGTAATAATGAATGCAATAAATTTCTTGGCACTCCCGGCTTTTTTTACTCGCTTTTGGAAAAGCTGACCGATAAAGAAGATTGCAGTGACGATACAAAATATATCATTAATGTTTTGTATCATCTTCTCCCAAAGCACCTTGACAGCTCCATTCCGTGGTGCAGGGAGCTGGAGCTGCTGCTCAATGCCGGTATATTGCGGCAGCTCTGTATCAAAAAGAAAAAAGAGAAAAACGAGAAACAAGGGAAAGGCTATGAAATCATTGTGTGCAATGAAACAAAGCGGCGGCTGGAAACCTATCTTCGATTAATGCTGTTATTCTCCGGTACCCGTTTTAAGATCTCAAAAAGCATTAAGGCAGATGGAAATTTAACAAGTGAAAGCATAGATAATGCTAAAAAAATCTTACTTACAAAAATTCCTCCATATCTGTATGATAATTTGCGAAAGAACAGGCTTAGGGACTTTTTTATCGAGTCGGACACATTTACACTGCTGGCGGACAAGGATAATAGGAACAGAAGGAAAGGTGTTAAAATACAGTATTATCGGACAGTCCGTATCGAAAAATCAATGTTCTTCAAGCTGCGTGATACCAAGAAAATACCTGTTGATAAAGTGGCTGAAATGCTTTCTCTGTATTCAGGCAGCAAAGGTATGGAGGACAGTTGTACCGACAAATCAAGCGACTCAGATGAAAAGCCAGTTTACCGTATGCCTTTTGACAAAGAAGGATTTGATAGAGAGGTAAAGAAAAAAAGAACTGAATGGAATCAGGATTTTGTTGATTCTCTGATGCTGTTCTACCAATACAATGAAATGGTCATCAAGTATAAGATAATCAGCAAAAAAACAAAGGTGTCCAGTACAAAGAAAGGGGTTTACAAGCATGCAAAACGCAATTAAGCTCAAAATTAAAACGCTTTCCAATCTTTTTATCGGCGGTATGCCGCTGCCCTTTGAGATTGGGGGAATAGATCAGCAGACGGCTTTGGATCAGGAGGGCTTTCCCTGCATTCCGGGCTCTTCATTAAAGGGTGCGCTGCGTGCTATTGTGCATGAGGACAGCTGCGATATGCAGCAGAGAGTTTCAAAATTATATGCCGCATATCTGGAACAGGACAGAGAGGCCAGCCGGAAACACATTCAAGAGCTCATGCATGAGGAAGGGAAATCGCAAATAGATATTAACGAGGCTTTGAACAGGCTTCAAAAAAGATATGATGACGAGGCTAATACACTACCGCATGAATATATCTTTGGTATTAAAGGTTTTAACCACACCCCCAAATTGCTTTTCAGCGATTTTCTCTTATGCAGTGAATCCCGCAAAGAAGACAAATATTTTTCTATTGATATGAAGAATTCTATAGATGACAGCGGAGAGACTCCGGTTTCAAATCCCCGTACATATAAGACTGCGCGCTGCGGGCTTGTCTTTGAAGGTGAAATACGGTTATACAAGATGGATACACTCTTTGAAAATGATATGGGACTATGTGAACGCTATATCATTTATAATCTGATGAAATTCAACAAAGGGATTTACCGCCTGGGGAACTCTAAAAGCCGAGGGTATGGGAAAATCGAAGTGACAATTGAAAATGACGGTGAGGGGCTGAAAATATGAGGGAATATAAAATCCGGCTGGTGGCAGGTGGGTCTTTGACACAGCTCCCGGATTCTCAAAAATTGTTTGGTACACTGGTCTATATGTTTTCTGAAAAATATGGGCGGGAAAATGCGTCTATGCTTACAAAAGCTGTTCTTGACAAAAAAATACACATTGCTCTGTCCAACATGATACCGGAGGGCTATTTGCCAACACCGCAGGATTATATAATTGACAAATTATCAGAGATAAATTGTAAGAACATTCCAGTGAAGGAAAAGCGTGCAGAAATTAAAAGAAGAAGCTATATCCGGCCTGAGAATCTTGTACATATTCTGGATGGGCAACAGAGCTGTGATACGGTTTTTCCTTATGTAAAGCAGCAAATCCGGCAACAGCCACGGGCGTCTATTGAAAGTGTCCGCTACGATATTGCGGGGCTTGAGAGCAAGCTTTATTCAGTGCCTACAATTAATTTGATGGAGATAAGCACGGATAAAAACGGCTATGAGCAGCAAAAGCCTGTGGATACATTCTGCTTCTATCTGCAAACGGATGACAGCGGCATCTGCGCGGATTTACTGGTGATGCTGAACGAGGCTACAACGGCAAGACAAATTGTAATGCTGGGAAAGAGGGCGTCGCAGGGGCTGAATATTTTTGAGCTTGTGGGAATTACAGCACAGGATTTCAGCCACATAGAAACTAAGTATTTTCTTAACATGGGAATGCTGCTGCCGGATGAAATTAATTTTGCGTCCTCCACATTGAAATTGTTTACGTCGGAGCGGCGTCCCTTTCAAATGGCCGGAGGTTGGGACAAAGATTTAACAGGGTACTTTATCAGCTTTATTGCGGAAGGCAGTATAATATCCACGCTTAGAGGCGCAGCCGGGGCAGGAAAGTCGGTAAAATCTCCTTATAATGAAAAAAGGGATATCGTATTCGGCAATGCCTTTTTGTATCCGGTATTGTTGCAGGAGAGGCAGGTGTGAGCATGGAAAAAATTAATTATAAGCTTGTTACACAGTCAAGCCTTATTGTATCGCCGCGTGCGAGTAAAGGCTTTTATCAGACATTAGAAGAGTTTTCTCCAGAGCAGATAACGCTGGATACAGATTACCTGAAAAAAAGCAAGCTCAAAGTCATATACCCGTTTTACCAGTATGGAGAATATAAAGAATATTCGCCAGAAGCTACGGAGTATTATCTGCCCGGCAGCTCTATTAAGGGAGCATTGTGCCGTGGAGGCTCTGCTGACTTTATGGCAGATGATGTTCCGGTATACAACTACTGTATTGTTTTGCGCAACCTATACAAGGCACAGTATCTGAAGTCTGAACAGAAAACCGCTTTCTTTGATGTGTTCTTTGAAAATGTCGGCGTTGAGATGCTAAAGTACAACGTGGAATTGACCGGAGAATTATACTTTAAGGACAGGGCGGCGGCAGAAGCTGTCCTAAGAGAGGCAAACGAATCAACAAGAGTAAGACAGAATCAAATGCTGGCATATCTTCGTGAATTAAAAGAAGGTAAGTATGAAAACGAACTCCTGCATGATATCAATAAGGCTTTTGAAAAGCTGTCTTCGTTACAGGATTCCAACGATTTATTTTTGCTTGGAGGCTATAAGGGGTTGCTGCATTCAATGAAGATTGATACATCTCGAGAGGAAATTGCCGGTGCGGTGTTTCTGGACCGTGAAACCATGCTGCCCCATGGCCTTGTAAAGATAGAATTAATTTAACATTAATGATTTTTTGATTTAGAAGGTACGCTGTAAATCAAGTGCGAATGTCAAGTGAACATTAAAATACTGGGACATTCGCACCTGGTTTTTGGATACATTTTATGGTATTTGTAGTTTTTTCAATTTTTGTTTTATAATAAACTAAAGTATTTAATAAAAAATTGTATAGTTTATACAGTTTGAATTGATACTTTTTGTGTGGTTTTGCTGTCGCTCCTCTCGTAGGAGCGTGGATTGAAATAGTTAAAATTATATCTTTAAGCATACCTATGATTAGTCGCTCCTCTCGTAGGAGCGTGGATTGAAATCCCTTGGCTGTCATAAACAGGCTCTATATAAGACGTCGCTCCTCTCGTAGGAGCGTGGATTGAAATTTCTTCAGGTATGTAGTTGACTTCGGGAAACTGCGTCGCTCCTCTCGTAGGAGCGTGGATTGAAATGCATTATTGCCTTTGGAAACCCTACATTGGTCCCAGTCGCTCCTCTCGTAGGAGCGTGGATTGAAATCTGTTGTAGCACCGTTGTAATACACAAAATCAGTGGTCGCTCCTCTCGTAGGAGCGTGGATTGAAATACCTTTACAGTAAACCGCATAATAATATGGATCTGGTCGCTCCTCTCGTAGGAGCGTGGATTGAAATTGGCCTTTTAGCTTTAACCGTTGGCATTGGGATATGTCGCTCCTCTCGTAGGAGCGTGGATTGAAATTTCCTGTTGTTCAAGAAACATTTTTATTGGATAGTCGCTCCTCTCGTAGGAGCGTGGATTGAAATAGTTTATTGATTTTTGAGTCGAACATGTCGTTTGTCGCTCCTCTCGTAGGAGCGTGGATTGAAATAAGTCCCTCTGCAACATCAGCTCCTGTGACGTAAGTCGCTCCTCTCGTAGGAGCGTGGATTGAAATTGTTTAATACCTTGCGCCCGGCAAATATTGATTTGGTCGCTCCTCTCGTAGGAGCGTGGATTGAAATGCTTATGTCGTTTAATCTCTCTATCCTTATCCCAGGTCGCTCCTCTCGTAGGAGCGTGGATTGAAATAATAAAAACAGGAGTGTTATTGAAACTGTAAACGGTCGCTCCTCTCGTAGGAGCGTGGATTGAAATCTTATAACTTTGTTATATATTTGGCTCATGCCTACGTCGCTCCTCTCGTAGGAGCGTGGATTGAAATATTATGAGCATTTAGGAGATCAAGTAAATAGCCTTGTCGCTCCTCTCGTAGGAGCGTGGATTGAAATTTTGTACTCCACTCCTGTGTTCCCAAATATGACGTCGCTCCTCTCGTAGGAGCGTGGATTGAAATCCAAGTTGTTGCTTCTCTTGGTCAGCCCTTAACCAGTCGCTCCTCTCGTAGGAGCGTGGATTGAAATGTATGATATACGGTATCTGCATTATACTCCGCATGTCGCTCCTCTCGTAGGAGCGTGGATTGAAATTGGTTCATATCATGTAAATGCTAATAATTTTCAAAGTCGCTCCTCTCGTAGGAGCGTGGATTGAAATATAAGGCCCGGCGTGAGTATCGGGTTTATTATGGTCGCTCCTCTCGTAGGAGCGTGGATTGAAATATTACGTCTTGGAGTATCTTTACTATGTCTGTCTTATCGCTCCTCTCGTAGGAGCGTGGATTGAAATAATACTGTTTACATAATATTCTATACTATTGATTGGTCGCTCCTCTCGTAGGAGCGTGGATTGAAATCAGTTTTGTTTAAGTTAAATGGTTGGATAAATAATGTCGCTCCTCTCGTAGGAGCGTGGATTGAAATTTTGGATTCGGTAGAATCTTAAGTTATCGCTTATGGTCGCTCCTCTCGTAGGAGCGTGGATTGAAATCAGGTGTCCAATGACACGGGCGGCGAAAATATAATTGTCGCTCCTCTCGTAGGAGCGTGGATTGAAATCCGTCAGGTACATCAACCCAGGCGGTTTTCTGAGTCGCTCCTCTCGTAGGAGCGTGGATTGAAATACGTCTGTTGTCTCCAACACTCCTGTTGGTCGAGTCGCTCCTCTCGTAGGAGCGTGGATTGAAATACTCATTTTTGCCTGGTTGATATACCAAAACTCGTGTCGCTCCTCTCGTAGGAGCGTGGATTGAAACTGCCCACGCACTCCAAAGCCCATACTCATTTTGTGTCGCTCCTCCCGTAGGAGCGTGGATTGAAACAATGACTACTTGGTGGCGGTAGCCGAACCGCTATGCGTCGCTCCTCCCGTAGGAGCGTGGATTGAAATAATAGGCATGGTACCCATTTGACCAGCAACAATGTCGCCCCTCACGTAGGAGCGACGTCTGAAATAAAAGCTCACCATTAAAATATAAAAACATTTGGCTGTTAAACCACTCCCAAAATTTACTTAATATAACAGAAGCTATACGAATTTGGGGAGTGAGTTAACCATGATGGAAAAGCTGCTGGTAAAAAAGCCGGAGCCGACTTTAGGCAAGACAAACAAGCCTGTTCAAAATAAGCCTGACGTAAAGAAGAAAAATGTAAGGATAACGGATCACAATATATTGATGACGATACTGCTTAATGATCCTGATGCCTTAACAACCGAAGAGTTTCTGTTTTTGCAATCTGTTGTAGGTTTTCATCAGGCAACAATATTAAGGCAAGAGGGAAAGAAACGTAAGCAGCAAAGAAAGCTTCAAGGCATGAACCATCCCTTGCTAGAGAAACCAAAGCTTGAAAGTAAGCCTGCTGCTCCAGGCTCGGGCCTGCCGGATAATTTGAGAGCAGGGCTTGAGAAACTGTCAGGTGTTGAGCTGTCAGATGTAAAAGTACACCAGAACTCCGATAAACCACAGCAGGTTGGAGCACTGGCATATACAAAGGGGAATGATATTCACACAGCCCCAGGTCAGGAAAGGTATCTTCCTCATGAGGGCTGGCATGCGGTACAGCAGAAGCAGGGAATAGTATCTGCGGAATTTCAGCTTAAATCCGGTCTTGCTGTGAACG
Source organism: Bacillota bacterium (assembly GCA_023400235.1). GTDB lineage: Bacteria > Bacillota > Clostridia > Acetivibrionales > DSM-1351 > Ruminiclostridium. The sequence continues at coordinate 146,516 of JAEXFI010000049.1, forward strand.
CGGATGAGCATTTGGAAAAAGAAGCCGACAAAATGGGTAAAAAAGCGGAGAATAACACGGAGGACAGAATATTACATATTGAACAAACAAACGGAGTAAAAGCTCCAGGTACAAAAGGAACTGTTATACAGAGAGTTACAACACAGGAAGAGGGGAGGGCACTTCATAATACTAAAAAACAGGAGACGGCAGAAAAAGCTGAGATAATACCGGCAGCATATGGCGAAACCAGTGAAAATGTAAGGAGAATACAGCAGGTTTTGATGAGTATGAATTACTGGACAGGAAGAAGCGGGGATAAGGCCAGCGAATATTTGGGGGACGTAACCAGGGAATCACTAATTAACTTCCAGACAGGTTATATGAAGCTTGACAAGCAGGAGCTATATGATAAAAAAGGCAAATATGTGGGCTGCGGACCCAGTACGGCTAAGAGCTTGAATA